>NZ_OZ244994.1:0-1617500 GCF_965223445.1 Oceaniradius stylonematis
CAAAGTCACCGGCGAAGCCGGATCGCCCCAGAAATGGCGGCCATAGTCGTATCGGAACTTCTCGAAATTCTGCAAAAGGCCGGCCGAAGCGCCCAGTTCCATCATCCGGATCGGCAGAGCCATGGGGGCTGCGACGGCCAAAAGCGCCGGCAGCAAATGCGCGGCGCGCGCCACTTCGTTGGTTTGCGGCGCCGAGCCCAGATAGTCGGCGATGAAACCGTCATGGCTGCCAACGGCCCCGATCATCGCAGCATGCAGCGCGTCGGTGTCGAGCGCGTGCGGCGGATAGGCGGCGGCAAGCGCCGGTTCGGCGCCGTCGAGCACCAGCCGATGCAGCGCGCCGGTGAAACGCAGTGGCACGACATCGCCCCTGGACGTTTCAAGGCCGGGCCATGTGGCGATCCGGCGGCGGGTTTCGCTGTCCGGCAGCCCGTGTTCTGCGACCAGCGCGCAGACCGTCGCCGTCAGCGGCGATCCCAGATCGCGGCACGCCGCGGCCTGATGGGCGAACGCGTCGGCGACATGGGCAGGGAGCTTGTGCAGGGTCATCACGCCGGTGTGCCATGCCGAAACCGCGCCGGCAATCAAAGGCTTGTCACTGGGACAATTGCCGCCGCCGGCAAGGCGTCAGCCGGGCAGCATGAACAGGTCGGTGTCCGACGGCTTGGCGCCGGCCGCCGTCAGCATGGCGTGGATCTGCCCGCGATGGTGCGTCTGATGGTTGAAGAAGTGCATCACCAGCGCCGGTCTGGGCCGCGTGACCTCGCGGCCGGCCGCGCCGGACCACCATGTCAGATCGGTGGCGAACCATTCATCGTCCAGCCCGTCGGCCCAATCGGCGATCATATCGTCGAAGCGCCGCCGCTCCGCGCCGAAGGCGCCCCAGTCGGCGACCATGGATGTCGACTCGGCGATGCCGCCTCCCGGCCTGGGCGTGCCGGCGAACCGGTGCATCCATATGCTGTCGCCCCACAAAAGGTGCGAGAAGGTTTCGTGGATCGAGCCGAAGAACGCGCCGCGATCGGCGCGGCGCTCCTCGTCGGTCAGCGTGCCGGCAGCGGCCAGCAGATTGGCGTTCTGCCAGCGGTTGTAGCGCGCCATGGTGGCCGCATAGGCGGGGGTGATCACGGCAGGGGGCGGTCAGCTCGCCTGCTTGACTGCGACGCCCTTGCCTTCGAAATGGCTCTGCAGTTCTCCCGCCTGGAACATCTCGCGGACGATGTCGCAGCCGCCCACGAATTCGCCCTTGACGTAGAGCTGCGGGATCGTCGGCCAGTTTGAATAGGTCTTGATGCCCTCGCGCAGATCGTCGTCGGCGAGCACGTTCACGCCCTTGTAGTCGACGCCCAGATAGTCGAGGATCTGCACCACCTGACCCGAAAAGCCGCATTGGGGAAAGCCCGGCGTGCCTTTCATGAAGAGCACGACTTCGTTGGTCTTGACCTCGTTGTCGATGAACTCACCGATCCCTGCCATCGTCTCGTCCTTTCTCATCCGGGTTCAAGGCCCGGCGGTTGGAAAACAGGCTGGCCAGCCTGTCGCGAATGCGTTCATTAGTAAGAAGCAGCGCGCTCAAGCACAAGACCATGAGCGCGCCGAGCACGGCGGCTTAACCCGGCGCCGACGTTTGCAAGGCGAGCGCGTGCAGGACGCCGCCCATATTGCCCTGCAGCGCCTCATAGACCATCTGGTGCTGCTGCACGCGGCTCTTGCCGCGAAAGCTCTCCGAGACCACCTCGGCCGCATAATGATCGCCATCGCCGGCCAGATCGCGGATCGTGACCTGCGCATCGGGGATGGCGTCCTTGATCATGCGTTCGATGTCGGCGGCGTTCATCGGCATTACGGCATCTCCTGTTCGGCGGCCGCGCGGGCCGGGCCGGCCATGTAGCCGGGCAGCCAGCCCTCATGCGCGCGCTCCATCTGTGCCAAAGATATGGAAGCGGAGATCGCGCCGGTCAACAAAAACCGGTCGCCCGCCACCGTGCCGATGCGCCGGAATGGCACGCCTGCGCCCTCGGCGTTGAGCGAAAGGAAATTGGCGTCGGGCGCGCCGACCGTGACCACGTAGCGGCCCTGATCCTCGCCGAACAGCAGCGCGTGGGCAGCCTGGGTCTCGCCGACCTCGATTGTCATGCCCCGCTTCGCCGCCATGCACATTTCGGCCAGCGCGATCGCAAGACCGCCGTCGGAAACGTCGTGACAGGCGGTCACCTGGCCGTTCTGGATCGCCGAACGGACGAAATCGCCATTGCGCTTTTCCTGGTAGAGATCGACGGGCGGCGGCGGGCCGTCCGCGCGGCCATGGACAATGCGGCCATAGGCGGACTGGCCCAGATGCGTGCCGTCGCCGCCAAGGACGAACACCGCATCGCCCTCATTCATCGTGCCGATGCGCGCCATGTGCGCCCAGTCGTGAATCAGTCCGACGCCGGCGATGGTCGGCGTCGGCAGGATCGCCTCGCCATGGGTCTCGTTGTAAAGCGACACGTTGCCGGAAACGATGGGAAAGCCGAGCGCCGAGCAGGCTTCGCCGATCCCCTCGATGGCCTTGACGAACTGGCCCATGATCTCGGGACGCTCGGGATTGCCGAAATTGAGATTGTCGGTCGCCGCCAGCGGCTCGGCCCCCGTTGCGGTGATGTTGCGCCAGCACTCGGCGACGGCCTGCTTTCCGCCCTCATAGGGGTCGGCCTCGACATAGCGCGGCGTGACGTCTGACGAAAAGGCGAGCGCCTTGGTCGCATGGCCGTCGACGCGCACGACGCCCGCATCGCCGCCGGGAATGGCAAGCGTGTTGGCGCCGATCAGCGTGTCATACTGCTCCCAGACCCAGCGGCGCGACGACAGGTTCGGCGAGCCGAGCATGGCGAGGAGCGCGTCCGCAAAATCGTCCGGAGCGGGCACGGAGGCCGGGTCCCAGTCGTGATAGATGCCCGGTTCCACCCAGGGCCGGTCATATTCCGGCGCCTCGTCGCCCAGTTCCTTGATCGGCAGATTGGCGACCTCTTCGCCCTGGTGAAGCACGCGGAAGCGCAGGTCGTCGGTCGTCTTGCCGACGATCGCGAAATCGAGCCCCCATTTTTCGAAGATCGCCTCGGCCTCGGCTTCCCTGGCCGGATCGAGCACCATCAGCATGCGCTCCTGGCTTTCCGACAGCATCATCTCATAGGCGCTCATGCGCTCTTCGCGCACCGGCACGCGGTCGAGATCGAGTTCGACGCCAAGATCGCCCTTGGCGCCCATTTCGACGGCCGAGCAGGTAAGCCCCGCCGCGCCCATGTCCTGAATGGCGATCACCGCGCCGGTCGCCATCAACTCGAGGCACGCTTCAAGCAGGCATTTTTCCGTGAACGGATCGCCGACCTGAACGGTGGGTCGCTTTTCCTCTATCGTGTCGTCGAACTCCGCCGAGGCCATCGTCGCGCCGCCGACGCCGTCGCGGCCGGTCTTGGCGCCCAGATAGACGATCGGCAGGCCGACCCCTTCGGCCTTGGACAGGAAGATCTTGTCGGTGTCGGCGATCCCTGCCGCAAAGGCGTTGACCAGGCAATTGCCGTTGTAGCGCGCATCGAACTCCACCTCGCCGCCGACGGTCGGCACGCCGAAAGCATTGCCATAGCCGCCGACACCCGAGACGACGCCCGCGACCAGATGCCGTGTCTTGGGATGGTCCGGTTCGCCGAACCGCAGCGCGTTCATCGCCGCAACGGGCCGCGCGCCCATGGTGAAGACGTCGCGCAATATTCCGCCGACGCCCGTCGCCGCGCCCTGATAGGGCTCGATGTAGGAGGGGTGGTTGTGGCTCTCCATCTTGAAGACGACGCACTGGCCGTCGCCGATATCGACGACGCCGGCGTTCTCGCCGGGGCCGTGGATCACCTGCGGCCCTTCGGTCGGCAGGGTGCGCAGCCATTTCTTGGAGCTCTTGTACGAACAGTGCTCGTTCCACATGGCCGAGAAGATGCCCAGCTCCGTGAAGCTCGGCTCCCGGCCGATCAGCTCGAGAATGCGGTCATATTCGTCGGGTTTGAGCCCATGCGCCTCGATCAGTTCGGGCGTGATGGCGATCGTGTTGGAAATGGTCATGCAACAGTCGGTTCTGGTGGCTGTTGGCGCCCGCATAGCCCATGCAGAACGGCAAATACAGGGGGCGCGGGAACCCGATCACAGCTATCGCCGGCGCATCGGCAGGTTCAGTTGTAGCTGTGATGGGCGCCGGGGCCGGCATCGAGTATGCGGCGCAGCCTGCGCGCACCCGTCTCCAGCTGGTGGATGTCCTTGATGGTGGCCGAAAAGGCGATGCGCACCCCGTGGAACCGGTGGTCGCCGCGTCCGGCCTTGAACTCGTCCTCGTCGTCGATGCGGACCTTTTCCTCGTATGCGGCGGCCTTGAATGTGCCCGAAAGCCAGGGTTCGGGCAGTTTCAGCCAGGCAAAGGGCGTATGGTCGCGCAGATTGATGTCGCATCCGTCGAAGATGGTCCGCATCAATGCAACCCGCCGGCCGATTTCGGCACGCACGCGGTTGCGCACGGCCATCGCCTTGCCCGAATCGACCATGCGGGCGGCCAGTTCGCACAGAAGGTAGCTGGCGCCGCCGGTCAGCATCTTCTGGGCCGACCAGACGCGGGCCGTCAGGTGCGGCGGCGTGGCCACCCAGCCGGCGCGCAGGCCCGCCGCCACGGCCTTCGACAGGCCGGTGATATGGAAAGTGATGTCCGGCGCCATCGCCGCGATCGGCGTGTGCGGGTCGCCGGCGATCGTCGCGTAGAGATTGTCCTCGATCAGCCAGACATTGTGGCGCCGGGCAATGTCGATGATCGCCTTTCGGCGTTCGGGCGGCAGCGCGCGGGTGAGCGGATTGTGCACGCCGGGCATCAGGAACAGCACCTTGGGATGCTGCTGGGCGCAGACCGTTTCGAACGCTTCCGGCAGGATGCCGTTCTCGTCGATGGCGACGCTGACCGAACCGCGCCCGATCAGATGTGCGGCGCGCGGCATGCCCGCATAGGTCAGCGCTTCGCAGGCGACCCGGTCTCCCGGATTGGTGATTGCGCCCAGAACGGCCATCAGCGCACCCTGTGCGCCGGGGGCCGGCAGCACGGTATCCGGGTCGGGGCCCCAGCCGCTGCCGACCTTCATCCAGTCGGCGCCGGCCGTCTGCCAATGCGGTTCGATCTTTCGGACATAGTCGGCCATCTCGCAGGGCAGGTCATTTGCCGCCTCGGCAAGAAGCGCGCGCACTTCGTTTGCGCCGGCGGTGCTGAAGGCGGCCGATGAATCGAGCCGGATCACATCGGCGCGGTTTTCCTCGTACCCGCCGGGAACACGCAGCGGCAGGGGGAGCGGCGTGTGGCTGCCATTGTGCTCTGTATCGGCCACGAAGGTGCCGCGGCCCACTTCGCCCGTCACAAGTCCGCGCTCGCGCACCAGCGCGTAGGCGCGGCTGACAGTGCCGACGGTGACGCCGATGTCGAATGCGAGATTGCGCTGCGGCGGCAGCTTGGCGCCGGCGGGCAGGGTGCCCGATTCAATGTCCTGCTGGATGCGATTGGCAAGCCGCACATAAAGCGGCCCCTGCATGCTGGACAGGTTGGGAATCCAAGTTGTCATGGTGACAATTCTGTATATTGATCCCCTCTATATGTCAATGTATCCATCGACCCATGGCGTCCAGCCAAGAGGATTCGAAATGATGGGTACAATTGATACAATCCCGCTCCGGGCCAGGCCGATCACCATTGCCGGCATCGTCTACAAGTCCGCCAATTCGGTGCCGTTCCGCGTATGGGCCCGGGTTCTGGTGGCGATGATCGTGGCGAAACTGGACAGGCGCCGCACGCGTATCCAATTGAGCAAGCTCACAGAATCCGAACTTCGGGATATCGGCATAACGCCGGCGGAGGCGGATCGCGAAATACGCCGCTCGCTGCCCTTTTACGAGCGTCACCGGATCGAGCCCGATCCGCTTGCCTTCATCGATGCGCGGCGCCGCCGCTCGTAAGGCGGTCAGGCGCAGCCCTGCCGCCCGGCGCTCCATGCCAGCACGTCGGCATTGATGCGCGCCGAAAGGCGATCGCCGGTCAGCGGCCCGAAGGTGACAATCCGCACCGGATCGCCCGATGCGGAGATCACCAATTCGGGCAAGCCCTGCGCATTGCCTTGGCGCACCACCAGAATGCGCGGATCGCCGCTGCGCGTGTCGAGTTCGGGCACCAGCGCATAGCCGCGAAAGGCGCGGTCGCCCGAGCGGATCCAGCACGCCAGTCCGCGTTCATTGACCCTTTGGAGAGCTTGGACGGGTCCCCGCGCGTCGACCTCGGCCGTCAGCGAGCCGCCCGGCGCTTCGAAGCTCTGACACGCCGTCAGCAACATCAGGGTTGCGCCGAGTGCAGCAATCGCAACGCTTTTTTGCCTGTTTTGGGATTTGGCGCTTAACCATTCGCGCATAGGCTGTTCCGATCGGGATCAAGGCGACGGACGAATCGCCACGCCAAAAACAAGGAGATGCAGACCGCAACGGTCATCAAGATCGGGGGACATGCCAATGTCAATCATATCCGCACGCGCGGCGGCGATCGCCGTGTTTGTGGCGCTGGGCACAGCGCCGGCCATGGCCGGCGAAGAGGTGCTGATGCGTCAGGCCGCGCCGTTCGATGCCTGTCCGCAGATGGTCGAAGCCATGCTGGACGGGCTGGGCGCCGACCGAAACCATGTGCGCCAGGTTGCGGACACAGGCGCGCATTACTCGGTCAAGCTGGTCTCGTCGGCCGCCAACCTCGTGTTCCTGTGCAATGCGGTGACCGAGGACATCACGATCATGCGCACGACGCCCGGCGAACTGGTGACAGCGGCCCGATAGACCGTCAGGCGGCGACCAGATCGAGCGCGCCTTCGAACAGCGGCCGCCCGTCGGTGCCGCCATGGGCGTCCTCGATCAGGTTTTCGGGATGCGGCATCATGCCCAGCACATTGCCTTCGGCATTGACGATGCCGGCAATGTCGTCGGCCGAGCCGTTCGGATTGGTGCCATCCGCATAGCGGAAGACCACCCGGTTCTCGCCTTTGAGGCGCGCCAGCGTCTCGGCGTCGGCGAAATAGTTGCCGTCATGATGGGCGACCGGGCAGTCGATCATTTGGCCTTGCCGGTATCGGCGCGTGAACACCGTGTCCGCATTGGTCACTTCCAGCTTGACGCATCTGCAGACGAAATTGAGTGAAGCGTTGCGCATCAGCACGCCGGGCAGCAGGCCGGCCTCGAGCAGCATCTGGAACCCGTTGCAGACGCCGAGCACCCGGACGCCGCGCCCGGCGGCATCGGCCACCGCGCGCATCACCGGCATGCGCGCGCCGATCGCGCCGCAGCGCAGGTAATCGCCGAACGAGAAGCCGCCCGGCACGATGACGAGATCGACGCCGGCGGGGATTTCGGTTTCGGTCTGCCAAACGGTCAGCGGCTCCTGGCCGGAGATCGTCCGGATCGCCGCGATCATGTCGCGGTCGCGGTTCAGCCCGGGCAGGAGGACAATGGCGGTTTTCATTTCAGACGATCTCCACGGCATAGTCCTCGATCACCGTGTTGGCGAGCAGCTTTTCGCACATGGCGGCAAGATCGGTCTCGGCGCGCCTGCGGTCGTCATGGCCGAGCTCTATGTCGAACACCTTGCCCTGGCGGACGCCATCGACGCCGTCAAAGCCGAGCGTGGCGAGCGCGCCTTCGATCGCCTTGCCCTGGGGGTCGAGAACGCCGGTTTTCAGCGTGACGGTGACACGTGCGGTGATCATGAGCGGTGAGGCGTCCTTGTCAGAGAGTGATCGCGTTGACGAAGTGCCGCGCGGCGGCGCGGGCGTCGGTCTTGCTGCCGGAAAATGCATAGACCATGTGAAACCGCCCATCCTTCGGAACGATGATGGCATGACCCGGATCGGCGGGGGTTCCGTCGTTCTGCATGCCGGCGATTGCAAAGGTCAGGCCCTCGGTCGCGCCGACCATCGTCCGTGTGACCGCACCGTCGATGCTCAGCGCGACATCCTCGCCGGCGGCGGCGCGGGCCGAGCCGTTTCTCAGCGCCCGTTCGAACGCCCGCCGGGTTTCGTCATCATTGCGTTCGACGGCCGCCCGGCCGTCGGGCCCCAGCGAAATCGCGTCATGGCCGGCGCGCTGGACCAGGGCGCAGGCCGGCGGCGCGCACACATAGGTGCCGCCGGGGAGCGGTCGCCAGCCCGAGACCGTGTCCGTGGCCACCGGCGTATCGGCGGCGCTGCATCCGGCCAGGGCAACAGAGGCCAGCCAGAAGAAGCCCATCGAACGCAAGGCCGGTGCGTGCATCGCCGGATCCTAGTGCAGCTTGTCCTTGGAGGCGACGAGTACCGGGCCTGACGGGCGGGGACGCTCGTTCTCGTTCATGATGCCCAGGCGCCGCGCCACTTCCGTATAGGCTTCCACCAGCCCGCCCATGTCGCGCCGGAACCGGTCCTTGTCGAGCTTCTCATTGGTGCCGATGTCCCACAGCCGGCACGAATCGGGCGAGATCTCGTCGGCGACGACGATCCGCATCATGTCGTTCTCGAACAGCCGGCCGCACTCGATCTTGAAGTCGACAAGCTGGATGCCGATGCCCAGAAACAGCCCCGACAGGAAGTCGTTGACGCGGATGGCCAGCGCCATCATGTCGTCGATCTCCTGCGGATTGGCCCAGCCGAACGCGGTGACATGTTCCTCCGAGACCAGCGGATCTCCGAGCGGATCGGACTTGTAATAGAATTCGATGATCGAGCGGGGCAGCACCGTGCCTTCCTCGATGCCGAGCCGCTCGGCCAGCGAGCCGGCGGCGATGTTGCGCACGACGATCTCGACCGGAATGATCTCGACTTCGCGGATCAGCTGCTCGCGCATGTTGATGCGCTTGACGAAGTGGGTCGGCACGCCCATCCGGTTGAGCGCCGAGAAGATGTGCTCGGAGATGCGGTTGTTGAGGACGCCCTTGCCCTCGATCACGTCGTGCTTTTGCGCGTTGAAGGCGGTCGCATCATCCTTGAAGTGCTGTACCAGCGTGCCCGGTTCGGGGCCTTCATAGAGGATTTTTGCCTTGCCCTCATAGATGCGGCGGCGCTGTTTCATGCATTGGCCTTTTGCTGCTCCGCAAGCGGGCGCGCGGGCGCCTGGCGGGTCGGACGAAACGTTCGCCCGGTTTATCCGAAACGGTGCGCCAAAACAAATGGCCATTGGCGGCTTCAACCGGAAATCGCACGGCCCCGGATATGCGGCGATCGGCTGGTTGATCTTTGACAAACCATTTGGTTTAGACCGGCGCTAGGCTTACATGTGAGCCACCACCATCAAGCCCGGCCCTGACGGCCCCGGAGGAGCGACAATGAGCATCAAGGACCGCAAGGACGCATTTGAAAACAAGTTTGCCCATGACGCCGAGCTGCGCTTCAAGGCCGAGGCGCGCCGCAACAAGCTTCTGGGCCTTTGGGCGGCGGAACTGCTGGGCAAGACGGGTGACGACGCGGAAGCCTATGCCAAGGAGGTCATCGCCGCCGACTTCGAGGAGCCGGGCGACGAGGATGTGTTCCGCAAGGTGCGCGGCGATTTCGATGCGGCCGGCGTCGAACAGTCCGATCACCAGATCCGCCGCACCATGGACGAACTGATGGTCCGCGCCGCCGAGGAAATCGAAAAGAGCTGACCGGCGCCGCGCGCGGGGAGGGCAGATGACCGCCTATGGCTATGAACTGGCCGGTGCATTGCGCGCCGGCCAAACGGTGCTGACCGCCTGGTCGGCCCTGCCGGAGACCGGTTTTGTCGGCCTTCTGGCCGGCGCGGGCTTCGATGCCGTCACCCTCGACATGCAGCATGGCGGTCACACCGAGCAGTCCGTATGGCATGGCATCGAAGCGATCACCGCGCAACGCGTGCCCGCAATCGTTCGTGTGCCGGTCGGCCGGTTCGAGATGGCCTCGCGGGCGCTCGACTTCGGCGCCGATGCGGTGATCGCGCCGATGATCAATTCGGTCGACGATGCGCGCGCCTTTGCCGCCTTCATGAAATACCCGCCGCTCGGCGAACGGTCATGGGGCCCGACCCGTGCCATCGGCGTGCGCGGCATCGAGGGCGGCAATGCCTATCTGGGGCGCGCCAACGCCGAAACGCTCGCCTTTGCGATGATCGAAACGCGTGCTGCGCTCGATTCGCTCGATGCGATCCTCGCCGTCGAGGGCATCGACGCGGTGTTCGTCGGCCCGGCGGACTTTTCCATCGCATGGACCGGCGGCGAGCGGCTGGAGCCGACGCTCGACGACATGATGGACGCGGTCGCCGGCATCGCCACGCGCGCCAAAAAGGCCGGCAAGCTGGCCGGCATCTTCGCCGCCGATCCGGCCATGGTGCCGCGCTATGCGCAGATGGGGTACGGGCTGATCGCCGCGGGCTTCGATGCGGCCATCGTCAGGAAGGGCGCCGACGCCGTGTTGTCGGCGGCGCGCGGCGATCGCTGACTAAAGCCGCTTCATGAATTCGGCGAACACCATCAGCCCTTCCGGCCAGGGGCCGTGGCCCGATTCGGCGTTGATATGGCCCGATTGGCCCGCATCGACCAGAAACGCGCCCCAGTCGGCGGCGATCTCCTCGGCTTTTTCATAGCTCGAATAATGGTCGTTGCGGCTCGCAACCACAAAGGCCGGAAACGGCAGAGGGTCGCGCGGATAAGGGCCGAACGTCATCAGGTGCCGGGGCCGGATCGCCGGGTTGGTCACGTCCGGCGGCGCGACGAAAAACCCACCTCGCACCTTGCCGGAGAGCGCGGCGTCCTCGTCGTCCTGGATCGCATGAACGGCGCAGGCAACACCCAGCGAATGGGCGACCAGCACAACGGGAGCAGAGGCTTCCGCTATCGCATTGCGCACTTCACGCACCCAATCCTCGCGCACCGGCTTGGTCCACTCGGCCTGTTCGACGCGGCGCGCCGTCTTCATCCTGGCCTGCCAGCGGCTCTGCCAGTGCCCCGGCCCCGAATTTCGGTAGCCGGGGACGAGCACGATGTCGGCGTCACGGATCTTCATGGTCCGCGAGGTGGCCCCGCGAACCGGCGATGTCAACTCCGGACAAGGCGGCCGGCGTCCGGCGCCGGCCATCATCCGGTTCGGCTATTGCACCGGAGCCGGTGCGGTGTTGGGCACCGGCGTTTCGACCGGTGCGGGCGCCATGTCCGGCGCACCGGTGCCGTTCTCTGCCCCGCCGCCCGAAAACAGATAGAACGTGGCGATCAGCACGAAGAGCGCGAGAATCGCCAGCCCGGCCCACAGGCCGCCGCCCGAGGACGCACCCAGCTCGGCTCGCGTGCGATGATTGGAATAATAGTCGCGTTCGTCGGTCATGATGTCCTCCATGATTGGCTTGAACATCGCCACGATGCGCGCCCATCATGCCCGAACCGCGTCATCGCCGGACAAGCGGCGTTGCATCGCGTCATGAAAGCCGCCACAGTCGTGATCGTGCGGAAAGCCACCGCAAAATCAGGGGTTTGCGATGAGAAATGCCGCTTCAATTCCGGTGACAACCTGTCATCTGACGCTTGTCGCTGGCATCGGTCTGGCGCCATTTCCCGCGGCCGCCGGCGATTGGCCCGTCGACAGGATCGTCTCGGTTGCGACCGGCGATCTGGACGGGGACGGCGCCCGGGACGCGGCGCTTCTGGTCGCGCCCGACCCCGACGGCACCGACGACCACGCGCTGATCATCCTGCGCGGCACCGGCTTTGACGAAGGCGCCATGGAGCCTTGGCTGTCCTTTCCCGATGCGGCCTGGGGCGGCGCGGGCATGATGGTGGGCAACCGTCCCTCGGTCGATTTTGCCGCTTCCGGTTCGCTCCTTTTGAAATCGGGCAACGAGGCGATCGGGCGCAACCGCTGGAACCAGACGGTCACGCTGGCATGGCGCGACGAAACACTGCTCATCGCCGGGTTTACCCACAGCTTCTACGACACGCTCGATCCCGACGCCAATGGCGGCTGCGACATCAACGTGCTGACCGGCAAGGGTATCGTCCG
This sequence comes from Oceaniradius stylonematis, assembly GCF_965223445.1. Taxonomy (NCBI): domain Bacteria; kingdom Pseudomonadati; phylum Pseudomonadota; class Alphaproteobacteria; order Hyphomicrobiales; family Ahrensiaceae; genus Oceaniradius; species Oceaniradius stylonematis. The sequence goes on from NZ_OZ244994.1 coordinate 12,054, forward strand.
CGAGGAGACCACGGAAACCGCCGTTTCACTGTCCCCGCAGCGGCTGACGCTCGAGCAATGGCTGGCGCAGGGCAGCCCGTCGCTCTGTCCTGACAGCTGACTTCAGCTCTCGCCGAACACCCGCTCGAAGATCGTGTCGACATGCTTGGTGTGATATCCGAGATCGAACTTGTCGCGGATCTCGTCTTCGCCCAGATGGGCGCGGACATCGTCGTCGGCGAGCAGTTCGGTCAGGAAGTCCTTGCCCTGTTCCCAGACCTTCATGGCGTTGCGCTGGACCAGCCGGTAGGCGTCCTCGCGGCTCACACCGGCCTGGGTCAGCGCCAGAAGCACGCGTTGCGAATGGATGAGGCCGCGGAAGCGGTTCATGTTCGCAGTCATGGCGTCGGGATAGACGACGAGCTTTTCGATGACACCGGTCAGGCGGGCCAGAGCGAAATCGAGCGTGATCGTCGCATCGGGGCCGATCATCCGTTCGACCGAAGAGTGCGAGATGTCCCGCTCGTGCCAAAGCGCGACATTTTCGAGCGCCGGCGTCACATAGCCGCGCACCATGCGCGCAAGCCCGGTCAGGTTTTCGGTCAGCACCGGGTTGCGCTTGTGCGGCATCGCCGACGAGCCCTTCTGTCCGGGCGCGAAATATTCCTCCGCCTCAAGCACTTCGGTGCGCTGCAAATGGCGAATTTCGACGGCCAGCCGCTCGACGGACGAGGCGATCACGCCGAGTGTGGCAAAGAACATCGCATGCCGGTCGCGCGGGATCACCTGCGTCGAGACCGGTTCGGCGGTCAGGCCCATCGCTTCGGCCACATGGGCCTCGATGGCCGGGTCGATGTTGGCGAATGTGCCGACCGCGCCGGAAATCGCGCAAGTGGCGATGTCGGCGCGTGCCGCTTCAAGGCGGCACTTGCACCGTTCGAACTCGGCATAAGCCTGGGCGAGCTTGAGACCGAACGTCGTCGGCTCGGCATGGATACCGTGGCTGCGGCCGATGGTGACGGTGTCCTTGTGCTCGAAGGCCCGCGTTTTCAGCGCGGCAAGCAGCGCGTCGAGATCGGCGAGAAGAATGTCCGCCGCGCGCGAGAGCTGTACGGCCAGACATGTGTCCAGCACGTCCGACGAGGTCATGCCCTGATGGACGAACCGCGCTTCGGGCCCGACGATCTCGGCCAGATGGGTCAGGAAGGCGATCACATCATGCTTGGTCTCGCGTTCGATCGCGTCGATGCGTTCGACATCGAACGTCGCCGAGCCGGCCTTTTCCCAGATCACCTGCGCCGCGCGCTCGGGGATCACGCCGGCCTTGGCGAGCGCGTCGCAGGCATGGGCCTCGATCTCGAACCAGATGCGGAACTTGGTTTCGGGCGACCAGATGGCGACCATGTCGGGGCGCGAATAGCGGGGAATCATGTGATGAACCTGCGGGTAGGAGAGGTGTGCGCGGTTCGCCTATCAGGCCGCGCTGCAACACTCAATGCGCCGGTCGGTGCACCCACCAGCTTGCGGCGACGATCAGCGCCAGCGCACCGACACCGAAATAGCGAATGCCCATCACCGCGAATTGGGCGGCCCCACCCAAAGCCGTGAAAGCCTGCTGCCAGAACCAAAGCCGCGTCAGGGCGGCATCGTGCCACTGGCTGTAATAGCTTCGGTGTTCGAGAAAGAAGATGAAGTAGGTGGCACCCAGGACGGCGAGAACGGCAAGCAGGACCGTCACCATTGTGCGCCGGCGCCTGCTGGCATGCGGCATGGCAAGGCTGGTTGCAAAAAGCGATGCCGCAAAACCGGTACCGGCCCCCGCTGCATAGATCGCGCTGACGATGCCGATATGTCCGGCGTCCGACCAGCCATATTGCCAGCGCAGCGTCAGCACCGTCAGAAGCCCCGCCACAACCGCGCATGCCAGGCTGGCTGTCGCCGCGCGCCGCAATGTCAGCCGCGATGCGGCCAGTCGCCCCCAAAGTCTCATGCGCCGCCGTTTCCTAGGGCGTGACGGTTGCGGTCACGGCCATCCAGCGGAAATCCGGTCCCTCGAAGCCGAACGAGCGGATGGCGATCAGGACGGCAAAGACCGGGTCGGCCTTGTCGGGGTAGAAGGTCTGGATGCCGCCGATGGCATAGCCGAGCGGGCAGCCACGGCTTGAAGGAACGCTTTCGTCCTCGTTGAGAAGCTCAGTGGACCCGCCCGGCGTCGGATCGATCTTGACGAGCCGGAAGCCGATGCTGGCGTCCGTCACGCCGTCGCAGGGCGGCTCGGCGAGGAACCTCAATTCGGTCAGCCGCACTTCGAGCGGTGCATCGATCGGCGGATTGACCGGACGCGGATTGACAACCATGCGGAACGGATCGGCGCCGATCTCGGTGATCGGGTTGAAACCGGCCAGCACGCCTCCATTGGCGGCGAGCAGCGCATCGGAAATCGTCGTCTCGCCCACCGCCCGCGCCTGGGCGCGTGCCTCGGCGACGCTCGCCGTCTCGTCGTCGATCCGCTTGCGGATCGGCGAGCCGGGCAGGAACGTGTCGGTCGCGGTATCGATGTAATAGCGGTTCGCATAGGGAAAGCCGGACCCATCCTGGACGCCATATTCCTCGAAGGCGAAAATCGCGCCGTCCGACGAAAAGCCCAGAACGTTGAGGGTCGCCGCATCACCGGCCTTCGCCGGTGCCAGTGCGCCTAAGACGGCGAACGCCGTCAGCAGCGCCAGGGCGAGGCAGGCGCGAAGCCTGCAGAAAAACCGTTCAACCATATCGACCTCCTATGGCCGGTTGTCCGTCGCCGCCGCCCGAATGGCCTCGATGTTAGCACGGTAGGCGTCCACTGTCCCGCCCTTGAAGACCGCCGAGCCTGCAACGAACGCATTGGCGCCGGCCTTCGCGCAGGCGGGCGCGGTGTCGGCCGTCACCCCGCCATCGACTTCAAGGTCGATCGGGCGGTCGCCGATCAGCGCATTGATGGCGGCGATCTTCGGCACCACGGCGTCGATGAACTTCTGGCCGCCAAAGCCCGGATTGACGCTCATGACGAGAACCAGATCGACCATGTCGATGACGTGTTCGATGGCCGACACGGGCGTTGCCGGGTTCAGCGTCACCCCGGCCTTCTTGCCGAGCGCGCGGATCGCCTGCAGCGAGCGGTGCAGGTGCGGCCCCGCCTCGGCATGGACCGTGATCGTGTCGCAGCCGGCCTTGGCGAACGCCTCGAGATAGGGATCGGCGGGCGCGATCATCAGATGGCAGTCGAACGCAATGTCGGTGTGCGCGCGCAGCGCGGCGATCACGTCCGGCCCGTAGGAGATGTTGGGCACGAAATGGCCGTCCATCACATCGAGATGGATCCAGTCGGCGCCGGCCTCGGAGACCGCGCGCACCTCTTCGCCGAGCTTCGAGAAGTCCGATGCGAGAATGGACGGAGCGATCTTGATGTCGCGCATGGCTGGTCTCTCCTCGATGATGCGGCTGGGCTGTCAGTGGCGCGCGTGGCGCCGGCCTGTCAACGGCGCGACGACCAGACCGGCATGATATCCCCCGGCTCTTCGTGAGCGGCATAGACGCCCCGTGCCACCGCGCGCGCCATGGTCGCGGACGCCGCCGCGCACAGATCGACAAACACATCGAGATCGGGACCGATCTCGGTCCGGCCGGTCGCCAGCGCAAAGATGCAGTCGCCGTCGAACGGCGTGTGCGCCGGCCAGATGGCGCGCGCCAGCCCGTCATGGGCGGCGATCGCCAGCCGCTTGCATTGCGCCTTGGTCAGCTTGGCGTCGGTGGCGACAACGCCGATCGTCGTGTTCACCGGCGCGCCGTCGGAGACCAGATCGCGGAACTTGATGCGCAGATCGGTCGCATTGGCGGGCATCGGTTCGGGCAGGCCCTCATCGCCGAACTCCCCGTCCTGTTCGAAAGGGGCGGCCCAGAAATGGCGGGTGCCGCCGACCATCGGCGTGCCCAGGCTGTTGACCGCAACCAGCGATCCGACGGTAATGCCGGTGCGTTCGAGCTCTGCCGAGGCCGAGCCGAGGCCGCCCTTGAGGTCGGCTGTCAGTGCGCCGGCGCCCGCGCCATGGCTGCCGATGGCGAACTCGGTCGCCGCCGTCTGCGCGGCAAGCGTGCCCAGCGCCCGGTAGGGGGATTTGTCGCCCCAGTCCTTGTCGCCGCCATTGATCAGGTCGAACAGGATCGCCGACGGCACGATCGGCACCCGGTGCGGGCCGACGGGAAAGCCGCGTCCCTGTTCGGCCAGCCAGTCCTGAACGCCGGAGGCGGCGTCCAGCCCGAAGGCCGATCCGCCCGAAAGAACGATGGCATCGACCGCCTCGACCGTGTTGTGCGGCGCAAGAAGATCGGTCTCCCGCGTGCCCGGCGCGCCGCCGAGAACCTGCACGCCCGCCGCCGCCGGCGCGTCGCAGATGATGGCGGTGACGCCGCTCTTGATGCGGGCATGGGTCGCCTGGCCGACCTTGAGGCCTGCAATGTCGGTGATCAGGTTGCGCGGGCCGGGAGTCATGGGGCTATCGATCCATGTCGGGGGTGAGCGGTTCGGGGCGGCCGTTCCGGAATGTGTGGATGCGGAAGAACCGGGCATCGGGCTCGCCATCGTCGCCGAAGGCGAGGGGGCCGATATCGGTCTGGAATGTCAGCGTGCGCAGCGCATCGATCACGGGCATGTCCGCCGCAAGTGCCGCCTGCGCGACCTGCGCGGCGATCCGCGCCGGATCGATGTCGGCGGGCACGGCGACGGTGATCGTGCCGTCCGGAAGGCGCCCGTCGGCGGGCGGCGCGACCAGAATGCTGCCGCCGGCAATCGCAAGCCGATAGCCGATCCGCGCCGCGTCGGCCGCGATGATCGCCGCATCGCGCGCCTCTCCACCGATCAGCACATGGCTTGCGCCCGACCGTTGCAGCCGCCGCACCAGCGCGGCCTGACTTTCGAGCAGCGGCCGATATGTGTCGACGAAGACCGGCTCCAGTGCTGCATCGGCCAGCAGCAGGCGGACATTTTCGGCCAATTGCCGGCCATAGAGCGTGCCGTCATCGATGATCGCGAAACTGGCCTCGCGCCAGGCACGGGCGAGATGGCCGGCCAGCACGGCGAATTCGGTGTGCGCCGCCGGTCCGGAGCGAAACACCGGCCATCGCGTTGCACCGCGCGGCGCGGTCGTGATGTCCGCGGCGCGAACGTCCACCGCGATCACCGGCACGCCGGCGTCGGCAAGCGCCGGCATGGCGGCATCGAACGCATCGATGCAGGGCAGGCCGATCACCAGCGCGTCGCCGGCCTCGATCACGTCTCGGGCCGCACTTTCGGCCATCTGCGCATCGCAGCCATCGTCCAGCGCGGGCACATCCTCGCCCAGCACCGCGCGGACGCTTTCGTCGAGCGCCCGGCCGACCAGCGCATAGGGCCCGCTGAGCGGGGCGACGACCGCCGCGCCGTCGGCGGCGTGCGCCGGCTGGCCGGCCGTGGCGGCCAGCAGCATGGCGAATGCGGCACATGTCGAAACGAGCCGGAACATGGCAGTTGTGATGCACCGGACCCCTGCAAAGGGCAAGGCTGCCGCGCTTTTCCAACCTCCGTCCATGGCCTATGGTGGCTGCCGTGAACGAGACAACGCCCACACAGACCGACCATGCCGCCGACCACGATCCGTTGCGCTTTGCCGAATCGGCGATGCGCGCGGGCCGCGATGTTGCGCTTGCGACGGTGGTCGAGACCTGGGGCTCGGCGCCCAGGCCGCCAGGCAGCCATCTGGCGGTCGATGCGGACGGTCTTTTCGAGGGATCGGTCTCTGGCGGCTGTGTCGAGGGCGAGGTGATCGTCGCGGCGATGGACGTGATCGCAACCGGTGAACCGCGCATGCTCGAATACGGCGTCGCCGATGAAACCGCCTGGCGCGCGGGCCTGTCCTGCGGCGGCCGCATCCGCGTCTATGTCGAAAGGGTCGGCTGACCGTGGATCCCGCCGTTCTGAAAGCGCTAAACGCGGCACGGGACGAACGGCGGGCGGTTGCCGTGGTCACCGATCTGGGCGATGGCCGCGACCGGGTGGTGAGCGAGGACGACGCGATCCCCGGCGAACTCGGCGCGGCAATCGCCGAGGCGTTCCGGTCGGGCAAAGCGGCACCGGTGTCGGTTTCCGGCCGCGACTTCTTCATCAATGTCCATCTGCCGCCGGTGCGCATGGTGATCGTCGGCGCGGTGCATATCAGCCAGGCGCTGGCGCCGATGGCTTCCGCCGCCGGCTTCCACCCGGAGATCATCGATCCGCGCACTGCCTTCGCAACGCCCGAGCGTTTCGCCGGCATCGAACTGTCGGCGGATTGGCCGGAGGTGGTGCTGGCCCAACGCCCGCTCGACCGCTGGTGCGCCCTGGTCGCCCTGACCCATGATCCGAAGATCGACGATCATCCGATCCGCGCCGCGCTCGAGGCGGAGTGCTTCTATGTCGGCGCGCTGGGCAGCCGGAAGACGCATGGGCGCCGCATCGAGCGGCTGATCGCCGCCGGCGCCGATCCCGATGCTGTTTCGCGCATAAGGGGACCGATCGGCTTGCCGATCGGCGCATCGACACCGGCCGAGATCGGCGTCTCCATTCTGGCCGAAATCATCGGCGAACGCCGCAAGTCACGCTCCGCGCCGGTTTAGCGGCCGGTCTTGACCTTCCCGTGGCGGGAAGGGTTAACCATGGCCGTTCGCGCACGTTGCGGACACATTATTGTCAAAAGGCCGTCACCGGCCATCGGGTGTAAAGACGTGGACAGGGCACCACATTGCGACCATGACCGAGCGACAGATGAAAACCGAACCGGAACTGGGCCAGCGCGAACCGGCCGCGTGCGAACCGGCCAGCTTTGCCCAGTTTTTGCGGCGCGCGCGGATGCTGGGCTTCACCGATGCGGAGATCGACCGGCTGCGCGCCACCTACGGCGCATCGAAACTGGGGACGGGCAATGAACATCGGCTCGGCGGCGCGCGCGACTGAGCTGCCCAGAAAGACCATCCGCTACTATGAAGAGATCGGTCTGGTCCATCCGGCGCGGGCGCACAATGGCTATCGCGACTATTCCGATACGGACGTGCACAGGCTGAAATTCGTGCAACGTGCCCGCAGCCTGGGTTTTTCGATCGAGGAATGCCGGCTGCTGCTGTCGCTTTATGACGACGAGCACCGGGCCAGCGCCGACGTCAAGGCGCTGGCGCTGGAGAAGATCGGCGAGATCGACCGCAAGCTCGACGAATTGCAGTCGCTGCGCGCGACGCTGTCGCGGCTCGTCGAGACGTGCCAAGGAAACGACCGGCCCGACTGCCCGATTATCGACGATCTGGCACGCGCCTGACGGCGCGATGCGCTCGATGCTGCAATGAGAGAGAAAGTGGCACGCCCAACGGGACTCGAACCCGTGTTTCCGCCGTGAAAGGGCGGCGTCCTAGACCGCTAGACGATGGGCGCGCATCAAGGTGAGCGGTGTATAGGCACATTCAAACGCCGCCGCAACCCTGATCGCAGACCGGAAAACCGATTTTTTGCGACCGGGCAGTTACATAGGTTTCCGCCCGGCCCGCGGCAAGCGATCGGCGGTCAGCTCCGCCGGCGGCAGCGCCAGTTCCAGTCGCGCTGGGGACCGATGTCGATATGCACCGACTTGGTGTGACAATAGGTGCCGACGCCGCCACGGCCGGGCACCGAGCGCAGATAGGCGGCCAGATCCCATTTGCTGACGCCCTCGACCTGGATATCGGCGGCCGCGCAATACATGTGCAGCGAATTCTTGGCGCCGCGCGCCCGGCGGTTGCGTTGCGGGCTGCGATAGCCGGACGTGACGACCACGGGCCTGCCGTAACGCTGCTCGACGCGCTTGAGAAGGCGCACAAGCGCCGGCTTGAGGCAGGCGACATCGACACCCGAATGCTGTGTGCGCAGGCCGTTCGGCGCCAGACGCGCCAGGCCGGCGGCCGACGCAAGCTGAACAGGCGCATCGGGCGTCACCGCACCCTGATTGATGCCAAGCGCCCGTTCCCGGCTGAAACCCGGCAGGGCGGCGGTGCTGCCGCTCGCCGACGCGCGGGCGATCACCGGCTGCGGTGCGGCGGGCTGCTCGATCACCGGCGAAGGCGCGCTTTGACTTGATGCTGTGGCGACCAAAGGCCGCGGGCGGCCCTGTGTATCGCGGCGGCTGCCGAACAGGGCATTGAGAAAACCCGGACGGTTCCCGGTGGCCGCGGCAGGCGCGGCGATGGCCGGTGGCGGCGTGGTGGCCACCTGGGGTTCCGGTTCGACCGGTTCGGTGCCGTTGGCGGTCGGCGCGTTGCTGGCCGCGAGAATGCGCTGGGTGGCGACATCGTCGGTGGCGGGCGCGGCGGGAGCCGGGGATTCGGCCGAAGGAGCGGGTGCGGAACCCGGTGTTGCCGCCTCGGCGGCTTCGGCTGCGATGACGGACTGCGCCGGCGCCTCTGCGATGGAGGTCGGTTCTGCCGCCGCGGCCTGAAGCGGTGCAGGCTCCGTCGGCGTCGGTCCGGCAAAGGCCACCGTGGCGCTGTCGGCGACCGGCGCGGTCTCGCCGATCGGCGCGGCGGGCCGCACGTCGGGAGCGGGCAGGGCTTCACCGTCGCTCAGCGCCATCATGGTGCTCGTATCGACGCCGGGTGCGGGGCCGAGCCCGGTCGCGACCGTGTCCAGGGAGGAAGTCGTGCACGCCGACACCAGCAGCGCGGCCGTGACGATGGCGAGACCCCCCGGCGCGCGGCCTTGAACAGCAAAGCGGAGCGATGACTTCAAAAGTACGTTTCCCCTCGGGCCCCCGATCGAACAATCCCGTCGGCTATCCGGCGATCTCACGATCGCATCTCTGGCTTGCCGCGGGCTGTCCCGCCATCATCGCCGCAAAATATGCGCAATGGCTTAATGCTGGCGCGAACCGATAAGGAGCGATTACGGCCAAATCGTGAAGCAATCAAGGCAGCGGGGCAAACCGCGATGCGGCCCCGGGCCGCAGGGCGGCCCGGCCTACCAGCTTCCGGTGTTTTCCATGCTGGCCCAAGGCTCTTTCGGCGCCAGCGCGTCGCCCTTTTGCAGCAACTCGATCGAAATGCCGTCGGGCGACCGCACGAAGGCCATATGGCCGTCGCGCGGCGGGCGGTTGATGGTCACGCCATTGTCGGCCAGCCGCTGGCACGTCGCATAGATGTCGTCGACCAGATAGGCCAGGTGACCGAAGTTGCGTCCGCCCTGATAGTCCTCGGGGTCCCAATTGTAGGTCAGTTCGATCAGCGGCGCCTTGTTGGCCAGCGCGGCCTCCTTGTCCTCGGGCGCGCACAGGAAGATGAGCGTATAGCGCCCCTTTTCGCTCTCGTGACGCCGGACTTCCTCCAGCCCCAGCTTGTCGCAGTAAAATGCCAGCGATTCGTCGATGTCGCGAACGCGGACCATGGTGTGTAGATAGCGCATTGTCGGGTTCCGGATCCTGAATTTCGGTTGCGGCGATGCTGACCCGGCGTCACCTTCGCTGTGCGCCGCGCCGTGGCTGTCGCATTTCCGACGCGCATGGCGACGGCGCGTGACTTATTCACAGTATCGGGCCGCAATTCGGCTGGCTAGCCCGGTATTCCGGGGCAAATCGGGATTTCGCTCTTGCCGGAATCGGGCGTCGTGATGCTATCCTTGCCTCGAATCACGGCTTGCGCGCTCCTGGTCCGACTGCGGCAAGCGTGCGGGGGATGTCGATCGTATGAGTGACGAGTCGCAATCAGGCAAGGACAAGACCGTCGGCCAACGCGCGCCGCTCGCGCACGAGTCCGGTGTTGGCGCCCTTGTCGAGATCGCCGGCAAGATCAAATGGTTCGACATCGCAAAGGGCTATGGCTTCATCGTGCCCGACGATGCCGCTTTCGGCGACGTGATGCTGCATGTCACCTGCCTGCGCCGCGACGGATACCAGACCGCGTTGGAGGGCGCGCGCATCGTCTGCGAGGCACAGCGCGGCGAACGCGGCTTTCAGGCCTTCCGCATCATGTCCATGGACGCATCGACCGCTGTTCATCCGGCCTCCAGCGAGCCGCGCACCCACGCCAATGTCACGCCGACCAGCGGCTTGGAGCGGGTGATCGTCAAATGGTTCAACCGCACCAAGGGCTTCGGTTTTCTGACGCGCGGGGAGGGCACGCCCGACATCTTCGTGCACATGGAGACGCTGCGCCGCTTCGGCCTGACCGAACTCAGGCCCGGCCAGGTGGTCATTGCCCGTTTCGGCGAGGGCGAGAAGGGACTGATGGCGGCTGAAATCTACCCCGATATCGGGGTTCAGCCGCCATCGTCCCATTGATCGCCGCCGCGCGCGCTCATATCTGAGCGCATGCACCGAAACGCTCCGCTCCGATCCCCCGTTTCCGCGATGGTGTTGGCTGCGCTCATGGTTCTGGGCGCGTCGTTTGCCGTTCTGGCGAACGAGCCGATGCGGCTGCCGGTCGATCCCGCCGAATTGTCGGTCCTGTCGGCTGAAGGCGAAGTCAGGGCCCGCTTTGACCTCGAAATCGCGCGCACCGGCGAGCAGCACATGCGCGGGCTGATGCACCGCACCGATCTGCCCGAGAACCGCGCCATGCTGTTCGTCTTCGAGGTGTCCGGCCCGCGCGCCTTCTGGATGAAGGACACGCCGCTGCCGCTCGACATCGTTTTCGCCGCCGCCGACGGCACGATTGTCCGCGTCGCCCGCGACACGGTGCCCTTTTCGACCGTGCCGATCCGGTCGGGCGCGCCGGCGCTCTACGTGCTCGAGGTTCATGCCGGCACGGCCGAGACACTGGGCATCGAAGCCGGCGACCGGCTGGTTCATCCGGCGATCGGTGGGGGCTAGGGGCGCAACCGCGCCCAAGGCGGCACAGCTCTGCTACTGATCCTGATTGGGCTCGTGGTCCGGCTCTGCCTCTTCACCGTCGATCTTGGGAAGTTCGTCTTCGGCCTTGTCATAGACTGGCAGAATTTCGAGCGGCAGCCCAGCCGGATTGCGGGGGGCGACCCGAGGCGGCGAATGCTCGTCTTTCGGCGCGCCGGGCATCCCGCGCGGAGCATTTGGGATGTGGGGAACAAATCCTCGTGCCATATCATCCTCCTCTTGACCGATGCAGCAACGCTCGCACTGCACGACAGCGGCCGGACGATCCTGCCGGGCCGCCGTTACGAATGAGGCTGCCGCGCCTGAACAGCGGCGTCAAGTGGACCCCGCTGCCCGGCATGGTTCGTAGCTCCAATGCGCGCGATTTGCTCCCTTGCCGAACCCGGGTTTCCGGTTTAGAGCGTCGGCCCATCGCCGGTGTCCGGCATCCGGAGCGTAGCGCAGCCTGGTAGCGCATCTGGTTTGGGACCAGAGGGTCGCAGGTTCGAATCCTGCCGCTCCGACCACGATACGCCGGCCGCACGCCGGCGGCAGATGTTTGGCAGAGGAGACCAATGCCATGAGCGCGCGCATTTTCAGTCCCGCCAAGACCGCCATGCAGTCCGGCAAGGCCAAGACCGGCCACTGGGTTCTGGAATTCGACCGCGAGCAGCCGCGTCGCATCGAGCCGCTGATGGGCTACACCTCTTCGTCGGACACCCGCACGCAGGTGCATCTGCGCTTCGACACGATGGAAGCCGCGGTTGCCTATGCCGAAAAGCACGGTCTGACCTATCGCATCGAAAAGCCGCAAAAGGCCGAACGGCGGCGCCAGGCCTATTCCGACAATTTCAAGTTCGACCGCCGTATCCCCTGGACCCATTGAAGGGTCCTGACGGGCGGACGCCGGCATCGGCCGAATCCGTCCCGCCATGCGATTGCGCCGGGCCGCGCAGAGCGTCTATATCTGCGTCGACGGACCCGTAGCTCAGCTGGATAGAGCAGGTGACTTCTAATCATCAGGTCGCAGGTTCGAATCCTGCCGGGTTCGCCATCTACTTCAGATAATTGCAGGCGTTTCTTCAAGTATCCCAACGGTCTGGCCGTTGGGGTTATCGTGCGGGCATCCGGTTTTCCTTGCCGAGCGATAAACCGGCGTCCTAGACTGATCGCAATTGGAAACACGAACCGTCGCGCGGTCCGTGTGCAAATGACCGGTCGGGTGCGCAGGGAGGGGCTGCGCCTGCCATTGATCCGTCGGGAGCCCGCGATGCCGTGCCGCTCCGCCGCCATGCTTGGCGCGCGGGGGAGGATTGACCGATGAACATCGCAGCCGTCCGTCTGGACGACACCTACACCGCGTCCGGGGGCGCGGTGTATATGAGCGGCATGCAGGCGCTCGTCCGCCTGCCGATGGTGCAGATGCGCCGGGACCGCGCCGCCGGCCTGAACACCGCCGCCTTCGTGACCGGCTACCGCGGCTCGCCGCTTGGCGGCTACGACCAGCAACTTGTTCGCGCCAGGAAGCACCTCGATCCGCTCGACATCACGTTCCAGCCCGGCGTCAACGAGGAACTCGCCGCAACCGCGGTCTGGGGCACGCAGCAGGTCGGTCTGTCGCCGGGCGCCCGAAAGGACGGCGTACTGGGCATCTGGTACGGCAAGGGTCCGGGCGTCGACCGGTCGGGCGATGTCTTCAAGCACGGCAATGCCGCCGGGTCTGCGCCCCATGGTGGCGTGCTGTGCCTTGCCGGCGACGACCACACCTGCAAGTCGTCGACCGTGCCGCACCAGTCCGATCATGCCTTCGCCTCGGCGATCATCCCGTGTCTGTACCCGTCATCCATCCACGAATTTCTGGAGATCGGCCTGCTCGGCATCGCCATGTCGCGCTATTCGGGCCTCTGGGTCGGCATGAAATTCATTTCCGACACGGTGGAGACCACATCGGTGGTCGATTTGTCCGCAGAAAGCCGCCAGTTCGTCATTCCGGACTTCGGGCTGCCGCCCGGCGGTGTGAACCTCAGATGGCCCGACCCGCCGCTCGTCCAGGATCAGCGCCTGCAGGAGATCAAGCCCTATGCGGCGCTCGCCTTTGCGCGTGCCAACGGGGTCGACCAGATCACCATGGATTCGCCAAAGGCCCGGTTCGGCATTGCCGGCTCCGGCAAGGCTTATGAGGATGTCCGCCAGGCGCTGTTCGAACTGGGCATCGGCGATGACGAAGCCGCCCATATCGGCCTGAGGCTCTACAAGGTGCGGATGACCTGGCCGCTCGAACCCGAGGGCGTGCGCGAATTCTCCGAAGGTCTCGAAGAGGTCTTGGTTGTCGAAGAGCGCCGCGAGATCATCGAGAACCAGATCAAGATGCACCTTTTCAACTGGCGCGCCGATGTGCGCCCGCGCATCGTCGGCAAGTTCGACGAGCACGACCAGCCTTTCCTGTCGCTGTCCAAGGCGCTGTCGGTGGGTGCGGTGGCGCGCGGTATCGCCGACCGGGTGCTCAGGCTCGACGGCATCGATGACGGCCTGCGCGACCGGATCGGAGACCGGCTCGCCTATCTCGAAGAGCGCGAGCGTTTCGCCGAAAGCCATGTGCCGGCCGTCACGCGCCAGCCGCATTATTGCGCCGGCTGCCCGCACAACACCTCGACCAAGGTGCCCGAGGGCTCTCGCGCGCTGGCCGGGATCGGCTGCCACTACATGGTCCAGTGGATGGACCGGAACACCGAGACCTTCACCCAGATGGGCGGCGAGGGCGTGCCGTGGACGGCCATCGGCCGCTACACCGATGAAAAGCACGTCTTCGTCAATCTGGGCGACGGCACCTATTTCCACTCCGGCATTCTGGCGATCCGGCAGTCGGTGTCGGCGGGCGCCAACATCACCTACAAGCTGCTCTACAACGATGCCGTCGCCATGACCGGCGGCCAGCCGCTCGACGGCAGTCTGACCCCGCAGCAACTGACGCACCAGCTCCATCATGAAGGCGTCGGCTCGATTGTCCTGATGAGCGACAATATCGATGCCTACAGCGCGCCGGACTTGCCGCCGGGCACCGACATTCGCCATCGCGACGAGATCGACGCGGTGATGAAGGAACTGCGCGAGCAGTCCGGCGTGACGGCGATCGTCTATGTGCAGACCTGCGCGGCCGAAAAGCGCCGCCGCCGCAAGCGCGGGCAGATGGAAGACCCGGACATGCGCGTGCTGATCAACCCGGCCGTCTGCGAAGGTTGCGGCGACTGTTCGGTGCAGTCCAACTGCATCGCCATCGACCCGCTTGAAACGGAAATGGGCCGCAAGCGGACGATCAACCAGTCGGCCTGCAACAAGGATTTCTCCTGCGTCAAAGGCTTCTGCCCGTCCTTCGTGACGGTGCGCGGCGGCGAACTGCGCAAGAGCGCGCGCACCACGGCACCTGATGTTTCGGCGCTGCCCGTGCCCGACCTGCCCGAAATGACGCCAAGCTGGAACATCGCTGTGACCGGCGTCGGCGGCACCGGCGTTCTGACCATTGGCGGCATCATCGCCATGGCGGCCCGGCTCGAAAACGTCGCGCCGCTGGTGCTCGACATGGCGGGTCTCGCGCAGAAGGGCGGCGCGGTGATGAGCCATATCCGGCTGTCGGCCGGCGACAATCCGCGCAAGAGCCCGCGCATCGCGCCAGGCGGGGCCAACGTCCTGATCGCCGCCGACAGTGTGGTCGCCGCCTCGCGCGACGGCACCGTGCGCTGCGATCCCGAGCGCACCCATGCGGTGGTCAATGCCAGGCTGACGCCGGTCGCCGAATTCGTGCGCCAGCGCGATTTCGATTTCCGCAAACAGACGGTCGAGGACACGGTGCGCTCCGTCGTGCGGCCCGATGCCCACTTCCACGATTTCGGCAAGGCGGCGATGGCGGTCGCCGGCGACGAGATCGCCACCAACATCCTGATGGTCGGCTTTGCCTGGCAGAAGGGGCTGATCCCGCTGTCGGCCGATGCGATCGAGCAGGCGATCGCGATCAACGGCGTCGCCGTCGATGCCAACATCGACGCGTTCCGCTGGGGCCGCGTCATGGCGCACGATCCCGCCGCGATCGAGGCGATGGAAACCCGTGCCAACGGCTTCAAGCCGATGGCGGAGATGACGGCGGACGAACTGGTTCGCCATCGCGCCGCCCATCTGACCACCTATCAGAACGATGCGCTCGCCAAACGCTATCGCGACATGGTCGCGCGTGTCGCATCGGTTGCCGAGGACCGCCTGTCGCAGCCCGCCGACCGCGACGCGTTGGTGCGCGCCGTTGCCCATAACTATGCGAAGCTGCTCGCCTACAAGGACGAATATGAGGTGGCGCGGCTGTTTGCCGATCCGGCCTTCGACCGCTATCTGACGCAGACCTTCACCGGCGATTTCAGACTGTCCTTCAATCTGGCGCCGCCGCTGCTGCCCGGCGAGGACGCCGAGGGCCGGCCCAAAAAGCGCGAGTTCGGTCCCTGGATGCTGCGCGCCATGCGCCTACTGGCCCGGCTGAAGGGGTTGCGCGGCACCCGGCTCGATCCGTTCGGATACACCGCCGAGCGCCGTGCCGAGCGGGCGCTGATCGAACAATATGAGGCCGATGTGGAGTTGGCGCTCGCAAGGCTGGATGAGGCGCGGTTCGAGACGTTGCGCGATCTTCTGTCGGTGCCGGAGATGATCCGCGGCTTCGGCCCGGTCAAGGAGGAGGCGATGGAAAAGGCCGCAAACGAACGCCGGCGCCTGCACGCCGAGCTTGACAGGCCGCCCGAACAGGCGCGACTGGCCGAAGCGGCCGAGTAGCGCCAACGAGCAGGACGGGGAGGGGATATGTTTACGGCGACGATGAATTTCGCGCTCGGCGAGGAGATCGAGGCGCTGCGCGACATGGTGCATCGGTTTGCGCAGGAGCAGATCGCCCCGCGCGCTGCCGAGATCGATGCGACCAACCGGTTTCCTGCCGACCTGATGCCGAAACTGGGCGAATTGGGCCTGCATGGCATCACCGTGCCCGAGGCCGATGGCGGCGCGGGCATGGGCTATCTGGCCCATGTGATCGCGATGGAAGAGGTCAGCCGTGCTTCGGCGTCCCTGGCCCTGTCCTACGGCGCCCATTCCAACCTCTGCATCAACCAGATCGCCCGCAACGGCACTGACGCGCAGAAAGCGCGCTATCTGCCGGGCCTGATCTCCGGCGAACAGGTCGGCGCGCTGGCGATGAGCGAGCCGGGTTCGGGGTCCGATGTCGTCTCCATGAAGCTGCGCGCCGACAAGAGGAACGACCGCTACGTTCTGAACGGCAACAAGATGTGGATCACCAACGGTCCCGTCGCCGACACGCTGGTCGTTTACGCCAAGACCGATCCCGACGCCGGCCCGCGCGGCATCACGGCCTTTCTGATCGAAAAGCAGATGACCGGCTTTTCGACCGCCCAGAAGCTCGACAAGCTTGGCATGCGCGGCTCGGACACCTGCGAACTGGTGTTCGAGGATTGCGAAGTGCCGTTCGACAATGTGCTGGGCGAGGAGGGCCGCGGCGTCAACGTGCTGATGAGCGGCCTCGATTATGAGCGCATCGTTCTCGCCGGCGGCCCGCTTGGCATCATGGCGGCGGCGATGGACGTCGTCATGCCCTATGTGCACGAGCGCGAGCAGTTCGGCCAGCCGATCGGCGAGTTCCAGCTGATGCAGGGCAAGCTGGCCGACATGTATACGGTGATGAACGCCTGCCGCGCCTATGTCTACGCCGTCGCGCAGGCCGCCGACCGGGGCGAGACGACGCGCAAGGACGCCGCCGGCTGCATTCTCTATAGCGCTGAAAAGGCGACGCAAATCGCGCTGGAGGCGATTCAGTGCCTGGGCGGAAACGGCTATATCAACGAATACCCGACAGGACGCCTGCTGCGCGACGCCAAGCTCTACGAGATCGGCGCGGGCACGAGCGAAATCCGCCGCATGCTGATCGGCCGGGAACTGTTCGCGGAGACGCGGTAGTTGATAGTATTGTTACTATTGACAAATTGAATAGTAGAATGACATGATTTGCCTTGTTTGATGGAGATATGTCATGAGCCATGACTTGCGCATCGCGGCTGCCGGTCCCGAGCGGCCGGTTGACATCCTGAAGCGCCATTTGGACGCGCTGCCCTCCGAACAATTGCGCAAGGCGTTCGAGGACCTGCCGTCGGAGCGGCTGCGCAAGGCACTCGACGACTTGCCGGGCGGGCAGCTAAAGCGAACACTGGAGCAGATGGACGTGCCGCTGCCTTCCACCAAGTCGGACAAGATCAGGCTGTTGGCCGCGGCCGGCTATGCGACGGCCGATATCGCGCGCAGCCTGGGCATCCGTTACCAGCATGCCTATAACGTGCTGTCCGCCGACAGGGCCCAATCGGGCGCGGGTGATGCTGCCCCCGCGCCCGTCACGGCGACCATTGGCGCGTCCGGTCGTTTCGTAATCCCCGCCGAACTGCGCGAGCGGCTGGCGATAAGCGAGGGCGAGGAGGTGAGCCTTTCCATCGAGGACGGCGCGCTGGTGATGCGGACCCGGGCGGGCGAACTGGCCCGGGCACGCGCGATCGTGCGCCAATATGTGCCCGAAGGCGTAAGCCTGGTCGATGAGCTGATCGCGGATCGGCATGCGGACGCGGCGCGGGAAGGCGCCTGATGGCCATTGTGCTTGATGCGTCTGCGATCATTGCGCATCTGAACGACGAGCCCGGCGGCGCCCAGGTCGGCCAAATGCTGGACGGAGCGCTGGTTTCGACAATCAATCTCTGCGAAGTGGGCACTAAGCTGGCGGACAAGGGCGTGCCGGACGATGATCTTGAGGTGATCATGAATGCATTGCGCCTGTCGGTTATCGCCTTCGACCAGAGGCAAAGCCGGATCGCGGTCGCGCTGCGCGCGCCGACACGCTCAAGGGGCCTGTCGCTCGCCGACCGCGCCTGTCTGGCACTGGCCAAGGCAATGGACGCGACGGCGGTGACCGCTGACCGCGCATGGGCCGATCTGGACACCGACATCGCAATTGAGGTGATCCGGTGAGCAGTCTCCGCACCCAGACCGAACAGACCGCCGCCGAAGCCGCTCGCATCATGGCCGGCGGGTCCGAGGCGTCGCGCGAGCGGCATCTCAAGCGCGGCAAGCTGCTGCCGCGCGACCGCGTGCAGGGGCTTTTGGACCCCGGTGCACCGTTTCTCGAAATCGGGCTCTTTGCCGCGCGCGGCGTCTACGAGGACGACATTCCCGCCGCCGGCGTGATCGCGGGTGTCGGCAAGGTGTCGGGTCGCGACTGCATGATCGTCTGCAACGACGCGACGGTGAAGGGCGGCACGTATTTTCCGCTGACCGTCAAGAAGCATCTGCGTGCCCAGGAGATCGCCGCCGAGAACCGGCTGCCGTGCCTCTATCTGGTCGATTCCGGCGGCGCCAACCTGCCCAATCAGGACGAGGTGTTCCCGGATCGCGACCATTTCGGCCGCATCTTCTACAATCAGGCGCGGATGAGCGCGGCGGCCATACCCCAGATCGCCGTCGTGATGGGCTCGTGCACGGCGGGTGGCGCCTATGTGCCCGCGATGAGCGACCAGACGATCATCGTGCGCGAACAGGGCACGATCTTCCTGGCCGGCCCGCCGCTGGTCAAGGAAGCCACGGGCGAGGTGGTCGATGCCGAAACGCTCGGCGGCGGCGACACGCACACGCGGCTTTCCGGCGTTGCCGACTATCTGGCCGATGACGACCATCACGCGCTGGCGCTCGCCCGCCAGATCGTCGCCGGCCTCGGCCCGGCGCCGGAACCGAGTGTTGCGATCAGGCAAGCGAAAGCGCCTGCTTACGATCCGGACACCCTGTTCGACCTGATCCCCGACGACACCAAGACGCCCTATGATGTGCGCGATGTCATCGCCCGGATCGTCGATGGTTCCGATTTCGCCGAGTTCAAGCCGCGTTACGGCACGACGCTCGTTACCGGCTTCGCCCATATCGACGGCGTGCCGGTGGGGATCATCGCCAACAATGGCGTGCTGTTTTCGGAATCGTCGCTCAAGGGCGCGCATTTCATCGAACTGTGCTGCCAGCGGAAAATCCCGCTCCTGTTCCTGCAGAACATCACCGGCTTCATGGTCGGCTCGAAATATGAGGCCGGCGGCATCGCCAAGGACGGCGCCAAGCTGGTGCAGGCGGTCTCCACCGCCGCCGTGCCCAAGGTGACGGTGATCATCGGGGGGTCCTATGGCGCGGGCAATTACGGCATGTGCGGCCGCGCTTACGGCCCGCGCTTTTTGTGGATGTGGCCGAACGCGCGCATCGCCGTGATGGGCGGCGCGCAGGCGGCCGGCGTCCTGGCCACCGTCAAGCGCGCCGGCATCGAGGCAAAGGGGGCGACGTGGAGCGCGGATGAGGAAGCGGCGTTCAAGCAGCCGACGCTCGATCTGTTCGAGGAGCAATCGCATCCGTTCTACGCCTCGGCGCGGCTTTGGGATGATGGCATCATCGATCCGCGCACCACGCGCGACGTGGTGGCGCTGAGCTTGCGCGCCGCGCTTAACGCGCCGGTCGAAGAGACGCGCTTCGGCGTGTTCCGGATGTGACGCCATGATCACCCGTCTCCTCATCGCCAATCGCGGCGAGATCGCCTGCCGCGTGATCCGGACTGCCAAACGCTTGGGCATTACCACGGTCGCGGTCCATTCGGACGCGGATGCAGGCGCGCTGCATGTCGAAATGGCCGACGAAGCCGTGCGGATCGGACCGGCGCCGGCTGCTGAAAGCTATCTGGACATCGATGCGATCCTAAAGGCCGCCGAGACGACCTGCGCGGACGCGATCCATCCCGGCTACGGGTTCCTGTCCGAAAACCCGGCCTTCGTCGAAGCGGTCGAGGCGGCCGGGCTGGTCTTCGTCGGCCCGTCGGCGGATGCGATCCGCGCCATGGGCCTCAAGGATGCAGCAAAGGCGCTGATGGAAAAGGCCGGCGTGCCGGTGGTGCCGGGCTATCACGGCGACAGTCAGAACGCCGATTTCCTCGCCGGCGAAGCCGACCAGATCAGCTACCCGGTGCTGATCAAGGCGCGCGCGGGTGGTGGCGGCAAGGGCATGCGCAAGGTCGAGCGCGCCGGCGACTTCAAGAGCGCGCTCGAAAGCTGCCGGCGCGAGGCGCAGGGCGCCTTCGGCGACGATGCGGTGCTGATCGAAAAATATGTGACCGCGCCGCGGCATATCGAGGTGCAGGTGTTCGGTGACGCGCATGGCAATGTCGTGCACCTGTTCGAGCGCGATTGCTCGCTGCAGCGGCGCCACCAGAAGGTGATCGAGGAGGCGCCTGCGCCGGGCATGACCGAGGAGGTGCGCGCGGCGATGACGGGCGCGGCGGTGCGCGCCGCCAGGGCGATCGGATATCAGGGCGCCGGCACGGTCGAATTCATCGCCGACGGTTCGGGTCCGCTCCGGCCCGACGGGTTCTGGTTCATGGAGATGAACACGCGGCTGCAGGTCGAGCATCCGGTGACCGAGGCGATCACAGGCCTCGATCTGGTCGAGTGGCAGTTGCGAGTGGCGTCCGGCGAGCCGCTGCCCAGAGATCAGGACGAGATCGCCATATGCGGCCATGCCTTCGAGGCGCGGCTTTACGCCGAAGACCCGGCCAACGGTTTCCTGCCGCAGACCGGAACGCTCGCGCATCTGGCGTTCGGCGATGCACGCATCGACACCGGCGTCCGGTCGGGCGATGCCATCTCGCCCTTCTACGATCCGATGATCGCCAAGCTGATCACCCATTCGGGTTCGCGCGAACAGGCGCTTGGCCGGCTGCGACGGGCTCTCGCCGAGACCCATGTCGCCGGAACCATGACCAACCGCGCCTTTCTTCTGGCGCTGGCAAGCCATGACGGATTTGCCGCAGGCGAGCTGGATACCGGCCTGATCGACCGCGATGTGGATGCGCTGACCGCGAAACCGGAGACATCAGACATGGCGGTGGCTTTGGCAGCCATCGCCGCGCTCGATCTCGATCCGGCCGATCCGCGCCTGGGCTGGCGGCTCTGGGGCGAGGCCAGCCATCAGGTGCGGCTTCTGCAGGGCGATACCATGATCGGGCGCCGGCTGATCCTGCACGGGCACGGCAGCGTGACGCTGGAGGGCGAGACGCCGTTCCGGCTCGACAATCTGGTTCGCGACGCGACGACCATCGGCGGCAATTCGGGCAGCCGTGGCTTCGCCGCCGGTCTCGTGCGCTACCAAACCGCCGGCGCGACCCATGTCTCGGTTCTGCTCGGTGGCGCGTCGCATGATTTCACCGTGCCCGACCCGCTCACCGCGGGCGCCGATATGGCGGGCAGCGGCGACGCGGTGACCGCGCCGATGACCGGCATCGTGCGATTGATCGACGTCGACGTCGGGCAGGCGGTTTCGGCCGGCGACCGGCTGGCGGTGGTCGAAGCGATGAAGATGGAACATCCGCTGACCGCGCCGCGCGACGGCACCATTGCCGCGATCCATGGCGAACCGGGCAGCGCGGTGGAGGGCGGTGCCGTGCTGATCGCGCTTGAGCCGGACGAAGACTGATGCTGCCCGAAGCGGCAACATACGAGGAGTTGGCCGACCGGTTCCGCTGGGATGTGCCGGAGCGCTTCAACATGGGTGCGGCCTGCTGCGACCGCTGGGCGGAGGCCGATCCCGACCGGCCGGCCCTGATCCTCGACGATGAAGACCGCACGATCAGCTTTGGCGAACTGCGCGACATGTCGAACCGCATCGCCAATCTGCTCGCGGCCCAAGGCGTTTTGCATGGCGACCGTGTTGGCGTCCTGTTGCCGCAGGCGGTCGAGACCGCCGCCGGCCATATCGCCATCTACAAGATGGGCGCGATCGCCGTTCCGCTGTTCGTGCTGTTCGGCCCCGATGCGCTGGAGCATCGCATCGTCGATGCCGGCATCGGCCACGTGATCACGAACCGGGACGGGGCCGCCAAGCTGCGCGCCATGTCCAAGGGCGCGCAGGAGGGGCTGACGATCGCGACGATTGACGGCGCCCATGACGCTCTCGAAACCGTCGACCTGCATGCGTTGCTCGCCAGCCGGCCAGCCGGGTTCGATGTGGTCGACACGGCTGCCGGCGATCCGGCTTTGATCATCTACACGTCTGGCACGACGGGGGCGCCCAAGGGCGCGCTGCACGCCCACCGGGTGTTGCTCGGCCATCTGCCGGGTGTCGAGATGCACCATGAGTTCTTCCCGCAGCCCGGCGATGTGATCTGGACGCCGGCGGACTGGGCATGGATCGGCGGCCTGCTCGATGTGCTTCTGCCGGCGCTGTTTCACGGCGTGCCGGTGGTTGCGCGGCGCTTCGACAAGTTCACTGCCGAGGACGCCTTTGCGCTGATGGCGCGGCGCAAGGTCACCAACGCCTTCCTGCCGCCGACGGCGCTGAAGATGATGCGCGCGGCGTATCCCGAGGCGCCGCCGCGACGGCTGCATCTGCGCACGGTCGGCTCGGGTGGTGAGTCGCTTGGTGCCGAGCTTGTCGACTGGGGCCGGAGGGTGCTCGGCGTGACGATCAACGAGTTCTACGGCCAGACCGAATGCAATCTCGTGATTTCCTCGTGCGCGGCGCTGATGTCGCCGCGCCCGGGCGTGATCGGCCGGCCGGTGCCCGGGCATTCGGTCGCCATCCTGCGCGAGGATGGCACCGAATGCGCCGAAGGCGAGCAGGGGCTGATCGCCGTGCGCCGGCCCGATCCGGTCATGTTCCTGGAATACTGGAACAATCCTGATGCGACGGCTGAAAAGTTCATCGGCGACTGGCTGATCATGGGCGATGTCGGGGTGCGCGAGACGGGCGGCTGGATCCGCTTTGTCGGCCGCGACGACGATGTGATCACATCGGCCGGCTACCGAATCGGGCCGGGGAGCATCGAGGATTGCCTGATCCGCCATCGAGCCGTGCGCATGGCAGCCGCCATCGGCAAGCCTGATCCGGAACGCACCGAAATCGTCAAGGCCTATGTGGTGCTGGCCGAAGGATACGCGCTCGATGCGGCGCTGGAGGCCGGGTTGAAAGCGCACGTCAGGGACCGGCTTGCCGCGCACGAATATCCGCGCGAGATCGAGGCCGTCGACGAGCTGCCGGTGACGACCACGGGCAAGATCATGCGGCGTGTCCTGCGCGACAGGGCCGCACGGGAAGGATGAGGGGCCATGGCGCGCTACGAAACGATCAGGATTGAAACCGACGCGCGCGGCGTTGCCACGCTGACGCTCGACCGGCCCGACAAGCATAATGCGCTCAGTGCGCAGATGATCGCCGAACTGACCGAGGCCGGCAATGCACTTGCCGCCGATCCGGCGGCCCGCGTGGTCGTGCTCCGGTCGGAAGGTCCGACATTCTGCGCAGGCGGCGATCTGAACTGGATGCGCCAGCAGATGGAAAAGGACCGCGCCGGCAAGATGGAAGGCAGCCGCGCGCTGGCCGATATGCTGGCGACGCTGAACGGGCTTCCGAAGCCGCTCATCGCCCGTGTCCAGGGCAATGCCTTCGGCGGCGGCGTCGGCATGCTCTCGGTGTGCGACATCGCCATCGCCGTGCCCGAAATGCGCGTCGCACTCACCGAGTCCAAGCTGGGCCTGGCGCCGGCGACCATCGGACCGTTCGTCGTGCGCCGTCTGGGCGAGGGGTTTGCCCGCCAGATGCTGCTGGCCGGCCGGCCGTTCGATGCTGAGTTTGCGCTGCGCGCCGGCCTGATCGCCGAAATCTGCCCGGCCGAGACGCTTGATGAGGCCGTGGACCGGGCCGCGACCGCTGCGCTGATCGGTGCACCGGGCGCGATTGCCGACGCCAAGCAATTCTGCCTGACGTTCGAGCGGCTCGATCCGGCAACGCTCACCGAGGAGACGGCAGCGCTTCTGGCGGATCGCTGGGAGACGGAAGAGGCGGCCAAAGGCATCGCCGCCTTCTTTGCGCGCAAGCCGCCGCCCTGGGCGCCCGAAAGCTGAGCGTCAGCCTGCGGCCTTGGCGGCGGCGAGCCCGCGCTCAATGTCCGCCCGCAGGTCAATCTCGTCTTCCAGACCGATCTGCAAACGGATGACTTCGCCGCCATGGTCGCGCGCCGAGACAGTGCGATCCTTCAGATAGACGTGGGTGACGAGGCTCTCATAGCCGCCCCAGGAATAGCCCAGTCCGAAGAGTTCGAGTGCGTCGAGGAAGGCATGCGCCTGCGCTTCGGTTCCATCCTTGATGACGAACGAAAAGATGCCGCACGCGCCGCAGAAATCACGCTTCCAGAGGTCGTGACCGGGAAAGCTCTCGAGCGCGGGGTAGAGCACGTCGCCGACGATCGAGCCGGGCTCCTTGGCCATGTCTTCCAGCCAACGGGCGAGAGCCAGCGTCGTTTTCTGGTGCCGCTCCAGCCGGATGCCCATGGTCCTGAGGCCACGCAGAACGAGATAGGCGTCGTCCGGTGCGCCGCACGTGCCGAGCGCGACCTGCGTGTTGTAGAGCTGGCCCCACGTCGCCGCGTTGGCGCTGACCATACCCATGATCACGTCCGAATGGCCGCCGGGATATTTTGTCGCGGCATGGATCGAGATATCGACGCCATGGTCCAGCGGCTTGAAGAAGAGCGGCGTCGCCCACGTGTTGTCGATCATGGTGACGATGCCGCGCTCCTTGGCCGCGGCCGTCATGGCCGGCACGTCCTGGATCTCGAATGTGTTCGAGCCCGGCGCCTCCATGAAAACGACCTTGGTGTTGTCGCGGAACAGGGTCGCAATGTCGGCGCCGATTTCGGGCAGATAATATTCGACCTCGACGCCCATACGCGCGAGCATCGTGTCCGCAAAGCGCCGCGTCGGATAATAGACCGTATCGACGATCAGAACGTGATCGCCCGCCGACAGAAAGGCGAGCAGCGGCACGGTGACGGCTGCAAGACCGGAGGGGACGAGAATGGTGCCCGCGCTGCCTTCCAGCGCATTGACGGCCTCGCACAGCGCATCCGTCGTCGGGCTGCCATAGGTCGCGTAAGTATAGGGCTGGACGCGGCTTCGGCTTGTCGCGTCGGCATTGCGGACCTGTGTCGCCTTCATGGTCGCCGCGTCGGGGAACAGCACCGTCGAGCCATGCACGACCGGCGGGTTCACCCAGCCGAAATAGGCGTGCGGGTCGTTCCCCGAATGCGCCAATTGCGTGTTGATGCCGCGTTTGCCGCCCTTGCCGCCGCCTGCCATGGTCCGGTGATCTCCTTGTCTCGTTCAGCGCCCAGCGCCTAGGCGGTCGTCCCGCCGGCGTCAACCTCAACCGGCCGGCAGGCGACGCGTCGCATGGATGCCGGCACTTCGCCAGGTCTTGCGGTGGCCTCGCACGAAAGCCGCCGGAGGCACCCAAACCGGCTCTCAAAACGCTTTGACGTTAAGTTAACCGGCGACCAAACCGGCAGATAGTCCTTGACCGGTCTCGTTTTTTGGCCTTGTCTCACATGCGGGAAGGGAGGTGCCGTTCGCGTTCTGGCTGTGGCCGGAGCACGCGGTAAGTCGGCGCTCAAGCCCAAAGCAACTTGAGCAACCATGAGGAAAAACGATGACAAAAACTGTACTCACAGGTGTCCTGGGAGCCGCCGTGCTTGCGCTCGGCGCGTCGACCGCATCGGCGGCAACGCTCGATGATGTCAAGGCCAAGGGCTTCGTGCAGTGCGGCGTGAGCCAGGGTCTGCCGGGGTTTTCCAACCCTGACGCCGATGGCGAATGGAGCGGCATGGATGTCGATCTGTGCCGGGGCATCGCCGCGGCGATCTTCGGCGACGCCACCGCTGTGAAGTTCACGCCGCTGTCGGCCAAGGAGCGTTTCACCGCGCTGCAGTCGGGCGAAGTCGATGTTCTGTCGCGCAACACGACCTGGACGATGAGCCGCGACACGCAGCTCGGCCTGAACTTCGCCGGCGTCAACTATTATGACGGCCAGGGCTTCATGATCCGCACGGACATGAACATCAATTCGGCGCTCGAACTGTCCGGTGCCTCGATCTGCACCAACACGGGCACGACGACCGAGCTGAACGTGGCCGACTATTTCCGTGCCAACAACATGGAGTACGAGCTGGTCGCCTTCGAAAAGGCCGATGAGGTCGTCGCCGCCTATGACGCCGGACGCTGCGACGTCTACACGACCGACCAGTCGGGCCTTTATGCGCAGCGCCTCAAGCTGACCGATCCCGGCGCCCACAAGGTTCTGCCGGAAATCATCTCCAAGGAGCCGCTCGGTCCGGTTGTCCGTCAGGGCGACGACCAGTGGTTCAACATCGTCAAGTGGGTTCATTTCGCAACGCTGAACGCCGAGGAACTCGGTGTGACGATGGCCAATGTCGAGGAGATGAAGGAAAGCGACAATCCGTCGATCCGCCGCCTTCTCGGCACCGAGGGCGAGTTCGGCAGCGATATCGGTCTCGAAAACGACTGGGCCGCCAAGGCCATCGCCGCCGTCGGCAATTACGGCGAGATCTTCGACCGCAACGTCGGCCCGGACACCGAACTGGCGATCGGACGCGGCGTGAACGCACTGTGGTCGCAGGGCGGCCTGCAATACGCACCGCCGATCCGCTGAAGACCGGCTGAAAAAGGGCCCGGGCGGCATTCCGCCCGGGCACGTCCAGACGGCACGCACCAGCGGGATACGTCACGATCGTGACAGTGTGATCCCTGGGCCGCGTGGTCGATGGCGCCCGTTCAGGTCCCGACCGGTACCGACGACAAGAGCAAGGCAGGAGGTCGAATGGCTGTCACGGATATGGGGCGCGGGGTCGCCGATGCACCGCCCAAGGTGGCGCTGCTCAACAATCCCAAGTTTCGCAGCTGGCTGTTCCAGATCCTTTTGGGCGTGGCGGTCGCCTATCTCGTCTACTCGGGCTGGGTGAACATGAACGCCAACCTGCAGGCGGCCGGCGTCGCCTCGGGCTTCGGGTTCCTTGGCGAAAATGCCGGCTTCTCCGTTGCGCAGTCGCTGATCGACTATGACCAGGGCACATCATCCTATGGACGGGTCTATGTCGTTGGCGTCCTGAACACGCTCATCGTCGCCGTCGTCGGGATCGTTTTCGCGACCGTCATGGGCTTCCTGCTCGGCATCGCCCGGCTCTCCAACAACTGGATCGTCAGCCGCCTTGCCACCTCCTATGTCGAATTTGCCCGCAACGTCCCGCTGCTGCTGCAGATCTTCATCTGGTATTTCGGCGTCTTGCGGCTTCTGCCACAGCCGCGCGACAGCCTCGATTTCGGCCCGCTCGGCCTTCTGAACATTCGCGGCTATTTCGCGCCCAAGCCCGTCTGGGGCGATGGCTCGGCGTTCGTCCTTTACGCGCTCATCGCCGGCATCGTCATCGCGATCGGCGTATCGCGCTGGTCGTACCGGCGCCAGATGGCGACCGGTCAGCGCTTTCCGTCGCTCTGGGTCGGTCTTGGCGCCGCTGTCGGTCTTCCGCTTGTCGTGTTTCTTGCGCTTGGCGCGCCGCTCACCTGGGACATGCCTGTCCTGGGCGGGTTCCGGCCATCGGGCGGCATGACGGTCATCCCCGAATTCATCGCGCTGCTCGTCGCGCTATCGACCTACACGGCCGCCTTTATCGCCGAGATCGTGCGCGCGGGCATTCTCGGCGTCAGCAAGGGACAGTCCGAGGCTGCCCACGCACTGGGACTGCGGCAGGGGCAGAACCTGCGGCTTGTCGTCATCCCGCAGGCGCTGCGGATCATTATTCCGCCGCTCACCAGCCAATATCTCAACCTGACCAAGAATTCGTCGCTCGCGGTCGCGATCGCCTATCCCGAGCTGACGTCCGTGTTTGCCGGAACGGCACTGAACCAGACCGGTCAGGCGGTCGAGATCATCTCGATCACCATGCTGACCTATCTGACCTTCTCGCTGCTGACCTCGGCATTCATGAACTGGTACAATGCGCGCGTGGCGCTGGTGGAGCGCTGATATGATCGATCGAACCAATGTCACCGCTCCGCCCGAGAACGTCGGTCCCGCAACGGCGTTCGTCCGCGGCAAGATGCTGGCCGAGCAGGCCGCCCCTTCCGTCAGTCGCGGCCCCGTCGGCTGGATGCGCGAGCACCTGTTTCCGAGCGTCCCACAGACAATCCTCACGCTGGTCTGTATCTATGTGCTCTATCTGATCGTTCCGCCGATCGCCAATTTCATGGTCATCGATGCCGTCTGGTCGGGTACCGACCGGACCGCATGCGCGACCGAGGCGCAGGGCGGCGTTCAGCCCAATGGATGGTTCGGCGCGTGCTGGGCCTATGTCGGCGCCTACATGAACCAGTTCATCTATGGCCGCTATCCGGACGAGGAGCAGTGGCGGGTGAACATCGTCTGGCTGATGTTCTTCGGTGGGCTGATCCCGCTCCTGATGCCGTCGCTTCCGTTCAAGCGCGAGAACATCGCCTTCATGGTGCTGGCCTTCCCGGTGATCACGCTGATCCTGCTGACCGGCGGCAATTTCGATGTAATTGGCACCTATCTGCCGCTTGCCATCCTCGCCGTGCTGGCGCTGGCAGTGGCCTACGGCTTTGCCAGGGGATCGCAATCCGACCCGATGCCGGGGCTGAAGGCCACGGCGGTCATATTCGCCAGCCTGTTCGTGATCGTCGCGGTGCTCGGCATCGACTTCGGCCTCGAACGGGTGCGGACCGACGTCTGGGGCGGACTGCTCGTGACGATGGTGATTGCCGTCACCGGCATCGCCGCATCGCTGCCGATCGGCATCGCGCTGGCGCTAGGGCGCCGGTCCGACATGCCGATCGTCCGCTTCATCTGCATCGTCTTCATCGAGTTCTGGCGCGGCGTGCCGCTGATCACCGTCCTGTTCATGTCCTCGGTCATGCTGCCGCTGTTCCTGCCCGAGGGCGTGACCTTCGACAAGTTGCTCAGGGCGCTGATCGGCGTGGCGCTGTTCTCGTCGGCCTACATGGCCGAGGTGGTGCGCGGCGGGCTTCAGGCGCTGCCCAAGGGCCAGTATGAGGGCGCGATGGCGCTCGGTCTCAACTGGGGCCAGATGATGCGCATGATCATCCTGCCGCAGGCGCTCAAGCTGGTCATTCCCGGCATCGTCAATACCTTCATCGGCCTGTTCAAGGACACCACGCTGGTGCTGATCATCGGACTGTTCGACTTCCTTGGCATCATCCGGTCTTCGACGAGCGATGCGACGTGGGCGACGCCGGTACAGAGCATTACCGGTCTGATCTTCGCCTCGATCATCTATTTCATCTTCTGTTTCGGCATGTCCCGCTACTCCATGTACATGGAGCAGCGTCTCGACACGTCACACCGCAGCTAGGAGCCGCCTTCATGAGCGCAAACGCCGTCAAACCCGATGAAATCCATGTCGACCGGTCCAGGATGCAGGTGTCGGAGACCGATGTCGCCGTCGAGATCAACGACATGCACAAATGGTATGGCGAATTCCATGTCCTGCGCGACATCAATCTGAAGGTGATGCGCGGTGAGCGGATCGTCATTTGCGGCCCGTCCGGCTCGGGCAAGTCGACGCTCATCCGCTGCATCAATCGCCTGGAAGAACACCAGAAGGGCCAGATCGTCGTCGACGGGATCGAACTGACCAACGATCTGAAGAAGATCGACGAGGTGCGCCGCGAGGTCGGCATGGTGTTCCAGCACTTCAACCTGTTCCCGCATCTGACGATTCTCGAGAACTGCACGCTGGCGCCGATCTGGGTGCGCAAGATGCCCAAGAAGGAAGCCGAGGAGCGGGCAATGCATTTCCTGACGCGGGTCAAGATCCCCGAGCAGGCCCAGAAATACCCCGGCCAGCTCTCGGGCGGCCAGCAACAGCGCGTGGCGATCGCGCGCTCTCTGTGCATGAACCCGCGCATCATGCTGTTCGACGAGCCGACATCGGCGCTCGATCCGGAGATGATCAAGGAGGTGCTGGACACGATGGTCGGCCTTGCAGAGGAAGGCATGACCATGCTGTGCGTCACCCACGAGATGGGCTTCGCCCGCCAGGTGGCAAACCGCGTCATCTTCATGGACCAGGGCCAGATCGTCGAGCAGAACGAGCCCGATCCATTCTTCGACAATCCGCAGCACGAGCGGACAAAGGAATTCCTCAGCCAGATCCTGCACTGATCCGCGCGCAAGGCCGCCGGGCCGATGCGCCGCCTTGCCGCCGTCCTTGCGATCGTCCTCGCGCTGCCGGCACTCGCGCTCATGGCGGGCGCCGTACCGTTCCCCGCATCCGTGCCTGCCGGCGGCCCCGTGACGGCGGAGCAGCGCCACCGCATCTACGTCCTGTCGAACGGCTTTCATGCCGGCATCGCGCTGCCAGCCGATGCGATGCTGGCCGATGTTGATGGCGAGCGCGGGATCATGGCCGCGATCGGGCTCGATGAAGCCCATCACCCGGTCGATCCGGATGCCGTGCGGTACTGGCTGTTCGGCTGGGGGTCGCGCACCGCCTACACCAGCCTGCGCGAGGTGCGCGACCTGACAGTCGGCATCGCCGCTCGGGCACTCGCATTCGACGAAGCGGTGATGCATGTCCAGCCCCTCGGCGATCTCGGCACGCCGCGTCCGGGACTTTTTGCAATCGAGGTGACCGAAGACCAGCTTGCCATGCTGACCGGTTCGATCGCCCCGTGGTTTGCGGCCCATGAACCCTTTGCAGGCATCAGCCAGGGGTTCGGCGACCGTTTCTTTGCCGGCCATGGGCGCTTTTCGCCTTGGCACAGTTGCAATGCCTGGGCCGGACGGCGCTTGCGCGATGCGGGAATCGGCGTCGGTCACTGGACACCGTTGGCCCAGACGCTGGAGTTCGGACTGGCGCGCGTGGCCGTCGATCAGGCGCGATAGCCGTACAGCCAGTCGAGATCGGCGCGAAAGGCGCTCGCCGGCCGCATTCGGAAACTGAGATTGCGCGCGAGGCGCCCGATGCCGGCCTGATGATAGGTGAAGCGGTTGAAGGCTGTGCGCTGCGCGACACGGCGGACCCGTTCGGCCCGCGCGGCGTGAAAGGCCTTGAAGGCGTTGGTGAAATCGGTGCCTGCGTCGGCGATCGCCTTGGCGAGAACCTGCCCGTCCTCGATCGCCATGGCCGCGCCCTGCGCCGCGAACGGTTCCATTCCGTGTGCCGCATCGCCCAACAGGCAAATGCGGTCCGAGTGCCACTGGCCGTGCGGATCGACCGAATAAAGCGGCCATGCGGTCCACTCGGCATGATCGTTCAGATCGCCATAAGGTGTGCGGTCGAGCTTCTCGAATAGGTGTTCGAGCGTGTCGAGATCGACGCTTTCCGACCAGCTCGTCTTGCCGGTCGTTCCGCGAATGACGGCGACGAGATTGCGCGTTTCGGCGTTGCGCACCGGATAGGTGACCAGATGGGCATGCGGCGCCATCCAGGCAACCACCGCATTGGCCTGCGCTCCGGCCGGGGCGGGCACCACGGCGCGCATGGCGATGCGGCCCGTCGGCTGCGGCGTGCCTGCGCCGGCCACGGCATGCCGCAGGATCGACCAGATGCCGTCGGCGCCGATCACCGCCGGCGCGTTGAGTTCGGCACGGTCGCCGCCATGGGCCGCCGTTACCGTCACCGCATCGTCGCCTTCGGCCACGTCGACGATCCGGTGGCCGGCCAGCAGCGTGATCGAGGGGTGTGCCATTGCGGCATTGTAAAGAACGCCATGGAGCAGCGCCCGGTGGGCGGTCAGATAGGTGCCATCGTCGGCGCCGTCGCGGTTCACATCGAGGCTGAGCACGATCCGCCCGCTGACCGCATCGCCGAGGCAGATACGGTCGGGCACCGATGCCTTCTTCTTCAGTTCGTCCAGAACGCCAAGCGAATCGAGCACATGGCAGGCATTGGGCGGAACCTGCAGGCCGGCGCCGATCTCCGAGGGCGCTTCGAACGCTTCAACGATCGTCACCGCGCGACCGCGCTGCGCAAGGCCGAGGGCCGCGGTCAGCCCGCCAATGCCGGCACCCGCCACGAGAATGCCATCGAGCGCGTCGCCCATGTTCGCCATCGCCGGTTCCGCGCGTCAGGCTGCGTCGGCGGCAATGTCGAACGCGCAGCCCGCCGGCTCTGTCTGCCCCGCAGAAAGGCTGGCATCGTGCACATACAGCGTCGAGCAATAGGGGCAGACAATGTCATTGTCGTCGCCCATGTCGAGGAAAACGTGCGGGTGATCGTAAGGCGGCGTTGCGCCCACGCACATGAATTCCTTGACGCCGATCGCGATGCGGGTGTGCCCGGCATCATTGTGGAAATGGGGCGTTTTGCCACCGGCCATTGCGGGTCTCCGGTCTTGTGCCTCGGGATTGCGGCAGGGCGCAGCCCTTTCGCTGCACTGCAGAACTTGGTAGCCAGTCGCGCGGCGAATTTCCACCCGTCTTTCGCTCAATTGTCGATCGGTTGCGCAAGGAAGCCCTATGCCCCGTTTTCACAATGACGGTCTTGACCTCGCCTTCTTCGACGAAGGCCCGCGCGACGGCACGCCGGTGCTGCTGGTGCACGGCTTTGCGTCGAATAGAGCCGTCAACTGGATCGGGCCGGGCTGGGTCGAGACATTGACCGGCGCCGGCTATCGCGCGGTCGCGCTCGATAATCGCGGCCATGGCGACAGCGACAAGCCGCACGACACCGAGGCCTATACGCCGCAGAAAATGGCGGGCGACGCAATCGCGCTGCTCGATCATCTGGGCATCGGTGCGGCGCATCTGTTCGGCTATTCGATGGGCGCGCGCATCTGCGCGTTCGCCGCGCTCGATCATCCGGGCCGCGTGCGGCGCCTCATCTTCGGCGGTTTGGGCATCGGCATGGTCGAGGGCGTCGGAGACTGGGACCCTATCGCCGATGCGCTGCTCGCGCCGTCGCTTGACGATGTCACGCACGAACGCGGCCGCATGTTCCGCGCCTTTGCCGATGAGACCGGCAGCGACCGGCTGGCGCTGGCCGCCTGCATCCGCTCGTCGCGCACGCTTCTGACGCCCGACGAGATGGGCGCGATCGCCGCGCCGACGCTGATCGGCGTCGGCACGAAGGACGACATTGCCGGCGCGCCGCAGCCGCTGGCCGACATGATGCCGGACGCCCGTGCTCTCGACATCGAGCGCCGGGATCACATGCTCGCCGTCGGCGATCCGGCGTTCAAGCGAGCGGTTCACGCGTTCCTGGGCGAGGCCGGCGCGTCTTGAACCCGGCGCCGGCGGTTCCAAATGTGAGGGTTCTGGGCTAGGTTTGGCACCGACAATCGGCTTGGGAGAGCATCCATGTCCCGCGAAGCACCGCGCAATCAGGCGCCGGCGGTCAACCCCGTCGATCCGATCTGGCACCGCATCCGGCAGGAAGCTGCGGCGGCGGCGGACAGCGATCCGGCGATCGCGACCTTCTTCTTCACCAACGTGCTCAACCAGCCCGGTCTCGAACAGGCGGTCACGCACCGCATCGCCGAGCGGCTGGATCATCCCGATCTGCCGGCCGACCTTATCCGGCAGGCTTTCGATGCCATGCTGTCGGCGAACACCGATTTCGCCGAAGCGGTGCGGATCGATCTGCAGGCGGTGCATGACCGCGACCCGGCCTGCACGCGGCTGATCGAGCCCATGCTCTATTTCAAGGGCTTTCACGCCATCCAGACCCATCGCCTGGCCCATTGGCTGTGGAACGGCGGCCGCCGCGATTTTGCGCTCTATCTGCAGAGCCGTTCGTCCTCCGTGTTCCAGACCGACATCAATCCGGCCGCGCGCATCGGCAAGGGCATCTTCCTCGATCATGCCACCGGCCTGGTGGTCGGCGAGACGGCGACCATCGGCGACGATGTGTCGATCCTGCACTCGGTCACCCTGGGCGGCACCGGCAAGGAAGGCTCGGACCGCCACCCCAAGATCGGCCACGGCGTCCTGATCGGCGCGGGCGCCAAGATCCTCGGCAACATCAAGGTCGGCCATTGCTCCAAGGTGGCGGCCGGGTCGGTCGTCTTGTCGGACATTCCGCCGTGCAAGACGGTCGCGGGCGTGCCGGCCAAGGTCGTCGGCGAAAGCGGCTGCGCCGAACCCTCCCGCGCCATGGACCAGATGCTGGGCTGAGAATTGCCGCCGCCCCTTGAACGGGGCCGTACGGCGTGTATGTCAGGGCCAGCCGGCGGCAAAAGCCGGACACTCGAATCGATCCGGAGGCCTCCTTGAAAGCCAGCGAACTCGAACAGCTCACCGCCTATTTCCGGCGCACCTTCGGCAATGCCTCGCTGGCGGTGAAGGCGCGCCCCAAGCTGAGCGATTCGGCGGAACTCTATCTGGGCGAGGAGTTTCTGGGCATCATCTCGCGCATCGAGGATGAGGGCGAGGTCTCCTACGATTTGTCCATGTCGATCCTGGACATCGATCTGGAAGAATAGCGTTCCGGCCTATTCGGCGCGGACCTGAAGTCCGTGGAGAAACGCATCCAGCTCGGAGCGGAAACGCGCCCAGTCCGCAAGGAAATGGGCCGGAAAACGGATGCGCGCCTCAAGCGTCTCGCCGAAGAACAGGTCGGTCTCGCACGCCAGAAGCAGCGGTGCTGCCCCCGCCGCTGGTTCGTTGCAGCGGGCGATGAAGGCCGGCAGCGCCCCGCCATTGGCGGACGGCGCGAAATAGAGCGTTTCGTCGACATAGCCGTGCGCCGGGTCGAGGCGTAAGGCGGTCAGTCCGTGGACCGGGCGCGGCGCGGCGGATGCATCGGCGGCCTTTCCGTAGACCAATTCGAGCCGTCCGGCCATGTCGAGCAGCCATTGCCGCTTGGCGACCGAAATCAGGACGGTCTGTGTCGTTTCGGGATCGGTGTCCGAAAATGCGTCGGCATGGCTGAGGCGATAGCCCGCGCGTTCCGGCCAATAGAGCCGCAGATCGACACGGCCGGTCACGCCCGGAACGCGCTGGGCCTCGTGCCGGATCATGTTTTCGGGCACGTCCAGGACATCGTTGCCGATGACCAGCTGAATCGGTTCGGGCGATGTGCTCATGCTCGATTGCAGCAGCCGCGAGCCATAAAAATGGCCGGCAACGACCATAATGGCGGACAAGCCCGCAATGACGGCCAGAACCCGGAAAGCGGTCCATGCGGCGGCGGGCAGGCCGTTTGCGGCCGGATGGGGCGACGGTGAGGCGGCGGCTGTGTCATAGGCCGGTGTCATGGCGGGTCGGTGTCCGTATATGGCGCGCGGATTTTGGCATCGGAATTGCACTCACTGGAGCGGGACAGGGTTAATTCCCGGTTAAGAGTGGGTGAGGGCGATGGTGTTGTGGATCGTTGTGGTGGGCTTCGCGGTGGCGCTGAGCACGTTTTTTCTTCTCGAGGCGGCGCTTGATGGCCAGCCCGCTTTCGATGAGGCGACGGTCTTGCGTCTCGGGATCGCGCCATCGGTCTTGTTTTTCGCCCTGTGCGGACCGGTGATGATTGTCCGGGCTGGGCTTTCGCCCAATCGAAGGGGTCGGCGGTCGCGCTGGCCGCTGACGGCCCTCGTCGCGGCGGGCGCATGGGCCGGCCTTGTCGGAATCGTCGCGGTGGAAACGGGCCGGCTGATCGCCGTCGCCTGATTGAAGCGGGCCGGTTTCTCTGTCAAAGCATGCTGCAACATCGCTTGAGCAGGGGACGGACATGGCCATTTACGCGTTGGACGGAGTTTCGCCGCGGTACTTCGGTGCGGGGCCGGCATTCGTCGCCGACGATGCTCATGTGATCGGTCAGATCAATCTGCACGAGGATTGCAGCGTCTGGTTCGGCTGCGTGCTGCGTGGCGACAATGAGCCGGTGACCATCGGCGCCCGCACCAATGTGCAGGAGCACACGGTCATGCACACCGACATGGGCTTTCCGCTTGTGGTCGGCGAGGGGTGCACGATCGGCCATCGCGCCATGCTGCATGGTTGCACCATCGGCAACAACAGTCTGATCGGCATCGGCGCGATTGTCCTCAACGGTGCGGTGATCGGCAACAATTGCCTGGTCGGCGCCGGCGCGCTGGTCACCGAAGGAAAAGAGTTTCCCGACAATTCGCTGATCATCGGATCGCCGGCGCGCGTCGCGCGGACGCTGGACGATGCGGCGGTTGCGATGCTCACGGCTTCGGCCGAGCATTATGTCGACAATGCGCGCCGCTTCGCGACCGGCTTGTCCGAATCCACTTGATCACAACTCGCCTGCGGTCCTCAGAAACGAAAAAGAGCCGGCTCTCTTGCGAGAGCCGGCTCCGGCCCGGTCTGGGGGACGGGTGGGTGGGGACTTGACCGGGCAGTCTCGGTTTACTGTGCCTGTGAGAGCCTCGTGCGGCTGTCACGGATGGTTTCCCAACGGCCCGCGTGACGTGTGCTCTGCCGTTTGAGATAGGTGTAGGGCGTGTCGCGCCAGTCGGCGATTTCACCGACCAGATTGTCGAGGATGAAGTCGCCCCGGTCGGTGCGCACCGTCAGAACGGCATGCCCCTCGCCATTGGGTTGGCGCACCACGGTGATCAAAAGGTTTGAGGGGTGAAACCCGCGCTGCATCAGCGCGTTGCGCTTGGCCAGAACGAAATCCTCGCAGTCACCGACTTCGCTCGGATAGGACCAAAGCTCTTCGCGGCCCCAGATCTGCATGTCTGTGCGCGGCTGTACCGTGGTGTTGAAATGATTGTTCACCTCGATCATCTGCGCCCAGCCCTTGCGGTCGAGCGTGTGCGGCGCTGCTTCCGAAATCGGTCGGCATTCGGCCGGATCGCGCTGACAGAACTCGTAATGGCCGATCGGCTGCGTCGTCCGGCCCGCGGTCGGCATGGTCACCGCATGGGCGCCCATGGTTGCCGTGAACAGAAGCGAGCCGGCCAGCGATGCGGTTGCCGCCATCCGGCGCCGAATCTGGCGCGGCAATGCTGCCTGTCCATCGCTTCGGCAATTGTCTGTCGAGTCTATTGTCTGCTTGGGCGCAGTCTTTGTATAAGTCATGTGTCCGTCTCCCTTGTACGGACAACATGACAAAAACAAATCTACACGAGACCAACATCGGTATGTGTATTCAAATCAAAACTATGCGAAAACTATGCAGTATTTCATTAAAGCAAGAATAGAATAAATATTAAATGAGAGACGTATTCGCCTAAAAATGGTTCAGCGACGGGGACAAACGCTTAACCACACCATTGCCGATGAATGAGACGCATGAAACCGGCCCGCCAGCCGGCGGCCGACCGGTCAACAAAAAACCCGCCTTGCGGCGGGTCCGGTCTGTCAGCTTTCTGGAAGCGGCGGGACCGCTTGGTCAGCCCAGATATTGGGAGAGCGATTCGGGCCGCTGGACGAAGGCGAACTCGACCGCGATGCCCTCGTCGAAGTGGCGCACGACCGAGCCGCGCATGCCGCCAAGGCTGACCAGTGTTCCGATGGCCGGACGGACCGCGATGGAGACGGCGGCGCCGGACAGGGACAGATCGATGATGCGGCAGCGATATTGGCGCCCGTCGGCAAGCGTCAGGATGGAGGCGGGGTTCTTTGGCATGACGCGCTCGTGGCGCCGGTCTTCGGGCAGGTCGAGCTCGTGCTTGTTGGCCAGCCAGATGAGCTGGGCCGCCAGCTTTTCGCGCTTGCGCGGCGATGTGGTCAGATCCACCGCAAAACCGCCATCGAACGAACGCACCACATGGCCTTCGACGCGGCCGATATGGTCGATGTAAGCGACCACGCGCTCGCCGTCGCGCGCATGCGCCTCGGTGTAGAGCGTTGCCGTGGCCGGAGACATGTCGAGAATCTGGCACGGATGCTCGGAGCGGTCCTGCAGCATGAACCGGCCGTGCAGATTGACCTTCACCCGCTGAAAGGCACGGCGATTCGGTCCGGTATCGCGTGGTTCGGCAGCGACGGCGCTGAGCATGAACGGGCTTCCGTAAGGCAAGTGGATCTGTTCCGACCTTAGGCGAGCGCTGGTTAACAAGCGGTAAGAATCCGCCTTCGCGAATTTTTGGGGGGCACCCGGTCGAGCCATGGTTTCCGGACGATGAAGCGGTTCACCGGCGGTCATCTCCGGTGCGGCCGCCATCGATCAGGTGCAGGGCCGGGCGTTCACGCTGAACAATTGCGGCCGCGCGGTTGCCGTCGATCACACGCAGCAGCCTGCGTGGGGCGCTCGGCCGGCCGTCGCTGCGCCGCCGCGCGAGCGGTATCGCCGGCCGGTTGGCAAGGTTGAACAGCGGCCGGTCCGGATCGATCAGCCGCACGCCGGTCACGCGGGCCGGCCCGAGCGGAAACGCGCCCAGCCAGAACGGTTGGCCGCATGGATGGATGGCGCCCAGGACCCGCGAGGGTTCGCCGGCCAGCGGCAACAGCACCATTTCCATGTCCAGCAGGCGTTCCGGGTCGGCCTTCGCGGTCAGATCCAAGATCGCGACGGCGCTTTCGCTGCGAACGGCATCCACCACCCGCTGCGCCAGCATCCGGTCGTCACGGCCGAACAGCGCGCCGAAGGCATGGCCGGTCAGTTCGTGTCCGAACGCGGAGCCGAGCCACGTGCCGGCGAGACGAAACCGGCCAGGGACATCGCCGGCGTCGAGAATGAAGAGATGGGCAAGCGAGCGGCCAAGCGCGGCCGGAGCGATGTCCGAACGCGCCGGCGCGGCGTGCTGGCCGCGCAGTTCGTTCCAGTACTCGTAGACCCTTTGTGTTCCGTTCTGGTGCATCTGCTTCATCCCGCCGCCTTGCGAAGCATCGAACCCGTGTCAGGATGACACGGTGTTTCACCTCGCATTGCCCCTGCGCAGAACGATGCAAGCGACGGGCCAGCTCGCGGCGGAGGGCCCGGTCGCCATTAACCCTAAAGGGGATCTCGGCTTGTGGAGGCTGCGTTAATCTGGCATTAACCCAACTCGAAACGGGAGCGGCTTGCCGCAGCACAAATTGACCGGTTACGGGGTGGGCAGGGGACTCGCCGGGCCATCCAGGGCGACCTGGATGGCCTCTTTTTTTGCCGTGGCGGTTGGCCTATCTGGCAAGCATGGCTGATCCAGACCGTATTCCCGGCACGCCGCCCTTGTCCGGTCACGACCCGCCCGGCGAAAATCCGTCCGATCACGTCCCCTCCGGTGATCGCCGGCCGTCGCCGGCTTTCAACCTGCACGGCGCGATCGTCCTGATGGCCGGCCTTTGCATCGGCGTTCACCTGATGCGCACGCTGGTATTCGACGGCCAGATCGACCGCTGGCTGATCGTCAATTTCGCCTTCTTCCCCATCCGCTATGCGCCCGGCTATTTCCAGCTCGACTGGCCGACGCTCGTCTCGCCCTTCACCCACACGCTGCTGCATGGCGACTGGGTGCACCTGGGCTTCAACATGATCTGGCTCGTCGCCTTCGGCGCGCCGGTGGCCTACCGGCTTGGCTGGGCCCGTACGATCGCGCTGTGGGCGATCACGGCATTCGGCGCGGTCGTCCTGCACACCGCGCTCTATTTCGGCGACTGGGTGCCGCTGCTTGGCGCATCCGGCGCTGTCTCGGGCTTTCTGGGCGCCGCTGCCCGCTTCGGGTTCCGCGCCGACCGCCGCAATCCGCGCCGCGGCTTTGCCGGCCCGCTCCTGCCGCCGCTGGCATCGCTGCGCCAGCGCGGCGTTCTGGCATTCATCATCGTCTGGATGGTGATCAACTATGCCACCGGCGCCGATCTGTTCGGCCTCGCCGGCGGCGCGTCGATCGCCTGGGAAGCCCATATTGGCGGGCTCTTGACGGGCTTTTTTGCCATCGGCTGGCTCGACCGGCATCCGACCGCGCGCCGTCCGGCCTAACCCATTGGCTGGCTTGTCAAGCGCGGAACTTTCGCCGATGCTTTGCTTCTTTGAACGGCAGGAGGAGGTCGCGCAAATGTCGGTTGCCCGGATATTGGAAGAAAAGGGCTCGGACGTGTTCACCCTGTCCGAGGACGCCAGCATTCTCGACGCGGTGCGTGAACTGGGCGATCACAAGGTGGGCGCCATGGTCGTCGCCGACACGGATCGCACGATCAAGGGCATCCTGTCGGAACGCGACGTGGTCGGCGCGATCGCGAAGCGGGGCGTCGGCGCGCTGTCTGAGCCGGTGTCGGCGCTGATGACGCGCAATGTGATCACCTGCACCGAGGACATGGCGATCAACACGCTGATGGAACTGATGACCACCGGCCGCTTCCGGCATTTGCCCGTCGAACGCGACGGAAAGCTGGCGGGGATCGTGTCGATCGGCGACGTCGTCAAGCGGCGGATCGCCGAGATCGAGCAGGAGGCGGCCGAAATCCGCCACTACATCACCTCGTCGGCCTAGGCCGTTCATCCGTTGCCATAGACCGTGGCCGGATCGAAGCGCGGCCGGTCGCCCTCATCGAAGGTCAGCCGCGCACCATTTTCGCCATCGCTGACGATATGGCGGTAAAAGCAGCTCTTGCGGCCCGTGTGGCAGGCCGAGCCGTGCCCGTCCGTGCGCACGGCAACAAGCACCACATCCTGGTCGCAATCGGTCCGCATTTCGGCGACGCGCTGGAGATTGCCCGAGGTCTCGCCCTTCTTCCAGAGTTGCCCGCGCGAGCGGGACCAGTAATGCGCGATGCCTGTCTCGAGCGTCAGCGCCAGCGCTTCGGCATTCATGTGGGCGACCATCAGCACCGTGCCGTCATCGGCGTCGGTAACGACGGCGGTCACAAGCCCGTCGGACGAAAAGCGCGGCCGGAAGACCGACCCGTCCTCGGTTTCGTTTGCGTCCGCCACGGGCGGTGCGAAGGGTGTGTTGGGGCTGGTCATGTCGACGCTCCAGGCCGCCGGGCGTCGGCAATCAAGCCCGACGCACAGGCGGCCGATATCAGCGGGTGCGGATCAGATCGGTGAAGCGGTTTTGCCATGCGGGATCGTCGAACGCGCCGGTGAACCGCGTGGTGATCGTCGTCGAGCCGTGCTTGCGGATGCCGCGCATCGCCATGCACATATGTTCGGCCTCGACCATCACGGCAACGCCGCGCGGCGCCAGCGCATCGTCGATGGATGTCGCGATCTGCGCCGTCATCGTCTCCTGGGTCTGAAGGCGCCGGGCAAAAATGTCGACCACCCGCACGATCTTGGAAAGGCCCAGCACGCGTTCGCGCGGCAGATAGGCGACATGCGCCTTTCCGATGATCGGCACCATGTGATGTTCGCAGTGCGAGTGGAACGCGATATCCTTGACCAGGACGATATCGTCATAGCCGGCCACTTCCTCGAATGTGCGGCCCAGAATGTCGGCCGGATCGCTGTCATAGCCGCCGAACATCTCCTCATAGGCCTTGACCACGCGCGCGGGCGTATCGATCAGCCCTTCGCGCGCCGGATCGTCGCCGATCCACTTCAGAAGCGTCAGGACGGCCGCTTCGGCCTCCGCGCGGCTCGGTTTTTCGTCAGAAGGGTGGGTAGAGGTCGGCGCGATGGCGTCCATATCCTGCTTCCTTGTTTGAGCACCGGTCTTGTTACGCACGAAAATCCAGCCGGACCGAATCTGCTCATGTTTCCCGGATCGGCACCGGCGCAGGCAACCCTTGCGCGTCGGCCCCTTCGCCGTGCCCTTGCCTGCGCGGCATCGCCCTTCCTATATATGTCGGGAGCGTTTGAAAACCATAGCGCCGTCCGGCGGAACCGGACCGCCAGGGCCATGGCAGCCGATGATCGACGACATCTACAACTCCCGCATCCTGGAACTCGCCGGAAACCCGCCGCCCGCCGGACGCCTCGAGGCGCCCGATGCGACCGCCAAGGCCCACTCGAAACTCTGCGGATCGACGGTGACGGTCGATCTGGCAGTCGAGGACGGCCGGGTGACGGCCTATGGCCAGGACGTCAAGGCTTGCGCGCTGGGCCAGGCCTCCTCAGCGGTGATGGCGCGCGAAATCGTCGGCACGCCGCTCGCCGAATTGCGGGCCTTGCGTGAAACCATGACGGCGATGCTGAAAAAGGGCGGCCCCGCGCCCGACGGCCGATTCGCCGATCTGGCGTGGCTCGAGCCGGTGCGCGACTATCCGGCGCGTCACGCATCGACGCTTCTGGTGTTCGACGCGGTGGTCGATGCGCTCGACCAGATCGAGGCGCGCGCAAGCGCGGCCTGATCGTGTGCGCCGATCATCCGCGCAGCGGCCGGACGCGCTCGCGCAACTGGCAGGGGCCATGGCCGAAAACGCCGGGCAGGGTGCTCGGCACCTCTCTTGTGCGGCTTTACCAGCTGACGCTTTCGGGCTTTGTCGGCAATTCGTGCCGCCACATGCCCACCTGTTCCGAATATGGCTATGAAGCGATTGCCCGGCACGGCCTGTTGACTGGCGCGATCCTCGCTGCCCGCCGTGTCGGCCGCTGCGGCCCGTTCGGAACATCGGGCATCGACAATGTGCCCGAGACGATCGCAGGGCCGCTTGCGGCGCTGCGCCACCGCGCCACCCGCTGAGGCGAAAAATCTTCGCAAGGTGCGGTTGTGCCGTTTCTGTTTCGCATCCGTCCCGCTGGAGCGGTTCATCGTTAGCTGGAATCGTTTGAGCGCCGGGATTTTGTGGTCTGGCAAGGCGCGCAAGGCGACGCGGTGCAGGCACCGTTAGCCTTGCGCAACGCCGTCCAGAACGCAAAAGACCAAGCTCGGGCGATTGGCGGATATCGTTATCCGTCAATGGCTTGAGGCGTGACGGCTTGGCCGTCTTTTCCGCGGGCAGCAGCGTCGAAATCCTCACGCGATCGTCAGATCGCGCTGCGGTGTTCTCCTTGCTGCCGCGAAAAATCCTGTCCATCATTCCGCTTCCATCTAAAGATGAACCGCTCTAACTGTCTTGTTTAGAGGCGCAAATCCAGACACGGGAGCGGAGCGGCATGGCCGGCGCGGACCAGCCAAACTATTCCGAGACCGGCGGCCCGGCGATCTACGCCGAGGACGGCTCCATCCGTGCCGACTATCTCGATCAGGTGACCGCGGCCATCGCGGCGGGCAATGCCGAAACGCTCGGCGAGGTCACCGCGCCGCTGCACGAATCGGAGATGGGCGACCTTCTTGCGACGCTCGAACCGGCCGAACGCCAGGAACTGGTCGCGCTTCTGGGCGAGAGCTTCGACTATTCCGCCCTGACCGAAGTCGACGAGGCCATTCGCCTGGAAATCATCACGGTTCTGCCCAACGAGCAGATCGCGCTCGCTCTCCAGGAACTGGAAAGCGATGATGCGGTCTACATTCTCGAAGACATGGACGAGAGCGAGCAGGCCGACATCCTGGCCCGCATTCCGTTCACCGAACGCATCCGCCTGCGCCGCTCGCTCGACTATCCCGAGGAAAGCGCGGGCCGGCGCATGCAGGCCGATTTCGTCGCTGTCCCGCCCTATTGGAATGTCGGCCAGACGATCGACTATCTGCGCGACAATGCCGATCTGCCCGAACGGTTCAGCCAGATCTTTGTCATCGACCCGACGTTCCGGCTCGTGGGCGCCGTCGATCTCGACCGTATCCTTCGCGAACAGCGCGATGGCCGGATCGAGGAGATCATGCGCGAAACGCGCCATGCCGTGCCCGCCGAGATGGACCAGGAAGAGGCGGCGCAGATCTTCGAGCGCTACGACCTTCTGTCGGCCGCCGTCGTCGACGAGAACGAGCGTCTGGTCGGCGTTCTGACGATCGATGACGTCGTCGACGTGATCAACGAGGAGGCGCAGGAGGACATTTTGCGCCTGGGTGGCGTCGGCGACGAGGAATTGTCGGACTCCGTGGTCGAAACGACCAAGTCGCGCTTCACCTGGCTGCTGGTCAATCTGGGGACGGCGGTGCTCGCA
The DNA here is from genome assembly GCF_965223445.1 of Oceaniradius stylonematis. Lineage (NCBI taxonomy): Bacteria > Pseudomonadati > Pseudomonadota > Alphaproteobacteria > Hyphomicrobiales > Ahrensiaceae > Oceaniradius > Oceaniradius stylonematis. The sequence continues at coordinate 55,713 of NZ_OZ244994.1, forward strand.
TCCGTCGTCATTGGCCTGTTCGATGCGACCATTCAGCAGATGGTGGCGCTGGCCGTGCTGATGCCGATCGTCGCCTCCATGGGCGGCAATGCGGGCACGCAGACCATGACGGTGACCGTGCGAGCGCTCGCGACCAAGGACCTCGACATCTACAATGCCGGCCGCATCATCCGCCGCGAACTGATGGTCGGCGTTCTGAACGGTGCGCTGTTCGCGCTTCTCATCGGCGTCGTGGCGACCGTCTGGTTTTCGACCATCGGCCTTGGCTTCGTGATCGCCATCGCGATGATCATTAACATGGTGTCCGCCGCGCTCGCGGGCATTTTCGTCCCGCTGATTCTCGACCGGCTCGGCGTCGACCCGGCCATCGCGTCCAGCGTTTTCGTCACCACCGTGACCGATGTCGTTGGCTTCTTTGCCTTTCTCGGCCTGGCCGCTTTGTGGTTCGGCATCTGAAGGTTGGGATCGGTCCCGTTGCGCAATTGACTTTTACGTAAGAATTTTTAAGCTGTATCGATTGAAACAGGTTGCACAGGCGCATGGCGCCCTTGGGGAACGAATGCGCGAATTCTACACCATAACCGAACTGACACGCGAATTCGGCGTTTCGACCCGAACCTTGCGCTTCTACGAGGACGAGGGGCTCATCGCACCGGTCCGTCGCGGCCGCACCCGCCTGTTCCGACCCGGAGACCGGCACCTGATCAAGCAGATCATGCGCGGCAAGCGCCTGGGCTTTTCGATCGCCGAGATTCGCGAGATCGTTCAGATGTACAAGGAACCGCCGGGCGAGGCGGGCCAGATGCGGGCGATTGTCGATCGCGTCGAGGAAAAGCGCGCCGAACTGCGCCAGAAGCGCAAGGACATCGAGGAAACGCTGGCTGAACTCGATCAGGTCGAGGAAAATTGCCTCAACCGGCTGGCCGAACTGCGCGTGGCCTCCTGACGGGGCGGCCCGGGACGCCTTAAATCCAGCGGTTCACGCTTTTCTTGTAATCGCGGTAGGTTTTGCCGAAGCGTGCCTCCAGATGCGCTTCCTCGCGCTCGATAGCGAGCTTTTGCGTCGCGAACCCGTCGACGGGCGCCAGCAGCACCAGCCACCAGTTTCCGAAGAACAGGCCGATGCCGGCGATCAGCATCACATTGGCGACATAGATCGGATTCCGGCTGAACCGGAAGACGCCTTTCGTCACCAGATGGTCGGATTTCCGGTGCGGCAGAACGGTCGTCTTGGCCGCCGACATGGTGCGCATGGCGCTGACATCGACGATCAGCGCGACGATGATCAGGAACAGGCCAAGCCCGGTCAGCAGATCGCCCAACATGCCGGCGGGCCATCCAAGCGGGACGAACGCACCGAGCGCCACGCCGAGCACAACAAAGCCGATCAGCAGAACCGGCGGCCACGGGAACGTGCTTGGGCGGTCTTCGGGATGTTGCCGGTCGGTCATCGGTTGCGTCCATCGCCGGTAATGCCGGCCTCGAACGCACATTGGGCGATGATCGCCGATGTCTCAAGGTCGCTCCGCGCCGTTTCCGGTTCGCTCAGAAGGCTCTCCAGCTTTCCGGCGGCTTCCAGTTCCGCTTCGGCGCAGGCGCAATAGACGGCGCATGGCTCCGCCTCGAACTGCGCGGTGCAGGCAGCGCTGCAGCTCGCTGAAAAACTTGGCGGCTGTGCGGGGAACGCAAGCGAAACCAGAAACACAAGCCCGATCAGGATCGGCTGGTGTGCGAGATAGAAGGTCAGGCTCCATCGGCCGAACAGGGCCAGAAGCCGGGACAGGGGACTGTTCGCCGACCAGCCTTCCGGCGTCAGGACGCGTGGCGGCGTCCGCGCGATGAAGACAAGCTTTGCCGCCGCCATGCCAGCCAACACCGCCGAGAACCAGGGCAGGACCGGCACGAAATCGTTCGAACGCGGCGGCGTCGAGGAAAGGCCTGTCCAAACCATGCCAAGCGGCGTGAAGATCGGCGATTGCAGAAACGGGGTTCCGATGAAGATTGCCGCCGCGATCGCAGCCAGCGCCCACCAGGGCAGGCCCAGGAAGAACAGGCCTGCAAGGCTTGCGAACGCGATGTGGTGCAGGATGCCGAAGAAGACGAAGGTCTCGCGGGTTGCGAACCATGTGGCGATGGTGATCAGCGCCGCGGCCGCGGCGATCTTCAGCCAGCGCCTTGCGAACGCAGGCCAGCGAATGCCGTTCGCATGGGCGAGCATGATGCCGACGCCGACCAGGAACAGGAACGAAGCGGCAATCGACCGGGCATAGTATTTCAGGGCGCCCGTCGTCGATGTGCCGGGCTCCAGATAGCCGAAGAATTCGAGATCCCACGAGAAATGATAGGTCGCCATGGCGACGAGCGCGACGCCGCGGGCCACATCGAGCGCGTCGATGCGCTTGCGGGGCACCGTCTCGGTCGTCGAAACGTCCGTCATGACGGGCGCTTCCGGGCAGGGTGCGCAATCGCCGCGCCGCTGCCGGCGCGCGCGAAGAACAGGCCGGCCATGATCAGCCCGAGAGCGATCAGCATTTTCGGCTGCGGCTCTTCATCGAGAATCAGCACCCCCAGCAACACACCGAACGCCGGAATCATGTAGATCGACAGGGCAAACGTGGAAAAGCCGATCGCGCGGATGAGCTGGTAGCGCATCACATAGGCAAGGCCGGTCGGAAACGCACCGAGATAGACAAGCGCCCAGATTGCCGAACCTGACGGCATCGCGGTCGGTACGCCGTCTACCAAGGCGGCCAGCGGGATCAATAGCGCCGCGCCGACGCACAGCGCCAGAAACGCCATGCGCGTCGGCGGAATGTCGATGCGCCGCACCAGAAGACCGGAGGTCGAATAGCACAGCGAGGCGGCCAGCGTCGCCAACTGTGCCACGATGTGGGCGCCGCCGAGCCCGCCAATGGTCGCGCCGCCGACAAGCACGATGACGCCGGAAAAGCCGAGCGCCACCGCGATCAGCTTGAGTGCGTTGATCTTGTCGTCGACGGTGAACAGATGGCTGCCGACAAGCGCCATCAGCGGGCCGGTGCCCATCAGGAGTGCCAGCATGCCGGCATCGATCGTCAATCCGGCCCATGAAATCAGGAAGAAAGGCACGGCGACATTGAGCATCGCCATGGCCACCACAAGGCCCCAGACCTTCGCTGTATCGGGCAGCACCAACCCGCGCCAAAGGGCGTAGGGCGCCAGCACCAGGGCGCCGATGGTCACGCGGATCGCCGCCAGCCACAGCGGACCCGTGTGCGGCACGGCGATCTTGATCGCGATGAAGGCGGAGGCCCAGATGATCGCCACCAGCACCAAGAGGCTCACATCGATCGGGCCGGCCCTGCGGATCGTCCCGTCCGGCGCGGGCAGGACGGATGTCTGCTGGCTCATTTGGTGTTCCCTTGCGGTCCAAAGCGGTGGCACAGGCCGCAACGCCTTGCAAGGCCGGGGTGGCATTGAGGGCGTCAATGTTGCGGCGCACCTGTTTCAGGCCGCACTGCAGCGAACTCACGACAATCTTTGGTCGCAAATCCTAACCGGAATTAACCTCAGCCAAGCTGCGCAAGCCGCTGACTGCAATGCAAAAACGCCGATGACCGCGAGATGCGCGCGGAACCGTTGCCGCTTTTTCGCCATTTTTTGCACTTGCGGGCCCCCGGCGATCTGCCTATACGCCGCGCCACCAAGAGCCGATGGGAATGCCGTCCGCCGGGCGGCCAACAGGAGCACTCATGGATCGACACACTGCAAAGCCGGGCTGGAACCTCACAATGTGGGCCCTGGCCGGATTTGTCTTGGTCGCGCTGGCCGTCTACGTCGCCGGCGCCAAACCGGGCGGTGATCTGGTGGTCACGGAGACCACGGCCACCGCGTCCTGACGGGTCGTTCAACGGTCCAACGCACAATCGATGAGAAAAGGGCTGCCGTGCCGGCGGCCCTTCTTTTTTTCCGTGCTTGACCATGTCGCGCCCGTGGCACTTGATGTCGGTCCGGGCGGCGTCCGCCGCGTACGGCGCGCGGACAATGGCCGAATTCGGCAATCACGGTGGTGCCATGTTTCTTTCGGTGTTTGACCTCTACAAGATCGGCATCGGCCCGTCCTCGTCGCACACGATGGGACCGATGAGCGCCGCCGCGCGGTTTCTCGACGAGTTGAAGTCCGATGCCTGGCCCAGACCGTCCGGCGCCGTCGTGACGCGGCTCGGCGTTTCGCTGCACGGCTCGCTCGCCTTTACCGGCGTCGGCCATGCCACCGATCGCGCGGTGATTCTCGGTCTGGCCGGCGAACGGCCCGATACGGTCGATCCCGACGCGATGCAGGCGATCCTCGACAGGGTGCGGGCGACCGGACGCGTCGAACCGCCCGGCCATTCCGGCTACGCCTTCGATGCCGATGCGGATTTGGTCTTGGACAAGGTCGAGGCGATGCCCGGCCACGCCAACGGTCTGGCGTTTTATGGCTATGACGATGACGGCCGGCTGCTCTTGAGGCGCGGCTACTATTCCGTCGGCGGCGGCTTCATCGTCGGCGAGGACGAGATTGCGGAGACGACGGTCTACGGCGCCAGGGCCGAGGACGATCACGTGCCGTACCCGTTCGCGAGCGCCGCCGAGATGTTACACATGGCGGACAAATCCGGCCTGTCCATCGCCGAGATGAAGCGCGCCAACGAGCTCGCCCGCGCGCCCGACAGCCATCTCGATGCGCGTCTCGATGCGGTCTGGGAGGCGATGGAGGGCTGCATCGAGCGCGGCATGAAGGCGACCGGCGAACTGCCCGGCGGGCTCAAGGTGCGCCGCCGTGCCGCCGTCCTGGCAGAAAAACTCACCGAGCGCGCCAAGTCCAACCGTTTCAATCCGATGGCCGCCAATGACTGGCTGACGGTCTATGCGATGGCTGTCAACGAGGAGAACGCGGCGGGCGGCCGCGTCGTCACCGCGCCCACCAACGGCGCGGCAGGCACGGTGCCGGCGGTGATCAAGTTCATGACGCAGTTCCACGAGGGCGCGACGAAGGAGGATGTGCGCACCTTCCTTCTGACATCGGCGGCGATCGGCGGGCTGATCAAGCACAATGCCTCGATCTCGGGGGCCGAGGTCGGCTGTCAGGGCGAGGTGGGCAGCGCTGCCGCGATGGCCGCCGCCGGTCTTGCCGCGGTGATGGGCGGCACGCCGCAGCAGATCGAAAACGCGGCGGAAATCGCGCTTGAGCATCATCTGGGCATGACCTGCGACCCGGTGGCCGGGCTTGTCCAGGTGCCCTGCATCGAGCGCAACGGCATCGCAGCGGTCAAGGCGGTCACTGCCGCTTCGCTGGCGATCAACGGCGATGGCGAGCATGTGGTGCCGCTTGACAATTGCATCGAGACGATGCGCCAGACCGGCGCCGACATGGATGTGCGCTACAAGGAAACATCGCTGGCGGGCCTGGCCGTCAATCTGCCGGCCTGCTGAACAGGCTTGTGGATGGCGGCACATGCCGCATTGATCCGCGCCGACGAGACGCCACATTGGACCGATGGCCCTGCACCTTCTCAAACTGTGCGTTGGCGCAGAGAGCGTCGAGGATCACCGCGCCTGGATCGAGGCGCGCATTGACGCGCTGCGCAAGGCCGGCCTGCCGCCCGAACAGACACACACCACACGGATGATCCCCAAACGCGCCGACGAGATCATCGGCAACGGGTCGCTCTACTGGGTGACCAAGGGCAAGGTGCAGAGCCGTCAGCGCATTGTCGACATCAGGCCGTTCGTCGATGCCCAGGGCATATCGCGCTGCGATCTGGTGCTCGATCCCGAACTGGTTCTGACCGTGCCGCAGTCGCGCCGTCCGTTCCAGGGCTGGCGCTATCTGAAAGCGGAGGATGCACCGCGTGATCTGTCCGACGCTGCCGCAGCGCTCGCCGAAATGCCGTCGGAGATGCGCGCCGAACTGTCGGAACTTGGGCTCCTGTAGGCTCACGGTGCGCCAATTTGGCCGGAATCGATCGAACGCATTCCATCTTGCATCCGCCGCACAGAACGCCATCTTGGCATCATGAGCAAATCACCGGTCAGAACCGATCGATCGGAACGCAGCCCCGAAGCCAAGACGTCGTCGTCGGGCGACATCGCCGCGTTCCTTAACGCGGCCAGGGCGGTCAAACCGGGCGAAGGCGGCGCCGGCCGCATCGTGCTGGCGCTCGACGCCACGATGAGCCGCCAGCCGACATGGGACATGGCGTCCGCCATCCAGGCCGAGATGTTCGAGAGCGTTGCAAGCTCCACCGCGCTGACCATGCAGCTTGTCTATTTTCGCGGATTCGGCGAATGCCGCGCCTCGCGCTGGGCGCAAAACGGCCGCGAGCTCGGCACCATGATGACCCGGATCGACTGCCGCGCCGGCCGCACCCAGATCGGCAAGGTACTCAAGCATGCGCTCAAGGAGCACGGCAAGTCGCCGATCTCGGCGCTGATCTATATTGGCGATGCGATGGAGGAGGACGCCGATGCGCTTGGCCATGTGGCCGGCCAGCTCGGCGTACGCGGCGTGCCCGCCTTCATCTTCCAGGAAGGCCGCGAGCCGGGCGCTGAGCTTGTGTTCCGGGAGATTGCCCGGCTGACGCGCGGCGGCTGGTTCCGCTTCGATCCGTCCTCGCCCAGGGTGCTTGCCGACCTCCTCAAATCCATCGCCGTCTATGCGACCGGCGGGCTGAAGGCGCTGGAAGCGCGGGGCACGGGGTCTGACAAACGGCTCCTGACCCAGCTCAAGGGAGGCGCGTCGGGACGATGAACGCGCTGCTCGTGCTGATCGGAACGCTCGGTTTCGCAGGGCTGGCGGTCTGGTACTTCGTCGTCACGCCGCCCGAAAAGGTTGCCCGGACGTTGCGCTATGTGGTGCCGGCCCTGGTCGCGCTGCTCGGCGTCATCATGACCCTGACGGGCCGGATCGGACTTGGCGCGCCGCTTCTGTTTTTCGCCTACGCGCTGTTTGCCCGGGCGCGGCGGACCGCCAGCGTTCGCGCAACGCCGGGTCAGCGATCGACAGTACGCAGCGCCATGCTGGAAATGATGCTCGACCACGATACTGGAGAGATGGACGGCATGGTGCTCGGCGGCACGTTCGAGGGCCGCCAGTTGAACCAGATGAGCGAAGCCGAACTTTTGGAGCTTGCGCGCGAGGTGCGCGACGACGCCGAAAGCGCGCAGCTATTGGAGGCGTATCTTGACCGCCGCATGCCCGGCTGGCGCGACGACGCGGAGCCGGACGACACCGCGCGGCAGAGAAGCACGGCTGAGGCGGGCGCCATGACAGAGCAGGAGGCCTACCAGATCCTTGGCCTTGAGCCGGGGGCGGATCTTGCCGCGATCCGAAAGGCCCATCGCAGCCTGATGCAGCGCGTCCACCCCGATCTCGGCGGCAGTTCCTTTTTGGCGCAGCGGATTAACGAGGCGAAGGATTTTCTGTTGCGGCTTCATGGCGAGCGGTCCTGATACGCGGATACAAAAACGGGACGGCGAAATGCCGCGGCACTAGTTCTGGTAGGCGAGGCACGAATAGTTGTGGCTCTTGAGCGCCGAACAGGCGTTCCATGCCTGCGACTTCGACGCAAAGCCGGCAAAGCGCGCCCTGTGGTAGGTCACGCCGCTCTTGACGAACTGCTCGACGAACGGCTCGCGTGCACCGAGAATGCCCGGCGCGCGGGCCTGTGCGACGCGCAGATAATCGACCGCCTGGTCCTGCGTTTCGAGCGCCGCAATCTGGATCACCCAGCCCGAACGGCTTTCGGCCGTTGCGGTCACGATCGGGTCGACGCTGGCGCGCGGCTGCGGTGTCGGCGCATAGGCGACGACGGGCGCGGCCGGCGCGGGCGCGGCCTCCGCCACCCGGTCGGTGAAGGCCGGAATTGGCAGGCGGTTGAGCGGGATCGAGGCGATCGACGCGCCGCGGATGGCGAAATTGGTCGAACCGTTGCGCGCGATCAGCGGGCCGCGATCGCGGCGCGATGCCTTGGGGAAGTATTGGGCGACCAGCTTTTCCATCTGGGCGTTGCGCGATGCGCCGGTGCGCCCACCCATCACCACGGCGACGATCGAGCGGCCATTGTGGTTGACCGACGTCACCAGGTTGAAACCTGACGCGCGGATGTAGCCGGTCTTGATGCCATCGACGCCACGCACGCGGCCAAGAAGGCGGTTGTGGTTGCGGTGGGTTACGCCCGCATAGCGGAACGAGCGCGTCGAGAACATATCGAACTGGCGCGGGAAATGCTCCTGCAAGGCGATGCCGAGGCGCGCCATGTCGCGCGCCGTGGTCACCTGGCGTGAATTGGGCAGTCCGGACGCGTTGCGGAACGTCGTCGAACTCATGCCGAGCTGCCGTGCCTTGCGCGTCATCATCTGCGCGAATTCGCTTTCGGTGCCGCCAAGATGTTCGGCGACGGCGGCGGCGACATCATTGGCCGACTTGGTGATCAGCGCCTTGATGGCGTTTTCCGCCGTGATCGTACCGCCGGCCCGTATGCCGAGCTTCGAGGGAATCATGGATGCCGCGTGGGGCGAGATGCGGATCGGCGTGTTGGGCCGCAGCTTTCCCTGCTCCATGGCCTCGAACATCATGTAGACCGTCATCATCTTGGTCAGCGATGCGGGAAAACGCTGGCTGTCGGCGCGATAGGCATAAAGCGTTTCGCCGGTGTTGGCGTCGATGACGATGCCGGCATATTTGGGATTGGCCTTGGCGGGCGAGGGGGCCGCAGCGGCAAGGCACAGCGCAATCAGGGCAAGAGCGACAAGGCGGACAGGCGCAAACGCAGCGCCGGAGGCGAGGGGTGACTGGAACACGGGCGGGCACTCTCGTTACACGGGACGCACACGGCCGGACGGGCCGGCAAACTGGAAAGAGGCTACGGCGCCAGCGTTACCAATCGGTTTATGGTAACCGGTTCCTTGACCGGACCTGTTCGATTTGTGTCAAAGTTTTTTTGTGCAATGCAAAAAAATTCTTGCATTTTTGTGCACTGCACACTATACAGGGTGCGAGGACGTCATCGCGTCACGATGCCGACCCGAGATAAATGCAAACCGACAGGTGACACCATGATGAAAGCATTTGAAGATATGAGCAAATCCAACAAGGAAATGATGGACAGCTCGCTGAAGAGCTATGCGGCCGTGACCAAGGGCATGCAGGCCATCGCCACCGAAGCCACCGACTATTCGAAGGCTTCCTACGAAGCCGGTGCCGCCGCTTTTGAAAAGCTGGCCGCTTCCAAGTCGCTGGAAAAGGCAATGGAAGTTCAGACCGAATACGCCAAGTCGGCTTATGAAGGTCTGGTCGCTCAGGCCACCAAGATGGGTGAACTCTACACCGATCTGGCCAAAGAAGCCTACAAGCCCTTCGAAGGCATGGTTCCCGCAGCCACCAAGTAAGCTGTGTCGAATCGGGCGCGCGTTTCAACGCTGCGCCGCCATCAGGCCCGCGCGCTCCGGCACGCGGGTCTTTTTCGTTGCCGGACGCGGCAAGCGAAATCGGCCGCCCATTGACACCGATCTGTGTCTTGCGCCTCGATGGCAGGGACTTAAAATGCGCTGAATACGACCTAGATAATGCGGGAATCGGACCCACCGGTTAATCCAGACGACCAATCGAAACCGGAGATCATGGACAGCTTGCCGGATACCAGCAAACCACACCGCGTGCCCGCCCGCACGAACATGTCGCCGATCAGGGCCGCGGACGGCGACGATGACCGCGAAGGCGGCACCGGCCGCGGCACCTCGGTCATCACCCGAACCGAACCAAAGACCAAGAAACCAAGCCTCTACCGGGTGCTCCTGCTCAACGACGACTACACGCCAATGGAATTCGTCGTCCATGTGCTCGAGCGCTTTTTCCAGAAAGACCGTGATCAGGCCACGCGCATCATGCTGCATGTGCACAATCACGGCGTCGGCGAATGTGGCGTCTACACCTATGAGGTTGCCGAGACCAAGGTGACCCAGGTGATGGATTTCGCCCGCCAGAACCAGCATCCCCTGCAATGCGTGATGGAGAAGAAATAATGCCGGCCTTTACCCAGACACTCGAACGCGCATTGCACCAGGCACTGACCTTCGCCAATGAACGCGAACATGAATATGCAACCCTTGAGCATCTGCTGCTCGCGCTGATCGACGACAAGGATGCACGCGCCGTGCTCGATGCGTGCAATGTCGACATGGATGCGTTGCGCAAGACGCTGTCGGATTATGTCGACAACGATTTGTCCAATCTGGTCACCGGCTATGATGAGGACGCAAAGCCGACCGCCGGCTTCCAGCGCGTCATCCAGCGCGCGGTGATCCATGTGCAGTCCTCGGGCCGCGAGGAGGTCACCGGCGCCAATGTGCTGGTGGCGATCTTCGCCGAGCGCGAGAGCCACGCCGCCTATTTCCTGCAAGAGCAGAACATGACCCGTTATGACGCGGTCAACTACATCGCCCACGGCATCGCCAAGCGCCCCGGCGCCTCGGTCGCCCGCACACCGAACGGCGCCGACGACGAGAACGAACCCAACCAGGCGAACGAGGGCGAAGAGGGCGCAAAGAAGCAGGAAAGCGCGCTCGGCGCCTATTGCATCGACCTGAACGCCAAGGCCAGGGGCGGCAAGATCGATCCGCTGATCGGCCGCACCGACGAGATCAACCGGACGATCCAGGTGCTGTGCCGCCGCTCCAAGAACAACCCGCTCTATGTCGGCGATCCGGGCGTCGGCAAGACGGCGATCGCCGAAGGGCTCGCCAAGCGGATCGTCGAGGGCGATGTGCCCGAAGTGCTGGCCGACGCCACCATCTTCTCGCTCGACATGGGCGCGCTGATCGCCGGCACGCGCTACAGAGGCGATTTCGAGGAACGGCTCAAGCAGGTCGTCAAGGAACTGGAAGAATTTGACGGCGCCGTCCTGTTCATCGACGAGATCCACACCGTGATCGGCGCCGGCGCGACGTCCGGCGGGGCGATGGATGCGTCCAACCTGCTCAAGCCGGCCCTGTCGAACGGTGCGATCCGCTGCATCGGCTCGACGACCTACAAGGAGTTCCGCCAGTTCTTCGAGAAGGACCGCGCGCTGGTGCGCCGGTTCCAGAAGATCGACGTGGTCGAGCCGACGCTCGACGACGCGGTCGAGATCATGAAGGGGCTCAAGCCCTATTTCGAGGACTTCCACAAGGTCAAATACTCCGACGATGCCATCAAGTCGGCGGTCGAACTGTCGGCGCGCTACATCAATGACCGCAAGCTGCCGGACAAGGCGATCGACGTGGTCGACGAGACCGGCGCGCGGCAGATGCTGGTGCCCGCCAAGAAGCGCAAGAAGACGATCAATGTCCACGACATCGAGGAGACGATCGCAACGATGGCGCGCATTCCGCCCAAGTCGGTCTCCAAGGATGACGAGAAGGTGCTTGCGAACCTCGAAAAGGAACTCAAGCGCGTCGTCTACGGTCAGGATCTGGCGATCGAGGCGCTGGCGTCCTCGATCAAGCTGGCCCGCGCCGGCCTGCGCGAGCCCGAAAAGCCGATCGGCGCCTATCTGTTCTCCGGCCCCACCGGCGTCGGCAAGACCGAAGTCGCCAAGCAACTCGCAAGCTCGATGGGCGTCGAACTGCTGCGCTTCGACATGAGCGAGTATATGGAGCGGCACACCGTCTCTCGCCTGATCGGCGCCCCGCCCGGCTATGTCGGCTTCGACCAGGGCGGCCTGCTGACCGACGGCGTCGACCAGCATCCGCATTGCGTGCTGCTGCTCGACGAGATCGAAAAGGCCCATCCGGACCTGTTCAACATCCTGTTGCAGGTGATGGACCACGGCAAGCTGACCGACCACAACGGCAAGCAGATCGACTTCCGCAACGTCATCCTGATCATGACGACCAATGCGGGCGCCGCCGAAATGACCAAGAACGCGATCGGTTTCGGTTCGTCGCGGCGCGAAGGCGACGACATGGAGGCGATCAACCGCCTGTTTACGCCCGAGTTCCGCAACCGGCTCGACGCGATCATCCCGTTCGGTCCGCTGCCGGTGCCGGTCATCCACAAGGTGGTGCAGAAGTTCGTCATGCAGCTCGAGGCGCAGCTGTCCGAGCGCGGCGTCACCTTCGATCTCGACAAGGCTGCCGTCGCCTGGCTGGCCGACAAGGGCTATGACGAGCGCATGGGCGCGCGACCGCTCGGGCGCGTCATCCAGGAGCAGATCAAGAAGCCGCTCGCGGACGAGGTGCTGTTCGGCAAGCTCAAGACCGGCGGCACCGTCAAGGTCACCGTCGCCAAGGACGAACTGGGCGAGGAGAAGCTCCAGCTCGAGGCCGTCGCCGATGAGGTGCCGGTCAAGCCCAAGCGGGAAACGCCGGCCAAGCGCAAACCGCGCGCCAAGGCCAAGACCGCGACGACCAAGGCCAAGCCCGCCGCCAGCAAGCCGTCGACCAAGGGCGATGGCGGCAGCTCCGCTGCGGCGCCCGGCAAGGGCGGCGATTCCGGCGAAGCCAAGGCCTCCCGCTCGGCGGTGCCCCGCGTGCCGCGCAAATAGCCACCAGCAATACCGGTTAGGGAAAACCCGCCTTCGGGCGGGTTTTTCTTTGGGCCGACCAGATCGCTCGGCGCTGCGAACCGTTCGTTCGTCTTGGCATCTCGTCGCGCGCGTCCATCCGTGCTAGCGCGATCCAATGACCGAAAGTGCCGTGCCGAAACACGATGAGCCGATTGCCAGCGGCGGATTTTGGTACTGGTACGGACGCGGCCTGCGCGAGGTCTTTTCGCTGCCTGCCCTGATGCTGATGACGGCATTTGTCGGCTTTGCCGGTTTTGCACGCGAGGCCGGCCTTCCCGCCGGGCAGGTCGTTTTGATGACGCTGATGATCTGGGCGCTGCCGGCCAAATTCGTCCTGGCCGCCGCCATCCAGTCCGGCGCGTCGCTGGCCGCCGCCTTCATCGCCGTGACCCTGTCGTCGGCGCGGCTGATGCCGATGGTCGTCTCGATCGTTCCCGAAATGCGCACGAAGGGCACGCGCACCTGGGTGCTGGTCTTCCTGTCGCATTTCGTAGCGATCACAGCCTGGGTCATCGCGATGGATCGGTTCCGGGAGGTTCCGCGCGAGTGGCGGACGACGTTCTTTGCAGGCCTCGGCTGCACGCTGACGCTCGGCAACACCGCTTTGGTCGGCGTGGTCTACGGGCTCGCGCCCAGCTTGCCGGCGGAGCTGCTCGGCGCGCTGTTCTTCCTCACGCCGGTCTATTTCCTGTGCTCGCTGTGGGGGTCCGCGCGCGAGCCGTCCGGCCAGTTGGCCATGGTTTTCGGCCTGCTGCTGGGGCCGGTCTTCTACCTGCTCGTGCCGGGCGTCAGCCTCTTGGCGACCGGCGCGGTGGCTGGCGTTGCGGCATACGGGGCAGGGCGCTTTGCGCGCTGGTGGGCCAACCGGACATGACCTACCAATCGATCGATGCGCTGTGGTGGCAGATCGCCTTCATCCTGATCGCCGGATGGATCGCAACCGACCTGTGGCGTGTTATGGGCGTGCTGCTCGGCAACCGGATCCGCGAAACGTCGGAAGTGCTGGTCTTCGTTCGCGCCGTGGCCACCGCGCTCGTCGCCGCGGTCATCGCCCAGCTGATCGTCTTTCCGAGCGGCGCGCTGGCCGAGCAGACGTCGCTTGGTCTGCGGCTTGCAGCCGGCGGGGCCGGCTTTGCCGCCTTCCTGGGTTTCGGTCAGCGCGTCGCCGTGGGTGTGTTCGGCGCGCTGGGCGTTCTGGGCGTGGGGATGGCGCTCGGCCTTTGACCGAACGCTTTAGCGGCCGATCATCATGAAGGCAGGAATGTCGTCGCCGAAGCCGACCGGCGCATCGCCGCGCTCGGACTTGTCGCGCTCGGGCTTGCGCGACCGCGACCGGCCGCGCTTGTCGCCCTTGCCGGCATCATCGTCATTGGCAGCCGCAGCCGGCCGCGCCTCATTGTCGGTTTTGGCCGGCGCCGTGTCTTCGACCGCTTCATCGGCGGCCTTGGCGCGCTGGCGATTGTCGTCCTTGATCTTGTCGCGGCGCGGCTTGCGGTCCCGTCCGCGCCCGCGCGCCGGCCGGGTGTCCTCCTCCTCGCCGTCGGTTTCGGCGGGCGCGGCGATACCGTCGACATAATCGAGCGACTTGTCGATCAGCTTTTCCACCGATTCGAGATATTTCATCGTCGACCGGTCGACCAGCGTGAACGCCTTGCCGGCGCGCCCTGCGCGGCCCGTCCGGCCGATCCGGTGGACATAGTCCTCGGCGTGGATCGGCACGTCGAAATTGAACACATGGCTCACATCGGGAATGTCGAGCCCGCGCGCGGCCACGTCGGACGCAACCAGAAGCTGGATCTTGTTGTTGCGGAACCCGTCGAGCATCTGCGTGCGCGAATGCTGGTCCATGTCGCCATGCAGCGCGCCGACCGAAAAGCCGTGCTTGTCGAGCGAACGGAACAGCGTCGCCACATCGCGCTTGCGGTTGCAGAAGATGATGCCGTTCTTGATGTCGTCCTGGGAGCGCAGAAGATCCCGCAACGCGGCGCGCTTCTCGAAGTCCTTGGAGCCCGTCTTCAGGAGTTTTTGTTCGACGGTCAATGCGGTCGACGAGGCCTTGGCCACCTCGATGCGCACCGGCGCGGACAGGAACTTGTCGGCCAGGCTGGCGATCTCCGGCGGCATGGTCGCCGAGAAGAACAGCGTCTGGCGGGTGAAGGGAATAAGGCCGGCAATCCGCTCGATATCGGGAATGAACCCCATGTCGAGCATCCGGTCGGCCTCGTCGATCACCAGAATTTCGACGCCGTTGAGCAACAGCTTGCCGCGTTCGGTGTGATCGAGCAGCCGGCCCGGCGTTGCGATCAGGACGTCGACGCCGCGCTCCAGCTTGCGGTTCTGATCGTCGAACGAGACGCCACCGATCAGAAGGGCCACCGACAGCTTGTGGTGGATGCCGTATTTCTGGAAGTTCTCGTCCACCTGCGCGGCCAGTTCGCGCGTCGGCTCCAGGATCAGCGTGCGCGGCATGCGTGCCCGCGCGCGCCCGCGTTCCAGGCGCGTGATCATCGGAAGCACGAAAGAGGCGGTCTTGCCGGTTCCGGTCTGGGCGATGCCGAGGACATCCTTGCCTGCGACCACATGGGGGATCGCCTGTTCCTGGATCGGCGTGGGCTCTGTGTAACCGGCGTCCTCGACGGCCTTGATCACCTTGGGTGACAAGGGAAGTTCGGCAAATGCGACCAAAAGTAATATCCGTTTGGGTTTGGGATGTGCGCCAAGCCCCTCTCGGGCCGCGCTCCTGCGCCGGCGATAGGCAAAAGCCGGCCCAATGTCAACCAGAACCCCCGGAATCAAAGGCATTTGGGCTGCTTATGACGGCAATTGTGACTTTAAAGGCCCGCCGGGTTCAAAGCCGCATCGTTGTCTTCACCCCCGTCTGGAAGAACCGTCGGCCTGGCTGTGCGTAGAAGGGTGTGAGGCGCGCAATGACCGCGCATCTCGTCACACCTCAATACGGGAGACTATTCGATGACCATCATCAAGACCGCCATCGCTGCCATCGCTGCCACGGGCATCATGACCGGCGCCGCGCTGGCCGGCGGCATGGGCGCCAAGGATATCGTCGACACCGCCGCAGCAAACGACGACTTCGAGACCCTGGTCGCCGCGGTTCAGGCCGCCGGACTCGTCGAAACGCTGAAGGGCGAAGGACCGTTTACGGTTTTCGCGCCGACCGATGAAGCCTTTGCGGCGATCGGAGCCACCGTTGAAGAACTGCTCAAGCCCGAGAACAAGGACGCGCTGACCGCAGTCCTGACCTATCACGTGGTAGCCGGCAAGGTGATGTCGACCGACCTGGTCGATGATGCTTCGGTCGCCACCGTCCAGGGCCAGAACATCACGATCGATCTCGACAATGGCGCCATGGTCAACGATGCCAACGTCGTGACCGCCGACATCGAAACGTCGAACGGCGTCATCCATGTGATCGACAAGGTGATCGTGCCCGAAGGCATCATGTAAGCCTTCAAGACACGGGCGGTTTTGGCCGCCCGCTTTCATCACGCCGGACGGGCAACCGTCCGGCGTTTTTCATGTTTGAGCGGTCCGCGACGCGCTCAGAACGTCTCGATGATCAGCCGCGCATCGCACGAACTGCCGTCATAGGTGCCCACCCAGACGTCGAAGATCCCGTCGCCGGCCGGCCGCGTCAGCCGGATCTTGGCGTCGCCGGCGCCCAGATCGTCATCGTCGAAATACCAGTTGCGCGCGGCCGTGTTCACCAGAAGCACCGAGTCGCACTCGCTGCGCACGCGAAACTCGATCGAGTAGCCGCTGATGCCCTGGACGGTGATCGAAAAGTCTGGGCTGCTGGTGGTGTAGCCCGGCAGTGCGCCGCGATAGTTCTGCGCCCTGATGCCGCATTTGGTCAGGCTGTTCTGACCGCCAGCGACCACCGAAAGCGATTTCGGCGAATACAGTTCGTCGCCCGAGAATGTGTATTTGTCGCCCCAGATCGTATAATCCGGACAAGCAAACGCGGCTGTGGCCAAACTCGCCATCAGTCCCGCGAGGATCAATCGCATCATGGTAAGCCTCCCTGAAAGCCGATTGAGACTATTTGTCGCACTGCGTGATGTCAATTTTCCGAAGCGGAGGCGCGGCGGCGGGCAGGGAGCGGCAGGCCGCTTCAGTAGCGAAACTGCTCGGCCAGGATACGCTCGTCCCAGGAGTGGTTCGCGTCGAACAGGATCGTCGCCGTCGCGTCACGGGCCTCGCGCACGGTCACCCTTTGCACCGACTTGACCTCGGTGTGATCGGCAACGGCGTTGACGGGGCGCTTGGACGCTTCCAGCACCTGGATGTCGACCGTCACCCGGTTGGGCAGCAGCGCGCCGCGCCAACGCCTTGGCCGGAACGCGCTCACCGGGGTCAGCGCCAGAAGCGGCGCGTCGATCGGCACGATCGGCCCCTGGGCCGACAGATTGTAGGCGGTCGAGCCCGCAGGCGTTGCCACCATGACGCCGTCGCAGACCAGTTCCTCCATGCGCACCTTGCCGTCGACCGTGATCCTCAGCTTGGCGGCCTGGTAGGATTGGCGGAACAGCGAAACCTCGTTGATCGCCAGCGCGCGGTGCGCGGTGCCGTCCTCGCCGATGGCGGTCATCCGCAAGGGCCGGATGGTCTCGCGCTCGGCGGCGGCGATCCGCTCGCGCAGACTGTCTTCTCCATATTCGTTCATCAGAAAGCCGACCGAGCCCCGGTTCATGCCGTAGATCGGTTTGCCCGAATTCATGAAACGGTGGATGGTCTGCAGCATGAAGCCGTCGCCGCCCAGCGCGACGATCGTGCTGGCATCGGCGGTCGCCGATTGTCCGTAAAGTGCGGCAAGGTGGCGGGCCGACTCATCGGCCTCGGGCGTGCCGGAAGACAGGAAGGCAAGGCCACCGGTCACCGTCTGGTCCATCGTCCCGCGCTCCACCCGTTCGTCCAGCATTTTGCCAGAGGACTTGTGGGGCGCGTGGCTGGTGCGGCCGAGAAGACTCGAACTTCCACGGGTTGCCCCACAGCGACCTCAACGCTGCGCGTCTACCAATTCCGCCACGGCCGCACACCGCCAGAATTGCCCGCGTGAGCGGGCTCGCAGCCGATAGCAAACCCGATTCCATTGCACAAGGGCGTGGCCGGCGATTTTCCCTTCCCCCGGGCCGCCTGCGCGGGCCCTTTACCCGCCCGGCGCGATCGCTTATCTGCGCCGTGCAACAGAACCACCCGCATGTGTTGGCGGGACTGGAAAGGAGATCACACCATGGCCGCTTCCGGCAGTGTTTCACTTGTATTCCCCGATGGCTCCGAACGCGCGTACGACGCCGGCACGACCGGCCGCGCTGTCGCCGAATCCATCTCCAAATCGCTTGCCAAGAAGGCGGTCGCCATCGCGCTCGACGGCGAACTGCGCGACCTGGCCGATCCCGTCGAGGACGGCACGATCGAAATCGTGACCCGCGACGACCCGCGTGCGCTCGAACTGATCCGGCACGATGCGGCCCATGTGATGGCCGAAGCCGTGCAGGAACTCTGGCCCGGCACGCAAGTGACCATCGGCCCGGTGATCGAGAACGGCTTTTACTACGATTTCGCCAAGAACGAGCCGTTTACGCCCGACGACCTGCCGGTCATCGAAAAGAAGATGCGCGAGATCATCAAGCGCAACGAAAGGTTCGAAAAGGCGGTCTGGCCGCGCGACAAGGCAAAGAAGGTGTTCGCCGAGATGGGCGAACGGTACAAGGTGGAGCTGGTCGACGCGATCCCCGAGGGCGAGGACGTCAAGATCTACGCGCAAGGGCAATGGTTCGACCTGTGCCGCGGGCCGCACATGGCTTCGACGGGCCAGATCGGCAATGCCTTCAAGCTGACCAAGGTGGCCGGCGCCTATTGGCGCGGCGATTCCGACAACGAGATGCTGTCGCGCATCTACGGCACGGCCTGGTCGACGCAGGAAGAGCTCGACGCCTATCTGCACATGATCGAGGAGGCCGAAAAGCGCGACCACCGGCGTCTCGGCCGCGAGATGGACCTGTTCCACTTCCAGGAAGAGGGGCCGGGCACGGTCTTCTGGCATGCCAAGGGCTGGCGCATCTACCAGACGGTGATCGCCTATATGCGGCGGCGTCTTGCGGGTGCCTATGACGAGGTCAACGCGCCGCAGGTGCTGGTCTCCGACCTTTGGGAAACGTCCGGCCATTGGGGCTGGTACAAGGAGAACATGTTCGGCGTGCGCTCTGCCGATCCCGATGTCGAGGACCAGCGCACCTTTGCGCTCAAGCCGATGAACTGCCCGGGCCATGTGCAGATCTTCAAGCACGGGCTCAAGAGTTACCGCGACCTGCCGATCCGCCTGGCCGAATTCGGCGTGGTGCACCGGTACGAGCCGTCCGGCGCGCTGCACGGGCTGATGCGGGTGCGCGCCTTCACCCAGGACGATGCGCATATCTTCTGCACCGAGGATCAGCTCGAGGCCGAGATCCTGAAGATCAATGAACTGATGATGTCGGTCTATGCCGATTTCGGCTTCGAGAAAGTCGAGGTGAAGCTGGCGACGCGTCCTGAAAAGCGTGTCGGGACCGATGCGGCCTGGGACCATGCCGAGGGCATCTTGAAAGCGTCGCTCGAACGCATGGTGCGCGAGGATAGCCGCATCACGGCGGGCATCAATGAGGGCGAGGGGACGTTTTACGGACCCAAGTTCGAATATACGCTCAAGGATGCGATCGGCCGCGACTGGCAGGTCGGAACGACCCAGGTCGACTTCAACCTGCCGGAACGGTTCGGCGCTTTCTACATCGACTCGGACTCCGAGAAGAAGCAGCCCGTGATGGTGCACCGCGCAATCTGCGGCTCGATGGAACGGTTCCTCGGCATCGTGCTCGAGAACCATGCCGGACACCTGCCGCTGTGGCTGGCGCCGGTACAGGTCGTCGTGGCGACCATCACCTCCGAAGCCGACCCTTATGCGGAGGAGCTGGCGGCGGCGCTGACGCGCGCCGACCTGCATGTCCAGACCGATCTGCGCAACGAGAAGATCAACTACAAGGTGCGCGAACATTCGGTCCAGAAGGTGCCGGTGATCCTGGTCTGTGGGCGCCGCGAAGCGGACGAACGCACCGTGTCGATGCGCCGGCTGGGCTCGCGCGACCAGACCATGCTGGGCTTTGACGAGGTGGTCGCGGCACTGGCCGACGAGGCGACGCCGCCCGACATCAAGCGGGCGCGGCAATCCGATGGGCGCGCCGCCGCGTAAACGTCGCATCGATCCTGTCCCGGAAACGCGGGACAGGATCGAGCGAACTTGATACATTCGCGCACCACGACCAGGGGCCGGGCCGTCACCGAACATGCCACGCAGCGTCAGATTTGCCGAACTGTCCTATGCGCGGCCCACCGATCCGCCGGTCAAGCGCTGGCTGATCCGCACGGTCGAAAACATGTCGGGCCGCGAGCGGCTGGCCGATCTCTACGAGTTCTGGCGCAGCGAAATTTTCGGCAAGCGCGACGACGTCTTCACCGAAATGCTCAACCTGATCGAGGTCAGGCTCGACGCGGGCGGCGAGTGGCCTCCGACGAACCTTCCCGACACGCCGCTCGTGCTGATCGCCAACCATCCCTACGGCATCGGAGACGGGATCGCGTTCCTGTCACTGGCCGAACGGCTGGGTCGCCCGTTCCGGGTGATCATCAACAACGATCTCATGAAGGTGCCGGAGATGCGGCCCTATTCGCTGCCGGTCTCGTTCGAGGAGACCAAGGAAGCGCTGGCGCTCAACCTCAAGACCCGGCAGGAGGCGGTCCAGCTTCTCAAGGAAGGTGTGACCATCATCATCTTCCCGTCCGGCGGCGTCGCCACCGCGCCCAAGGGGCTGGGCCGGGCACAGGACCTGCCCTGGAAGATGTTCGTGGCGCGGCTGGTGCAGACGGCACGGGCGTCGGTCATTCCGGTCTATTTCGAGGGGCAGAACGGCCGCGTCTTCCATCTGGTCAGCCAGTTTTCCCTGACGCTGCGCACCTCGCTTCTGATCCGCGAATTCCAGCGGCTCTACGGCAAGCAGATCAAGGCGTGGATCGGCGAGGTGATGCCGTGGGACGATCTCGAAAAGATCAAGGACCGCAAGGTGCTGTTGCAGCATCTGCATGACAGCGTCTTCGACCTCGATCCGCGCGGCCAGGGCGGTGCCCGCACCGAAGAGGTGAAAGCCGGTCCCTGCGGCTGAGGCGGAGCCGGACGCCGGCCTACTGCGCGTTTTCCTCACTGGCCATGACGCGCACGGTCACGTCACGCCCGGCGACCACATCGAATGTGTGCTGGTAGATCGCGTCGCGATGGTTCGCGATGGCGGTGTATTCACCAGCCGCCAGGATCAGCGTCGGATAGGCGCCGACATGCTCGGCGAGCACCTCGCCGGAGACGCCGATCACCGACCACGCGGTGTCGGCCAACGGGAACCCGTTCTCGGACCGCACGAGGTTGAGCGTGACCTGTGCGGCGCGGTGTTCGATCGCAGCTTCGGTCAGCTTGCCCGGCTCGACCCGCAGATCGGCGCGAATGGTCGCGTTGATGTCGCCATAGCGCGAAACCACATGATAGGTGCCCGCCGGAAGCCGCACCGTCTTGCCCGGCGGCACTTCGGGGAGGATCAGGTCGCGCTCTCCATCGGCGCCCATGTCGTAGATGTCGAAGGCCAGCTTGGCTTCGCGGACCGCGCTGCCGTCGGGCAGGGTTGCATCGAGTTTCAGCCCGCCCGCGTTGAGCACCATGGTCTGGCGGCGGGCCTCCTCGCCGATCGAGATGCGGGCGCTGGCACTGGCGCGGCCGAAGGCGGCATGGACGAGATAGCTGCCCGGCTCCAGCGCGAACTGGGCGCCGCCGCCACTGGCCGTGGCGATCAGCGGCAGCTTGCCGTCGGGGTCGGTCTGCGTGCCGAAAATCCGCCACAAAAGGCCGTTGGCAACCGGCGCTCCGTCTTCGGTCAAGCGCGCTTCGAGGAACAACTCGCCCGTCGTCACGCCGGTCAGCGGCGCGACGCGATTGGCCGGTGCGTAGCTGGTCAGGCCGGGCAGATCGAGGTCGGGGAGGGTGTCTTCGGGCGCCAGCGCCGGCGGGTCCAGACCGGTATCCTGGGCGTTTGCGCCAGATGGGATCGCCAACAGGGCAAGCATGGCAATCGCTGCGCTCAGAAGGGCAATCGCCGGACGGCCGGGCCGGAAGGTCGAGACAGACGCGTTCATGGCTGCGTTCTGACCGCAAAGCGGTGGCAATTTCAAGGCGGATGATCCATATCGCGACCGTCCGATCAAGGGAAACGACATGCCGACCATGACACCCGGGGAGCGCCACGAAAGCGTTCTGTCCTTCCTCGAGCACCGCAAATCCGTGCCGCTGTCGCAGTTTCGCGGGCCGGGGCCCGATGAGCCGACGCTGCGGCGGCTGATCAGCATCGCCACCCGCGTGCCCGACCACGGCCGGCTGGAGCCCTGGCGTTTCATCATCTACCGGCCCGAGCACGGCGCGCGGATCGGCGAGGCGCTGGCAGAACTCGCCCTCCGGCGCAATCCGCACATGCGCGAGGACGAGCTGGACCGGGAACGCAAGCGGCTCAGCCGCGCGCCGGTTGCCGTGGGCGTTGTCTCCACCGCGGCCGAGCACGAACGCATCCCGGTCTGGGAACAGTTCCTGTCCGCCGGTGCGGCTGCAATGAATCTGGTCACCGCCGCCACCGCCCACGGATATGCGGTCAACTGGGTCACGGGGTGGTATTCGGACGATGCCGAGGCGCGGGCGGTTCTCGGCCTTTCACCGCACGAGCGCATGGCCGGCATCGTCCATATCGGCGATTACGACACCATGGTGCCCGACCGTCCGCGGCCGGACACGGACGCGTTGATCAGCACCTATGGCGGCCCGGCGAGAGCCTGACCATGACCCATTTCTACCGCCCCGAAGAGGGACACGGCCTGCCGCACGATCCGTTCAAGGCGATCGTCGCGCCGCGTCCGGTCGGCTGGATATCGACGCGCGGGTCCGATGGCACGGTCAATCTGGCACCCTATTCCTTCTTCAACGCCGTGGCAGGCCGTCCGCCGATCGTGATGTTTTCGTCGGATGGCGAAAAGGACTCGGTGTCTCTTGCACGGGAAAGCGGCGAGTTCGTCTGTAATTTCGCCAGCGCCGATCTTGCCGATCGGATGAACCGGACCTCGGCAAGCGTACCGCGCGGCACCTCCGAGTTCGATCTGGCCGGGCTGGCCACGGCGCCGTGCCGCATCGTTGCGGCGCCGCGCGTTGCCGCCGCGCCGGCGGCGCTCGAATGCGTTGTCACGCAGATCATGCAGCAGCACGACAGAAACGGGACCACGCTCGATGTCTGGACGGTGTTCGGCGAGGTGGTCGGCGTGCACATCGCCGCCGCCTTTCTCGAAGACGGCCGGTTCGACACGGCGAAGGCCGACCCGGTGATGCGCATGGGTTATCGCGATTTCGGCCGGCTCGGGCCGGTGTTTGCGCTCGATCGCCCGGACGGCTGACGCGGCATCGCGGTTAACGGCACCGGAAGAAACATGGTGAACCAAACATAAACCTTTTGGCCCTAGCGTTGACCGTCAGAGCGTTCCGGGGGCCAAGGCATTGATTGTCCAGCATTTCCTCAAATGGAAGGATTCGGCCAATGTGGCGCGGCGCACCGCCGCAGCCTCCGCGCTCGCGCGGGCCTATCTGCAGTCCGATCTCGATCTGGACGACCGTGTGGCGGCAGAAGCGGCGCTGACCCTGCTTCTGGACGATCCGTCTCCCAAGGTGCGGCTCGCGCTGGCCGAAGCGCTGGCCGCCAGCATTCATGCGCCGGAGCAGATCGTCACCGCGCTCGTCCACGACCAGATCGACATCGCTTCGATCGTCATTGCCCGTTCGCCCGTCATTCGCGACGGCGACCTGATCGAACGGGCCCGGACGTCGTCCGGCGCGCTGCAATGCGTGATTGCCGGCCGCGCCGAAGTCTCCCAGCCGCTGGCCATGGCGCTGGCGCGCCACGGATCTGCGGCGAGCGCCATCGTCCTGGTTTCCAATCCCAATGCGCGGCTTTGCCGCCAGGGCAGGGCGCTGATCGTGGAAAGGCACGGATCGGATGCCGGCGTGCGCGGCGCGCTGCTCGACCATCCCGATATCGAGGCGGACCTGCGCTACAGGCTGATGAAGGCCGCCGGACGGGCCCTGGCCGACAGTCCGTTCCTTCGCGGCGTGGCGGGCCCGGACACGGCCGACCATCTCGTCCATGACAGCGAACAAAAGGCATTCGGCGCATTGTTGGCGACGCTCGACAAAAGGGCGTGCGACGCGCTGGTCGATACGATGCGCGATCAGGGCGACCTGACGACGGTGCTTCTGGTGCGCGCGGCATGCCGCGGCCAGATCGATTTCCTGGCGTCCGTCCTGTCCGGTCTTGCCGGTGTGCCGTTGCAGCGAGTGACCTCGATCCTCGTCAACGAGCGGACCAACCAGTTGCGGGCGCTGCTGACCAATGCCGGGCTGGCCGACACGGTCCAGCCCGTATTCGTCCATGCCGTCGGGCTTTGGCGCGATGTCGCCACCGGCCGCGTCTCCGCCGGCGTTCAGGAAGTGACGCGCCGCATCATCGAGCGCGTGGAAGCCGAAGCTGCCGCACGCCGCAGCGCGGCCAACGACGACATCGTCGGCATTTTGCGCGCGATCCATCTCGATGCGATGCGCGACAATGCCCGCGCCCACGCCCGCGATCTGGCCGCAGCCTGACTCACTCATCCCGTTTCGGAACTCTCCTTGCCCAGCACATCGGCGATCTTGTCGATTGCATTGAGGACGGTTTGCCGGTCGTCGGGACCGATGATGGCGAGCATGGCATTCATGTTGGCAATATCCTGGGCGTGGATGGCATCGCGCATTGCCTGGCCCTCTTCGGTGAGATGGTGGGCCTTGGCACCGCCGCCATCGGGGTGGTCCCCGCGAACGACCAATCCGCGCCGAATAAGCCGGTCCAGCACTGACTGCTGCGTGGTTGCCGCCACCTTCAGATGGCGCGCAATGTCCGCGCCCCTGCATCCGGGATAGGTCTGCACGTAGCGCAGCGTTGCAAAATCGATCGGGTTGTAGCGGGCCTTGCCGCCGGCCGTCGGAAAACGGTCCTCATTGACCAGAAAAACCTCCAGCAGGGTCCCGATGCACTTCAGCAGGCGTTCGGCATCGTCCGTTGCCATGATGACTCCACAATTCTCTTGTCTATACGAAATTCGTATGCGAAAATCGTATACGGAATTCGTACATGGAAACAGATGGGAGATAGCCGTGAATCCGCTTCTTGTCACGCTCGCAGCCGCCATTGTGGCCGGTTTTTCAACGATAACACTCTTGCCCGCGTCGGCCGACGCGGCGGAGCCGCCCGGATACTCCGGCGAAACACCGGAAATAACCGGTGGGCCTTATGCGACCTACCAAACGGTACGGGTCTTTGAGGCTCCGCTCGTGCCGCTGCGCCAGTGGATCGACGAAGGCGGTCGCATCGTCGCTGCGATGGAAGAGACCGACAACATCAAGAAACCGGTTGCCAGCGTCACTCTCCACGGCACATGGCCGGAAACGGGTTCGGTGCGTCGGCTCGAGATGTCGGACGGCAACTTCGTCCTGGAGAAGGTGCTGGAGAACGATTTTCCCGACCTGTTTCGCTACCAGGTCTGGAATTTTACCGCACCTGCCGGTCGCAACATTGCCTACGCCGTCGCCCAGCAGGAATGGACCGCGCTGGAAGACGGACGCTCGGAACTGACCTGGACATACTCGTTGCGCCCGCGACTGGCACTGATGCAACCGTTTGTGCAGCGTTTCGTGCGCAACGACATGCAGCCCTTGATGAACGACGCGCTCGACGTGGTTCGCGAGCAGGCGGGTGCGGTCTTTGGCCCCGGCACGCTGGCCACACAGTAAGTTGGAAAGCGAGCGGTCGCAGCCCTGCGACCGCTCTTCACCTCAGATATCGAGATCCTTGGCGAACTCGGCGTTTTCCTGAATGAAACGGAAACGCGCCTCGGGCTTGGTGCCCATCAGTTCGTCGACCGTCTTGCGTGTCGAGCCGGGGTCCAGTTCATCGATCTCCACCCGCAACAGGCTGCGCTGCGCCGGGTCCATCGTTGTTTCCTTGAGCTGCTTGGGCAGCATTTCGCCGAGGCCCTTGAAGCGCGAGACCTCGACCTTGCCCTTGCCGTTGAACTCTCGCGCCATGAGTTCGGCCCGGTGGGCGTCGTCGCGGGCATAGAGCGTCCGTCCGCCCTGGGTGAGCTTGTAAAGCGGCGGGACGGCCAGGAACAAATGGCCGTTGCGGATCAGCTCGGGCATCTCCGAATAGAAGAAGGTGATCAGAAGCGAGGCGATGTGCGCGCCGTCGACATCGGCATCGGTCATGATGATCACGCGCTCGTAACGCAGATCGTCGTCGCGATACTTCGAGCGTGTGCCGCAGCCCAGCGCCTGGATGATGTCGGCGATCTGCTGGTTGGCGGTCATCTTGTCGCGGCCCGCCGAGGCGACGTTGAGGATCTTGCCGCGCAGCGGCAGGATGGCCTGGGTGGCGCGGTGGCGTGCCTGCTTGGCCGACCCGCCCGCCGAATCGCCCTCGACGATGAACAGTTCCGCGCCCGCCGCCGAATTTTGCGAGCAGTCGGCCAGCTTGCCGGGCAGGCGCAATTTGCGCACCGCGCTCTTGCGATTGATTTCCTTTTCCTTGCGCCGCCGCAGGCGCTCGTCGGCGCGCTCGACCACCCATTCCAGAAGCCGGTTGGCCTGTTGCGGCGACGCCGTCAGCCAGTGGTCGAACGGATCGCGCAGGGCCGTCTCGACGATCTTCTGCGCTTCGATGGTCGCCAGCCGGTCCTTGGTCTGGCCGACGAACTCGGGTTCGCGCACGAACACCGACAGCATCGCCGCCGCCGAGATCATCACATCGTCGGTCGTGATCACCGAGGCGCGCTTGTTGCCGGTCATCTCGCCATAGGCTTTCAGGCCGCGCGTCATGGCAAGGCGCAGGCCCGCCTCGTGCGTGCCGCCCTCGGGCGTCGGGATGGTGTTGCAGTAGGAGTTCACGAAGCCGTCGCCGGTGTGCCAGGTGATCGCCCATTCGACCGCGCCGTGCCCGCCGCTCTTTTCGGTCTTGCCGGCGAAGACCGTTTCGCTGATCCGGTGATCGCCGGGCAGGGATGCCTCCAGATAGTCCTTGAGGCCGCCCGGAAAATGGAACGTCGCCTTGAGCGGGGTCTTGTCGCGATCCTTGGGCGCGACCAGTTCCTCGGCGCATTCCCAACGGATTTCCACGCCGCCGAACAGATAGGCCTTCGACCGCGCCATCTTGGCGAGCCGCGCCGGATCGAACTTCGCGCTCTCGCCGAAGATTTCCGCGTCGGGATGAAATTTCACGCGCGTGCCTCGGCGGTTGTGCACCTCGCCGAGATTTTCGAGCCCGCCCATCGGCTTGCCGCGCGAAAAACGCTGCCGGTAGAGCTGCCGGTTGCGCGCGACCTCCACTTCGAGGCTGTCCGACAGGGCGTTGACCACCGAGACCCCGACGCCGTGCAGGCCGCCCGAGGTCTCATAGGCCTTGCCGTCGAACTTGCCGCCCGCATGCAGCGTCGTCATGATCACTTCGAGCGCCGACTTGTCCTTGAATTTGGGGTGCGGGTCGACCGGGATGCCACGGCCATTGTCGCTGACGGTCAGCGAGCCGTCCGCGGCCAGCGACACCTCGATGAAGGTGGCATGGCCGGCGACCGCCTCGTCCATCGAATTGTCGATCACTTCGGCGAACAGATGATGCAGCGCCTTGGTGTCGGTGCCGCCAATATACATGCCCGGACGCCGGCGGACCGGCTCGAGCCCTTCGAGCACCTCGATCGAGGAGGCGTCATAGTCGGTGCCAGCCGCCGGTGCCGGCGCGGACCTGCCGGCCTTTGCGGCGGCTGGCGGCGTCGCCGCCGGGCGCGCCGGTGCCGGTTGGGATGCGCCGAAAAGATCGCCTGTGTCGTCCATGGTCATGACTGCTCGATGAGGGCCCCGAATCAGGCCGCACTATGGCACAGCCCGCCCGGCGGCGCGAAATGCGCGGTGCGCTTGTGCATGGCCGGTCGGAAAGGCTATCTGGGGCCGCTGAAACGAGGGAGCGACAGCCGTGCGCGATCAACTTTCCGACCCCGAAACCGGGCATGGCCGGGCCGACCCGGTCAAGGCGGCGCAGGAGGCGATGCGCACGCCGCTGCCGAGGCGCTTCTACAAGACGGCGGGCGTCGCGCCGGAGGGCGACGGCCATGCCGTACAGCTCGACGGCCGCACCGCGAAAACGCCCGGCCGTGCGCCGTTCGTGCTGGCGACCGAGGCGGCCGCGCAGATGGTCGCCGACGAATTCGCCGCGCAGGGCGAGACGATCGATCCGGCATCGATGCCCTGCTTCCGGCTGGTCAACACGGCGATCGATGGCGTTGCGACCGACCCGCAGGCGGTACTCGAGGATGTGGTGCGGTTCTTCGGCACCGATCTTCTGTGCTACCGCGCCGGAGAGCCGGAAACGCTGGTGGCGGCGCAGCGGGAGAAATGGGACGGCCCTCTGGCATGGGCCGAAGAGATGGCCGGATCGCGTTTCGCACTGGCCGAAGGCGTCATGCATGTCGCCCAGCCGCGCGAGACGCTGGCGGCGATGGGCGTGCATTTGCGCCAGATCGCCGATCCGGTTGCGCTCGCCGCGCTTCATTCGATGACGACGCTGACCGGCTCGGCGATCCTGGCGCTGGGTACGCTGCGCGGCGCCTGGAGCGCAGAGGAAGCCTGGACGGCCGCCCATGTGGACGAGGATTTCAACATCTCCCAGTGGGGCGAGGACGCCGAAGCCAAGGCGCGCCGCGCCCGGCGCTGGACGGAGATGAACGCCGCCGCGCGGATGGCGGCGGCGCTGGGCGAATAGGCCGAAAGACGCCTTTGCGTCCGGGCGATGGCTTGCTAGCGATGGCCACGAAACGACAGGGCGGGACTGTTCATGAAAAACGTGATCGAAGAGCTTGAGCAACGCCGTGCGGTGGCGATGCTCGGCGGGGGTGAGAAGCGGATCGAGGCACAGCACGGGCGGGGCAAGCTGACCGCGCGCGAGCGGCTGACGGTCCTGCTCGACGAGGGCAGCTTCGAGGAGTTCGACATGTTCGTCGAGCACCGCTGCACCGATTTCGGTATGGCCGAGACAAAGATTCCCGGCGACGGCGTCGTCACCGGCTGGGGCACGGTCAACGGCAGGACGGTGTTCGTCTTCGCCAAGGATTTCACCGTCTTTGGCGGTTCGCTGTCGGAAACCCATGCCCAGAAGATCATGAAAGTCCAGGACATGGCGCTGAAGAACCGCGCGCCGATCATCGGGCTTTACGATGCGGGCGGCGCGCGCATCCAGGAGGGAGTGGCCGCGCTCGGCGGCTATGCCGAAGTGTTCCAGCGCAACGTGCTCGCTTCCGGCGTCATTCCGCAGATTTCGCTGATCATGGGGCCGTGCGCCGGAGGCGACGTCTATTCGCCGGCGATGACCGACTTCATATTCATGGTGCGCGACCGCTCCTACATGTTCGTCACCGGCCCCGACGTGGTGAAGACCGTGACCAACGAGACCGTGACCGCCGAGGAACTGGGCGGGGCCAAGGTGCACACAACGCGCTCGTCGATCGCCGACGGCGCCTACGATCACGATGTCGACGCGCTGTTGCAGATGCGCCGTCTGATCGATTTCCTGCCGGCGTCGAACACCGCGCCGATCCCGGAACTGGAAAGCCACCAGCCGGTGGACGACGAGGACCGCTCGCTCGACATGCTGGTGCCCGACAATGCCAACAAGCCCTATGACATCAAGGAACTGATCGAAAAGACCGTCGACGAGGGCGATTTCTTCGAGATCCAGGCCGATTTTGCGAAGAACATCGTCACCGGTTTCGGCCGCATCGAGGGCCGCACGACGGGGTTCGTCGCCAACCAGCCGCTGGTGCTGGCGGGCGTGCTCGATTCAGACGCCAGCCGCAAGGCGGCGCGCTTCGTCCGGTTCTGCGATGCGTTTTCGATCCCGATCGTCACCTTCGTCGACGTGCCGGGCTTTCTGCCGGGCACCGCGCAGGAATATGGCGGGCTGATCAAGCATGGCGCCAAACTCCTGTTCGCCTATGGCGAGGCGACCGTGCCCAAGGTGACGCTGATCACCCGCAAGGCCTATGGCGGCGCCTATGACGTGATGGCGTCCAAGCATCTGCGCGGCGACATCAACTATGCCTGGCCATCGGCGCAGATCGCGGTGATGGGAGCCAAGGGCGCGGTCGAGATCATCCACCGCAAGGATCTGGGCGATCCCGACAAGATCGCCGCCCACACACAGTCCTATGAGGACCGGTTCCTGTCACCGTTCGTCGCCGCCGAGCGCGGCTACATCGACGAGGTGATCATGCCGCGCGTCACGCGCAAGCGCATCGCGCGCGCGCTGCGGCTCTTGCGGAACAAGGATCTCGAAAACCCCTGGAAGAAGCACGACAACATTCCTTTGTAAGGTGCGCGGTCACCCCCCCCCCTTGAGGGGAGGTCGGCGAGTGCCGAGTGAAATGAGGCAGAGCCGGGTGGGGGTGCCGGTGCGGACATCGCGGTCATTTGTTACCCCCACCCGCGCGACCATCGCACGCTCGGTCTCGCGTGCCTCCCCTCAAGGGGGAGGCGAGAGGCGCACACCCGCCGCTCAAACCAGCCCCAGCCCCTTCAGGCTGGCATGGCCGGATTTGCCGATGATCACATGATCGTGGACGGTGATATCGAGCGGCTCCAGCGCATCGATGATCTTGCGGGTCATCTGGATGTCGGCGCGCGAGGGCGTCGGATCGCCCGAGGGATGGTTGTGGACCAGGATGATCGCCGTGGCGTGCAGTTCGACCGAGCGGCGCAGCACCTCGCGCGGATAGACCGGCGTGTGGTCCACCGTGCCGGTCTGTTGCACCTCGTCGGCGATCAGGCCGTTCTTCTTGTCGAGATAAAGGACGCGGAACTGCTCGCGGCTCTCATGCGCCATGGCTGCCGTGCAATAGTCGATCACCGTCTGCCATGAGTTGAGGACCGTGCGGTTGTCGATGCCCTGGCGCACCATCAGCCGCGCCGATGCGGCGACGATTTTCAGGTCGAGCGCGCTCGACCGGCCCATGCCGGGCACCTCGGCCAGCCGGGCCGGATCGGCGCCGAGCACCGCGCCGAACGAGCCGAACCGCGCGATCAGCGCTTTCGCAATGGGTTTGGTGTCGCGGCGCGGGATCGACCGGTAGAGCAGCAGTTCGAGCAGTTCGTAGTCGGCCAGCGCTTCGGCGCCGGCCTTGGCAAAGCGCGTCCGCAGCCGCTGGCGATGGCCGGCATGGGGCGAGGGCGGCGCAGACTTGGGCGGCGCGGACGCCGCGAACGGCGTGTCGTCGCGGATTTCCCGCAGAAAGGCGGCGCGCTCGTCATGCTCGTCGCCATCGTCGGTCATCGTCTACCGCGCGATGGGCAGGCCCGGGCGATCGAGGCCGCCGGGCGACAGGGTGAAAATCTCGCAGCCGTCTTCGGTCACGCCGACGGTGTGCTCATATTGCGCCGACAGCGAGCGGTCGCGCGTCACAGCCGTCCAGCCGTCCGACAGCACCTTCACGTGGGCGCGGCCCAGATTGATCATCGGTTCGATCGTGAAGATCATGCCCGGCTTGATCTCCGCGCCTTCGTCGGTGCGGCCGTAATGCAGCACGTTCGGCGCATCATGGAAGAGCTGGCCGATGCCATGGCCGCAGAAATCGCGAACGACGGAACAGCGCTCGGCCTCCGCATGGGCCTGGATCGCCGCGCCGATGGCGCCCATCCGCGCGCCGGGCCTGACGGCTTCGATGCCGCGCATCAGGCATTCGTGGGTGACGTCCATCAGCCGCTCTGCGGCCCGCTTGGGCTGGCCGACCGGATACATGCGCGAGGAATCGCCGTGCCAGCCGTCGAGCACATAGGTGACGTCGATGTTGACGATGTCTCCGTTGCGCAGCGGCTTGTCGTTCGGGATGCCGTGGCAGACCACGTGGTTGATCGAGGTGCAGGACGATTTGGTGTAGCCGCGATAGTTGAGCGTTGCGGGCACCGCGTCATGATCCATGCCGAACTCGAACAGGAACTTGTCGATCGCGCTGGTGGTGGTGCCGGGCTGAACCAGCGGGGCGACCTCGTCAAGCGCCTTGGCGACCAGCGCGCCGGCCTTGCGCATGCCGTCGAAGCCGGCCGTGCCGTGAAGGCGGATCTGGCCGGTGTTCTTCACCGGGGCGATGGCTGCGTCAAGATAGGTCACCATGGTCGGGTCCGCTGGATGGTTTCCGGTCACGCGGCGCGCAGGATGGCCTCGTCGATCGCCACAAGCCGCTCCGGCGCGATGGCCGCCTGCGAGATGTGGCACCGAACCGCAAAGGCTTCAACCCCGCGGGCAATCGCCCGGTCGAATTCGCGCGCGTAATCCGGGTCGAGATCGCGGCACAGGCGGAAGCTGTCGCAGTCCGCGCGCTGGATCAGGAACACCATGATCGCGCGGTGGCCTTCCTCGGCCATGTCGCCCAGTTCGCGCAGATGCTTGGCGCCGCGCGCGGTCCTTGTGTCGGGAAATTCGGCCAGCCCGGGCGCCCGGCGCAAATGCACGTTCTTGACCTCGACATAGGCGCGCCCGCGCGCCGGGTCGTCCAGCAATAGGTCGATGCGCGAATTCTGTCCGTACTTCTGCTCGCGCCTGAGCGTTTCGTAGGAACCGAGATCGCCGATCATGCGGGCGGCGATCGCCTCCTCGGTGAGCCGGTTGGGCAGGCCGGTGTTGATGCCGACCAGCGTGCCGTCCGCTTCGACGATTTCGAGGCGATGGGCGTATTTGCGTTTGGGATCGTCCGAGCGCGACAGGAACACCCGACTGCCCGGTTCGGTCAGCCCCATCATCGATCCGGTGTTGGGCACGGAAACGGTTATCTCGCTTCCGTCCTCCAGCGTCACGTCGGCGAGGAAGCGTTTGTAGCGGCGGATCAGCCGCGCTTCGACAAGCGGCGGGTCAAACTTCATCCGAGACGATCAGAAGGGCAAGGCTTCAAACCCGCACCTTGACATACTCGCCGGGTGCGTCGCCGAGCAGTTTCTTCTTGCCGCCGGTGCCAAGCTTGGTGCGCGCGGCAACCTCCGTATCGTCATGGCTCCTGATCCAGTCATGCCAGTGCGGCCACCAGGACCCTTCGGTCATTTCCGCTTTTTCGATCCAGGCTTCGAACGCGCCCTCCACCTTCGGACCGGTCCAGAACTGGTACTTGCCGCGATGGGGCGGGTTGACGACGCCGGCAATGTGGCCGGAACCGCCCATCACGTAGGTGACATCGCCGCCAAATAGCTTCGAGCCTTCGAAAACCGACAGGGCCGGCGCGATATGATCCTCGCGTGTCGCCAGATTGTAGATCGGCAATTTGACGTCACCGAGATTGATCGGCGCACCGCCAAGGCGCATTTCGCCCTTGGCGAGATTGTTCTCCAGATAGCAGTTGCGCAGGTAGAAGATGTGGTTGGCGCACGCCATGCGCGTCGAATCGGCGTTCCAGTAGAGCAGGTCGAAGGGCAGGGGATCCTTGCCCTTCATGTAGTTGTTGACGACATAAGGCCAGATCAGGTCGCCCGAACGCAGCATGTTGAACGCCGTCGCCATCTTCGAGCCGTCCAGATAACCGGTTTCCTTCATCCGCGCTTCGAGGATTTCGAGCTGCTCGTCGTCGACGAAGACCTTGAGGTCGCCCGCATGGGTGAAATCGACCTGGGTGGTGAACAGCGTCGCGGTGGCGATTCGGTCGTCGCCCTCGCGCGCCATCAGCGCCATCGCCGCCGACAGGAGCGTGCCGCCGACACAATAGCCGATCGCGTTGACCTGTTTTTCGCCGGTCGACTGCTCCACCGTGTCGAGCGCGAAGAACAGGCCCTGGCGGATATAGTCGTTCCAGTCCATCTGCGCGTGCCGCGTGTCCGGGTTGGCCCAGGAGATGACGAACACGGTGTGGCCCTGATCGACGGCCCACTTGATGAAGCTCTTGTCCGGATTCAGGTCCAGAATGTAGAATTTGTTGATCCAGGGCGGGCATATCAGAAGCGGCCGCTTGAGCACCTTTTCGGTGGTCGGCTCGTACTGGATGATCTCCACCAGCTCGTTGCGCGCGACCACCTTGCCGGGCGTGGTGGCGATGTTCTTGCCGATCTCGAACTTCGAATAGTCCGCCTGGCGGATGCGCACTTCGCCCTTGCCGGTCTTCAGATCCTCGGCCAGCAGTTCCATGCCGCGCACCAGATTCTCGCCATTGGTCGCGACCGTTTCCTTGAAGATCTCCGGGTTGGAGATCATGAAGTTGGACGGCGACAGCGCATTGGTGAACTGGCGCACGTAGAACTGCGCCTTGTGCTTGGTGTGATCGTCGAGGCCCTCGGCCTCGTCGACCAGGTCGGTCGCCCATTTCGACGTGATCAGATAGGCCTGCTTGAGGAACGAGAAGAAGGCGTTGCCGGTCCAGTCCTCATCGGCAAAGCGCTTGTCGCGCGGGGCGGCGGGAACCGCCTCGCCGACCGACGGGTCGCCCATCCGCTTGATCGAATTGGCCCAGATGTTCATGTAGCCCGAAAACAGCTTGGTCTGGGCTTCGAGCGCGCGCTGAGGATCGGAGAGCCAGTATTCGGTGACCTTGGAGAATGTCTTGGCCATGTCGGCGGCCGGCTCGGAGATGGTGTCCTGTGCTTCGCCCTTTTCGCGCGGGCCAACCCACTCGGCGGCGGCATGGCCGGCGGCCTGCACCATCCGCGCCAGATTGCGCGCGAATGCCTCGGGGTCCTTGATCACATAGGCATCGATCGCCTCCAGCCCTTTTTCGGACTGATGCACGGCGTCGTCGTCGCGCGCCTTGGCACTCATCGTTTCCATCCCGTTCGTTTTGTTCCGGCC
Organism: Oceaniradius stylonematis; assembly: GCF_965223445.1. NCBI lineage: Bacteria > Pseudomonadati > Pseudomonadota > Alphaproteobacteria > Hyphomicrobiales > Ahrensiaceae > Oceaniradius > Oceaniradius stylonematis. Next base: position 90,289 of record NZ_OZ244994.1, read on the forward strand.
CGCTTCTTGCGGCGGTCTTGCTGACGCCATACTAGCGTTGCAGAAAGATGACTATCAACCGGAACCAAGGCCGTAACCGCTTTGTCTCATGTTACGACAAAACTGTTGGTTTTCCTACGCGGCGGCCTTTTGGGACTGCTGCCGGCCGGCTTGATGCTGGCAGGATGCACATCGACCTCGACCATCGATACCGCCTTTTCCGATGTCGGACAGCCGGTTGCGTCGGAGCCGCTCGATCCGTTGCCGGCCCCGTCCGAGCCGCTTGCGCCGCTCAACGCGCCGTCCGAGCCGTTCACGCAGCAGGCACTTGTCCCCGTGCCGTCCTCCGGCGCGGCGAGCAAGACGGGCGCTTTCCCCAACATCAACGATGAGCCGCCGCCCTCGCAAAACCAGATCACCGATGCCGAGCGAGCCGTCATGATGGCGGAAATGCAGGCACTGCAGGCCGAACTCGATGCCGGGCGCGTGCCCACCGAATCCAGTGCGGCGCGGATGGCCGCACTGCAGCGGCTGGCGGCCACCCATTCCGCCGAGGTGCTGCGCCGGATCGAGGGCGAGTGACCGGTTCTCTGGCCTCGCTTTTTGCCGCTTTGCAGGCTATAGCGCCCCATATCCCGACGAGAGCCGCGCCATGGAAGAATTTCACAAGACCAAGCGTCTGCCGCCCTATGTGTTCGAGCAGGTCAATAGGCTGAAGGCCAGCGCCCGCGCCGCCGGCCGTGACATCATCGATCTGGGTATGGGCAATCCGGATCTGCCGACGCCGCAATCGATCGTCGACAAATTGTGCGACACCGTTCGCGATCCGCGCACCCACCGCTATTCTTCCTCCAAGGGCATTCCCGGCCTGCGCAAGGCCCAGGCCGCCTACTATGCGCGCCGCTTCGGCGTGAAACTCGATCCGGAAACCCAGATCGTGGCAACGCTCGGTTCCAAGGAAGGCTTTGCCAACATGGCCCAGGCGATCACCGCGCCGGGCGATGTGGTTCTGTGTCCGGACCCGACCTATCCGATCCACGCCTTCGGCTTCATCATGTCGGGCGGCGTCATCCGCTCGATGCAGGCCACCCCCGATGAGGGTTTCATGAAGGCGCTCGACCGCGCTGTGCGCCACTCGATACCCAAGCCGCTGGCGGTGATCCTCAACTATCCGTCCAACCCCACCGCGCTGACGGCGACGCTCGACTTCTACCGGGACGTGGTCGCGTTCGCGCGCAAGCACGATTTGATCATCCTGTCCGATCTCGCTTACTCCGAGATCTATTTCGGCGATGCGCCGCCGCCATCGGTGCTGGAAGTGCCCGGTGCGATGGATGTCGCGGTCGAATTCACTTCCATGTCCAAGACCTTTTCCATGCCGGGCTGGCGGATGGGGTTTGCGGTCGGCAACGAGCGGCTGATCGGCGCTCTGACACGGGTCAAGTCCTATCTCGATTATGGCGCGTTCACGCCGATCCAGGTGGCGGCAACCGCCGCGCTCAATGGCGACGGTTCCGACATTGAAGAGGTGCGCGAGACCTATCGCAAGCGCCGTGACGTTCTGGTCGACAGTTTCGGCAAGGCCGGCTTCGACGTGCCTGCGCCGGAGGCGACCATGTTCGCCTGGGCGCCGGTGCCCGAAAAGTTCCGCGAGCTGGGCTCGCTCGAATTCTCCAAGCTGCTGATCGAGAAGGCAGATGTGGCGGTGGCGCCCGGTGTCGGCTTCGGCGAGCATGGCGACGACCATGTGCGTATCGCGCTGGTTGAAAACGAGCACCGAATCCGGCAGGCCGCGCGCAACATCAAGCGGTTTCTGGCGAGCGCCGACACCAATCTCCACAATGTCGTGTCGCTGAGCGCCCACCGGTAGGACCCAAAGGGGATCAAGGTTATGAGTGAGAGTTTGCGGGTCGGGCTTGCGGGCCTTGGCACGGTCGGTGCGTCGGTGGCGAAGGTGATCGCCGAAAAAGCGAACGAACTGGCGGCCCAGTGCGGCCGCCCGGTCGAGATCACCGCCGTTTCCGCCCGCGACCGGTCCCGGGATCGCGGCTTCGATCACACGCAAATGCACTGGTTCGACGATCCCGTCGCGCTGGCCCAAAGCAATCATATCGACGTGTTCGTCGAGCTGATCGGCGGCGATGAGGGGCCGGCGCTGGACAGCGTCGCCGCCGCGCTCGATGCGGGCCGCCATGTCGTCACCGCCAACAAGGCCCTTCTCGCCAAACACGGTGTCGAACTGGCGCGCAAGTCCGAGGCGGCCGGCGTGATCCTCAATTTCGAGGCGGCGGTCGCCGGCGGCATTCCGATCATCAAGACGATGCGCGAATCGCTGTCGGGCAACAAGGTCAGCCGCGTCTACGGCATCATGAACGGCACGGCGAACTACATCCTGACCCGCATGGAGCGCGACCGCATCACCTTTGCCGAATGTCTCGCCGACGCCCAACGGCTCGGCTATGCGGAGGCCGATCCGACCTTCGACATCGAGGGCCATGACACGGCCCACAAGCTGGCCATCCTGGCATCGATCGCATTTGGCACGCAGATCGCCGCCGACGACATCTACATGGAAGGCATTTCCAACATCGCGCTCGGCGACATCGAGGCGGCGCGGGAACTGGGTTACCGGATCAAGCTTCTGGGCGTTGCCCAGCGCACCGCCAGCGGTATCGAACAGCGCGTCCACCCGACCATGGTGCCGCTCGGCTCGGTCATCGCCCAGGTCGATGGCGTCACCAATGCGGTGGCCGTCGAGGCCGACGTGATCGGCACGCTGATGATGTCCGGGCCCGGCGCCGGCGGCAACGCCACCGCATCGGCGGTGATCGGCGATCTGGCCGACATCGCCAAGGCCCAGCCGGGCCGCCAGCAGGCACCGGCGCTCGGCCGGCCGGCGGACCTGCTCGAACCCTATGAGCGGGCGCGTATGCGGACCCATGAGGGCGGCTATTTCGTGCGCCTGACCGTGCACGACCGGCCCGGCGTTTTCGCCGCTCTGGCCACCCGCATGGCCGAACAGGACATCTCGCTGGAATCCATCGTCCAGCACGGCGCCGCGCCGCATCCCGTGCCGATGGGACCGGACAACCCCTATGGCGACGATCTGGACGGGACCGACCCGAAGACCGTCATCCTGATCACCCACGAAACGACCGAACAGGCGATCCGCAAGGCGATCGAGGGCATTTTGCAGGACGGCCATCTGGTTTCGCGCCCACAGGTCATCCGTATCGAGCGGGCCGGCTGACACAACGGTCAAACCGCTGGCACCTAAATCGATTTTGTTTGGGGCGGGGGCGTTTTCGGCCTTTTGCCCGGGCCGCCCCTGTGGTCAGTGCGGGCCGACAAGAACAGGATCGGGTCTGATTTCATGAACGAAACCATGCAAACGCCGGGGTTGACCCGCGAATTGTCGCTCGAACTTGCGCGCGTCACCGAGCGCGCGGCGGTGGCCGCCGCGCGGCTGCGCGGCCGAGGCGACGAGAAGGCGGCGGACCAGGTCGCGGTCGATGCGATGCGCGCCGAACTCAACCGTCTGCCGATCGCCGGCACCGTGGTGATCGGCGAGGGCGAGCGCGACGAGGCGCCGATGCTCTATATCGGCGAGGAAGTGGGCGCGGGCGGCGGGCCGGCCGTCGATATCGCGCTCGATCCGCTGGAAGGCACCACAGTGTGCGCCAAGAACCAGCCCAACTCGCTGGCCGTCATCGCCATCGCCACCAAGGGCAGCCTTCTCAACGCGCCCGATGTCTACATGGAGAAAATCGCCATTGGTCCGGGCTATCCGGACGGGCTGATCGATATCGACGCGAGCCCGGCCGATAACATCTATGCGCTGGCCAACGCCAAGAACGTGCCGGTCAACGAGATCACCGCCTGCATTCTGGACAGGCCGCGCCATGCCAAACTGATCGAGGCGGTGCGCGACGCCGGTGCCGCGATCCGGCTGATCGGTGACGGCGACGTGGCCGGGGTGATCGACACCACCGACCCCGAGGACACCGGGATCGACATCTATATCGGCACGGGCGGCGCGCCCGAGGGCGTTCTGGCAGCCGCTGCGCTGCGCTGCGTCGGCGGCCAGATGCTTGGCAGGCTGATCCTCGATACCGACGAGAAGCTGTCCCGCGCCGGACGCATGGGCATCGACGATCCGCGCCGCATCTATTCGGTCATGGACATGGCCAGCGGCGACGTGCTGTTTGCGGCGACCGGCGTCACCGACGGCAACATGCTGGCCGGCGTGCGCTTTGCCCGCAACTACATCCAGACCGAGACGATCGTCATGCGTTCGCGTTCGCAGACGATCCGCGAAATCACCGCGCGTCACCTGGACATGGACAAGTTCTGAGACCTGCCGGGCCATCGGTCACGCTTGACGCTGCCACCGGCAGGGGCGACATGAGGCCATGACCAGCCGCCCCGCCTTTCTCGATGTGCGCCAGTCGGCCCGGCAAAGGCGCTGGATCGAGAAGCTGACGCCGGCACAGGCGAACATCGCGCTCGACATGGCGCAGACGCATGGCATCGAAGAGATCATCGCCCGCGTGATGGCCGCGCGCGGCGTCACCGCCGGCGAGGCGGCCGGCTTTCTCGACCCGACGATCAAGGCGCTGATGCCCGATCCGTCGGTGATCACCGGACTGAATGAAGCGGCCGAGCGGATCGCGCGCGCGATCACCGAAGGCGAACGCGTCGCGATCTTTGGCGACTACGATGTCGACGGCGCCGCGTCGAGCGCGCTGCTTTCCCGCTATCTGGCGCATTTCGGGATCGCAGCGGACATCTACATTCCCGACCGCATTTTCGAGGGCTACGGCCCGAACCCGGCGGCGATGGCCAAGCTCGCCGAAAACGCCGACCTGATCGTCACTGTCGATTGCGGCACCAACAGCGCGGCCGCGTTCGAAACCGTGGCGGGCTCGGGCACCGACATCGTCGTGCTCGACCATCACCAGGTCGGCGGGCCGCTGCCCCAAGTGGTCTCGGTCGTCAATCCGAACCGCGACGACGACATGTCCGGGCTCACCTATCTGTGCGCTGCTGGCGTCGTCTTCATGACGCTGGTCGATGTCTCGCGCCAGTTGCGCAGCGCAGGCCGGCGCGATCTGCCCGATCTGATGGCGCTGCTCGATCTGGTCGCGCTGGCGACGGTTTGCGACGTGGTGCCGCTCGTCGGCCTCAACCGGGCCTTTGTCGTCAAGGGTCTGGCCGTGGCGCGCCGCCAGACCAATGCCGGCCTTGCCGCCCTGGCCTCGGTGGCGCGGATCGGCGAACCGCTGGCACCGTTTCATTTCGGGTTCGTTCTGGGCCCGCGCATCAATGCCGGCGGGCGCATCGGCGATGCCGCGCTTGGCGCGCGGCTGCTCACCGCCGACGATCAGGACGGCGCACGGGCTCTGGCCGGCGAACTCGACGCGCTCAACGCCCAGCGCCAGGCGATCGAAGTGCAGATGGTCGAGGAGGCCCGCGCCGAGGCCGAGCGCGAGCTTCAGTCGGCCAATCCGCCTTCGGTGATCGTGACCGCGAGCCATGACTGGCATCCGGGCATAGCCGGGCTGATCGCCTCGCGCCTCAAGGAAGCGCTGCGCAAGCCCGCTTTCGCCATCGCGTTCAATGCCAACGGCATCGGCACCGGGTCTGGCCGGTCGATTGCCGGCTTCGACATGGGCCGGATGGTACGCGCGGCCGTGGAAGCGGGCATCCTCGAAAAAGGCGGCGGCCATGCCATGGCCGCGGGTCTGACCGTCCGCACGGAAAAGCTCGGCGAACTGCGCGCCTTCTTCGAGGACAAGGCCAGCGAGGCGGTGGGCCGGCTGATCGAAAACGATGCTCTGGAGATCGATGGCGCGCTCTCGGCGTCGGGCGTGACGGCGGCGCTGATCGACAAGCTCGCCAGGGCGGGCCCGTTCGGCGCCGGCCATCCGGAGCCGGTGTTCGCCCTGCCGCGTCACCAGATCGCGCATGTCAAACCGGTCGGCAACGGTCACCTGAAGCTCGGCTTGCGCGGCATGGGGCCGGGCACGCTCGATGCGATCGCCTTCAGGGTGCGGGACGAACCGCTGGGCAAGATGCTGGCCGAAAATGCCGGACGCAGCCTGCATCTGGCAGGCACCGTGTCCATCAATCACTGGAACGGCCGGCAGATCCCGCAATTGCGCGTCATCGACGCCGCGATTCCGGACCGATAACCCGTCGGGTCTGTCAGAGGTGGCTGCCGAGGCGCGTTCCGGCCTTCAGATAGCGCATCGGATTGACGGCCTGGCCGTCCTTGCGCACTTCGTAATGCAGGTGCGGACCCGTCGACCGTCCCGTATTGCCCGATGCGCCGATCCGCTGGCCGGCGGAAACCTCCTCGCCGACCCTCACCTGAATGCGGCTCAGATGGGCAAAGCGCGTCTTCAGCCCGTTGCCATGGTCGATCTCGACCATCTTGCCGTAACCGCCATTGCGGCCGGCCCGGACGATCTTGCCGCTCGCCGGTGCGCGGATTGGCGTGCCTGTCGGCGCCCGGAAGTCCATGCCGGCGTGAAAGGCGCTGCGGCCCAGGATCGGGTCGCGGCGCGGCCCGAAACCGCTGGTGATCCGCTGACCGGGCGCGGGATGGGCGATCGGAAAGGCGGTGACTTCGCTCTTTGTGCGTTCAAGCGCGTCAAGCGCGGTCTGCAGCGCTTCGATGCCGGTTTCGAACGATTCATCCGCCGAGATGTCGCCGATCGGCACGAACGGGCCGCCGACCGCGTCGAGCGGCGTGGTCTCCGAGCGGATCGGAAGACCCGATTCCCTTGCGGCCGCGATGATCGCGTTGCGCTTGGAGTGTGCGGCGCGGGCGAGAACGCCGAGTTGCTCAAGCTGCGCGGTCTCGATCTCGTCCAGCGTCGAGGTGACGCTGCTGAGCGCGGTGAGCGGATCGGCCGGGCCGAGACGGTCGGCCTTGGTGCTCGCCGCCGAGCGCGTGGCTGGCGCGTAGCCGAGCCCGGCCCGAACGGGCCGCGTGGCCGGCGCCAGCAGCGGATTGGCGGGCACGATGGTCTCAAGCGCGGCCTGGTCGGCGCCCGGCCTGAGCGCCGGGACGGGCAGGGCGTCCGCGGGAACCGCCTGCGCGCCGATACCGCGGCCGCGCGCCCGTTCGAGCAGCGGCGCCAGCGTTCCCGACCGCTCGGCCAGCGCGCTTTGCCGCGTTGCCAGTTCGGCGATCTTGCTTTCCATGAACTGCTGGTCGAGCAGCCGGTGCGAAGTGATCCGGTCGACCTGCGCGCGCAGCGACGCGATCCGGTCCTCGTAGGCGTGCTGGACCCGGGCCTGACGCAGCACTGCGGCGTTGATCAGATCGTCACGCATGATCAGATAGCCTGTGGCGATCAGATAGCCGGCGGCGACCGCCAACAGAAGCGAAGCGCCAAGCGCGACGGCCCAGGGCCGGACGGTGAAATGCCTGATCCGGTCGCCCTGGGCGATGACGATCATGTGCGGCTGCCGGCGGCGTCCGAATACGGCGGATTGACCCACGATACCCCGTCTCCAGTGTCATTATCCTGACCCGGAATTAGAAGGCGTTAGGGTTAACAAAGCGTATCGCCGCCGGTCGCTGGCGGCCCCGCGGCGGCCGGGATCAGCCGTTGAGCGCGACGGCCGCCTCCAGCACCGCTTCGGCATGGCCGGGCACTTTCACCTTGCGCCAGACCTGCGCGATCTTGCCGTCGGCATCGATCAGGAAGGTGGAGCGCTCGACACCCATGTATTTGCGGCCATACATGCTTTTTTCGACCCATACGCCATAGGCTTCGAGCGTGGTCTTTTCCTCGTCGGAAGCGAGGGTGACCGTGAGATCGTGCTTGGCCTTGAACTTGTCGTGCTTGGCGGCGCTGTCCGGCGACATGCCGATCACCGCCGTGTTGGCCGCCTTGAAGTCGTCGAGCAGGCCGGAAAAGGCGATCGCTTCCTTGGTGCAACCGCTGGTGTCGTCCTTGGGGTAGAAGAACAGCGCCACCTTCTGGCCCCGGAACGCGGAGAGCGACACGGTTTCGCCATTGTCGGCCGGAAGGGTGAAATCGGGCGCTTCGGCGCCGGCATCGATTGTCGTCACGGATCGGTTTCCTCGTCATCGGGTTGGGTCGGGGCGTGCGGATCATGCGTCGCGCCGGACGCGTCGCAGTCTTGCACGCCATGACATATAAGCGATGGTGCGCGGGCGTCCACGGCGATTCCCGCTTACCTGCCAGGTGCGCGAACGGTCGGAACGATTTGAACAGGCACGACACCCAATATGTGAAGTTCGAGCGCGACGCGGGCCGGCGCCTGCGAACGCTGCCGTCCCATGGCGGGCGCCGCAAGGGGCCGGTGCATGCGCCGCTTCTGCCCCCGGTCCGCCGCCTCGCGCGGCGGACGATCGGCTTTTCCGTTGTGGCGGTCGTGGCGGTGGTCTTGCTGGCCGCCATGCTTGCCGCCAGCGGGCTTCTGGCCGGTCCCGCCCAGCGTATGGCCGGCGAAACGCTGCAGCGCATGGTGCCCGAGGGGTTTGCGCTGACATTGGGCAGCACCGATGTCCGCCTCTCTTGGCCGCCAAGCGTGGCGGTGACGTTCGACGACGTGTCGCTTGCGCCCGGTCCCCAGGCCGACCCGGTGGCGACGGTCGGCCGGCTGTCCGTGCAGATCGACCCCGTCAGCCTTGTGCGCGACAACCCCCGCGTGGCCGGCATCGCCGTCAAGGGCGTGCACATCGACAGAGCGGCCATGGCCGCGTTCAATGCCGGCGGCGACGAAGCGCCCGGCGTGCCGTTCGCACTCTCCGAAGTGCCCGAGCGGTTCGACGCCCTGTTTGCGGCGATGCGTCGATGGGGCGCGATCCACCTGCACCAGGAGGGCGGACTGCGCCTGAACATTGCCGACAGCACCCTTGTGCTGGGTGAGGGCGGCATGGTCTCGACCCTCTCCGTCGAGCGGCTGACGGGACGCGCCGATGCCAGGGGCAATGCCGTATTCGAGGGCGAGATCGCTTTCGACGGCAGCATCTCGGCCGTTTCGGGCGAATTGAACGTTCCACGCGCCGACCAGCCGTCGGAACCCGCGCAGCTCTTGGTGACAGTCGATGCGATGCCGTTTCCCTGGCGCCGCCTGCCAACGCTGTTCTCCGAGGTGGCCGCCGATCACGAGCCCGGCGCCGAACGGCCGCCCGTGCCCACCGAGACGGTATTGGAACTGGTCCACACGCCGCGCGATTCAGCCGCCAACGTGCTTCGGGCGACGCTTGCGCCGCAAGATCTGACCCTGAAGCTTGGGGCGGACGATTTCGTGCCGCTCGGCGGACGGATCGTCGCCGATTATGGTTTCGAAGACCGGGTGCTCTCGGTCGAACCGCGGCAATGGTCGCTCGGCCGCTCGACCTTCGAACTGTCGGTGCGCATGCGCGATGCCGTTGACGCGGCTCCCGCGCCGGGCGCTGCTTTCGCGCCGCTCGAATTCGATGCGATCGCCAATCGCGGGCGCCTGTCGCCGGCCGATTCGCCCGAGCAATCACTGCGTTTTGCGGCGCGCGCGCGGGGCATCGTCGATCCCGCCGAACGGCTTGTGCGGTTCACCGACATGCAGATGCAGTCTGACGCCGGCGGCGCCAGCGCCGAGGGCCAGATGAGCTTTTACGCTGCCGCGCCGAGCGCGGTGTTCAAGATGGACATCGAGGACATGTCGGTCGCCGGGCTCAAACAGTTCTGGCCGGCGCCGGTGGCGCGCGGCGCAAGGCGCTGGGTTCTGGACAATCTCGCAGGCGGGCGGGTGGTTTCAGGCCGTTTCGACATCGTTGAGCCGCTGCGGCGGCGCCTGCCGGGCACGAACCAGCGCGTCCTTGGCGACACGGAGATCGCGCTCGAGGTTGAAGGCGTGCGCTTTGACATTGCCGGCGATCTACCGCCGGTTCGCGATGCGGTCGGCCGGATCGAGCATTCCGACCAGACCACCCGCATGCTGCTGCGATCGGGCACGGTGTTCCTGCCGTCGGGCCGGACGGCCGAGGCCAGCGACGGCGTGATGGTGATCCAGCCCGAGGATGAGAACGGGCTGGTCGGCGCCGATGTCAGTGTGCGCGTCCGCGGCACGGCCGCAGCGCTCGGCGAGATCATCGCATACCGGCCGATCAACGCGATGCAGTATCGCGCCTACGACCCCGACGACTTGAGCGGCAATGTGGATGCGCAGATCGCCATCGGCCTGTTTCTCAATGGCGGCGAGGACGGGCCGAGACCCGACTGGACCGTCGACATGGACTTGTCGGACGCGGCCATTGCCGAGCCCGTCGACGGCTCGCTTCTCACCGGCTTGAACGGCGCCGTCAGCGTCACGCCCGCGCGCGCCGAGCTGGATCTGACCGGGGCGATCGACGGTCTGCCCGCCGAGATCGCCATGACGATCCCGTTCGCATCGGATGTCGAGGCGGCAAGGTCGATCACGCTGCGGCTCGACGATGCCAGCCGCGAGACTTTCGCGCCTGGGCTGGACGTGCTGCTGCGTGGACCGACCCCGCTGGAAATGGAGGGCACGGGCGCGGCGTTCCACGTGTCGGCCGATCTGACATCGGCCGAACTCCTGTTGCCCTGGATCGGCTGGTCGAAGGGCGCCGGCGTCGGCGCCCGAGCGAACTTCCATCTGCTTCTGGACGGCGAGACGGCGGTGCTCGACGCGTTCAGCCTGACCGGCGGTCCGTTCGGCGCCGAGGGGCGGATCGCGGTCGATGGCAAGGGGTTGAGCCAGGCCCGCTTCGGCTCACTGCGGCTCAATGAGGGCGACAGCGTCTCCGTCGATGTTCGCCGCGAGGGCGCGGGGTACGCGGTCGATGTCGAAGGGCAGGCCGTCGATGCGCGGGCGCTGATCCGCCACGTCCGCAGGCAGATGCAGCAAAGCGGCGAGGGCGGCGGCACGCCGGTGACGGTCTCGGCGTCGCTCGGCACCGTGCGCGGTTTTCGCGGTGTGGAGATGCGCGACGTGCGCACCGAACTGTCGATCCGTGACGGCGGGGTGGAAAACCTGTCGATTACCGGCACCAGCGACACCGGCATGCCGTTCTCGGTGGCGATTCGCGGGCAGGGCGCCGGGCGGCGCGTGCGCATCGAGGCGCTGGACGCCGGCGGGTTCCTGCGTTTTCTCGATCTGTACGGACAGATTCGCGGCGGCGTCCTCAATGCCAGCCTGGCCGGCGCGCCGGGCGGCCAATTGTCCGGTCCCGTGCAGATGACCGGTTTCAGCGTGTTCGACGAGCCGAAACTGTCGCAGCTCGTCTCGACGCGCGGCGACGGAACCGCCAGCCTGAGCGAAGCGGTGCGCCGCGACATCGACACGCGCGAGGTCGTCTTCGACGTGGCGCAGGCCAACGCGGTCTTTGCGCCGGGCGGCCTTTCGATCGGCCAGGGCATCGTGCGTGGCCCGATGGTCGGCTTCGCGCTTCAGGGCCAGGTCTATGACCGGGACGGCGAGATGCGGATGACGGGCACATTCATGCCCGCCTACGGCGTCAATTCGCTGTTCTCGGAAATACCGATCCTGGGGCTTTTCCTGGGCAATGGGCGCGAACGCGGGCTGATCGGCGTGACCTTCAAGCTCGAAGGCTCGTTCGAACGGCCGCAGATCACGGTCAATCCCTTGTCCGTGATCGCGCCCGGCCTGTTCCGGTCGATCTTCGAGTTCAGGTGACATCTGTCCACCTCCCCCTTGAGGGGAGGTCGGCGAGTGGCGCCGTCACACCGGCCGGACGAGCACGTGCTTCTTCTTGCCGACGGACAGCTTGACGACGCCGTCGGCGACCGCGCCTTCATCGACCGTCAGGCGCTCGTCGCTCACCGCCGAATCGTTGACCCGCACGGCGCCGCCCTTCACATGCCGGCGCGCTTCACCGTTCGATACGGCAAGGCCCGCGGCAACCAGCAGGTTCAACAGCCCCATGCCGGCCGACAGGTCGGCGGCTGGAACCTCGATCGTCGGCAGGTTCTCCGACAGCGCCCCTTCCTCGAACGTCTTGCGCGCGGTCTCGGCGGCCTGTTCGGCAGCATCGCGCCCATGCACCACTGCCGTCGCCTCGGTCGCCAGAACCTTTTTGGCCTCGTTGATCTCGGTGTCTTTCAACGCGGCGAGTTTGGCGATCTCGTCGAGCGGCAGGCGCGTGAAGATCTTCAGGAACCTCTCGACGTCGGCGTCCTCGGTGTTCCGGAAGTACTGCCAGAAATCATAGGCGCTGAAGAGGTCCTCGTTCAGCCAGACGGCGCCCTGCGCGGTCTTGCCCATCTTCTGGCCCGACGATGTGGTCAAAAGCGGCGTCGTCAGCGCGTAGAGCTGCGGGCCGCCCATCTTGTGGGACAGGTCGAGCCCGTTGACGATGTTGCCCCACTGGTCCGAGCCGCCCATTTGCAAAATGCAGTCATAGCGCCGGTTCAGTTCGGTGAAGTCGTATCCCTGCATGATCATGTAATTGAATTCGAGGAACGACAGCGATTGCTCGCGGTCGAGCCGAAGCTTGACCGAATCGAAGGTCAGCATCCGGTTGACGGAGAAGTGCCGGCCCACCTCGCGCAGGAAGTCGACATAGTTCAGTTCCATCAGCCATTCGGCATTGTTGACCATCAGCGCGCCGGTTTCGCCCTCGCCATAATCGAGAATGCGGCCGAAGACGGTCTTGATGCCGGCGATGTTGTCCTCGATCTTTTCGGGCGTCAGCAATTGGCGCTGGTCGTCGCGGAACGAGGGGTCGCCGACCATGGACGTGCCGCCGCCCATCAGCGTGATCGGCCGGTGGCCGGTCTGCTGCAGCCAGTAGAGCATCGTCACGGAGATCAGATTGCCGATATGCAGGCTGGTCGCCGTCGCGTCATAGCCGACATAGGCGGTGATCGGCCCTTCCATACACTTTGCGTCCAGTCCTTCAGGATCGGAGATCTGGTGGATGAAACCGCGTTCGTTCAGGACGTTCAGAAAGTCGGACTTGTAGGCGGGCATGGGTGCGGTGTTCCGTGCAGATGAGGTGGCCGGCCTTGCCCGCAGGTGCGGACCATTGCCGTGCAAAACCGGTCTGTTCCGGTTTCACGCCGTCATGGCGGTTTGCTTGGTCAAGATCAAGCCGGTGCGGCGCTCGACAGGTCTGCGAGGTAACGACGCATGAGGGCTCTACCGCCCGGCAAGCTTCCGGACATTGTCCGGCACCAGTTCGCCGCGCAGGCGGGCATCGAGATAGTCGGCGCATTCGCCCAGCAGCGTTTCTTCCATCCCCGAGAAGAAATGGTTGGCGCCGGGCAGGGTCTTCTGGGTGATCAGAATGCCCTTTTGCGTGTGCAGCTTGTCGACAAGCCCCTGCACCGCGTCGGGCGGCGCGACCTTGTCGCTATCGCCGTGGATGATCAGTCCGGACGAGGGGCATGGCGCCAGGAAAGAGAAGTCGTAAGTGTTGGGCTGCGGCGCGATCGACATGAAGCCCTCGATCTCGGGCCGGCGCATCAGAAGCTGCATGCCGATCCAGGCGCCGAAGGAATAGCCGGCGATCCAGCACGATTTCGATTCGGGATGCAGCGACTGCACCCAGTCGAGCGCGCCGGCGGCGTCCGACAGTTCGCCCACGCCATGGTCGAACTCACCCTGGCTGCGGCCGATCGAGCGGAAATTGAAGCGCAGCGTGGTGAAGCCGCGCTTCTGGAACATGTAGAACAGATTGTAGATGATCGGGTTGTTCATCGTTCCGCCGAACTGCGGATGCGGATGCAGGATCATCGCGATCGGCGCCGTCTTGTCGGCGGCCGGCTGGTAGCGGCCTTCGAGGCGTCCCGCCGGTCCGTTGAAAATCACTTCTGGCATCGGGTCTCCTTGGCAAAACCGTCGGCGGCCCATCGCATGCGGCGCTGCCGGCATTGAGATGCGTGTTTGCGGCCCGGTTTCAAGGTCTGAAAAGGTTGAATGCAAGCGCGGAGGCCGTCATATGACCATCGACCCCGAAATATCAAGGAAATCCCGCACCTGGCGGGAAAAGAGCGGCCGGTGACGCACTATCTGGACCATAACGCCTCGGCGCCCCTTTTGGAGGCCGCGCGCGAGGCAGTGCTTGCGGCGATGGAGATCGAGGGCAATCCGTCGTCCGTCCACAGGAACGGTCGGGCCCTGCGCGCCATGGTCCAGAAAGCCCGGCGGCAGGTGGCCGGGCTGGTCGGCACCGCGCCGGACCACATCGTCTTTACCTCCGGCGCGACCGAGGCGGCCGCGACATTGCTGACGCCGCACTGGTCGATGGGCCGGTCGTCGCTGACGATGGGCCATCTTTATGTCTGCGCCGCCGATCACCCCTGCCTTCTGGCGGGCGGGCGTTTCCTGCCCGAAGCGGTCACGCGAATCGGCGTCGGTCCAGATGGACTGCTCGATCTTGAGACGCTCAAAGGACGGCTCGCCGCGCACGACAAGGCCGCGGGTCTGCCGCTCGTCGCGGTTCATTGGGTCAACAATGAGACAGGCGTGATCCAGCCCGTCGAGGAGATCAGCGCCGTCGTGCGCGGCGCCGGCGGCATCCTCGTCCTCGATGCGGTGCAGGCGCTGGGGCGCATTCCGGTCGATCTTTCAACGGGTTTGGCCGATTTCCTGATGCTGTCGTCGCACAAGATCGGCGGACCGAAAGGCATGGGCGCCATTGCCGGAGCGTCCGATCTGATGATGCCGCTGCCGCTGATCGCCGGCGGCGGGCAGGAGCGCGGCCACAGGAGCGGTACCGAATCGCCGGCGCTGATCGCGGGTTTTGGCGCGGCCGCCGACGCCGCCGTTGCGGGGTTGAACGGTTTTTCCGAACTGGCACCGTTGCGCGATCGCTTCGAGACCGAACTGCGGCGTGCGGCCGCTGATGTCGTCGTGCACGGCGTCGCCGCGCCGCGCGTCGCCAACACCGTTTTCTTCACCGTGCCGGGCATCAAGGCGGAGACACTGGCCATTGGCCTCGACCTGGCCGGGTTCGCCGTGTCTTCAGGCTCGGCCTGCTCATCGGGCAAGGTGGGCAAGAGCCATGTGCTCGAAGCGATGGGCGTCGAGGGCGACGATGGCGCGATCCGTGTCTCGTTCGGATTGGGAACGGGTTGGGCGGATTTGTCCGCGTTGGTCGATGCGCTGACGCCGCTGATCGGACGGATGCGCGCCGCCTGACGGCTTGCCTTCGCGGCAAGAAATGCCACATGATGGAAAACCTATGGCAAAAAGTCAGATTTTCGCTCTTTAGAACTTTTCAAAACTGATGTATGGACTAGATTGACCATGATGAAGGCCGCGTCAGACGGCCATCGTGCGCGCGGTAGCGCTGCATGCAGTTCGGTTGGAAGGAGAGATCGCCATGCCCGCGGTTCAGGAGACGATCGATCAGGTCGCAAAGATCGATGTCGATCAGTACAAATACGGCTTTGAGACCATCCTGGAGATGGACAAGGCCCCAAAGGGCCTGAACGAGGACATCATCCGCTTCATCTCGGCCAAGAAGGAAGAGCCCGAATGGATGCTGGAGTGGCGGCTTGACGCCTATCGGCGCTGGCTGACGATGGAGGAACCCGACTGGGCACGGGTGAACTATCCCAAGATCGATTTCAACGACATCTACTACTACGCCGCGCCCAAGGGGCAGACCGGCCCGAAGACCATTGACGATGTCGATCCGGAAATCCGCCGCACCTATGAAAAGCTCGGCATTCCGCTTGCCGAACAGGAAATCCTGGCCGGCGTGCAGGAGCGCAGGGTTGCCGTCGACGCGGTGTTCGATTCGGTGTCCGTCGTCACCACCTTCAAGGCCGAGCTCGCCAAGGCCGGCGTGATCTTCATGTCGATCTCCGAAGCCATGCGCGAGCATCCCGAACTGGTGAAGAAATATCTCGCTTCGGTGGTGCCGGTCTCCGACAATTATTACGCCGCGCTCAATTCGGCGGTCTTCACGGACGGTTCGTTCGTCTATGTGCCCGAGGGCGTGCACTGCCCGATGGAACTGTCGACCTATTTCCGCATCAACGAGAAGGACACCGGCCAGTTCGAGCGCACGCTGATCATCGCCGAAAAGGGCGCCTACGTGTCCTATCTCGAGGGTTGCACGGCGCCGCAGCGCGACGAGAACCAGCTTCACGCCGCCGTGGTCGAACTGATCGCGCACGAGGATGCGGAGATCAAATACTCGACCGTCCAGAACTGGTATCCGGGCGATGCCGAGGGCAAGGGCGGCATCTACAATTTCGTCACCAAGCGCGGCGACTGCCGGGGCGACAATTCCAAGATTTCCTGGACCCAGGTCGAGACCGGTTCGGCAATCACCTGGAAGTACCCGTCCTGCATCCTGCGCGGCGACAATTCACGCGGCGAATTCTATTCGATCGCGGTGTCGAACGGTGCGCAGCAGATCGATTCGGGCACCAAGATGATCCATCTGGGCAAGAACACGTCGAGCCGGATCATCTCCAAGGGCATTTCGGCGGGTACGTCGGAAAACACCTATCGCGGCAAGGTGTCCGTGCATCGCAAGGCGACCGACGCGCGCAATTTCACCCAGTGCGATTCGCTGCTGATCGGCGACCGCTGCGGCGCACACACCGTGCCCTATATCGAGGCCAACAATTCCTCGGCGCAGCTCGAGCACGAAGCGACCACCTCGAAGATTTCCGAGGACCATCTGTTCTACTGCATGCAGCGCGGCATTCCCGAAGAGGAGGCGATCGCGCTGATCGTCAACGGCTTCGTCAAGGAGGTCATCCAGGAGCTGCCGATGGAGTTCGCCGTCGAGGCACAGAAGCTGATCGGCATTTCGCTGGAAGGCAGCGTTGGGTAGCAGCAGCCGGTTTTCGGCACAGGCCGGAGAACAGCCATGTTCGATCCGACAACCATCGTCTGGTACGCGGCGATCTGCGGTGCGCTCGCCGCGCTCGCACCTTCGCTTGGCAACCGCAACCGGCGCATTCTTGTCGGTGCCGTCGTCGGCATCGTGGCAGCCAGCCTGTTGCCGCCGGTCCGCGCAGCCCTGGGGTTGTGATGCGAAAAAATGACGACAACCGTGATCTGACCGGCACGATCCGCCTGGCGGGCGCTGCCACCATCCTGTTCGTGACGGTGGCCGGCTATTTGTGGAACCCGTTCGGCGACCGCTATCTGAGCGCCGGGCTTCTGGGCGGTGTCGCCGCCATCAGCTACGCCATGCGCGGGCTGTTCGTGAAGAAGAAACAAGACTGAAAAGACCGAGTTGGGAACGAAGAAAATGCTGGAAATCAAGAACCTGCACGCGCGGATCGCCGAGGATGGCACCGAGATCATCAACGGTCTCAACCTGACCGTGAAAGCCGGAGAAGTGGCCGCGATCATGGGGCCGAACGGCTCGGGCAAGTCGACGCTGTCCTACGTGCTGGCTGGCCGGGACGACTATGAGGTGACCGAGGGCGACATTCTCTACAACGGCGAATCCATTCTCGAGATGGACCCGGCCGAGCGCGCCAGCGCGGGCCTGTTCCTGGCCTTCCAGTACCCGGTGGAAATTCCCGGTGTCGCCACCATGCAGTTCCTCAAGGTGGCGCTCAACGAGCAGCGCAAGGCGCGCGGCGAGGACGAGCTGACGACACCGGACTTCATCAAGAAGGTGCGCGAGGCGGCCGGCACGCTCGGTGTTGAGATGGAGATGCTCAAGCGTCCCCTGAATGTCGGCTTTTCGGGCGGCGAGAAAAAACGGGCCGAGATCCTGCAGATGAAGCTGCTCGAGCCGAAACTGTGCGTGCTCGACGAGACCGATTCCGGCCTCGACATCGATGCGCTGAAGATCGTTGCCGATGGCGTCAACGCGCTGCGTTCGCCCGACCGCGCCGTGATCGTGATCACCCACTATCAGCGCCTGCTCGAATATATCGTGCCCGATACGGTGCATGTCCTGTCCAAGGGCCGCATCGTCAAGACCGGCGACAAGTCGCTGGCGCTCGAGCTCGAAGCCAAGGGCTATACCGACATCATCGCCGAGGCGGCCTGACATGGTTGCAACGCTGAAAAAGCCCGCCGAGGCGCCGCTGACGGCGGCCGAAACGGCGCTGGTTGCGCAATTCGGCCACCGCAGCAGCCATCTGCCCGGCAATGCCGATACCGTGATGGCGCGCGATCAGGCGGTGCAGGCGATCAAGGCGCACCGGCTGCCGACGCGCAAGGTGGAAGCCTGGCACTATACGGACCTGCGCCGGCTTCTGAACGCGATGCCCGAATGGCGCAGCGATGTGGCTGCCGGGCCCGCCGATCCGCTTGTCGACAATGCCCACCGGTTCGTCCTGATCAACGGTCAGCTGATCGAGCGGACCGAAATCGAGGGCTGTCAGATCGAGGCGGTGGCCGACGCGCTGCGCGCCGATGTGGGCGGTGTGATCCTGGAAGCGCCGACCGAAGCCGACGATGCGATCGGCGCGATCAACACCGCGTTTGTGACCGACGGCGTGCGCCTCACCGTCGCCGAGGGTGCCGATATCAGCCGGCCGATCGAACTGCAGTCGGTCCATGATGGCGGGCAGGTGCACACGCGCAACCTCGTCACCGTCGGCGCCGGCGCCAAAGCCGCCTTCATCGACCGGCACATGGGGTCGGACGAAGACGTGCTCGCGTCGAATGCCACCGAACTGACGGTGCGCGAAGGCGCCGAAGTCCGCTGGATCATCGTGCAGGAACAGGGAGCGGCTGCGTCCCATCTCGGCACTTTCAGGCTGACGCTCGAAAAGGACGCAAAAGCCACCCTGTTCATCGCCAACTATGGCGGCCGGCTGGTGCGCCAGGAGGTTCATGCCGCAGCGACCGGCGAGGGCGCCGAACTGGCCTTCCGCGCGATCAACATGATCGGCGAAAAGACTCATTGCGACGTGACGCTGGAACTGGACCATCTCGTCGCCAACACCACATCGACCGAGACGGTGCGCAACGTCGTCACCGGCAAGGCGCAGGGCGTGTTCCAGGGTCAGATCCGCGTCGCACGGGCCGCGCAGAAGACCGACGCGCAGATGGCCTGCAACACGCTGCTGCTCTCCGATGAAAGCGGTTTTGCCACCAAGCCGGAACTGGAGATCTTTGCCGACGACGTCGTCTGCGCCCATGGTGCCACGGTCGCCGAGATCGACGAGGATCATCTGTTCTACCTGATGGCGCGCGGCATTTCGGCCAAGACGGCGCGAGGCCTGCTGATCGAGGCTTTTGTCGACGAGATCGTCGAGGAACTGGACGACGATGCGCTGATCGAGGCGCTTGAAATCCGCATTGCCGACTGGCTGGAGGCGAACGGGTAATGAGCGCCGATCCGGTCTCGAACGCTGCTTACAATGTCGACGCGATCAGGGCCGACTTTCCGATCCTTTCCCGGGAAGTCTATGGCAAGCCGCTGGTCTATCTGGACAATGGCGCATCGGCGCAAAAGCCGCGTGCGGTGATCGACGCGGTGGCGCGCACCTATGAACACGAATATGCAAACGTGCATCGCGGGCTGCATTACCTGTCCAACGCGACGACCGATGCCTATGAGGCAGCGCGCGAAACCGTCCGGCGCTTTCTGAATGCGGACTCGGTCGACGAGATCGTCTTCACCAAGTCGGCGACAGAGGCGATCAACACGGTCAGCCACGGGTTCGGCGCGGACGCGATCGGCGAGGGCGACGAGATCGTCATTTCGATCATGGAGCACCATGCCAACATCGTGCCCTGGCATTTCCTGCGCGAGCGCATAGGCGCCAGGCTCGTCTGGGCGCCCGTCGATGATGAGGGTCGGTTCGACATTGCCGAATTCGAGGCGCGGTTGACCGACCGGACCAAACTGGTCGCGCTGACCCATGTCTCCAACGTCCTGGGGACGGTCGTGCCGATCAGGAAGGTCTGCGAGATCGCCCATGCGCGCGGCATTCCCGTTCTGGTCGACGGCAGCCAGGGTGCCGTGCATCTTCCGGTCGACGTTCAGGATCTCGGGTGCGACTGGTACGTCTTCACCGGCCACAAGACCTACGGGCCGTCCGGAATCGGCGTGCTCTACGGAAAGGCGGAACGCCTTGCGGCCATGAAACCGTTCCAGGGCGGCGGCGAGATGATCCTCGATGTGAGCGAGGATGCTGTAACCTACGCCGATCCGCCGCACCGGTTCGAGGCGGGCACGCCGCCCATCGCCCAGGCGATCGGGCTCGGCGTCGCGCTCGATTACATGGACCGGATCGGCCGTCCCGCCATCGCGGCGCATGAGGCCGATCTGCGCGCCTACGCGCATGAGCAGCTTTCGCGCATCAACGCGCTGCGCATCATCGGCAACGCGCCCGACAAGGCGGCGATCATCGCGTTCGAGATCGAGGGGCTGCACGCGCACGACATTTCCATGGTCATCGACCGGTCGGGTGTTGCCGTGCGTGCCGGCACCCATTGTGCCCAGCCGCTGCTCAAGCGCTTCGGCGCCACGTCCACCTGCCGGGCGTCGTTCGGCATGTACAACACGCGCGCCGAAGTCGACGCGCTGGTCGAAGCGCTGGAAAAGGCGCGGGAGTTTTTTGCATGAGCACCGTCGTGCTAGGATGATCCCATGATGGAAGACCAGACACCACAAACCGCACAAACCGAAGCGCCGGCAACGGCGGCCACGCCGACCCCGTCGGCGCTGCCGCGCGACGAACTGGCGCGCATGACCGACGATATCGTCGCCGCGCTGAAGACGGTCTACGATCCGGAGATTCCGGCCGACATCTACGAACTCGGCCTGATCTACCGCGTCGACATCGAGGACGACCGGACGGTCAAGGTGGAAATGACCCTGACGGCGCCGGGCTGCCCGGTGGCCGGCGAGATGCCGGGCTGGGTCGAAAAC
Source organism: Oceaniradius stylonematis (assembly GCF_965223445.1). NCBI lineage: Bacteria > Pseudomonadati > Pseudomonadota > Alphaproteobacteria > Hyphomicrobiales > Ahrensiaceae > Oceaniradius > Oceaniradius stylonematis. The sequence goes on from NZ_OZ244994.1 coordinate 111,089, forward strand.
GCAGTACGCACCGTCGAGGGCGTCATGGATGTCGAGGTGGAGATGACCTTCGATCCGCCCTGGACGCCGGACCGGATGAGCGAGGAAGCGCAGATCGCGGTGGGGCTCTACTGACGGCCGCTTGCGCGCGCTGCCGGGCGTGCATAAATCTCAGGCAACGACAGGAGTTGAACCCATGGCCTTTGCCATCATGACCATGACCGACCAGGCTGCGGATCGCGTGCGCGAGATCGTCGCCGGACGCGCCGAACAGGGTGCGCAGGGCGTGCGGGTCGGCATCAAGAAGGGCGGCTGCGCGGGCATGGAATATACGGTCGATCTGGTCACCGAACCCGATCCCAAGGACGACCATATCAGCCATGCGGGCGCCCATGTATGGGTCGATCCGGCGGCGATGCTCTATCTGCTGGGCACGCAGATGGATTTCGAGGTGACCAAGCTGCGTACCGGCTTCGTCTTCAACAATCCCAACCAGTCTTCGGCGTGCGGGTGCGGCGAATCGGTCGAACTCAAGCCCGCCGATCTGAAGGAACTGGCCGAGGCGCGGGGCGAACTGTAGCCCGACACAGGCGCTCGACCCTCCACCGGCTCGAAACGCAGCGCGGACCAAATGCAACCCAACCGGGAGCGTGCCGTCAGATTCTTCATCGGCCTGACTTGTGCCGCCGCGGCGCTGGTCGCCGCCTTCCGCCGGACGGGCGCGACCTTCCCGGCGTGTCACGAGCATTTCCGTCTCGAGCAGTAAGGACCGTCGAGGGACGCCGATGGATGAAGACTATCTCAGGGACCTGTTTGCCCCGTTCGGGCCGATCACCATCAAGCGCATGTTCGGCGGGCAGGGCGTCTACTGCGCGCACGGCATCTTTGCGCTCGTTGCCTTCGACAAGCTCTATGTGAAGGGCGACGACCAATCCTCGCCGGTCTATGAGGCCGAGGGCATGGAACGCTGGGTCTATGAGGGCCACAAGAACCGGCGGCCCACGGCCATGCCCTATTGGCAGGTTCCCGACGAGGCACTGGAAAGTGCCGATGCGATGGAGCCCTGGGGGCGCCTCGCCGTCGAAACGGCACGCCGGGCGCGCAAGTAATCCTGTTCAGAGCGCGGCGAGCGCCGCACGCAGCTTCTCGGCGTTGGCCGTCAGCACGTCCTGGTCTTCCATCTGGCCCGAATGGGCGCGCAGCGGCGTGCCGTCATGGCGCGGAATGACGTGGAAATGCAGGTGGAACACCGACTGGCCGCCCGCCGCTTCGTTGAACTGCATCACCGAAATACCATCGGCAGCGAACGCCGCCTTTGAGGCTAGCGCCACGCGCTGGACGACCGCAATCGCCGCGCCAAGCGCCATCGGCTCGGCATCGAGCAGGTTGCGTGACGCGGATTTGGGGATGACCAGCGCGTGGCCGTCGGCCTGCGGCATCACATCCATGATCACCAGCGTGTCTTCGTCCTCATGCACCGTGTGGGACGGGATTTCGCCACGCAGGATTCTGGCGAAGATGTTGTCGGTGTCGTATGCTGTCATGTCCTCGTCCGCCGTTCCGGGCATCGTTGCCGATCCGGTCTAGGCGCAGTTGCGCGGCGATTCAATCGGCCTTCCTGAACGGTCCCGCGTCGGCGAGGATCTTGCCGAACCGCGCCACATCGGCGCGCTCGTGGTGCAGGTAGTCCTCGATGGCCTTGCGGAAACCCTCATGCGGGATGAAATGGGCCGAATGGGTAGTCACCGGCAGATAGCCGCGCGCCAGCTTGTGTTCGCCCTGCGCGCCCGCTTCGACCACGGCCAGCTTGCGTTCGATCGCGAAATCGATCGCCTGGTGGTAGCAGACCTCGAAATGCAGGAAGCGGTGATGCTCGACACAGCCCCAATGCCGGCCGAAGATCGTGTCGCCGCCGATGAAGTTGATCGCGCCTGCAATGTTGCGGCCGTTTCGACTGGCCATCACAAGCAGGATGTCGTCGGCCATGCGCTCGGCGACAAGCGAGAAGAAGCGCCGGTTGAGATAGGGCCGGCCCCATTTGCGTTCGCCCGTGTCGGTGTAGAAGACGTAGAAATCGTCGAGTGCCGCTTCTGTGATGTCCGAACCGGTCAGCCAGTCGATGGTGATGCCGTTCTCAAGGGCGGTCGCGCGCTCCTTTTTCAGCGCCTTTCGCTTGCGTGAGGACAGGGTTTCCAGGAACTCCGCATAGGAGCCGTAGCCCTTGTTGATGAAATGGAACTGCTGGTCCGTGCGGTGCAGGAAGCCGGCCTCGAGCAGCGCGTCGAGATCGGGCTTTTGCGCAAACGTCACATGCGCCGAGGAGAGACCCAGCCGTTCGGTCAGTTGCGCGATCGCGTTGGCCAGCGCCGCGCGGGCGGCCTCGGCGTTGACGTCGGGGCCGATCAGAAGGCGAGGGCCGGTGGCCGGTGTGAACGGCACCGAAAGTTGCAGCTTCGGGTAATAGCGGCCGCCGGCACGCTCCCAGGCGTCGGCCCAGGCATGGTCGAAGACATATTCGCCCTGGCTGTGCGCCTTCAGATAGGCAGGGGCCGCTGCCAACGCGTTTCCCCCGCCATCTTCAAGCACCAGGTGCTGGCCGTGCCAGCCCGTGTCGGCGATGGCGCAGCCCGCTTCTTCCAGCGCGCTCAGGAAATCGTGCCGCATGAACGGGTTGTAGGCCGCGCCGCTGGCACGGCTGGTGCCGGCAAACCGGTCCCAGACCGCGCGGGGGACGTCGGCGATGCGCTCGTGAACCCGCACGACATGGGCGGGCTGGCCCTCGGGCGCGGCTGTGGCGGCGGTGGGATCGGTCATCAACCGAGATGTATTGCATCGCAAACGCGCCGCAAGGCGCGGCGGCGATTTTCATGCCGCGTCGGGATCGAACCCTTCAAACGTCATCTGGTCGGCATGGGCACGGGTCAGCGCAACCTGTTCGGGCGTCCGGACCGTCCAGGTGATGACCGGCAGGCCGCGCGCTCGCACCTCGGCGACGAAGGCATTGGGCAGGGCGGCGACCTGATAAGAGACGAAATCGATCCCCGCTTCGAGCTGTGGCCTGTGTTCGGCCAGCGCCGCATTGCTGATGCCCGACGCGGTCAGGCCCAGCGGCACGCCCGTTTCCATGGCGCGAAACGCGTCCAGAAGCGCGTGCTCGAACGACATGATGGCGACTGGCCCGCGATAGCCCGCAACATCGCGCGCGACGGCGCGCGCCAGATCGCCGTTGCGGGCGCCATTGTCCTTCATCTCGATGATGACAGGCACGGTCCCATCGACCAGATCAAGCGTTTCGACGAGCGTCATGATCCGGTCTTCGGTGCCCCCGACGGCGAGATCGCGCAGTTCATCCGCACAGCGGTCCGCGATAGGGCCCGTCGCGCCGGTCAGACGATCCAGCTCCGCATCGTGGAAGACCATCGCAACGCTATCGGCCGACAGTTGCACGTCCAGTTCGATGCCGAACCCGTCGGCGATCGCTGCCCGGAACGCGGACGCGGTGTTCTCCCACCGCGTCCGGTTGTCGTCGTGCAGGCCGCGATGGGCGATGGGCCGCGCGGTCAGAGAGGCGATGTCGGTCATCGGCCCTCGATGATCGCCTCGATCTCGACGGCGGCGTTGAGCGGCAGGCTGGCCATGCCGACCGCCGCGCGCGCGTGCCTTCCCCTGTCGCCCAGCGCTTCGGCCAGAAGGTCCGATGCGCCATTGGCGACCAGATGCTGCTCGGTGAATCCGGGCGCGGACGCCACGAACACGGAGATCTTGACGATCTTTTCGATGGCCTCGAGGCTGCCGAGCGCGCTTTTCGCCACCGCCAGAATGTTGACCGCGCACCATTTGGCCGCGTCCTGGCCGTCTTCAAGGCTGACATCGGCGCCGACCAGACCCGTCGCGCGCAGTGCGCCGTCCATGAACGGCAACTGCCCGGAGGTGAACACCAGATGGCCGCTGCGCACATAGGGCAGATAGTTCGCCGCCGGCGCGGCAACGTCCGGCACCGTGATGCCCATTTCGGCGAGCCTGGTTTCGATCTGATCGGTCATGCGTGTCGGTCCCCCTTTGGCGCGGGGCGGATTTTGCCTCGCTTCTGACAAGACGTTTCCTATAGTGGCGCCAAAAAGGAAAGCGATTCACGATGCCAATCCGCCGAAAAACCCTTGCCGTTTCAGCCGGCCTTCTGGTCGCCGTTGCAACGATGCCCGCGCCCGCCGAGGCCGCCGGCGTCCAACTGGCGCCGCACCGGGCTGTCTACGCGGTCGAACTGGAAGAGGCGTCGGACCGCAGCGGCATCACCGGCATGCGCGGCCGTATCGTCTACGAGTTCCGGGGATCGGCCTGCGAGGGCTATACGACCAATTTCCGCTTCGTCACGCAAATCGCCGCGCGCGCCGGCGGCCGCGTTACCGACCAGCAGACGACGACCTTCGAGGAAGCCGACGGCTCGTCCTTCCGCTTCCTGACCCGCACCTTCGTCGACCAGCGGCCCGACCGCACGATCGAAGGCGTGGCGGCCGTCGAGGACGATGCGACGATCGTCACGCTCAGCGAACCGGAGGAAACCGAGATCCGGCTCGACCCGGCCGCGTTTCCCACCGCGCACATGATCGATCTGATCGAGCGGGCCGCCGCCGGCGAGCGCTTCTACGAAAAAAAGATCTTCGACGGGTCGGACGATGCCGACCGGGTGCTGACCACAACGGTGATCATCGGTCCCGAAAAGACCGAGGACGAGGACGATCCCGATGCGATCGGCGCGGTCGCCGATGCGCCGTTCCGCAACATCTCGGTTGCCTATTTCGACGAGGTGACCGAGGGCGAGGGGCTGCCCGAATACCGGATCGCCTTCAAGATGCACGACAATGGCATCACAAGGTCGCTGGAGATGGACTATGGCGACTTCATGCTGTCGGGCACGATGGAGGAACTGGAACTGTTCGAGGTTGAAGACTGCTCCTGAGAACCCCATCTGACAGGTCTCTTGCCAAGAGGCGGGCTTTGGGCTAAGCGCCCGATCATTCCACACACGGTGCAGGCTGACGACCGGGAGACATCCGGCGGGGCCACCGGTGGCGGGCAACCGCTGACGCGCCGTGGAGGCAGAACCGGAAAGGACCATACGCATGGCAATGCCAGACTATTCCATGCGCCAGCTGCTTGAAGCTGGCGTTCACTTCGGCCACCAGACACACCGCTGGAACCCGAAGATGGCGCGGTACATCTTTGGCGACCGCAACAATGTCCACATCATCGACCTGTCGCAGACGGTGCCGCTGCTCGAGCAGGCGCTCAAGAAAGTGTCCGACACGGTGGCCGGCGGCGGCCGCGTGCTGTTCGTGGGCACCAAGCGCCAGGCTTCTGAAATCGTCGCCGACGCGGCCAAGCGGTCGGCGCAGTACTACGTCAACGCCCGCTGGCTCGGCGGCATGCTGACCAACTGGAAGACGATCTCCAACTCGATCGCGCGCCTGCGCAAGCTCGAGGAGCTTTTGGGCGGCGAGGCCGAGGGCTTCACCAAGAAGGAACGGCTGAACCTTGAGCGCGAGCGCGAAAAGCTCGACCGCGCGCTGGGCGGCATCAAGGACATGGGCGGCATTCCCGACCTGATGTTCGTGATCGACACCAACAAGGAAGCCATCGCCATCCAGGAAGCGCATCGTCTCGGCATTCCGGTCGTCGCGATCATCGATTCCAACTGCGATCCGGACGTGGTCGACCATCCGATCCCGGGCAATGACGATGCGGCGCGCGCCATCTCGCTCTATTGCGACCTGATCGCACGGGCGGCGATCGACGGCATCGAACGCCAGCAGGGCGCTTCGGGCGTCGATGTCGGCGCGCAGGCCGAAGCACCGGCCGAGCCGGCCATCGAGGAGGCTCCGGCTGAAGAGCCGGCGGCGGTCGCCGAAGAGCCTGCACCGGCTGCCGAGGAAGCCGCACCGGCCGAAGAACAGCCGGCCCAGGCCTGACGCAGCGCGATCGGACGCCCGCGGGGGCGTCCCTTCATCGGCGCGTCACACGGACCGGGCAGGGCCGGTTCCACAACGACAATTGGATGACACGCCGCGTCCCGGAGAGCTCCGGGCCGGCATGACGAAAGGCACGACAATGACCATTACAGCCGCATTGGTGAAACAGCTGCGCGACCTGACAGGCGCGGGCATGATGGACTGCAAGAAGGCGCTCACCGAAACCGATGGTGACCTGGATGCGGCGGTCGACTGGCTGCGCACCAAGGGCATCGCCAAGGCCGAGAAGAAATCCGGCCGCACCGCCGCCGAGGGTCTGATCGGCGTTGCCGCTTCGGGCGCCGACGCCGTCGTGGTCGAGGTCAACTCGGAAACGGATTTCGTCGCCCGCAACGACGCGTTCCAGACGCTCGTCGGCGATGTCGCGCAGGTCGCGCTCGGCACCGACGGTTCGGTCGAGGCGGTTGCCGCGGCCACCTATCCGGGCAGCGACAAGAGCGTTGAGGAAACCATCAAGGACGCCGTCGCGACCATCGGCGAGAACATGAACCTGCGCCGTTCGGCCAAGCTGAGCGTCGGCAGCGGCACGGTCGCGACCTATGTCCACAATGCGGTCAAGACCGATCTGGGCAAGCTGGGCGTGCTGGTCGCCATCGAAACCGGCGGCGATGCCGCTGCGGCGTCGGCGATCGGCCGGCAGATCGCCATGCATGTGGCGGCGACCAATCCGCTGGCCATCGATGTGGCCGATCTGGACCCGGCCGCCATCGAGCGCGAGAAGGCGATCTTTTCCGAGCAGGCCAAGGCATCCGGCAAGCCCGAAAACATCATCGAGAAGATGGTCGAGGGCCGCTTGCGCAAGTTCTACGAGGAAGTCTGCCTTCTCAAGCAGAGCTTCGTGATCAATCCCGACCTGACGGTCGAGCAGGCGCTCAAGGAAGCCGAAAAGGAAATTGGCGCTGAGGCGAAAGTGACCGCTTTCGAGCGGTTCGCGCTCGGTGAGGGCGTCGAGAAGGAAGAGAGCGACTTCGCCGCCGAAGTCGCCGCCGCCGCCAAGGGCTGACCGGCCCTTGAGCCTTCGGATCGAAATCGGTCCACACGAGACGGGCACCGCGTGACAAGGCGGTGCCCGTGTTGTATCGGGGCCCAACCGAATCCTGCTGCTGATCCCGAAAATCTGCCCATGTCCGAAGACCTTGCCTACAAGCGTGTCCTGCTGAAAGTGTCCGGCGAGGCGCTGATGGGCAATCAGGGCTTTGGCATCGATGTCGAAGTTGCCGACCGGATCGCCAGCGACGTCAAGCAGGCGGTCGACATGGGCGTGCAGGTCGCCATCGTGATCGGCGGCGGCAACATCTTCCGCGGGGTCGCGGTGGCCTCGCGCGGCGGCGACCGGGTGACCGGCGACCATATGGGCATGCTGGCAACCGTCATCAATTCGCTGGCGCTGCGCACTTCGCTGGTCAAGAGCGGACTGGATGCCGTGGTGTTGTCAGCCATTGCGATGCCGCAATTGTGCGAAAGCTTCTCGCAACGCAAGGCGATGTGGAACATCGAACAGGGCAGGGTGGTTGTCTTTGCGGGGGGCACGGGAAATCCCTATTTCACGACCGATTCGGCCGCGGCGCTCAGGGCCGCCGAAATCGGCGCGGACGCGCTGTTGAAGGGCACGCAGGTGGACGGCATCTATTCGGCCGATCCCAAGCTCGATCCGGCGGCCGAGCGCTATGAATGTCTGACGCATGCGCAGGTCATTGAAAAGGGCTTGAATGTCATGGACATAGCGGCGGTTGCGCTGACCCGCGAGAACCGGATTCCCATCGTCGTGTTTTCGATTCACGAAAAGGGCGGCCTGGCCGCCATCGTCAAGGGACGCGGCCGTTCGACCGTTGTCCGCGAGCAATAGTTCATCTGCCCGTTCCGGAGGAAGCAGTGTCATGAGTGAGTATGATCTTGCCGATCTGACCCGCCGCATGGAAGGCGCGATCACATCGTTCAAAAGCGATCTTGGCGGTCTGCGCACCGGCCGCGCTTCGGCCTCGCTGCTCGACCCCATCACTGTGGAAGCCTATGGCAGCGCGATGCCGATCAACCAGGTCGCCAACGTCACCGTGCCCGAGCCGCGCATGCTGGCGGTCAATGTTTGGGACAAGTCCATGGTCGGGGCCGTCGAAAAGGCGATCCGCGAGTCGAGCCTCGGCCTCAACCCGATGACCGACGGCACCACCGTGCGCGTCCCGCTGCCCGAACTGAACGAGGAGCGGCGGCGCGAACTGGTCAAGGTTGCCCACCAATATGCGGAAAACGCCCGGATAGCTGTGCGCCACGTGCGCCGCGACGGCATGGACACCTTGAAAAAGCTCGAAAAAGACGGCGAGATCGGTCAGGACGAGGGACGGTCGGAATCGGACGCCGTGCAGAAGCAGACCGACACATACATCACGCGTATCGACGAGTTGCTGGCCGAGAAAGAAGCCGAAATCCTTCAGGTGTAACCGCCGCGGCCGCAGGCGCAACGAATCGGGCGCCCGGCGTCCCCAAAGGAGATGTACGTGCTGTCCAAAGCGCCCGCTGACACGATCCTCGGTCCCGAACATGTCGCCATCATCATGGACGGCAACGGCCGCTGGGCCACCGCGCGCTCCATGCCGCGTACTTTCGGCCACAGGGCAGGCGTGGAAGCGGTGCGCCGCACGGTGCGCGCCGCGCCCAGGCACGGCATCCGGCACCTGACGCTCTACGCGTTTTCGTCGGAGAACTGGTCGCGGCCGCCTGAAGAGGTGCGCGATCTTCTGGGTCTGCTGCGGCTTTACATCCACCGCGACCTGGCGGAGCTGGCGGCAAACGGGGTTTGCATCCGCATCATCGGCAGCCGTGAAGGGCTCAAGCCCGACATTCTCGACCTGATCGAACGTGCCGAATCGCGCACGCGCGGCAATGTCCGGCTCAACCTCAACATCGCCTTCAACTATGGTGCGCGCGACGAATTGCTGCGCGCGGCGCAAAAGCTGATCGACACGGCGCGCCTGACGCCCGATTGCGAGCGGCGCCTGACGAGCGCCGATGTCAGCGGCGCGCTCGACACGGCCGGACTGCCCGATCCGGATCTGATCATCCGCACCAGCGGCGAAATGCGGCTGTCCAATTTCCTGCTCTGGCAGGCGGCCTATGCCGAATTGGTGTTCCTCGACTGCATGTGGCCCGATTTCGACGAAGACCAGCTTGTGCAGGCGCTCGAGGAATATCGCGGCCGGGAACGCCGTTACGGCGCGGTGACGCCGGCGCGCGACGTCGCCCTATGAGCAACCTCGCCGCCCGGGTCTGGTCCGGCGTGGTGCTGGGAGCGATCTTCATCGCCGTCACGATTGCCGGCGGAACGCCTTTCGTGATGTTCATCACGCTGATCGCCGCCATCTTCTGGGTCGAATGGACCGACATGAAGATGCCCGGCAGCGACGACCGGCTGCAACCGGTTGGCATTCTGGGCTTGATCGCACTGGCGGTCGTCATCCTGTTTGCGCCGCCGGCTGCCAAGACACTGCTTCTGCTCGCCGTTTTGGCCTTGTTCGCCGTTGCGGCCGTCGGCCTCAAGGACAGACGAGCGATTGGCGGGTTCGTCTATGCGGCGCTGCTTCTGACCAGTCTGGGCCTTTTGCGGGGCGATTGGGGCTTCGAGCCGGGCTTGGCGGCCATCATCTTCCTGGTCGCCGTGGTCTGGGCCACCGATATCGGCGCCTATTTCGTCGGACGCCGGGTAGGCGGGCCGAAGCTGGCGCCGCGCGTCTCACCCAACAAGACGATCTCCGGCGCGCTCGGCGGGCTCGCCTCGGCCGTTGCCGCAGCGCTCTTGGTCGATGCGCTGTTCGGCGTCAGCAGCTTTTGGGCGGCAATCGGACTGGCGCTGGTCCTGTCGACCCTGTCGCAGGCCGGCGACCTGTTTGAATCGTGGATCAAGCGGCGCGCCGGCGTCAAGGACTCAGGCCGCGTGATCCCCGGCCATGGCGGCGTCATGGATCGAGTCGATGGTCTTGTTTTCGCCGCGATTGGCCTATGGTTTGCCAGTGCGCTGCGCGCCGGCATCGACCAGCCCGCCCTTGCCTTTTTCTGACCGACAGCGGAGACCCGATGTTTGACTTCCTGACCGGACTCGTCGCGACGGACGGCTTCATCATCGGCATTGCCGTGCCGTTCCTGTTCGTTCTGACGGTCGTCATCTTCTTTCACGAACTGGGCCACTATCTCGTCGGCCGCTGGTGCGGAATCGGCGCCAAGGTGTTCTCGGTCGGCTTCGGCCCCGAACTTTTCGGCTTTGACGATCGCCACGGAACACGCTGGCGGCTGTCAGCGATCCCGCTCGGCGGTTATGTGAAGTTCGTCGGAGACATGAACGCGGCCTCGGCGTCGGCGACGATGGATGACGCGCTGACCGAAGCGGAACGGGCCCGGGCCTTCCACACCAAGAGCGTCTGGCGCCGCGCGGCGACCGTGTTTGCCGGTCCGGCCGCCAACTTCATCCTTGCAATCGTCATCTTCGCATTCGTCCTGGCCGTGTTCGGACGCGTCGTCGCCGATCCTGTGGTGGCCGAGGTTCGTGCCGGCAGCGCGGCCGAAGCCGCGGGCCTTGAAGCCGGCGACCGCTTCGTCAGTCTCGACGGCCAGCCCGTTGCGAGTTTCTCCGACGTGCAGCGTTATGTGGCGCCCCGCGCCGGCAGCCCGATCGCCATGGTCGTCGATCGCGACGGCCAGTCCATCGACCTGACCATCACACCCGAACGGCTCGAGATCGAGGACCGGTTCGGCAACAGGATCGAGCAGGGTGTGATCGGTGTCGTCAACAACCCCGAGGCGGGACGGTATCGCACCGAAACCTATCCGCCGCTGCAGGCCGTCTGGCTGGGCGTTCAGGAGACCGGTTATGTGATCTCGCGTACCGGCGGATATCTGGCCGGCGTCATCACCGGGCGCGAGAGCGCCGACCAGATCGGCGGCCCGATTCGCGTGGCGCAGGTGTCGGGGCAGGTGGCGACACTCGGCTTCATCGCCCTTTTGAACCTGACGGCGATTCTGTCGGTCTCGATCGGGCTGTTGAACCTTTTGCCTGTGCCGGTGCTCGATGGCGGGCACCTGATGTTCTATGCCTATGAGGCGGTGCGCGGAAAGCCGCTGTCGGAGGTGGCTCAGGAATATGGCTATCGGATCGGATTCGCGCTCGTTCTGGGCCTGATGGTGTTTGCGACCTGGAACGACATCACGATTCTTTTCGGAAATGGCTAGAACGTTACGCGTATCGCCATGCCGCATGCTTGACCCGCGCGATGAGGGCATTTCGTTTACCATGTGAGGCGGTCGTGCGTTGCGAAAACGTCACTAAACGGCACAAGCTAAACGCTTTTTAACCCTACTGCTTGCGTGTGGGACAAAAGCCTGCAATACGGATTTCGACGCTTTGAGTGAACTATCTGGTCTGGCTCGGACCCAAGCAGATTGGGGACAATACCGCATGAAAGCGGCTCCTAGATTTTTGAGCGCCGTGTCGGCTGCCGCGCTGGCTTTGACGCCGGCCGTCGGCGGTGCGATCGCCGTGCAGACGCTGACGATGGCAAGCGCGCAGGCAGCTGTGGTGAACGCGATTTCGGTTCGCGGAAACCAGCGTGTCGCCGAGCAGACGATTGCCGATTTCGTCGGATATCAGCCCGGCAGGAACTTCACTGATTCCGATGTCAACGACGCGGTGCGGGCGCTGTTCCGTTCGGGACTGTTCTCGAACGTCTCGGTCGTGCGCTCGGGCTCGACGCTCGTCGTAACGGTGGAGGAATTCGCCACCGTCAACCAGGTTCTTTTCCAGGGCAATCGGCGTCTCGACGATGACCGTCTGCGCGGCGTGGTGCAACTCGCCCCCCGCGCGCGATTCGATCAGGACACGCTGGACGCCGATGTCGAAGCGATCGTGGAAGCGTACAGCCGCACCGGACGGAGCGACATCACGGTCGATGCCAGCGTCGTCGATCTGGGTGAGAACCGCGTCAACGTCATCTTTCAGGTTGTCGAGGGCGACCGCACGAAGATCTCGCGCATCAACTTCACCGGCAACAACGCTTTCGGAGACCGGCGCCTGCAGGCCGTCATCACGACCAAGCAGTCCAACCCGCTGTCTTTCCTGACGCGCAACGATGTCTATGACGATCAGCGTCTGGCTGCCGACGAAGAGCGCCTGCGGCGCTTTTACTTCAACCGCGGCTATGCCGACTTCCGGGTCATCTCCTCGTCCGCCGATGTCGATCCGTCATCCGGCAACATCGTCATCAACATCGAGGTGGATGAGGGCGACCGCTACACGTTCGGCAACATCGAGATCGACAGCACCGTCACCGGCGTCGATCCGCAATCGCTGACGAGCACGATCCAGACCCGTTCGGGTCGCGTCTACAGCGCCGTCGATGTCGAGGATACGCTGATCGACATGTCCGAGCGATTGGCTGGCGCGGGCTTCCCGTTCGCCGAGGTCACGCCGGTCGGCAACCGCAATTTCGACAATCGCACGATCGATGTCACCTACATCGTCGATCAGGGTCAGCGCGCCTTCATCGAGCGCATCGAGATCGCCGGCAACACGCGCACGCGCGACTATGTCATCCGCCGCGAATTCGACCTGGCCGAAGGCGATGCCTTCAACCAGATCCTGATTCGCAGGGCGCAGCGCCGGCTGGAGGCTTTGGACTTCTTCTCGACCGTGTCGATAAGCACACGTCCCGGCTCGTCGCCCGACCGCGTCATTGTCGTCGTACAGGTCGAGGAAAAGCCGACCGGCGAGTTCGGCGCAGGTGTCGGATACACCACCGGCGGCCAGGACGAGGGCGTCAATCTGGAAGGTTCGATTACCGAACGCAACTTCCTTGGCCGCGGCCAGGCCATTCGCATCGGCATCGGCGGCAGCCAGAACTCGCGCACCTACAACATCTCTTTCACCGAGCCCTATTTTCTGGGCTATCGCGTGGCTGCAACCGGCAACGTGTTCCAGAACCGGCGCGACTTCGGAGACTATGAAGAGGTGGCCACAGGCGGTTCGGTGAGCTTTGGCCTGCCCCTGACAGACGATCTGACGGCCACTGCCGGCTATTCCTACTCGCAGACCGCCTTCAATGCGGACGGTGCCGATTGTACCGATTTGCCGGGGGATCCGGACGCCAACTGTAGCGCGCCCGGCTATGTTCAGACGCGGATCGCCAGCGGTCGTGACCGGATCAAGTCGTCGGTCTCCTACGGCCTGATCTACAACACGATCGACGACCGCAACGATCCGCGCAGCGGTCTCTTTGTCCGGGCGATCCAGGAAGTGGCCGGTCTTGGCGGCGACGCCCGCTTCGTCCGCTCGACGGTTGATGCATCCTATTATGTGACCGTGTCCGAAGATGCCGAAGTCGTCGGCCTTTTGAGTGCCGGCGCTGGCAACGTTACGGGCATTGGTCGGACGGTCGAGGGGTTCGACCAGTTCCAATTGGGTCAGCGGCGCATTCGCGGCTTCTCCTATAACGGTATCGGCCCGACCGATGCGGCGGGCAACTTCATCGGCGGAAAGACCTATTTCAACGCCACCGCTGAAGTTCAGTTCCCGCTGCCGGCATTCCCGCGCGATCTTGGCTTCAAGGGCGCCCTGTTTGCCGATGCGGCAACCCTGTTCGGCTCCGACGTAGCCGGCGCCATGAACACCAACATGGAATGGCGTGCGTCGGCCGGTCTCAGCGTGATCTGGCAATCGCCGTTTGCGCCGCTGCGCTTCGACTATGCCTGGCCGCTGGCCAAACAGGCGCACGACAAGGAGCAGCGCTTCAGCTTCTCGGTGTCGTCCGCCTTCTGACGATGTGATCGCCCGGTACGAGGACAGGACCAAGCGCCGGGCGTCCTGATTGGTGCCGATTTTGGCAATTGATCCGCATTTTCACCGTTCCGACCTTCCGCTTCCGCTCGATATCGTTGCCGGGCGCGGCGATCTCGTGTTGCCGGACGGCGGCGCCGGGCGGGCCGTGGTCACCACGCTTGCGCCCGCCTCGGCGCCCGTGACGGGAAGCCTGGTCTTCATCGAGAGCGCCCGCAACGTCGCGCTTGATGCGCTCGGCCTGTGCAGCGCCGTGATCGGACCCGCCGATCTGGCCGGACTTTTGCCCGAGGGCCCCGTCCATCTTGCGGCCAATGCGCCGCGGCACGCCTTTCAGGATATTGCGCTGGCGCTTTTTGCGGACAGCATTGGCGACGCGGTGGCCATCGCCGATCCGGCCACGGCGCTCCACCCCTCATCGGGCGCGACCGTTTCGCCCACAGCGCGCCTCGAGGACGGCGTGATCCTGGCGCCGGGTGCCGTCATCGGTGACGATGTGGAGATCGGTGCGGGCACGATCGTCGGCGCCAATGCGGTCATTGCGCGCGGGTGCCGCATCGGCCGCAACGGCCACATCGGTGCGGGCGCGAGCCTGCAATACGCCTTGCTTGGCGACCGGGTGCAGATACTGCCTGGCGCGGCGATCGGCCAGGACGGGTTCGGCTATGTGCCGCGCGCCGACGGCCTGCGCAAGATGCCGCAGCTCGGCCGTGTCGTCATACAGGACGATGTCGAGATCGGCGCAAACACGGCGATCGACCGGGGCACGCTGGGCGACACGGTGATCGGGCAGGGCACGAAAATCGACAATCTGGTGCAGATCGCCCACAATGTGCGGATCGGCATGCACACGGTGATCGCCGGCCACTGCGGCATTTCGGGCAGCGTGACCATCGGCGACCAGTGCATGCTGGGCGGCGGTGTCGGCGTCGCCGACCAGATCGTCATCGGCGACCGGGTTCAGATTGCGGGCGGCGCCGGCGTGATGGACAACATTCCGTCGGGCGAGCGCTGGGGCGGTTCTCCCGCCAAGCCGGCCAGAGACGCACTGCGCGAAGTGCTGGCATTGCGCCGGCTTGCCAATGACCGTAAGAGGTCGGCTCAATCCGATTAACGCAAGGGCTTCCGCTTCTTGGCATGACACACACCTCCGTGGACGAGGCGCTCGACACCGCCGATCTCGCCGACATTCTAAAGGCGCTGCCGCATCGCTATCCGATGCTGCTGGTCGACCGTATCGTCAACATTGACGGACTGGATTCGGCGGTCGGCATCAAGAACGTCACCTACAACGAGCCCCATTTCATGGGCCACTTCCCCGGCAATCCGATCATGCCGGGCGTCCTGATCATCGAGGGCCTGGCCCAGACCGCCGGCGCGATCGGCATCAAGAGCCTGGGCATGGACAAGCCGGCGCTCGTCTACTTCATGTCGATCGACAAGGCCAAGTTCCGAAAACCCGTCGTGCCGGGCGATGTGCTGGAATACCATGTCCGGCTGATCAAGCGGCGCGGCTCGATCTGCCGCTATGAGTGCATCGCGAAGGTCGCCGGCGACATGGTTGCCGAAGCCGAACTGACGGCCATGCTCTCGCCGAACGATGCCAAGCGCGGAGGCGGGCTCTGAGATGGACGCGCAATCGACATTCGTTCACCCCACCGCACTGGTCGAGACCGGGGCGACCCTGGGCGCAAACGTGCGCATCGGCCCGTTCTGCCACGTCGGCTCGGAGGTCACGCTCGGCGACGATGTCGCTCTGATGAGCCATGTATCGGTCACCGGCCCGACCGTGCTGGGCGCCGGATGCACCGTGCATCCCCAGGCGGTGCTCGGCGGTGCGCCGCAAAACACCGCCTATAAGGGCGAACCGACCAAGCTGGTCATCGGCAGGAACGTCACGATCCGCGAAGGTGTGACCATGCACCGCGGCACCGGCAATGCGCGCGGCGAGACCGTCGTCGGCGACGATTGCATGTTCCTGGCCTATTCTCACGTCGCCCATGACTGCGTCATCGGGCAGCGCGTGACGTTCGCCAACAATGTGATGATCGGCGGCCATGTGACGATCGGCGATCATGTGATCGTCGGCGGCGGCGGTGCCATCCACCAGTTCTGCACCATCGGCAACAACGCCTTCATCGGCGGGCTGACGGGGGTCGCCCACGACGTCATTCCCTACGGTCTTGCGATGGGCAGCCGGGCCTATCTGAGCGGCCTCAATCTTGTCGGGCTCAAACGCTCGGGCATGGACCGGGCCGACATCACGGCCATCCGCCATGCCTATCGCGACCTGTTTGCGGACAATGGCCGCTCGGTCAGGGAAAACGCCGAGGGGCTGGTCGATGCCTATGCCGGCATCGAACCGGTGCAGCAGATGGCGCGCTTCGTGCTCGACGGCGCCAAGCGGCATCTGACGACGCCGCTGAGCGGCGCCGATGCGCGCCGCGCGGAAAACCACGCGGGATAAGACATGGTCCGGGCTCCGCAGGATGGGTCCGGTGCGCCCCTTGCCATCATCGCCGGGGGCGGGCAGGTTCCGCTGCATCTGGCCCGATCGCTGTCGGACAAGAACGTTCCATTCGTTGTCGTCATGCTCGAAGGCGACGCGGATCCGGCGCTGGCCGAATACGAGCATATCGCCGTCAACACCGCCGAACTGAGCCGATTCAAGCGCTACATGCTCGATCGTGGGGTCGAAAAGGTCACTTTGGTCGGCACGGTGAAGGGCCGGCCCGACATCGGCCTGTTCCGCCCCGACTGGACGACGCTGCGCCTGATCGCACGGATCGTGCGCGCGCTCGGCAAGGGCGACGATGCGCTGCTGCGCGCGGTTGTGGCGATGATGGAGGATGGCGGACTGACGGTGGTCGGCGCGCACGAGATCGAGCCCGATCTGCTGGCGCCCGCCGCCCGGCTTGGAAAGGTTTCCGTGCCCAAGAGCCAGAAAGCCGCCATCGAGGCCGGAATCGTCGCCGCCAATGCGCTTGGCGCGCTCGATGCCGGGCAGGCGGTCGTCGTGCTTGGAACCCGGGTGGTCGCGCTCGAAGGCGCCGAGGGCACCGATGCGATGCTGCAACGGGTTGCGGACCTGCGCGCCATCGGCCGGCTGGGCCGGCGCAAGGGCGGCGTGCTCGTCAAACTGCGCAAGCCCGGCCAGGACATCCGTGTCGACATGCCGACAATCGGACGCAACACGGTCGCCGGCGCCGCGTCCGCCGGCCTTGCCGGCATTGCGGTGCATGGCGAAAACACGCTGGTGATGGACCGCCAGACAACGATAGCGGATGCCGACGCCGCCGGTCTCTTTCTGGTCGGTCTCGATCCGCACGCCGTCGAACGGACATGGACCGGGGAGCACACGCGGTGAGCCATGACAAGCGCAACGGCCCGCTGATCGGCATCGTGGCCGGCGAACCGTCCGGCCAGCTTCTCGCGGCCGACCTGATCGCCGCGCTAAACGCGCGGCTGGGTACGCCCGTGCGCCTGGTCGGTGTCGGCGGCCCGCCACTCCAAACCCATGGGCTCACATCGCTTTTCGACCCGGACGAGATCGCGCTGATGGGGCTGACCAGTGTGGTCCGCGCCCTTCCGCGTCTCGCCCGCCGTATCGGGCAGACCGCAAACGCGCTGATCGCCGCTCGGCCCGACTGCCTGATCGTCGTCGACAGCCCGGACTTTTCGTTGAGGGTCGCAAAGCGGGTCAAGAAGCGCCTGCCGGACCTGCCGGTCGTCAAATATGTCGCGCCGACGGTCTGGGCATGGCGGCCGGGCAGGGCCCCGGCGATGCGTTCCTATGTGGACCACGTCCTGTCGATTCTGCCGTTCGAGCCGGCCGTCATGGCCGAACTCGGCGGGCCGGAAACCCACTATGTCGGCCACCGGCTGATGGCGGACGACGCGCTGCAGCGCTGCTGGGAAGCCAACACGGCGCGAACCGCGCGCGCCGATGGCTCAACGGTCAATCTGCTGCTGCTGCCGGGATCGCGCCGGTCGGAGGTGCGCGCGCTGCTCGATGACTTTCGCCAGGCGGTCGACATCATGCGCGAGCGCGGCAATGCGCTGTCGATCACGCTGCCCACATTGCCGCATCTGGAGCGGCAGGTGCGCGATCATGTGCTGGGTTGGCCCGATGTCGTCCGGGTCACGACCGGGCGCGACGCCCAGATCGAGGCGTACGGGACGGCCGATGTGGCGATTGCGGCGTCCGGCACCGTGCTGCTCGAACTGGCGTTGGCCGGCGTGCCGGCGATCTCCTGTTATCGCTCCGATCCGCTGATCCGCCGCGTCGCCGAGCGGTTGTTGACGACATGGTCGGCCGCGCTGCCCAACGTCATCGCCGACCGGCCGGTGATCAACGAATATTATGACGAGATGATCCACCCCGGCATGCTGGCGCGGCTGGCCGAGGAACTGGCCGAGCCGGCCGGCGCGCGCAGGGCCCTGGTCATGGAAGGCTATCGCACGGTGCGCGACCGGATGCGGGTCGACGAACCGCCGAGCGCCAGGGCCGCGGCCATCGTTGCCGGCATGCTCGATGAGCGCGGCGCGGCATAAAAAAAGCCCGCGACGAATGACGCCGCGGGCTGGCAACAACGTCTTGCCGGCGTTCAGCGCTTGGAGAGCGGCACGTAATCGCGCTGGACTTCGCCGGTGTAGAGCTGACGCGGCCGGCCGATCTTCTGGCCCGGATCCTCGATCATCTCCTTCCACTGGGCGATCCAGCCGACAGTGCGCGCGAGCGCGAAAAGGACGGTGAACATATTGGTGGGGAAGCCGAGCGCCTTGAGCGTGATGCCCGAATAGAAATCGATGTTCGGATAAAGCTTCTTTTCGATGAAATATTCGTCGGTCAGCGCCATTTGTTCAAGCTCCATGGCAACCTCGAGCATCGGGTCGTCCTTGATGCCCAGTTCGCCCAGAACCTCGTGCGTGGTCTTCTGCATGATCTTGGCGCGCGGATCGTAATTCTTGTAGACGCGGTGGCCGAAGCCCATCAGGCGGAACGGATCGTCCTTGTCCTTGGCGCGGGCGACGAATTCCGGAATGCGGTCGGCGCTGCCGATCTCGGCCAGCATGTTCAGCGCCGCTTCGTTCGCGCCGCCATGGGCCGGACCCCAGAGGCAGGCAATGCCCGCCGCGATGCAGGCGAACGGGTTGGCGCCGGACGAGCCGGCGAGCCGCACGGTCGAGGTCGATGCGTTCTGCTCATGGTCGGCGTGCAGGATGAAGATGCGGTCCATCGCGCGGGCCAGCACCGGGTTGACCTGATACTCCTCGCAAGGCACGGCGAAGCACATGCGCAGGAAGTTGGACGCATAGTCCAGATCGTTCTTGGGATAAACGAAGGGCTGGCCGATCGAGTACTTGTAGGCCATGGCCGCGATCGTCGGCATCTTGGCGATCATGCGCAGGCTTGCGACCATGCGTTGATGCTCGTCGGAAATGTCGGTGGAGTCATGATAGAAGGCCGACAGGGCGCCGACCACGCCGCACATGATGGCCATCGGATGCGCATCGCGGCGGAATCCGGTGAAGAACCGGTTCATCTGCTCATGGACCATGGTGTGGTGCGTCACGCGGAAGTCGAAGTCTTCCTTCTGCACCTTCGTCGGCAGATCGCCGTAGAGCAGCAGGTAACAGGTTTCCAGAAAGTCGCCATGCTCGGCGAGCTGGTCGATCGGATAGCCGCGATGCAGCAGCACGCCCTCGTCACCGTCGATGAAGGTGATCTTGGATTCGCACGATGCGGTCGAGGTGAAGCCCGGATCGTAGGTGAACTTGCCGGTCTCGGCGTAGAGCCTTGAGATATCGACGACATCGGGCCCCACAGAGCCCGAGCGGACTTCAAAGGAGTGGTCGGTGCCTTCAACGTTCAGGGTTGCACTCTTGTCGGTCATGGCCTCTCCTTCAATCGCTTCTCGTCTAGAAACCCGGGCCCGATTTTGCGTTGCATCAAAACCGGTTCGGGCGGATCGTTGCGGCCTAGCTAGCCCATTTGCCCCGGAGTGCCAAGCTAGCCCAAAGCCCTATTTGTGCATTGCACAAGTCACATTCGCGTCGGTGCGTCACGCCATCACGTCGGCGATCCGCGCCAGTGATTCCTCGCGCCCCAGAACGGCGAGCACGTCGAACACGCCCGGCGAGGTGGCGCGGCCCGTGAGCGCCGCGCGCAACGGCTGGGCGACCTTGCCAAGCTTCAGTTCGCGGCTTTCGGCAAAGGTGCGCACCGCCGCATCGAGCGTATCGGCCTGCCAGTCGTCGACGGCCGACAGCGCCGCATGGGCACCGGTGAGAAGCGCGCGCGCATCGGCGTCGAGAATGCCGGCCGCCTTGTCGTCGAACGAAAGCGGCCGGGCATCGAAAAGATAGGCGGCGCTGTCGACGAGCTGCACCAGCGTCCTGGCGCGCTCCTTCAGTCCCGGCATGGCGGCAAGAAGCTGCGCGCGCCGGCCCTCGTCGGCGAGCTTGGCGATCAGGTCGGCCCCGCCCTCGATATGCGGCAGCAGCACACCGATCTGTTCGAGCAGGTGGACGTCGTCCGCATGGCGGATATGGTGGCCGTTGAGCGCCTCGAGCTTGGCAATGTCGAACCGCGCCGCGCCCTTGTTGACGTCGGCGATGTCGAACCATTCGATCATCTGTTCGGTCGACATGATCTCGTCGTCGCCATGGCTCCAGCCCAGGCGCGCCAGATAGTTGCGCAGCGCCTCGGGCAGATAGCCCATCGCGCGATAGGCTTCGGCGCCCAGCGCGCCGTGGCGCTTGGAGAGTTTGGCGCCGTCGGGACCGTGGATCAGCGGAATGTGCGCCATGACCGGCACGTCCCAGCCCATGTGACCGTAGATGATCTGCTGGCGGGCCGCGTTGGTCAGATGGTCGTCGCCGCGAATGACGTGGGTGACGCCCATGTCGTGATCGTCCACAACGACGGCGAGCATGTAGGTCGGCGTGCCGTCCGAGCGCAAAATGACGAAATCGTCGAGATCGGCGTTGGGAAAGCGCACATCGCCCTGCACTTGGTCGCGCACGATGGTTTCGCCGTCGCGCGGCGCCTTGATGCGGATGACCGGATCGACGCCTGCGGGCGCCTCGGAGGGATCGCGGTCGCGCCAGCGGCCGTCATAACGCGGCGGGCGGCCTTCGGCGCGGGCGGTCTCGCGCATCTGCGTCAATTCTTCCGGGCTGGCATAGCAGCGATAGGCGTGGCCTTCGGCGAGAAGCTGGTCGGCGATCTCCGCGTGCCGGCCGGCGCGCGCGAACTGGGAGACAGGTTCGCCCTGCCAGTCAAGTCCGAGCCAGGTCAGCCCGTCGATGATCGCATCGACGGCCTCGGGCGTCGAGCGGGCTCGGTCGGTATCCTCGATCCGCAACAGCATCGTGCCGCCGGTGTGCTGCGCGTAAAGCCAGTTGAACAGCGCCGTGCGCGCCCCGCCAATATGCAGGAAGCCGGTGGGCGAGGGGGCAAAGCGCGTGACAACGCCGCTCGTCATGGAAAGCTCCGGTCATGGTGGCTTTTGGCCGCGCGATTGCGGCGGCCCTGGGTGCGCCGCGCGGGGCGTGCGTTCTCGTACCACACAATCGCCAACTTGCAAGCGCGCCGCCGCCGCCGCACACTCGGCGCCGACGGCGGTCAAGGCACCTCCGCAAGGGTGAGCGCGTGACGGGTTCGGGTGAGGCAGGCGCACGGCACCGACGGGGCGAAACGTCCGAAAGGGACGAGCGCCGCGCCTTTGACTTCGCGCCCTTGGCGCCGGACGAACTGCGCGCACCGCCGGCAGCCGAAAGCCAAACCGCAGCGCCGCCGTTCCCGGTCGAGCGCGATCCGGATCAACCGCCGACGATACGTCGAGCCAACCCGACGCACCTTGCCCTGAAGGCGCTGAAGGAGAGGTTTCCGGCGGCACTGGCCGAGGAGACCGAGTTCGGCACGCCGTTCCTCTTCGTGCCGGTCTTGCTGCTGGCCGGCGCGGCCGCCTATTTCGCGCTTCCGGCGGAACCGGCACCCCACAATCTGCCGCTGGCGCTGGGTCTTGCGGCGCTGCTGTGGTGGCTGGCTGGCCGGCGGTCGCGGATGGCGGCCCGGATTTGTCTGGCCGCGCTCATCGTGCTGGTCGGCATGGCGACCGCGCAGTGGCACACCATGGCGCGCGGCACGCAGATGCTCGGCTCCGCCGTCACCACTCATCTGACCGGCCGGATCGTGCGCATCGAAACCCGCGCCAACGGATCGGTGCGCTATACGCTCGATGTGCTGGAGACGGCACGCCCCGCATTGCGCCATGTGCCGGACCGTCTGCGCGTCACCACCCGCAGCCCTGCAGGCAATGTACGCGTCGGCGACGGGCTGACGGGCGTGGCGCGGCTTTTTCCGCTGTCGGGACCGGCGCGGCCGGGCGGTTATGATTTCGCCTTTCACGGCTATTTCGCCGGCCATGGCGCCAACGGCTTCTTCTATGGCGCGCCGGATCGGGTGGCCGTCGAAGCTCCTGACGGCGTGCGGGCTCACCTCGCCGGCCGTCTGCAAAATGCGCGCTTGTGGCTCGGCGACCGCATCCGGTCCGCCGCGCCGGGCGAGGCAGGCTCCGTGTCCGCCGCGCTCGTCAATGGCGACAAGTCGGGCATTCCGGAGCCTGTCAACGAGGCGCTGCGCGTCTCGGGGCTTGCGCACATATTGACGATTTCCGGGCTGCACATGGCGCTGGTCGCCGGCACGGTGATGATGACGCTCCGCGCGATTCTTGCCCTGTCGGGCCCGGTGGCTTCGGCCCATGCGGTGAAGAAATATGCGGCGAGCGCGGCCTTTGCGGCGATCTTCGTCTATCTGTTTCTGGCCGGCGCGGGCGTTGCCACGCAACGCTCATTCGTCATGCTGGCGGTGATGCTCGGCGCGCTGATGCTCGACAGGACGGCGATCAGCAAGCGCAACCTCGCCATCGCCGCGATCATCGTCATCGCCGTCGCGCCGGCCAGCGTCGTCGGGCCGAGCTTTCACATGTCGTTTGCCGCGACGCTGGCGCTGATAGCGCTTTATGACGGCTGGAACCGCGCCCGGATTGCACGGGCACGGCAGCGCGGCGATACGCCAATCCAAAGCGGGACCGCGGCGGCCGCGGCCAACGCTTGGCGGTTCGTGGCAGCCCTTGCGGCCACTTCGATCGTCGCAGGCGCCGCCAGCGGGCTTTATGCGGCCTATCATTTCCAGCGCGTGGCTGTCCTCGGCCTGGTGACCAATCTGGCCGCGATGCCGATCGTCTCGTTCCTGACCATGCCGCTGGCGATATTGGCAACGCTCGCCATCCCGTTCGGCATCGACGGGCCGATCTATGCGGCGATGGCAGCGAGCGCCGGCTGGATCCTGTCCATCGCGCAATGGGTCGCCGAACGGTCTCCCGACGGGATGGTCGGCGCCATGTCCGCGGGCACCATGCTGGCGGCGACGGTGGCGCTGGCCTGGCTGTGCCTGTTCCGCACTTGGCTGCGCTGGGCGGCGATCCTGCCCGCATGCGTCGCGATCGTGCTTGCCCGGCAGGGCGAACTGCCGATCGCTGTCATCTCCGAGGACGGCAGGCAGATGGCGATGATCGGCGACGATGGCACGCTGCGCGTCAACCGTGCGCGGCCGAACGGGTTCATCCTCGAACAATGGCAGATGGCCTATGCGGCGCGGACGGTGACCAGGCCCGTCTCCGTCGATGATCCATTCACCGAGGCTCCTGACGGCACTGGACGGGAAAGCGCGATGCGCTGCAACGGGACGGTTTGCATGGCAAATGTGCGCCACGCATCTGGCGCTTCGGTCGATATCGCGATCCTCACGGAACCGGCGGACGGACCGTTGAGCGGAGGTGAACTGTGCCGGCGATTCGATCTGATCGTGCTGGCCTATGCGCCATCAACTGCGCACTGCAACGACGGCACGCTGGTGCTGACGGCGCAGACGCTTGCCCTGCAAGGCAGCGCGGAAATCGCAGTCCGAACCGATGCTTCAGGCGAACCGAAACTGACGGCACGTCATGCGATCGGCGCATCCTTGCGGCCCTGGCACGATCACCGTCGATGGAGCCGGGCGGCCCGCAACCTCGCCGAAAGGAATTAAACGCGCTGGCCCGGCACGCTGCGTGCCGACAATAGCCACATCGCCCAACCACCCGCCAGATCGGACCGGTTCCTGATCCGCTTTAGCGCCTGACCCTCAGTAGCGCCGGACGAGACCGACCAGCCGCCCCTGTATCCGCACCCGGTCGGGCCCGAAAATGCGGGTCTCATAGGCTGGGTTGGCCGCTTCCAGCGCAATCGAGGCGCCCTTGCGGCGGAAACGTTTGAGGGTGGCTTCCTCGTCATCGACCAGAGCGACGACGATCTCGCCGGGATTGGCCGTGTCGGTGCGTTTGATCACCACCGTGTCGCCATCGAGAATGCCGGCATGGATCATCGAATCGCCCTCGACATCGAGCGCGTAGTGTTCGCCCTTGCCCATCATGTCGGGCGGCACGACCAGCGACCGCGTCTGGTTCTCGATCGCGGAAATCGGAACACCGGCGGCGATCTTGCCCATCACCGGAACGCTGAAATCGTCATTGGCGCCATCGGGCGCCTCGCGCGGCGGAGCGGCGGGAACGGACGGGGCGGCGGGCCGGCCAAGGCCGCCCTCGACCACGCTCGGCGAAAAGCGCTGGCGCACCTGGTTGATCGGCTGCATCGCCTCGGGCAGCTTGATCACTTCCAGCGCCCGCGCCCGGTTGGGCAGGCGGCGGATGAAGCCGCGCTCCTCGAGCGCGGTGATCAGCCGGTGGATGCCGGACTTCGACGCCAAATCCAGCGCCTCCTTCATTTCGTCGAAGGATGGCGGGACGCCGGTCTCCTTGAGCCGTTCATTGATGAACATCAGGAGGTCGAGTTGTTTGCGTGTCAGCATGGCGAATCCGGAAACAAACGAAAACAAATGTCGAACAGACGTTAACTGTTCCATTTGTGTTCCGCAAGGGATAAAATCCGGTTAACGCCTGCAATGCTGCGTGCAGTCGTGTCGAACGCCGGCGGCGCAGCGGCGATGTCAGTCGCGCGGGCGCACCATCAGGCCGAACGACAGGGCGGTGGCGCCGGTCAGCACGGTGACGGCGGTGGCGATGGCGTAGATCGTGATCATGACGGTTCTCCCAACAGGCACAATGACTGTGTTTGTGCCGGTGAAAACGCGCGGGCGATGTGATAGGTTGCACACGGCGATGCGTTTTCACGGTTCGAGGGAGTGGATGATGGCCGGTCCGGGGCGATTGTTATGCGCAACCGCGCTTGCCACGCTGGGGCTGACCGGCGCGGCGTCGGCGACGGCAAGCGTCGCCTGCACCGGTGTCGACGATCCCGGAACGTCCGTTCTGCTGACGCTTGGACGTGTGCCGGTGCTGGCTGTGGTCAATGCGGTTATCGAAGCGGACGGCACGGTCTATGCGACCAATCCGCCGGAGGGCGAGGATGCCGAAACGATCCTGTTCGGGCAGGGCTATACGAGTTCCGAGCGCCTTTGGGCGGATTTCACCGATCCCAATGTCGAGGAGATCCTGATCACGCTGCGTCTCGAGCGCGCGTTCGAGGACAAGGCCGGCGCGGAAGCCGGAATTTTGCGGATCGTCGGACAGGGCGCCTATGCGGTGACCTGCGAAACCGGCTGACGCGCGCCGTCGTCGCCGATCATGAAGGCTTGCTGCCCGCCGAAAAGGCTTTGCAGGCGCGCCGCTTTTTTCCTACACGCACCCGATGAGCAAACGTTCGGCCATCTATGCGGGCTCCTTCGACCCGTTGACCAACGGGCACCTGTCCGTGCTGCGGGCCGGTCTCGCGCTGTTCGACCGCGTGACGGTCGCCATCGGCACCCATGCCGGCAAGAAAGGCCTGTTCGCTTTCGATGAGCGCGAAAGCCTGATCCGCGCCGCGCTGGACGAGGCGGGCCTTGCCGGCGACCGGGTGTCGGTAACCGCGTTCGACGGGCTGGTGGTCGATGCGGCGCGCGCGGCGGGCGCGGTCGCCATGCTGCGCGGCCTGCGCGATTCCACCGATTATGCCTATGAGATGCAGATGGCCGGCATGAACACGGCCATGGCGCCGGACATCGAGACCGTGTTCGTGCCCGCGGCGGCCGAAACCCGTCCCATCGCCGCCACATTGGTGCGCCAGATCGCGGCCATGGGCGGCGATGTGTCGCCCTTCGTTCCCGGCCCGGTGGAAAAGGCGCTCAAGGCGCGGTTTGCCGGCTGATCGAAAGCTGACACGAAAAGAGGCTCCTTCATGCGTTTGACACGACGAATTGTGCTGGCCGCCACCGCCGCGCTCGGCCTGACCGGCGCGACGGTTTCGATATCGATGGCCGAGGCCGATCCATCGGACACGATGGTCATCACGCTCAAGGACGGCGAGGTGCGCGTCGCGCTCAGGCCCGATCTGGCGCCGAAGCATGTCGAACAGATCAAGACGCTGGTGCGCCAGGGCGCCTACGACAATGTCGCCTTTCACCGCGTCATCGACGGCTTCATGGCGCAGACCGGCGACGTCCAGTTCGGCGACATGGAAGACGGGTTCAGCCTGCGCCGCGCCGGCACCGGCGGCTCCGACCTGCCGGACCTTCCGGCCGAGTTCTCGGGCGAGCCCTTCATGCGCGGCGTCGTCGGCATGGCACGCTCGCAGAGCCCGAACTCGGCCAATTCCCAGTTCTTCATCATGTTCGACGAGGGCCGTTTTCTCGACGGCCAGTACACGGTCGTCGGCAGCGTCGTCAGCGGCATGGAATATGTCGACAACATCACGCGCGGCTCGCAGGCGCAGAACGGCGCCGTCGCCGACCCCGACCGCATGATCAAGGTCGAGATGGCCGATCAGTAGTCACACGATTTCAAGGAGAGGATATCCCATTGGCTTACAAGGACCCCGAGAACACGCTCGTCATGGAAACCACCAAGGGCGAAGTCGTGATCGAGATGAAGCCCGATCTGGCCCCCGGTCATGTCGCGCGCATCAAGGAACTGGCGCGCGCGGGCGACTATGACGGCGTGGTCTTCCACCGCGTCATTGACGGCTTCATGGCGCAGACCGGCGATGTGCGTTTCGGCAAGAAGGGCGGCGCCCATTTCGATCCCGGCCGCGCCGGCATGGGCGGCTCGTCCAAGCCCGATCTCAAGGCCGAATTCTCCGGCGCCAACCATGGCCGCGGCACCTGCTCGATGGCCCGCGCCCAAAACCCCAATTCGGCGAACTCGCAATTCTTCATCTGTTTCGAGGACGCCTCGTTCCTCGACAATCAGTACACGGTCTGGGGCGAGGTGATCGAAGGCATGGACAATGTCGACCGGATCAAGCGCGGCGAGCCGGTGCAGGATCCTGATTCGATCGTCTCGATGAAGGTCGCGGCAGACCTCTGATAGCGGCCGTCATGCGTCTTGCAGGGCGCCGCGCCGCGGCGTCCTGTTTTCATTTTGGGGATCGATCGTGCGCGTCGATGAGTTCGATTTTGACCTGCCCGAGGAACGGATCGCGCTGCGCCCGGCCGAGCCGCGCGATGCGGCGCGCATGCTTGTGGTGCGCGATACCGGCCTGACCGACGCGGGCGTCATGGACCTGCCGTCCTTCCTGTCGGCGGGCGACCTGATGGTGTTCAACGACACGCGCGTCATCCCGGCCCAGCTCGAAGGGACCCGCGAGCGTGACGGCCAGATCGCGTCCGTAGGCGCGACGCTGCACATGCGCGAGGGCCCCGACCGGTGGAAGGCGTTCGTGCGCGGCGCCAAGAAGCTGCGTGTCGGCGACCGCATCCGGTTCGGCGAAACCGCAGAAGCCTGCCTTGCCGGCGCGCTCGACGCGACGGTCGCCGAGAAGGCCGAGGGCGGCGAGGTGACGCTCGCCTTCGATCTGGCCGGTCCCGACCTTGACGCCGCGATCGCCCTGGCCGGCCACATTCCGCTGCCGCCCTATATCGCGTCCAAACGCGCCGACGACGAACGCGACCGCACCGATTATCAGACCGTCTATGCCCGCGAGGACGGCGCGGTGGCCGCGCCCACGGCCGGCCTGCACTTCACCGACCGGCTGTTCGACAAGCTCGATGCGGCCGGCGTCAACCGTGCCTTCGTCACGCTGCATGTCGGCGCCGGCACGTTCCTTCCGGTCAAGGCCGACGATACCGACGACCACAGGATGCACGCCGAGATCGGCCATGTGTCCAAAGCGACCGCCGCGCTGATCAATCAGACCCGGGCGCGGGGCGGCCGGATCGTCTCGGTCGGCACGACCTCGCTGCGGCTGCTCGAAAGCGCCGCCGATGAGGCGGGCACCGTCCATTCCTTCGCCGGCGCGACCGACATCTTCATCACGCCCGGCTACCGGTTCCGCTGCGTCGATGTGCTGATGACCAACTTCCACCTGCCGCGCTCGACGCTGATGATGCTGGTGTCGGCCTTTGCCGGGCTCGAGACCATGCGGGCCGCGTATGCCCATGCGATCGAGACCGGCTACCGCTTCTATTCCTATGGCGATTCCAGCCTACTGTTCCGGAACGATCCCGATGGCTGAGTTCGGCTTTGCCCTCCATGCGACCGACGGCGGCGCACGGCGCGGCACCGTGACGACCGGGCGCGGCGCCATCGCAACGCCCGCCTTCATGCCAGTCGGCACCGCCGGGACGGTCAAGGGGCTCTATCTTGATCAGGTCAGGGACGCCGGTGCTGACATCATCTTGGGCAACACCTATCACCTGATGCTGCGCCCGGGCGCCGAGCGGATCGACCGGCTCGGCGGCCTGCACCGCTTCATCGGGTGGGACAGGCCGATCCTGACCGATTCGGGCGGTTTTCAGGTGATGAGCCTGTCGGCGCTGCGCCAGATGAGCGAAGAGGGCGTCACCTTCAAGAGCCATGTCGACGGCGCCATCCACGAGATGAGCCCGGAACGCTCGATCGAGATACAGGGACTGCTCGGCTCCGACATCCAGATGCAGCTCGACGAGTGCGTCGCGCTGCCCGCCGAAGCGGACACGATGAAGGCGGCGATGGAACTGTCGCTGCGCTGGGCCGAGCGCTGCCGTGTCGCGTTCGGCGACAAGCCGGGCAAGGCGATGTTCGGCATCGTGCAGGGTGGCGACGACGAGAGCCTGCGCGAGCAATCCGCCAGAGCGCTCACCGCGATGGATCTGAAAGGCTACTCGATCGGCGGTCTGGCGGTCGGCGAACCGCAGGCCGTAATGCTGGCCATGCTGGACGTGGTCTGCCCGATCCTGCCGGCGGACAAGCCGCGCTATCTGATGGGCGTCGGCACGCCCCAGGACCTGTTGCGCTCGGTCGCGCGCGGGGTCGACATGTTCGATTGCGTCATGCCCACCCGTTCGGGCCGGCACGGTCTCGCTTTCACGCGGCGCGGCCGCGTCAACCTGAAGAACGCCCGCCACGCCGAGGACCACCGGCCGCTCGACGATCAGATGGATTGCCCGGCCTCGCGGGACTATTCGCGCGCCTATCTGCATCATCTGATCCGGTCGGGCGAAATGCTCGGCATGATGCTGCTGAGCTGGCACAACACGTTTTATTATCAGTGGCTTATGCGTGAGATGCGCAACGCCATCGAGGAGGGGCGCTTTGCCGCCTTCGCCGCCGAGACCGAGGCGATGTGGGAGGCCGGCGACATCGCGGCCTTGTAGCCGCCGTTAGCGGCGGCGCCGGAACAGTTTCGCCGGCAGCGTCGCAATGCCGATCCCGGTCATCACCAGCACGATGCCCGCCAGATGGAACGGTTCGAGCCGCTCGCCCAGAAAGACGATCGCCATCAGCACGCCATAGGGCGTCATCAGATACATGAACATGCCGGCGACCGAGGCGCCGAGCGCACGCACGCCATACTGGAAGCCCGAAAACGCCAGCAGCGACGAGATGAGCACGATCCCGCCCGTGGCGTACCAGGCCTCGCGCGTCGCCGGCAGGCCCTCGGCCGATACCAGATCGACGGCGGCGAACGGTAGATTGACCAGCGCGCCGAAGCCGGCAACCAGCGCGAACAGGCTCATATTGTCGAGCCGCCGGAGACCCTCGGCGCGATAGAGGATCGAATAACCGGCCCAGGAGAGAGAGGCCATGGCGATCAGCAGGTCGCCGGGATTGAAGGTCAGCCGGGCCAGCGTCGTCAGATCGCCGCGCAGGACGATGATCGCAACGCCGGCAAAGCCCAGCGCGATGCCGGCCGTCTCGCGCAGGCCGATGGCGCGGCCGCGAAACAGCCGCTCGAGCAGGATGATCAGGATCGGCGCGGTCGAATAGATCAGCGTGGCGTTGGTGGCCGTCGTCAGGCTCAGGCCGAGATAGACGACACCGCCCGAAAGGCCCATGCCAAGAAACCCCAGCGTCAGCAGCAGGCGCCAATGGTCGGCCAGAACGGCGCGCACCGCGGCGCCTTGGCGGACCAGCGCAAACGGCAGCAGGATCGCGGCGACCGAGGCCCAGCGCAGAAAAGCCAGCACGAAGGGTGCCGTATCGCCCGCGACGTAACGCCCGAAAATGATGTTGGTCGAAAAGAAAAGCGGCGTTGCCAGCATCACCGCATAGGGAAGGGCCTGGGGCGGCGATGCGGTTTGCTGTGACATGGCCCCGAGTAACCGTGAAGCCCGCCGCCGGCAAGCGCCGTCTGGAAATGGCGCGCCTTTGCGGATAGACGGGCGCGACAACGGCCGCAAACCGGGGAGCCATCCATGCCGCGCACCTGCCTGACCATCGTCCTCGCCGCCGGCGCGGGCACGCGCATGAAGTCCGACCTGCCCAAGGTTCTGCACAAGGTCGCCGGCCTGCCGATGGTCGGCCATGTGACGCAGCGCGCACGCGCGGCGGGCAGCGGCGATCTGGCCGTCGTCGTCGGCCATGGCGCCGATGCGGTGCGCACCGAGCTGGGCGCCATCGAGGGCGACGCGCAGTTCTTCACGCAGGAACGGCAGCTTGGCACGGCCGATGCGGTCATGGCCGCGATGCCGGCCATCGAAGCGGGCCATGACGATGTGCTGGTCCTGTTCGGCGACACGCCGCTGATCACGACCGAAACGCTCACAGCGGCGCGCGCCGGGCTGGCGGACGGGGCCGATCTGGTGGTCGTCGGCTTCCGGCCCGACGATCCGCACGGCTATGGCCGGCTGATCGAGCAGGGCGGGCAACTGGTGGCGATCCGCGAGCACAAGGACGCAAGCGAAGCCGAACGGCAGATCGGCTTTTGCAATGGCGGGCTGATGGCGTTTGCCGGCGACAAACTGGCCAACCTGCTCAAGGCCATCGGCAACGACAATGCCAAGGGCGAGTTCTATCTGACCGATGCGGTGGAGATCGCCCGCGGGCAGGGGCTCGACGTGCGCGCCATCGAAGCGCCGGTCGAGGATGTGATCGGCGTCAACACGCTCGCCGAACTGGCCGAAGTGGAAGCGATCTGGCAGGAGCGCCGGCGCCGCGCGCTGATGCTGGAGGGCGTTGCCATGGCCGCCCCCGACACCGTCCATCTCAGCCACGACACGCAGATCGCGCCCGGCGCCGCGCTCGAACCCAATATCTGGTTCGGCCCCGGCGTACGCGTCGATGCCGGCGCGCGCATTCGGGCGTTCAGCCACATTGAAGGCGCGTCCATCGGCCCCAATGCCGAGATCGGCCCGTTCGCGCGGCTTCGTCCGGGCACGATGCTGTCGGAGAAGGCCAAGGTCGGCAATTTCTGCGAGATCAAGAATGCGACCGTGGCAGAAGGGGCGAAGGTCAACCATCTGACCTATATCGGCGATGCGGCGATCGGCGCGGGCGCCAATATCGGCGCGGGCACGATCACCTGCAACTATGACGGGTTCGGCAAGCACCATACGGAGATCGGCGCGGGCGCGTTCATCGGCTCGAATTCGGCGCTCGTGGCGCCCGTGACGGTGGGCGAGGGCGCCTATGTCGGCTCGGGCAGCGTGGTCACCGACGACGTGCCCGCCGACGCGCTGGCCATCGGCCGTTCGCGCCAAGTCAACAAGGACGGGCTCGCCGCGCGCCTGCGCGCGAAGTTGGCCAAGGCAAAGGCGGCCAAGTCGGCGGGCTAACCTGCCCCCAAAAGCCGAACCGCCGCGTCGCGCTCGAACAGGTAAAGAAGGATGCGCAGCGCCTTGCCGCGCTCGGAGACAAGCTCGGGATCGGTTTCGAGCACCAGCCGCGCATCGTCGCGCGCCACCGGTAACAGGTCGCCATGGGCTTCGAGCCGCGCCAGCGTGAATCCCGGCGTGCCGGACTGGCGGGTGCCAAGCAGTTCGCCTTCGCCGCGCAGCCGCAGATCCTCCTCGGCGATCACGAACCCGTCTTCCGTGCGCCGCATGACGTCGAGCCGGGCGCGGGCGGTTTCGCCCAAAGGTTCGCCATAGAGCAGGATGCAGGACGAAGCGTCCGCGCCGCGCCCGACCCGTCCGCGCAACTGGTGCAGCTGCGACAGGCCGAACCGTTCGGCATGTTCGATCACCATGATCGTCGCGTCCGGCACGTCGACGCCGACTTCTATGACGGTCGTCGCGACCAAAAGACGTGTCTCGCCGGCCTTGAAGGCGGCCATCGCGGCGTCCTTTTCCGGCCCGGCCATGCGGCCATGCACCAGACCCACGCTGTCGCCGAAAAGGCCCGCCAGTTCGCCATGGCGTGCCTCGGCCGACATGACGGGCACCTCCTCGCTGTCCTCGACCAGCGGGCAGATCCAGTAGATCTTGCGCCCCTCGTCGACTGCCGTGCGGATGCGGTTCAGAAGCTCGTCCAGGCGCGCGATCGGCATGGCGACGGTGGCGACCGGCTTGCGGCCGGCGGGCTTTTCGTCGAGCTTTGAGACATCCATGTCGCCGTAGGCGGTCAGCACCAGCGTGCGCGGGATCGGTGTGGCGGTCATCACCAGCATGTCGGCGCCGCCGCCCTTTTGCGCCAGCAGCAACCTCTGGTGCACGCCGAACCGGTGCTGCTCGTCGATCACGGCCAGACCAAGATCGGCGAAGGTGACGCCTTCCTGGAAGAGGGCATGGGTGCCGACCAGAATGTCGATGTCGCCGGCTTCCAGCGCAGTCAGGGTCTCGGCGCGGCGGGCGCCCTTGTCGCGCCCGGTCAGGATGGCGACGCGCAGCCCGGCCTTTTCAGCCAGCGGGCCGATGGTCGCCATGTGCTGGCGGGCGAGCACTTCGGTCGGCGCCATCAGCGCGCCCTGCATGCCGGCTTCGACCACGCGCGCCAGCGCCATCAGCGCGACGATCGTCTTGCCGGAGCCCACATCGCCCTGAAGAAGCCGCAGCATGCGGTCGGGCGCGGCCATGTCGGCAGCAATCTCATCGAAGGAACGCTGCTGCGCGCCCGTCAGCGGATGGCCGAAAGCCAATGTGACGGCGGCAACCAGACTGCCGTCGCCCGACAGCGAGCGGCCGGCGGTGCGTTTGGCCCTTGCGCGCACAAGCGCGAGCGCCAATTGCCCTGCCAGCAACTCGTCATAGGCGAGCCGCCGGCGATTGACGGTCTCAAGGCCGATATCGGCGGCCGATTGCGGATGATGGATAGCCGCGAGTGCCCCGGCCATGGCGGGCCAGCGCTCGCGCGCAAGAAGCGCCGCGTCGAGCCATTCGGGCAGGTCCGGCATCCGGTCGAGCGCCTGCAGGATCGCCCGGCGCAGCACCTTGCCCGACAGCCCCGCGGTCATCGGATAGACCGGTTCGATCAGCGGCAGGCTGTCGGCCTCGTCTTCGGTCACCATATGGTCGGGATGCACCATCGAGGCGCGGCCGTTGAACCATTCCACCTTGCCGGACACGAGCACCGTTTCGCCGACGGGAAGGGTGCGCTCCAGCCATTGGCCATGGGCGCGGAAGAAGGTCAGTGCGATCTCGCCCGATTCGTCGTGGCAGAAAACGCGGTAGGGCACCCGCCGGTTGCCGCGCGGCGGCGCCTGATGCCGGTCGACATGCAGCGTCAGCGTGACGATCGTGCCGGGGACCGCCGCCATGATGGTCGGCCGGGCGCTGCGGTCGATCACCGAATGGGGCAGATGGAACAACAGCGCGCCGACATGCGGTTCGCCCCGATCGCCGCCGCGGCCCAGCGCCAGCGCGATCAGGCCGCCGACCTTTGCACCGACGCCTTCAAGCGTGGTCACCGGCGCAAACAGCGGATCGAGAACGGAGGGGCGCATCAGCGGTTTATGTTTGCCGCGCCAGACAAGATCAAGGCTGACATGATGGCTGCCGCTCGCTATATGCGCCCGACACCATCCCAACCGGACCTTCGCGCGCCATGACCGACCCGCAGACCCTTGATGCACGCCGCCGCCGCGCGCGCTTTCGCGCCTGGCATCGCGGCATGAAGGAGATGGACATTGTGCTGGGCGGCTATGCCGATGCCCATGTCGCGCAGATGGATGCCGACGAACTCGCCACGTTCGAGGCGCTGATGGAGAACCTCGACCGCGACCTGTTCAAGTGGTTCACCGGGGAGGGTCCGGTGCCCGCCGAGCACGACACGCCGCTGTTCCGCGCGATCTGCGCGCACCACAAGATCGAGCTCACCTGACAATGGCCGATCCGCTCTTCGACATCCCGCACGTGCCGTCCGATGCGGGTCAGGTCGCCCTGACCGGTGTCGCCGACGGCATGGAAGGCTTTGTGCTGGCCGGGCTTGCCGGCCAGAGTGACGCGCCCTTGATCCATATCGCGCGCGATGCGGGCCGCATGGCCGATATCGCGCAGGTGCTGTCGTTTGCAGCGCCAGGGCTCGACATCATCCAGCTTCCGGCCTGGGACTGTCTGCCCTATGACCGCGTCTCGCCGAGCGCCGAGGTCACCGCGCAGCGCCTTGCGGCGCTGACACGCATTGCCGCGCTCGCCGCCAATCCGCGCCGGGCGATCGTGCTGACCAGCGCCAACGCGGTCCTCCAGCGTGTGCTGCCGCCCGAAACCATCGCCGCGCAGGCCATCGATGTGCGCCCCGGTCAAGTGATTGCGATGGAGCAACTGGTCGGCACGCTCACCGGCAACGGCTTCTTGCGCGTGCCGACGGTGCGCGAAGTCGGCGAGTATGCCGTGCGCGGCGGCATTCTTGACGTGTTCGCGCCGGGCTCGGAAGGGCCGGTGCGGCTCGATTTCTTCGGCGACACGCTGGAGACGGTGCGCGGATTCGACCCCGCGACCCAGCGCACCACGGACCAGCGCAAGGCGTTCAGCCTGCAGCCGATGAGCGAAGTCGTGCTCGATGCGGCCTCGGTAACGCGGTTTCGCACGCGCTACATCGAAACCTTCGGAGCGCCGGCGAGGGACGACGCGCTTTACGCCTCGATCGTCGCGCAGACGCGGTTTGCCGGCATGGAGCACTGGCTACCCTTCTTCGCCGAACGGCTTGAGACGCTGTTCGATGCTCTGCCGGACGCGCCGGTGGTAATCGAGCCGCTGGCCATGAACGCCGTCGCCGAGCGGGCCGACCAGATCGACGAATATTACAAGGCGCGCACCGACCAGCTCGCAGGCAAGGCGATGGGGGAAGCTGCACCCTACAAGCCGGTCGCGCCGGAGCTCCTGTATCTCGACAAGGCCGGGTTCGACGCGATGCTGGCGGCGCGGACGGCGGTGCATCTGTCCCCGTTCGACCGGCCCGAAAGCGCCGGCACCGCGATCATCGCGCTCGATGGCCGCGCCGGGCGCAACTTTTCCGCCGAACGCGCGCAAAAGGACGTCAACGTCTTTGAGATCGCGGCGCGGTTCATTGCCGATGCGCGTGGCGAGGGCCGCAGGGTCGTGCTCGCCGGCTGGTCGGAGGGTTCGCTGACGCGGCTCGTCCAGATCCTCGAGGAACACGGCCTCGAGGGCTTTTCCGGCATCGCGCCGGACGCCGCGGCACTGGCGCGCGCGCCGCAGAACGTCGTCGCCACGGCGATCCTGAACATCGAACACGGTTTCGAATGGTCGAAGACGCTCGTCATCGGCGAGCAGGACATTCTGGGCGACCGTCTGGTGCGGCGGCGCTCGAAAAAACGCGGTGCCGACTTCATCTCCGAGGTCGCCGCCCTCAACCCGGACGATCTGGTCGTCCATGTCGATCACGGCATCGGGCGCTTTGCCGGCCTGAAGACGATCGAGGCCGCCGGCGCGCCGCATGATTGTCTGGAAATCCGCTACCACGGCGACGACCGGCTGTTCCTGCCGGTCGAAAACATCGAGCTTTTGTCGCGCTACGGCTCCGACAGCGCCGAAGCGCAGCTCGACCGGCTCGGCGGTGGCGCATGGCAGGCGCGCAAGGCCAGGCTGAAGAAGCGGTTGCTCGACATGGCGGGCGATCTGATCGCCATCGCCGCCGCCCGGCAGATGCGCTCGGCGCCCGAACTGCGTGCGCCCGAGGGCATCTACGACGAGTTCGCCGCGCGCTTTCCCTATGACGAGACCGAGGACCAGCTGACGGCGATCGACGCGGTCGAGGACGATCTGGCAAAAGGCCGGCCGATGGACCGGCTGATCTGCGGCGATGTCGGCTTCGGCAAGACCGAGGTTGCGCTGCGCGCCGCGTTCCTTGCCGCCATGAACGGTCTTCAGGTCGCCGTGGTCGTGCCGACAACGCTTCTGGCGCGACAGCATTTCAAATCTTTCTCTGATCGCTTTGCCGGGCTTCCCGTCAATCTCGCCCATGCCTCGCGGCTGGCCGGCCCCAAGGCGCTGGCCGACGCCAAGAAAGGCATCGCCGATGGCAGCGTCGATATCGTCATCGGCACGCACGCGCTTCTGGGGCAGGGCATCCGCTTCAAGCAGCTCGGCCTTCTGATCGTCGACGAGGAGCAGCATTTCGGCGTCAAGCACAAGGAACGGCTCAAGGAGCTCAAATCGGACGTGCATGTGCTGACGCTTTCGGCAACGCCGATCCCGCGCACGCTGCAACTGGCGCTGACGGGCGTGCGCGAACTGTCGCTGATCACCACCGCGCCGGTGGATCGCCTCGCGGTGCGCACGTTCATCGCCCCGTTCGACCCGCTGGTGATCCGCGAGACGCTGCTGCGTGAGCGCTATCGCGGCGGCCAGAGCTTTTACGTCGTGCCGCGCATCTCCGACCTTGGTGACGTCAAGGCCTATCTCGACGAGAACGTGCCCGAACTGAAGGTCGCCGTCGCCCATGGCCAGATGGCGCCGGGTGAACTCGAAGACATCATGAATGCATTCTATGACGGCTCCTACGATGTGCTGCTGTCGACGACGATCGTCGAAAGCGGGCTGGACATCCCGTCGGCCAACACCCTCGTCGTGCACCGGGCGGACATGTTCGGCCTGGCCCAGCTCTACCAGTTGCGCGGCCGTGTCGGCCGGTCGAAGCTGCGCGCCTATGCGCTTTTCACGCTGCCGGCCAACAAGCCGCTGACCAAGACCGCCGAACGGCGGCTGAAAGTGCTGCAATCGCTCGACACGCTCGGCGCCGGATTCCAGCTTGCCAGCCACGATCTCGATATCCGCGGCGCCGGCAATCTTCTGGGCGAGGAGCAGTCCGGCCATATCAAGGAAGTGGGCTTCGAGCTTTATCAGCAAATGCTCGAGGAAGCGGTCGCCGAACTCAAGGGCGAGGACGATGCGGACCATGGCGAATGGTCGCCGCAGATCACCGTCGGCACACCGGTGATGATCCCGGAGAGCTATGTGCCGGACCTGTCGCTGCGCCTGTCGCTCTATCGCCGGCTCGGTGGATTCGAGAGCGTCGAGGAGATCGACGGCTTCGGCGCCGAGCTGATCGACCGGTTCGGCCCGCTGCCCGAGGAAGTCGAGCACCTGCTGAAGATCGTCTACATCAAGGCGCTGTGCAGGCAGGCAAATGTCGAAAAGCTCGATGCCGGCCCCAAGGGAGCGGTCGTCCAGTTCCGCGGCCAGCAATTCGCCGATCCGGCGGGGCTCGTCCAGTGGATTGCCGAGCAGGGCGCGCTGGCGAAGATCAGGCCGGACCAGTCCGTCGTGTTCTCGCGCAACTGGCCGACGCCGGAAAAAAGGCTCGCGGGCGCTGCGGTGCTGATGACCAAGCTCGCCAACCTGGCCAAAGCGCACAAGGCCGCCGCCTGACCAACGAAAAACCGCCGGCGCATGGCACCGGCGGCTCGATCGTCGTTCGGATGCGGACGCGGCTTACTCGGTTGTGCCTTCCGTCGCGCCTTCTTCCTTGGCGCGTTCCTGCTCGGCCTTCAGCCGCTCCTGGAATTCCTCGCGCCGCCGCTCGATCTCGGCCTGCAGCTGCTGCTGGCGTTCCTCGACCTCGGACTGCTGGATCGGGTCGCCATCGAAAGCCGCCGTAAAGCCCTGCAGCGTCACCTCGATCGGGTTGGGCTGGTTCTGGAAGTTCACGGTGGTCAGCGTCATGCCGCCGCCGGCCTTCAGCGAGGCGACCAATTCCTCGGTCAGCGGCGTTTCGGCGATGCAGCGGTCGGGCAGGCAGATCGAATAGGGGATGCGGCGGGTTTCGCCGTCGTCGATCTGCATGCCGATGCCGGCGGGAATGACGCGGCCGGTCGGAACGGCGATCTGGAACAGCGCGCGGTTCTGTTTGCCGGTGATCTGGATGAGGTTGACTGCCGTCAGAAGCTGACCGGTCTGCGCCGTGCGCACATTCTGCACGTTGCAGATGTCGTTGTCGGCCTGCTTGGTGCAGACCTTGAACCACTGGTTCTGGGGCGGCGCGTTCTGCGCCTGGGCCTGGCCGGCCATCGCGGTCAGCGCGAGCGCCCCGAACGCCGCTGCCAGAGATGCGGATTTCGATCCCATCGTGATGATTGTCCTTTGTCGCTTGATGTCTTCGAGAAGGCTGGCCGCAGCCCTGACCCTGAAATGAGGCCGCACCGTGACGCCCGTCGCGTGGCGCCTGATACACAGTCTTGGCGCCGGTTTCCACCCCCGCTGCGCCCTTCGTGCCCGCTGTATCAACGTTCGATCCGCATGCTAACATCGGTCGGAATCGCCCAAGGGAGAGAAACGTCCCGTGATACGCCTGATCATGATCGCCGCCGCGCTCGCCTTTGCTGCGACCGCTGCCAGGGCCGAACCGATGCACGGGATCGCCATGCATGGCGAACCGGCATTGCCGGCCGGCTACACCCATTTCCCCTATGCCAATCCCGACGCGCCGCAGGACGGCTCGGTCACCTATGGCGTCGTCGGCACGTTCGACAGCCTCAACCCGTTCGTTCTCAAATCAATGCGGACCACCGCGCGCGGCATCTGGGACCCCGAATTCGGCAATCTGGTGTTTGAGTCGCTCATGGTGCGCTCGCGCGACGAGCCTTTCACCATGTACGGCCTGCTCGCCGAAACGATCGAGACCGACGATGAACGGACCTGGGTCGAGTTCACGCTGAACGCGGACGCGCGCTGGTCGGACGGTGTGCCGGTGACACCGGAAGACGTGATCTTCACCTACGAAATTTTGACCGAGAAAGGCCGTCCGCCCTTCAACCGGCGCATGGCGCGCATCGAGCGCATCGAAAAGACGGGCGAGCGCTCGGTCAAGTTCTATCTCAACGATCAGGCCGACCGAGAGTTTCCGCTGTTGCTGGCCTTGACGCCGGTCCTGCCGGCCCACGCCACCGATGTCGATAATTTCGAGGGGGCGACGCTGGACCCGCCCGTCGGCAGCGGGCCGTATCTGGTCGAAAGCGTCGAGCCGGGCGCCCGCATCGCCTATCGCCGCAACCCCGACTATTGGGGCCGGAACATCCCCGCCAAGCGGGGCTTCGACAATTACGAGCAGATCACGGTCGAGTATTTTCGCGACACGACGGCGCGGTTCGAGGCGTTCAAGAAGGGCGTTTTCGACATCTATCCCGAAAGCGATCCGATCAAGTGGGAAACGGCCTATGATTTCCCGGCCGTGACCGACGGGCGGATCGTCAAGCAGACGTTCGGCACCGGCCGACCCCAGCGCATGCTGGGCTTCTTCTTCAACACGCGCCGCGAGGTGTTCGCCGATGCCCGGGTGCGCGAGTCGCTGGCCATGCTGTTCGATTTCGAATGGGTGAATGCCAACCTTTTTTCAGGGCGCTACACGCGCACCGGCTCGTTCTGGCAGAACTCGGACGAACTGTCGGCGCTGGGCCGGCCGGCCGATGAGCGCGAACAGGCGCTGCTCGCCCCGTTCGCCGATGCCGTCCAACCCTCGGTGATGGACGGCAGCTATGCGCCGGTCGTGACGGACGGGTCGGGCCGCGACCGCGCCGTGTTGCGCCGCGTCGTCCAGAAGCTAGGAGAGGCGGGCTATGCGATCGAGGACGGCCGGATGGTCAGGGACGGCGAACCGCTGTCCTTCGAGATCCTTCTGGGGACCGTGCCGGGCGCCTCGCAGAACGAGATCGAGCGCATGGCGCTGTCCTACCAGACGACCGCCGGGCTGATCGGCGTCGATATCGCCGTGCGCGGCGTCGATGACGCCCAGTTCCAGCAGCGCCGCCAGACCTGGGATTACGACATGGTGGCCGGCAGCCTGTCGGCGTCGCTGTCGCCGGGCGGCGAGCAGGTGTGGCGCTGGGGCTCGGAATCGCGCGATCCGGAAGGCACCTTCAACTATGCGGGCGCCGCCGATCCGGCGATAGACGCGATGATCGCGGCCATGGTCGATGCGCGCGAACGCGAGGACTTCGCCGCTGCCGTGCGGGCGCTCGATCGCGTGCTCATCTCAGGCCACTATGTGGTGCCGCTCTATCATCTGGGCGAGGACTGGGTCGCCCATTGGAGCCATATCGAACATCCGCCCGAACCGCCGCTCTATGGCTACCAGTTGCCCGTTTGGTGGTCGACCAGGACCGAATGAGCCGACAGACCGCGAAAGGACCATGATGGCCGATATGCCCAAACCGATGAGCGTCGATGTGATCTCCGACGTGATGTGTCCGTGGTGTTACATCGGCAAGCGCCGGCTGGAGCGCGCAGCCGAGATGGCCGAGGGCGAGTTCGATCTGACGGTCCATTGGCGGCCCTATCAGCTTGACGCGACCATTCCGCCCGGCGGCATGGACCGCAAGACCTATCTTGAGAACAAGTTCGGCGGGCCGGAGCGGGCGCAGGAGATCTACAGCCGGATCGAGGCGGCCGGGGCGGGCGAGGGGATCGACTTCAATTTCGACGCCATTGCCATTTCGCCCAACACGCTCGACGCGCACCGTGTCGTCCGCTGGGCCGGCGATGCCAGCCCGACCATGCAAGCGGCTGTCGTCGAGCAATTGTTCGCCCGCTTCTTCCTGCATGGCGAAAATGTCGGCGATCATGGCGTTCTGGTGGAGGCCGCCGGCGAAGCGGGCATGGATGGCGCCGAAGTGCGCCAATGGCTCGAAAGCGACCGGGATGCGGCCGAAACGCAAGCCGAAGCCGCCCGCGCCGCGCAGATCGGCGTCACGGGCGTGCCATGCTTCATCTTCGGCAGGCGCGTCGCGGTGACCGGCGCGCACGATCCCGAAACGCTGTTCATGGCCATGCGCCAGACCGCGCAGGAAGCGCAGCCGAACTGAGGGCGGCGCGTTCGCTTAGTGGGCCATCACGTCGCGCACGACATAGCGCCCGTGGTCGGCGCTCCAGTCGAACATGTCGCCGACCTGGGGGTGCCGCACCGGCTCGCCCGTCTCGTCCGGCAACAGGTTCTGCTCGGAGACATAGGCCACATATTCGGTGTCCTCGTTCTCGGCGAGCAGGTGATAGAAGGGCTGGTCGCGGCGCGGCCGGATCTCCGCCGGGATCGCCTCGTACCATTCCTCGGTGTTGTCGAATTCGGGGTCGATGTCGAAGATCACCCCGCGAAACGGGAACATGCGGTGCCGGACGATGTCGCCGATCCCGAACCGCGCGCTGACCATTTTTGCATCAGAATATCTCATGGCCCTAATTTGATGCGATAATCGGGTCGTTTCAAGGCCTTGACCGGTCCGGCGCCAAGCCGGTACGCCATGGGCAGCGGCGGGTGTGCTGTCGTGCGGCCTTCGTGGGGAGTTCATGGCAAGCGTCTTCGGCCTGGTCCTGCCGTTCTTCGGGCTGATTGCCCTGGGGTTCGTGACCGCCCGCGTGACGCGCCAGCCGCTCGAAGCGCTGGGCTGGATGAACACGTTCATCATCTATGTCGCGCTACCGGCGCTGTTCTTCAATCTACTGGCCAAAACACCGGTCGAGGAACTGACCCAGTGGCGGTTCATCGTCGGCACCACGCTGTCCACATTCGCCGTCTTCGCGCTGATGTTCGTCATCGGGATTTTCCGCACGCGCGGCCGGGTGGACGAGAGCACGGTGATGGGGCTCGCCGGCGCCTACGGCAACATCGGCTATATGGGGCCGGGGCTGGCGCTTCTGGCGTTCGGCGAAGCGGCCGTCGTGCCGGTCGCGCTGGTGTTCTGCTTCGACAACACGCTGCACTTCGTCATCGCGCCGCTGATGATGGCGCTGGCCGACGATTCGCCGGACCGTCCGCCGGCGTGGAAGCTGGCGCTCGATGTCGCAA
Source organism: Oceaniradius stylonematis (assembly GCF_965223445.1). NCBI lineage: Bacteria > Pseudomonadati > Pseudomonadota > Alphaproteobacteria > Hyphomicrobiales > Ahrensiaceae > Oceaniradius > Oceaniradius stylonematis. The sequence continues at coordinate 153,379 of NZ_OZ244994.1, forward strand.
GGCGCATCCTGCTGCACCCGTTCATCCTGGCGACGATTGTCGGGATCACCGCCGCCATTGCCGGCTTCCGCCCGCCGGCGGCCGCGCAGACGCTGCTGGACTATCTGGCCGGCGCGGCCGCACCCTGTGCGCTGTTCGCCATGGGCGTCACGCTGGCGTTGCGCCCGCTCCGGCGCATCCCCGCGGAGACCGCGTTCATCGTGCCGATCAAGCTGATCGTGCATCCGGTCATCGCCTATGTGCTGGTCTCGTATATCGGCGATTTTCCGCCGGTCTGGGTCTACTCGGCCATGCTGCTGGCGGCGCTGCCGAGCGCCACCAACGTCTTCGTCATCGCCCAGCAATATGGTGTGTGGGTCGAGCGCGCCTCGGCCATGGTGCTGCTGACCACGGTGGGCTCGGTCGCCACCGTCACGCTGCTGCTCTACCTGATGACCAATTCTATCCTGCCGCCCGATCTGTTCTGACATCGGCGTCTTTGCCCCGGAACGGGCCTGCCATGGCTTTCAGCCCGCCGCCCGGCTCGATCCCCTCGCGCATCACCAGGCCGCGCAAAGGGCTGATGTTGCGCAGCACGGACAGGAAGGCCGCACGGCCCATCTGCACCGGCAGGAAGTCGGTCAGGAGCGACCGGTTGAGCACATCGACGCCGCCGGTACGCATGTAGACATCGGCGCGGCGGCGCATGTCGTAGCGCCGCGCCACCGCCGCCGCGCCGGGGTCTTCGCCCGCCTTGGCCAGAACGGCGGCCAGATCGGCGACATCGCGAAAGCCCAGATTGAGGCCCTGCGCCCCGATTGGCGGGAAGGCATGCGCGGCCTGCCCGATCAGCATGACGCGCGCCTTGCCGAACGTGTGGGCGACGAGGCTCGACAGCGGCCAGCCTTGAGGTTTCGTCACGTTGGAGACCTTGCCCAGCGTCGATTGCAGATTGTCCTCGATCGCGCGCGCCAGCGCATCGGGCTCCATCGCCATGACTGTCTCGACCCGCTCGGGCCGCATCACCCAGACAAGGCTCGACCGGTTTCCGGGCAGGGGAACCTGCGTGAACGGGCCTTCCTGCGTGTGGAACTCGGTCGAGATGAACTCGTGGTGGCGCTCATGGTCGAAGGCGGCAACGAGCGCGGTCTGCGGATAGCTCCATGTGCGCTGTCCGATATCGGCGGCCTGCCGGACCAGCGAATGAACGCCGTCGGCTCCGACCACAAGCCGGGTTTCGTAGGTATCGCCATTGGAGAGCGTGACGAACGCCGCATCATCGTTGAAGGCGACCGCCGACACCATCGCGTCGACCGTTTCGATCAGATCATGGGCCTTGACGGCCTTTTCGAGCGCCGTGTTCAGCGCCTGGTTGGGAATGTTGAAGCCGAACTCCTCATAGCCGGCCTCGGCCGCGCGGAAGCTGACCGTCGGCGCGCGAAACAGGCGTCCGGTCGCATCGACCATGCGCAGCACCTTGAGCGGCGCAGCCGCCTCTTCGCAGTCGCTGAAGACGCCATAGTCGCGCAGCATGTGTATTGCCGGCTGCATCAGCGCCGTGGTGCGGGAATCATCGTCGAGAAATGTACCCGACGGCGCGGCGAGCACGGTGCGGTAGCCGCAGGCGGCGGCCTCGAGCGCGGCGGCCATGCCGGTCGGCCCGGCGCCGGAAATGACGATGTCGGCGGGTTTGGTCATGGCGAACGCCTCTATTTCATTGCCATCCATTTGGCGCGCGCGAACGGTGCTGTCCAGCCGCCAATTGCCGCACGGGCCGCGACATTGTGGGGAGAAAAGCCGGCACGCGAGACGTTTTGCGTTGCACAGCGGCGCGGTCGGCGCATACGCTCAAACCGTTGCGCAACAGATTGACCGGTGCCGATGACCGCCAGCGCGTCCGAAAAACCCGATCCGACGCCGCTTCTGGCGGTCGAGGGCATCACCAAGCGGTTTGGCGACCTCGTCGCCAACGATGCGGTCGATTTCGACATTCTAGCGGGCGAAATCCACGCGCTTCTGGGCGAGAACGGAGCCGGCAAGTCGACGCTGGTGAAGATGCTGTTCGGGTCGCTGATGCCCGACGGCGGACGGATCGTCTGGAACGGCGAACAGGTCTCGATCGCCAATCCTTCCGCAGCAAGACATCTTGGCATCGGCATGGTTTTCCAGCATTTTTCGCTGTTTGACTCGCTGACCGTCGCCGAGAACATCGCCCTGTCGCTGGAGGACGATGTGCCGCTTTCGACGGTGGCGGACGAGGCGCGCCGCCTCGGCGAGGTGTACGGCCTGACGCTCAACCCCGAGGCGCTGGCCGGCGATCTGTCCGTTGGCGAGCGCCAGCGGGTGGAGATCATCCGCTGCCTGTTGCAGGAGCCCAGCCTGATCATCCTCGACGAGCCGACATCGGTGCTGACGCCGCAGGAGGCGGAACGGCTGTTCGAGACGCTCGACAAGCTCAAGGTCGAGGGAAAGTCGATCCTCTACATTTCGCACAAGCTCGACGAGGTGAAATGGCTTTGTGATCGGGCGACCGTGCTGCGCCACGGCAAGGTGGTCGCCCATTGCGATCCGCGCGCCGAAACCGCCAAGAGCCTTGCGGCCATGATGGTCGGCGAGGAGGTGCAGGCGGTTCGCCGGACCCATGACGCGCCGGCCGACGGCGAAGCCGGGCGCGATGTCGTGCTCGGTGTGCGCAATCTCGATCAGCCGCCGCTCGGGCCGTTCTCAACGCCGCTGCGCGCAATCCACATGAACGTCCATGCGGGCGAAGTGTTCGGCATTGCGGGCGTTGCCGGCAACGGCCAGTCGGAACTGTTCGAGGCCTTGTCGGGCGAACAGCTCCAGGACAATCCCAACGCCGTCACCATCGGCGGCGCGCCGGCCGGGCGGCTCGGTCCGAACGGACGCCGGCGGCTGGGCGCGGCGTTCGCGCCCGAAGAGCGGTTCGGCCATGCCGCCGTCGCCACCATGCCGCTGACCGAGAATATCCTTTTGAGCCGGCACGCATCGGACGCCAGCGCCTACCAGTCCGGCGGGCGGCTGGGTATGTTGCGCCGCTCGGCGCTGGGGCGGACGCTCGCCCGCGTGGTCGATGCGATGGATGTGCGCAAGTCCGGCGAGAACCCCGACGCGGGAACGCTGTCGGGCGGCAATCTGCAAAAGCTGATCCTGGGCCGCGAATTCGACCGGCGGCCGCGGCTTTTCATCGTCAACCAGCCCACTTGGGGCGTCGATGCGGGCGCCGCGGCACGCATCCGCCAGGCACTGATGGATGCGGCGACCGCCGGCGCCGGCGCGCTGGTCATCAGCCAGGACCTCGATGAACTGCTGGAAATGTGCGACCGGATCTCGGTCATCCACGACGGCGAAATGTCCGAGCCGCTCGATGCCCGCACGGTGACCCGCGAGCAACTCGGCCTTTTGATGGGCGGCGCCGAACCCGAAAAGCATCACGGGGTCGCTGCATGACGCGGATCGAACTCGTCCGCCGGCCGCAGCATTCGGCGCTGTTCAGCGTGCTGTCGCCGTTCATCGCCGTGCTGATCACCGCGCTGATCGGCGGCATCATGTTCGCCATGCTGGGCAAGTCGCCGATCGGCGGGCTCCATGCCTATTTCATCGAACCGCTCACCGAGGTGTGGTCGATCCACGAGCTGATCATCAAGGCGACGCCGCTGATCCTCATCGCGGTCGGGCTTTCGGTCTGCTTCCTGTCCAACAACTGGAACATCGGCGCCGAAGGCCAGTTCATCATGGGCGCGATCGCCGGATCGGTCATGCCGGTGCTCTATCCGGGCATCACCGGGCCGATGGTGCTGCCGCTGATGCTGGTCATGGGGATGGCGGGCGGCGCGGCCTGGGCGACGGTCCCGGCATTCCTCAAGGCGCGGTTCGGCACCAACGAGATCCTGTCCTCGCTGATGCTGGTCTATGTCGCCGAACTGTTCCTCGACTGGCTGGTGCGCGGGCCTTGGCGAAATCCCGAAGGCTTCAACTTCCCCGAAACCCGCTCCTTCCATGCCGATGCCATCCTGCCCGAAATGCTCTCGGCGTCGGGGCGGGCGCATTATGGCTTTGTCTTTGCGATACTTGCCGCCTTGGTCGTCTGGTTCATGCTGTCGCGCACGCTCAAGGGCTATGAGATCCGGGTGCTTGGCGAAAGCCCGAGGGCAGGGCGGTTTGCCGGCTTTTCGGCCCGGCGCATGGTCTTTTTTGCCTTCATCGTTTCCGGCGCGCTTGCCGGGCTGGCGGGCATCATCGAAGTGTCCGGCGCGATTGGCCAGCTTCGTCCCGCCATCTCGCCCGGCTATGGCTTCACCGCGATCATCGTGGCGTTCCTGGGACGTCTCAACCCGCTCGGCATCGTCGCCGCCGGGCTGATCCTGGCGCTCTCATATCTGGGCGGCGAGGCGGCCCAGATATCGCTCGGCGTCTCCGACAAGGTGGCCAACGTCTTCCAGGGCGTGCTGCTGTTCTCGGTTCTCGCCTGCGACACGCTGATCCGCTACCAGATCCGGATCGTCCGCCCGCACCCCGCAGCCGCACCGGAGCCGGCCCGATGAGCCCCGACGTGATCCAGGCGATACTCCTGACGGTCGTCACGGCCGCAACGCCGCTTCTGATCGCGGCGATGGGTGAACTGGTGGTCGAACGCTCCGGCGTTCTCAATCTCGGCGTCGAGGGCATGATGATCATCGGCGCGGTCACCGGCTTCGGCGCCGCGCAGATCACCGGCTCGCCCTGGGCCGGCGTTCTGGCGGCAATTATCTGCGGCGCGCTGTTCTCGCTGCCCTTTGCCGTCCTGACTTTGTCGCTGGCCACCAACCAGGTTGCGACCGGATTGTCCCTGACCCTTCTGGGGCTGGGCGTTGCCGGCATGATCGGCGAACAGTTCGTCGGCCTGCCGGGCGTCCGTCTCGAGGCCGTCAACGTGCCTTTCCTCGTCGATATTCCGCTGATCGGACGGCTCCTGTTCGGACAGGACCCGATCTTCTATCTGTCCATCGGTCTGGCGGTCGGCGTCTGGTGGTTCATCTTCCGCACCCGCGCCGGCCTGACCCTGCGCGCGGTCGGCGACAGCCATGGGTCCGCCCATGCGCTGGGCATCAATGTGCTGCGCGTGCGTTATCTGGCGGTGATGTTCGGCGGCGCCTGCGCCGGGCTGGCCGGCGCGCACCTGTCGCTGGTCTACATTCCGCAATGGGTGGAGAACATGACGGCGGGCCGCGGCTGGATCGCGCTGGCGCTCGTCGTCTTCGCCTCATGGCTGCCGCTGCGGGTCGTCATCGGCGCCTATCTGTTCGGCGCGGTCACCATCGCCCAGTTCCACGCGCAGGCGCAGGGCGTCGCCATACCCTCACAATTGCTGTCGGCGCTGCCCTATCTGGCGACGATTGTCGTTCTTGTCTTGATTTCATCCAACAGACGGATGACGATGCGAAATACGCCAGCGTCGCTGGGCAAGCCCTTTGTTCCGGACCGCTAGCAACAACAACAAGCCGATCACGGGCGGGATCGCGCGACAGCGCGTCTAAGAGTTTGGGCAATCGAGAGTTTCGGGGAAAGGCGATCATGAAGAAACTTGCAACATCACTTCTGGCGGCGGCAGCGGCCGTGGCCATCACCGGCGCGGCGCAGGCTGCCGACGCCAAGGCGTGCTTCATCTATGTCGGACCGATCGGCGACTATGGCTGGTCCTATCAGCACCACCAGGGTCTGCTCGACGTGGAAAAGGCGTTCGGCGACCGGGTCGAGACCGCCTATCTCGAAAGCGTGGCGGAAGGCGCCGACGCCGAACGCGCCATCGAGCGTTTCGCACGGTCGGGCTGCGACATCATCTTCACGACGTCGTTCGGCTATATGGACGCGACCAACAAGGTGGCGGCCAGGTTCCCGGACGTGAAGTTCGAACACGCGACCGGCTACAAACGCGAGTCGCCGAACGTTGCGACCTACAATTCGAAGTTCTATCAGGGCCGCTACGTGCAGGGCCAGATCGCGGCCAGCGTGTCGGAGACCGGCGTCGCCGGCTACATCGCCTCGTTCCCGATCCCCGAAGTGGTGCGCGGCATCAACTCGTTCATCCTGGGCGCGCAGTCGGTCAATCCGGACTTTTCGCTGAAGGTGGTCTGGGTCAACACCTGGTTCGATCCCGGCAAGGAAGCCGACGCCGCCAAGGCGCTGATCGACCAGGGCGTCGACATTCTCACCCAGCACACCGATTCCACCGCGCCCATGCAGGTGGCCGAGGAGCGCGGCATCAAGGCGTTCGGCCAGGCGTCCGACATGTACGCCTTCGGCGAGCAGACCCAGCTCACCTCGATCATCGACGATTGGGGCCCGTATTATGTCGAGCGCGTGCAGGCGGTGCTGGACGGCACCTGGGAGAGCCACGATGTGTGGGACGGCATGGCCGAGGGCCATGTGGCGATGGCGCCCTACTGGAACATGCCCTATGAGGTCGCCGCCATGGCCAAGAAGACCGCAACGGCGATCACGGTCGGCGTGCTCGAGCCGTTCACCGGTCCGATCACCAAGCAGGACGGCACCGAATGGCTGGCCGAGGGCGAGACGGCCGATATCGGCGCGCTTCTGGGCATGAATTTCTACGTTCAGGGCGTCGACGACCAACTGCCCGAATAAGGCTCACACACACGCGCAGCCGAACAGGGCGCCCGGGGTTTCCGCCTCGGGCGCCCTTGTCATTCGGCGGGCTGGATAGCGGATGCGGGCGCAATGGCGCCGCGCTCGCGCCAGGCGCGGCGCAGGGCAAGGACAAAGACGGCCGGCGCAAGGAACGGCGCCATGGGCAGCTTCGCGCTCATCGCCGAAAGCAGCAGGAACGGTGCGGCAAACGCCAGTGCCATGACGGTTTTCTCATACGGCAGAAAGCCGGCGGTGAGGCCGCGCGCGGCAAGAAACGCCAGTGCCGGCGCCAGCAGATAGAGATCGTAGTTGAGCCCGAACGGCGTGGCGATCAGTGCGCCCGTCAGAAGCAGCGCGGCTTTGGTCTCATGCGCGATGCCGTTTTGCGGCAGCCACGCCCAGACGATGGAGGCAGCGACCGCAATCGCCAGCGCGGCGTGGGCGGCCATGGCCGCGCCGTCGGGCACGCCGGACAGCCGCAATCCGGCATAGGCGGAGATCATCTTCTGCCATCCCACCAGCCCGAGCGTCAGCGCTTCCATCGCCTGATCGCTTTGGGCGAGAAACGCAATCCACACCTGCGGACCCAGCAAGAGCGCGGAACCGGCAACGAGCAAGCCGAGCGTGGCGCCGGCGGCCGCGATCGCCCGCCACTGGCCAGCGGCGAGCAGCGCAAGCGGGATGAGGAGGCCCAGCTGCGGCTTGTACGTCAACAGACCGAACAGGATGCCGGCCAGAACCGGCCGTTTTGGCAAAAGGGCCAGCCCGCCGCCGAACAGGGCGGCGCTCAGGAACGCGTTCTGGCCATGCGCGATGGTCAGGAACGCCGCCGGAAAAGCCAGTGCCAGAACCAGCGTCTGAACCGCATTGCCGGAAATGCGGGTCAGGACCCAGAGGCAGGCCCCGAAGCTGACGGCCATCCATGCGCCAAGTGCGGCGTGGAAGGGCAGCGCGCCAAACGGCAGCATGTAGGCGAGAAAATGCGGCGGATAGAAGAAGGCGAAATAGCCCGCATCCGGGAACAGCGCGCGCTGGGCGGGCTCGAACAGAGCCCTGTCATAGGGAACGAGCGGGTTGCCGGCGAGGGCCTCGCGGGCGGCGACCCAGTAGGAGACGAAATCCGTGCCGAACGGGGCGCCATTGGGCATGACGCCGCCATTGCTCCAAAGAACGAACACGGTGGCCGCAACGGTCAGCACAAGCATCATCGCCGGATAGGCGACCATGCGGTCCCGCGTGATCCACGTGCCTTGCGACAGGCCTAGCGAAAGGCCGGCGAAGAGATGGGCCATGATGCGCTCGTTCGGTCGGTGGCGGCAGACGCCGCCCGGTGTTGGCTCCAGATAGCGCGCCGGCGTTGAACATTGCGTTAAGCGCTCCATCCGATCCGGCGCCGCTTGACCTGCGCGGCGGGGCTGCTACCAGTCGGGGATCAGCGAGGAGACGGCGCGTCATGACGCACAAGGCGACCAAGATCGTCATCATCACCGAAAAGCTCATCGTCGAGGGCGTGACGAAGATCATCGAGGAGGCCGGCGCGAGCGGCTACACGATGGTGCAGGCCGCCGGCAAGGGAAGCCGCGGGGTGCGCTCGTCCGGCCGCCCGGCGGTCGTCGATGCCTTCGCCAATGTCAAGGTCGAGGTGATCACGGCAACCCGCGACATGGCCGAACAGATCGCCGACAAGGTCGCCGCGCGCTACTTCGAGAACTATTCGGGCATCACCTATCTCGAAGAGGTCGAGATCCTGCGGCCGCACAAATTCTGAGCGGCCGGCCGACGCCTCAGAACCCGAAGACAGCCTGTCCCAGCGCGATATAGAGCGGAATGCCCACGGCGATCGCGACCGGCGTGCCGATGCTGGTCGACGATCCGATATAGGATGACGGATTGGCGGTCGGGATCGCGGCACGCAGCGTGGGCGGACCCGAAATATCCGAACTGGAGCCGGCCAGCACCGCCAGCAGGATCACGCCGCCCGGGCTGAACCCCGTGACGAGATGGGCGATGTAGCCCAGGCCGAACGCCATCAGCCCGTGGACGAGCGGTGCGGCCACGCCATAGACGACATACCAGTGGGCAACCTTGCGCAACTCGTTGAGCCGCGTATAGGCCTCCATCCCCATGATCAGCATCAAGACCGACAACAGCCCGCGGAACAGCGGATCGTAAAACCCCTCGAAGACCCGGTCGGGCCGGGTGAGAAGGCCGAGCGCCAGACCGAGCAGCAGCGCCGAAAGGGCCGAACCGCGCAGGCTTTCCGTGATGATCGGCCAGATCTTCACCCTGGCGTTGGCGCCGTCCTTCTTCCGGTTGAGATAGATGTTCGCCAGAACGATGGCCAGCACAAGCGCCGGAATGTCCATGAACGGATAGAGCGCCGGCACCCAGGCCTCGTAGACGACACCTTCCTCTTCAAGGATCACCATCGCGGCAGCCAGCGTCGACGCGCTGACCGCGCCGAAAAGGCCGGCCGTGGCGATGCCGTCCTCGACCTTGACGCCGGGCAGATTGGCCAGCGTGATGCGGCCCAGAAACACGATGCCGCAGCCGAGCACGGCCGAAAAGACCGCCGGCAGCAGCATCTCCATCAAATTCGCCTCACGGATCTCCATGCCGCCATTGATGCCGATCCGCATCAGCAGCATGAAGACGGCGAACTTGTAGATCGCATCGGGAATTTCGAGCTTGCTGCCAAACGCGGCCAGCGCCATGCCGCCGACGAGAAAGGCCAGAGCGGGCGTTTGGAACTGGGTGACGAAACGCGTCAGAAAATCAACCAGCAGTTCCATCGCCGTCCTCATATTGGCCAAAAGTCGGATATTCGGCATCCGTATCGACCGCCGATGCCGGTGCGTCAAGCAGAACCGGATGGCCGGGGGCGGTTGCGATAACGGCTATCGCGTCCGGCAGGGCACGACGCGCACGATCTTGCCGCTGACGGGATCGCGGTCGGCCCGGGCAGCAGCGCGCTTGACCGGACGGCGAAGCTGGCCGAACGTCCGCGCATGGGCTGCGCACAGACGAAAGGGGCGGCCGCGCCAGCTGTCAGCCGCCGCCGTTCCTGACCCGTTTGGGTTCCAAGACGGTTGCGCGGGTGGCCGGATCGCAGAAATTGGGCGGCCTGTTCGGGCTCCGCCAGCGCATAAACCGCAAAAACGGCGGACGGGTAGGGACGAAGTTCGAACCCGGAGCCATGCTGGCCTGATCGTTCGAGGCGAAGCCGGGGACGTGAATCAGCCAGCGGATAATGGCGGAGAATCGGGGAGAAACTTCGAACCGGTCTCCGCAAGCGCACGACCGTGCGCCGGCCGGTCAGGCCGCCCCCGCGGAGCCAGCGAACGCAGTGAGCTTGGCGTGAGCCAAACAATGGCGGAGGGGGTGGGATTCGAACCCACGGAACGCTCGCACGCTCAACGGTTTTCAAGACCGCCGCAATCGACCACTCTGCCACCCCTCCGGCGTCCGTTAGATGGCACAGCGCCAACTGCCCCGCAAGGGCGCGGGCAGGGCGGCGGGACCGGGGCGACGAACGGGCATTTGTCGTTGGAACCTTGTCCGGCCTCGGCAATTATCCGTGTGCAAAGCTGATCCGGAATCCGATCCGGAGCGTATCTGTCGGCAAAGGCTCAAAGGAGGGAACTGGCCCATGAACCGTACTCGCTTCAACCGCATGTCCGCCGCCCGCGCCATCGCCGCAGGCGCACTGGCGGTTTTTGCCGCAATGCCGGCAACCGCTGCCGCCGAGCAGCTCTCCGGTCAGGCCCTGAAGGAGACGATCAACGGCAAGCGCGTCTATCTCGCCACGCCTTTCGGCGGCGAATTTCCCTTGCATTACAAGAGTAACGGCCAGGTGACCGGCGACGGCACCGCGCTCGGTCTCGGCCAGTACTTCGCGCCGCGCGAGACCGGGCGCTGGTTTGTGGAAGGCGACCAGCTCTGCCAGCAGTTCCCGACCTGGTATCGCGGCAAGCTGAGTTGCTTTACCTTGCGCAAGACCGGTGAGACCACGCTGCGCTGGCGCCGCGACGACGGCTATTCGGGCCGGGCACGCATCGAGGGCTGAGCGCGGCCAACGATCCGTTCATCACGCAATTTAACACAACGATAAGCGAGATGACCTAAGGTGGCGTTTTACGCGCCGCCGCCCTCTGGCAAGGCGCAGCAGCTTGGTGTAAGCGCCTTTGCCTATGGGGAATACATCCACATTGACACGTTTCGCGCGTCTGTGCGCACTCGGCGCCGTCGGCGTTGCGCTTTCGGGCTGCGGTTCGAACCTGACGCCGAAAGTCGCGCTGACCAGCGGCACCGAGAGCGTGGTCGCCACCAGCAGCGATGTGGTCAATCTTTCCAATCTCCCCGTCTTCACCCAAAATGCGGCGACCTCCGGCGAAGAGAGCTTTTCCGTCGCCGCCTATGGCGTTGCGGCCAGCCCGCGCGTCGCCTCGGGCACGCGCATCCAGCGCGGCGGCGGCCGGCAGATGGTCGGCCGACCCTACACGGTGCGCGGCCAGCGCTATTTTCCGACCGCCAATCAGCCCGCCGTCCAGCATGGCCGCGCGTCGTGGTATGGCGAGGCCTTCCACGGCCGCAAGACCGCCAACGGCGAAGTCTACGACATGAACCACCTGACGGCGGCGCACAAGACGATGCCGCTGCCGTCCTATGCGCGGGTGACCAACCGCGCCAACGGCCGCTCGGTTGTCGTGCGGGTCAACGATCGCGGCCCTTTTTCCAACAACCGCGTGATCGACCTGTCCAAGCGTGCCGCCTACATGCTCGACTACATCTCCGCGGGCACCGCCAACGTCCAGGTGGAGTATCTCGGCCCGGCACCGTTGCACGGACAGGACGACGAGTTCCTGATCGCATCGTTCCGCGGTGCGCCGACGCTGGGCACGCCACGCGGCGGCGGCGATCGCAACCTGCCCGGCGTGCGCCAGCCGGGCGTGATGCTGGCCTCGAGCGGGCAGCAGCCCGCAGCCGAACGCTTTGGCGGTCCCGCTGCCCCGGCGCTGGAAGCGCCGGGATCGCTGCTGCGCCGCTCGGCACGCCCGGTGATCGGGCTCGATGCATCGGCCTATGCCGATGCGCGCGTGGCGGCCGCATTCGCGGCGCCCTGGGCGGCCCTGCCCACCGAAGGCTGGAAGGCCCGCTGAGTTTTTCCGGCGATCATGCCGGCTTGCCGCTTCCCATGAGACGCTGGACGCTCTAGGTTCGTCGCGACACCATCCCGTTGCCGATGAGTTTGATTTTTATGCGCTCTTTGCCGCGCGGCACCTTCGGAAGGCCGGCGATCACGATTGTCCTCTTGCTGATGGCAGCCGTATTGCTTTCGGCCGGACCCGCGCGCGCCCAGCTCTACGAAACGCCCGCCCGGCACGCCATGCTCCTTGATGTGGGCACCGGCACCATCCTGTTCTCCAAGGACACCGATACGCCCATCCCGCCCGCCTCGCTTGCCAAGCTGATGACGATGGAAGTGGTCTTCCACGCCCTCAAATCCGGCCGGCTGACGCTGGAAGACCGGTTTCTGGTCAGCGAGAACGCCTGGCGCACCGGCGGGGCGGTGTCCGGCACATCGACCATGTTCGCCGAACTCAATTCGGAGATCGCGCTCGAGGATCTGATCCGCGGCGTCATCGTCCAGTCGGCCAACGATGGCTGCATCATCATCGCCGAGGGCATTGCCGGTTCGGAGGAGGCGTTCGCCCAACTGATGAACGACCGCGCCCGGTCGATCGGCATGACCGGCTCGAATTTCGTCAACTCGACCGGTCTGCCGGCCGACGGACAGACCGTGACGATCCGGGATCTGGTCACGCTGACACAGCACATGCAGCGCACCTATCCCGAATTCTACCGCTACTACAGCGAGACCGAGTTCACCTGGAACGGCATCCGCCAGCGCAACCGCAACCCCTTGCTGCGGATGGACATCGGCGCCGACGGGATGAAGACCGGCTTCACCGAGGCATCGGGCTACGCGATCGTCGGTTCGGTCGCGCGCTCGGGACGACGCATGATCGTTGCGATGAGCGGGCTGGACTCCGAGCGCCAGCGCGCCGAGGAAGCGCGCAAGATGCTCGACTGGGGCATAAGGGCATTCGAGCCGCACAGCCTGTTCGATGCTGGCGAGGAGATCGGAAATGTCCGGCTTTATGGCGGCGAGGCGGCGACAGCACCGGTCAGGCTCGCCGAACCTCTGACCATATTGATGCCGCTGACGGGGCGGGACACGATGCGCGCGCAGATCGTCTTCGACGGCCCGGTGCCGGCGCCGGTCGAAGCGGGCGATCCGATCGCCAGGCTGCACATCTATTTCGGTGACGAACTGGCCCATGAGGCCGAACTCGAAGCGGCGCAGGCCGTCGGCAAAGGGCCCATCCACCGGCAGGCGCTCGATGCGCTTCTCGAAATGGCGATCGGATGGATACGCTTCTAAACGCCGTGCCGGAGACCGGCCGCAAGGCCCGCGCGCACGGCCATGACGGCCTTTTCATCACATTTGAAGGCGGTGAGGGGGTCGGCAAGTCCACCCAGATCCGTCTGCTCGCCGACCGCCTTGCAGAGCGCGGCCATGCCGTGCGGGTCTCGCGCGAGCCCGGCGGTACACCGGGCGCCGAGGCGGTGCGGCATGTGCTTCTGGACGAGGCGGCGCTTGAAGGCTTCGGCCCGGCGCTCGAGGCGCTGCTGTTTGCCGCCGCGCGCAGCGACCATGTGGAGCAGGTGATCCGGCCGGCGCTTGCACGCGGGGAAACGGTGCTTGTCGATCGTTTCATGGACTCGACCCGAGTCTATCAGGGTGTCAGCGGCGATCTCGATCCGGGCTTCGTCGCCGCCCTCGAGCGCGTGGCGATCCACGGTACGGTGCCGGACCTGACCATCATTCTCGACCTCGACCCGGAAACCGGGCTGGCGCGCGCCGATGCGCGGCGTGCGGAGAACACTGCGCAGGACCGGTTCGAAAAGGAAACGGTCGCGGTACACGAGGCACGCCGCAAGGCGTTTCGCGCCATCGCCGAGGCAGAACCGGACCGGTGCCGCATCGTCGATGCCGCTGGCGATCCGGAAACCGTCGGCGAGGCAATCTGGGCGCATGTGGCGCCGCTCGTCGCCGCCAACAGCGGTGGGGCAAACGTTTCATGACCGATCAACAGACGCCGGAGTATCACGACACGCTGGAAGGGATCGCGCCGCCCAGCGCGTCGACACGCCTTGTGGGTCATGAAACGGCCGTGGCGCAGATGCTGTCCATCGTGCGCTCGGGGCACCATGCCATCCTCTTGGACGGCGAACAGGGGATCGGCAAGGCGACGGCGGCATTCCATCTGGCGAACGCGCTTCTGGATGGCGCTTCGCTCGAGGACGAGCGTCTGCCGGCGCCAAACCCGTCGTCGGCGAGCGTCCGGCAGGTGGCGCAGGGCGCCCATCCCAACCTCATTCATTTGACCCGGCCGCGCGCTGCGACCGGCACCGGCTTCAAGACCGTGATCACCATCGACGAGGTGCGGCGCGTCCAGCATTTCCTGTCGATGACCGCGAGCGTCGATCGGCCGCGCATCGTCATCGTCGATCCGGTCGGCGACATGCCGCGCGGGGCGGCCAATGCCCTTCTCAAAACACTTGAGGAACCACCGTTTAACACTTTGTTTTTGATTGTATCACACGGCAGCGGCGGATTGCTGGCCACCATTCGCTCGCGCTGCCAGATCGTGCGGTTTGCGCCCTTGCCGAACAGCCAGGTCGAAGAGGTGATCACGCTCGCCGGGCAGGGGGCCGTCCCGGAATCGGATACCGGCCGGCTGGCGGCTTTGTCGGGCGGTCGTCCGCGCCTGGCACTGACTTTGGCGCTTTTCGGCGGAGCAGAACTGCGCGACAGCCTCGAAAAACTGCTGGCCGCGCCGCGCTTCGACACGATGCTGGCGCACAGGCTGGCCGAAGTGGCCGGCGCCAAAGGCAACGACACCCACAACACGCTGCTGCGCGAAATGGCTGTCGACATCGTCCGCAGCCGCGCGCGCAGCGCCGCGCTGTCGGGCGATCTGCGCGGCGCCGACCGGCTCGCTGCCTTCGAACGCGAACTGGCCCAGCGCTTCGCCGAGGCCGATGCGTTCGGCCTCGACCGCAAGCAGGAACTGCTGGTCGCCAGCGCGCGCATGCACGACGTTCTGGGCGGCGCCGGACGCTGAAAAACCGTTGCTCCGGCGGTTTGAAATGCGCCGGAAATCGGATACATGCACGCCACGCTTTCCCGATTTGCGAACAAGTGGTTGCCGGCGCCCATGAGCGACACTTTCTACATCACCACGCCGATCTTCTATCCCAACGGCGTGCCGCATATCGGCCATGCCTATACGGCGATCGCCACCGATGTGCTGGCCCGCTTCCAGCGGATCGACGGCAAGGACGTGTTCTTCCTGACCGGCACGGACGAGCACGGCCAGAAGATGCAGCGCACGGCCGAGGAGCGCGGCATCACGCCGATCGCCCTGGCAGACGAGAACTCGGCGGTCTTCCGGTCGATGGTGGAGGAGTTTGGCTGCTCCAACGACGATTTCATCCGCACCACCGAGCCGCGTCATGCCGCCGCCTGCCAGGAACTGTGGCGCCGCATGGAAGCCAATGGCGACATCTATCTGGACACCTATGGCGGCTGGTACTCGGTGCGCCAGGAAGCCTATTTCGACGAGAGCGAGACGGAAGTCGGCGACGATGGCGTGCGGCGCGAGCCGCTGGGCTCGGAAGTGGAATGGGTCGAGGAGGAGAGCTATTATTTCCGCCTGTCGGCCTATGGCGACCGGCTGCTGGCCCATTACGAGGACAATCCCGGCTTCATCGCGCCCAATGAGCGGCGCAACGAGGTGATCTCCTTCGTCAAATCCGGCCTCAAGGATCTGTCGATTTCGCGCACCACCTTCGACTGGGGCATCCCTGTGCCCGGCAACGACGCCCATGTGATGTATGTGTGGGTCGACGCGCTGACCAACTACATCACGGCGGCCGGTTTCCCCGACACCGGCGCCGAGGAATGGCGCTACTGGCCGGCGACGCACATTATCGGCAAGGACATCATCCGCTTCCACGCCGTCTACTGGCCGGCTTTCCTGATGTCGGCTGGCGTCGCATTGCCCGAGCGGGTGTTCGCGCACGGCTTTCTGAACAATCGCGGTGAGAAGATGTCCAAGTCGGTCGGCAATGTGGTCGACCCGTTCGAGCTGCGCGACCGGTACGGGCTCGACCAGGTGCGCTACTTCTTCATGCGCGAGGTGCCGTTCGGCAATGACGGCAGCTACAGCCACGAGGCTATCGTCGCGCGCACCAATGCCGATCTCGCCAACGGGATTGGCAACCTGGCGCAGCGCTCGCTGTCGATGATCGCCAAGAACTGCGAGGGCAGGGTGCCCGACAATGGCGGACTGACGGACGACGATGAGGCGCTGATCGCGGCGACCGGCCCGGCGCTGGAGACCGCGCGCACGGCAATGGCCGAACAGGCGATCCACAAGGCGCTCGAAGCGATCTTCGCCGTCGTTGCCGAGGCCGACCGCTATATCGACGCCCAGGCGCCCTGGACGCTGCGCAAGACCGATCCCGAACGCATGAAGGCGGTGCTCTACACGATGGCCGAAACCGTGCGGCGCATCGCGCTGATGACGCAGCCGTTCATGCCCGATGCGTCGGCCAGGCTGCTCGATCTCGTCGCGGTGCCCGTCCGCAAGCGCACATTTGCCGATTTCGAGGCGCGGCTGGTGCCGGGCACCGAACTGCCCAAGCCGCAGGGCGTGTTTCCGCGCTATGTGGAGGACGAGGCGCAGGACGCCTGATGCCGACCCTCGTCGACAGCCACTGCCATCTTGATTTCGACACGTTCGCGCCGGAGCTGGACGCCGTCGTCGACCGTGCGCGGGCGGCGGGACTCGTGCGCATGGTGACGATCTCGACAAAAGTGCACCTGTTTGCCGAGCGCATCCTGCCGATCGCCGAGCGCTATGACGATGTGTTCTGCTCGGTCGGCACCCATCCGCACCATGCCGACAAGGAACTGGACGTCACCGCCGACGATCTGGTGCGGCTGTCGGACCACGAGAAGGTCATGGCGATCGGCGAGGCGGGGCTCGACTATTTCTACGACAACAGCCCGCGTGAGGCGCAGGCCGAAGGCTTCCGCCGCCATATCGCCGCGGCGCGGGAGACCGGACTGCCGCTGGTGATCCATTCGCGCGACGCCGATGACGACATGGCACAGATTCTGACCGAAGAGACCGAAGGGAAGGGGGCGTTTCCATTCGTGCTGCACTGCTTTTCGTCGGGCCGCGCCCTTGCCGAAACCGGTGTAGCCCTGGGCGGTTATGTGTCCTTTTCCGGCATTGCGGCGTTCAAGCGCTCGGTCGAACTGCGCGACATCGCCCGCGACCTGCCGCGCGACCGGATCCTCGTTGAAACCGACGCGCCTTATCTCGCACCGCCGCCGCATCGCGGCCAGCGCAACGAACCGGCCTATGTAGCGCACACGGCAGCGATCCTTGCCGATCATCTGGGCGACGATGCCGACACTTTCGCCGCGCAGACGACCGAAAATTTCTATCGCCTGTTTGCCAAGGTGCCGCGCCATGACGGGTAACGCGAGCAGCACCGTGCGCGTGACCATATTGGGCTGCGGTTCGTCGCCCGGCGTGCCCCGCCCGAACGGCGATTGGGGCAAATGCAACCCGCACAATCCGAAGAACCGCCGCATGCGCGCGTCGATCCTCGTCGAGCGGGCCGGGCGATCGGGAACGACCAGCGTCGTCATCGATACCGGCCCCGATTTCCATGCGCAGATGCTGATGGCCGATGTCCGGCAGATCGACGCCATCGTCTATACGCACGCCCATGCGGACCACATTCACGGCGTCGACGATGTGCGGACCTTCGTGTTCGCCCAGGGCCAGATGATGCCGATCCATGCCGACGCGGCAACGGCCCATCGGCTGCACGAGGCGTTCGGCTATTGCTTTGCAACGCCGGACGGCAGCGCCTATCCGCCGATCCTGATCGATCACCGGATCGACCACGAAACGCCGTTCACGGTCGAAGGGCAGGGCGGGCCCCTCACCTTCGTGCCGCTGTACCAGCATCACGGTTCCATCCACTCACTGGGGTTCCGCATCGGCGATCTGGCCTATTGCCCGGACGTGTCGGCCTTTCCCGACGCGACGCTCGACAAGATGCGCGATCTCGACGTGCTGATCGTCGACGCGCTGCAATGCCGCGAACATCCAAGCCATCTGTCGCTGGCACAGACGCTGGACGTCATCGACCGGATCAGGCCGAAGCGCGCATTCCTCACGCACATGCACATTCCGCTGGACTATGACGTGGTGCTGGCCGAAACGCCCGATCACGTCGAGCCGTGCTATGACGGGCTGGTGATCGAAACGGGAGGAACAATGCCATGACCCAAATCGTGGTCGTCTTCAAATCCGGCGCCGTGGTTCGCCTTGCCGCCGAGCCGGTCCAGGCCGACACGCTCATCGGTGCGTTCTACAGCGAATGGGATCAGGCGGGCGTCAATCTGGTTGGCAACCTGATGTATGGCGGCGGTGCGCCGTACCGGCTGCAAGCCTCCGAGATTGCCGGCATCTTCGTGGATCAGGACGACACGCCGTGACGCCCAAACCAGGATCGTCCATGGCGCGTGTCGCGGACGCTGCGGCGGCACTCGGGCTTTCAATCGAGCTCAAGGTGATGGAGCAATCCACGCGCACCGCAGAGGATGCGGCGCGCGCCTGCGGCTGCCACGTCGGCCAGATCGTCAAGTCGCTGGTTTTCGAGGACGCGGCGAACGGGGCACTGGCCCTGTTGCTGGTCTCGGGCGGTCACAATGCGGATTTGGAATTTATTTCAGATTGTTACGGCTTGACTTTGAAGCGATGTGACGGCCGGCGTGTGCGCGACGAGACCGGCTTTGCCATCGGCGGCGTGGCACCGATCGGCCATCTGGCGCCGATCCCGATCTATATGGACACGACGCTTCTGGACTATGAGACGGTCTGGGCGGCGGCCGGAAGGCCCGACAGCGTCTTCAGCGTCGATCCGAATGCGTTGGCCAAGGCCATTGACGCCGAGAAGATCGACGTTGTGCCCAAGCCCTGAAACGCCATCCGGGCACACCTTTCAGTTCCATAATCAATCTTATGCGACAAATGTGTGCGTTGGTCTGGTGACGGGCGGACCGGCATCGCCTCGGTGCTGATGCCGGCCTGCCCTGCGCGCGCCGTCACATTTCCATGATCTCGGCGACCTCGACCGTGCCGCTGCCATCAGCGACCATCGGGCAGCCCTTGGCCATGGCGACTGCGGCATCGATGCCGCCGGCGCTGACGATGGTGAAGCCCGACAGAGGGTTGGCGCCGCCATCATCTGTGACGCCTGAGCCGCTGACGGTCTTCGACATGCCCACCGGATTGCCCGGATTGACGACGGCGTCACCCATCTCCTTGAACCAGGCTTCCCACTGCGCCATGACCTTGGCGCCTTCCTCGGGCGTGTCGGGCCTGTTGCCGCCATGATAGGCGAAGATGAAATGTGACATGATCGATCTCCTTGAATGTCGGATGGTTTGCCCCGCCCAGCCGGGTGCCGAGCGGCGGGTTCATCAATACTAAACCATGTGGTTGACTAATAGAATTGCGCCGTATTGTCAACCATATGGTTGAGTGATATGTCGGCCGCATGAATGCACTCGACACCACCTTTGCCGCGCTCAGCCACGAGGCGCGGCGCGCCATCCTGTCCAGGCTTGCCGATGGAGAAACCCGCCTGTCCGATCTCGCCGGCCCGTTTGCCATGTCCCAGACCGCCGTCTCCAAGCATGTGCGGGTTCTCAGCGATGCGGGCCTCGTCACCGTCGAACAGCGCGGACGCAGCCGCTATTGCCGGCTCAACGCGGCGCCGATGAAGCAGGCGGCCGAGTGGCTGTCGGACTATGAGACCTTCTGGGGCCAGCAGTTCGACAATCTGGCCCGCTATCTGGCCGAAAACGGAGACTGAGATGCAGTTCGTTCAATCGCCTCCGGGCGACGACCCGATCGTGGTCGAAGGCTTCTTCGCCGCCTCGCCGGCCCGCGTCTTCAACGCCTGGACCAATCCGGACATCGTCATGAAATGGTTCGGTCTCGAGCCGAACTCGCTGCATTCGGCCGATATCGATCTGCGGCCCGGCGGCGCATGGCGCTTTCTGCATTCCAGTACCGCCGAACAGACCATGGGGTTTGAAGGCGCCTATGCGGAAATCGAGCCGGACGAGCGGCTGGTCTTTTCCTGGTCGCATGTGATCACCCGGGCCGATGGCGCCCGCGAGGCGACGCCGGAATCGCGGATCGAGGTGACGTTCACGCCCAAGGGTTCGGGCACGATGGTGCGGCTCGTCCATTCCGCCGTCCGGACCGAGGATGCGCGGCGCGGCATTGGCGGCGGCTGGGAGGCTTCGTTCGGATCGCTGCGCGACGTGCTGGCCGAATAGCTGTGCATAAGGACGCGCGCCGCCAAAAGGCGGCATGACAGTACGGGCGACCCGCCGCAGTTTGCGGCCATGGAACCCTCCCGCGACATCGACCGGCTGATCGAGATCATGGCGCGCCTGCGCGACCCCGAAACGGGTTGTCCGTGGGATGTCGAGCAGACATTTGCGACGATCGCGCCCTATACGATCGAGGAAGCCTATGAGGTGGCCGACGCGATCGAACGCGACGACATGATCGATCTGGTCGACGAACTGGGCGATCTGCTTCTCCAGGTGGTGTTCCACGCGCGGATGGCCGAGGAAGCCGGCACCTTCGATTTCGGCTCGGTGGTCGAGGCGATCACCCGCAAGATGATCCGCCGGCATCCCCATGTCTTCGGCGACGAGACGGTGCGCGGCAAAAAGCTCGCCAAGGGCATGTGGGAGAAGATCAAGGCCGCCGAAAAGGCCGAGCGCGTGGCGGCACACAAGGCGGCCGGCACCGCCGACGGGTCGGACGAAACCCCGTCCCTGCTGGACGATGTGCCGCGCACCCTGCCCGCCCTGATGCGCGCCCTGAAGCTGCAAAAGCGTGCCGCCAATGTCGGCTTCGACTGGGACACCGCGCCGCCGATCCTTGCCAAGATTCGCGAGGAAACCGAGGAACTGGCCGAGGTGATGGACGAGGCCGATCCCGACCGCATTCGCGAGGAGTATGGCGACCTGCTTTTCGCGATGGTCAATCTTGGCCGGCATCTCGATCTCGAACCCGAGGCCGCGCTGACCGAAGCCAACGCCAAATTCGCGCGCCGTTTCAAACGGATCGAGGAAGAGCTGTCTGCGCGCGGCTCGTCGGTCGAAGCCGCCGATCTCGCCGAGATGGATGCGATCTGGAACGCGGTCAAAAAGGTGGAAAAACCGGCCTGACGACGGCTGTTACCCGGTCTTCTCGGTAACCCGCGCCGTCCGTCGGTCATAGGCATCGGCGGTGTCTCGCGTCATCTGCACGCTGACCGAGACGCTGCCATCGTCGCCGTCCTGCCGGTCGCGGACAACCGCGTTCTCGTACAGCCAGGCGACATCGGCGAACCGGGCGGCGGGTACCGTGAATTGCCGGGTCACCAGCGCTCCGGCAATGCGTTCCTCGATCAGCGCCAGAAGCGCATCCATCCCCTCGCCGGTCAGCGCCGACACGGCCACCTCGCCCTGCCCGGACACCCTGGCCGAGAGCGCGGCGCGGGCATCGGCGTCGAGCGCATCGGTCTTGTTGTGCACCTCGATCACATGCTCGTCGTCCGGCGTCACGTCGAGCTCGGCAAGAACGGCGCGCACGTCTGAACTCTGCGCCGCCGCCTGCGGATCGGACGCGTCATGAACATGGACGATCAGGTCGGCTTCCTCGACCTCTTCGAGCGTCGCGCGGAACGCGGCCACCAGATGCGTCGGCAGGTCGGAGATGAAGCCGACCGTGTCCGACAGAATGATCTCGGTCCCGCCCGGCAGGCGCACGCGGCGCAAGGTCGGATCAAGCGTGGCGAACAGCATGTCCTCGGCCATGACGGCGGCGCCCGTCAGCCGGTTGAACAGGGTCGACTTGCCGGCATTGGTGTAGCCGACCAGCGCCACCACCGGCAGCGGCACCTTCCTGCGCTTGGCGCGGTGCAGCGTGCGGGTGCGGCGCACCTGTTCGAGTTCGGTCTCCAGCCGCTTGATCTTGTCGCGCAGGATGCGCCGGTCGGCCTCGATCTGCGTTTCGCCGGGACCGCCCAGGAACCCTGCCCCGCCGCGCTGGCGCTCAAGGTGCGTCCATGAGCGCACGAGGCGTCCGCGCTGATAGTTCAGATGCGCCAGTTCGACCTGAAGCGAGCCCTCTTTCGTGCGCGCCCGGCGCCCGAAAATTTCGAGGATCAGTCCGGTGCGGTCGAGCACCTTGGCGTTCCACGCCTTTTCGAGATTGCGCTGCTGAACCGGCGTCAGCGCGTGGTCGACAACCACCAGTCCCGCTTCGTGCGCCGCGATCACGCCCGCCAGTTCAGCGACCTTGCCCGAGCCGATCAGCGTCGCCGGAACGGGCTTGGCGACCGGCACCACCATCTGGTCGGCGATCACCAGGTCGATGGCGCGCGCGAGACCGGCGGCCTCGGCCAGCCGCTCGCCCGCCGTCCGCACCGGCAACCCGGCCCGATCGGCATCATTGTCCCGTTTGGCGATGTCGGGCGCCAGCACGACGGCACGCGTCGGCTCGCCGCGGCGGTCCACGCCGCCGCCGCGCCCCTGCTTCATCGTCTCTGGCCGGGAAACGCGCTGCGTCACTCGGGCTTCTGGCTCGCGCTTTCGCTGTCGAACAGCTGCACGGGCTGGCTCGGCATGATCGTCGATATGGCGTGCTTGTAGACGAGCTGCGCGCTTCCATCCCGGCGCAGCAACACACAGAAATTGTCGAACGACGTCACGACACCGGTCAGCTTAACGCCGTTGACCAGGAAGATGGTCAGCGGGATTTTCTGTTTTCTGACTGCGTTGAGAAACTGGTCTTGAAGGTTCTGCGACCTTTCGGCCATTCCTGATGCCCCACTTCGGTGCTTTTTGTTTATCGTATCACTATCCTGCGACCGCCGCTCAACGGCCCGATTTTGCGACAATGGCTGGCCATCTGTGACAGTTTCGACTGTCTCATGATGAGATTTGCGAAAAGATCACCGCTTTTCAAGGGAAAGCGAGCCGGCAACAGCGATTTTTTCGGCCGCACCGAAGAAAGCCCGCCCCAGCTGGCGTGCCGTTTCTCCCGGATGACCATTGGCGACCGGCGCACCGTCAATGCTCGTCACCGGCATGATCTGCGAGGTCGCAGACGTCATGAACGCCTCCCGCGCAGCCTTGGCTTCGGCAACGGTAAAACCACGTTCCTCGACGGCCAGGCCCAGTTTCGCCGCCGCATCGAGCGCGGTCGCACGTGTCACACCGCGCAGGATGCCGTTTTCGGCGGGACGGGTGACCAGCACATTGTCCATCGTCACGATCCAGGCATTGGTGGCCGCGCCCTCGGTGACCATGCCGTCCTCGTCGACCATCCAGGCTTCGGCCGCGCCGCTGTCGCGCGCCTGCTGCCGCGCCAGAACGTTGGGCAGCAGGCCGATCGTCTTGATGTCCACCCGGTCCCAGCGATTGTCGGGCACGGTGATCACGGCGACACCCTTTTCGGCCTTTTCGGCGAACGCCCGGCGGTCGGTCGATTTGGCTGTCACGACGAGCGCCGTCGGCGTGCCGGGAGGCGGGAACGGATGGTCGCGGCGTGCCACACCGCGCGTCACCTGCAGGTAGACCAGCCCGTCGCGCACTCGGTTCCGGCTTGTCACTTCGATCATGATCCGACCGAGCGCGTCGCGGCCCACGGGCCAGGCCATCGCCAGTTCGCTCAACGAGCGGTCCAGCCGGTCCAGATGTCGCGTCCGATCGATGATGAAGCCGCCGGAAACCTCGCACACCTCATAGACGCCGTCGGAAAACTGGTAGCCGCGATCCTCCACATGCACCTGGGCTTGCGCATGCGGCACATAGCGGCCGTTGACATAGGCAATGCGTGACATCCGTCCCCTTCCCTTTCGCGCGCGGCGGCGCTCTCAGAAGAACTGCAGGCTGACGCGGAACAGCTGCTCGACCTTCTTGACCGCCGATGTCTTGGCGAAGATCACCACGCGGTCATGTGCCTTGATGCGGGTTTCGCCGTCCGGCTTGACCACTTCGCCGTCACGGTAGAGCGCACCGATCCGGATGTCCTCGGGCAGATCGAGTTCGCGCAGCGGCACGCCGACAAGCGGCGAAGTCTCCAGCGCCTCGGCCTCCAGCACCTCCGCCTGACCCTTCTGCACCGAGTGGACCTGGCGGATGCGGCCGCGGCGCATATGCTGCAGCACGCGCGAGATCGTCACCGCACGCGGGTTGATGTGCGCGTCGATGCCGAGCGTCGAGGTGAAGCTCTGATAGCCAAGATCATTGATCAGGCTCATCGTCGCATCGCACCCCAGCTTCTTGGCCATGACCGCCGACAGAACGTTGACCTGGTCGTCATTGGTCAGCGTGACCATCAGTTCGGCGTCCTGAATGTCGGCTTCGTGCAGGATCTGCTGGTCGAGCGCGCTGCCATGCAGCACGATCGTGCGGCGCAGCGTGTCGGCGACGCTGATCGCGCGTTCGCGATTGTGCTCGATGATCTTGACGTTGGTGCGCGCGCCGCTGCGTTCCAGTTCGGTGGCGACGAAATGGCCGATATTGCCGCCGCCGGCGATGACGATCCGCCGCGCCTCGGTTTCCTCATGCCCGAACAGCGACAGGGTCCGCCGCACCTGGTCGCGATTTGAGATCACATAGACCAGATCGTCGACGAGAAGCTGGTCCGCCGAATGGGGCACGAACAGTTTCTCATTGCGCCAGACGCCCACGACCGTCGCGCTGAGATCGGGGAACAAATCGGTCAGCTGGCTCAGCGGCGTGTTGATGACCGGGCAATCCTCGCGGCACTCGATCGCCATCATCGTCACATTGTCGTCGGCGAACTGGACGACATCGGTGGCACCGGGCAGCGCGATGCGCTTGAGCACAACCTCGCCGACTTCCTTTTCCGGCGAGATGATGACGTCGATCGGCAGATGGTCGCGCGAGAACAGATCGCCGAAATGGGCGCCCAGATAGGATTGCGCACGCACGCGCGCGATCTTGGTCGGCACGTCGAAAAGCGAGTGCGCCACCTGGCAGGCGGTCATGTTGACCTCGTCATAGAGCGTGACCGCGATGATCATTTCGGCCTGGTCGGCGCCGGCGGCAGCCAGCACGTCCGGGTGGCTGCCATGGCCGACGATGCCGCGCACATCGAGCGTGTCACGCACCCGCTGGATCAGGTCCTGGGAGGTGTCGATGACCGAGACGTCATTGTCCTCGCTGGCCAGCCGCTCGGCGATGCCGAACCCGACCTGACCGGCGCCGCAGATGATGACGCGCATCTAGATCACACTCCCAGGGATTTGAGTTTGCGGTGCAGGGCGGAGCGTTCCATACCAATGAACTCGGCGGTGCGCGAGATGTTTCCGCCAAAGCGCGATATCTGCGCCAGCAGATAGTCGCGCTCGAAGCGCTCCCGCGCCTCGCGCAGCGGCAGCGACATGATGTGCGTATCCTCCGCCGTCGGCGCCTTGGGCAGGTTTTCGCTCAGTTCGGCGGGCAGCATGTCCGGCGAGATCATCCGGTCGTCCGGTTCGTCGCGCGCCAAGATCAGCACGCGCTCGACCGTGTTGCGCAACTGGCGGATGTTGCCCGGCCAGGAATGCGCCTGCAGCACGGCCATCGCCTCGTCGTCGATCATGCGCGGGCGGATGCCGGTCTGGGCGCTGATCTGCTTGACGAAACCGTCCACCAGCATGGCGATGTCCTCGCGCCGCTCGGCAAGCCCCGGCACCGCGACGGGCACCACCGCCAGCCGGCTGTAGAGATCGCGCCGGAACCGGTCCTCGGCGATCAGCGCTTCAAGATCGAAGGCGGTCGATGAAATGATGCGCACATCGACATTGACCCGCCGGACACCGCCGACGCGCTCGAATTCCTGTTCCACCAGCACGCGCAATATCTTCGACTGGGTCTCGCGCGGCATGTCGGCGACTTCGTCGAGATAGAGAATGCCGCCATGGGCCTGTTCGAGCGCGCCGACCTTGCGCTCGGCGCCGTTGGCCTCGGTGCCGAACAGCTCGATCTCCATGCGGCTGGGCGTGATCGCCGCCGCGTTGAGCGCGACGAACGGGCCCGCCGACCGGTCCGAGGCCGCATGGATTGCGCGGGCAACCAGTTCCTTGCCGCAGCCGGACGGCCCGGTGATCATCACCCGGCTGTTGGTCGGCGCCACCCGGCCGATGGCCTGGCGCAGCGTGTTCATCGCCGGCGACTGGCCGGTCAGTTCTCCCTGATCGCTCGAATGGCGCTTCAGCGCGGCGATCTCTCGTTTGAGCGCATGGGCTTCCAGCGCACGTTCGGCGACAAGGATCAGCCGGTCCGCCTTGAACGGCTTTTCGATGTAGTCGTAGGCGCCGCGCTTGATCGCCGACACCGCGGTTTCGATGTTGCCATGGCCGGAGATCATCACCACCGGCAGGCCCGGATGCATCTGCTGGATGACATCGAGCAGTTCGAGCCCGTCGAGCTTGCTGCCCTGCAGCCAGATGTCGAGGAAGATCAGCCGCGGCACGCGGTCGGAAATGGCCGCCAGCGCTGAATCGCTGTCATGGGCGGTGCGCGTCTCGTAGCCCTCATCGTCCAGAATGCCCGAAACGATGTCGCGGATATCGTCTTCATCGTCGATGACGAGAACGTCGGCTTTCATGGGGCTGCCTCCGGGTGTCCCTTGGACGGCGCGCCGGGGCGCGCCGCGTCCGTTTCGGGTTCTTCTTTTGTGATGCGGGCATCGGAAACCCCTGCCCCGCCGCGAGCCGGAAAGACCAGCCGCACCAGGGCGCCGATGCCATTGTGGAAATCGTCGGGCGCGTCATGCAGCTCCAGCGCGCCCGCGTGGTCTTCCATGACCTTGCGCACGATGGCGAGCCCGAGACCCGTGCCCTTTTCGCGCGTCGTCATATAGGGTTCGAGAAGCTTCTGCCGGTTCTGGCGCGGCAGGCCGCGGCCATTGTCGATCACGTCGACATGGATGTGCGCGCCATCGTCCGTGCGGTAGGCCCGCACGAGGATATGACCGGCAACATCATCATCCTGATGACCGGCCAGCCGCGCTTCGATGGCTTCCGAAGCGTTCTTGATGACATTGCCGATCGCCTGGCCGACCAGACGCGCATCGAAGACCGCCGGCAGCGCCTCGTCCGGCAGGTCCCGCTCCACGGTGATCTCGTTGCGGCTGACCTCGACGAGAAACGCCGCCTCGCGGATTGTCTCGCGCAGGTCCTGACCGGTCATCACAGGTTTGGGCATGCGCGCGAACGAGGAGAATTCGTCCACCATGCGGCCGATATCGCCGACCTGCCGGATGATCGTGTCGGTGCACTGGTCGAACACCTCCCGGTCGTCGTCGGCGATCGCCTTGCCGTAACGGCGCTTGATCCGCTCGGCGGACAGCTGGATCGGCGTCAGCGGGTTTTTGATTTCGTGCGCGATTCGGCGGGCGACATCGGCCCAGGCGCTCGAGCGTTGTGCGTCGACCAGATCGGAAATGTCGTCGACCGTGACGACATGAGTGCGCGCCGGCTTTCCGGCCTGGCCGGCGGGCTGGCGGTCGAAATTGACCTGGATGTTGAGCACGCGCTCGCGCCCGTTGCGATCGATGTAGGAGACCGGGGCGCGATAGTCGGCGCGGCGCGATTCGATTGCCTTGACGAAGCCGGCATGGACGGGCGGCGCCACATCCTTGAGCGTCGCGCCGGCGGCGATCGGCTTGCCGCCATTGAGGATGTTGGCCGCCGAG
The DNA here is from genome assembly GCF_965223445.1 of Oceaniradius stylonematis. Taxonomy (NCBI): domain Bacteria; kingdom Pseudomonadati; phylum Pseudomonadota; class Alphaproteobacteria; order Hyphomicrobiales; family Ahrensiaceae; genus Oceaniradius; species Oceaniradius stylonematis. The sequence continues at coordinate 180,942 of NZ_OZ244994.1, forward strand.
CGGTTGGCCACCGAGATGCGTGCGCGGTCGTCGACGCCCAGAACACCGGCGGAGACGCCCGACAAGACGGCTTCCGAAAAGCGGCGGCGCTTGTCGATGACGTCCTTGGCACTCAAAATCTCGTCGCGCTGGCTCTTGAGCTGCCCGAGCATGTCGTTGAACGTCTCGCCCAGATGGGCGACGTCACCATCCGACGCGCGCACAGGCACGCGCACCTCCAGATTGCCGCGCCCCACCTCGTCCGACGCGTTGATCAGCTGCCGGATGGGCCGGACGATCCGGTTGGCGACCGCGATCCCGGTCCAGATCGCCGACAGCAGCAGGATCAGCGTCAGCCCGAAGTAAAGCAGCGCGAAGGCGAGTTGCAGCGTGCCCTGGTTCGCGTCGAGGTTCTGATATTCGGCACGGTTCTGCTGCATCAGCCGCACCGCATCGAGCGCATCCGCGTCGATCGTGCGCAGCGTGTACAGCAGCGCATTGTCGATCTCGCGCAACTGGATCACCGCGCCGACAAGGTTGGTCGTGCCCGGCGGGATGATCACCGGCTTGCCGTCGGCGGCCGCGTCCAGCGCATCCTGCGGCGGCAGGGGCAGCGGCCGGTCCACGTCGATGTCGGCGGACTGGATGACGCTGCCGTCAGGGCGGATGACGGATGCGCCCAGAAGCGCCCGGCCCAGCGCCTGCTGGGTCAGGAAGCGTCGAAATCCGGTGCGGTCGAGATTGAACAGGCGCCGCTGGGAATCGAGCGCGAACGCCATGTTGATGGTCGAATCGCGCAGGTTCACCGCCGTCTCGTTCACATAGGATTCGGCGACCTGGATGGAGCTGTCGACGATCGTCCGGGTACGGATTTCGAACCAGCGGTCGAGACCGAGATCGAGCGTGATCGCGGCAACGAGCGCGACGACGATCGCCGGTGCGGCAGCGACAACCGAGAACATGGCGACGATGCGCACATGCAGCCGGGCCGCCGCCCTGCCCGCGCGGCGTGCCTGCCATATGTTGCGCAACTCAAGCCCTATCAGCAGCAGCAGCGCGCCGACGAACAGGCCGTTGATGACGATGGCGCCGACCGTGACCCGGTTGTCCGGCCGGATCGGTGTCAGGCCGATCAGGATGATGAAGGAGACCGTCGCGGTCAGAAGAGCGGCTGCAACCAGCGCGATCCCCCCGGCCGGGCTGACGTGCCCGCCGCCGAAGGTCCGCGTTATCGCCGAACGGGGAGCGCTCTGTTCCGCCGAAACCATGCCTGCCTCATCGCCCCCGCGCCAGCGTCGCATTTGCGCAACACATTGTGGCAATAATGCAACGCGACGGGGTTGGGCAAGTGCATTGTCGTGGAAAAGCGGTACGGGTCTCAGCCCTTGATGACCGTGACGCCGAGGTCCTTGATCTTCTTGCGCAGCGTGTTGCGGTTGAGGCCGAGCACGTCGGCGGCGCGGATCTGGTTGCCGCGCGTGGCGGTCAGCGCCGCCATGATCAGCGGATACTCCAACTCGGCGAGAACGCGATGATAGAGCCCGGGCGGCGGCAGCGCGTCGCCGAACGAGGAAAAATAGCGCTGCATGTTCAGTTCGACGGCTTGCGCGATCGTCATGTCGCCGGCCGCGATCGCGCCTTGCGCGTCGCTTTCCCCGGCGCCCGCGCCATCCGAAGAGCGCAGTTCGCTGGCGACGATCTCGGCGGTGATCTCGTCTTGCGGATAGAGCGCGGCGAGGCGCCGGATCAGGTTTTCGAGTTCGCGCACATTGCCCGGCCAGTCATATCGGCGCATCAGTTCGAGCGCGTCGGGCAGGATGCGCTTGGCCTCCAGCCCCTCCTCCTGGACCTTGGCAAGGAAATGGCTGACCAGATCGCCGATATCCTCGAGCCGCTCGCGCAGCGGCGGGATGCGCAGCGGCACCACGTTGAGCCGGTAGTAGAGGTCTTCGCGGAACAGGCCCTGGCTGATCAGGGCGCGCAGATCCTTGTTGGTCGCCGCGACGATCCGCACGTTTGTCTTGATCGGCGTGCGGCCGCCGACGGTCATGTATTCGCCCTGCTGGAGCACGCGCAGAAGGCGGGTCTGCGCATCCATCGGCATGTCGCCGATCTCGTCGAGGAAAAGCGTGCCGTTTTCGGCCTGCTCGAACCGGCCGGTTGAGCGGGTCATCGCGCCGGTAAAGGCCCCTTTCTCGTGGCCGAACAGTTCGGACTCGATCAGATCGCGCGGAATCGCCGCCATGTTGATCGCCACGAACGGGCCGTTCTTGCGCTTGCCATATTCGTGCAGCGCGCGGGCGACCAGTTCCTTGCCGGTGCCCGACTCGCCATTGATCAGCACGGTCAGATCCGACTGGATCATCCGCGCCAGCACGCGATAGATGTCCTGCATCGCCGCCGAGCGGCCGACCAGCGGCATGGTCTCGCCGCTCTGGTCCGGCGCGATGCCGCGCCCGTCATCCTTGCGTTTGAGTTCGGTCAGCGAGCGGCCGACAATGCCCGTCAGTTCGACCAGATCGAACGGTTTGGGCAGATATTCGTAGGCGCCCTTTTCCGTCGCCCGGATCGCCGTCATGAAGGTGTTCTGCGCGCTCATGACGATCACCGGCAGGTCCGGGCGGAGCTTTTTCATGCGCGGCAGAAGGTCGAACAGATTGTCGTCCGGCATGACGACGTCGGAGACCACCGCATCGCCCTCGCCGGCGGCCACCCAGCGCCACAGCGTTGCCGCGTTCGATGTCACCCGCACATCGTAGCCGGCACGCGACAGCGCCTGGCTGACGACCGTGCGAATGGCGGCATCGTCGTCGGCGACCAGAACCGTGCCGTTGCTCATGTCAGGGCCTCGTGTGTTTCGGTCGACACGGCATCCGGCACCATCGCCCTTGGTGCGGCGGGCATCAGAATGCGGAACAGCGTCCGGCTCGGCGCGCTGTCGCATTCGATCACCCCGCCATGGTCGCCAACGATTTTGGCAACCAGCGCCAGACCGAGGCCCGAGCCGTTCGGCTTGGTGGTGATGAACGGATCGAACATGTGCATGCGGATATCCTCGGGCACGCCCGGCCCGTTGTCCTCGACGGAGAATTCGAGCGGCAGCGACACGCGCTCGTTGGCGCCGGGAATTGAGAGATGCACGCCCGGCCGGTAAGCGGTGCGCAGCTTGATGTGCGGCCGGTCGGCAGCCGCACAGGCTTCGGCCGCGTTCTTCACGAGGTTCAGGAAGACCTGGATCAGCTGGTCCTGGTTGCCGGCGACGAAGGGCAGCGAGGGATCGTATGCCTTGGAGAAGCGCACATGTTTGGCAAAGCCTGTTTTGGCAATTTTTTCAACACGGTCCAGCACAATGTGAATGTTGACCGCTTCGCGATCCACGGGCCGTTCGTCGGAGAAGACCTCCATCCGGTCGACAAGCTGGACGATCCGGTCGGTTTCGGCGCGGATGAGCTGCGTCAGCGCCTTGTCCTCGTCGTTCGCCGACACTTCGAGAAGTTGCGCGGCACCGCGAATGCCCGAAAGCGGGTTCTTGATCTCATGGCCCAGCATGGCGGCCAGGCCGGTCACCGAGCGGGCCGCGCCGCGGTGGGTCATCTGCCGGTCGAACTTGTCGGCCATGGACCGTTCGCGGAAGACGATGACCATCGCGCCGGGCTCCTCGGGCACCGGCGTGACGTGGATGTCGACCACGCGCTCTGCGCCAAGGCGCGGCGAGGACAGGTCGACGCGATATTCGTTGACGGGCGAACCCTCCTGACGCACCTGGCCGATCAGCGCGATCAGCGGGCTCGAAAAGGGCAGGAAATCGTCGATCCTGCGGCCTTCGAGATGGGTCGACGAGGACAGGAAGAAATATTCCGCCTCCAGATTGGCGAAGCGGATCAGATTGTCGGCGTCGAGAAGAATGACCGGATCGCGGATCGTGTTGAGCACCTGAAGCGCCCGGGCGCCGCCGCCATTGCGCGTGTCATTCACGGTCATGCGGCCATGCTCCGCACACCGGAAGCGGCCTCGGCGAAGAGGACGGCGAGATGCTGTTTGACCGTTTCGGCATCGCGTTCACGCAGGATCGTGCCCTTGCGCGCCGAAATATCGTTCACATGGCTCGCATGGACGTCCAGATACCAGCCCAGATGCTTGCGGGCGTGGCGCACGCCAGCCTCTTCGCCATAGTGGGCCAGCATCGCCTCATAATGGGCGATCACATAGGCGCCGATCGCGGCGGCGCCGGGAATACCCGTGCCCTGCCCGGCAACGGCACCGGCCAGCCAGGGCCGGCCGCAGGCGGCCCGGCCGACCATCACTGCGTCGGCACCCGACGCGGCGAGCGCGGCTTGGGCAGAGGTGCGGTCGGCGATGTCGCCATTGACGACCAGCGGCAACGATGTCGCCGCGCGGACGGCGGCGACGGCACGCCAGTCGGCTGTGCCCTCATAGAATTGCGCGCGCGTGCGGCCATGCACGGTGATCATGCGGACGCCGGCCGCTTCTGCCCGGCGCGCGAGTTCGGGCGCATTGATCGATCGATCGTCCCAGCCAAGCCGCATCTTCAGCGTCACGGGCACGGTGACGGCCGACACCGTCGCCTCGATCAACGTCAAGGCATGGTCGAGATCGCGCATCAGCGCGGAGCCTGACAGCCCGCCCGTCACCTTCTTGGCCGGGCAGCCCATATTGATGTCGATGATGTCGGCACCTTCGCCCTCGGCGATGCGCGCCGCCTCGCCCATCCACCGTGCCTCACGGCCGGCAAGCTGCAGCATCAGCGGCCCCTGCCCGTCATGGCGCGCGGCGCGCTTGCGGCTTTCGGCATGGGCTTCGCAGAATTCGCGGCTGGCGATCATCTCGCTGACGACGAGGCCGGCACCGTGGCCATAGGCGAGCTTGCGGAACGGCGCGTCGGAGATGCCTGACATGGGCGCCAGAAACACCCGGTTGCGTGCGACCACCGGTCCGATCGCGATCGGAGCTTCAAGATCGATTGGCATTCGGTCCTGTATGTTTTTTGGGCAATCAGCCATCGTGCCTAATCTTTATACATCACCGCGCGATTGCGCAATCGCTGCTCTTTGATAAACCGGAACGGATTTGGTCAGGATCCAACGATGACAGACGCCGCTGCGCCCACCGCCGCCCTCCCCGACGTCCGTACCGGCAATGGCTATGACGTGCACCGGTTCGGCTCCGGCGACCATGTCATGTTGTGCGGCGTCGCCATCCCGCATGACAAGACCCTGTCGGGCCATTCCGATGCCGATGTGGGCCTGCACGCGCTGACCGATGCGCTGCTGGCCACCTGCGGCGCCGGCGATATCGGCGACCATTTCCCGCCGTCCGACCCGCAATGGAAGGATCAGGCCTCGTCGCTGTTTCTCGAACATGCCGCGCACATCGTCCGCGATGCTGGCGGCACGATCATGAACGCCGATGTCTCGATCATCGCCGAAGCGCCGAAGATCGCGCCGCATCGGCAGGCCATGCGCGAGAGGCTGGCCGCGATCCTCGGCATCGAGGTCGGCCGCTGCTCGGTCAAGGCGACGACCAACGAAAAGATGGGCTTTGTCGGGCGCGGCGAAGGCATCGCGGCGATCGCAACGGCCAGCGTCGTCTACGCGCAAAAGGGAGACTGACGATGGACGACGCGAAAGAGGCCATCGAGACGCTGTCGGCGGAGATGGTCCGCAGCTTCACCGAAAAGGGTCTGATGGCCGCCACCGCCGAAAGCTGCACCGGCGGCATGATCGCCGCGGCGATCACCGATCACGCCGGCTCGTCGGCCGCCTTCGACCGTGCGTTCGTGACCTATTCCAATGCCGCCAAGATCGCGATGCTGGGCGTCGATGCGGAGGTGCTCGACACGGTCGGCGCGGTCTCCGGCGAGGTCGCAGGCGCCATGGCAGAAGGAGCATTGGCGCGCTCCGATGCCGATATCGCGGTGGCGGTCACCGGCATTGCCGGCCCGGACGGCGGGTCGGACATCAAGCCCGTTGGTACGGTCTGGTTCGGCGCGGCATCCTCGTTTGGCTCGACACTCGTCATCAAGCGCCAGTTCGAGGATCATGGACGCGCCTTCATTCGCCAGGTTTCCGTGGTGACGGCACTGGAACTGCTGCTGCAACTTGGCGACAGCATGCCGGAGAAGCCAGGCGGCGACTGATCAGGCGCCGGCGGCGGGCCGCGCCATGCGGCCATGCAGCGCGTCGGCGCGTTCCTCGAAGGCCTGCGAGAACTTCCGGAACGCGCGGTCGAACATCGCGCCCATCAGCGCACCCAGCATACGGCTTTTGAACTCGTAGTCGATGTGGAAATGCACGTCGCAGCAGCCATCGCCGCAATCGGCAAAGCGCCAGACATTGCTGAGATATTTGAACGGCCCGTCGACATAGGACACGTCGATCTCGCGCTCTGACGGTTTGAGAATGACCTGGCTGGTGAACGTCTCCCGGATCGCCTTGTAGCCGACGGTCATGTCGGCGATCATCAGCGTCCGGCCGGCTTTTTCGCGCCGGGAACGCACTGTCAGCGCCTCGCAGAGAGGCACGAATTCGGGGTATCTTTCGACATCGGCCACAAGCGCGAACATGGCATCGGCACTGTGCTGCACGCGCCGTGTCGAGGAAAATTGCGGCATCGGGCTACTCGGCGGCTGCCAGCTTCTTGGCGCGCGCGGCGCGCAGCTTGTCGAAATCCTCGCCCGCATGGTGCGACGACCGCGTCAGCGGGCTGGCCGACACCATCAGAAAGCCCTTCGCATAAGCCGCCGTCTCGTAGGAGGTGAACTCGTCCGGCGTGACATAGGCCATCACCTTGTGGTGCTTCTTGGTCGGCTGCAGATATTGGCCGATCGTCAGGAAATCCACATCGGCGGTGCGCAGATCGTCCATCAGCTGCAGCACCTCGTTGCGCGTTTCGCCCAGCCCCACCATGATCCCCGACTTGGTGAACATGGTCGGATCGAGTTCCTTGACCCGCTGCAACAGCCGCATCGAATGGAAATAGCGCGCGCCGGGCCGCACGGTCAGATAGTTGGACGCGACCGTTTCCAGATTGTGGTTGAAGACGTCGGGCCGTGCCGCAACGACCATTTCGAGCGCGCCATCCTTGCGGAGAAAGTCGGGCGTCAACACCTCGACCGTCGTGCCCGGCGAGTGTTCGCGAATGGCGTTGATCACGTCGACGAAATGCCGCGCGCCGCCATCGGGCAGATCGTCCCGGTCGACCGAAGTGATGACGACGTGATTGAGGCCCATCGTCTTGACGGCCTTGGCAACGTTGACCGGTTCCTCGCTGTCGACGCCGGTCGGCATGCCCGTCGTCACGTTGCAGAAGGCACAGGCGCGCGTGCAGATCTCGCCCAGTATCATGAAGCTGGCATGCTTCTTGTCCCAGCACTCGCCGATGTTCGGGCAGCCGGCCTCGCCGCACACCGTCACCAGATTGTGCGACTGGACGATCCGGTTGGTCTCGTGAAAGCCCTTGGAGACGGGCGCGCGCACGCGGATCCAGTCCGGCTTCTTCAGCCCGGAGTCCTGGTCGGGCCGGTGCGCTTTTTCCGGATGGCGGGGTTTTGATTTTTCGGATTTGACCGTATCGACAACGGTGACCATTGGCTGTTTCCTTGGGCAACAAGCCCGCTGACCGTGCCTAAAATATGGATGGTAAGCCGCGGCCGCAACCGGCCTGCGACGAAGCGCACCAATTACGAGTTCAGCACCCGCCCATAGGCATCCAGCACGCTTTCCTTCATCATCTCCGACAGGGTCGGATGCGGGAAGACGGTGTGCATCAGCTCTTCCTCGGTGGTCTCCAGGTTCATCGCGACGACAAAGCCCTGGATCAGTTCGGTGACCTCGGCACCGACCATGTGAGCACCGACCAATTGCCCCGTCTTCTTGTCGAAGATGGTCTTGATCAGGCCCTGGTCTTCGCCGAGCGCGATCGCCTTGCCGTTGGCGGCGAACGGGAACCGGCCGACGCGGATGTCGCGGCCCTCGGCCTTGGCCGCCTTTTCGGTCAGCCCGACCGAGGCAACCTGTGGATGGCAATAGGTGCAGCCGGGGATCAGGCTCTTGTCCATGGCGTGCACGCCGGGGATTCCGGCGATCTTTTCGATGCAGATCACGCCCTCATGCTCGGCCTTGTGCGCCAGCATGGGCGGGCCGGCCACATCGCCGATCGCAAAGATGCCCTCGACATTTGTGCGGCCATAGCCGTCGATCACCACGCAGCCGCGGTCGGTTTTCACGCCGAGCGCCTCGAGGCCGAGGTTTTCGATGTTGCCCTGAACGCCGACCGCGGAGATCAGCCGGTCGGCCTCGATCGGCGTCGTCTTGCCGTCCTTGTCCTCGACATGGGCGACGACCGAATCGGACTTCTTGTCGACCTTGGTGACCTTGGCGCCGGTGATGATCTTGAGCCCGTGCTTTTCGAGCTGCTTGCGGGCGAGCTTGGAGATTTCCTCATCCTCGACCGGCATGACCTGGTCCATCAGTTCGACGACGGTCACGTCGACGCCCATGGAATTGTAGAAGGAGGCAAACTCGATGCCGATGGCGCCCGAACCCATGACGACGAGCTTCTTGGGCATTGTCTGCGGCACCATCGCCTCGAAATAGGTCCAGATCAGCTTGCCGTCGGGCTCGATGCCGGGCAGCGCGCGCGGCCGCGCGCCGGTCGCGACGATGATGTGCTTGGCGGTGTAATCGCCCTCGCCCTTGGTGTTCTTGGGCGCCGGATGCTGCGGCTCCATCGGCGCCTTGGAGGGCTTGCCGACACTGACCTTGCCCTTGCCGGCCAGCTTGGCCTCGCCCCAGATCACGTCGATCTTGTTCTTCTTCATCAGCATGCCGACGCCGCCATTGAGCCGCGCCGACACCTTGCGCGAGCGGTCGACCACGGCGGTCACGTCCGCCTTGACCGTGCCGTCCAGCGTCAGGCCGTAATTGCCGATATGGCTGGCATAATCCATCACTTCGGCCGAGCGCAGCAGCGCCTTGGTCGGAATGCAGCCCCAGTTGAGGCAAATGCCGCCCAGATGCTCGCGCTCGACGATCGCCGTCTTGAAACCGAGCTGTGCGGACCGGATGGCCGTCACATAGCCGCCGGGCCCCGAGCCGATGATGATCACGTCGTAGGAATTGTCAGCCAAGTCGCCTCTCCTGTCCTTTCGGGGAGGCGACCGAAGCGAAGGATCAGCCGGTCAGCATCCCGTAGATTTCGTCTTTCAGGTGCATGCGCTTCTTGCGCATGTCTTCCATGTTGAAATCGTCCGTGGGCTCGATATCCGTTTCGGCGCGGTGAATGGCCCGGTTGATTTCGTGATACTCGTCGAAGAGGCGCGCGAAATGGGCGTTGGAGCCCTTCATTTCGCTCATCTTTTCAACATGGTCTGGGAATTCTTCGGCCAGTTCGTGCGGCGTGTGCGCCATGGACATTGCTCCTCTGTGTCCGTGATTTGCCAACACCCTAGCCGCCGGCCGTCATGCCTCCTTGATCGGTGTCAATTGATGCCCGGCGTCAAACCAGCATCCCCATCGGGTTTTCGACGTAGCCCTTGAAGGCGGCCAGAAGCTCCGCGCCCAACGCGCCGTCGACGCAGCGATGGTCGGTCGACAGCGTCACGCTCATCACGGTCGCGACCGCCAGTGCGCCGTCCTTGACCACCGGGCGCTGTTCGCCGGCGCCAACCGCCAGAATGGTCGCATGCGGCGGGTTGACCACGGCGGCGAAATCCTTGACGCCCATCATGCCCATGTTGGAGACTGCCGTTGTACCGCCCTGATACTCCTCGGGTTTCAGCTTGCGGTCCTTGGCGCGGGCGCCCAGATCCTTCATCTCGTTGGAGATCGCCGACAGGGTCTTCTCCTCGGCGCGGCGCACGATCGGCGTGATCAGCCCGCCGGGGATCGACACCGCGACACCGACATCTGCGTGGCGGTGCTTGACCATGGCTTCGTCGGTCCAGGAGACGTTGGCGTCGGGCACATCGCGCAGCGCCAGCGCCAGCGCCTTGATCACCATGTCGTTGACCGACAGCTTGTAGGCCGGCTTGTCGTCCTTGACGGGCGCGGCCTTGTTAAGCTGCGAACGCAAGGCCAAAAGCGCGTCCAGTTCCACATCGACCGTGACATAGAAGTGCGGGATGGTCTGCTTGGATTCCTGCAAGCGCTTGGCGATCGTCTTGCGCATGCCGTCATGCTTGACGAGTTCGTAGGAGCCCTCGGCGAAGTTGGCAAGGACCTGTTCGGAAGAGGCGCCGACCGCCATGGCGGGAGCAGGCGCGTCGGCCTTTGCTGCCGGCGCTTCGGCGGCGGGCCTGGCGCCGGAGGCGAGCGCGGCTTCGACATCGCGCTTGACGATCCTGCCTTTCGGGCCGGAGCCGGAAATCGCGGTGATGTCGATGCCTTCATTGTTGGCGATGCGGCGCGCCAGCGGCGAGGCGAACACTTTCTGACCGTCCTTGACCGGCACCGGGCCGGCCTTGACGCTGTCGGGGATGTCGCCGCCGCTCTTGGCCGCTTTCGGCGGTGCGGGCGGGGCTTCGGCGCCGTTGCCGGAGGCTGCCGGCGCCTCCGAAGCGGCGTCGGCCTCGCCCGATGCCGACCCGCTCTGATCGGACGCCGGCGCGGAACCGCCTGATGGCCCTGCCTTGGCGGCTTCGGCCACATCCTCGCCTTCCTCGGCCAGAACGGCGATCGGTGCGTTGACCTTCACCGCCTCGGTCCCCTCGGCCACGAGGATGCTGGCGATTGTGCCTTCATCGACGGCTTCCACTTCCATGGTCGCCTTGTCGGTTTCGATCTCGGCGATCACGTCGCCGGCCGAGACGGTATCGCCCTCCTTGACCAGCCATTTGGCGAGGTTCCCCTCCTCCATGGTCGGCGACAGCGCGGGCATTGTGATGGTGATGGGCATTGCGCTCTCCTCAACCCGCGTAGGTGACGGCTTTGACCGCCTCGATCACCTCGCCCACATTGGGCAGGGCGAGCTTTTCGAGATTGGCCGCGTACGGCATCGGCACATCCTTGCCGGCGATGGTGATCGGCGGCGCGTCGAGATAGTCGAACGCCTCGCGCGTGACCTGATTGGCGATATAGTCGCCGACAGAACTTTGCGGGAAGCCCTCCTCGACCGTCACCAGCCGGCCGGTCTTCTTCACCGAAGCGATGACGGCGGGCAGGTCCATCGGGCGCAGCGTGCGCAGGTCGATCACCTCGCAATCGATGCCCTCGCCGGCCAGCTTTTCCGCCGCTTCGATGGCGTATTTCATGCCGATGCCGAACGAGACGATCGTGCAGTCGCTGCCCGCCCGCTGCAGCCGCGCCTTGCCGATCGGCAGGACGAAATCGTCCAGCTTCGGCACGTCGAAGGTCTGGCCGTACATGATCTCGTTTTCGAGGAAGACGACCGGGTTCGGGTCGCGGATTGCGGCCTTCAAAAGCCCCTTGGCGTCGGACGCATTGTAGGGCTGGATGACCTTGAGGCCGGGTATGTGGCTGTACCAGGCCGCATAGCATTGCGAATGCTGTGCGGCGACGCGGGCTGCGGCGCCGTTCGGGCCGCGGAACACCATCGGCGCACCCATCTGGCCGCCGGACATGTACAGCGTCTTGGCGGCCGAATTGACGATCTGGTCGATCGCCTGCATGGCGAAGTTGAAGGTCATGAACTCGACGATCGGCCTTAGGCCGGTCATCGCCGCGCCGACGCCGACGCCGGCAAAGCCGTGTTCGGTGATCGGCGTGTCGACCACGCGCCGCGGTCCGAACTCGTCCAGAAGTCCCTGTGTGACCTTGTAGGCGCCCTGATATTCGGCGACTTCCTCGCCCATGACGAAGACGCTGTCATCGGCGCGCATTTCCTCGGCCATGGCATCGCGCAGCGCTTCGCGCACGGTGGTCGGCACCATTTCGGTGCCCTCGGGCACTTCGGGATCGGCGGGCGCTTCCTGGGCGGCGGGCGCAGCGGGCACCGGCGCGGGATCGGACGCGCCTTCGGTCTCCGGTGCGGGCGCAGGCTGGGCCGAAGGTGCCGAAGACGTGCCGATGTCGTCGGCGCTTTCGCCCTCTTCGAGCAGCACCGCGATGGGCGTGTTCACCTTGACGCCCTCGGCGCCCTCATCGACAAGGATCTTGCCGATCGTTCCCTCGTCGACCGCTTCGACCTCCATGGTCGCCTTGTCGGTCTCGATCTCGGCGATCACGTCACCGGCGGTGACCGAATCGCCCTCTTTTTTCAGCCATTTGGCCAGATTGCCCTCTTCCATGGTCGGGGAAAGGGCCGGCATCAAAATCTCAATCGGCATGGTCGCCCCTCACGCTTCGAGCAAAATGTCGGTGTACAGTTCGGAAACGTCCGGCTCGGGATCGTTCTGCGCGAATTCGGCGGCATCGGCGACGATCGCGCGGACCTCCTTGTCGATCGCCTTCAGCTCGTCCTCGGTCGCCCACTTCTGCTCGATCACCCGCGCCTTCACCTGTTCGATCGGATCGCGCTCCGAACGCATCTTCTGCACCTCGTCCTTGGTGCGGTACTTGGCCGGATCGGACATGGAGTGGCCGCGATAGCGGTAGGTCATCATCTCGACGATCACCGGCCCTTCGCCCGAGCGGGCATGGCCGAGCGCCAGATCCGCGGCGGCTTTGACCGCGCGCACATCCATGCCGTCGACCTGAAAGCCCGGGATCTTGAAGGAGACGCCGCGCTGGGAGAAATCGGTCTCGGCCGAGGATCGGGCGACGGAGGTGCCCATGGCATAGCGGTTGTTCTCGATGACGAAAACGACCGGCAGCTTCCACAGCGAGGCCATGTTGAAGCTCTCATAGACTTGGCCCTGGTTGGCCGCGCCGTCGCCGAAATAGGTGCAGCACACCTTGCCGTTGTCGCGATATTTGTTGGCGAACGCGATCCCCGCGCCCAGCGACACGTTGGCGCCGACAATGCCGTGGCCGCCATAGAAGTTCTTCTCTTTCGAGAACATGTGCATCGAGCCGCCCTTGCCCTTGGAGTAACCTCCCCGGCGGCCCGTCAGTTCGGCCATCACGCCGCGCGACTCCATGTCCATCGCCAGCATGTGACCGTGGTCGCGATAGGTGGTGATCGTCTGGTCGCCATCCTCCATCGCCATGGAAATGCCGGTGACCACCGCTTCCTGGCCGATATAGAGGTGGCAGAAACCGCCGATGAAGCCCATCCCGTACAGCTGGCCGGCCTTTTCCTCGAAACGCCGGATCAGCAGCATGTCGCGATAGGCGGTCAGTTCCTCATCCTTGGTGAATTCGGCGGGCTTGGGCGCCGATAGGCCGCCCTTGTTCGCACCGGCCTTGGATTTTGCCGGCGCCTTGCGTGCGCGTGTCGCCATCTGGGTTTCCGTCCCTGTTGAATTTCGGCATATCCTATCGCGCCGAACGCGGACATCAAGACGCACTTTGGCATAGGTTTCATGACGATAACGTCATAAAATCGCTTGAAAATTCAACAATTAACTGAAATCGAGTTAATTCGTGCGCTGCAGCAATTCGTCCAATGTTGCAGTGCGATCAATGCCATTATGCAACAAGATCAACTCGTTGGGATTGGCCAGGCCGAGCGAAAGCCGCGCCTGCTCGTCGATCACATCGCGCTGCAGCGAACCGTCGCTGAGCGCCGCGGTGCGCGTCTCCAGCATGGCGCGCGCCGTCGACAGGGCTTGCAGCTCCGCCTCGAGACCGGCGAGGCGCTGCTCATATTCGGCCTTCGAGGTCAGCCCCAGATTGCCGGTGATCCCATGGAAGCCGAAATAGCCCAGCGACAGGGCCGCGATGGACGGGATGACGAGATGCCGAAGCGGAGATTTTCTGTATTGGCGCGTCCACATGACCCGGAACCAAAGCTGCGCGGTGTCCAGTGGTACGGCAGTTTGGTTAAGCGGCTCCTAAGGCGCGCCGAAATCGGCGGCGCGCCTTCCCAAACCGCCCAGCGGTCAGCGCAGGATCGATGCGCCCGCGTAACGGCCCAGATCGCCCAGCTCTTCCTCGATGCGGATCAGCTGGTTGTATTTGGCCAGCCGGTCGGAACGGGCGAGCGAGCCGGTCTTGATCTGCCCGCAATTGGTGGCGACCGCCAGATCGGCGATGGTCGCATCCTCGGTCTCGCCCGACCGGTGCGACATCACCGCCGTGTAGCCGGCCTTGTGCGCCATTTCGACCGCGCGCAGCGTTTCGGTGAGCGTGCCGATCTGGTTGACCTTGATCAGGATCGAATTGGCGATGCCCTCGTCGATGCCGCGTGACAGTCGCGACGTGTTGGTGACGAACAGATCGTCGCCCACAAGCTGGCATGTGCCGCCGATCAGCTCGGTCTGGATCTTCCAGCTTTCCCAATCGTCCTCATGCATGCCGTCCTCGATCGAGATGATCGGATAGGCGTCGACCAGGCTCTTCAGATACTCGGCCTGCTCCTGGCCGCTGCGCGTCACACCCTCGCCCTCATAGACATAGGCGCCGTCCTTGAAGAATTCCGACGCTGCGCAATCGAGCGCGATATGCATATCCTCGCCCGGCGCATAGCCGGCCTCGGTCACCGCTTCCATGATGAAGTCGAGCGCGGCCTCGGCGCTTTTGAGGTTCGGCGCAAAGCCGCCCTCGTCGCCAATGCCGGTGTTGTGGCCGGCCGCGGTCAGCTTCTTTTTCAGCGTGTGGAAGGTTTCCGCGCCCATCCGCACCGCGTCGGCGAGCGAGGCCGCGCCGGTCGGCATGATCATGAATTCCTGGAAATCGATCGGATTGTCGGCGTGCGCGCCGCCATTGATGATGTTCATCATCGGCACCGGCAGGATGTGGGCGTTGGTGCCGCCGACGTAGCGGTAGAGCGGCAGGCCGGCCGATTGCGCGGCGGCTTTGGCGACCGCCAGCGACACGCCCAGGATCGCATTGGCGCCCAGCTTTCCCTTGTTGTCGGTGCCGTCGAGATCGATCATCACCGCGTCGATCTTGGCCTGGTCCGTGGCGTCCATGCCGCCAATGGCGTCGAAGATCGACCCGTTGACATTGTCGACCGCGTTGCCGACGCCCTTGCCGAGCCATGCGCCGCCGCCGTCGCGAAGTTCGACCGCTTCATGCACGCCGGTCGATGCGCCGGACGGAACCGCGGCGCGGCCGAACGCGCCGTCGTCGAGCAGCACATCGACTTCCACGGTCGGATTGCCGCGGCTGTCGATGATCTGTCGTCCGATAATGTCGATGATGGCACCCATGGCTGGCATTCCCCTCAGGATCGCGTTTGGCACTGTCGCCGCTGCCTTAGCCGAGCTTTGTGAAAAGGAAAACCGCTGGAGGCGCGCAAAGTGGTCGGTCGGGGCGTTAGCTGCCCTTCACGAGCGCGTCGATCGCCATCAATTGCCGCAACAGGGCTTCCATCTCGCCAAGCGGCATCATGTTCGGCCCGTCCGACGGCGCATTGTCCGGATCGTCATGGGTTTCGATGAAGACGCCGGCAACGCCGACCGCAACGGCGGCGCGCGCCAAAGGCGGAACCATGGTCCGGTCGCCGCCCGACGAGGCGCCCTGCCCGCCCGGCTGCTGGACCGAATGGGTCGCATCGAAGATCACCGGCGCGCCGGTTGCGGCCATGATCGGCAGCGCCCGCATGTCGGAGACCAGCGTGTTGTAGCCAAAGCTCGCCCCGCGCTCGGTCAGAAGCACATTCGGATTGCCGCTGCCGGTCACCTTGGCGGCGACATTGACCATGTCCCAGGGCGCCAGGAACTGGCCCTTCTTGATGTTGACGATCCTGCCCGTCTGCGCTGCGGCAACCAGAAGGTCGGTCTGCCGGCACAGGAAAGCCGGGATCTGCAATATGTCCACGACATCGGCGACCGCTGCGCACTGTTCGGGCGAATGCACGTCCGTCAGAACCGGAACGCCCAACCGTTCGCGGATTTCGGCAAAGACCGGCAGCGCCGCCTCCAACCCCATGCCGCGCCGGCCCGACAGCGAGGTGCGGTTGGCCTTGTCGTAGCTCGTCTTGAAGACGAGACCGACGCCCAGATCGTCGGCAACTGTCTTGAGCGCCTCGGCCATCATCACCGCATGGTCGCGGCTTTCCATCTGGCAGGGGCCGGCAATGATGGCGAGCGGCAGATGGTTGCCGAAGCGTACCTTGCCGGCTGCCACGGTCTCGGCCGGTGCCATGGCTGGGGCGTCCATCGTGTTCATCGGCTTTCTCCCCGCATGTCGAAGGCGAAAAAGGCGCCCTGACCCGGCGCACGGTCGGCCACCAGCCAAGAGCCGTGCTCGTGCGTCTTGATGCCGTTTTCGGCGAGCAATGCCCGAAGAGCTTCCGGGTCGGCGACGGTGAAAACGATGCCTTCGAAGCGCAGGCCGCGCGTTGGCACATGGCGCTCCACGCCGAAATGGATGCGCAAACCTTCCGGCGTCATCACGTTGAGCGTGAAATCGGCCCCGGCGATCTCAATGCCAAAGGAATGGGCCTGCGTGGCGCGGTTGTTGATGACGTCCTGCAACAGATACTGGAAATCGGCCGGGTTCGCCTCCGAGGCGATGATCTCCGCCGTGCCGGTCACCGTGTTCGGATGGGTTTGCAGCGCCGCCCGGTCGACCGCCGGCGTGTTCACCCGCTGGCATGTGAACAGGAAACTGTCGGGCGAGCGAAGATCGGCGGCAAAGGCGAGCTTGAAGGTGGCGCGCGCCTTGGCGCCGGACCCATCGGTCATCGTCCGGCCGAACAGCAGCTTGCGGCCGGCGGAAATGCCCTGGCGGCGGAAGCCCTTGTGGTCGGCATCGGCATTGTCGGTGCCGAGCGCAATCGCGGAAAACCCGTTGTCGCCGTTGCGGAACCGGTAGGCCTGATCGCGCGCGGTGAAGACGTTGCCGCGCTGCGCCGTGCGCTCGCATTTCTCGCGCTGGTCGATTGCCAGCGGTTCCAGAAACGTGCCGTCGTCGAAATAGACGCAGGCATTCTCCGTGCCGAACGGATGCTTGGCATCGGCGGCCACCTGAAAGCCCAGGGCGGTCAGCCGTGCGCGGGCCACGCTCAGTTCCCCGACGGGCAGAACGCAATGGTCGAAGGCGCGGGGGCGATAGGGCGATATGGCATGGCCGGTCATGGCGCCCGTGTGCCCGATTTGCCGGCGCCGCGCAAGCAAGGCCTCGGCGTCGATGCCGGGGATTTGCCAAGCGCCCGCCGCGGCCTACTTTTCCATGCACGAGAGGAGACCTGCCATGACCAGACGCCCCCGTTTCATCCCGCTGGCCCTTGCCGCCGCCGCGACCATGGCCTTCGCGCTCGCCTTCCTTCTGGCGCCCTTGGATCGGGCCCATGCCGACGAGAACGCCGCACGCAACGTCATCACCGAGCAGCTCGAGAGCTTTCTGGCGCGCGATTTCGAACGTGCCTACGGATACGCCTCCCAAGACATCAAGCGCATCTACCCGACGCTGGACGGCTTCATGTCGATGGTCGAGCGCGGCTATCTGCCCGTGCTTCGGCCCGGCAATTACGCATTCGGGCGCGCCGACCGCATGGCCGACGGGCGGATCATCCAGGAGGTACTGATCCGCGCGCCGGACGGCAGCGACTGGACGGCGGTCTACTATATGGAGTTGCAGGACGACGGCACATGGCGCGTTGACGGCGTCAATCTGCGCAAGGGCGCGGCGGGCCTGACCTGACTTGACCTGCTCTTGGCCTAGCCGAGACGCCCCAAGGCCGGGAACTGTTCGAGCAGCCAGAAGGCCATCGCCTGCATGCCGCCGGTCAGGAAAAGGATGCCGGCGAGAACCAGAAGTGCGCCGATCAGCTTTTCGACCGTCCCTAGATGCGCGCGAAAGCGAGTCAGAAAGCGCATGAACTGGCCCGAGAACATCGCCGCGATCAGAAACGGAATTCCGAGGCCCGCCGAATAGACCGCCAGAAGGCTCGCGCCCTGCCCGACACTGTCCTGGGCGCCGGCAAGCGTCAGGATCGGGCCCAGGACCGGTCCGATGCAGGGCGTCCAGCCAAAGGCGAAGGCAAGCCCCATCACATAGGCGGCGGCCGGGTTGGCGGGCACCCCCCGGCTTTGGAACCGCGCCTCGCGCGACAGGAGGCCAATGCGGAACAGGCCGAGAAAATTCAGCCCCATGATGATGATCACGACGCCGGCGATCATGGCCAGCTCGGTCTGCCAGACGCGCAGGAACCCGCCAATGGTCGAAGCGCCAGCCCCCAGCGCGATGAAGACGGTTGAGAAACCAAGCACGAAAGCAAGAGCCGCGGTCATGAGCGGCAGACGCACCGCGGTCAGGCGCGCTGTCGCCGCGCCGGACGCGTCGGGCGTGATGCCGGGGTCGCCGTCCGCGTCGCGGAACTGATCCATCGACACGCCGGCCATGTAGCACAGATAGGGCGGAACGAGCGGCAGCACGCAGGGCGTGACGAACGAGATCATGCCCGCGCCGAATGCGCTTAGATAGGAAATGTCGATCGCCATGGCCGTGCGGTTGCTATGCCTTCGGGTTCGTTCGCCCGGCTTCAGGGCCGGGATTTGGTCGCTGTTAACACAGAACGACGTTCGCAATCACATGCCAATTGCGTGATGCGGCGCGGCACAATGTCATTGGCGTTCGGCTGCGGGAAACCCGGTTGACCGGACCGCCGGCTTTGCGTATGGACCCTTTGCCCGCGCCGGCATCCCGGCGCGGTTTCCCTTGTCGGGAGCGCGTAGCTCAGCTGGTAGAGCAACTGACTTTTAATCAGTAGGTCCAGGGTTCGAGCCCCTGCGCGCTCACCAACAAAATCAAGCGGTTTTCGATTTTTTTCACTTGGCTCGGCCGGTTCCGCCTTCGGTGTTGGCCAGTCCCGCATGGCTACCCAACGTGCCAAAGAAAACGGCCGGCCCTCGAAAGAGCCGGCCGCATGA
This sequence comes from Oceaniradius stylonematis, assembly GCF_965223445.1. Classification (NCBI taxonomy): domain Bacteria; kingdom Pseudomonadati; phylum Pseudomonadota; class Alphaproteobacteria; order Hyphomicrobiales; family Ahrensiaceae; genus Oceaniradius; species Oceaniradius stylonematis. The sequence continues at coordinate 199,819 of NZ_OZ244994.1, forward strand.
GGTTTGACGAGCGGGCGGGTCAGGCCAGATCGAAGCGGTCCGCGTTCATCACCTTGGTCCAGGCCGCGACGAAGTCGGCGACGAACTTTTCCTTCGCATCGTCCTGGGCATAGAGTTCGGCCAGCGCCCGCAATTGCGAGTTGGAGCCGAACACCAGATCAACACGGGTGCCGGTCCATTTGACCGCGCCGGTTGCCGCATCGCGGCCCTCGAACACGTCCTGCTTGTCCGACACGGGCGACCATGTGGTGCCCATGTCGACCAGATTGACGAAGAAGTCGTTGGTCAGCGTGCCCGGCCGGTCGGTCAGGACGCCATGGCTGCTCTGCCCGGCATTGGCGCCGAGCGCCCGCATGCCGCCCACCAGCACCGTCATTTCCGGCGCGGTCAGCGTCAGAAGCTGGGCCCTGTCGATCAGCATCTCTTCGGCGGAGGTCGTGTAGTCGCCCTTCTGGTAGTTGCGGAAGCCGTCGGCAACCGGCTCCATCGGCTCGAACGAGGCGGCATCGGTCTGCTCGTCGGTGGCGTCGGTTCGGCCGGGCGCGAACGGCACTGTGACGTTATGGCCGGCATCGGCGGCCGCCTTTTCGATCGCCGCGCCGCCGCCAAGCACGATCAGGTCGGCGAGCGAAACCTTCTTGCCGCCCGAGGCGCCGTCATTGAAGGCGCTCTGAATGCCTTCGAGCACGCCGAGCACCTTGGCCAGCTGCGCCGGATCGTTGGCTTCCCAGTCCTTTTGCGGGGCAAGGCGGACACGGGCGCCATTGGCGCCGCCGCGCTTGTCCGAGCCGCGGAAGGTCGAGGCCGAGGCCCAGGCCGTCGAGACGAGTTCGGCCACCGACAGGCCCGATGCGAGGATTTTCGCCTTCAGACCGGCGATGTCGGCATCGTCGATCAGCGCGTGGTCGACCGCCGGCACCGGATCCTGCCAGATCAGGTCTTCGGCTGGCACCTCGGCGCCCAGATAGCGCGCTTTCGGCCCCATGTCGCGGTGGGTCAGCTTGAACCATGCACGCGCGAACGCATCGGCCAGTTCGTCCGGATTCTGATGGAAATGACGGGAAATCGGCTCGTAGATCGGGTCCATGCGCATCGCCATGTCGGCGGTGGTCATGATGATCTTGCGGTTGCGCTCGCCGGTCTCGGGGTCGGGCGCGTGGTCCTCGGGCTTGAGGTCCTTGGGCGTCCATTGCCAGGCGCCCGCCGGGCTCTTGACCAGTTCCCACTCATAGCCGAACAGCACGTCGAAATAGCCGTTGTCCCATTGGGTGGGATTGGGCGTCCAGGCACCCTCGATGCCGCTGGTGATCGTGTCGGCGCCCTTGCCGCTGCCATGGGTCGACAGCCAGCCAAGGCCCATCGCTTCGATCGGCGCGCCCTCGGGCTCGGGGCCCACCAAAGCGGCGTCGCCCGCGCCATGGGTCTTGCCGAACGTGTGTCCGCCGGCGGTCAGCGCCACGGTTTCGTAATCGTCCATCGCCATGCGGGCGAAGGTCTCGCGGATGTCGCGGCCCGAGGCGACCGGATCGGGTTTGCCGTTGGGGCCTTCGGGATTGACGTAGATCAGGCCCATCTGAACCGCTGCGAGCGGATTTTCCAGATCGCGCTCGCCGCTGTAGCGCTCATCGCCGAGCCATTCGGTTTCCGAACCCCAATAAATGTCCTCTTCCGGCTCCCAGATATCGGCGCGGCCACCGCCAAAGCCGAACGTCTTGAAGCCCATCGATTCGAGCGCGACATTGCCGGCGAGGATCATCAGATCGGCCCAGGAGATCGCGTTGCCATATTTGCGCTTGATCGGCCACAAAAGGCGCCGCGCCTTGTCCAGATTGGCGTTGTCCGGCCAGGAGTTGAGCGGCGCGAAACGCTGCGTGCCCGACGAAGCCCCACCCCGGCCGTCCGCCGTGCGGTAGGTGCCGGCGCTGTGCCACGCCATGCGGATGAACAGGCCGCCATAATGGCCGTAGTCGGCCGGCCACCATTCCTGGCTGTCGGTCATCAGCGCGTGCAGATCCTTCTTGACCGCGCCCAGATCGAGCTTGCCGAACGCTTCGGCATAGTCGAACGCGCCGCCCATCGGGTCGGTCAGCGCCGAATTCTGGTGCAAAATCTTGATGTTGAGCTGGTTCGGCCACCAGTCGCGGTTCGACCGGACGCCGAAATTGGTGTGCATCACGGGACATTTGCCGGTGATTTCGCCGGTGGGAGCGTTCATGGGTTCCTCCGAATATGCGCATGGGTTTTGGGGCTCTTTAGAATCGTACCAAACTAGGCTCATCAGGTGAAGTTGTATTTGCTGATTTGTGCGATAAGCTCACCTTATGAACAACCTGACGCTGAAACAGCTGCGCTATTTCGAGGCTTTGGCCCGGCACGGCCATTTTGGACGGGCCGCGGAGGCGTGCGCGATCTCGCAGCCGGCACTTTCCATGCAGATCAGGGAGTTGGAGGATGCGCTCGGCACGGCATTGTTCGAGCGCGGCGCACGGCAGGTCCGGCTGACGGGCTTTGGCGATGAATTCGCCGAGCGGGCACGGGTGATCCTGCGGTCCATCGACGAGTTGGGGGACCTCGCGCGGGCATCGCTTGACCGGCTGGCCGGTCGGTTGCGCATCGGCGTCATTCCGACCATCGCGCCCTACCTGCTGCCGACCATTATCGGCGATCTGGCGCGGACCCATGGCGATCTCGATATCCGGGTGCGCGAGACCGTTACGCCAAAGCTCATGCGTGAACTGACCGAAGGCCGGCTCGACACCGCAATCGTCGCTTTGCCCGTATCAGAACCGTCCTTTGCCGAGACGGCCCTGTTCAAGGAGGACTTCGTGCTCGTCCGGCCGGGCGCCGACGCCGGCAAGCCGGTGCCGAGCCCCGAAATGCTGCGCGAGATGCGGCTGTTGCTGCTTGAAGAGGGCCACTGTTTCCGGGATCAGGCGCTGTCCTTCTGCAATCTGCGCTCGCCGCTGCCGCGCGAGCTTTTGGACGGCAGTTCGTTGTCGACGCTGGTCCAGATGGTCGGCGCGGGCATCGGCGTCACGCTGATCCCGGAAATGGCGGTGCCGGTGGAAACGCGCTCGGCATCGGTCTCGGTCGCGCGCTTCGGCGACCCGCAACCGTCGCGTACGGTCGGCATGATCTGGCGGCGGACGAGCCCGCTTGCCAAGCAATTGACGCAGATCGCGGGACTTGTCCGGCAATCCGCCGAGACGCTGCGCGTTGCGCATTCGATGCAGCCGGACGGTGCCTGAAACAAAAAACGGGCCGCAAAGGCCCGTTTTCGTTTGGTGATCCCGTTATGGGATATGTGGGTCGATCAGGCCGCGGTCAGATTGTCGGCCGAGCTTTTGCCCGAGCGCTGGTCCTGAACCACCTCGTAGTTGATCTTCTGGCCTTCGTCGAGGCCGTGCATGCCGGCGCGCTGAACCGCGGAGATGTGCACGAACACATCGTTGCCGCCTGCTTCAGGCTCGATGAAACCAAAACCCTTGGTGGCGTTGAACCACTTGACGGTACCTGTTGCCATTTGCGTAATCCTTTTCGTTGAACGCTTATTGACGTGCGGCCAAGCCGGGCCGCTTTCCGATCGAGTCGTCTTTTGGAAGTGAGAACGTCAGCAGGCGTGGATAACGCGAGGCCAAAGTACGTCGGGCCAAAAAGTGTCGATGCCCCCATATGGCGGGTAATTGTGCCAATAGCAAGGCAAGATGATGCGCGGCGCGCTCCGGACGCTATCGGGCGGGCTCGGCGGCCCTGCGGACATCGGCACCGATCAGAACATCGACATCGCGTTTGGGCATCGGTTTGTGGAACAGGAACCCCTGCCCCCTTTCACAGCCGATCCTGCGCAGCAATTCGGCTTCGGCCTGCACCTCGATGCCCTCCGCCACCGTCGTATAGCCAAGGTCTCGACCCAGATGGATCAGCGAACGGACGATCGACTGGTCGGCCGCCGAGCGCGACAGATCCTTGATAAAGGACTTGTCGATCTTCAGGATGTTGAACGGCAGGCTTTTGAGGTGGGTCAGCGAGGAGTAACCCGTGCCGAAATCGTCGAGCGCGATCGAGACGCCGGCTTCCCGCAGATGCCTGAGCTGATCCGTCACCGCCGGCGCGGCATGGCTGATGATCGTCGTTTCGGTGACTTCGACGATGAAATTGTGCGGCTGCAGGCCATGGCGCGACAGCGCCTCGATCACCCGCAGCGCAAAGCCGGGCTGGCGCAGCACCGCCGCCGTGACATTGATCCCGATTCGGCCGAAGGAGCCGCCTTTTTGCTGCCAGTCCGCCATGTCCAGGCAGACCTGTTCCAGCATCGCATTGCTCAACTCCACGCTGACCCTTGCATCGTCGAAGACCTCGACGAACTGGCCGGCGGTCAGAATGCCTTGTTCGGGATGATCCCAGCGCGCAAGCGCCTCCATCCCGGTGATCCGGCCGCTCGAGAGTTCGACAACCGGCTGGTACCAGGGCACCACGCGCCCCTGTTTCAGCGCATCGGCAAACTCCTGGACGACCAGCACGCGCCGATGGAAGCTTTCCTCCATTTCCGGCTCGTAACACTTCAGATTGGTCGCCGCGTCGCGCTTGCCGTCGTAAAGCGCCAGATCGGCGCGCCGCAGCAAGGCCTGCACGTCGGTGCCGTGCGTCGGTGCGACGGTGTATCCGGCGGTGGCCTGCACGGTGACATTGACATCGGCGATCTCGACTTCGTGCTGCAGCGCCTCATAGAGCGTATCGACGGCAGACGTCAGTTCGATCGACCTGTGCCCGTCGCCGATCAGGACGGCGAACTCGTCGCCGCCCATCCGCGCGAAGAACCAGTGCTGCGGCAAGGCCGACCCGAACTGGTCTGCAAAACGCACCAGAACCTGATCGCCGACATCATGGCCGTATTGATCGTTGACCTGCTTGAAACGGTTGAGATCGATCACGCACAGCAGAAAACTGCGGCCGCTCCTGGCCGCCTTTTCCGCCACCTCGTCCAGCTTTTCGTTGAAGGCGGCGCGATTGGCGATCCCGGTCAGCGCGTCGGTCAGCGCCAGGTGCCGCATCTTCAGCTCCTGTTCGCGCTGCTCGGTCACGTCCTGGAATGTGCCGAACAGCCGGGCCGTGCGCCCGTCCACCACCTCCGGCTCGCCGATCACGCGGGCCCATCGATGCGCGCTGGCCGAAGCATCCAGCTCGAGAATCAGATCGAAAGGCTGCTGGTGCCTGATGGCCTCGGCGATCGCGGCCTGGAAAACCGCGCGGGATTTCGGCGCAAACGGACGCTTCGACATTTCCGGCGTCATCGGCGCGCCGATCGGCGCCCCCAGTATGCGGTAGATCTCGTCGCTCATCGAGATGTGTCCGTCGCCGACGGCCCAGCGCCAGGCGCCGATGCGCGACACCCGCTCGATATGGGCCAGAAGGGTCTGCTGCAGCTTTGCCTCGCGGCCGGTCGCCGCCAGCAACGCCCGATCCCGCATCTGCTCGGTGATATCGCGCGCGACGCCGCGATAGCCGACGAAACGGCCATCGGGGCCGTGGTGGGGAATGCCGTTCGATTCAAACCAGCGCACGGAGCCGTCGCTGGCTTCCAGCGGATAGCGGAAACGGCGGAACGGCCGGCGCTCTTCGAGCGTCCGCCGATGTTCGGTCCAGATGTCGGCATCGAGATCGCGGGTGGCAATCTGCGAGCGCGATCGGCCGATGAAATCGCGGGCCGGCAGACCGGTCAGCTCGGAGAACCCGTTGCTGAGATAGGTCAGGACGAGGTTCTCGTCCGTTTCCCAGGCCCAGAAATCGGCGACCTCGAGATAGTCGTCGACCAGATAGCTGCCCTTGGCCCGTGTCACTCGGTTTCCCCCGCTCCTCAGCAAGACAGGGAAACATGATAGGGTTTCGGCAAAGTAAACCGCCGAACCCCGGAATATTGGGCCGGCGGATGACGACTATACCAACCGGCTTTGACCGATCGCCGCCTCGATAAAGCTGGCGAACAGCGGATGCGGCTCGAACGGGCGCGATTTGAGTTCGGGGTGATACTGCACGCCGATGAACCAGGGATGGTCGGCATATTCGATCGTCTCGGGCAGCACGCCGTCCGGCGACAGGCCGGAAATCGTCAGGCCGGCCTGCTCCAGCGCGTCCTTGTGCTCGATATTGACCTCGTATCGATGCCGGTGGCGCTCGGAGATGCGCGTATCGCCGTAGATGGACGCAATCCGGCTGCCCTCTTCGAGCACCGCGTCATAGGCGCCAAGCCGCATCGTGCCGCCAAGATCGCCCTCGCGCGTGCGCTTTTGGAGCATGTTGCCCTTCAGCCACTCGGTCATGATGCCGACCACGTTGGTGCCCGGCTTTTCGAACTCCGAGGAGACGGCGTCATCGATGCCGGCCAGGTTGCGCGCCGCATCCAGCACAGCCATCTGCATGCCGTAGCAGATGCCGAAATAGGGCACTTTACGCTCACGGGCGAAGCTGGCCGCCTTGATCTTGCCTTCCGCGCCACGTTCGCCGAAGCCGCCCGGCACCAGGATGCCATGCACCTTTTCAAGGTGCGGCGCGGCGTCCTCGCTGTCGAAGATCTCCGATTCGATCCATTCAATGTTGACCTTCACCCGGTTGGCGATGCCGCCATGGTGAAGCGCCTCGATCAGCGATTTATAGGCGTCCTTGAGGCCGGTATACTTGCCGACGACGGCAATGGTGACCTCGCCTTCGGGATTGTGGATGCGGGCGCACACATCGTCCCACACATGCATGCGGGGCTTGGGCGCCGGCTCGATCCCGAATGCGGCGAGCACTTCGGCGTCCAGCCCCTCGCCGTGGTAGGCCTTGGGCACGTCGTAGATGTTCTTGACGTCGAGCGCCTGGATGACGGCGCTTTCGCGCACGTTGCAGAACAGGGACAGCTTGCGCCGCTCGGCTTCGGGGATGGGCCGGTCGGCGCGCACCAGCAATATGTCGGGCGCGATGCCGATCGAGCGCAGCTCCTTGACCGAATGCTGGGTCGGCTTGGTCTTCAGTTCGCCCGCCGCCGGAATCCACGGCATCAGCGTCAGATGGACATAGACCGCGTTGCCGCGCGGCAGATCGTTGCCGAGCTGGCGAATCGCCTCCATGAAGGGCATCGCCTCGATGTCGCCGGCGGTGCCGCCGATCTCGCACAGGACGAAATCGTAGCCCTCATTGCCCTCGACCACGAATTGCTTGATCTCGTCGGTGACGTGCGGGATCACCTGCACCGTCGCGCCCAGATAGTCGCCGCGCCGCTCCTTGGTGATGATGTTCTGGTAGATGCGCCCGGTGGTGATGTTGTCGTGCTTGTTGGCCGACCTTCCCGTGAACCGCTCGTAATGGCCAAGGTCGAGATCGGTCTCGGCGCCATCGTCGGTGACGAACACCTCGCCGTGCTGATAGGGGCTCATCGTGCCCGGATCGACATTGAGATAGGGGTCGAGCTTTTTCAGCCGGACCGAATAGCCGCGCGCCTGCAGAAGCGCGCCCAGAGCGGCGGAAGCAATGCCTTTTCCAAGGGAGGAGACCACGCCACCGGTGATGAAGACGTACCGTGCCATGGGACCTCACGCTTAGAGGGGCGGATGCGATTCCGCAAAGGAAAAATCGTGTTGCGAACAGAAAGGATGGCCGGCGACAAGCCCGCCGCCGATCGACCGGTCAGTTGTTGGGGACGCCGCCCGATGCGCCGCCGCCCGAGGGTACGCCGCCCGCCGGCACCTCGCTGCCCGAAGGCACGTCGGAGGACGGGCTTTCACCGCCCAGAAGATCGAGCACCCCGCCCTCGCCCGGCACCGGCTCGCCGGTCTCGGCGTCGATCGACTCGCCGATCGCCGGAATGCGGTCGAGAACGTCGGTCGGGTCGGTGCCGTAGCGGCCCAGAAGACCCAGGCTCACCGAGGTGACGAAGAAGGCGGCGCCCAGAATGACGGTCAGCCGCGTCAGCGGATTGGCCTGACCGCGCGCGCTCATCGCATTGTTGCCGCCGCCAATGCCCAGGCCGCCGCCTTCGGACCGCTGCAACAGCACGACGCCGACAAGCGCGATCACGATCATGAGGTGAATGACGATCAGGATGGTCTGCATGGATCAAGGATTTCCGTCTTCGGCGCGGATGCGATGTCGGGGCCGATGGATGAATTGGCGCGTCTGTACATGGATTGCCACGCCCTGCCAAGGCCGGGCCGATGCCCGTCCCGTGATCAGCGCGCCTGCACTGTCGCGCAGATGGCAAGGAAGTCGTCCGATTTCAAGCTCGCCCCGCCGACCAGCGCGCCGTCCACCGAGGAAATCCCGAAGATTTCGCCCGCATTGGCCGGCTTGACCGACCCGCCATAAAGCAGCCGGAAGCGTGCGCCGGCCGGGCCGAAGCGTTCACGCAGACGTTGGCGCATGTGATCGTGCATTGCCTCGATATCGTGCAGCGACGGCGTCAGGCCGGTGCCGATCGCCCACACCGGCTCATAGGCGACGACGGTGTTTCCGGGCTCCGCATCCTTGGGCAGCGAGCCCGCAAGCTGGGTGTCGACCACATCCATCGCCTGGCCGTCCTCGCGCTCCTGCCGCGTTTCGCCGACGCAGACGATGGCCGTCAGTCCCTGGGCATGGGCGGCCAGCGTCTTGTCCATCACGTCGATATCGGTCTCGCCATGGTCGGCACGCCGTTCCGAATGGCCGACAATGACATGGGTTGCGCCCGCATCGGCGAGCATCGCCGCCGAGACGTCGCCCGTATGCGCGCCGCTCTCGGCACCGTGGCAATCCTGGCCGCCAATGGCGAGCGGCGAGCCGACCACTGTCTTGATCGCCCGGTCGATAAGCGTCGCCGGCACGCAGATCAGCGCGTCGTAGGGCGAACTGGACCGGGTGCCGTCAACACCGTCGGCGATCCGCTTGAGTTCGGGCAATTCGGCTGCGGTGCCGTTCATCTTCCAGTTTCCGGCGATCAGCGGGCGGACGCGGTCGGCCATGGTCGGTCTCTCCAGGTTCGGTTGCCGCCTGCTAGCGTGTTTGACGCCGCAAAAAAAGCCCCGTGCGGGCCATGACCGCGCCATCCGCCGGCGCTTGCATCGGCCGCATTGGCTACCTAAGAAGGCGCAAGAAACTCAACCGGTGGATTAAATGCTCGGTTCCCTGCGCGATGCGGCCAAGACATGGGTCGCCAAACTGCTTTTGCTGCTGCTGATCCTGTCGTTTGCCGTCTGGGGCATTTCCGACCAGATCCTGGGCGGCGGTGGCGGCAATGTCGTCATCGAGGCCGGCGAAACGTCGGTCACCGCGCAGCAGTACCGCCTCGCCTATGACCGCCAGCTTGCGATCCAGTCGCAACAGTTCGGCACCCGGCTGACGCGCGAACAGGCGCGCCTTCTGGGCATCGACAATGCGGTGCGGGCGCGCATGGTCGGCTCGGCCGTGCTCGACGAGCAGGCACGCGTCATGGGACTTGGCCTGTCCGAGGACCGGCTGGCCGGCCTGATCGCCGAGGACCAGGCCTTCCAGGGGCTGGACGGACGCTTCGACCGCAGTCAGTTCCGCCTGATTCTGCGCGAGGTCGGCATGACCGAGGCCGACTATATCGTCGACCGCGAACAGGCCGCGATCCGCCAGCAGATCATCGAGGCGGTCGCCGACGGCATCACGATGCCCGACACCTTCCTGGAGGCCGTTCATCGCTATCAGGGCCAGACCCGCGATGTCAGCTTCGTGGAAATCGACTCGTCGGCGCTGACGCCGCCGGGCACGCCCGATCAGGCTGCGCTGGAAGCGTTCTTCGAGGAGAACAAGGACGATTACCGCGCACCGGAATACCGGACCATCCAGTATGTACTGCTGACGCCCGAGAGCATCGCCGATCCCGGCGCGATCGATACCGAGACCGTGCGCGCCGAATATGAAGACAATCGCGCCCGCTACGCGCAACCCGAAACCCGCACGATCCAGCAGCTCGTCTTTGCCGATGAAGACAGCGCGCAGGCCGCGCGCGAGCGCATCCTTGCCGGACAGAGCTTCGAGGACGCGGTTGCGGACACCGGCCGCACGATGGCCGACGCGTCGCTCGGCACGCTCGAGCGTGCCGACGTTCCCGACGCGGCAGTGGCCGAAGCGGCGTTCGGCCTTGCCGAGGCAGGCGATATCTCGGACGTGGTCGACGGCGCTTTCGGTTCGGTGCTGGTGCGGGTGACGGAAATTCAGCCCGAGCGGGTCCAGCCGTTCGACGAGGTGGCAGACGGCATTCGCGAAGAACTGGCCGCGCTGGAAGCGCGTGACGTGCTGCTCGACATTCATGACGGATATGAGGATGCCCGTGCCGGCGGGTCATCCATGGCCGAAGCCGCCGCAACGCAGCGAATCGCCATGGAAACGCTTCCCGCTATCGATGCGAACGGCAATGGCGAGGATGGCCAGCCGGTCGAGGGAATTCCGGAAGCCGGCGCGCTGCTGCAGGCTTCGTTCGCCGCCGAGATCGGCGAGGAATCGCGGCCGCTGGACGCCGGCCGCGAAGGTTTCCTGTGGTATGAGGTGACCGGCATCGACCCCGAACGGGACCGCACGCTCGACGAGGTGCGCGACCGGGTGATCGCCGACTGGCAGGCCGCGCAGATCGAAGACGCGCTCGATGCAGCCGCCGACGCGGTCGCGCAAGCCCTGCGCGATGGCGGCGATCCCTCAACGATCGCCGCCGACAATGGCTATCGCGCCGATGTCAAATTCGGCCTGTCGCGCAGCGGCGAAGATGCCGATTTCGGCGCAGCGGCCCTTGCGGCGGTATTCGGTGTCGGCCCGCGCGGCGTCGACATCGCCGAGGGCGCGACCGGCGACCGGCGGCTGGTCTTCCGGGTCGACCAGATCACCAACCCGCTCGGCGGCGCCGAGAGCATCGATCCGTCGCTGCGCGCAAATCTCGGCGGCAATCTGGCCGACGATCTGCTCAACCAGATGGTCAACCGGCTGCAAAGCGAGTTTCCGGTGACGCTTTATCCGACCGCGCTCGAGCGCGCGCTCGACGCGGGCACCTGAGGCGAACCGACATGGCCGACATCAAACCGCTGATCGCCAAGGCTGCCGACGGCCATCCGCTGACAGGCGACGAGGCGCGTCAGGCCTTCGACATCATCATGTCGGGCGATGCGACGCCCGCGCAGATCGGCGGGTTCCTGATGGGTCTGAGGGTCCGCGGCGAGACGGTCGATGAGATCGTCGGCGCGGTTGCCACAATGCGCGCCAAGATGCGGCCGGTGAAGACCGACAAGCCGGTGATCGACATTGTCGGCACGGGCGGCGACAACTCCGGCTCCTACAACGTCTCGACGCTTGCCGCGATCATCGCCGCGGGCGCCGGCGCCCATGTCGCCAAGCATGGCAACCGGTCGCTGTCGTCAAAATCGGGCGCCGCCGATGCGCTGGCCGAGCTGGGCGTCGACATCGAGGCCGAACCGGCGACGATCGCGCGCTGCATCGATGGGGCCGGCCTGGGCTTCATGTTCGCGCCGGTCCACCATCCGGCGATGCGCCATGTCGGCCCCTACCGGGTCGAACTGGGCACGCGCACCATCTTCAACCTGCTCGGCCCGCTGTCGAACCCGGCCAGCGCGTCGCGGCAGGTTGTCGGCGTGTTCGCCCCCCATTGGGTCGAACCGCTCGCCCATGTGCTCAAGGCGCTCGGATCGGAACATGTCTGGGTGGTCCATGGCGAAGGGCTGGACGAGCTGACCACCGCCGGCGAGACGATGGTCGCCGAACTCAGGGACGGCGCGGTGCATACCTTCACGCTTGCACCCGGGGATGCCGGTCTGCCGCGCGCCAGACCCGACGACCTGAAGGGCGGTGCACCGGCCGAAAACGCCGCGGCGTTGCGCGCGGTGCTCGAAGGCGCCCACAACGCCTATCGCGACATTGCCTGCCTCAATGCGGGCGCCGGGCTGGTGGTGGCCGGTCTTGCCGGCGACATAGCCGAGGGTGTGACGAAGGCCCAGGCCGCACTCGACGATGGCAGCGCCAAAGCCGTCTTGGACAAGGTCGTCGCCATCTCGACGGGGAAGGGCTGAGCCATGGCCGACATTTTGCGCAAGATCGAAGCCTACAAGCGCGAAGAGATCGCCGCGGCCAAGGCCGCCGTACCGGTATCGGCGCTCGAAGACCGGATCGCCGACGCCGGACCGCCGCGCGGCTTTGCCGATGCGCTGGGCGCCAGGGCCGCTGCCGGCGAATATGGCCTGATCGCCGAGATCAAGAAGGCCAGCCCCTCCAAGGGACTGATCCGCGCCGATTTCGATCCGCCGGCACTCGCCAGGGCCTATGAGGCGGGCGGTGCGGCCTGTCTTTCGGTGCTGACCGATACGCCGTCGTTTCAGGGCGCACCGGACTTTCTGACCGTGGCGCGTGGCGCGACCGCCCTGCCCGCGCTGCGCAAGGACTTCATGTTCGATACCTATCAGGTGCTCGAAGCGCGCGCCTGGGGCGCCGACGCGATCCTGATCATCATGGCGAGCGTCGACGACGCGCTGGCGCGCGATCTCGAGCAGGCCGCCTTCGATCTGGGCATGGATGCGCTGGTCGAGGTGCACGATGCCACGGAAATGGAGCGCGCATTGCGCCTCGATTCAAAGCTGATCGGCATCAACAACCGCAATCTGCGCACCTTCGAGGTGGATCTTGCGACCAGCGAGCATCTGGCGCCGATGGTGCCCGATGACAGGCTGCTGGTCGGCGAAAGCGGCATCTTCGCGCCCGAGGATTGCGCGCGGCTGGCGCGCGCCGGCATCACCACGTTTCTGGTCGGCGAAAGCCTGATGCGACAGACCGACGTGACGGCGGCTACACGCGCGCTGCTCACCCGGCAGACGGCGGCGGCCTGAGATGGGCGATACGCCCCTCACCCATCTGGACGACAGCGGCGCCGCGCACATGGTCGATGTGTCGGCCAAGGCGGACAGCGTGCGCGAGGCAACCGCCGAAGGCCATGTTGCGATGGCAGCGGCGACGCTCGACGCGATCCTTGCCGGCGACGCGGCCAAGGGCGACGTGATCGGCACGGCACGGCTGGCCGGCATCATGGCCGCCAAGAAGACATCCGATCTGATTCCGCTGTGCCACCCGCTGCCGATCGCCAAGGTGACCGTCGAAATCGAACCGGCCAGCGGTGGTCTTGATGTGCGCGCCACCGTGCGCGTTACCGGCAAGACCGGGGTCGAGATGGAAGCGCTGACCGCCGTCAGCGTCGCCTGCCTGACCATCTATGACATGGCAAAAGCGCTCGATAAGGCGATGGAGATCAAGGACATTCGCCTTCTTTCAAAGACCGGCGGCAAGTCCGGCGAATGGCGTCGTCCGGATGCGGCGGCGGACAAGCGCTGATGGCGATGATGCCGGTCGCCGACGCGCTTGGACGGCTTCTCGCCGATGCAGGCGCGCTCGAAACCGAAACGGTAGCGCTGCATGACGCCAGGGGCCGCGTTCTCGCCGACGACATCGCCGCCCTGCGCACCCAGCCGCCCTTCACCGCCTCGGCCATGGACGGCTATGCGGTGCGCGCCGCCGATGTCGGCGGGACGCCCGCAACACTGGAAGTGATCGGCGCGGTTGCCGCCGGCGAGGTCTTTTCCGGTCGCGTGGAGCCCGGCCAGACCGTCCGCATCTTCACCGGAGCGCCGCTGCCCGACGGTGCCGATGCGATCCTGATCCAGGAAGATGCCGAGCCCGCCGGCGAACAGGCGATCCGCGCGCTGGAACCTGTGGTGGCCGGCCGCTATCTGCGCCCTGCCGGGCTCGATTTTGCCGAAGGCGATGTGCTGCTCGAAAAAGGCACGGTGCTCGATGCCGGCCATCTGAGCCTTGCCGCCGCCGGCAATCATGCCGGCCTGCCCGTCATCCGTCGCCCGATCGTCGGCGTTTTGGCCACCGGCGACGAACTGGTCGCTCCGGGCAACGAGACCGGGCCCGGCCAGATCGTTGCATCCAACGGGTATGGCGTTGCCGCGATCGCCCGCGACGCCGGCGCCGAAGTGATCGACCTTGGCATTGCGCGCGACAGCGCCGCCTCGCTCGAAGCCAGGCTGGACGCGGCGCTCGCCGCCAAATGCGACGTTCTGATCACGCTGGGCGGGGCTTCGGTCGGCGATCACGATCTCGTCCGCCCCGTCTTCACCGGGCGCCGCATGACCCTCGATTTCTACAAGATCGCGATGCGCCCGGGAAAGCCGATGATGTTCGGCCGGCTCGGCGCGATGCGCGTGCTGGGCCTGCCCGGCAATCCCGTTTCCAGCCTCGTCTGCACGCATCTGTTTGTCGTGCCGCTGCTCGAGACCCTTGGCGGCCGCCCGCAAAGCCAGCGGCGGACAGTGGCGCGGCTCGGCGCCCCGATCGGCAAGACCGGCCCACGCGAACACTATATGCGCGCAAGCCTTGAGCGGGACGAGCGCGGCGCGCTTGTCGCAACGGCCTTCGACAATCAGGATTCCTCGATCATCCGGCTCTATGCGGCGGCGGACGCGCTGATCGTCCGGGCGCCGGACGCGCCAGCGGCGGAAGCGGGCGAAACGGTCGAGATCGTCGTGCTGCGCGAGCCGCGCTAAGCGCCGGCGTCAGGCCGTCCGCTTGGACAGGGCCAGCCAGATGCCGCCGCCGATCAGGAACGTGCCCGAGACCTTCTCGAGGATGCGCACGTTGCGGCGGCTCAGAAGTCCCCCCGTCTTGCCGGCGGCGAGCGCATAGGCGCCGTCGAGCACCGTTGCCACAGCCATGAAGATCAGGCCCAGCAGCAGCGTCTGCAACGCGGCATTGCCCTCGGGCACGATGAATTGCGGGATAAAGGCGCCGAAGAAGAACAGCGCCTTGGGGTTGGACCAGATGACGAAGAAGCCCTGCCAGAAATAGCCGCGCAGCGACCGCTCCGCCACATCCTTCGCGTCAGGATCGCCAAGCGAACCGTCCGAACGCCACAGCTTGATGCCGAGCCAGATCAGATAGGCCGCGCCGGCCAGCTTGAGCCAGACGAACATCTCGCCCATCACCGAGACGACCGTTTCGAGCCCCAGCGCCAGAACGCCGATCATGACCAGAAGGCCGGCCTGCGTGCCCGCGACATTGGCAAGCCCCGAGCGCGCGCCGGTTCGCAGCGAATTGGCGATGATCACGGTGACGGTCGGCCCCGGCACGATGACGATCAGCGCGCAGGCAAGCGTATAGGCGACAAGGGTCGGCCAGTCGATCATGGCGGCTTACTCCGGCGTGCCTTCAACCGTGTCTTCGGCACCCGTTTCTAGCGCGGCTTCATCATCTTCGCCATCGCCATTCTCGGTTTCCGGAATGCGTTCGACCGAGACGACCTTTTCGCCCTCGCGCGTCGAAAAGATCGTCACACCCTTGGTGGCGCGGCTGGCAAAGCGGATGCCCCCGACCGGCACGCGGATCACCTGTCCCGCATTCGTCACCAGCATGATCTGGTCGCCATCGTCGACCGGGAACGCGGCGACGAGATCGCCGATGTCACCGGCCTTGGAGGTGTCGGTCGCCTTGATGCCCTTGCCGCCGCGCCCCGAGACGCGGAAATCATAGGACGAGGCGCGCTTGCCATAACCGAACTCGCTGACGGTGAGCACGAACTGCTCGCGCGCCGCCAGAGCGTTGAAGCGATCATCGTCGAGCGCCACGTCGGTCGCGCCCTCCTCCTCGTCGGCGATGGCGGGTGCGGCCTCGTCCTCGGCGCCGTCATCGGCCCGGCGCAGCGCGCTGGCGCGCTTGAGATAGGCGGTGCGTTCGCCCGGCGTCGCCTCGGTGTGGCCGAGGATTGTCATCGAGATCACATGGTCGCCGGCGCCCAGCGCAATGCCGCGCACGCCGGTCGACGAGCGGCCGGCAAACACGCGGATGTCGGTGACCGGGAAGCGAATGCACTGGCCTTTTGCGGTCGTCAGCAGAACGTCGTCATCCTCCGAGCAGGTCGCAACGCTCAGGATCGCATCGTCCGATCCATCCTCGAACTTCATGGCGATCTTGCCGTTGCGGTTGACCTGCACGAAGTCGCTCAGCTTGTTGCGGCGCACCGAACCGGACGTCGTCGCGAACATCACATTGAGATCGGCCCAGCTTTCCTCGTCCTCGGGCAGCGGCATGATCGTGGTGATCCGCTCGTCGGCCTCAAGCGGCAGCATGTTGCGCAGGAACTTGCCGCGCGACTGCGGCGTGCCGACAGGCAGGCGCCAGACCTTTTCCTTGTAGACGATGCCGCGCGAGGAAAAGAACAGGATCGGCGTGTGCGTGTTGGCGACGAACAGCCGGGTGACGAAATCCTCGTCCTTGGTCGACATGCCCGCCCGGCCCTTGCCGCCGCGGCGCTGCGCCCGATAGGTGTCGAGCGGCACGCGCTTGATGTAGCCCTGGTGCGAGAACGTGACGACCATGTCCTCGCGCGCGATCAGGTCCTCATCGTCCATGTCCGGGCCGCCCTCGGCCAGTTCGGTGCGGCGCGGCGTGCCGAACTCGTCTTTCACGGCGGAAAGCTCGTCCTTGACGATCTGCTGGATGCGCTGGCGCGACGACAAGATGTCGAGATAGTCGCGGATCTGCTCGCCGATCGTGTTCAGTTCGTCGGCGATCTCGTCGCGGCCGAGCGCGGTCAGGCGCTGCAGCCGCAGATCGAGAATGGCGCGCGCCTGCTCCTCGGACAGATGGTAGGTGCCGTCCTCGTTGAGCATGTGGCGCGGATCGTCGATCAGCGCCACCAGGGGCGCGACATCCTTGGCCGGCCAGCGCCGCGTCATCAATTGTTCGCGCGCGGTCGCGGGGTCCGGCGCGGCGCGGATCAGCGCGATCACCTCGTCGATGTTGGCGACCGCGATGGCAAGGCCGACCAGCACATGGGCGCGCTCGCGGGCGCGGCGCAGCAGATATTTGGTGCGGCGGCTGACGACGACCTCGCGGAAGGCGGCAAAGGCGCGCAGCATGTCGAGCAGGTTCATCTGCTCGGGCTTGCCGCCATTGAGCGCAACCATGTTGGCGCCGAACGAGGTCTGCAGCGGCGTGAAGCGGTAGAGCTGGTTGAGGATCACGTCCGCGTTGACGTCGCGCTTGAGCTCGATCACCACGCGATAGCCCTGCCGGTCGCTCTCGTCGCGAATGTCGGAGATGCCCTCGACGCGCTTGTCGCGCACCAGATCGGCCATCTTCTCGATCATCGAGGCCTTGTTCACCTGATAGGGAATTTCGGTGACGATGATCGACTCGCGGTCGCCCGACCGCTGTTCGATATGCGTCTTGCCGCGCATGACGATCGAGCCGCGCCCGGTCTCATAGGCGCTCCTGATGCCCGAACGGCCAAGCACGATCGCCCCGGTCGGGAAATCGGGGCCGGGAATGTGCGCCATCATCTCGATCAGCGAGATCGCCGGATTGTCGATCAGCGCGATGCAGCCGTCGATCACCTCGCCCAGATTGTGCGGCGGAATGTTGGTCGCCATGCCGACCGCGATGCCGCCCGAGCCGTTGACCAAAAGGTTGGGGAAGCGGGCCGGCAGGACGACGGGCTCGGAGTCCGAGCCGTCATAATTCTCCTGGAAATCGACAGTGTCCTTGTCGATGTCCTCGAGCAGGTCGTGGGCGACCTTCTGCAGCCGCGACTCGGTGTAGCGCATCGCCGCCGGCGGATCGCCGTCGATCGAGCCGAAATTGCCCTGCCCGTCGACCAGCGGCACACGCAGCGACCAGTCCTGCGCCATGCGCACCATCGCGTCGTAGATCGCGGAGTCGCCATGGGGGTGATATTTACCCATCACGTCGCCGACGATGCGCGAGGATTTCACATATTTGCGGTTCCAGTGATAACCGCTCTCATGCATCGCATAGAGAATGCGCCGGTGCACCGGTTTCAGCCCGTCGCGCACGTCCGGCAGCGCCCGGCTGACGATCACGCTCATCGCGTAATCGAGATAGGACCGCTGCATCTCCTCGAGGATGGAAATCGGCTCGATGCCGTCTCCGGCGCCGCCATCGGCGCCGGGGGGTGTCTCGTCGTTCAAACGCTGGTTTCCCGTGTGAGAATCGTTCCGCTGAACATAGTGCCTGAAGCGCCAAAAACCAAGATTTCCAAGATATTTGGGCGCTTTTTCACAGGCAGTTGGGCAAGCGCCCGCACACAGATGAAAACGCGGGTTTCGCGCCGTGACCGGCCATGGGCACGGATCGCCGGCGGAGCGGGATTTCGATTGCCGGCGCGCAGTCCCCGGTGTAGGCGATCGCCATGGACGCGGACCTGATCATCAATGCGACGGTGACGCTGCTCGTCACCATCGATCCGGTGGGGCTGGCGCCGCTGTTTCTGGCGGTGACCGGCGGCATGGACCGTTCGCAGCGCCGCGAGGTCGGCACGCGCGCCATTCTGATCGGTTTCGTGATCATGGTGCTGTTTGCGGTTCTCGGCACGGCGATCCTCAACCTGTTCGGCGTCACGCTGGCGGCCTTCCGCGTCGCCGGCGGGCTGCTCCTGTTCTGGATCGCCTTCGAGATGATCTTTGAAAAGCGGCAGGAACGGCACGAAAACACCGCCGAACGGGCGATCTCCGCCGATCAGGTGCGCTCGGTCGCGGTCTTTCCGCTGGCCATCCCGCTGATCGCCGGGCCGGGCGCGATCTCGGCGCTGGTGCTTCTGTCGGGCGATTTCGCCGGTCCGGTCGAACGCGGCGCGCTGATCGGCATCGTCGCCGCGATCCTGGCGGTCACCTGGGTAATCTTCATCCTGGCCGAACGGGTCGACCGGCTTCTGGGCGAAACGGGCCGGTCGGTGCTGACGCGGCTTCTGGGCGTCATCCTGTCGGCGCTGGCCGTGCAGTTCGTCGCCGACGGCGTCAGGACGCTGATGGCCGCCTGACCGCCTGCCCGTTCGGCCTTGGCTCAGCGCAGCGCGTCGAGATCGACATTCATCTCCGCACCGCCGAAACCGTGCACGCTGTCGCGGGCGCGCACCGTCACCGACCCGATGGTCTCGCCAATCGAAATGCCGGACAGCGAGCGGGTGAAGGGCTGCTCGTCGACATGGGGATGCGCCAGAACGCGGCTGCCAAGCACCGCGCCGTCGGGGCCGACGACCTCCCACAGATCGGCATAATGGTCCCAGCCCTCGTCGGCGTGGGCGACGGTCACGTCGAACCGCCATGTGCCGCTGTCGGCCTGGCGCGCCTCGACGCCGACCACATCGGCTTCGCCCGCAAGCGCCATCGCGGACATGGCAAGCAAAAGCGCCAGAACGCTGACGGCGAACAGCGGCCTGAGCGCGAACTCCCGCGCCACCGGCATGAAGGCGAAGCCCGATCCCGCCTCGGCGCGCACGGTATTGCGGGTCCTAGAACGGAATCTCGTCATCGAGATCGCGGACAAAGTCGTTGCCGCCCTGCTCGCCACTCTGCTGACCGCCGCCGCGATCCATGCCGCCGGCGCCCTGCCCGACGCGGTCATTGCCATAGCCGCCGCCCTGCCCGCGGCCGCCATAGCCGCCTTCGGCGTCGGCGCGGCTGTCGAGCATCTGCAATTCGCCGCGGAAGCGCTGCAGCACGATCTCGGTCGTGTATTTGTCCTGGCCGTTCTGGTCGGTCCATTTGCGCGTCTGCAGTTGGCCCTCGATATAGACCTTGGCGCCCTTCTTCAGATAGTTCTCGGCCACCTTGGCGAGATTCTCGTTGAAGATCACCACACGATGCCATTCGGTGCGCTCGCGGCGTTCGCCCGACTGTTTGTCGCGCCATGTCTCGGACGTTGCCACCGACAGATTGACCACCGGATCGCCCGAATTCAGCCGCCGAATCTCCGGGTCCGCCCCCAGATTGCCGACGAGAATAACCTTGTTGACGCTGCCTGCCATGATGTTCGCACTCCAATGCCTGTTTGGCGCATCCTAGGCCTTCGCGCACGGCCGATGAAGACGGCCGCCCGCTGTCCACAGGGACTTTTCCGGGCGCGCCCCGCGTAACGTGCGACGCTTGCAATAAGTTCCCTTTTTGTTCTATTTTGGCGGAAACGCAATGTCAACCGCCCCGGTGATCCACAGATGCGGTGTTTCCTGTCAGCATATCGTCACGGGCGGGTCGACATGGCGCCTTAGGGGCCTACATTAGGGATCGTTTTTCCAGCGCCGGCATCGACCGGACCATCACACCCGAACAGACTTTCATGACCGACCAGAAATTCATCACGATTCGCGGCGCGCGCGAGCACAATCTCAAGAACGTCGATCTCGACCTGCCGCGGGACGCGCTGATCGTGATGACCGGCCTGTCGGGCTCGGGCAAGTCCTCGCTGGCGTTCGATACGATCTATGCCGAGGGCCAGCGCCGCTATGTCGAAAGCCTCTCGGCCTATGCGCGCCAGTTCCTCGAAATGATGCAGAAGCCCGATGTCGACCAGATCGACGGTCTGTCGCCGGCCATCTCCATCGAGCAGAAGACGACCAGCCGCAATCCGCGTTCCACGGTCGGCACGGTGACCGAGATCTACGATTACATGCGGCTTCTGTTTGCCCGCGTCGGCGTGCCGATCTCGCCGGCGACGGGCCTGCCGATCGAGAGCCAGACGGTCAGCCAGATGGTCGACCGCATTCTGGCGCTCGAGGAAGGCACGCGGCTGTATCTGCTGGCGCCCATCGTGCGCGGGCGAAAGGGCGAGTACCGCAAGGAACTGGCCGAGCTGATGAAGAAGGGTTTCCAGCGGGTCAAGGTGGACGGCGTGTTCCACGAGGTCGCCGACGTTCCGGCGCTCGACAAGAAGTTCAAGCACGATATCGACGTGGTGGTCGACCGGGTCATCGTGCGCGAGGACATGGCCGCGCGGCTGGCGGACTCGCTCGAACAGGCGCTGCGCCTGTCGGACGGGCTGGCGGTCGCCGAATATGCCGACAGGCCCCTGCCCGACGCCGAGACCAGTCAGGGTTCGGCCAACAAGTCCAAGAACGACACCCATGAGCGGATCGTCTTTTCGGAAAAGTTCGCCTGCCCCGTCTCCGGCTTCACCATTCCGGAGATCGAACCGCGCCTGTTCTCGTTCAACAACCCGTTCGGCGCCTGCCCGCATTGCGATGGCCTCGGCACCGAACAGGGCGTCGATCCGTCGCTTGTGGTCCCCGATCCGGGCCTGACGCTGAAAAAGGGCGCGATCGCGCCCTGGTCGAAATCGACCAATCCGTCGCCCTATTACACGCAGACGCTGACCGCGCTCGGCAAGGCCTACGGCTTCAAGCTGACCGATGCCTGGGCCGACCTGACCGATGAGAGCCAGAACGCGATCCTTTACGGCACCGGCGGCGCGGAGATCGAGTTCTCCTATGATGACGGGCTGCGCACCTACAAGGCGAGGAAAAGCTTCGAGGGCGTGATCGGCAATCTGGAGCGCCGCTGGCGCGAGACGGATTCGGCCTGGATGCGCGAGGAGATCGAGCGCTACATGGCGCAGAACCCCTGCTCGGTCTGCAACGGTCACCGGCTCAAGCCCGAGGCGCTGGCGGTGAAGATCGACGGGCTGCACATCTCGCAGGTCTCGGCCATGTCGATCCGCGCGGCAAAGGACTGGTTCGCCGACCTGCCGGACGCGCTCAACGACAAGCAGAACGCCATTGCGGTGCGGATCCTCAAGGAGATCCGCGACCGGCTGAAATTCCTCAACGACGTAGGCCTCGACTATCTGACGCTGTCGCGCGGCTCGGGCTCGCTGTCGGGCGGGGAGAGCCAGCGCATTCGCCTTGCCAGCCAGATCGGCTCGGGCCTGACGGGCGTGCTCTACGTGCTGGACGAGCCGTCCATCGGCCTGCACCAGCGCGACAATGCGCGGCTTCTGGATACGCTGCGCCATCTGCGCGATCTCGGCAACACGGTCATCGTCGTCGAACATGACGAGGACGCGGTGCTGACCGCCGACCATGTGGTCGATATCGGCCCGGCCGCCGGCATCCATGGCGGCCACATCGTGGCGTCGGGCACGCCGGCCGAGATCATGGCCAATCCCGCCTCGCTCACCGGCCAGTACCTTTCGGGCGCCAAGGGCATCGCCGTGCCGGCCGAGCGCCGTCCGGTAGACCTCAAACACCGGGCGATCAAGGTCGTCGGCGCGCGCGGCAACAATCTGCAGGACGTGTCGGCGGCGTTGCCGCTCGGCACCTTCAGTTGCGTCACCGGCGTTTCGGGCGGCGGCAAGTCCACCTTCCTGATCGAAACGCTCTACAAGGCGGCCGCGCGGCGCATCAACGGCGCCCGCGAGGCCCCCGCCGAACATGAGCGGATCGAGGGGCTCGAGCATATCGACAAGGTGATCGACATCGACCAGTCGCCGATCGGCCGCACGCCGCGCTCGAACCCGGCGACCTATACCGGCGCCTTCACGCCGATCCGCGAATGGTTCGCCCAATTGCCCGAGGCGAAGGCGCGCGGCTATCAGCCCGGGCGCTTTTCCTTCAACGTCAAGGGCGGACGCTGCGAGGCGTGCCAGGGCGACGGCGTCACCAAGATCGAAATGCACTTCCTGCCCGACGTCTACGTGACCTGCGATGTCTGCCACGGCAAGCGCTACAATCGCGAGACGCTGGAGGTGGAGTTCAAGGGCAAGTCGATCTCCGACGTTCTGGAAATGACCGTCGAGGAAGGCGTGGAGTTCTTCGCAGCGGTGCCCGCCGTGCGCGACAAGCTGGCGACGCTCGAGCGCGTCGGCCTCGGCTATATCAAGGTCGGCCAGCAGGCGACGACCCTGTCGGGCGGCGAGGCGCAGCGCGTCAAGCTGGCCAAGGAGCTGTCGCGCAGGGCAACCGGCCGCACGCTCTACATTCTCGACGAGCCGACCACCGGCCTGCACTTCCACGATGTGGCCAAGCTCTTGGAAGTGCTGCACGAACTGGTCGATGCGGGCAACACGGTCGCGGTGATCGAGCACAATCTGGAGGTCATCAAGACCGCCGACTGGGTCATCGATCTGGGCCCGGAGGGCGGCGACGGTGGCGGCGAGATTGTCGCCGAGGGCACGCCGGAGGACATCGTGGCAGCCGACCGCTCCTATACCGGCCAGTTCCTGCGTGACCTGCTCGAACGCCGTCCGGTCAAGCGCATCGAGGCGGCGGAGTAGGTAACTTACATGTTGACTTTCGTTTAGAGAAATTTTGAAGTCGAGTAATGGGCGCATTCGGACGGCTTGTTTATTCAAAAGAATACTCAGAATTGGGAGACGAAGCCCACAAGAGGGGCGCTGTCGCCGTAGGTGCACCGAGCCTAGTCTGGCATCTCGGGATGTTCGTTGAAAACCCGATTGATCCGCCCCATCAGGAAGACCGCAACGTACGCCGCATCATCTTGGAAAATGCCCGGCAAATCTTGCACGAAATCGACAAGCGATGCGTGGCTGGCGGCTCGGCAGACGCAGGCGACGAAAGCATCTACTTCCCCCCCGCAAAATCGGCAGTTCCACTGTCTTCAGGACGCGTGGCAGAAGGCGAAACTCTAAGCTCAGCTAATGAGGATTGGTCGGCCACCGACACTGAGACGTTATTTTGTGTCTACAGCGGTATCCTAATTAAGCTGATCGTAGAAGTGCATAGCGACTACATTACGGTTACGGTCATTGCTGATTTTTCAAAGAGACCGCCAGACAAGAATCCGATGCCCGATCATTTTCGGCTATTTGATGAATCCAGCCAATCCAGTCTACGCGCCGAAGCCGATCTCTATTTCGGTTCATATTTTCAGTACGTCTCCGGCAACAAAGATGAAAACGGTCGGCAGGCTGCCATCAACTCGCGAAACTTCTTTCAGGATGAATTCTGGAATACTTTGGGTAGAGAATTGTTCAACGACTTCGAATGCTGGGCGAATTCCGAACTTAGGGTATTTGCCGACTTTCGTGGAATTGTTCTTCCCTACCTCGATGAGGGAACTTTTGACTTGGGCGAGAAAAGTCGCCACCGGCGAGCACGAAACAACGGAAAGCGCTTCACGCAACAAACGCAAGCTGATGCTCTAGACCGGCTATTGCCGATTTTCGTGCTCGGCGATCCACGCCTCCACATGCGGGAGCTGATCGCCTGTACCATGATCGGTCGGCGAGCCGTTTACGTTTCGCCACTGGGCTCTACTGTTGTAGCTGGCAATCGTGTACCCAACCGATCCATAACCGTTCCCGTCGTCTTTGCCGTGTCGGTAGCCGACATTAATCGATGGCAAATCGGTCGGCTCGTACAACGGATAAATACTCTCGGAACCGCCCGTTTACTCGCCCTGCGGGATCTACAACGCATTCGGAAGAGCAGCCTCGAGATTCGTCGAATTGGTCGGAGAGTCGATGAAGCGGATAATGAGGAAGCGTTAAGAAATCTCAGTCGAGAAATCGACGAAGTAGGAGCAGAACTATATGGGGGTTTAATGTATCGTGTATACAGATCAGCATTTCATGCCTCTTCGTTCAAGAATATAGTTGCCGATTTAAGAGTTTTAAGAATAGAAGGCTGGCAACCTTACGATGAATTTGTTCGTCGAAGACTTTACTCGGCATATGATTTCATCGGCCGAGTCGGTGACCGGTTAGAATCGCTACGAAATAAAATGCAACGAAAGTCAAATATTCTTAGATTCAGTGGTTTTGAAAGGAATACGAAAAGTATCGAAAAGATCCAGAGAAAAATCCACGATTCTCATAAGGTTCAACACGTGATTGAATTAATTGCTGTCGGATACTATGGGGGATATGTTGTTTATTATATTATGAAATCGTTGTCGCATTTGAGTTTCCTTCAAAGCATGTTTCTATTTAAAGAATTTTATAATGATAAGGAAAACTCGCTTCTTGGCTTTTGCCTGTTCGGATCGCTTTGTCTCGGCATAGCTTGGTTCAACTATCGACGGATATCGCACCGGCGGTCCCTGTCGTCAGAAGACGAATAGATTAAAGAGGTGAGCGGTGCTTTGTCGATCTTGTCTCGGTCTACTTCAGCGAAAGGAGTTCATGGCCATGCCCATACGCACCGGCATTGGCGGCTGGACGTTCGATGCGTGGAACCAGACCTTCTATCCGCCCGAGGTGAAGAAGAAGAACCAGCTCGACTACGCGTCCCGCCAGCTCCGGACGATCGAGATCAACGGCACCTATTATCGCGGGCAGAAGCCGGAAACCTTCGCCAAATGGGCGGCGGCGGCACCGGACGGGTTTGTCTTCGCTGTCAAGGGCAACCGGTTCGTCACCAACCGCAAGGTGCTGGCCGAGGCGGGCGAGTCGATGGACAGGTTCTTTGCCACCGGCGTCACCGAACTGGGCGACCGGCTCGGCCCGATCCTGTGGCAGTTCGCACCGACGAAAAAATTCGATCCGGACGATCTCGGCGCCTTTCTCGACATGCTGCCGCGCGAACAGGAGGGCGTGGCGCTGCGCCATGCGGTCGAGGTGCGCCACGAGAGCTTTCAGGTGCCGGAATTCGTCGCACTGGCCCGCAGCCACGGCATCGCCATCGTCGGCGCGCTGCACGAGACTTACCCCGCGATCTGGGATGTCGCCGCCGATTTCGCCTATGTGCGGCTGCAGACCGGCTCGGACGATATCGAGACCTGCTATGGCGGCAACGAATTGTCGGCATGGGCCGAACGCCTGCGGCAATGGTCGCAAGGTGAAGCGCCCGACGACCTGCCGCTGACCGCGCCCGAAACGCCTGCGCAAAACCGCCCGCGCGATGTCTTCGCCTATCTGATTTCCAGCGGCAAATCCCGCGCGCCCGCCGGCGCGATGGCGCTGCAAAGGCTGGTGGACGACGACGCCTGAGGCATCGCGGCTAGCCGGCTTCCCCGCCAAGGCATGCCATGCCCTGATCGGCCAGCATCGGCAGCAGCGCGTCTGCGACCGCATCGGAGAGTTGTGCGATCCCCCGGCGCGAGAAGTGCGACTGGTCGGTGAAGTTCTCGGCGACCGGCGCGATGTCGGCGATCGGATCGATGAAGGTCCAGCCAAGGCGCTGCGCCGCTTGGTCCTGGGCCGTCACCAACAGCGTGTTCAGCCGGGCAAGGTCACGCGCGCCCAGCCCGCGCGTCTCGTGCCGCAATTGCCGCGTATGGGCCATCTGCTCGTCGAGCGGCAGCCCTTCACGCAACTGGCCGCGATAGCCGATCGCCAGCACCGGGGTTTGGCCGATGGCATCGGCAAGGCGAACCGCCGGCCCGTCGAAGGCCTTCGCGATGTCGGCCAATTCCCCGTCCGGTTTGGGGCCCTCATGCCGTGCCTGGCGTTCCTGGCGTGCCAGATGAAAAGCGCGGAACAGCTTGTCGGCAAGCCGCGATTGCAGCACCAGCCAAGGATAATGAAGTGTGTAGCCGCCCCGCGCATCGGCCTCGGCGTGCAGGTGAAGAACGTCCCGCATCGAGCCCGACAGCACCACATGCACGTCGGGGTCAAGCGGTGCGACATCGGTGCGCACCAGTTGCGCCAGATGATCCATCGTATAGGCCGGGCCGGCGACGGTCACCTGATCGAAGCGGCAGGCCGGCGCGCGGGCGGCCAGCCGGTCGGTCACCTGCGCGGCGATCATCTCCTCTTCGGCATGTTCGGCGCTGAACAGTTTGGAATCGCCCAGAAAGGCCAGACGGATCGTGCCCTCCGGCTTGTCGGCCGCAATATCGGGCCCGCGAAAGCCCAGCGCGTTGATGGCGATGCCGCCCGCTTCGGTGCCCGGGGCAAAGCGCGGCGGCGCGCCTTCGTCGCCTGGCTGCATGGCGTCCATCAGCGCATACCAGTCGAACCCCGGCGGCGGAGCCCGCAGCGCGTCATAGCTGCGCGCCAGAACCTCGCCGGCGACAAGTCCAATGACGACGACCAGCATCGTGCCGGCGCCGAAGGCGATCTCGGTCTGGCGTTCGGTCAACCGGCCGAGCCAGGCGCCGCCGATCAGATCAGTAGCGCGCATAACGAAAATCCGCCGGCGGTTCGACGCTGAGCATGACGATGCCCGCGAGCAGCGCGACATACCAGATCGCGCACAGCCACCCGGCGGTGCGCGGTGAGAAGCGGGTCAGAAGCAGGCCGTACATGATGGCGCCCTTTCCTCTCAGTCGATCAGGCCGAACAGGCGGCCATAGGTTTCAAGCGCGGCGCCCGGCGTGCCGGCGGTCAGGATGACGAAACCGAGCCAGACGAAATGGACGGTGAAGACGACCTTGGCCACATGCAGCACGGGCAGCGCGCTTTCCGGCAGCGCCTGCTCGAACCGCGTCGTCCAGCCATGGCTCTTCTGCCAGACGATCAGCCCGATCCCGTGCCAGGCGCCCCACAAGAGGAAACGCAGCGAGATCTCGTGCCACAGGCCGATGGCGATCATCGTTGCCATGGCGCCGAGCGCCGGGCTTCGCGTCTGGGCGACGACGACCGAATAGACATAGTCGCGGCACCAGCGTGACAGCGAGATGTGCCACGACCGCCAGAAGGCCGAGATGTTGGGCTGCAGATAGGGCCAGTTGAAGTTCTCCATCACCCGGTAGCCGAGCAGGCGCGCAAAGCCGATGGCAATGTCCGAATAGCCCGAGAACTGGAAGTAGAGGTTTAGCCCGTTCTGGACGATTTCCAGATAGATGACGTGCTGCGCGGCAGGATCGTCGAACGTGGCGATGTAGTCGCCGAGCACGCCCTCGGTCAGGAAGTTGGAGAGGATGACGATCTTGGCATAGCCGTAAAGGATGCGCTCGGCGCCCTCGGAGATCAGCGCCGGGTCGAAGCGCTGGCGGTTGAGGTCGCGCCGGTAGTCGTCGAAGCGGTTGATCGGGCCGACGACGATGGTCGGCAGGAACAGAAGATAGCCCGCCAGTTCATGGGCGCCGGCGCGCGGGATCGCAGACTTGTAGCGCTCCATCAGGAAATGGATGCAGCGGAACGTGTAGTAGGACAGGCCCAGCGGGATGGCGACCGTGTCGAGCAGATTGTCCAGATTCACCGGCTGGGTGATCTTGTAATAGCCGAGCACGCCAAGCATGGCGATGATCGCAGCCGCGACCGGCCGGAATGTCGGCGCGGCGATGTTGCCGGCCAGATGGGTGATCACGGTGAAGAGCAGCAGCAGGATCGCCGAATCCGGCGAACGGCTGGCAAGGAAAATCACCGTGATCGCCATCAGCACGAACTGGCGCGCCGTGCGCGGCGCCAGCCAGTAGACCGACACGGTCAGCCACATCCAGAACAGCCATGTGATCGACAGATAGCTCATGGCCGCTCTGCGGTCTGCGCCGGCGTCAGCGGACGATCAAAAGAACGGCAATGGCAGCGACGGCGGCAAGGCAGGCGATCAGAAAAGCCTGCAACCAGACAACCGGCGGCGCCGGCCGGTAGTGGGCGGCAAGGCGCGGCGTGCGGGAGTTGCGGTCCATCACCCATCAGCCCCCGGCCCGGTGCTGTTCCAAGATCTCGACCAGATGGCCGAGCGTCGTCACGCGCAGCACATCGCGCGCCGACAGCGTGACCGAAAACGCGCGCTCCACTTCGCTGATCAGCGTCAGGTGCGCGAAACTGTCCCAGCCGAAGGTCGAGCGCGGTTCGCTCGTCAGGCGCAGATCGGCGGGCTCGCAGACAAAGACCTGCGCGGCGAGCGCCATCACGCGATCCTCCAGCGATCCGCTTTGCGCCTCGCCCTCGGTGGCGCCGTCGGTCCCGAACAATGCCTGAAGCCGGTCGACCAGCACCTTGCCGGCCGGATTGCGCGGCAAGGCCTCGATCACCTTGAAGGCGCGCGGCACCTTGTTGGGGCTCAAAAGACCGCGTGCATGGGCGGTCAGCGCGTCTTGGTCGGGCGCCTCATGCCCCGGGCGCGGCACGATGGCGCAGACGACCCGCTCGCCCCAGACCGGATCGGGCATGCCCAGCGCGTGCGCTTCGGCGACCGCCTCGTGCGTCAGCATGGCATCGACGATCTCCTGCGGCTGGATGTTCGCGCCGCCCGAAATGATCAGCGCCTTCTTGCGCCCGGTGATGGTCACGAACCCGTCCGCATCGATCGTCGCAAGATCGCCGGTGCGGAACCAGCCGCCACCGTCGATGGCGTCCGATGTCAGGTCCGGCCGGTTCAGATAGCCGGCCATGATGTTGGTGCCGCAGATCATCAGTTCGCCCGCTTCGCCCGGCGCGGCGGGTTTGCCGTCTTCGCCGACGAGGCGGATCTCGCAGTCGACCGGCTTGCCGATCGTGCCGATGCGGAAGGTGTCGTCGGACGGGCCGCAATAGAGCGCCTCGCACACCGTCTCCGACAGGCCGTAAGTGTTGATGATCTTCACGCCGAAGCGTTCCTGGACGCTGCGCCACAGCGCTTCGGGCAGCCGGTCGCCGCTCGAGCGGATGTACCGGAAATCCGGCGTCGCGAGCGCGTCGCGATAAGCCTCGCCGAGCCGATCCATCAGCGACAGCATGGCCGGCACGAGATTGAAGTGGGTGATGCGGTCCCGATAGACGCTGTCGAGCAGCGTCCCCAGTTCCTGCACGTTGAAGCGCTGCGGCCGGTAGAGCATCGCGCCGGTCATGAAGGCGATCAGCGGTCCGTGCAGGATGCCGTCGGTGAAGTGCATCGGCAGCGGGTTCAGGATGCGGCTGTCGGCGTCGTAATCATAGACCTTGAAGAAGGTGGCGAGCTGCGCGGCGAGATTGGCGTGGCTGAGCTGGACGACCTTGGGCGCGCTCGTCGTACCGGAGGTGAACAGCATCAGGCCGATCGCGTCGGCGGGCACGGGCGCGGGCATCGGCGCCGGCTCGATGGCCGCCAGTTCGCCGGCCAGACCGGACGGGCCGGCCGATTTCGCGCCGCGCATCAAAAGCTTGCCGATCAGCCCGCCGGCGCCGGTGTCCGGCTCGATGATGGTGTGCGCAAGGCCGGCCGGCAGCGGGCCGGCATCGAACATCAGCCGGTCGATGAACAGATGCGCCAGATCGGTCGCCGCCAGCGCGTTGGCGCGCTCGGGCGGCGTCATGGCCGGGTTGAAACTGACGATTGCGACGCCCGCCCGAAGGGCCGCGACGATCAGCGCGGCGGCCATGGCCGGATCGTCGGTGACGATGCCGGCGCGATCGCCGCGCGAAAGCCCCTTGGCGCCAAACAGCGCAATCAGCCGTGCGACCCGGTCGGTGAACGCGCCATAGGTCAACGGCTTGCCGTCGACCACCATGAACGGCTTGTTCGCATCGGCCGACTGCGCCGCCCGGTCGAGAAGACCGGTGAGCGGGCCATGCAGATCGAGGGGCTGTTGGTTCATGGCGACAATGCCTTCTCGGTTTGCGTGAGGAGCTGCCGCAGGCGGGCCTTGTCGGGCTTGCCCCGGCCCAGCCTCGGCAGCTCGTCGAGGACGAGGATGCGCGCCGGCGTCTTGTAGGGGCCGAGCGCGTCATGGATTGCTGCCTTTGCCGTCCGCTCGGCGTCGATGTCGGCGGGTGCACCGACCATCGCGGCGCCGATGCGCTCGATCCCGTGCGCGTCCGTCCAGGAAAAGACACAGGCCTCGGCGACCCAGTCGAGCGCATTCAGCGCGCCCTCGATCTCGGCCGGGCTGACGAGCGTGCCTTCGGCGGTCTTGATGATGTCCTTCTGGCGGCCGACGATTTCCAGCCGGCCGCCCGGCAAAAAACGCCCCAGATCGCCGGTGAAATGCCAGCCGGCCCATTTTCCTTTTGTCTCGATCGACGCCAGCGGCGACAGCGTCATGCAATCGGAATGGACCGCGATCTCCCCGACCTCGCCCAGCGCGACGGGCCTGCGCTCATCATCGACGAGAATGGCCAGGCAATCGCGCAAAAATCCGCCGCCGGCGCTCATCGTGTGCGGCGTGTCCGGATCGGAATAGGCGGCGGTCGCAAATTCCCGTCCGCCATAATAGTCGACGACCGGCAGCGAAAAGCGCTCGCGGAGAAGATCGGCGGTGGCGAAATCGAGAACGCCCGAGCCCGAAAAGACGGTGCGGACGGACGCCAGTTCCTCGCGCGTCACTCGTGCGCCGGCCTTGGCGAAGGCGCGCAGCACGCCCGGAACCGCGGTCAGCTGCGTCACGCCATAGCGTTCGCACAAAAGCGCCAGCGCGATCGGGTTGTCGCGGGCCTCGGCGTCGGGAATGACGACCCGTCCGCCGCTGGCGAACGGCAGCGTCACCAGCGACCGGAACGCGCTGAGCGCGGTGAAATCGGTTGCCGTGCAGAAGATGTCGGACGCATCGAAGCCGAACGCGCGCTGGGCGATCTCGGTCGACCGGAACACCGCCTCATGGCTGGTTTGCATCGCCTTGGGCGCACCCGTCGAGCCGCTGGTGAAGCCGACGAAGGCGGCATCGTCGGGCGTCACGGTTGGAAGCGCCGACCAGAAATCGTCGGACGGATCGGGGCAGGCGCCGGCGAACTCGGCGAAGGCATCGAGCGGCACGCCCTCGCCCACTTCGATCCTGTCGCCGATGACATCGAGCCGGTCGGAAAAGGTCAGCATGGCGGGCGCGGCCTCGATCATGGCGCGCAGCGCCTTCGTCCCGACCGTGTCGCCAAGCCGGACGACCGTCGCGCCCTGAAGGAGCGCGGCGAGCGTGACGAGATAGGATTCGAGCCGCTGCGTCGCGTCGACCGCGATGCGGGTGCCCTTGCCGACCCCGCGCGCCGCGAGCCCGGCGCACACGCGTCCTACGATGGCCGCCACATCGCCCGCGGTCAGCGCGCCCTCGCCTGCGGCGAAGACGAGTTGCTCGGTCGGCGGCCGCGTCAGGCCCTTTCGGATCAGCGCGTTGGCGGTGCGCTGTGCCCAAGGCACGGCGGAGACAGCGACCGGTAAGCCGGCGGTTTCGGGCGCGCTGCCGGCAATGTCGGCTTCATCGCAATGCAGCGCCCGCGCGATGCGATGGCGCGGCGCGCCAAGCGCGCGCCAATAGTCGAGCGCCAGAACCCGCGGCGCCGGCGCATTGTCATCGGTGTGACAGTTCCGCTGCGTTACCGATGCGGTCATCGCACGCACTTTCCCCTCCGTACCCGACCTTCAATGTACGCGATTGGCATCCGATGACCTAAGGGAAGAGGCTGAAAAACGCTGCGCTGGTTAACTGGTTCGGTAAACCCGCGAAGCCGACGACGCCGGCTCGAACGGGCGGGCAACGGGCTGTCCGGCTCGGGCAGGCGCGCTCATGGCGGTGCGCAAAGCCCGCGCGGCAAAGCCCAGATGGTAGCTGGCCCAGGCGGCGATGCCGGCGAACTTGGCGCCGTCCTCCCAGACGATCGTCGCCACGCTGCCTTCGATGCCGAAGACGTCGAACGCCAGGCTCATGGCGAGCAGCCCGCCCGCGAGCAGGAACAGGACCGGGTTGAAAGCGAGGATGCGGCGCCAGCTCAGGACCATGTAGGCCATTGCCATGAACACATAGCCAAGCAGGACGGCAATCTGCGGCACACCGAGCTTCGGCGCGGCGTTTTCGTGGACGAGATAGACGTCGTCGATGCCGAAAAAGAGGCTGATGAGACCGGCGAACAACAAGGGCATCCACGCCCCGGAACCGCGGTCGATGCGCCTGAGCAGCATTGCGGCAAACAACGCGACCGCACCGGTTGCGACCCACATCAGGACGCCGAGCGTCGACATGAAGCCGTACCAGGAGCGGCAGCAATCGCCGGACACGACGCCGGCAATCATCGGATCGAGAAACAAAAGGCGCGGATCGACGAGCGGCTGCATGGCTGCGACCAGGGCCAGACCGGCAGCGGCCGCAACGGGCAGATACAGTCTCCAATCGTGCGTCGTCATGCCGTGGTCCCCGATCGATGGCAGGACCGCACCGTTCGGCGCACCCCCGCAGCATCGGGCAATCCTGCCATGGTGATCTTAAAAAGCCCTGAAGAGCGAGGGACCGAGATCCGCCCGGCGCCAAGAATGGCGCCGCGCGGTCGCGCGCGGCAGTTTGGAATCGTTAAAAACTAGAGTATTTGACACCAGTTTAAGGTCGCGTCATAATCTGACAACGAACATCACCTTTGAAAGACCTGAGTTTACCGTGGGCGCACCGCTCGACATTGGCCACCTGTCCCCAGCCAGACCGCTGATCGGTCCGGCGGAGCGACTGGTCGTTGACGGCCTGCGCCAGTGGACCTCGGGAACCGCCGCCGGCGACAAGCCGCTTCTTGCACTTTTCAAGCGTGAACTGACCGAAACCCAGGCGCGGACCGCTGCCGTCGCTCTCGAGCAATTCGCAACCGCGCTCGGACTGTGCGCCGTCTGCCCATTGCGCACCGCCAACACCGGACCCTGCGACCTCAGCCGCGACGAAATGCTGATCCTTGGCCTCGTCTCGGCCATCCAGAATGGCGACAGCGAGGCGGCCGAACTGTGTCTGCGCGCGCTCACCTGCTCCAGTCGCTGCGATGCGGTCGCCCTGGCGGCCGGCGAATTTGCGCTGATCATGCGCAGTTTGGGAAAGACCCTGCCGCCGATGCCGGCGCGGCGCATTCACGGTGCACTGGACACGTCCGCGCATCGCGGCCGTCCCCCCGCCGCAAGGCTGCACTGAGGCGGACGGACGATGATGGCCGCGCTGCATGTTTATCTTTTCGCCCGCCGCATCCAACGGTTTGACATGGATCATGGGCGCTCCGCCCGGCTCCGTGCCAACTTCGAACAGTTGAATGCAAGGAAACGCCCGCGATGATCGTGTGCAGCTGCAATGTGATCGCGCTCCGCGAAATCGAAGAGGTCATCACCGGCTTTCTCGAGGCCGACGAATGGCAGTTGATCACGCCCGGCATGGTCTATCATGCGATGGCAAAGCGCGGAAAATGCTGCGGCTGCTTCCCGCGCGTGATCGACACGATCATCTCTGTCAGCGAAGCCTATCATCGCCGCAAGGCCACGCCCGAGGACAAGATCGTTCCGTTCATCGCGCGCATCCGCGAGGAGCATGACCGGTACGAGACCGTGCGCCGCATTGCCAGGGCTGCCAAACCGCGCAAGGCAGCTTGATGTTTCGGCCTTTTTGGCCAATTTCAGGACAACAACCAGAACCGGAGGGACTCGGCCATGAAGGGCAATGAGAAGGTCATAGAACGGCTCAATGAGGCGCTGTTCCTCGAACTGGGCGCGGTCAATCAGTACTGGCTGCACTATCGGCTGCTGGAAGACTGGGGCTATCAGAAGCTGGCCGCCAAGGAGCGCGCCGAAAGCATCGAGGAGATGCATCACGCCGACAAGATCGTCGAGCGGATCATCTTCCTTGAAGGCTTTCCGAACCTGCAGAACGTGGCGCCCCTGCGCATCGGCCAGAGCGTCCGCGAAGTACTCGAATGCGATCTGGCGGGCGAAAAGGAAGCCTGGGATTCCTACACCAGGTCCCGTGACGTCTGCGAGGAAGCCGGCGATTACGTGACCAAGAACCTCTTCGAGGAGCTGATCGCCGACGAGGAAGGCCATATCGACTTCCTTGAAACCCAACTCGACCTGCTCGAAAAGCTGGGCGCCGAAAAGTACGGGCTTCTCAACGCTGTCTCGGCCGACGAGGCCGGGTAACGGCGCGTTGCCGGTTAACCGGTTGCGCACAAGGCGGGTTTACAGACGCGCACGCTGTGCTTATCTGCCTTCGAGCGCCCCTATAGCTCAGTTGGTAGAGCAACTGATTTGTAATCAGTAGGTCCGCGGTTCGAGTCCGTGTGGGGGCACCAAACGCAACTCGCGCAGCGAAATGCGGAACACGCCCACCAAACTTTGCAGAAGCGGCAAGCGATTGCGCAGCAAACGCTGAGAGCGATGGTTCCAGGTTGTTCCGGTCACCTGCACCACTTCTTCGCTCACCGCAGTCTCGCTCCGCTTGACACCTCCGGGGAGCCGGTCAGCCTCCGGGTCACGCTTGTGCCTTTGCGCGGATTTGAGGCTTTGCTGCTGACACACCCTGTCAGCAGCGACCGGCTAGCCTGTGCCGCAAAACGGGGAATCAGCGATGAGCGTTCTGAGCCACATCACGCTTGGCACCAACGATACCGACCGCGCCGCGCGGTTCTACGATGCCGTTCTCGGCGCGCTGGGGTTCGCGCGCCTGCCAAAGCCGGAGGGCAAGCCGCCGGCCTATGAGAAGAACGGCCGGATGCCGACCATCTATCTCTATCCGCCCGCCGACGGCCGGCCCGCCACCTGGGGCAATGGCACCCATGTGGCATTCGTCGCCGAGACCACCGATGCTGTCGATGCGTTCCATAGGCTGGCGCTCGACCATGGCGGCAGCGACGAGGGCAAACCCGGCCCGCGCCCGCACTATGGCGACGATTATTATGCGGCCTATGTACGCGATCCGGACGGCAACAAGCTGCAGGCGGTGTGCTATCGCGCGCCGTGAAACTCCGCCCCGCTTGCATCGGGGCCCAAGCTGCGCCATCTGACGGCGATGAGCGACGTTTCGACAATGCCGTCTCCGCCCGCGCGCGACGATCTGGCCGGCCTGTTCCACGCCGTGCCCGGTTCGCCGCCCGTCGAGTGGCGCATCGCCGACGGGCTGGTGGACTATGAGGCAGCGCTGGCCTTCATGGAGGACCGCGTTGCCGCTATCCATGCGGGCATCGCGCCGGAGATGGTCTGGCTGATCGAGCATCCCCCGCTCTACACCGCCGGCACCAGCGCCAATGCCGCGGACCTGACCGAGCCGGACCGTTTCCCTGTGTTCGAAACGGGCCGCGGCGGCCAGTACACCTATCATGGCCCGGGCCAGCGGGTCGCCTATGTGATGCTCGATCTCAAACGCCGCCGGCAGGATGTGCGCGCCTTCGTTGCCGCGCTCGAAGCCTGGGTGATCGGCACGCTGGACCGGTTCAATGTGAAAGGCGAGCGGCGCGAGGATCGCGTCGGCGTATGGGTCCGTCGCCCCGAACGCGCTGGCCCCGCGCCCGGCATCGCCGCCGAAGACAAGATCGCCGCCATCGGCATCCGCCTGCGCAAATGGGTGTCGTTTCACGGCATTTCGATCAATGTCGAACCCGACCTGTCGCACTATGGCGGCATCGTGCCGTGCGGCGTGACCGAGCACGGCGTCACCAGCCTGGTCGATCTGGGCCTGCCGGTGTCGATGGCCGATCTGGACGTCGCGCTGAAGGTCGAATTCGAAACCGTCTTCGGCCCCGTGAACTGAGCGCTTTCAGCGAAAGTGGGCACCGGTTTCGCGGTTCGAAAGCGCGGCCAGAAGACAAGTGAAGCCTATTCGAACTCCATGATCACCGCGTCGACGGCAAGGCTGTCGCCCGCCTCGGCGTGTATGACGGACACGGTCGCATCGCGTTCGGCGCGCAGCACGTTCTCCATCTTCATCGCCTCGATCACCGCCAGCGTCTCGCCGGCCTGCACGGCCTGGCCGACACGGACATTGAGCGCCACGACGAGCCCCGGCATCGGGCACAGGAGCTGTTTGGATGTATCGGCGACCGCCTTTTCCGGCATCAGCGCCTCAAGTTCGGCCACATGCGGGCTCATCACCTGCGCCGTCACCGAATAGCCGCGCCAGTCGATCACCATCGCGTTCGCCACTGGCCGGATCTGGGCAACGACGCGCGTGCCGCCGACAGACCCGGTCCAAAGCGGATCGCCGAGCCGGAAGCCGGTTTCCAGCGCGGCGGGCGCACCCTGCCCTGTTGCCACCGTGAATTTGGTTTGCGGGCCCGGCTCGGCCGCCGCGACCGACAGCGCCAGCCGCTCATCACCGATCCGAACCACCCAGTCGGTACCGATCCGGCCGGAATGGGGCGCAATGCGCCCGGCATGCCGGTCGAGCCGGTCCTTGCGGATGATCTCCACGGAAAGCGCGATCGCGGCGAGGATGGATCGCGCCTCCGCATCCGGTTCGGGCGGCATGAAGCCGTCGGGATATTCCTCGGCGATGAAATTCGTCGTCAGCCGGCCTTCCCGCCATCTGGGGTGCGCCATCAGCGAGGCAAGGAACGGCATGTTGTGGGCGATCCCGTCAATGACGAACCCGTCCAGCGCATCGCGCATCGCGTCGATCGCCGCTTCGCGCGTCGGCGCCCAGGTGCACAGCTTGGCGATCATCGGATCGTAGAACATCGAGATTTCGGCGCCCGCGAAGACGCCCGTATCGTTGCGCACGATCAGATCGTCCGTGCACTGCTCGGCGGGCGGCTGGTAACGGGTCAGCCGTCCGATCGAGGGCAGAAAGCCGCGTACCGGGTCCTCGGCATAGACGCGGCTTTCGATGGCCCAGCCGTTCAGCGTCACATCGTCCTGCGCAATGCCCAGCTTCTCGCCCGCAGCCACACGGATCATCTGCTCGACCAGATCGAGCCCGGTGATCAGTTCGGTCACCGGATGCTCCACCTGCAGCCGCGTGTTCATCTCGAGGAAGTAGAAATTGCGGTCCTTGTCGACGATGAACTCGACCGTGCCGGCACTCTGATAATCGACGGCCTGCGCCAGCGCGACGGCCTGCGCGCCCATCGCGGCACGCGTTTCCGCATCGAGGAACGGCGACGGCGCCTCCTCGATCACCTTCTGGTTGCGGCGCTGGATCGAGCATTCGCGCTCGCCCAGATGGATGGCGTTGCCATGGCCGTCGGCGAGCACCTGGATCTCGATATGGCGCGGCTCCTCGACGAACTTTTCGATGAAGATGCGGTCGTCGCCAAAGCTGGACGCCGCCTCGGATTTCGACCGTTCGAAACCGTCGCGCGCTTCATCGTCGTTCCAGGCGATTCGCATGCCCTTGCCGCCGCCGCCGGCCGACGCCTTGATCATCACCGGATAGCCGATCTGCGCCGAGATCGCCGCCGCCTCGTCCGCATCGGCGATCAGGTCCATATGACCCGGCACGGTGGAAACGCCCGCCTCGGCGGCAATCTTCTTTGAGGTGATCTTGTCGCCCATCGCGTTGATCGCCTTCGGCTTGGGGCCGATGAAGACGATGCCCTCGGCCTCAAGCGCCTCGCAGAACGAGGCCCGTTCCGACAGAAAGCCGTAGCCCGGGTGCACCGCCTGCGCGCCGGTCGTTTTGGCGGCTTCGATGATCCTATCGGCGATGAGATAGCTTTCGGTGGCGGGCGGCGGGCCGATATGCACCGCCTCGTCGGCCATTTCGACATGCAGCGCATCGGCGTCCGCATCCGAATAGACCGCGACCGTGGCGATGCCCATGCGCCGCGCCGTCTTGATCACGCGGCAGGCGATTTCGCCGCGATTGGCGATCAATATCTTGTCGAACATGCCCGTCGGAGCCCCCGCCTTGTGCCTTTTTGTCCGGCCTTGTTACCGAAATCCGGCACCCGGACAATGATCTGTTTGTCTTAGGTCACGCACCGTCTTTCTGGTCCACGGTCCGTTCGCGCCAGAAGACGTAGAGCCCCGACGCGACGATGATGCCGATCCCGAGCCATTTGGTCGGCGTCGGAAATTCGCTGAACAGAAGCAGGCCGAACAGCGCCGCCGATATGATCTCGATGTACTGGAACGGCGCCAGCAGCGAGGCAGGCGCCATCTGGAAGGCGCGCACGAACAGATAGTGCCCGGCGACACCGATACTGCCCATCAGCGCCACCAGCGCCCACACGGTCGGGTCCGCCGTTGGCGTGACGGCCAGATCGCCAATGCCCGCCACGGTGCCGAACGCCATCGCCACGGCGACGATCGCCATGCCGCCAAGTCCGGAAACGAACTGCATGACCATCGCGCCATCGTTTCGGCCGGCAATGCGGTTGAGCATCAGATAGGTGGCGAACAGCGTTGCCGCGCCAAGCGGCAAGAGCGAGACCGGCCCGAACACCGCATAGGAAGGCTGGATGACGATCAGCGCGCCGCCAAAGCCGACAATGACGGCGGCGACCCGGCGCCAGCCCACCGGTTCGCGCAGCACCAGAAACGAAAGCAGGGTCAGAATGAGCGGCTCGACGAAGAAGACCGCGATCGCATCGGCCAGCGGCATGTATTTGAGCGCCACGAAGAAGAACAGGCTCGCCGCGCCCAGAACCATGCCGCGCACGAAATTGAGACCAAACCGGTTCGAGCGCAGCGCGGCAGCGCCGCCGAAGGCCATCAGCCAGACAAGGCAGAAAGCCGTCTGGATCGCAAAGCGGAAGAAAGTGACCTGGCCGGGTGACATGGCGCCGCTCTGGCCCAGCAGTTTGGCGACCGCATCCATGGCCGGCAGCAGAAGCGCGCCGACAACGGCCAGTGCC
Organism: Oceaniradius stylonematis; assembly: GCF_965223445.1. Classification (NCBI taxonomy): domain Bacteria; kingdom Pseudomonadati; phylum Pseudomonadota; class Alphaproteobacteria; order Hyphomicrobiales; family Ahrensiaceae; genus Oceaniradius; species Oceaniradius stylonematis. The sequence goes on from NZ_OZ244994.1 coordinate 238,951, forward strand.
ATGCCGCGCACCGGCATGTCGGCTGAAAAGGAGGGTTTTGACGGCAGCGCCTGAACCATCGCTCAGACGTCGCACGGCGCGCACGGTTGGAAAAGCCCTTATCGGCCCCGAACGGTTCTAACCGGACGTATGATCGTCAGGCGACCTGATCGATCAGCGGCGCGAGCGAGGGGTGCACGTCCGGCGATTCGTCCCGGATGAATCGCAGCAGCGCCTTTTCGTTTTCGTGCAGCAGCCCGTCGCGGCCCATGCGCCGGGCGATCCAGTCCGCTTCGTCCGTATCGATGGTTTCCGCAGCGGCGGTTGCCTCCGCAAACGCCTGGTTGGTTTCGCGCCAGGCGTTTTCGACGCCGGTCTTGGTCATGACCGCGTCCTTGTAGCCCTTGAGCCCGCCGGCGAAGACGCGCGAGAAGAAGCCGGCCACATCGACGCTGTCGTCGGCCAGCCAGGCCTCGCGCTGGAGCGCCGTTTCGCGGGTCGCCGCCTGGTGGCGGGTGGCGGCCATCAGCGAAAAGCCGATCGCCTTGACGAACAGGTCCGACCAGGCCGGATCGTTGTCGGCCTCGGCCGTCCGGTCGTTGATGTCGAACAGAACCTCGGCCTCGTCGCGGGTGATGCCGGCATTGCCGCCGCCGCCATAGGCGTAGAGGATGCGCTTGAGCATGGCGACATCGTCGGCGGTCACGACGCCCGGACGCGCCGTGCGGCCGCGGGCCAGCGGTCCGTCGCCATCGGTCACGACATGCGCCACCTGACGCAGCGCGAATGCGCTCAGCGATGCGGGCATCGCCGTCGCCCGCTCCATCACGGCGATGAGCAATTCAACCTCGGTGCGTGTGCACACGACGCCGTCGCGCGATATGGCGCTGATCAGCCAGTCGGCATTGGCGTCCGACACGTAGCCCTTCGGCGCCTCGCGATTGACCAGATAGTCCGACACCGCATCGATGAAGAATGCGTCCCATTCCGGCACGCGCGACCGGCAGGACGTGTCGATGGCAAACAACGCATCGGCCTCGGGCCGGCACACGACGCCGTCACGGAACACCTCGCGGCGCAGCCGCGCAACATCGTCGGCGGTCACCGCGTTCCTGGCGACGATTTCGGCCACAGGACCCTGCAAAACCAGTTCACCCATCTCAGTTCCCCGCAATTCGGACGCGACGCGCCCTCAAAAACCCGGGCGAGACTGACACGGATCGCTTGAATTTCGGCTAAGCGGCGTGGTTAAGCCAAGCTTGCAACCTGGAACCGCCCCATGATCGAGACGACCGACGCGCTCGCCGACGCCTATAATGCCGCGCTTGCGCACGAGAAGGCCGGGCAAACCGCAGAAGCGGCAGCACTCTACCGGCAATGCCTCGCGCTCGATCCCGCCGACCGGTGCGGCGCGGCGATGCGGCTCGCCTCGATGGGCGTGGGCGATGCGCCCGAAAAGGCGGCCGACGCCTATGTCGCAACGTTGTTCGACCAGCACGCCGAGGATTTCGACGACATATTGACCGGCGCGCTCGGCTATGCGGTGCCGATGCAGGCGGCCGAATGGCTCAAAGCCAACCGGCCCGGCCCCTATGACCGCCTCCTCGATCTTGGCTGCGGCACCGGCCTGTCCGGCATGATGCTGATGGAACTGTGCGCGCATGCGACCGGCGTCGACATCGCCGAACAGATGGTCGAAAAGGCCGACGAGCGGGCGGCCTATGACGCGCTTTACGTCAACGAGGCGGTGCATTTCCTCGACGAGTGGGCGAAAAGCGGCGACCCTGACCACCAGCCCTTCGATCTGATCGTGGCGACCGACGTCCTGCCCTATATCGGCGCTTTGGAGCCGCTGTTTGACGGCATTGCGGCCAACGCGACCGCCGACGCGCGGCTCGTCGTCTCCGCCGAGACCCTGCCGGCGCTCGCCGACGGCGACAAGGACTGGACGGTGACGCCGCACCAGCGCTTTGCCCATTCGGCGGACTATCTGCGGACCATGTGTGCTCGGGCGGGCTTTCCTGACATCGAACTGTTCGAGCCGATCACCGTGCGGCTGGAACAGGGCGCGCCGATCCCGGGTTTTCTGGTCGTGGCGGCGCGGCCCTAATCCGGACGCCGGCCGCGCATCATCTCGCGTTTTACCCCAAATCCCGGCACTTTTTCGACGTCGAAGCCCGCCGCTTGAAGGTTGCGCCGCACCCAGCCCGCCGCCGTGTAGGTGGCGAACGTGCCGCCGGGCTTTGTCCGGTCGAACACGGCCTGCATCAAGGGCTCCGACCACATGTCGGGGTTCCTGGCCGGCGCGAACCCGTCCAGATACCAGGCGTCGGCAAGGCCGTTCCAGCGCGTCACGCCGTCCAGCGCATCGCCGGCCACCACGGTCAGCCGCGTCTGCGGATCGAGGATCCATGTCACCGGTGTCGATGTCAGGTCCGGCCAGCGTTCGACAAGGCGGACGCACAAGGGCGCAAGGTCCGGCCAGCGCCCGATCGCCGTCATGATCTCGTCGGCCGTCATGGGCAGCGCTTCGAAGGAGACAAAATCGAGCCGCGCGCCCGGCAGGCGGTGGAGCCGCCATTGCCGCCAGGTTTCCAGGAAATTGAGGCCGGTGCCGAACCCCAGTTCCGCGATCACCATGTCGGCGCCGTCGCCCCAGCGCTCGGCCAGCCGGTTCTGGCCAATGAAGACATGGCCTGTTTCGGCGCGGCCATCCTCGCGGGCGTAAAAATGGTCGCCAAACCGGGTCGAAAACGGCATGTCGCCATCCATCCACTCCAGCGCATCGCGTTCCAGATCGTCCGCCAATGATTGTCTCTCCCGCTCCTGCCAACCCCGATATCGCCGTCATCGGCGGCGGCATTGTCGGCCTGTGGTGCGCCCGTGAGGCCGCGCGGCGCGGCGCCCATGTGCTGCTGATCGAAAAGCGCACAATCGCCTCGGGCGCAAGTGGCGGCATGCTCGGCGCGCTGATGCCGCATCAGCCGACCGGCTGGAACGCCAAGAAACGGTTCCAGCTCGACGGGCTCCTGTCGCTGCCCGAGCGCGTGGCATCGCTGGAAGCCGAAACCGGGCTCAGCTGCGGCTATGCGCAAACCGGCCGGCTGATGCCGATCGGCCATCCCGAAAAGCGCCGCCAGAGCGCGCAATGGGTGGAGGGCGCCAAAACCCATTGGCCGGATGGGATCGGCTGGACGATCGAAGATGCCAATCCGGCAACGGGCTGGCTGGCTGGCCACTCGCTGCCCCACGGCGTCAATTGCGACACGCTGTCGGCGCGCATCGATCCGCGCAGGCTGACCGCGGCCTTGCGCGCTGCGCTCGACGCCAGCGACCGCATCACCATCCGCGAGAACACCAGCGTCATGCGGCTTGGCGCCAATGGCACGCTGGTGCTGGACGACGGCACAGAAATCACGCCCGGCGCAACCATCGTTGCCGCCGGAACCGGCGCATTCGCGCTGATCGAGCCGGAAGATCCCAAGCGCATCGGTCGCGGCGTCAAGGGCCAGGGCGCGCTTCTGAAGCCGGCGCGCCCCATCGATCCCATGTCACCCATCCTCTACGACAAGGGTGTCTATGTCATCGCGCATGACAGCGGCCTGATCGCGGTCGGCTCCACCTCGGAGAACGCATTCGACGCGCCGGACACGACCGACGAGAAGCTCGACGGCATCCTCGCGCAGGCCGCCGCGCTGTGCCCGGCGCTTGAAGGCGCCACCGTTGTCGAACGCTGGGCCGGGGTCCGCCCGCGCGCGGAAGGCCGCGAACCGCTGGTCGGACCCCTGCCCGGCGCGACCGACACGATCCTCGCCACCGGCGGGTTCAAGATCTCCTTCGCCATCGCGCACCTGATAGCCGATGCGGCGGTCGGCTTTGCGTCTGGCGACCAGCTGGTGGGCTTGCCGGACGCGTTTGCGCCCGACCGGCGCGGTGTCACGCTTCGTCGATCCCCTTGAAGAACCGCGCCGCATCGTCGCGCACGGCCTCGACCTTGTCGCCGCTCATCCGGTCGAGCGTGCCATACATCATGCCCATGCGCCGGTTGCCGGCCAGCGTCTCACGGTTCTCGATCAGGAAGTTCCAGTAGAGATAGTTGAACGGGCACGCCTTCGGGCCGTTCTTGACCTTCACCCGATAGCGGCACGAGCCGCAATAATCCGACATCTTGTCGATATAGGCGCCCGAGGACGCATAGGGCTTGGAGGCGAACAGGCCATCGTCCGCATAAAGCGCCATGCCGACCACGTTCGGCATCTCCACCCACTCATAGGCGTCGTGATAGACGATCAGAAACCATTCCTGCACCTGTTTGGGATCGAGCCCGGCCAGAAGCGAGAAATTGCCGATCACCATCAGTCGCTGGATATGGTGCGTGTAGGCATTTTCCTTCGTTTCCGTAATGGCTTGGCGCAGGCAGTTCATGTGCGTCTCGCCGCTCCAGAACCAGTCGGGCAGATCGCGCGTCGCTCCCAGCGCATTGCTGTCGCCATAGTCGGGCATGTTCCGCCAATAGACACCCCGGATGAATTCGCGCCAGCCGATGATCTGCCGGATGAAGCCTTCGGCGGCATTGATCGGCACGGCGCCGTCCCGCCACGCCTTTTGGGCCCGCTCGCAGCATTCGCGCGGGTCGAGCAGGCCGACATTGATCAGCGCCGACAGGTGCGAATGGAACATCAGCGCCGCGCCCGTCACCATCGCATCCTGAAACGTGCCGAAATCGGGCAGCGCGTGCTCGACGAACCAGTTCAGATAGTGGAGCGCCTGCCGGCGGGTGACGGGATAGGCAAACGGTTCGAGATCGCCGAAATGGTCGCCGAACCGTTCGCCAACCAGATCGAGCACTTCGCGCGTCGTCTCGTCCACGGTCCAGTCTGGGCGGTCAGGAAAGTCGAGCCCGTCCTTGGGCGGCGCGCGGTTATCGGCATCGAAGTTCCACTGCCCGCCGGCCGGCCCGCCATCCTCGATCAGATAGCCCGTGGCCTTGCGCATCTCGCGGTAGAAATACTCCATCCGCAGCGCCTTGCGGCCATCGGCCCAGCGGGCGAAATCGGCGTGGCTGGCAATGAAGCGGTCATCCAACCGGACGTCGACCTGGATTCCGAAAAGGTCCGCCCATCCCTGCTGCATCGCCAGAACCCGCCATTCGGCTGCTTCGGTGACGACGATCCGGTCGGCGCCGTGCCGCTCGACCGCAGCGCGCAACGCGTCGGTGAACGAGGCGATCGCGTCATCGTCCGCGTCGAGCCGCCGGTAGTCGACGGTGAAGCCTTCGGCCTCGAGACCGGCCGCGAAATGACGCATGGCAGCGAAGATAAAGGCGATCTTCTTCTTGTGATGCCGGACATAGGTCGCTTCGTCCCACACCTCGGCCATCACGATCACATCATGTTCGGGATCGGCGTCGCGCAACGCGGACAGATCGCGCGAGAGCTGGTCGCCCAGAACCATGCGCAGCGTCTTGCCCATCGGCGATGTCAGCCCTTGGTGCGCAGCGAGGATCGCCCGCCATCGACGCCGATCACCTGCCCGGTGATCCAGCCGCCCGCATCTGTGAGCAGCACACGCGCCAGCGCGGCATGGTCCTCTGCACTGCCCAGCCGCGGGATCGCGTGCATCCCGGCGATCGCCTTGGCCATCTGTTCGGATGCGGTCATGGAGGCGGCAAGCGGCGTCGCGGTCAGGCTGGGAGCGATCGCGTTGACGCGCACCTTGGGCGCCAGTTCGGCGGCCAGAGCCCGCGTCAGCCCCTCCACGGCGCCCTTGGCCATCGAAACCGAGGCGTGCGCGGCAAAGCCCTGGCTCACCGCCACCGAAGAGAACAGCAGCACCGAGCCGCCCTCGCCCGCCTTTAGCGCATCGAGCGAGGCTTGCACGGCTAGCGCGGCGCCCGCCGCGTTGACGCGGAAATCGGTCAGGAAGTCGTCGCCGGTCATACGGCCGAGCGGCTTGAGATTGATCGTTCCCACCGCATAGACGAGCCCGGCCAGGTCATCACCGGCTTCGCCGGCCGCCCTGGCGATCTGGTTCGGATCGGTCACATCGGCGACGCTGTGCCCGGCGCCCAGCTCCGCCGCGACCTCGGAAAGCCGGTCGCCGTCACGCCCGACCAGATGCAGGTCGTGCCCGTCGTCGGCCAGTGTCCGCGCGATCGCCAAGCCGATGCCGCCATTGCCGCCATAAATCAGATAAGTTCCCAACGCCCGTCCTCTCGCGACCTTGCAGGCGGACACGACGCCCGCCGCCTTTAACCTAGGCGCAGCGGTGCGGGGTCAACCGGAAAGCGGGAGGCGGCAAACGCCACACACGAAAAAAGGCCGGCTTGGCAGCCGGCCCATTGTCTTTGTGATCTGTCCCGAACGGTTGCCTATTCGGCGGCGTCGCCGTCCTTGGCCTCGGCGGCCTCGGCCTTCTTCTTGGCAGGCGCCTTTTTCTTGGCCGGCGCCTTCTTCTTCGGCGCAGCCTTTTTCGTCTCTTTCTTCGGCGCGGCTTCCTCATCCTCGTCCTCGGCCATCAGCTCTTCCTTGCTGACGGTCTGGTCGGTGACCGAGACGACGGTCAGGAGGTGATCGACGGTCTTTTCCTCGAAGATCGGGGCGCGCAGATTGGCCACCGCATCAGGGTTCTTCTGGAAGAACTCGTAGACCTGCTTTTCCTGGCCGGGATATTGCTGCACATGGCGCATCACCGCCTGCTGCAGTTCGGTGTCGGTCACCTCGACGCCGGCATCCTCGCCGATCTGCGACAGCACCAACCCGAGGCGCACGCGGCGCTCGGCCAGCTTCTGGTATTCGGCCCTGGCCTCGTCCTCGGTCGTTTCCTCGTCCTCGAACGTGCGGCCGGCCTGCTCCAGTTCGTTGGTGATCTGGTTCCAGATATTGTTGAACTCGGTCTCGACCAGCTTTTGCGGGCTTTCGATCTGGTACATCTCGTCCAAAGCGTCGAGAAGCTGGCGCTTGACCTTCTGGCGCGTCATGCCGCCATACTGGCCCTCGATCTGCTCGCGCACGACCGCGCGCAGCCGCTCGGCGCTCTCGATGCCGAGCTTTTCGGCCAGTTCGTCATTGATCTCGACCGGTTCGGCCTTTTCGACCAGCGACACGGTGACATCGAACACCGCTTCCTTGCCGGCCAGATGGGCAGCCTGGTAATCCTCGGGGAAAGCCACCTTCACCTGGGTCTCGTCACCGGCCTTGGCGCCGACAAGCTGCTCCTCAAAACCGGGAATGAAGGTGCCCGAGCCCAGAACCAGCTTGGTATCGTCATCGGTGCCGCCCTCGAAGGCCTCGCCGTCGATCTTGCCGACATAGTCGATCGTCACCCGGTCGCCATCGGCGGCCTTGCCCTTCTTCTCTGAATATTCGGCGGCCGACTGGGCGATCCTCTTGACCTGCTCCTCGACCTCCTCCTCTGCGATGTCGACCACCGGGCGGGTGATCGCGATCGTCGAGAAATCCTTGGTCTCGATCGGCGGGATGACCTCGTAGCTCACAGAGAACTCGAAATCGCTCTCGCCGGTCAGCACCTTTTCCGCCTCGCCCTCATCCTCGGTCATGTCGACATCGGGCGGCGTTGCGGACTTCTCGCCGCGGTCGGCAAGGATCGAGCGCGGCGTCTCGCTGAGGATCTCGTTGACGATCTCAGCCATGAAGGATTTGCCGTACATCTTGCGCAGATGGCTGACCGGCACCTTGCCCGGCCGGAAGCCGTTCAGGCGCACACGGCCCTTGGCATCGTGCAGCTTGTCGGTGAGCTTGGCCTGGAGATCGGACTTGGGCACCACGATCTTGATCTCGCGCTTGAGCCCTTCATTGACGGTTTCGGTGACCTGCATCTTCTAACCTTCGTTTCTGCCGGCGCGCTGCCCGTCGGCATGCCTGGGTGCGCCTCTTGGATGTTCAAACTGCCCGGTGGCGAATTGGTGGTGCGGATAGAGGGAGTCGAACCCCCACGCCTTGCGGCACTGGAACCTAAATCCAGCGCGTCTACCAGTTCCGCCATATCCGCAGCGCGCCAGGCCGCAGCATGACGCCAGTGGCGGCCCCTATAGCATCATGGCCCGGCGCATCAAATGAAAAACGCCGTTCGTTTCGAGCGACCCGCGCGTCAATAGAGCGGCTCGGTGACGATGGTCTCGCCGGCCTGCCGAAACGCCTTGATCTGGCCGGTGCCGTCGGCGCCGACGGCGATGACGATCTCGGTCAGGCCGCCGGCGCGCATCCGCGCCTCCAGTTCCGGCGCCCGGTGCTCATTGGTGTAAAAGCGCCCTATGCCATAGTCGACAAAGAGCGTAACGGTTCTGCCATCCAGATAGGGCGCGGTGCCGCGCAGGAAGATGCCTTCATCGGGCTTGGTGAGCGATGCGGCGACGGGCCTGTGGTGGCCGTCCGGCCCGGCCTCGAAGGTGACATAGACCGGAACGTCACGGCCCGGCTCACGCATGCCGGCTTCCGCCGTCAGGCCGGCCAGCACGTCGCCGGTGATCTGCTGGGCCGGATAGGTCAGCACAACATAGTGGCCGCGCAGCAGGTCGCGCGGGTCGATCGGTTCGCTCTTGAGAACGATCTCGGCACCCTCGCGCAGGATTTGCGCGCGGCTTTCGATCATCCAGGCAAGGATCGCGCACAGAACCGCGGTCGCGGCGACAGCGGCGGGGACGACGAACGGCTTGGCACGCGCCGGCTCAGCCATCGGCCTTCTCCTCAATTGCAGCGCGGCGCTTGAAGCGGCGCTCCGCCCAATAGATCCCGCCCGCAATCAGCGTCAGCGTCACCCCGACGGCAAGGAAGAAACCCGCCGTGCCCAGGAGCGAGGCGACCGTTTCCCCGTAAAGAAACAGGATCTCGCCGACAAAAACCGCATAAGAGACATAACGGATGGTGCGCGAACGCGCGCCGTGGGTAAACAGCGCATAGAGCGCAAAACCCAGCGTCATCGGCCCGACGACGAACAGCGGCAGCAGGTCGCCGCTTTCGACATGCAGCGCAAGAAGGGCGATCAGCCCCGCGCCGAACGCCGTTTCCGGCCGGCGCAAGAAGGCCGGCGCCGGACCGCCGGCGCCCCGCGCAAGCCACAACCCGGCCAGGCTCGCCGCGAGAAGCGCCAGCCATATCGCCAGCCGCGCCCCGTCGGGCAGACCTTCATAGAAGTCGGCGATGGCCTCCAGAACCGAAAACAGGAACGGCACGAGGCCGACGAGGAAGGTCGCTGCCGCCACCCACCGCAGCCACGGCATGCGGCCGAACCGCGAAAGCGCGTAGCCCGCCGCGCAGAAGGCGGCGAAGATGACGAAATCCGCATCAACCAGGGTCTCCGGTGCCGGTGTTTCCAGATACCACCAGGCGATGGCACCGAGCGCGCCGGCCGCCAGCACGTGGCTGCGCACGGCCAGCCCGGCAATGCCGAGCCCCAGCGCGAAGCCGAACATGGCCTGACCGATATCGCCGGGCAGATGATACATCTGGCCGACCAGCGCCACGCCGCCCACATAGGCGGCGCCCGCCACCAGATAGGCCGCCTCCTCCAGCCAGCGCGCATGCCGGCCGCCACGCGCACCGATGACCGCGCCGCCGATCAGCCCGCCGGCGATCAGCACCATGATGCCGGCAACCTTGGCAAGGCGCGGGATCGCCTCCCAGTTGGCCGAAATGAACATCACGATGGCAGCGGCAAACGAGATGGCCGCGAAAATGGCGACGATTCGGAAAAACGAGAACGGTTTTGCGTCCCCATCGCGGGCGGCGGCGGCGCTTCGTCCGATATCGGCCAAGAGCGCGGCGGCGACATCGTCGGCGATGATGCCACGATTGTGCCAATCTTTGATCTGGTTCTCCAGATAGCTCGCCATCGCTCAGTTTTTCTTGTTGAAATTCATATACTTGGAAAACCGACGCCGTTAACGTTCCGGAAAGGATCATGGCATTTTTGTGCAATGCAAAAACGCATATGTGCTATGCACAAAACGGGCTTATCACTCCTGAAAGCGCCGCCTATATGCCGGTCGTAACAGAAATGACAAAACGGATAAAACCGCGAGTCAACTGAAAGGAAAAGTCATGAACTTCGCTCGCTCCTTCTCGCAGTGGCGCAAAGCCCGCCGGACCTACAACGAACTCAGCCGCCTGTCGACGCGCGAACTGGACGATCTGGGTATCGCCCGCGGCGACATCGCAGAGATCGCCCGCAAGTCGGTCCGCGCCTGATCCATCGGTTTCGCCCCGCCGGTCTCTCCTCCTCCCGGACCGGTCGGGCAGTGAAGGCTCACGGCACCTCCTCCCTTGCCGCGCCTTCATGTGAAGAACACCCGCCGGTCCTCCCCCGGCGGGTGTTTTCGTTTGTTGCGCGGCGCATTCCGCAGCCGCGCAGCCCTGCAATAATTCATGGCGGACATGCCGTATCGGCACTACCCAAAGCGTTTCGGAACACCCAGATTGGGATCAATCGAAGCCCGCAACAGAAAGGACAGAACGATGATGAAATTCGCGCACACCCTCAAGACTTGGCGTTCGGTCCGCGACACCGAAAATCAGCTCCGCCGCCTCTCCGAGCGGGAGCTGGAAGACATCGGTTTCGCCCGCGGCGACATTCCCGCCGTCGCACGCGGCGGCCGCCCGGCCTGACGCGGTTCGACCGCATTTATTGACCTCCCGGAAACCCGCCGAGCAGCGCTCGGCGGGTTTTTCGTTGTGGCAGCTATAGCGCCGCGGCGGCCGCCACATTGATGGCGGAGCGCCGATGCGCTAACCCGTCATCATGACCACCGATCCCGTCCATATTGTCGGCGGCGGCCTTGCCGGCTCGGAAGCGGCCTGGCAGGCGGCCCAAGCCGGCGTGCCGGTCATCCTGCACGAAATGCGCGGCCTGCGCGGCACCGACGCGCACAAGACCGACCATCTGGCCGAACTTGTCTGCTCGAATTCCTTCCGCTCCGACGATGCCGAACTGAACGCCGTCGGCCTTTTGCATGCCGAAATGCGGCTCGCCGGCTCGCTGATCATGGCCTGCGGAGATGCCCATCAGGTGCCGGCCGGCTCGGCATTGGCGGTCGACCGCGACGGCTTTTCGCAGGCGGTCACCGACAAGATCGAAGCCCATCCGCTGATCACCATCGTCCGTGAGGAAATCACCGGCCTGCCGCCGGGCGATTGGGATCAGGCTATCATCGCCACCGGGCCGCTGACCGCGCCGTCGCTCGCCGAAGCGATCGCCGCCGAGACCGGCCAGGATGCGCTGGCCTTCTTCGACGCCATCGCGCCGATCGTCCACACCGACACGATCGACATGAACGTCGCCTGGTTCCAGTCGCGTTACGACAAGGTCGGACCCGGCGGAACGGGCAAGGACTATATCAACTGCCCGATGGACGAGGCGCAGTACAATGCGTTCATCGACGCGTTGCTCGCCGGTGACAAGACCGAATTCAAACAGTGGGAAGGCACGCCCTATTTCGACGGCTGCCTGCCGATCGAGGTGATGGCCGAACGCGGCCGCGAGACGCTGCGGCACGGCCCGATGAAGCCGATGGGGCTCACCAACGCGCACAGGCCGGACGAAAAGCCCTATGCGGTCGTCCAGCTGCGCCAGGACAATGCGCTGGGCACGCTCTACAACATGGTGGGTTTCCAGACCAAGCTGCGCTATGGCGCCCAGGCCGACATCTTCCGCACGATCCCGGGCCTTGAGAGGGCTGAGTTCGCGCGGCTGGGCGGCATTCACCGCAACACATACCTCAATTCGCCGACACTGTTGAACGCAGACCTGTCGCTGAGGAGCCGCGCGGGCCTGCGCTTTGCCGGCCAGATCACCGGCTGCGAAGGCTATGTGGAATCGGCGGCCATCGGCCTTCTCGCGGGCCGCTTCGCCGCCGCCGAACGGCTGGGCGGACAGCCGGACCTGCCGCCGCCAACGACCGCGTTCGGGTCGCTGCTCGGCCACATCACGGGCGGCCATCTGGTTGCCGACGACGAGCCGGGCAAGCGCTCGTTCCAGCCGATGAACATCAATTTCGGCCTTTTCCCGCCGCTCGAGCCGGGCGCAATCCGCAAGCCGGACGGCCATCAGGGCCGGTTCCGCGGCAAGGACAAGGCGATGGCCAAGAAGCGCGCCATGACCGGCCGCGCGATCACCGATGCAAAAGCCTGGCTCTGTACGGACAACATGCATGTGGAGGCCGCCGAATGACACGAACCGCCCTGCCCGCTGCCGCGGCGACCCTCCTGTTGTCCTCTCAGGCCGCGCTCGCCGACTGCGAAGCCGACGCGCGCGCCGCCATGCTCGACGTCGCCCATCCGGTGCCGATGCGCCAGAATGTGACCACCGAGATGAGCGGCGCGACGATCGAGAGCTTCGCCCTGTCGACGCCGGACGGGCGCGGCATGGCGCTCGATGCCAATGAGACGCCGGTCAGCCTGTGGATCGGCGGACGCTTCTATTCGAGCGCCGATGGCGGCGAGAGCTGGTCCCTCGTGTCGGAGCAGACCCGGGAACAGCTCGACGCGCAGGCCGCCGGCCGCCAGACGCAGGCCGACGAGGCCACCAACATCGTTTGCGACTACGACATCGATCTCGACGGCAAGGCCGTGCACCGCTTTGCGCTGGACTATGCGCTTGCCGGCTCGGGCATACCGGTCAAGAGCCAGTACTGGATCGATGCGAAGACCCGCTTCCCCTGGCGGGTGGTCCACGAGTTTGGCGGCGCGGCGCCATCCGTGATCACCCAGAACAACGAGCCGGTCGACGAACTGACCATCCCCGATCCGGACGGCTGAACACCTTTCACCCATCCGTGACTTGCGCGTGGTGACATCGCCATGCTTGCTGCGCGCGACCGACTTTCAGACAAGGGGACATCCATGCTCATTCCACGCCAGAAGGTGCCCGATCTGACGGTGCCGACGCTCAATCACGGCTCGTTCGACCTTGCCGCCGAACCAAGCGAACGCGGCACGGTGATCTGCTTTTATCGGGGCCTGCACTGCCCGATCTGCGCCACCTACCTCAAGGAATTCGACAGGCAGGCCCCCGAGTTTGCCGAGCGCGGCGTTGGCGTTCTGGCGCTGAGCAGCGATGGCGAGGAGCGCACGCGCGCCATGGCCGACAAGATCGAAAATCAGAACCTACGGTTCGGCCACGACCTGCCGCTGTCCAAGGCGCGCGAATGGGGCCTCTACATCTCCACCTCGCGCGGCAAGACCTCGATCGGCATCGAGGAGCCGGTGCTGTTCGCCGAGCCCGGCCTGTTCATGGTTACGCCCGAGCAGACGCTCTATTACGGCTCGGTGCAGACCATGCCGTTCGTGCGTCCGCATTTCCGCGAACTGGTCGCCGCTCTCGATTTCGCGATCGAGAAAAACTATCCGGCGCGCGGCGAATATACGGGCGAACTGCCGAACTGAGCCAGCCTGTTCGCGCCGTTGGACGATAGTCCGGCATGTGGTAGGATATGATCCTACTTTGTCGGGAGCCGTTCGATGACCAAGCCTGCCGAGAAACTCTCCATCACCATCACCGCGCCCATGGCCCAGCGTATCCGCGCCGAAGTGGAGGCCGGCCATTACGGTTCGACCAGCGAGGTGATCCGCGAGGCGCTGCGCCTGTGGGAGAAACAGCAGCAGGAACTCGACCTGCTGCGCGCCCGCGTGAAGGCCTCCATCGAGGACCCGAGACCGAGGGTGCCGATCAAGGATGTGCGCCGCCGTATCAAGGAGCGCCATGAGGCTGCGTTGAACGAAGCGCATGATGACGCCGCTTGAGGTTATCTTTTCCGAGCAGGCCGACGACGACGTTGCCACGATCTACCAATGGATCGCCCGTGAAACGGCGTCTTTGGAGACCGCGCTCGGCTTCGTGTCGCGGATCGTCGATCGGTGCCAGGCGATTGGCAACGCTCCCCATAGCGGCACGGCACGCGACGATCTGGCGCCGGGCCTGCGAACCGTGCCTTTCGAGCGCTCCGCCCTGATCGCCTATCGCGTCGAGGACGACCGCTTTGCCATCACCAATGTGTTCTACCGCGGTCGCGACGTCGACGCCGCCTTCTCTGACGAAGACTGAACGATCCGGTCAGTTTCGCACCAGCCGCCTGGCAGCCGCGCCCTCGGTGCGGTCGTAAGCCAGAAGCGCGCGGAACGCGCTCAGCGACCTGTCCGGCTGCTTGCCGTCGGCAAGCGCATAGATGTGCTCATAGTACCAGCCGAGCGCGGCCCAGGCATTGAGGTCGCGCAGGAAGCTGATCGGCGAGCGCGGCCCCAGGAGCCCGCCGCCGATCACAAGGTCGTCGTCGCGGCTCTCCAGCCGCTCGGCCATCCCTTCGAGAAGATGGGCGGCGCCGTCCGGGTCGAGCACCAGCGGACGGCCGAGACCGATCATGTCGACGCCATCGTCGCCGATCGCCGCCTCCATGGCGTCCCTTGACCGGAAACCGCCCGTCACCATCACCGGGATCGACACGGCGGCGCGCAGCTTGGGCACGAATTCGAGAAAATATGCCTCGCGCCGGCGCGTGCTTTCCCGCTTCTGGGCGGCGAGCGGATCCTTGCGGTTGAAGTCGATCATGCGCGGCTGTTCGTAATTGCCGCCCGACACCTCGATCATGTCGACGCCCGCATCGGCCAGCCAGCCGGCAACGGTCACGCTGTCGTCCTCGGAGAAGCCGCCGCGCTGAAAATCGGCGGAGTTGAGCTTGACCGCAACGGCAAAACCCGGCGCCACCGTCTCGCGGATGCGTTCAACGATCGTCAGCAGGATGCGCGCGCGGTTTTCCAGGCTGCCGCCCCACTCATCGTCGCGCCGGTTCGACAGGGGCGACAGGAACTGGCTCATCAGATAGCCGTGTGCCGCATGGACCTGAACGCCATCGAAGCCGCATTGCTCGGCCGTTTTCGCCGCATGCGCAAAGCCGGCAATGATCGTCTCGATCTGCTCGGCGGACAGCGGCGTCGGCGTGCCGAAACGGCCATTGCCCATTTTCAGGCCGACATCGGACGGCGCGTTCGGCCTGGGATTGATCATCTTCTGGGTCTGGCGGCCCGCATGGTTGAGCTGCATCCAGATGTGCGCGCCGTGCGCCTTGGCCGCCGAGGCCATGTCGGCCAGTGCCGCCAGCGCCTCATTGCCCTGTTCGCCGTCGATGGCCAGATTACCGCCGCGCTCTAGATGCCAGCGGTCGATCAGAACATTGCCGGTGATCAGAAGCGCCGCGCCGCCCTCGCCCCAGCGGCTGTACAGGGTGGTGAAGCGTTCGTTGGCGCGGTTCGTCCCGTCGGCCAGCCCCTCCGTCATGGCCGCCTTGGCGATGCGGTTTTTCAGCACCGCGCCACATGGCAGCATCAGCGGTTGAGCAAGAACAGTCGATTGCGCCATCAGGTTTACCCGTACCGGAAACAGGCCGCAATCTACATGAACAGGCAAAGTAACGAAAGATTAACCACAAACCTATGGTGCAACACGGTTAACGTGACGAAGTCATTTGCATCTCCGCAATCGGACTTGTCCGCAATTCAACCCGCCACCGCGACCACCGTGCCCTGCGCCAGCGCGCACAGGCGCTCGCCCCTGTCGTCGATGGAGAAGATTTCGCAACTGCACACGGCTTGGCGCCGGCCGACCCCGCGCGCGGTGGCGCGGGCGATCAGGCGCGTGCCCCTGGCGGGCCGCACATAGTTGATCTTGAATTCCGACGTCAGCGCGTCGGTCCCGAGCCCCAGCCCGCCGGCAAAGGTGATCGCATTGTCGGCCAGATATGAGATCAGCCCGCCATGGGCAAAACCGTGCTGCTGGCGCAACGCGTCGCGCATTTCGACGGCGATCTCCGCACGGCCCTTGCCGGCGGCGACCAGTTCGGCGCCGATCAACTGCGTGAACGGTTGGGCCGCGAAGATATCGGCGGCAAAGGCATGCGTCTCGTCCATCGGATCGGCCTTACTCGGCCGGGCTGCGCAAGCCGGACGCGGTGTCCGCCGGCGCGTCGCCCGGAGCCGGCGGCAGGCCCGGCATGCCTGCCTGATCGGGATGGCGGCGCACATAGTCCGCCTTGATCTTGGTCGTGTCGTCGCGGCTTCCGTCATGGCTCCAGCCGGGCGGCATGACCAGATAGAAGAACCGCTCCTTCAAGGTCAGGCCGGGCCGCGCCGCATCGGCGAACATCGCCCACCATTCGTGAAACGCCACCTTGATCGGGTTGAACGTGCCGATGTTCCGCACAAGCCCGTAGCGCGGCATGTCCTCGTCCAGTTCGGGCACGAAGGTGCCGAACATGCGGTCCCAGATGATCAGCGTGCCGGCATAGTTCGCGTCGAGATAGCGCGGGTTCGTCGCATGGTGCACGCGATGGTGCGAGGGCGTGTTGAACACCGCCTCGATCGGCTTCCACATCTTGCCGATCGCCTCGGTGTGGATCCAGAACTGGTAGACGAGGTTCAGCCCGCCCACAAAGGCGATCATCACCGGATGGAAGCCGATCAGCACCAGCGGAATGCGCAGGATGAACATGCCGGTGAAGGTGCCGGTCCAGCTTTGGCGCAGCGCGGTGGTCAGGTTGTAGTGCTGCGAGGAATGATGGTTGACGTGCTCGGCCCAAACCCAGCGCGAGCGGTGCGCGATGCGGTGATACCAGTAGTAGCGCAGATCATCGAGGATGAAACACAGAAGCACCGCCCACCAGGAAAAGCCGAAATCGTAGACCGCGAACTGCCAGGCCCACATCAAAACGCCAAACGCGATGAAGCCGAGCAGCAGCCCGGCGACGACATTGCCGGTGCCCATCAGAAGCGAAGTCAGCGTGTCGCGCGTTTCGAACCCGGCCTTGCGCTCGTCGCGGAAGCGCTTGATCAGATAGAGCTCGACGATGATGGCGATGATGAAAAACGGGATCGCCACCTGCGTGACATCGGGATAGTTGGGGATCAGCGCATCGAGATCCATCACGCGGCCTCCGACAGGGAAATCGCATCAAGGCCGAGCGCCGCAACGGCCGTGTCGCGTTCTTCGCGCGAGGCGAACGCGATGACGATGCGCGGCAGCGTCATCTCATGGGCGTCGAACGCCAGCGATGCCTCGTCCTTCATGCTGATCATGGTGCCGAATTCTTCCCTTTTGTAGTGCCGCGTCAGCGATTTGGAGCCGACCGTGTGCACCAGCCCCAGACTGCCGTCGGCCAACAGCAGCAGCGCCTCATAGCCGTCCGCCGATTCAAAACAGCGCGCGACGTCCGCATCGGGAAAGTCGATCCGGAACCGTTCGGCCACCCGGCCGGCGCTGCCCAGCGGCACCCGCTGCGACCCGCCGCTCAGATGCACGAGCAGCACGATCAGACCGATGCCGAAGCCGACGATGGCGACCAGAAGCGGCAGGCTCATGGCGCTCCTCCCCAAGAACCGGGTCAGACTAGCGGTTTTGACGTAAACGTCAAAGGGAGTTTGGCGCTCAGAAGCCGAGCGCCTGCCGCGTCATCCGCCATTGCACGGTGACGGGCGAAAGGCGCACGGGCTCGGCGCGGGCCGCTCCACCCGCCTTTGCCGCCTTGGTGAACACCGCATCGGCAACGCCCAGCACGGCGAACGGCGCGCGCAGGCCCTTGGGCACGTCCGCAAGCGCTTCGCGCGCCTTGGCCAGATGCTCGCGGCCGAGCGCGACAAAGGCGGTGATCGCGGTGGCAAAGGCCGCATCGTCGTCCTCGGCCAGCCAGTGGCCGGCATCGGTGCCCGCCGCGGCCAGCAGATCGGCGGGCAGGAACACCTGTCCGCGCGCCCGGTGCTGCGGCATCTGCCGGATCAGCGTGGCGATCCCGTAGGCAACGCCCGCATGGCCGGCCGCGTCCGCCGTCGGCGGGGTCTGCCCGCCATTGACGATCTGACAGGCCATCTGAATCAGCATGGAGGCCGTCTCACCCAGATAGCCCTCAAGGTCGGTGCGCGTCGGCATGGGATCGTCATAAAGATCGAAAATCCGCGCTTCGAGCAGATTGTCGAACGCGGACGCCGGCAGATCGTGGGCGACGATCGCATCGAGCAGCGCTGCGGCCAGCGGGTTCTGCCGCGCTTCCTCGGCGCGCTCGCCGCCGATCACCTCGCGCCACCATTGCAGCCGGATTTCGCCCGGCATCGGTTCGGAGACCAGATCGCGCAACCGCGCCGTCTCCGCATTGAACAGGAACAAAGTCGCCAGCGCCGCGCGCCTGTCCTCGGGCGCAAACAGCACCGACAGGTACCGCTCGCGATCCGCCTCGCGCAACTGGTTCAGACGGTCGTCGGATGGCTCGCTCATGGGAGCGGATATGGCACTGGCTGGGTTCGTTGGCCAGTGGAGTTGGCGAGGCAGCGTGCGCACGCGATGATTTGTGCTCACCGGCTGCCGCCCTTAGAGTGCTCTGGTCGTGGCGCGGTAGACGGGATGGGACAAATGAAGCGGCTTCTCCCTCACCAGACAGATCAGCGCTTTCTCGTCTTCGCAGCAACCGGAACGGATTTGATCTTCAACAGGGGTGTCGAACTGCCCGGGTTCGCGTCATTCCCGCTGGTTGAAGACGCAACAGTGCAGCCGATCATCGTCGACCAGATGCGCGATCTGACGAAGGTGGCGGCCGATTTCGAACTGGGATGCATCATCGACACACCGACCTGGATGGCGAACCGCGACCGCGCGGCACCGCTGGGCTACGATTCCGACCGCTTGACGGCATTGAACCGGAAGGCCGTGGAATTGATGTGCGACCTGCGGACGGAAGCGGCGCGCGATGACGTATTGGTGGCGCTGTGTATCGGGCCCGCCCGCGATGCCTATGCCAAAACCAAGCCCATGACCGTGGCGGACGCGCGCGCCTATCATGCCGTTCAAGTCGGCTCGGTCGCCGATGCGGGTGTCGATCTGGTCAACGCCTACACGTTCAATCACGTCGAGGAGGCGGCTGGCGCCGTGCTGGCGGCCAAGGATTGCGGGGTGCCAATCGCCGTCTCGTTCGTTGTGGAGACCGATGGGTGCCTCGACAATGGCACTGGCCTGGAAGACGCAATTGACCAGGTCGACGCGCTCACCGATCAGGCCGCAGAGTATTTCATGGTGAACTGCGCGCATCCCGATCATTTCAGCCATGTGCTGACGGGTCATGCTCGGTTGAGGGGCATTGTCGTCAACGCCTCGCGGTGCAGCCATGCGGAACTGGATGAAGCAACCGAACTGGATGACGGCGATCCGGTGGAATTGGGCGCCGAGGTCGCACGGCTCTTACACGCACACCCAGCGCTCTCGATAGCTGGTGGCTGCTGCGGGTCCGACTTCCGGCACATGCGGGAGATCGCCGCTGGCATAAGAGCTTGACGCCATAGACCGTTGGGCGCCCCATCACCCCGGCTTGTCGCCCATCATCTCGAAGCTCAGCCCCGCATGTTCGGTGATCCGGTCGCGCAGAAGCGGGCCCATCGCCGCCGCCGGGGTCCAGAAGCCGCCGCCGACCGCGATCCTGTCCGCATCCTCGGCCAGGCACAGGGCGGCTTCGGTCAGCATCAGCGTCGTCGACCGCACGCCCGGATCGCCCTGCGCCGTGATGCGTGCCTTCAAAATGGTGCCATCGGGCATCTCGCCCACCATGACCATTTCATAGGAGCCGGTTTCACGGACTTCCCTGCTGGGCCCCTCGCCGGATTTCGGCAGTGCGCGGCGTTGCAGCAGGCGGCGCGTCGCCGGGATCGCCATGGCGATCAGGAGCGCCCGGCCGAACAGCGTATAGCTCATCGCCGCCCACCAGCCGCCGATCCCGCCGCGGGTCAGGGCCGTCTCCTGATAGGTGAAGTCGCGGCCATAGGGATAATCCATGATCGCATTGGTGCGCCGCACGACCTTGGAATTCATCGGGCCCATGAAGAACGGCTTGGTCCAGGCCTGAAGGTCCGCATCCCAGCTCACCTCGAGCGGCATCATACGGTCGGGGCCGTCGGGACCGTCGCGCTCGCCTTCCGGGCAGAGCGCATAGGGGTCCTGCGACAGCCGGTCGAAGTCCGGGTCGGTCTCGCGCACCTTCATCGCATTGACGAAGCTGGCAGCCGTGCCGCCGCTGAACCCGCCCTTCATCCGCGTGATGCGGTTGGCGATGCGTCTGCACGGCTTGCCATGGCGGGCCACCGCCGCCTCCTGCAGGAACTGCACGCCAAGATCGGACGGGATCGAATCGTGCCCGCAGGCATGGACGATCCGGGCGCCGGTCCGGCGCGCCGTGTCCTGATGCGCATCGATCATGGCGCGCATCCATTGCGGCTCCCCGGTCAGGTCGCAATAATGGGTGCCGTTCGCCGCGCAGGCCGCGACAAGTTCGCTGCCGTAAAGCGCAAACGGTCCGACCGTCGACACGACGACCCTGGTCCGGGCGGTCATGTCATCCATAAACGCGGCGTCATGGCTGTCGCCCACCAGGATCGCGATCGGGCCGCCCGCATCGGGCAGATCGCCGCGCACAGCTTCCAGCTTGTCCCGGTTTCGACCGCCAATGGCGAGCGAGACGCCGCCTTCGGCGCAGCGTCTGGCCAGATGGTGGGCGGCGCGGCGGCCGGTGGCCCCGGTCGCGCCCCACAAGACGATGTCGAATTCGCGTTCCGCCGTTGGCGTGGCTTCGTCCATCGGAAATCTCCGCCCTGTTGCCGATCCTCCCACGAAGCAGCACCGGCGTGATTGTGACGCCCCATTGGCGATCGCGAGCAGGACCGCCAATCTAGCCAGGGGCGAAACGCCCGCCTTAACGCCGATCAATCATCGTGGGTGGCCGCCCGGGCGCGATTGATTTCCGTCAAGATGGAATTTGCGCCGTCTGATAAGCTCTCATGCGTCGGTTGTTCTCAGCGTCGGGAGTGTGATCCATGACCCAAACGGAAGAATACCAACAAGCAAGGCGGCGTGCCGAAGCCAAGTACGGCTTCTTCAAGCACACCGGTGTCTATGCGGCCGTCATGGCGCTTCTGGTCGTCATCAACATGGTGACATCGCCACAGGCGTTCTGGTTCATCTGGCCGCTGTTTGGCTGGGGGTTGGCGGTGGCGCTGCACGGCGTCCGCGTCTACCTGCTGGCGGACAAGAACACCGTCCTTGACGCGCTCACAGAGCAGGAACTCCGCCAGTCCGGGGCCGGCAGGACCAGCAAGGATTGGGGCCGCGACGCCGCGGGCTGAGGCGGATGCACCGGGATTCATCTGCTCCGGGGGACCGCGCGCGGGCCAACCGCAAGGCCGGCATACGCTTATGCGGGTGGGAATGGCGCCGGCAGGTGCCACTTGCGGTCGGACTCGTGCAGATGGTTCAGGCGATCGCCGGTGGTGACGTCCATCAGGGTCGACATGGCACCGGTGACTTGGGCTTACCCTTGGGACAGATACGGGCGTCGGCCATATCGAGTTTGAACGGTCATATCTGGAAATTTTGGAGCAGAGCGCCGCACAACAAGGGCGGAGCAACGTCAAATGCTTGAAAAAACCGAACGCACCGCGACTTCGCGATATCGCTTCCTGAACTCCCGCAACACCATCTCCAGTGTTGCTTCAAAGGCACTTTGGTCAAATCCCAGCACTTTCTCATTCTCATGGAGGTAACGCCAGTCCTTGAACGCATCCTTGTGGCCATAAAGAAATTGGCGCACCCCTTGGTCGATGAACACGAACTCGGGGTGATGTGGTCTCACCGTCTTTTGGAATTCAGCGTCAAGCCTTTCACGGCTGGCTGACTTCAGATCGTCGAAGAGCTTCGCCAGATCGTGTGTTTTCTGGTAGCTTTCGACATTATAATCAAAAACATACCACGCTTTGAGCGCCAACTCCATCGAAAGGGCCAGAAGCATCGGTTCGATACCGACATGCACCCATCCACCCTTTTCGGCCGAAGGCAGGAAACTCTCATCGGGAAAACGCCTTGACTTCATCAAGATCGCTCTCGCGGCACTGGCGATCTCGACCGCTCTTGTCAGACGTAAGCTCACTTCGTCATCACTCAATTGCCCAAGACGATTGACCAGTCTAAAAGGAGAATGAAGAGTTCTTCGGCGTTTCCCCCATCTCCGCTCTGACATATCAAAACAATTGAGGGGAAGAGTGACACCCCCTACCGCGCCTCATCCACCGCGATCAGCGCCGCGGCGACGGCCCGTTCCTCGGCGAGCAGCACGTTGAAGGTGCGCACGGCGGCACCGGTCGCCATCGCTTCGGTGACGATGCCATGCTCTTCGCGCAGCGTGTCGCGCAGGCGCTTGGGCAGAACGCGCAGGTCCGGCCCGCAGCCGACCAGCAGCACTTCGATGTCGGCGGCGTCGGCGATGACTTTCTCAAGGCTCGTCAGGTCGATCTCCTCGAAGCGCTTGGCGTCCCAGCCATGGATGCCCGACGGCAGGGCGAGAATCGAGCCGCGATGGCTCATCTCGGCAAAGCGGAAGCCGCCGCTGCCATAGGCGTCGATCGGCGCACGACCGGGAAAATGCGCATCGCGGATCTCGATGCCGGCGCGGATGGTCTTTGCCACCGCCCCGCCCTCAGCTTTCGATATCGACCGGCGCGGTGTTGGCGGTGGCCGCCTTTTCCTTCTGCGCGTCGTCGCTCTCCTGCGACAGCGCGCCCGGCCGCAGGCGGAACATGATCAGGATGGGCGCTGCGATGAAGATCGACGAATAGGTGCCGATCACCACGCCGAAGATCATCGCGGCGACAAACGATTGCAGCACCTCGCCGCCGAAGAAGAACAGCGCAAGCAGCGCAAGAAGCGTCGTCACCGACGTGAGGATGGTGCGCGGCAGCGTCTGGTTCATCGACATGTCGAGCAACTCGGGCACCGGCATCTTCTTGTAGCGCCGCAAATTCTCGCGCACGCGGTCGTAGACGACGACGGTGTCGTTCAGCGAATAGCCGACGATGGTCAGGATCGCGGCGATACTCGACAGGTTGAATTCGAGCCCGGTCACAACGAACATGCCGATGGTGAGCAGCACATCGTGCGTCGTCGCGATGATCGCGCCGAGCGCGAACTGCCACTCGAACCTGAGCCAGATGTAGATCAGGATCGCGCCAAGCGCCGCAAGCACCGCGATGGTGCCGGCGGTCGCCAGTTCGCCCGAAACGGTCGGTCCGACCACTTCCACGCGGCGGATATTGTAGTCTTCCTCAAGCACGGCGCGCACCTTGGCGATGGCGCTCTGTTCGGCATTGTCGCCGCCGCCCTGGCTCTCGATGCGGATCAGCGCATCGGTCGGCGCGCCAAAACCCTGCACCTGCACATCGCCAAGATTGAGATCCGAAAGCCCGTTGCGGATGCCGCCAATGTCGGCCTCGCCCTCGATCGCCTGCACCTCGATCAGCGAGCCGCCCTTGAAGTCGATGCCCAAATTCATGTTCACCGTGGCAAACAGCGCCATCGAGGCGACGACGATCAGCGAGGAGACCGTGAACGAATAGCGCCGCAGCCACATGAACTTGATCTTGGTGTCGGGGCGCAGATGCTTGCCAAGGCCGAGCGGCAGTTCCTTGGGTTTGCGGCGCTTCAGCCAGAACGCCATCATCCAGCGCGTCAGGACGAAGGCGGTGAAGACCGTGGTGATGATGCCGATGGCGAGCGTGACGGCAAAGCCGCGGATCGGGCCGGAGCCGAGATAGAAAAGGATGATCGCAGCGATCAGCGTCGTCACGTTGGCATCGACGATGGTGGTGAAGGCGCGCTGGAAGCCGGCGTCGATCGCCTGGATGAGGCTTCGCCCGCCAAGCCGCTCCTCGCGGATGCGCTCGAAGATCAGAACGTTGGAGTCGACCGCCATGCCGACCGTCAGCACGATGCCGGCAATGCCCGGCAGCGTCAGCGTCGCGCCGAGCGCCGAGAGCGCGGCGATCACCAAAGTGATGTTGATGATCAGCGCCAGATTGGCGATGACGCCCAGAAAGCCGTAGGCGACGAACATGAAGCCGACGACGAGGAACGCGCCGATGATGCCCGCGATCTCGCCGGCTGCAATGGAATCGGCGCCGAGCGACGGGCCGACCGTGCGTTCCTCGACGAAGGTCGGTTTCAGCGGCAGCGCGCCGGCGCGCAGGAGAATCGCCAGATCGTTGGCGCCATCGACGGTGAAATTGCCGGAAATCTGGCCCGTGCCGCCCAGGATCGGCTCGCGGATCACCGGCGCGGAAATCACCTGATCGTCGAGCACGATGGCGAACGGGCGGCCGACATTTTCCTGCGTCGCCCGGCCGAAGCGCTGCGCGCCCGTGCCGTCGAAACGGAAAGTGACGATCGGCTCGTTGGTGCGCTGGTCAAAGCCCGCCTGCGCATCCTCAAGGTTCTCGCCGGTGACGATCTCGCGCGTCTCGATCACGTAGGGGATCGGCGGATCGTCGGTCGAATAAAGGATCTCCGTGCCGACCGGCGGCCGGCTGCCGAGCGCGTCCTCGACCGGCGTCGTCACATCGACCATGCGGAAGGCCAGTCGCGCCGTCGTACCGATCAGCTCTTTCAGGCGCTCGGGATCGTCAAGGCCCGGCACCTGCACGATGATGCGGTCGGCGCCCTGGCGCTGGATCACCGGTTCGGTCGTGCCCAGTTCGTCGATGCGGCCGCGAATGACCTCCACCGTCTGGGTCAGCGCACCGGCCATCCGGTAGTCGAGCCCCTGGTCGGTGATCTCCAGTTCGTACCTTCCGTTGGCATCGGGCCCGGAAAGGACGATCTCGCGCACCGTGCCGCCGGTCAGAAGTCCGGTGGTGACCGGTGTCGTCAGATCGGCAAGCGCCTCGCGCATTGCATCGGCATCGCTGGGGTCGCGCAGCGTAAAGCCGACCGTCTGGCCCTGCCCCGAAAGGCCGGTATAGCCGATGCCCTCGGCCCGCAGCAGGCGGCGAACCTCGTCGCGCGTCGCTTCGAGCCTTTGTTCGACCAGATCGTCGCGGTCGAGCCTGAGTTGCAGGTGCACGCCGCCCTGAAGGTCGAGCCCGAGCGCCAGCGAGTCGCTGGGCACGACGTCCGGCAGGCTGTCGCGCACCGATTGCGGATAAAGGTTGGGCAGCGCGAACGCGACGCCGACCGCCACGGTCAGCCAGATCAGAACCGTCTTCCAGGGCGCGAAGTAGAGCATGTCAGATCATGTCCCGAAACAGAGCGTCAGCCAAGCACGGCCTGCCGGGCCGGCCTGGCGAAAATGGGGCGCCATCCCCGATGGCGGCGCGAAAGCCGTCAGGCTTTCTTGGCGTCGTTGGCGGCCACCGGCTCGCCCTTCACCCGCACATCGGCCACCATCGAACGCATCACGCGAACCTTGGTGCCCTGGGCGATCTCGACTTCCAGTTCGCCCTCGTCCTCATGCACCTTGGTCACCTTGCCGACGACGCCGCCGCCGGTGACGATCGTGTCGTTGCGGCGGATGGCCCCGAGCATTTCCTCGCGCTTTTTGACCTGCTGGCGCTGCGGCCGGATGATCAGGAAGTACATGATCACGAAAATCAGGATGAACGGCAAAAGGCTCATGATCAGGCTCGGGCCGGCGGCCGCGCCGCCCGCCTGGGCGAAAGCCGGTGTGACAAACATGCAAGAAACTCCCCAGAACGGATGGCCCCGTTTGGGACCTTGAAATTTGCGGCGAATATAGTCAGGCAAAGCCCCGATGCAACCGAAACCGGGGACAATCGGCACCAGCCCGCCCGATTGCCTTTTTGGTGAGAGGGACCGCGATGACGCAATCGGCTGAAGACCGGCTGTTGGCGCTGGAAGGCAAGCTCGACCGGCTGGCCGAGGCGCTCGAACGGCTCGCCCCGCCCCCGCCCCCGGCGCCGGGCTTCGAAACATCGGACTGTTTCGTCTGGGAGCGCGGGGCGCTCGCGCCGGTCGCCCGTGTCAACCGGATCGAGATCGGCCTCATAAAGGGCGTCGATCGGGTGCGCGACATTCTGATCGACAACACCGAACGGTTCGCCAGGGGCCTTCCCGCCAACAACGTGCTGCTCTGGGGCGCGCGCGGCATGGGCAAGTCCTCGCTCGTCAAGGCGTCCCACGCCGCGATCAATGCGAGCGGCGCCACGACGCCGCTCAAGCTGATCGAGATCCACCGCGAGGACATCGACACCCTGCCCCGCCTGCTCGCCACACTGAAGGATGCGCCTTTCGCCTTCATCGTCTTTTGCGACGACCTGTCGTTCGACCAGGACGACACGTCCTACAAGTCGCTGAAGGCGGCGCTTGACGGCGGCGTCGAAGGCAGGCCGGACAATGTGATCTTTTATGCGACCTCCAACCGGCGCCACCTTCTGCCGCGCGACATGATCGAGAACGAGCGCTCGACGGCGATCAACCCGTCCGAGGCGGTCGAGGAGAAGGTTTCGCTGTCGGACCGGTTCGGCCTGTGGCTCGGCTTTCACAAATGTTCGCAGGACGAATATCTTGAGATGATCGAGGGCTATGCCGCCCATTACGGGCTCAAGGCGGAACCGGACGAACTGCGCCGCGATGCGCTGGAATGGGCGACGACGCGCGGCGCGCGCTCAGGCCGCGTCGCCTGGCAGTTCATCACCGATCTGGCGGGGCGGCTCGGGCAGAGGCTGGAGGGGTGACCGTCAGCGCATCGCCTCCCTCTTGAGGGGAGAGGCACGCAAGACCGAGCCTGCGATGGTCGAGCGGGTGGGGGTAACGAAGAGGCGCATCGGCCACTCCATTACCCCCCACCGGGCTCTGTCTCGTTTGCACTCGCCAGTGGCCGTTCGCAGGCTCACCCCCTCAAGGGGGAGGTGAGCCGAGGTGCAGTTCACTCCGCCGGCATGGCGAACTGGTTCATCGTATTGTCTTCGCCGGCGGCTTTAAGCGCCGCGTCGCCGGAGAAATACTCCTTGTGGTCGTCGCCCATGTCCGAGCCGGCCATGTTCTGGTGCTTGACGCAGGCGATGCCCTGGCGGATTTCCTCGCGCTGGACGTTCTTGACGTAGCCCAGCATGCCCTGCTCGCCGAAATATTCGCGGGCGAGATTGTCCGTCGACAAGGCCGCCGTGTGGTAGGTCGGCAGCGTGATCAGATGGTGGAAGATACCCGCCTCGCGCGCCGCGTCCGCCTGGAAGGTGCGGATGCGCTCGTCGGCCTCGGCCGCCAGGTCCGAGCCGTCATACTCGACGCTCATCAGCCGGTCGCGGTCATAGCTGGAAACGTCCTTGCCGGCCTCGACCCAGCCATCATAGACCTGCTGGCGGAAGTTCAGCGTCCAGTTGAAGGACGGCGAATTGTTGTAGACCAGCTTGGCGTTCGGGATGGTCTCGCGGATCGCCGACACCATGCCGCCGATCTGGCCGATATGCGGCTTTTCGGTCTCGATCCACAAAAGGTCGGCGCCGTTCTGCAGCGAGGTGACCGAGTCGAGCACGCAGCGCGCCTCGCCCGTGCCTTCGCGGAACTGGAACAGCCCGCTCGGCAGGCGCTTGGGGCGGACCAGCTTGCCGTTCTGGCGGATCAGTACGTCGCCATTGCCGATCTCGTCTTCCGACACCTCTTCGCAATCCAGGAACGAATTGTACTGGTCGCCAATGTCGCCCGGCTCGTTGGAAACCGCGATCTGCTTGGTCAGGCCCGCGCCCAGCGAATCCGTGCGGGTGACGATGATGCCGTCATCGACGCCCAGCTCCAGGAAGGCGTAGCGGCAGGCGCGCACCTTGGCGAGGAAATCGGCATGCGGCACCGTGACCTTGCCGTCCTGGTGGCCGCACTGCTTTTCGTCCGACACCTGGTTTTCGATCTGCAGCGCGCAGGCGCCCGCCTCGATCATCTTCTTGGCCAGAAGATACGTCGCCTCCTCATTGCCGAAGCCGGCATCGATGTCGGCGATGATCGGCACGATGTGGGTCTCGTAACCATCGATCTTCTTCTGGATGGCGGCGGCGGTGACCTCGTCGCCGGCATCGCGCGCCTTGTCATATTCGCGGAAGAGGCCCCCCAGTTCGCGCGCATCGGCCTGGCGCAGGAAGGTGTAGAGCTCCTCGATCAGCGCCGGCACGGAGGTCTTCTCGTGCATGGACTGGTCGGGCAGCGGGCCGAAATCGGAGCGCAGCGCGGCGACCATCCAGCCCGACAAATAGAGATAGCGGCGCTTGGTCGAGCCGAAATGCTTCTTGATGGAGATCATCTTTTGCTGGCCGATAAAGCCGTGCCAGCAGCCCAGCGACTGGGTGTAGTTGGCCGGGTCCGCATCATAGGCGGCCATGTCCTCGCGCATGATCTTCGCGGTGTATTTGGCGATGTCGAGGCCGGTCTTGAACCGGTTCTGCAGCCGCATCCGCGCCACATATTCGGCATTGATGCCGTCCCACGGCGCCCCTTGCGCGGAGATCAGGTCGGACGCGGTCTGGATTTCACTCTGGTAGCTCATGATCGGCTCCTTGGCTCGCACCCCGCACCGGCGGGGCCTATGACTGTTCTGTCAAACCGTGTCACAGACTGTGGCCATCCGGCCTTCAACGGCACTGCAGCATGGCTGCGACGCGGCTTTCGCGCACAGAATTAGCGAAACCGAAGCGCCAACGCACGAAAATGCTGCATCTGCGTTGTAAAATTCGTGTAAAACTGGCGGTGGAATGGGCGGAGATGTGTGGGATTGTCAAGATTGTGACAATGGCTGGACCGCCTAGATCGATGGCTTTCCGACGACTGCGACCCATTTGGGAGCTGCGGTCAAGATACTGCTGACTCAGAGAACACTCTAAGAAAGAACCTCTCCGGCAAGGAGCGTCGTTTACATGACTGGGAGCACTGCTACGTTTGAACAGTTTTTGGACCGATGAGCGGAGGCGCAAAATTTGAAGAACTTGGCTGCGGCTGTATTGACTGTCTCTTTGGTCGGCATTGGATCAAATGCACTTGCGCAGGAGATATCCGAGGGATCCCGCATCACAATCACCTCGGATTGGCACGATGCGAATGGCGGACCCTACAGTCCGCGTGTGGTTTCCTGCTCTTCCGACAGCGGTTTGTGTCTGCGGGATTCTAGATTGTCGCCAGCAGATCGGGCAATGCAGAAAACAGGAAGCGGTCTGCAGGTTTCATATCAGGAGTTCGGCATCATCTACCTGTTCAGGTCAGGAGGGGCTGGCACGTTCTTCAACATGAACGGAGAGCAGGTCGGGACATTCAATTGGACGCAATGAGCCGTTGCTGCGGCGCCAACTCTTGCCCAGCAGCCGGATGGCGGTCCTTTTGAGCTATGGGCTTGTGCGACGCTGCCACATCGTGAGGCCGAATGAATTCGGCGCCATGGTGCAAACGTAGCCCTCGTCGCATACCCACAACGGTCTCAGGAATGGATCCCTGTGACAAGCACAGGGATGCGGCCTTATGTAGCAAGCGCACCAACGCCAGACTACGGCCAGAGCGCTGATTCCACTACAATTGGCGCATGACTCGCAAGTACCCGATCACCCGGACGGATGGCTATCGACTGACGATCTCGGGCTTGATCACCAAGCGCGCTGAATTGGCTGGCGAAAAGGCTGAGGCGCTTAGACGAGCGCAAACCCTCAGCGAGCATATCGCCCATGTGGACGCCACGTTGCGCCTGTTTGGTTTCACCGATTTCAAAGGCATCCAGCCGATCAAGCGGGCGCCGAAGGACAGGGTGACGAAGGCCGAGGCGCTGGCGCGTCACAAATCCATTCGTGAGTTGCTGTCAGCCAATCCGGACGGCGTGACAACACCCGAAATAGCCGAACACCTCCAATGCCACTTCCCGGACGCGGATAAGCGCCGGATACGCAATTACGCTCGGAAGGTTCTAAACCGGTGGCAGGCAGCCGGCACGGTCGAGGTTTGCGACTACACCGGCCAAGCCAAGCGCTGGCGGCTTCGGTAACTCTGCCGCCCGCAAGGCTGCGGACGGCAAGGGGAATGTGGTGTGGTCGGTTTAGATGGTTGGCCAAAGGCCAGCGATGTTTTGGCATTCTGCTGCAATGTCTTTCAATCTTTGTGCCGTGGCCTTAACCCCCGGAAAGACATTGCCCGACGCGACATCAATCACCTGACAGTAGCCGGGATGTACGGTCTCAGCTTCTCCAGCGACATGCAAACTGCAGAACTCCTGCACGACTGCGGACACATAGCCGGCAGACTCTTTGCTGTGTGGGTGCGTCTTTGAGAAATGCAGTTTGATTGCCCCAACAAATTTCTTCCCCTTGGCGCCCTCACCTCGAAGGATGATCTCGGGCCGGACTGATATGTTGACGTTGTGGTAGGTCAGCTTGGGCGGGGCGTGGGGCGCCAGCGTCGGCTCAGCTCCGAGTAGGTCGATATCGTCTAGCATCTCAGAAAAACGTTCCAGTGCATCGATGTTTGCGTTGACGCGCCTCGCTGTGCCTATTTTATCCGGTGCCAGCTGAGCCAATGCTTGGACACGCTGATTGATGGGGGTTGCATCAATCGCCCCGTTTGCCAGATAAGAGGCAACAGCTTCCGATGCTTCGCGATGATACATGCCGACGTTGAAGTCCGGGTCCGGGTATTTCCTGTCCTGCAGAATCTTTCGCTGTCGGGCCGCCTTGCTGAGAATATATTCGGCCAATTTGTTGACCGAAATTGACGGATTGTTAACCATGGCGAATCAGTCTCCCAATAGGCAAAGGTGAATCACATGACATTCCAAGTGATTGCAAGTTTCTCCAACCGAGAAAGTTTATGCATTGGGGAAATAACTGCAAGCGAAGCGGAACTGGCTCGCGAAAGCGACCCCGCAATTGATGGGTACGGCCTTTACTTGATGAGCGTGGACAACCGGAATCCGACCGAGCCGGCAAGTGTTTTGGCAAAGTTCAATTCTGAAGATGCCGCTCGCAAGCTGGCCAGTTTCTTTCGATTGAGCGGGAAACTGGAAGCCGCCTAGACTGCTGCCCGCTGCCAATACCCCTTCCACGTCCGGCTGACGGGTGACGCCAGCGCGTTCTCCAACAGGCTGACCGCGTTTGCACCGTTGCTGTTGCGGCGGTTGTCCTCGCACCATGCGGCATGGTTTGCGTACTGGTAGAGGTATTGCGGCGACACATGGTGATGCTGACCGCTGACCATCCGGCGCAGGCGTGAGAAGAACGATTCAACCCAATTCGTGTGCTTGCCGTGGTCGCTGTAGGCTTCGCTGTGGTTGACGCGTTCGACCTGCCAGCCCGCGTGCAGCATGTCCCAATGGCTGGCTTCATCGGCTGACACAATGGCCATGCGGTCGATGTGCTGCTTTGCCAGCTCGACGCCACGGGCTTCCGACAGTTCGACAAAGGGCAGGGTCCGGCCACGGCGCTCACGCATGGCGACGACGACACGGCGCTTGCCGGTCTGGTGCTTGGCGAGGCGACGGTCCTTGCGGTTCTTTTTGGCGTTGGCCGGACGGATTTTGCCACCGAAGTATGCGCCGTCCATCTCGACTTCGCCTTGCAGGATTTCGCCGGTGTGCACGTCCTTGGCCATGGCCTCGCGCAGCTTGTGCGCCATCACCCATGCGGTCTTGTATTGAACGTCGAGATCGCGAGCGAGTTGCAGAGCCGACACGCCTTTCACGGCGTTCACAAAGATGGCGATGGCGCCGAGAATGTCTGTGAAGTCCAGCTTGCGGCTGGCAAAGATCGTGCCGGACGTGACGCTGAATTGGTGATGGCAAGCTTTGCACTTGAACTTGCGGCGGGTGCTGATCGTGTACGTCTCGGTGCATCCGCAACGCGGGCACACAGCCTTGCCGCCGGTGTCCTGCCAGCGCAGCTTGCAGAACGTCTCATAGGCCGCTTGCTCGCCGGCCTTGTAGATCGCCTTGAGCGAGAGGGTGCGGGCTTGAGCCGAGAGAAGGAAGTGTTGTGCCATTTATCCGCATATCCGATGGTGTTGCACCCCGTATATGCGGACTTGCATCGCTATTGTCAAGGGTTTATACCCTCAAAAACGAGGGTAAATGGAGCGACCCATGGCAACCAGAAAAGACGACCCGGTCAATCAGGCGTATGAAGCGAAGGCGAAGAACCTCCTTAAGGGGGAATTGAAGCGGCGCGGTATCACCTATGCCCAACTGGCTGAGAAGCTGAGTGACATCGGCGTCCGGGAAACCGAGAAGAACCTGAACAACAAGATCGCGCGAGGCGGCTTTTCAGCCGCATTCATGCTGCAGTGTTTGGAGGCGATCGACGCGCGAAGCCTACAGGTCGGCTTGGACTAGTAGGAATTCCTTGGGCTTCATATCGCCGTTTTCGTCCTCTTCCGACGTGAGCAATATGTCGCCCCTGATCTCGTCTTTACCGAATATGGAATCGGGCGAGAGCGCCTTCTCAAGATGCATCGGGATGCGGTCATCAAACAGATCAGGGCAGTGGCCCGCCCATCCTCGACGCTTGTGATCTTTGTCCATGGCATGAAGGATAACTCGAACGCCGCGATGAAATTCGGATTGTGATTTCGGTCCTTCTTCATCCTCCGGCTCAAAAGGGATTCCGGAAGCAGATTGCGCGTCCTTTACAGCTTCGGGCGACACCAAGACGGCCCCGCTGTTGTCACGTATTGCCGCATCAGCCTGACCGCGTGTCGGTGCGAACACCTTTTGCGAGGCCCCAACGAGAACGCGGTTGCTGCGCCCTGTAAACAGAACTTCTACAGCCGCCAGGATGCGTTTCGCGGCGATGCCCGTAAGAGCTGCCGCCTTGCTCAAGAGACCTTCGCGAGCATGATCTAGGTTGTCGCGAGATCGCCCCGGAAAGAGCGCGTCGAAAGCCTTTGAGATGCCGTAGATCGCAATCAGCATGACCAGCACCGTAACCAGCGTATCGTGCTGGTCGGAGATCGGCGTTCCGGTCAAGGCTTCGATCAGCTCTGGCACTTCTTGCTCCAACTCCTTTTGGTATGACATGACAACGGCAAAGGCGAACATCTCCTTCAACGGGCTTTGCTGACTCAGGCTGACAACGGAAACCTGCTTTGGTTCGATGCGAAGCCCCGGCAGTAAGTCGCCGAGAAGATCACCAGATTTCCGAAGCAGACGAGCATGAGCTTCGATTGATTTTATCAGGTCTTCAACTGAAACAGGATCGGCGACCTCGTACTCGACTCCATGACGCAAAAGCAATTCCATGCGCCTGCCCCTCCGCTACATGATTGAGCGGAAAGATAGATTTCAGATCGGCGCCAGACAACACCATTATTTGCCTTGGTGCGCTTGCTACGTAAGGCCGCAGGGATGACGGAGGAGAGGTGACCGTGGGCGCTTGATTCTGCGGTTTCGCGCCAGGCGTCCAACTCAGCGCCGTCATCCTCGGGCTTGACCCGAGGATCCATTCCAGAGGCGTCGGCGGGCAGGCAGTGAACCGAAACAGGGCGCCGAGCAGGTCTGTCGAGTGTCTCGACACCGGTTTCGGCTTCGTCACGGACAGAACGGCCTCTGGAATGGATCCTCGGCTCGGAGGCCGAGGATGACGGAGCGTGGGGTAGTGGCCCGTCCCTCTCGGACCAAGCCCCGGGGATGGCGTGGACGCGCGGCGACCAAATAACTTATCCAACCACCCTTCCCCCTCCCCCATACTTCTCACACCGCGCCCATCGGAACGTCGGATGGCCACCACCAACGGCGGGCGCGGCGGTGGACCGGCGGGCCGTGCGAGCGGTCGCATGGCTGGATGATGAATCCCCACGTCGGTGCGGAACGAAGATGTGCGGTGTCCGTCCGCGCCTGCCATCGGCCAGACCCGGCCGGCGGTCAGGATCGGACGGGGCCAGAGGATGGTTTCGCAACGTCGCGGGTCTGTGGCGCACGGGACCAATCCAAAAGCCACGGCAGGGCGCGAGCCTCGCGCCGGCGCTCCACATGACGATCACCGCAAGCCCGCCGGACGGGCGGTTTGGCGACCGCACTATACAAACTACGGATCGCGGCTCACCAAACCGCCCGTTGTTCCCGTTCTTTGACAGACGCCGGCTTTGAAGTTGAAGCGCGGTGACAATCACACACGCCCGCCTCCCCCTTGAGGGGAGGCAGCAGAGGCAAGCGGAGCGCAGCCGATGCGGTGGGGTAACAATCAGGAGTGTCTGGCGAACCGATACCCCCACCCGGCTCTGTCTCGCTACGCTCGCCAGTCGCCGACCTCCCCTCAAGTGGGAGGTGGGGCTTCGGCCACGTCCTTGCCCAAGAACAGCGAAGCGAGACGCCCCCTACCCCTCGGCGTCGTGGACGTGGCCCTTCACCTCAAGGAAGGAGTCCGGCGTCACCGAGATCGTGTCGATGCCCGCCTCGACCAGGAGTTTCGCATAGGACGGCGAGTTGGACGGCGCCTGGCCGCAAAAGCCGACCTTGGCGCCCACCTTGTGCGCCCGCTCGACGATCGACCGGATCATCCACAAGACCGCCGGGTCGCGCTCGTCGAACACGTCCGCCAGATCGCCCGAATCGCGGTCGACGCCGAGCGTCAGCTGTGTCAGATCGTTCGAGCCGATGGAAAAGCCGTCGAACCGCTCGGCGAACTGCTCGGCGAGGATGACGTTGGCCGGGATCTCGCACATCACATAGATTTCGAGCCCGTTCTCGCCGCGCTTGAGCCCGCAGCCCGCCATCACCTCGAGCACACGGTCGGCCTCGGTCAGCGTCCGGCAGAAGGGGATCATGACGATCACATTGTCAAAGCCCATTTCCTCGCGCAGTTTCTTGATCGCCTTGCATTCCAGCTCGAAACCCGGCCGGTAGCCGTCGGCATAATAGCGCGAGGCGCCGCGCCAGCCGATCATCGGGTTTTCCTCCTTGGGCTCGAAATCGTGCCCGCCCAGAAGCTCGGCATATTCGTTGGTCTTGAAATCGCTCATGCGCACGATGACGCGGTTCGGATAGGCGACCGCGGCGATGCGCGACAGGCCGCGCGCCAGCTCTTCGACGAAGAAGTCGGCCTTGTTCTCATAGCCGCGCGTGATCTCGGCGATCTCGGCCCTGGCCGCCTCGTCCTTCAGCGTGTCGAAGTGGATCAGCGCCATCGGGTGGACCTTGATGACATTGTTGATCACGAACTCCATGCGCGCCAGGCCCACGCCCTCGGACGGCAGCCGCCACCAGCGGAACGCCGCCGACGGGCTCGCCATGTTGAGCATGATTTTCGTTTTCGTCTCGGGCACGTCGGTCAGCGAAATATCCTCGGACGAATAGTCGGCAAAGCCCTCATAGACATAGCCATGGTCGCCCTCGGCGCAGGAGACCGTGACTTCCTGATGGTCGTGCAGGACGTGGGTGGCATTGCCCGTGCCGACGATGGCCGGCAGGCCCAATTCGCGGCTGACGATGGCCGCGTGCGAGGTGCGCCCGCCATGGTCGGTGACGATGGCCGCGGCCCGCTTCATGATCGGCACCCAGTCCGGATCGGTGATCGAGGTGACGAGGATCGCACCGTCGATGAACTTGTCGATGTCTTTTGCGTGCTCGATCAGGCAGACGGGCGCGGCGACGACGGCGGCACCGACCGACAGGCCGGTGAGCAGCGTCTTGCCCTTGTTGTCGATCGTGTAGCTCTTGATCGTGCCCTGGTTGGCGCGCGACTGCACGGTCTCGGGCCGCGCCTGGACGATATAGAGCTTGCCGGTCTCGCCGTCTTTCGCCCACTCCATGTCCATGGGCTGGCCGTAATGCTCCTCGATGGTGCAGGCCATGCGGGCCAGATCAAGGATCTCCTCGTCATTGAGCACGAAGGCAGCGCGCTCGGCCTTCGATGTTGGCACATTGCGCGTCATCGCGCCGTCCTCGCGCGCATAGATCATCTTGATGTCCTTGGAGCCGCGCGCCTTTTCGATGATCGGCTTGAGGTCGGGATTGGAAAGGAACGGCTTGTAGACCTCATATTCGTCGGGGTTCACGGCGCCCTGGACGACGTTTTCGCCAAGACCCCAGGCGGCGTTGATCAGCACCGCCTTGTCGAAACCCGATTCGGTATCGATCGAGAACATCACGCCCGAGCCGGAAATGTCCGAGCGCACCATCTGCTGGACGCCCACCGACAGCGCAACCTGGGTATGGTCGAAACCCTGCAGCCGGCGATAGGTGATCGCCCGGTCGGTGAAGAGCGAGGCATAGCAGCGCCGGCAGGTTTCGAGCAGAGCCACTTCGCCGGTGACGTTCAGGAAGGTCTCCTGCTGGCCGGCAAAGCTCGCCTCGGGCAGATCCTCGGCCGTCGCCGACGAACGCACCGCGACCGACAGGTTCTGCGTCCCCGCCCGTTCGGACAACTCCTTGTAGGCGATCAGGATGTCGGCGCGTATGTCGTCGGGCCATTCGCCCTTGAAGATCGCCGCGCGGATCGCCTCGCCCGCCTGCTGCAGGGTCAGCCGCCCGTCGTCGAAGCGCTCGACCTGGTCCTTGATGAAGGCGTTCAGATCATTGTGCGCCAGATAGGCGCGGAAGGCGTCCGATGTTGTGGCAAAGCCGCCGGGGACCGACACGCCCTTGCCGCCCAGTTGCTGCACCATCTCGCCCAGCGAGGAATTCTTGCCGCCGACCTTGGCGACGTCCCCGCGTGCCAGTTCCTCGAAAAAGATGACGTTCTGCGATGAGCTGGGCACTGGGGTTACTCCCTTTGGGAAACGTTGATGGCTGCCCGCAACCTCGCGCGGCTCCAATCCGCTTTCCTTGATTGGTGTCAAGGGCAGGCAGTCTGCCGCGCTTATGTTAAGCGGCGTTGACAGTCAGGGAGTTCACGATGGACGAGGCAGCACTGAAGGCACTGCATGAAAGCTTCGAAGCGGCCGAGAGCTTCGACACGGATCAGGCCGAGGCAGGCGCCGCCATGCTCGCCGGCATCGACGGGAGCGGCATCGAGGCCGCCGACGCTCAGGCCATGCTCGCCGAAGGCGTGGACGGGGCGCTTGCCGTCACCGGACAGGCTTTCCCCGGCTGGGCGCTGTCGTTCGACGGTCACGCAAGCACCCAGAAGAATACGATATGGCGCTGCACGCTCAAGGAAACACGCGGTCAGGACGACGACCAGATCGTGGGGATCGGCAACGCCCGCTCGATGCGGCTGGCGCTGATGGCCGCGGTGGCGCACATCCAGATGATGCGCAAGGCAGGCTACCGCTAGCGGCCTATTCGACGTCCTCGACATCGACCCGCTCGCCGGAAACCTTCTGGGCGAGTGCGGCTTCCATGAACTTGTCGAGATCACCGTCCAGAACGTCGGACGGCGCGGTGGATTCGGTGCCCGTGCGCAGATCCTTCACGAGTTGGTAGGGCTGAAGCACATACGAGCGGATCTGGTGCCCCCAGCCGATGTCGGTCTTGGCGTCGAACTCGGACTGCGCCGCTTCCTCGCGCTTTTTCATCTCCAGATCATAAAGGCGCGCCCGAAGGGCCTTCATGGCGTTGGCGCGGTTCTGGTGCTGGGACTTCTCCGACGAGGTCACCACGATGCCGGTCGGAATGTGCGTGATGCGCACCGCCGAATCGGTCGTGTTGACGTGCTGGCCGCCCGCACCGGAGGACCGGTAGGTGTCGACCCGGATGTCCTTGTCCTGGATGTCGATCTCGATATTGTCGTCGATCACCGGATAGACGCCGACCGACGAGAACGAGGTGTGGCGCCGTGCGTTGGAATCGTAGGGGCTGATGCGCACGAGACGGTGCACGCCCGTCTCGGTCTTCAGCCAGCCATGGGCGTTGTGGCCCTTGACCAGGATCGTCGCCGACTTGATGCCCGCTTCGTCGCCCGCCGAATATTCCTGCAGTTCGACCTTGAAGCCGTGCCGCTCGGCCCAGCGCGTGTACATGCGCAGCAGCATGTTGGCCCAGTCCTGGCTCTCGGTGCCGCCGGCGCCCGAATGCAC
Organism: Oceaniradius stylonematis; assembly: GCF_965223445.1. Taxonomy (NCBI): domain Bacteria; kingdom Pseudomonadati; phylum Pseudomonadota; class Alphaproteobacteria; order Hyphomicrobiales; family Ahrensiaceae; genus Oceaniradius; species Oceaniradius stylonematis. The sequence continues at coordinate 276,703 of NZ_OZ244994.1, forward strand.
TTCGACATAGGTGTCGTTGGGGTCCATGTCGCCGGACAGCAATGCCTCGACCTGGCGCTTTTCGATCTGGCTCTCGAGCGAACGAATGGCCGCTTCGGCCTCTGCGACGGTTTCGGCGTCGCCCTCTTCCTCGCCCATCGCGATCAGTTCGACATTGTCGTCAAGCGCTTGGTCGAACCCTTTGATCGCGCCGATCATCTCCTCGAGGCGCTGGCGCTCCTGCATCAGCTTCTGCGCCTCGGCCGGATCGTTCCAAAGGTCGGGGTCCTCGGCGCGGGAGTTGAGATAATCGAGCCGCTTTACGGATGCATCCCAGTCAAAGATGCCTCCTCAGCAGGGCTATGGCCTGCCTGATGCTGTCGGTGAGGGTGGCGATTTCTGCGCGCATGGGATGCGGTGTGCCTCTTGCCGATGGGGAAATGGACGGCGCGCCGCAGCAATTGCGGCGCTTCGGCAGTCACTTAGGGACGAAGCGGAGAGGTGTAAAGCCCACAGTCCGTCAGAACAGACCGCCCGAGCCGCTCTGCACGGCCTGCTGCGCGTTCGGCGAAATCTGCCGCTGCCGTTCGGCCTGCTGCGCCTGGATCGCGACCTGGTCGGCGCCGATGACGAAGTAGCTGTCGGCAGGCCCCGTGCCGGGCTTGAACGCCTCGACGATGATGTCGCCGCCCTCGCTGGCACGCATGCCGGTCTTCCGGTCGATCTGAATCTGCGTCATGCCGTCGGGGATGCTGAAGTCGGTCATCGGCCGGTCCTCGAGCACCGACACCATGAACTGCTTGAACACCGGCGCGGCGAGCTGGCCGCCGGTGGCGCCGCGCCCCATCGGAGTCGGCTTGTCGAAGCCGATATAGACGCCGGTGACAAGGTTCGGCGTGTAACCGATGAACCAGGCGTCCTTGTAATCGTTGGTGGTGCCGGTCTTGCCGGCGATGGGCCGGCCCAGATCCCGCAGGCTGGTGGCCGTACCGCGCTGGACGACGCCTTCCATCATCGAGGTCATCTGGTAGGCGGTCATCGGATCGAGCACGATGTCGCGCGTATCGACCAGTTGCGGTTCGTCCTGCCCGAGCCACTGGCCGGCATCGCAGGCGTCGCACTGGCGGCTGTCCTGACGGTAGACGGTCTTGCCGTAGCGGTCCTGGATACGGTCGATCATCGAGGGCTGGATTTGCCGGCCGCCATTGGCGAGCACCGCATAGGCGGTGACCATCCGCAGGACGGTCGTTTCGCCCGCCCCCAGGGACATCGCCAGAACCGGCGAAAGATCGTCATAGACGCCGAACTGCTCGGCATATTCGGAGACCAGCTGCATGCCCATGTCCTGCGCCAGACGGACGGTCATCAGGTTGCGCGACCGCTCGATGCCAAGCCGCAGCGTCGACGGGCCGGAGACCGAACCGTCATAGTTCTTCGGCTCCCAGACCTCGCCACCCGAAACGATCGAGATCGGCGCATCCATGATCACGGAGGCGGGCGTGTAGCCATTGTCGAGAGCGGCCGCATAGACGAACGGCTTGAACGACGAGCCGGGCTGGCGGTAGGCCTGCGTTGCGCGGTTGAACTGGCTGTCGTGGAACGAAAAGCCGCCCGCCATGGCCAGAACGCGCCCGGTGACCGGGTCCATGGCGACCAGTGCGCCCGAAACCTCGGGCACCTGCTGCAAGGCATATGTGCCTTCGGCGGCATCCTCGCCCTGAACGGCGCTGACATAGATCACGTCGCCCGGCGCGACCACATCGCCGATACCGTCCGCGCTGCGCCGTTCACCATCGTCGCGCAGCCGGAAAGCCCAGTCGAAACTGCCCGCCGGGATGAGACCCTGCGCGCGGGTAGCGACGACCCCACCTCCCAGCTTGCGATCGGGACGCAGTCCGATGCGGATGCCTTCCTCGCCAGTGGCCAGCACGACGGCCAGCGTCCATTCCGGCACATCGCGCAGAAGATCGAACTCACCGAGCGCCGGACCCCAGTCGCCGGAAATGTCGATCTGGCCGATCGCACCGCGCCATCCCCAGTCCCGGTCGAAATCGATCAACCCTTCCTGAAGTGCGGTCCGCGCCTGGTCCTGCATGACCGGGTCAAGCGTCGTGCGCACCGACAGGCCGCCTTCATAGAGCGCGTCATTGCCATAGCGTTCGATGATCTGCTGGCGCACCTCCTCGGTGAAATATTCCGACGCGAACACGAAATCGCCCGACCGGCGGAAATTGACGTCGAGCGGCTCGTCCTTGGCGATTTCGCCGGCCTCGGTGGTCACATAGCCATTCTCGACCATGCGATCGATGATCCAGTTGCGGCGCGCCAGCGCGGCCTCGGTGTCGTCGAACGGATGGTAGTTGGACGGCGCCTTGGGCAGCGCGGCCAGATAGGCGGCCTCATGCAGGTCGAGCTCGTTCACCGCCTTGCCGAAATAGGTCAGCGCCGCGCCGGCAATGCCATAGGAGCCGGCGCCAAAGAAAATCTCGTTGAGATAGAGTTCGAGAATGCGGTCCTTGGAATAGGCCTGCTCGATACGGAAGGCCAGAAGCGCTTCCTTCACCTTGCGGTCGACCGTGCGATCGCTGGTCAGAAGGAAGTTCTTGGCGACCTGCTGGGTGATCGTCGAACCGCCCACCAGCCGACGGTTCGACCCGCCGACGACGATTTCGACGTTTGTCGCCATGGCACGTGCGAGCGCCAGGAAATCGACGCCCACATGATTGTAGAAGTTCTTGTCCTCGGCCGACAGGAACGCCGCCTTGACGCGGTCAGGCACCGCCTGGATGGGCAGGAACAGCCGGCGCTGGCGCGCAAATTCGCCCATCAGCTGACCGTCGACCGAATACATGCGCGTCGTCACGGGCGGCTCGTAGCGGGCCAGCACCTCATAGTCGGGCAGTTCGTCGGCCAGGTTGCCGATATAGATCACCACAGCGGCTGCCACCAAAAGGAACGCCGCCATGCCGATGCCGAAGAAGTAGCCCAACAAGCGTATCATCGTATTCGTCTATCCCGTCCACACGGTCGCAATCCTGTCCGGCGCGCCGCGTCCCAAATTCCGATTCAAGCGCTGCGGCTACAATGAGACCGCATCATGGCAACCGCGAATATAACAGACGCGAGCGGGGTTTGACGTAACGGCAGAGCTCTTTGGCCGCTGTAACGGTTACCCCTGCCCGCGCCAAGACCGCGCGGAGCATCCAGCGTCAGTTTCCGGCGGCCGCGCGCGCCTCGCCCGCAAGCTGCCGGCCGGACAAAGCCCCGAACTCGGCCACGGCAGCGGCCAGTTCGGCCGCCAGTTCGGCCCGCCATTCGGGCTTGTTGAGCAGTTTTTCGTCTTCCCGGTTCGACAGATAGCCCAGTTCGACGAGAACGGACGGCACGTCGGGCGCCTTGAGAACGCGAAACCCGGCATAACGGTGCGGATTGTTGATGATGCGCGAGGCGCGCGAAATGTGCGAGATGGCGAGCCGCGCGAACTGGACCGAAAAGCCGAGCGTTTCCTGACGCGCCAGATCGACGAGAATGTCCGCCACGGGGCCGCTTTCTTCTTCATAGACGATGCCGGCGATCGAATCGGACAGGTTCTCCGAGCGCGCGATTTCCGCTGCGACCGAATCGGAAGCCTTGTCCGAGATCGTGTAGACCGTCGCGCCGCGCACATAGGATTGGCGCACGGAATCGGCATGCAGCGACACGAACAGCGCCGCGCCGTGCTGGCGGGCGAAACGCACCCGCTCGTCGAGGGAGATGAAGACATCGTCCTCGCGCGTCATGACCACTTCGACGCCGCCGATCGCCTGAAGTTCGTCGCGCATCGTCCTGGCGAACGCCAGGACGACATCCTTCTCGCGTGTGCCGCCGACGCCGACCGCCCCGCTGTCGATGCCGCCATGACCGGGATCGAGAACGACGGTGAACGCACCCGAACGCGGCGCCGGGGCCAGCGGCGCCGATCCCAGACGGTCGGTCTTGCTGCCGCGCGCGATGATCGAACTCGTCGCCATCGTGTCGAGCAGCGCCTGCTGAAAGGCCGCCTCATCGGTTCGCCGCAAGTCGATGATCAGGCGATAGAAGTTCTCAGCCGCCCCACTCGACAGCTCGACAACCTCAAACGGCGCGCCGATCTCGAAAATGATCCGCGATCCGGTCTCGCTCATGTCGCCGTAGCGCATTGCGCCAACCATGCCCTTCAGCGTGTCGTCGCCCGCTTCGAAGCCGTAGCCGATGCGCTCGAAATCGAGAACCAGCCGGTAGGGATGATCGAGAAGCTTGTGGTCGGCGCTCACCGGCCGGTCGAAACTGATGATGATGCGCGTTGCGTCCGCGTCGCCGGCGGCGCGCACATCGACAGCCACCGGCGCGTCGAACGCCGCCTGCGCGGCATGGGCAAACCCGAGGCTGACGGCAAGCGCCAGCACCAGCCATGCAAACAAGCGGGCAGCAAGGCTGCCCGGCCCTTGCGCCGTGCCGGTTTCCGCTGGTCTCATCGCCGGCCCACTTCCGATCCCGTGCCGTCCAACATGGGCGCCACCATAGCGGCGCCATGGTTAACCACATCTTTCAGCGCGCGCAAACGCAGGCCGGCTGCGGCATGGTGCCCGTTGAACGCAAATGCCGCCCTGATCAGACGAGTTTGGAGAGGTGCGCTGGAAGCGCCGCGATCAAATCCTCGGCGATCGCCAACGGGCCCGAGGCCCGGCCCGCCTCGCCATGCAGCCAGACCGCCGCGCACGCGGCCTCGAAGGCGGGCATGCCTTGCGCAGCGAGGCCGGCAACGGCGCCGGCCAGAACATCGCCCGAGCCCGCCGTTGCCAGTGCGGGCGTGGCATTGGCGTTGACCGCCGCCCGGCCGTCCGGCGCGGCAATCACCGTGTCGGGGCCCTTGAGGACGACGACCGCGCCGGCCCGCTCAGCGGCGGCGCGCGCCATGGCCAGTTTCCCGGCGGCCGCATCGGCAGCCAGATCGGGAAACAGCCGGGCGAATTCGCCCGCATGCGGCGTCAGCACAAGGGCCGGCTCGTCGCGCACCCGCGCCGCGTCGAACAGGCCGCTGGCATCGTCGGCAAAAGCGGTGATGCCGTCGGCGTCCAGAACCAGCGCCGGCCCCTTGTCGTCAACAATCGCCGCAGCAAGCGACCGGGCCAGCGGCAGGTCGCCGAACCCCGGCCCTAGCACCACCGCGCCGATGCCCTTGAGAGTACCGAGGGCGGCCATCGGATCGTCGCCCCATGCCCGCAGCATGATCGAGGTGACGTGCGCCGCGTGGATGTCGAGCGCATTGGGATGACCAAGGATCGTTACCGCCCCGGCGCCGGCCCGCTGCGCCGCCAACGCCGCAAGGCGCGAAGCGCCGGTGCCGTGCCTTAGGCCGGAGAAAACCGCCACCGCGCCGCGCGCATATTTGTGCGTGTCGGCGCCAGGGCGCGGCAGCGCGCCGCGCCACAGGTCCGGCGCGTTCTCGAAGGTCGCGGTCGGCCGGGCCGCCCGGACCCCGATATCGGCGACGATCGTTTCGCCACACAGCGCCCGGCCGGGGTAGAGCAAATGGCCGGGCTTGCGGCGATAGAAGGTGACGGTCGCCGCGCAAGCGACCGCACCGGCTCCCTGCCCCGTATCGCCATTGACGCCCGACGGAAGATCGACCGCAAGCACCGGGCATCTTCTGTCCACGGCCCGCGCGAGCGCCGATTGGACCGGATCGGGCAAGGCTCCGGAAAAGCCGGCACCGAACACCGCATCGATCGCCAGATCGGCCGGATCGGGCGCGAACGCATCCAAACCGCCGACCGGGCCGGCCCATGTTTCGGCCGCGAGCGCGGCATCGGTGCCCGGCTTGGGCGGCGCCAGCGCATACAGACGGACCGAAAGACCCTTCCCGGCCAGAATGCGCGCAGCGACATAGCCGTCACCGCCATTGTTGCCGGGCCCGCACAGGACATGCACCCGCGCAGCCGCCGCGAACCGCGCCAGCGCGGCGTCCGCCACCGCCCCGCCTGCCCGCTCCATCAGCACGATGCCGCCGAACGCGCCGCTTTTTATGGTTGCGCCGTCCGCCGCCGCCATTTCGGCATTAGTCATCAGAGCGAACGGACCGACGTCACGCACGGGGCCTAGTTCCACTTGGCGACAATTTGTGCCGCCGAATTGTGCATAATGCCCAATTTTTCATCGTTTTTGCGCCTGTTTTGACGGCGATGGCCAACAACTGCCGGTGCCACGCGCCTCATCTGCGCGCTTTTTCGGCGTTTTCGGCGTTGCGAGACGCGAAGCGCGACTTGGCATGGCATCTGCATATGGGTGAGCAACTCAACTGGTCGGAGGCGTCGCGAGGATGAAAAAGATTGAGGCGATCATCAAGCCCTTCAAGCTTGATGAGGTCAAGGAAGCGCTGCAGGAGGTGGGCCTGCAGGGCATCACGGTGACCGAAGCCAAGGGTTTTGGCCGCCAGAAGGGCCACACGGAGCTTTATCGCGGCGCCGAATATGTCGTCGACTTCCTGCCCAAGGTGAAGATCGAGATCGTCGTCTCCGACGAAACGGTCGACAGCGCGATGGAAGCCATTCGCAACGCCGCCCAGACGGGCCGGATCGGCGACGGCAAGATCTTCGTCTCTCCGATCGAGGAAGTCGTGCGCATCCGCACCGGCGAGACGGGCGCAGACGCCGTCTGACGGCCGACCGATACCCCAACACTCAACACTGCCACTTGAAAGGAAACAAAGGGAACACAATGAGTGCAAGTGACATTCTCAAGCAGATCAAAGACAACGATGTGAAGTTCGTCGATCTGCGTTTCAGCGATCCGCGCGGCAAGCTCCAGCACGTCACCATCGACTGCAATGTCGTCGATGAAGACATGTTCGCCGATGGCATCATGTTCGACGGCTCGTCCATCGCCGGCTGGAAGGCGATCAACGAGTCGGACATGAACCTGATGCCCGACACCGAAACCGCGCACATGGACCCGTTCTATGCGCAGTCGACCATGGCGATCTTCTGCGACATTCTCGATCCGGTATCCGGAGAGGGATACAATCGCGACCCGCGCATGACCGCAAAGCGTGCCGAGGCCTACGTCAAGTCCGGCGGCTTCGGCGACACGGCCTATTTCGGCCCCGAGCCGGAATTCTTCATCTTCGACGACGTCAAGTTCAATTCCGATCCCTACGATACCGGCTTCCAGCTCGACAGCATCGAACTGCCGACCAACACCAATGCCGAATACGAGACCGGCAACCTGGGCCACCGTCCGCGCACCAAGGGCGGCTACTTCCCGGTCAACCCGATCGACAGCGCCCAAGACATCCGGTCGGAAATGCTGACCGTTCTGGCGGAAATGGGCGTTGCGACCGAAAAGCACCACCACGAAGTGGGTGCGGCGCAGCACGAACTGTCCATGCTGTTCAACACGTTGACGCGCAAGGCCGACGAAGTGCAGCTCTACAAATATGTGGTGCACAATGTCGCCCACGCCTACGGCAAGTCGGCCACCTTCATGCCCAAGCCCGTCTTTGGCGACAACGGCACCGGCATGCACGTCCACCAGTCGATCTGGAGCGACGGCAAGCCGCTGATGGCGGGCGATGAGTATGCCGGCCTGTCGGAAACCGCGTTGTTCTACATTGGCGGCATCATCAAGCACGCCAAGGCGCTCAACGCCTTCACCAACGCCTCGACCAACTCCTACAAGCGTCTGGTGCCGGGCTTCGAAGCACCGGTTCTGCTCGCCTATTCGGCGCGCAACCGCTCCGCCTCGTGCCGCATCCCGTTCTCGGGCTCGCCGAAGGGCAAGCGCGTCGAAGTCCGCTTCCCGGACCCGACTGCCAACCCTTACCTCGCCTTCGCGGCGATGCTGATGGCTGGCCTGGACGGCGTGAAGAACAAGATCCATCCGGGCGAAGCCATGGATAAGGATCTGTACGACCTGCCGCCGGAAGAGCTCGAAGGCATCCCGACGGTCTGCGCTTCGCTGCGCGAGGCCATCGATTCACTGCGTGCCGACAGCGACTTCCTCAAGGCGGGCGGCGTCTTCGACGACGACCAGATCGAAGCCTATCTGGCACTCAAGGAGGAAGAAAACATCCTCTTCGAGCAGATGCCGCACCCGGTCGAATTCGACATGTACTATTCGGTCTGACCCGACCGCACTCCGAAAGGCCGCCCTCAGGGGCGGCCTTTTGCTTCGCAGCCAAGCCGCCCGCCTGCCGGAAGACACCCCAAAAAATCGCATCTGGCGGTCAAAGCGCTTTGGCGTATCCTCATGCATTCGTTCGTTGTGCTGGAAAGGGGGGCCGATGGCCAGCGCGCTGAACTTTCGACGCTCGGATTTTGCCGACGACTTCCTGTTCGGGGTCGCAACGTCTGCCTATCAGATCGAGGGATCGTCCTTTGGCGGGGCCGGCCCGTCGCACTGGGACACGTTTGCCGCGACGCCCGGCAACACAGCCAACGCCGAAGACGGCGCAATCGCCTGCGACCACTATCACCGCTATGAGGCCGATCTCGACCTGATCGCCGGGGCCAATCTGGACGCCTACCGGTTTTCGGTGTCCTGGGCACGGGTCATGCCCGACGGCCGCACGGTCAATCGCGAGGGGCTCGACTTCTATGACCGGCTGACCGACGCGATGCTGGAGCGCGGCATCAAGCCGATGCTGACGCTGCACCACTGGGACCTGCCGGCCGCGCTTGCCGATGAGGGCGGCTGGCGCAACCGCGACGTCACCGACCGGTTCGCGGACTTCACCGGCCATGTGATCGACCGCATCGGCGACCGCATGGCCGCGACCGGCACGCTCAACGAGCCCTGGTGCATCGCCTGGCTGAGTCATTTTCTGGGCAATCATGCGCCGGGCCTGCGCGACATCCGCGCCGCGGCACGGGCAATGCATCATGTGCTGGTCGCGCACGGCAAGGCCGTCGATGTGCTGCGCGCCGCCGGTCAGGACAATATCGGCATCTATCTGAACTTCGAGCCCGCCGAGCCGGCGAACGGCGACGACGGCGATGCCGAGGCCGCGCTCCGGTACCATGCGATCTACAATGAGTGGTTCCTCGGCGCGCTGTTCAAGAAATCCTATCCGCGCCGGGCATTGCAGGGGCTGCGGCCGCACCTGCCCGAAGGGTGGGAAGACGACATGGAGCAGATCGCACGACCGCTCGACTGGCTGGGCGTCAATTTCTATACCCGCAAGCTGATCGCCCACGATGCGGCCCAAGCGTGGCCATCTCTCAAGGAAGTCCCCGGCCCGCTGCCCAAAACCGACATGGATTGGGAAATCACGCCGGAAAGTTTCGAATGGCTTCTGGGCTGGATCGCCGAGAGCCACACCGGCGATCTGCCGCTGATCGTCAGCGAGAACGGCATGGCGTCAACCGATGTGCTGCTCAATGGTGCGGTCGATGACGGACCGCGCATCGCCTATCTGCAGGCCCATGTCGACGCCATGCGCCGTGCGATCGACAACGGCGCTCCGGTCAAGGGTTATACGGTCTGGTCGCTGCTCGACAATTACGAGTGGGCGCTTGGCTACGGCAAGCGCTTCGGCATTGTCCATGTCGATTATGGCACGCTCAAGCGGACGCCCAAGGCAAGCTGGCATGCGCTCAAGCAGGCGCTGGCGCGCGATTAGGCCATTCAGTGCGAAACGCTGTTTGACAGTGTGTTGATGACGACGACGCCGGCGACGATCAGCCCGATGCCGGCAATGGCGGCCGCGTCGAGCTTCTGGCCGAAAACAAACAGGCCGATCAGCGAGATGATGACGATCCCCGCCCCGGCCCAGATCGCATAGGCGACACCCACAGGGATCGTCCTCAACGTCAGGGCGAGAAAATAGAACGCGACGGCATAACCGGCGACGGTTATCAGCGAAGGCCACAAAAGCGAGAAGGATTCCGACGCCTTGAGCGCGGAGGTCCCGATAACCTCTCCGGTGATGGCGATCGCCAGATACAGCCATGGCATGCGGCAAACTCCCTTGATGAACCGTCGGCGGCTTGCCTGCCGCACGCTCCCTGCTACAACAAACCGGTTCGCGCCGACATACCCCGCCGCGCCGTTTTCACGCCAGGGAACGCCTGCCTGACATGGACCAGAAGCCCGTCGTCACCGTCACGCTCAACCCGGCGGTCGATATCGCCGCCGATGTCGAAACCGTCCGGCCCGATGTCAAACTGCGATGCGGCCCCGCGCAGTTCGATCCCGGCGGCGGCGGCATCAACGTCTCGCGCGCCATCGCCAAGCTCGGCGGACAATCGACCGCGCTCGTTGCATCGGGCGGGGCGACCGGCGAGATGCTGGCCGCGATGCTGGCTGGCGAAGCCATCGATGCCGTGACGATTGCCGCCGGCGGACAGACCCGACAGTCCTTCACCGCGCGCGAGACGACCACCGGCCGGCTCTACCGTTTCGTGCTGCCGGGACCGGACTGGAAACCGGATACGGAACACGCGCTGCTGACGATGCTGGAGGCGCACTGCGCGCCAGGCGCGCTCTTTGTCGTTTCCGGCAGCCTGCCGCCCGGCGCCGACCCGTCCCTGATCGAGCGCATGCACGAGACGGCTTCGCGTGGCGGCGCTTCGCTGATCGCCGACACGTCCGGTCCCGTGTTGCAGGCGCTGTGCGCGCGAACCGGCACGCCGCTGCACACGCTTCGCATGGACAAGGACGAAGCGCTCACCGCATCGGCACGCCCGCTCGACACGCCTGAAGACTTCGCCGGCTATGGCGCAACGCTGGTCGAGGCGGGCATCGCGCGGCATCTGGTCATCGGGCTTGGAGCGCGCGGCTCCGTCGGTGTGTCGGCGGACGAACAGATTCTCACCAGCCGCCCCGTCGAAAAGCCGCTGAGCGCGGTCGGCGCCGGCGACAGTTTCGTGGGCGCCTATGCGCTTGCCATCGCAAACGGCGAGGATTTTGCGACCGCCCTCGTCCACGGCACGGCGGCGGCGGCTTCGGCGGTCCTCACGCCCGGCACGCAATTGTGTGACGGCGATTTGGCCGTGTCGTTCCGCGCCGAGGTTGCCACGACGCGGCTCTGACGGCATCCGCCCTTCCCCCGGCACGGCAAATCTGCCACATCTTTTCACCGAAGATGGGGAGACGATCCATGGCAACGCTGACCTTTTACGGCGCCGCCGGCACGGTGACCGGCTCGTGCTCGATGCTCGACACCGGCACGACGCGCTTTCTGGTCGATTGCGGCCTGTTCCAGGGCAACAAGACGATCCGCAAGCTCAACGACGGAGACTTTCCGTTCAACCCCGCCGATGCCGGGTTTCTGGTCCTGACGCACGCCCATATCGACCATTCCGGCCTGCTGCCAAAACTCGTCAAGCACGGCTTTTCCGGGCCGATCTACGCAACCGAGCCGACCTGCGATTTGCTCGATTTCATGCTCCGCGATTCCGCCAAGATCCAGATGTCCAACACCGAGCGCTGGAACCGCAAGCGACAGCGCAAGGGGCTCGAACCGGTCGAACCGCTCTACACCGATGTCGATGCGGAAAACACGCTCAGGCTGCTGCGGCCGATCGGCGGCTATGAAGAATGGTTCGAGCCGGCGCCGGGCATCCGGATCAGATTCTGGAATGCCGGCCACATTCTGGGATCGGCTTCGGCCGAAGTGAAGTTCCCCGACGGTGACACCGGCAACACAATGCGGCTGCTCTTTTCCGGCGATATCGGCCCGGAGGAAAAGGTGTTTCATCCCGAACCCGAGGCCGAAACCGGATTTGACTACATCATCTGCGAATCCACCTATGGCGATCGCGACCGCGACGATTACACGCTCGAAAAGCGCCGCGACATGCTGCGCAAGGAACTGGTGCGCGGGCTCTCGGCAGGCGGCAATGTGGTCATCCCCGCCTTTGCCGTCGAACGCAGCCAGGAGCTTTTGCACGATATCGGCGTGCTGCTGGCCAATGGCGACATGCCCAACGCCACCGTCTTCCTCGATTCCCCGCTCGCCAAGAACGTCACGGAAGTCTTCATCAAGCATGCGGACACGCTGTCGGACGTGGCAATCGACAATGGCCAATTGTTTCGCGATCCCCAGTTCCGCCTGGTGCAGAATGTCGAGGAATCGAAAGCCATCAACCGCATCGATGGAGGCGCGGTAATCATCTCCGCATCCGGTATGGCCGATGCCGGCCGCATCCAGCACCACATCAAGAACAATATCTGGCGGCGCAACGCCACCATCCTGTTCGTCGGCTATCAGGCGCCCGGAACGCTGGGACACGTCATCACGTCGGGCGCCGACATGGTGCGCATCCACGGCAAGGAATATGTCGTCAACGCCGACATCCGTCGGTTGGGCAATTATTCGGCCCATGCCGATCAGGGCGAACTGATCGACTGGATCATGGAACGCACGCCCGTTTCCGGCGGCATATTCCTCAACCATGGCGACGACGACGCCCGCGAGGAACTGGCCCGCCTTCTGACCGATCGCGGCATCGACGCCGGCCATATCCACATGCCGCAATTCGACGAGAGCTTTGAGCTGGTGGCCGGCGACGCCCGGTCCAAGGGCCGCGTCGCCCAGCGCATACCGGCGGACGAATTGCTGACCGACTGGAACAACGATTATGCCGCGTTCATCGTCGCGCTGACCCAGCAGCTCAACACGGCCGACAACGATGCCGAACGGCGCGCGCTGATCAAGCGGCTGCAGGGCGTGCTCTGACGCACCCGGCCGCGTTACCTCGATGGGCGTGACCGATCAGGAAGCGCCGGCCTTGGCGGAATCGGGCGCCGCATCGCCGGGTTCGGGATCGTCGTCTTCCTCGTCCTCTTCATCATATTCGGACGGCGGCGGCTGGAAACGGCGCGCCATGAAGATCGACAGTTCGTAAAGAAGGATGGTCGGCACGGCGAGGCCGAGCTGGGTCATCGGGTCCGGCGGCGTCAGGATGGCCGCCGCGACAAAGGCGATGACGATCGCATATTTGCGCTTGTTTGCGAGCCCTTCCGGCGTCACCAGCCCGGCGCGCGACAAAAGCGTCAACGCGACGGGAAGCTGGAACACCAGCCCGAAGGCGAAGATCAGCGTCATGATCAGCGACAGATATTCCGACACGCGCGGCAGATGCTGGATCGAGGCGACGCCCTCGCCGCCGGTCTGTTCAAGCGACAGGAAGAACCACATCGCCATCGGAATGATCATGAAATAGACCAGCGCCGCGCCGATCAGAAACAGGATCGGCGTGGCCAAAAGAAACGGCAGGAACGCGCCGCGTTCATTGGCGTAAAGCCCCGGCGCGATGAACAGGTAGAGCTGCGTCGCGATCAACGGAAAGGCGAGCACGAGCCCGCCGAACGCACCGATCTTGATCTGCGTGAAGAAGAATTCCTGCGGCGCGGTGTAGATGAACTGCACATCGTCGGCGGTCATGCCGTGCCAGTCGACGGCCCATTGAAACGGCACGACCAACGCGTTGAAGATCGGCGTGGCAAAGGCAAACGACAGGATGAAACCGGCCAGAAAGCCGCCCACGCACCAGATCAGGCGGCGCCGCAACTCGACAAGATGCTCCATCAGAGGCGCGGCGGTCGCCTCCATCTGCGCCTCTTCGTTGTCTCGGCTCACGACGTTGTGCTCCCGCCGGTGTCCTGATCGGCGGCCGCCTTGGCGGACTGGCGCTTGCGCGGCTTTGACGATGCGGTCTTCGCCGAGGCGGTTTCGGCAGAAGCGGTCCGCTGCGATGCGGTCTTCGCCGTCTTGGCCGACGGGGACCTGGACGCTGCGGTGCTTGTCCCCCTCTTGCGTGTCGAGGACTTGGAGGCCGCGCCGTTCGCCGAGGTCCTGGACGACGGTTTTGCGCCCTTGGCGGGCTTCTCAGTTGCGCCGCCCTTGGCGGTCTTGCCGCGCGCCCGCGCTGTGGCAGGCGCCTTTGCGGCGGTTGAGGACGCGGGTTCTCCAGCGCGCGCGACCGGCTCCGCCGCCGGCTTTGCGGTCTTGCCGCTCCCGGTCCTTGCGGCCTGCGCCGCGCGCGCTTTCGCGCCGGCCTGATCGAGGCCCATCTGGGGCGGGCTTTTCGGCAGTTCGGGCAGTTTGCTGTCGCCCATGGCCCGCTTCATGTCGGCGTCGATGTCGCGGCCGATCTCCTCGAGCGGCTCCGACAGCGGATTGAGCGCATCCTTGATCTGCCGGCGCGGATCGAGCGACCGCACATCGTCGGCAAGCTTGCGCACATCGTCCAGCTCCGCCTCCTTGAGCGCGTCGTCGAACTGCTTGCGGAAATCGCCGGCCATCCGGCGCACGGAACTCATCGTGTTGCCGAACCCGCGCAGGACTCGCGGCAAATCCTTCGGTCCGATCACAACGATCAGAACGATGGAAATAACCAGAAGTTCGGTCCAGCCGAAATCAGGCAGCATCGATCAGTTACCTTGCGCACACAGCGCGCGCCGCCCGGCCGTCAACCCTTGTTGACGGCGTCCTTGACATCCTTGACGCTCTCTTCCGAGCGATGCTCGACGGTGCGGGCCGGCTCCTCGGGCGTCTCCTCGTCCTCGGCGATCTCGTCCTTCATGCCCTTGCGGAAATTCCGGATGCCCTTGGCCACGTCGCCCATCAGTTCGGGAATCTTGCCGCGTCCGAACAGGAGCAGCACGATGACCAAGACGATGATCCACTGCCAGATGCTGAAGGCGCCCATGGATAGCTCTCCCTTAAATCCTTTGGGTTCACTTAAGCGCTTTCGCGCCCGCTTTCAAACAGCAATATGTCGCCGTTGCGTACCGAAATGGTGACATCGCGCGCATCGCGCGCCAACTCGTCGGCGCGGATGCGGGCGCTCACCGGCTTGTCCGCACCCTGGATGGCGATGAGCAACTGTTCGGAAACGCCCAGAAAGCGCCGTGCCGTGATCCGTCCCGGGACCGTTCCCGGCGGCGGCATGCCGCCGCCATGGGCGGCAACGTCAAGGCCGGCGGTGCGGATCGCGACCGTCAGTTCGCTTCCTGGAGCGTGGCGGCCTGCGTCGAACCGGCCCAGCGGCGTTTCCACGCCATTGCCCTCGACTCGCGCGTCGAACGTATTGAGTTCGCTGAAGAACCCGGCAACGAACAGATTGGCCGGATCGTGGTAGATTTCGTCCGCCGTGCCCGCCTGCACGATCCGCCCACGGTCGAGAAGAGCGATCCGGTCGCCAAGCCGCATCGCCTCCTCGGCATCGTGGGTGACGACGATGGTCGTGGCCCGCATCTCGCGCAGGATCGCCAGCGTTTCGGCGCGCACCGAGTCCTTGAGCCGCGTGTCGAGGCCGGAAAACGGTTCGTCCATCAGCATCACCGACGGCCGCGGCGCGAGCGCCCGGGCCAGCGCGACACGCTGCTGCTCGCCGCCCGACAGGACGTCCGGATAGGAATTGACGTGATGGCCGAGCCCGACACGGTCTATCGCCAACTGCGCCTCGCCGGCGGCGATGCGCGCCGCCATGTCGGTCAGCCCGAAGCGGACATTCTGCGCCACCGTCATGTGCGGAAACAGCGCGAAGTCCTGGAACATCAAGCCGACCGAGCGCTTTTCGGGAGGCTCGAAAACGGAAGGCCCGGCGACTTCGCGCCCGTTCATCAGGACACGGCCGGCGGTCTGCCGCTCAAGGCCAGCCGCAACGCGCAGGAGCGATGTCTTCCCCGATCCCGAAGGGCCGAGCAGGCACAGGATTTCCCCCGCCCTGACCGTCAGCGAAATGCCCTTGAGCGTGTGCACCGGCCCGTAATGCAGGTGTATGCCCTCAAAGGTCAGTTCGGCGGCGAAGGTGACGCCCGTGCGCGGCGGCGGCGCTTTGGCCGGCGCTGAAGCCATATGCGTGCCCGTTAAACCCGTGTGACCGCGAGCATCTCTCCGCTCGCCCGGCAGAACCGCGAGTTCAGCCGGCAGGGCTGTCAATCATTGCCCGCTTTCGGTGTCAACAGACCCAGTTCTTCCAGATCGATGTCGGTCAGCGGTTCCTCGTCCTCGCTGAGCGTGTCCGGATCGGCAGACGGATTGGGCATCGCAAAGCCCGACGGCAGACGGGCGGACAGCAGACCTGCCGCCTTCAGCTCTTCCATGCCTGGCAGGTCACGCAGCTCCGACAGGCCGAAATGGTCCAGAAACGCCAGCGTCGTGCCATAGGTCACCGGCCGGCCCGGCGTCTTGCGGCGCCCGCGATGTTTCACCCAGCCGCTTTCGAGCAGCACGTCCAGTGTGCCCTTGGATGTTTCAACGCCGCGGATCTCCTCCATCTCGGCGCGCGTGACCGGCTGGTGATAGGCGATGATCGCCAGAACTTCGAGCGCGGCCCGCGACAATTTGCGCTGCTGGATCTGTTCGCGGCTCAAAAGGAAGGACAGGTCGGACGCGGTGCGAAATGCCCAGGAACTGTCGATGCGTACCAGATTGACCCCGCGCGCCTCATAGGTCTCCTGAAGCTGCGCCATCACCAAGGATACATCGATGCCGTCCGGCAGCCGTTCGGCCAGCGCCTTTTCCGTCACCGGCTCGGCGGAGGCGAAGACCAGCGCCTCGGCCATGCGCGCCGCTTCGGCCAGCGCCATGCGCGTCGCCGGATTGTCGCCGACCGTGTCGCGGCGGTCCGGCGCGTCGAACGCTTCGTCCAGCACCTGGTTGAGATCGCCGATGCCGAGCGCGTCGCCACCCTCGTCGATTTGATCCGTCACTGCGCCCTCTCCCCATCGCTGTCCGCCCCGGTCGTTGCCCGGCCCGCATCCCGCATCATCAGCGGCGCGAACGGCCGGTCCTGCCTGATATCGATCACGCCCTCGCGCACCATTTCCAGACTGGCCGCGAACGCGCTCGCAATCGCCGTCGTGCGCTCGCGCGGCGACGGCACATAGGCCAGAAGGAACGCATCGAGCGGCGTCCAGTCGGTCATCGTGCCGATCAGCCGGGTCAGAATGTCGCGCGCATCCTTGAGCGACCAGACGGTGCGCTTTTCCATACGCACTTCGGTGTTGGTGTTGCGCTGCCGGGTGCCCCCATAGGCCGCCAGCAGATCGTAGAGATTGGCCTGGAATGCCGATTTGCGCTCGATGACGACCGTTTCGGGCATGCCGCGCGCGAACATGTCGCGGCCCAGCCGATTGCCGTTGATCAGCCGCGCCGCCGCATCGCGCATCGCTTCGAGCCGGCGCAGGCGGAATTGCAGGATGGCCGCCATCTCTTCGCCCGACGGCTCGTCGGTCTCGCGCTGCTGCGGCACCAGAAGGCGGGA
Organism: Oceaniradius stylonematis; assembly: GCF_965223445.1. Lineage (NCBI taxonomy): Bacteria > Pseudomonadati > Pseudomonadota > Alphaproteobacteria > Hyphomicrobiales > Ahrensiaceae > Oceaniradius > Oceaniradius stylonematis. Next base: position 293,916 of record NZ_OZ244994.1, read on the forward strand.
CTTGAGATAGGCCAGCCACGCCGCCATCACCAGATAATCGGCCGCAAGCTCTATCCGCAGCGCCTTGGCGCCTTCGATGAACGCCAGATACTGCCGGGCGAGATCGAGCACCGAAATCTGCGTCAGATCGACCTTCTGGTCGCGCGCAAGGTGCAAAAGCAGGTCGAGCGGCCCCTCAAAGCCGTGAACGTCGACGACGAGCGAGGGTTCGCCGGTGGTCCGCTCCGGGCCGTTGTCCTGCCACACGGCATCCATCGGCACCGGCCTGGTTGGCCGCGGCGCCTTGGATGTTTCCGCACTCTTGGGCTGCGCCCCTGCCATCGTGCCGTCGCTCCATGGTGGCCGGCACCCGCCGCCTAGGCGACCGTCGCGACCAACCGTTCAAATTCATCGCGCAGCGCCGCCGTTTCGGACGCCGCGCTGCCAGTCCGGCGGGCCATGGCGGTGGCCCGGCCTGCGCGCTCCAGCGCCTTGCCCGACAATTGCGGCGCGGCCTCGGCGACGGGCCGCATTTCATCGAGCAGGCCGTTGCAGTGTAGAACGACGTCACAGCCCGCCGAAAGCGAAGCCTTGGTCCGCGCCGAGAAATCCCCAGAAAGGGCGTGCATCGACAGATCGTCGGTCATCAAGAGCCCGTCAAAGCCGATCTGCGTCCGGATCACTTCGCCGATCACGCGGGCGGATGTGGTTGCCGGATTGTCCGGGTCCAGCGACGTGTAGACCACATGGGCGGTCATCGCCATCGGCATGTCCGCCAACTGCCGGAACGGCTCGAAGTCCGTCGATGCCAGCGTCTCGATGTCGGCATCGATCACGGGCAGCGCCTTGTGGCTGTCGACCAGCGACCGGCCATGGCCGGGTATATGCTTGATCACCGGCAAGACACCGCCCTCCAGCAAACCCTCGGCGGCAGCCCGGCCCATCTCGGCGACGCTCTTCGCATCGTGGCCGTAGGCGCGGTCGCCGATCACATCGTGAGCACCGGGAACGGGCACATCGAGCACCGGCAGGCAGTCCGCATCGATGCCGAGCGGCAGAAGGTCGGCTGCGTGCAGCCGGCTCATCAGCCGCGCCGTGTGCAGGCCTTGCGCGCGGTCTTTCCTGTAGAGCGCGCCGAGCGCCGCTCCCGACGGATAGTTCGGCGCGATCGGCTGGCGGATGCGCTGCACCCGCCCGCCCTCCTGATCGATGAAAACCGGCGCATCGGTGCGGCCGACGATATCGCGGAACCGCGCCGTCAGATCTGCGATTTCGGCCGCTTCGCCGATGTTGCGCGCAAAAAGGATCAGGCCCCAGGGCCGTTCATCGGCAAAGAAAGCCGCTTCCTCGTCGGTCAGACGGGGGCCGGAACAGCCGAAAATGATCGCCTTTGATTCGGTCATGGCCCAGCATAACCGCTTGCCGGCAAAACGAAACGGGCGGCCACGCCGCCCGTCTGGTCGTCGGTGATGCCAAAAACAGCCTATCGGGCCACGAAGCAGTTGCCGCCCGACGCCTTGATGGAGTTGCACAGGGCGTTGGCGTCACCCGAGCCGTTGGCCGCCACCCGCACCCGGTAGAACGTGCCGCGTCCCTCGATCACCGCGCGCTGGATCGTCAGACCGCGCCCCGCGATCAGCCCGCCATATTGCTGTGACAGGCGCGTCGCCGTTGCGCGCGCGGATTCTTCCGAAGGCAAGGCGGCCAGTTGAACGGAAAAGCCGGTCGAGCCGCTGGTCGTCGTCACAGGCACGGCGGCCTGCTGGGCGGCCGCTGCGGCTTGCGGTGCCGGTGCCGGCGCAGCGGCCGGTGCGGCAGCGACCTGCTGCCGGTTGACCACATTGACCGGCTGGTCCGACGGGCGATCGCGGATCAGCGGCGGCGTCGCTGTGGTCGTCTGCACGCGCCGAACGACCACCGGTGCTGCCTCGCTGGCGGCCTCAGCGGCCGCTTGGCTTGCGGGGGCGGCAGACGTGCTGCTTGCCGCATCGGCTACTGGATCGTTGGCCACCGGCGCGGCCGGTTCGGCGGCGTCCGTCACGGGAACGCCGGCGACGGTCTGCGGCGCTTCAACGACTGGTGCGGTCTGAGGCGCAGCCGGCTGGGTCGCCGCCGGCGCGGATGCGACAGGCGTTTCGGTGGCGCCCGGATCGGCCGTGGCGGTTTCAACCGGTGCAGGCGCGCGCTCCTCAAGCGTGCCGTCCGGCCGGACGATCAGCGTGCGCACACGCCGCGGCGTGATCGGCGCGACGGCATCCGATGACGACGCTTCGGTGCCGCCCTCGGTCAAACGGTCTTCCGCCTTTTCGCCAATCGCCACGGCAGCCGGCAGGCTGTCGGCGGGGGCGGTCGCAATATCGACCGGCTCTTCCGCGGTCGAAACGAGATTCTGCTGCGAGGGTTCCGCTGTGTCGCCATCGGCGAACACGGCGCGATCCTGGTTCGGCACGGTGGTGCCACCCGGATCGTCCGGCTCGATCTTGACCGGCGCGTCATCGGCTTCGACGAGCACAGGACCGTCATCGACCGCGCCATCGCCGCCTGAAAGCGCCAGGACGCCGGCAACGCCCGCAACCGCCAGGCCGGCCACGACGAGGCCGATGACCATGCCGCGCCGGCCGGACCGTTCGGCCGGCGCCGGCGCCGGCGTGGCATTGTCCTCGACGGCATCGAGGTCGAGACCGTCCGCACCGCGTTGGGCGTTCAGATCATGGCCGACGAATTCCATGTCGCGGGCCAATTCGGCTTCGAACTGCTCGGAATCGAACGCCGCCGCCATCGCGGCGGCGGGCGCCTGATCGGCATTTCCCTGCGCGAGACCGACGGGCTGGGGCGTCGCGTAGGGCTCCCGGTCGAACGCATCCTCGAACGCAGCGCCCACGCCGTCAGGCGCCTCGGCGGGGCGGGCATCGCCGCCATCGAACTCGGGAACCTCGAAGTCGCTGGCCGGAACGGCTTCGAAAGGGCTCATGTCGACCATGTCGAGCATCGGCGCCGGGTCCGCGTTGGCCGCAGCCATGGCGGCCGGCGGCACGGAGGCCGCATCATCGTCGAGCGACAGGGCGCCCGACAGATCGGCATCCAGCGCTGCTTCGAAATCGGCATCCATGGCGTCGAGCGTCCGTGCCACATCCGGCTCGGATGCGGCGGACGCCTCAGCCTCTGCGTCGGTCGCCGGCGGCTCATAGCCCATGATCGCGGCCAGTTCGTCGACCGGATCCAGCGGTTCGGCTTCGGCCGGCTGATCGTCGGCCGGCGCGGCGTCGGACAAATCCCGCGAAACGAAAGGGTCTTCGTTGGCGTCCGTGCCGTCAGCGGCAGAAAGTTCCTCGTCGAACGCCGCGGCGAAATCCTCGTCGAGGCTTGGCGCTCGTGGCGCCTCAACGCCCATGTCTGGCTCCGGCCCGAATTCGGACCGGTCGGCAGCCTGCAATTCCGGCGCGGACGGTTCATCCCACATCGGCACCGGCGTCTCCGCCGGATCGGCTAAGACATCGCCGGCCGGCGCCGCGCCCAGAGGCGAGGCATCGAAGGAGCCCCGATCCTTCGGCGCCGGATCGACCGGCTCGGCACCCCATTCGGCGTCCGGCATCATGCTGGCCGTTCCGGCGGACATCTCCACCGGCGCGGGATCCATATCGTGCGTGGCGGACTCTTCGGCGACGGGCGCAAGGCCGGCATCGTCCGAAGGCGGCGCAGGATCGGCCGCCGGCGGGGCGGCCATGGCGGGCCCGGTGTTCGCCGGAGGCACGTCGGTGGCGGGCTCGGCCGCCCTGTCCCCGGCCAGCATCGCGGCCAGTTCGTCTTCCAGCGTGTGCGCAGCGGGCGCCGTGTCGGGATCCGGTCCAGGCGTTGAAAGAAAGGCCGGCACCTCGTCGAAGGCGTCGGAGGCCGGCGGCGGCGGCGCCTCCGCTTCGGACGGCGATGGCGGCCATGTATCCATGGCAGGCGCGGGGTCGGCCAGGGGCGGCGAAAGCTCTGGCTCCATCACCGGCGCGGATGGATCGTCGGCCGATGTCGTGGCATCGATATCGGGACCGCCGCCGATGAAGGGCGGCAAGTCCACCGGCTCGGCCGGCGCTTCCTGCGGCGTCAGTTCGGCAAGCAGCGCATCTTCGAGATCGATCTGCCGCGCCTCGGGTTGCGCGCCGCCATCGGGTTCGAAACCGGCAATCTGCGACAGTTCGAGCAACGGATCGATCCCGCCAGGGCCGTCGGCCGGCAGGTCATCGTCGGAACGGAAAGGCTTGCGGTCGGCTGTGTCGGCCATGATAGCGGTCCTGAACTCTTACCCGGCAGGCCGGGTCGCACCCCGCCCCGCATTGACGCTACTGCCAGCGCAATATGGGCAAAACGTGACCCGCGATCACCGCATCTCGGTAGGCGCATCAACGCCCAGGATCGCAAGCCCCGACTGCAGAACGTTCAACACGCCCTGCACGAGACCCAGTCTGGCTTGCGTCAATTGTCGGTCGTTAACCTTAACAAAGCGTAAGGCGTCATCGGAGGTGCCCCGGTTCCAGTGCGCATGCAGCGCGCTGGCGACATCGTACAGGTAAAAGGCAACGCGATGCGGCTCGCGCGCCGAGGCCGCCGCCTCGATCAGGCGGGGATATTCGGTCAGCTTGCGCACCAGCGCGATCTCGCCCGGATCGGTCAGCCGGTCGAGCGCGGCCGGATCGGGCGAGATCGCGCCCATCTGCTCGGTCGCCTGCCGCAGCACCGAATGGCACCGCGCCGACGCGTATTGCACGTAAAAGACCGGGTTGTCCTTGGACTGCTCGGTGACCTTGGCAAAATCGAAATCGAGCGGTTCGGAGCTCTTGCGGTAGATCATCATGAACCGCACCGCATCGCGTCCCACCTCGTCGACCACCTCGCGCAAAGTCACGAACTGGCCCGACCGCTTGGACATCTTCACCGGTTCGCCGCCCTTGTAGAGCTTGACGAGCTGGGTGAGCAGCACGGTCAGCATCGCCTTGCCGCCGGAGACCGCGCGTGCCAGCGCTTCCATGCGCTTCACGTAGCCGCCATGGTCGGCGCCGAGCACGAAGATCATCTCGTCGAACCCGCGTTCGAACTTGTCGACGAAATAGGCGACGTCGGCAGCGAAATAAGTGTACTGGCCGTCCGACTTGACGAGCGGCCGGTCGAGATCGTCGCCGACATCGGTCGATCTGAACAATGTCTGCTCGCGGTCTTCCCAGTCGTCGGGCAATTGGCCCTTGGGCGGCGGCAGCGTGCCCTTGTAGACATGGCCCTTCATGGTCAGTTCGTTGATCGCGGCGCGGATTTTCCGTGCGCCGTCGGCATGCAATTGCCGCTCGGAGAAGAAGACGTCGTGATGGACGTTCAACGCCGCCAGATCGGCCCTGATCATGTCCATCATGGCATCGATGGCAACGTCCGTTGCGATCCGCAGCGCCTCGTCCTGCGGCTTGGTCAGAAGCGCGTCGCCATGGGCGTCGGCCAATGCCTGGCCGACCGGCTTGAGATAGTCCCCCGGATAGAGCCCCTCGGGGATCGCGCCGATCTCCTCGCCCAGCGCCTCGCGGTAACGCAGCAGTGCCGACCGGCCGAGCGCCATCACCTGCACGCCGGCATCGTTGATGTAATATTCCTTGACGACATCATGGCCCGCAAAGGCCAGAAGGTTGGCCAGCGTGTCGCCGACCACGGCACCGCGGCAATGGCCCACATGCATCGGCCCGGTCGGATTGGCCGAGACATATTCGACATTGATGTTGATGCCCTGCCCCATCTCGCTGCGGCCATAGGCAACGCCCTTGTCGAGGATTTCGGCAAGCTGCGCGGTCCAGAAACCGTCCGAGAGCCGCAGATTGACGAAACCCGGCCCGGCCACCGACGCTTCGCTCACATCGGCATCGGCCGCCATCGCATCGGCGATCCGCTGCGCCAGCTCGCGCGGGTTCTGGCCCACCTTCTTGGCCAGAACCATCGCCGCATTGGTCGCCAGATCGCCATGGTCGGGATCGCGCGGCGGCTCGACCTGAATGCGCGACAGGTCGGGCGCCGAGCCATCGGCGGCGGTCAGGTCCATCCGCTGGACGGCATCGGTGATGCGGTCGCGGAACAGGGCGAAAATGTTCATCGAACGATCCTGGAGGGTGTGGGCCGGCGTCGTGCTGCCAGCGTTTGCGCGGCTGGCTAACGCAAATCCGGTGTCCGGTCAAACAGCCGCCGATGCTCGGAAAGCGCGAACGTGTCGGTCATGCCGGCAATGTAATCGGCAACGCGGATTGCGAGCTGCGTCTCGTCCAGGGCGGTTGCGTCATCGGCCCATTCGCCGCCCATCAGCGACGGCGATCGGGTGAACCGGCGGAACAGGTCATGCACCACCGCCTCGGCCTGAGCGCGCACCCGCATCACCTCCTCGTGTCGGTAGAGATGCTCGAACAGGAAGCGCTTGAGGCCCGCTTCGCGCTCCGCCATGGCGGCGGAAAACCGGGCCAGCGTTTCACCGGCATCGTGAATGTCGGCAACCGATTGCGGGATTTTCCGGTCAAGGTTGGATGCCGTCTCGGCGATCACATCCTCGACCATCGCCGTCATCACCCGGCGTGTCATCTCATGCGCACGGCGGCCATCGTCGAGACCGGGATAGTGATCGTCGACAATCGCCAGCGCCTCGCCCGCCAGCGGGACGCCGCGCAGCATGTCGAATGTCAGCAGCCCGGCCCGCAGCCCGTCATCGAGATCGTGCGTGTTGTAGGCGATGTCGTCGGCAATCGCCGCCGCCTGCGCCTCCAGGCCGGCATGCCGCTGGACCTCCAGGTCGTGGCCGGCCAGATAATCGGCGATTGCGCGGGGCACCGCCTTGCCGCCAACCGGCGTACCCGTTGCCGGGTCGATCAGCGGTCCGTTGTGCTTGACGAGGCCCTCCAGCGTCTCCCAGGTCAAGTTGAGCCCGTCGAAGCCAGCATAGCGCCGCTCCAGCCGGGTGACGACGCGCAGCGCCTGGGCATTGTGGTCGAACCCGCCATGGCCGGCCATCAGCGCGTCGAGCACATCCTCGCCCGTATGGCCGAACGGGGTGTGGCCGAAATCGTGGACGAGCGCCACCGCCTCCGCCAGATCGTCATCGATGCGGAAGGCGCGGGCCAAAGCACGGGCGATCTGCGCCACCTCGATCGTGTGCGTCAGCCGCGTGCGGTAATGGTCGCCCTCATGGCTGAAAAAGACCTGCGTCTTGTGCTTGAGCCGCCGGAAGGCAGTCGAATGGATGATCCGGTCCCGGTCGCGCTGGAACGGCGTTCGCGTCGGGCTTTCCGGCTCGGCGATCAGCCGGCCACGGCTTTTCGCCGGATCGGTGGCATAGACCGCCCGCCCGCCGAACCCGAAGCCGATATCGCCGAACCGCCCTGCCATGGCCCGTCGCTGCCTTTTCCCGAGGTCATGCGCGCATGACCTGCCCTCACGCATATTGACGGCGGCTCCGGGCGTCCATACCTTCCGGTCAACAAATCCGAACCGGCGCGCTGTGCCGAAGGGAACGATCATGACCGCACACGACCAGACGATGACGGGCAAGCAGGTCTCGGTGACCGACGCCGCCTTCGCGCGCGTCGCCAAGGTACTGGAAGGCGAGCCCGAAAAGGACGCGCTGCGCGTGTCCGTCGAAGGCGGAGGCTGCTCCGGCTTTTCCTACAAGTTCGATCTCGTATCGGGCCGCAACGACGATGATGTTGTGCTTGAAAAAGACGGCGCAACCATCCTGGTGGACGAGCTTTCTCTCGTCTACATGGGTGGCTCGGTGATCGACTTCGTCGATGATCTGATCGGCCAGTCCTTCCAGATCAAGAACCCCAACGCGGTCGCAAGCTGCGGCTGCGGCACGTCGTTCACGATCTGATTCGATACGCCCCTTTGCCCGGACCCGCACGCGTGAACATCGCCCCATGAAGATCGCGACGTGGAACATCAACGGCGTCAAGGCGCGCATCGACACGGTCTTGAGCTGGCTGGAACAGTCCAAACCCGACATTGCCTGCCTGCAGGAGATCAAGTCGGTGGACGAGAATTTCCCGCGCGAGGCCTTCGAGGCGCTCGGCTACAATGTCGAAACCAACGGCCAGAAAGGTTTCAACGGCGTTGCGATCTTCTCGCGCCTGCCTTTCGACGAGGTCAATCGCGGGCTGCCCGGCGATGACGACGACGAGCAGGCACGCTTTATCGAGGGCGTCTTTTCGACCGGCAATGGCGTTTTGCGCGTCGTCTCGCTCTATCTGCCCAACGGCAATCCGGTCGATTCGGACAAGTTTCCCTACAAGCTGGGCTGGATGGACCGGCTCGACGCCTGGGCGCGCGAGCGTCTGGCGCTCGAGGAGCCGCTGGTGCTGGCGGGCGATTACAACGTCATCCCGATGCCCGGGGACTGCCACGATCCCGCCGTCTGGGAGGGCGATGCGCTTTATCGGCCCGAAAGCCGGGGTGCATTCCGCCGGCTTGCCAATGCCGGCTTCACCGACGCGCTGAGGGCCGTGACCGACGCCCCTGAAACCTATACGTTCTGGGACTATCAGGCCGGCGCCTGGCAGAAGAACAACGGCATCCGCATCGACCATCTGATGCTGTCGCCGGAAGCTGCCAACCGGCTCGAATCGGTCGACGTCGAAAAGCATGTGCGCGGCTGGGAAAAGCCGTCCGACCATGTTCCGGTCGTCGCGCAGATGGCGTTCTGACCCGACCCTGCAACCGGCGGTTTGTGAATTTTCGTCAAATGTGGAACACTCTCCGCGCCGGAGGTGCGTCATGATGAAACGCTGTCTTGCAGTCATTTTGGCGGTCGGAGCAGTTTCCCTGCCCGCGCCTGCCCTGGCCCAGAAAGTCGTGGGGCCGGACATTCCCTGCACCTGCCGCTTCAAGGGACAGGATGTCCCGGTTGGTCAGACCATGTGTCTCGATCTGCCGTCCGGCGAGGTTCTGGCGACCTGTGATCGCGTTCTCAACAACACCGCCTGGAAGACCGTGCAGCAGGGTTGCCCCGTGCCGGGATTGTCATAGATCGGTTGAACCGGCTTGTTGCGCGGCCTCAGCGGCTCGCCATCTCCTCGGCCAGCACCATCGCGGTGCGGCGGTCGGCCTCCGAAGACAGCGCGAACGCTTCCTCGTGGACGGGCCGGATCCAGACGCGGTCCTGCGGTCCGGCCCTGTTGAGGGCAGCCGTCAGCATCGACAGCCCGCGCACGGTCTGGCCGCGCTCGAACAGCATCTGACCGAGCATGGCCTGCGCCCCGACATGGCCCTTGCCGGCCGAAAGGTTGAACCAGCGCGCGGCCTGACGCGGGTCGGCATGGCCGCCCTCGCCGTAAAGCAGCATGCGGCCCAGCTCGAACTGGGCGTTGGGTTCGCCGAAATTGGCCGCCGCCTGCCAGTAGAGTTCGCGCGCCTGCGCCGGATTGGCCACGACCGGCGAATTGGGAATGCCCCGCTGCACGTAGCTGGCCAGCGAGACCAGCGCATTGGCGACGAAGGTGGACTCCTGCGAGCCGGGCGCGGCGCCTTCGCGCACGATGCCCTGGAACAGCTTGAAGGCTTCATAGTCGTTTTCCGCAACGCCGTCGCCGGCCGCATACATGTGGGCCAGCTTCCAGCGGGCGCCCGAATGACCCTGTTCGGCGGCATCGCGATAGGCGCGGAACGCCTCGTCCTTGTTGCCGCTCTGATAGGCGGTAAAGCCGAACCGGAACAGCGAACGAATGCTGTTATGGGCGGGCGCCGAAGACACACCGCCCTGCTCGTCGAACGCGTGGGCCGCCGGGACGGCGGCTGCGGCAACACATGTCGCCAGGCCGAGGGCGAGAACGCCCCCGAGCCATTCCTTGAACGCAAACTGCGACATCAGATGTCCGCGTAACACTGTTTTTCCTTCGCCCCGCCCGGATGGGTCACCGCGCCATGGCGCGCATCGCCAACCGTCTGGGCATATTTCCATAGCGTGCCGGACGTATAGTCCGTTTCACGCGGTTTCCATTCCTTGCGGCGCGCGGCCAGTTCGTCCTCGCTCAACGCCACATCCAGTGTCCCCTCGACTGCGTCGATGGTGATCTCGTCGCCATCGCGCAACAGCCCGATCGGGCCGCCCACCGCCGCTTCCGGCCCCACATGGCCGATGCAGAAGCCACGCGTCGCCCCGGAAAAGCGGCCGTCCGTGATCAGCGCGACCTTGTCGCCCATGCCCTGGCCGTAGATCGCCGCCGTCGTCGACAGCATTTCCCGCATGCCCGGTCCGCCCTTCGGTCCCTCATAGCGGATCACCAGCACCTCGCCGGCCTCGTAATTGCCGCCATTGACGGCATCGAAGCATTCTTCCTCGCTGTCGAAACAGCGCGCCGGGCCGGTGAATTTCAGCCTCTTCATGCCTGCGACCTTCACGATCGCCCCGTCCGGCGCCAGATTGCCCTTCAGCCCGACCACGCCACCTGTTTTGGTGATCGCCTTGTCGACCGGATAGACAACGTCCTGCTCGTCGTTCCAGCGCACATGCTCCATGTTTTCGGCCAAAGTGCGGCCAGTCACGGTCATGCAGTCGCCATGCAGGAAACCGCCGTCGAGAAGCGCCTTCATCAAAAGCGGAATGCCGCCGGCCTCGAACAGGTCCTTGGCGACATATTTGCCGCCCGGCTTGAGGTCCGCGACATAGGGCGTCTTCTTGAAGATCTCGGCGACGTCGAACAGATCGAACTCGATACCGCATTCATGGGCGATCGCCGGCAGATGAAGCGCCGCATTGGTCGATCCGCCCGATGCGGCGACGACGGCTGCGGCATTTTCCAGCGCCTTGCGCGTGACGATGTCGCGCGGGCGGATGTTGCGGGCGATCAGTTCCATCACCTTTTCGCCGGCGGCAAAGCCGAACCGGTCGCGGATTTCGTAGGGCGCCGGCGCACCGCACGAATAGGGCAGCGACAGGCCGATCGCCTCGGCAACGGTCGCCATCGTGTTGGCGGTGAATTGCGCGCCGCACGAGCCCGCCGACGGGCAGGCCACCTGTTCGAGTTCGGCCAGATCCTCGTCACTCAGATTGCCGACCGAATGCTGGCCAACCGCCTCGAACACATCCTGGACAGTGACCTGCCGGCCCTTGAATGTGCCGGGCAGGATCGAGCCGCCATAGATGAACACGGACGGCACGTTCAGACGCACCATGGACATCATCATGCCCGGCAGCGACTTGTCGCACCCCGCAAGGCCGACGAGCGCGTCGTAGCAATGGCCGCGCATGGTCAGTTCGACCGAATCGGCGATCACATCGCGCGAGACGAGCGATGCCTTCATGCCCTGATGGCCCATGGCAATGCCGTCGGTGACGGTGATCGTGCAGAACTCGCGCGGCGTGCCATTGGCCGCGGCAACGCCCTTCTTGACCACCTGCGCCTGCCGCATCAGCGCTATGTTGCAGGGCGCGGCTTCGTTCCAGCACGAGGCGACGCCGACCAGCGGCTGTGCAATTTCTTCGGACGACAAACCCATCGCATAGAGATACGAGCGGTGCGGTGCACGCGCCGGCCCGACCGTCGTGTAACGGCTGGGCAGTTTGGATTTGTCGAATACAGGCTTGTCCATTGTGGTCCGATCCTTGTCGCTTGTCCCTTGGGGCAACGCAAAGTCACCCGCCGGGCAGCGCGCCTCCGGGGTTGCGCGCGGTTTATGACGGAAAAGGGGCATCCTCCCCCGTACCCTCCTTAGCGGAAATCTTTGCCGGGAAGTGTTGCCGAATCGTCACAAAGCGTGATGCGCAGACGAGTTTCCTCAACGCCCGTTCCGCTTTACGGCCCGCCGGCGCCATGTCACGCTCGGCACACCGTCAATGGAGCCGCGCCATGATCGTCCGATCGTTCCTCGCAACCCTTGCCCTCGTTGCCCTTCCGCTGGCCGCCCAAGCGCAGGAGGCAGCCGATGCCGTGGCTCCCGAGGCCGCCACCGATACCGCGTTTGCCGGCGCTTCGCCGGCCGTGCAAGCCGCGCTGGATGCCAAACAGGCCGGCGAAACGGCCGTCGCGCAGGACTGGATGGTCGCCGCCGCCAACCCGCTGGCCGTTCAGGCCGGAGCCGATATCCTGGCCGCCGGAGGCACTGCCGCCGATGCGATGGTCGCCGTGCAGGCCGTGCTCGGGCTGGTCGAACCGCAATCGTCAGGCCTCGGCGGCGGCGCGTTTCTGGTCTGGTTTGACGCGGCAAGCGGCACGGTGACCACGCTGGACGGGCGCGAGACCGCGCCGCGCGCCGCCACGCCGCGCCTTTTCCAGGACGCTGACGGCGAACCGCTGCAGTTCTTCGATGCCGTCGTCGGCGGCCGCTCCGTGGGCACACCGGGAACACCGGCGCTGATGGAAGAAGCGCATCGGCGCTGGGGCACCGCCAATTGGGGCAGCCTGTTCGGCGATGCGATCGCGCTGGCCGAAGACGGCTTTTCCGTGTCGCCTCGACTGGCATCGCTCGTGGCCCGCGATGCCGAGCGCCTGTCACGGTTCGAGACGACGGCCGCCTATTTCCTGCCCGGCGGCGAACCGCTTGCCGAAGGTGCCATGCTGCAGAACCCGGACTATGCGGAAACCCTGCGCGCCATGGCGGCCCAAGGCGCCCGCGCCATCTATCAAGGCCCGATCGCCGAGGCGATTGTCGATACCATCCGCACGGCACCCGGCAATCCGGGCGTTCTTTCACTCGACGATCTGGAGCTCTACGCCGTCAAGGAGCGCGAGCCGGTCTGCGTGCCTTATCGCGGCCACGACATATGCGGCATGGGCCCGCCCTCTTCCGGCGCGCTGACGGTCGGCCAGATCCTCGGCATGCTCGACAGTTTCGATCTCGCCGCGCTTGGGCCGGACGATCCTGAAAGCTGGCGACTGATCGGCGATGCCTCGCGCCTCGCCTTCGCGGACCGCGGCCGCTACATGGCCGACAGCGACTTCGTGCCGGTTCCCGTTTCCGGCCTTGTCGATCCCGACTATCTGGCCGAACGCGCCGGGCTGCTTGAGACCGATGCCGCGCTCGAAAATGTCGCGCCGGGCGAGCCCACTTTCGACCATGCGCTCCTGTGGGCCGACGACGAAGCGCTCGAACTGCCCTCGACCAGCCACATCTCGATCGTCGATTCAGCGGGCAATGCGCTGTCCATGACCACGACCATCGAGAACGCGTTCGGCTCGCGGCTGATGGTGCGCGGCTTTCTGCTCAACAACGAGCTGACCGATTTCTCCTTCCGCAGCCATCGCGACGGCGTGCCGATCGCAAACCGGGTCGAACCCGGAAAACGTCCCCGCTCCTCCATGGCGCCGACCATCGTCATGCGCGACGGCGCACCGGTGCTGGTGATCGGCTCGCCCGGCGGCAGTCGCATCATCGGCTATGTCGCCAAGTCGATCATCGCCCACATCGACTGGGGCATGAACGTCCAGCAGGCCATCGCCATGCCGCATCTGGTGAACAGGTTCGGCACCTTCGATCTGGAAGACGGGACCGATGCCGCAGCGCTGGCCCAACCGCTCGCCGATCTCGGCTTTGAGATCAATGTGCGCGATCTCAATTCGGGGCTGCATGCGATCGCCATTGGCGACAGGCTCGAAGGCGGTGCCGACCCTCGCCGCGAGGGCATTGCGCTCGGCCAGTAAGATGTTGTGATCCGGTTGATCCGCTACGGCGTAATTCAGTCAGGAGATCGATGCCATGGCCCATGCAACCATGATCAATACACGGCAAAAACGCGCAAAAGGCTTGCCGCGCCTCAGCCCGGCCACAAGTGCGCATCCCCCCAAACCATCCACCCGCGTGAACGGTGCGTCCACAGCCGGAGCACTGGCACACCGCCTTCCCGCATCCCATTTGATAAGCGACGCAATTCCGAACAGGGAGAATTCGTGATGACCGCCCGCACCAACAAGGCCCTCGACCTGGCCCGTATCATGATCAAGCAGGCCAAGCTGCTCAAGGGCGCCGGCCTGATCGCCGAAGCGACCGATCTCGCCAAACGCGCGATCGCGATCAACACGCTGGGTCACGAAAGCATGCGAATGCAGGTCCAGCCGGTCCGCATCGCAGACCGCCGCCGCTGATCGCGTAGCACCGGCGGTGCGCCATCACCGGGGTGTATCAACCCTGGCCAGCACCGTTCATTGCTCTTCGAGCGTTTCCTTGACCTTGGTCGCCAGTTGCTTGAGCGAGAAGGGTTTGGGCAGGAAACCGAACTGCGCTCCTTCCGGCAGGTTTTTCGCGAACGCGTCCTCGGCGTAGCCCGACACGAAGATGAACTTGATGTCGGGATGATCCTTGCGCAGTTCGCGCAGCAGCGTCGGCCCGTCCATCTCGGGCATCACCACATCGGAGACGACCAGATCGACCGGCCCTTCGGCCTCGGCCATGATCTCCAGCGCCTCCATCCCGTCGCCGGCCTCCAGAACCGTATATCCGCGCGATGTCAGCGCCCGGACGCCGCCCATGCGCACCGCGTCCTCGTCCTCGACCAGAAGCACGGTGGCGGACCCGGACAGGTCGCGTTTTTCGGCATCCGGCGCCGGCTCCTTGCGCACCGGTGCCGAATCTTCCGCCCCATCCGCATCGGCTTCGTGCCGCGGCAGCAAAATGGTGAAGGTCGTGCCTTCGCCCTCCACCGATGAGGCATAGATGCCGCCGCCGGTCTGCTTGATGATGCCGTAGACCATGGAAAGGCCGAGGCCGGTGCCCTTGCCGACTTCCTTGGTGGTGAAGAACGGCTCGAAGATCTTTTCGACCACATCGACCGGGATGCCGGTGCCCGTATCGGCCACTTCGATCGCCACATAGTCACCCGGCTCGATCCCGGGCGTTTCCATGCCGGCGACCTCGTCGGCGGGAACATTGCGTGTGGCGATCGCCAATTCGCCGCCGCCAGCCATCGCGTCGCGCGCATTGACCGTCAGGTTGACGATCACCTGCTCGAACTGACCGAGATCCGCCTTGACCGGCCACAGATCGCGGCCGTGCTCGATCGTCAGCTTGATGTCGTTGCCGATCAGCCGGCTCAGCAGCATCCGCAGATCGGCCAGCACGTCGGTCAGTGACAGCACTTCGGGCCGCAGGGTCTGGCGCCGCGAAAACGCCAGCAGTTGCCGGACCAGCGACGCGGCGCGGTTGGCGTTCTGCTTGATGTTCATGATGTCCGGGAAGGACGGGTCGGACGGGCGGTGATTGCTCAACAAAAGGTCCGACGCCATGATGATGGCGGTCAGCACATTGTTGAAGTCGTGCGCGATGCCGCCGGCAAGCTGCCCCACCGCCTGCATCTTCTGGCTTTGCGCCATCTGCGCTTCCAGCGCCTTCTGCTCGGTCGTGTCCATCGCATGAACGATCGCCGCCTCCTCGAGGCCCGCATCGTGGTCCGGCCCCCCGATCGGGCTGGCGACGGCGTTGACGAAGATGCGGACGTGGCGCTCGGCGCCCTCGACGGGCAGGACCGTGTCGAACGGTTCGATGTTCGCCCGATTGCCCTTGGCCGCCTCGAACGCCTTTTCGAACCTTTCGAGATCGCGCTCGTGAATGATCGTGTCGAACTTCACGCGCCGCGCCAGTGCATCGTGATCGGCAACCGCGCCGAAAAGGCCGGCGAACGACGCATTTGTGCGCAGGATGCGCCCGTCGGCATCGAGCGCGGCGATCGCCATTGGCGTCGAGTTGAAGAAGCGGCTGAACCGAACCTCGGCGCTGCGCAGATCCTGGGCGCTGTCGGCGCCTTGCGCCCGGTTGAGCACGATCGTGCGCATCGGCCCCGGATCGCCGTTGCTCGCGGTCTGAACCCGGTGGATCAGTTGAACCGGCAAGCTCTCGCCGTTCGATTTGGCCAGTTCGACATCGACGATCGCGCTGCGCACCTTGCCCGGATCGGCCTTGATCGCGGTCAGCATTTGCACGCTGCCGCTGACGACGATGTCCGACAGCGTCATTTCGCCGGGCACGAAGCCGGTCAGATCGATGCCCAGCCATTCGGCAAGGGTGGCGTTGACATACTGGATACGGCCGCCCGGTTCGGCGGCGAAGAAGCCGGCCGGCGCCCGGTCGAGATGGTCGATGGCCTTTTGCAGTTCGAGGAAATACTGCTCCTGCTGAAGACGCTCGGCTGAAATGTCGGCGATCCGCCACGCCTTCATCGCCTTGCCCGACGATCCGCCGGGCATCACGTGCACGCTGGCACGATACCATCGCGGCTCGCCCTGCGCTGCGCCCAGCCCGCTCAGAAGCCGGAACTCCTCCTCCGCATCCAGACCGCGCGTGGCGCTGTTGGCCAGCCGGTAAAGCGCGTTTGCCGCATCGTCGTGGCGCGACAGCACCGCTTCGGGCGGCTGCACCTCGACATCTTCGGCTGCGCCGACCAGCGACCGATAGGCGCCATTGGCAAAGATCACCGCATCGGACGCGTCGGTGACGCAGACGCCTTCGGGCAGGCTTTCGACGAACCCGTCCACAATGGCGCCTTCGCGCCGCTCGCCGGAAAACGCGACCAGCCCGATCACCGAGGCGAACAGATAAAAGACACCGACCATTGCCAGAAGGCCCAGCAAGGCCAGCAAAAACCCTTCATTGATGGAATCGCGGAAAAAGTAGAGGATGATCGTCATGGCCAGCGAGACCACGCCGAGGATCATCAGGCGGACGGTGGGCGAAGGTCCGCTGTCTTTCCGCGCATTGCTTGCGCGGCCGCCGGCGCCGTGCTTTGCCCTGGCCATCACGTTTGTCCGCCGCCTGTGTTCCGAACCTTGCGCGACCGGTTGAATCACAATCCATCTGCCCGGAAAAGCCCTTGGCGCAAAAATTTGTCACAAGGCTCGGGACTTGTTAGCACACACCGCCACAGTGAGGATCGTCCATGGACTGGTTGACCGGATTGTTCAGTGACCCCGCGACCGCAGCGGCTGCCTACGGGCTGACCGGACTGGTCGTGCTGCTGGTGCTGGTCTTCGCGTTCACCCGCATGCGCCATATGCGCCGCGGCATGTTCATCGCCGGAGGACGCAAGCACCGTCTTGCCGTTCTCGATGCGACGGCAATTGACAATCGCCGGCGCCTCGTGCTGGTCCGGCGCGACGATGTCGAGCATCTTCTGTTGATCGGCGGCAACAACGACATCGTCGTCGAGACCGGTTTTGCGGCCGGCACGGAAGACGAAGGGACGCTGGCAGCCGGCAAATCCGGCCCCGCCGCCGCAGCGCCCGGGCCGGCCGAGCCCGCAACCGCTTCGGTGCGTCAGGCCGCCGGTCCGAAACCGGCCGAGCCCGTACCGGCAAAACCGGCCGCCCCAGAAACCCCGACACCTGCACCGCGCATTGCGCCGGCCGAACCGGCCCGTCCGCCGCAAGCGGCTCAGGCCAGGCGCGAGCCTGCCCCCGTGCCCGAGCGACGGGTTGAACCGAAGAGCGAACCGCGCGTCGAACCAAGGCTCGACCCGGCACCGCAAGCGCCGTCCCCGGCCCCGGTGCGCGCCGAGCCGCGTCTTGAGCCCCAAACCCGCTCACCGGAAAAACCGCAGGGCGCGCCGCCGGTCCAACCCGCCGCGCAGCCAGATGCCGCGCGCCAGGCACCGGTGGCGGCCGGCACCGATGTCGGCGATACGCTCGACGATGAAATGGACAAGCTGCTCGAAGGGCTGATCGACGCACCCAAGAACGACCGCTGACCGACGCCGCCGGTCAATCCGCCTCGACAACCCAGACGCGAAACGCCGATTGGCGCTCAGTCGTCGCGATAGACCTTTTCGCGTCGTTCGTGCCGTTCCTGGGCTTCCAGTGACAGGGTCGCGATCGGCCGCGCATCCAGACGTTTGACGCCGATCGGATCGCCGGTTTCCTCGCAAAAGCCGTAGGTTCCGTCATCGATGCGCTTGATCGCCATGTCGATCTTGTTGATCAGCTTGCGCTGGCGGTCGCGCGCGCGCAGCTCGATGGCCCGGTCGGTTTCCGAGGTGGCGCGGTCGGCAATGTCCGGATGGTTGGCGCTGTCGCGCTGGAGATTTTCGAGCGTCTCGCGCGATTCGCGCAGCAGTTCGTTCTTCCAGCCGGTCAGCTTCTCGCGGAAATAGGCCCGCATCCTGTCATTCATGAACGGTTCGTCTTCGCTGGGCTCGTATCCCTTGATCGTGATCTCGTCAGCCATCGCGTGATCCCTGCATGAAGATTGGCCGCTGTATAGTCTCACCCCGCCGCTGCCACAAGTTGCAATTCCGTGAAATGCCAATGGTTTTTCGCCGTCAGGGAAAGCGTTTGCGCCATGGCGTTTCTTCGGCCTTTGAACGATTGCGCCGCCGTGGCGCGCGCGATATGGCCTTTGTCGGCAACAGGGCGCCGAACCGGGAGAACAGCGATGAGCAGGCTTTTTTTGTTGCGCCACGCCAAGGCCGAATGGGCCGAGCCCGGCCAACGCGATTTCGACCGGGCGCTCGCCGCATCCGGGGTCGAGGACGCCAAGGCGCTTGCTGCCGCCATGGTCGAACGGGGCCTGCTGCCCGAAAAGGTGATCTGCTCATCCGCCGTCCGCGCGCGGCAGACGCTCGACGCGATCAACACGTTCCACGATTTGTCGGCGCTGACCAGCTACGACCAGAACCTTTATGCCACCGATGCGCCGGGCTATCTCGAAGTCGCGGCCAAATCGGGGTTCGACGGCAATCTGATGCTGGTCGGCCACAATCCGATGCTCGAAGACGTGGCGATCGCGCTTGCCAAAGATGGCGACGAAGCGCTGGTCGACGATTTGCAGATGGGCTTCCGCACGTCCGGCCTTGCGGTGATCGCGCTGGACGGTCCGATGGCCGATATCGAGAAGCTTTCCGGCCGGCTCGAGGCCTATCTGACGCCCGCCGGATCGTGAGCCCGGCGCGCCGCTCCCTTCCCCCGCGCGGCGCAAACACCTATATCGCGGCAGCGCAACGGTCCGGGACGCGGGGGCACACGACATTTGAACCGACTGACTTCGCTGGGCGACGAAGCCCTGATCGCCCTGGACACAGCCGCCGGCCGGGCAGCCGGTCTGTTCAACCCCAACGTGCGGCTCGGCGTGACCGGACTGTCGCGAGCCGGCAAGACGGTGTTCATCACCGCCCTCGTCCACAATCTCATTCACGGCGGGCGGCTGCCCCTGTTCGATGTCGCCCATTCCAACCGTCTGGCGCGCGCCTTTCTGGAACCGCAACCCGATGACGGCGTGCCGCGCTTTGCCTATGAGGATCATGTGCGTTCGCTGGTCGATGAGCGCATCTGGCCCGACTCGACGCGCTCGATCAGCCAGCTGCGGCTGACGATCGACTATGAGAGCGCCTCGGCCTGGAACCGGCTTTTCGGACGCGGCCGGCTGCATGTCGATATCATCGACTATCCCGGCGAATGGCTGCTCGACCTGCCGCTTCTCGGCAAGGACTTCGCGGTCTTCTCCGAGGAAGCGGAAAGCGCCGCCCGCAGCCCGGCGCGTGAAGCCGTTGCCGCCGGCTGGCTGGCGGTCGCGGACACGGTCGATCCCGATGCGGAGGCCGACGAGGTGCTGGCGGGCCGGCTGGCCGAGACGTTCCGCGCCTATCTGGCCGAATGCCGCGCCGCCAATCTGGCGCTGTCGACCCTGCCGCCTGGGCGGTTCCTGATGCCCGGCGACATGGAAGGCTCGCCCGCACTCACCTTCGCGCCGCTTACCAAGCGCGCTGACAGAGCCAGGCCCGGCAGCATGCAGGCGATGATGCAGCGCCGCTACGAGGCCTACAAGTCGCTCGTGGTCAAACCGTTCTTTCGCGCCCATATCACCCGGCTCGACCGGCAGATCGTGCTGGTCGACGCGCTGTCGGCGATCAATGCCGGCCATGCTGCGGTGGCCGACCTCGAACGCGCGCTGACGGAAATTCTCACCTGCTTCCGGCCAGGGACGAACAACCCCTTCTCCGCTCTCATCCAGCGCCGCATCGACCGCATCCTCATTGCCGCCACCAAGGCCGATCATCTGCATCATGAAAGTCACGCAAGGCTCGAGGCGATCATCGAGCGCATCGTTGCCAATGCGGCCAAAAAGGCAAGCCTTTCAGGTGCTTCGGTCAATACGGTCGCGCTCGCGGCGGTGCGCGCGACACGCGAGGCGACGGTGAACGAGAAGGGTGAGACCCTGCCCGTGGTCGTCGGCACACCTATCGCCGGCGAGACCATCGGCGCTGAGACATTCGACGGAAATCGCGAAACGGCGATTTTCCCCGGCGATTTGCCCGCCGACCCGTCCGCCCTGTTCGAGCCGGTCGATGCTGCCAGCCAGCGCTTTGTGCGCATGCGCCCGCCACGGCTTGAAAAGACCGCCGAGGGCGTGACGCTTTCGCTGCCGCACATTCGCCTCGACAAGGCACTGCAGTTCCTTCTGGGAGACCGTTTGAAATGAGCGAGACCCCGCGCAAGCCCCGCGCCTTCGCCGTCGATGAGGATGACGCCGCCAGGCCAGACAAGGCGGGAAAGGCCAAAGCCAGCCCCAAAACGCGGTCGGCCGCCCGAGAACCGCGCGCCATCGACGATGCGGCTCGCGTCGAGATGGCCGAAGAGGACTTCTTCGCCACCGAACATCTGCCCGAAGCGACCGCGCCACCGCCGCCGCCAAGGCGCCGGGCGCGGCGTTTCGGCCTTGCAGGAATCGGCCTTTCGGCGCTGGGCGTCATCGTCACGCTGGCGCTGGGATTGTGGCTCGAGCAACTGGTCCGCGACCTGTTCGAGCGGCATCCGGTGCTCGGACAGGCCGGTCTGGTCGCGATCGGTCTTTTGGCGCTGGCGCTGGTTGCCTTCATCGCCCGCGAAATCTGGGCCATAGCCAGTCAGCGATCCATCGCCGGGCTGCGGGCCGAGACCGAAAAGGCCCTCGCCGACGGCAATGCGCGCGACATCGCCAAAGCGACCGGACGGCTTGAGGCGCATTTCGCCTCGCACCCGAAAACCGCAACGGGCCGGGCACACCTTGCCGACCTCAAGGGCGAGGTGATCGACGCCGCCGACCGCCACGCCATCGCAGAACGCGCGCTGCTGGCCGGGCTCGACGCGGAAGCGCGCACCATCGTGATGAACGCGGCCAAGCGTGTGTCCGTCGTGACCGCCGTCTCGCCCCGCGCCTTCGTCGATCTGGGCTATGTGCTGTTCGAGAATGTCCGCCTGATCCGCACCATCGCCGAGCATTATGGCGGCCGCGCCGGCACGTTCGGCACCATCGCGCTGGTCCGCCGCGTGGTCAGCCATCTTGCGGTGACCGGCACGATCGCGCTCGGTGACAGCCTGATCCAGCAGCTGGTCGGCCACGGCGTAGCCGCGCGCCTCTCCGCCCGGCTTGGCGAGGGCGTCGTCAACGGGCTGATGACCGCTCGCGTCGGCATTTCGGCGATCGGCGTATGCCGCCCGGCGCCGTTCGAGGCTCTGCCGGCGCCGCGGGTCGGCGAGATGGCGCGGACGCTGACCCGGTTCACCGCCGCCCAGCAGGGTGAAACCGATCGTGATGACAAAAACGGCGCATCGTGAGTAGGATCACAACCATGCCTTAACCATTGCGGGCCAATGATCGCGGCCAAACATCGCAAAAAGAGTGCGCCCCATGCTCAACCGCCTGGCCATGTCCGTCCTGATTTCCGGCACGATTGCCGGCGCCACCGTTCCGGCGCATGCCGACCAGGCGCGTGATGCGCGTTTCTTTCAGAAGATCGAGGGCCAGTGGCGCGGGCCCGGCGAGATCGTCGCCGGCAAGTATCGCGGCACCAAGTTCATCTGCCAGTTCGACGGCTCGGTCCCCGACAGCCGGCTTGGCATGTCGCTCGACGGCGATTGCCGCGTCGGTCTGTTCACCCAGAAGATGACCGCCACCGTGCAGCGCGACGGCCGCACCTATTCGGGGACGTTTCTCGACGGCGCCGGCGGCGAAGGCCTCGATGTCACCGCCGGCAATGTCAGCCGCGACCGTGTGGCGCTGACGCTCAACCGCAAGCAGCTCGACGGCGCCATGCTGGCGCGTCTGGCCGACGACAACACGCTCAATGTCACGGTATCCGTGCGCGTCGGCGGAGAACTGGTGCCGGTGATCGGCATGAGCCTCGACCGGCTCGATCCGGTCCAGGTCGGCTCGGTCCGCTAGAACCAAACAAGCGCAAATTGCGTCAGGCGGCACGCGGCAGCGACAGAAGATCGTCGGTGCGAATGATGCCGCTCGTGTCGAGTGCCGAAAGCGCATCCGACACGCGGCGCCCGCCGATCACCCGTTCCCCGGCAATATCGGCCAACGGCACCAGCACGAACGCACGCTCGAACATGCGCGGATGCGGCACGGTCAGCGTCGGGCTCTCGATCGCCTGATCTCCATAGGCCAGAATGTCGATATCGAGCGTGCGCGGCCCCCAGCGGCGCAGGCGCCTGCGCCCGGCGCCCCGTTCGGCGGCCAAAACCCGTTGCAGCAAGACATGCGGCGGGATCGATGTTTCAACTTCGGCACACGCGTTCAGGAAGCGCGGTTGCTCGGTAATCCCCCAGGGCGGTGTCGAGTAGATCGGCGATACCGAAACGACCGACATGCCCGGTTCGGCATGCAGCCGGCCCAGCGCGGACTGCATCGCACCGGCGACGTCGCCGATATTGCCGCCAAGGGCGATCAGCGCGCTCACGGTCTCAGGCATCATGGCAGACATGAACCTCGATATGGTCGAGCACGCCCGGCACCGGCGCATTGGGCTTGCGCAGCGTGATCTCGGCACGCCTGATCTGCGGCCAGCGCGCGCACAGCGCCTTGGCGATCTCATAGGCCAATGCCTCGATCAGATAACGCCGCTTGCCGGTGACGATCCGCTCGATCTCCTTGAACGCGTTACCGTAATCGACCGTGTCGGAGATATCGTCGTCTTCAAGCGCCCGTCCCGGCTCGACGAACAGCCGCGCATCGACATAAAAGCGCTGACCGAGAAACTCCTCCTGGTCGAACACACCGTGGCGCGCAAAGAAGGCGCAGTTGATCATCCGGATTTCGTACACGTCAGGCCAGCTCCGTCCCGGCGCCAGCCCCCTGGCGTCCGGCGGCGATCATAACATCGGCAACCGCCGCCGCGTCCACGTTCATTGCGACATCATGTACCCGCAAAACCGCCGCGCCGGCGGCACGCAACAATGCCGAGCTGGCGGCTGTGGCCACGTCGCGCGCCTCGACGGGCCGGCCGGTGAAATACCCGAGGAAACGCTTGCGGCTGGTCCCGGCCAGAAGCGGAAAGCCGAGCGCGTGCAACTCGCCGAACCGCGCCATCAGCACCGCATTGTGTTCGGCGTCCTTGGCGAAGCCGAAACCGGGATCGAGCACGATCTGGGCTTGCGCGACCCCGGCCTTGAGCGCGATCTCGATCGACCGGGACAGATAGACGCGCTGATCCTCGATCGGATCGGGCAGAACGTCTCGGTCGCGTCCGGTGTGCATGATCACCAGCCCGGCGCCGGTTTCCGCAGCCAGATTCGCCATCGCAGGATCGCGCTGCAAACCCCAGACATCATTGACGATTCCAGCGCCGGCTTCGAGCGCCGCGCGGGCGGTTTCCGACCGATAGGTGTCCGCTGAGACCGGCATGTCGGGAAGCGCGGACCGGACGTCCGCGATCACCGGAAGGAGGCGCCGGCGCTCGGCCTCGCCATCGATCGCCTCGGCACCCGGCCGCGTGCTTTCGGCACCGATATCGATGATCGCCGCGCCCGCTTCGGCCATCGCGCGCGCTGCCGCTACCGCCGCATCGGGGTCCGCATGATGCCCGCCATCGGAAAAACTGTCCGGTGTGACGTTCAAAATGCCCATCACGAGTCCGCGCGGCCCCAGTTCCAGCCTTGCGCCGGAGCCGATACGCCATGGACGTGGTTCAAACGGGTCGGTCAAAGGACATGACCCCGCGGGGCTGAGGAAACGGCGGTCAGGCCTGCTGTTCGGGAACGCGGACGATCAGCCCGTCGAAATCGTCCGTCATCTTGATCTGGCACGACAGGCGGGAATTCGGCTTGGTTTCGAACGCGAAATCCAGCATGTCCTCTTCCATGACATCGGGCTGGCCCACCTTCTCGGTCCAGGCCTCATCGACATAGACGTGGCAGGTCGCGCAGGCGCAGGCCCCGCCGCATTCCGCTTCGATGCCCGGAACCGCGTTCTTGATCGCGTTTTCCATCACCGTCGAACCGGCCTCCGCGTCCAGATCGAACTCGGTTCCATCAAAGGCGACGATCGTCAGTTTGGGCATCGTTCACTCCGGCAGGTCCGCGCATCACCAGCGGCGCGGATCGTCGAAGCGCGACTTAGCCGTTCGCCCCCGATTGTCAAGCAAACCCGCGCTCGGTACGCCTCAAGGCGCCGTCAGCGCAGAAGCGAGTTGATGTAATCGCATGTCCGGTCGATTTCGGTCAAAAGCGCACGGACGCACCGCCGTTCTCCGGGCGAGTCCTCGACGGCCTTGGCCGTATCGGCGATCGCGCCGGCTCCCACCGCGTGCGCAGCGCCCTTGAGCGTGTGCGCATGGCGCTTGCGCTGGTCGGCATCCGTGCCGACGCGCATCGCCTTGCCGATCGACTTGGCCTGCTTGAGAAACAGGTGGAGCACCTCTTCCTCGAGAGCCCGGTCGCCGCCGGTCTGCCGCGCCAGCCGGACCAGATCGACCGGCCGTTCACGCGCCATCGTCTGATAGGCCATGTCCGGCGTCTCGAACACCGGATGTCTTGATTGAGTATCCATAAGCATCACCCGCACGCACTGTCCCTTGGCAGAGGCTGTCACAAACTGATGGGCAAGCCGTTAATGGCGGGTGCGGGCCGAAATGGGGCGAAAACGGCGAAATCGGAACCGGCTCGCAGAGCCCTGTTCCGGCGGCGGATTTCCGCCGTTCTCACAGTGCGTTAACTTTATCTTTAAAGTTTTTGGGGGTGTCGCGATATCGTGTTCCATTCTGGCACCCGTGGCTCTACGATAAGGCTCAACCATCGCGACGCCACAATTGCGCCTGCAGTTCCGGCGCGTTTGCACGATGGCTGGCAAGCGTATGTCCGGGCCCGTGCCCGGAGTTGAGTAGCAGGTGAGGCTTTCATGGCTCAGAACAAGAATGCACCGGACCTGGATGCGGATATGGAACTGGCGCTTCAGGAAGCGCTGGAGAACGATCTGACATCGGGCGACACCGGTGATATGGCCGATGTCGATCTGGACAGCGAATTGTCGCTGGACGACTTCGAAGCGCAGGTCAGCAAGGCCGCCGGAGAACTCAGCGAAGCCAACCAGCCCGTCGAACCTGCCGTTGCAGTTGCCGCTGCCGCAGGCACAACCGCCGCCGCGGCGACCGCGTCGGCTCCCTATCGCGCCGCCAATGACGACAGCGCCGAGCGCGAATATGCCCAACTGCTCGAACGGATCAGCGCGCGGCCGGGCGGGCAATCGTTCGTCTGGGCGACCATCGTCAGCCTCATCTGGATCGGCGCCGGCGCCGCGCTGGCGCACATTCTCTATTCACCCGATGTCTGGCAGATCAGGACGATCGAACAATTGCGCGCCCTGCCCGGCGTGATCGCGATCATGATCGGCGTCGTCGTGCCGGTCATCTTGTTCTACGGGTTTGCGGTGCTCGTTCGCCGGGCCCAGGAGATGCGCAACACCGCCCGGTCGATGAGCGAGATCGCCTTCCGCCTGGCAGCGCCCGAAAACCTCGCCCAGGAGCGCGTCGCCATGGTCGGCCAGGCCGTCCGGCGCGAGGTCGCCGCGATGGGCGAAGGCATCGAGCGGACCATCGCGCGCGCCAGCGAACTCGAAGCGCTGATGCAGAACGAGGTCACCGAGCTCGAACGCGCCTACACCGACAATGAAGTGCGGGTCCGCTCGCTTCTGAGCGAACTGGGCAATCAGCGCGAGGGCGTCGTCACCCATGCCGAACGCCTGCGCGCATCGATCTCCGGAGCGCATGAGCAGTTGCGCGAGGAACTGACGGCGGCCACCAACACGCTCGGAGACAAGATGCTGTCTGCTTCTGAGCATCTGACAACCAACATCAACAAGGCCGGCGACAGCCTGCTCGACCGCCTCAACGAGACCGGCTCGACCGTCAATGCCGGCCTTGCCAGCCAAATGGACGAGATCTCCGGGCGGTTTACCGCCTCGGGCGATGCGCTCGCCAGCCTGATCGAGACCCGCATTGCCAATCTCAACGCCGTCACCGAGACGGCCGGGCGCGAACTGGGCGCCACGATCGAGGGCCAGGCCGAGAATCTCAAGAGCCTGCTGGCAGAACGCGGCCAGAACCTCGTCGAGGAGTTCGAGACGCGCATTTCGGCCGTCGATGCGAGCACGGAGCGCCTCAACGTGGCGCTGGACGCGCGCGCGCGCCAGCTCAACGAGACGCTGCTCGACCGCACCCGCGCGATCGCCGACACGCTCACCGACGGCGCACAATCGATCACCGAAACCGCCGAAAGCGCGCGCAATTCGGTCGAGGAACAGACCGGCGCCGCCCAGCGGTCGCTGAGCGAGGCGATGGAGACGCGCACCGCGGCGATCGCCGAAACGCTCGACGGCGTCTCGGCGCGCATGACCGCCGCAGTCGACGAACGGACCGCCGATTTCCTCGCCAGGGCCGAAGCCCGCTCACAGGCGATGACCGATGCGGTGTTGCAGTCCGCCGAAACGCTGACTTCGACCATGGACAGCCAGTCGGCGCGTCTTGACGGCAAGGCCGGCGAACTCGCCGAACGGTTCGTCTCGGCGACCGATGAGGGCATTGCGCGCCTGACGGACAATGTCGAGCAGGCAACGCAGCGGCTCGACGAGAAGACGCAGGCCGCGTTTGCCGCCGCCCATCACGGCACCCAGCGCATCACCAGCGCGCTGGAAGAACAGACCGCGGCGATGGAACGCCGTGCCGCCGCGCTCGGCGAGCATGTCAGCGCCAGCGTGGAGCAGAACGCCGCACGCTTCATCGAAGCGGGAACGGCGGCCGCCGACGCCATATCGGCCTCCGCCAAGAGCACGATGGATGGCATGGAGCAAGCGCACCAGCGGATCACCTCCGGCATCGCAGGGCTTGGCAATGACGCGACGGCGAAACTTGCCAGTGCCGGCGAGGAACTGATGGGCCGCCTGATGGGCACCAGCATGGACGCAGCCGCACAGATCACCCAGAGCGCCGACGGTTCGGTCACCGAGCTCGATGCCGCCAATCAGCGTCTGGTGGCGTCCATCGCCTCGCTGCGCGACAACGCGGTGTCGGGCCTGAGCAGTGCAACCGAAGAGACCGTCGCGCGTCTGCAGGGCGCCGGCGACGAGGTCGCAGCCAAGCTGGCCGCCAGCGGCGAGCGTGCCGTCTCCGGCCTGACGTCCGTCGGCGACGAGACGATCGGACGCCTGAACGCGACAGGCGAAGCCACGGTGGCGAAAGTCTCCGAAAGCACCGGCGCATTTCTTGAGCGGCTCGAGGAAAAGACAGCGGCCCTGTTCGGAGCGACCGAGCGGACCGCGCAGAGCCTTTCGGCCGTGCTCGATGCGCCAAGCGCCGACATCGAGGCCAAGACAGAAGCGCTCACCCGGCGGCTGTCTGCCATGGCCGACGAGATCGCCTCCTCCGTCGAGGCCCGGTCCAATGCGGCCGTGGTCGCGCTGCGCGAGGCGACAGACTCCATCAACGAGGCCTTCACCGACCAGTCGGGCATCGTCGACGAGCGTACGAGCACCATGCAGCGCGCCCTTTCGGTGGGCGTCGAGAATGTCCGCCGCGTGCTCGAAGACAGCGCGGCGAACCTTGCCGGCACGCTGCGCGACCGCGTCGCAGAGACCCGGGCCGCGATCGACGCGGAAACCGAGCGGGTCGCGCAACTGGGCGCCGACCAGAGCGATGTGCTGACCGCGCGTCTTGGCGAGGTGCTGAAAACGCACCAGACGACGCTCAGCGAGGAGATTGCCGCCTATGACCGCCGCATCGGCGATCGCACCGGCGCGCTGGCGCGGACGCTGGAGACAACGGCCGTGCCGCTGATCGAGCGCCTCGGCCAGGATGGCGCGGAGATCGCCGCACAACTGGAGAGCGCGACACGCGCTGCCACGGAGCGCCTGCGGGCGGAGAACGATGCGCTGGTCAATGCGCTCGCCAACCGCACCGCCGAGACGATCACCGCCGTCGAATCCATGCAGAACAATCTGTCCGGTGCTGTCGGCGGCCTGCTCGACCGGACGCGCGAGACCGTCGAGACCATGCAGAACAGCCTTGGCGGCGATGTTGGCAGCCTTCTGGACCGCCTGTCGGCCTCCAACGCCAAGCTGGGCGAACTGATCGAGATGGCGACCGGTAATCTGGGCGCCATCGAGGGCAAGCTGGCCGAAACCACCGAGGGCTTTGCCAGCCGTACCGGCGCGATCGCGCAGAACCTCAACACGTCCGTTTCGCTGCTGGGCAACAATGCCGAGAAACTCGACAATGTCTCGCAGAAGACGCTCAACGACATCGCATCGATCGCTGCCCGATTCGACGATCACGGCAAGGTGCTGGCCTCGGCATCGGACCTGTTCGAGAAGGCCCAGTCGAACCTCGAAGTAACGCTCGGCGATCGCCGCGACGCTCTGGAGGCACTGGCTTCGGGACTGGTGGCCAAGTCCGAGGAAATCCAGCGGACCATGCGCTCGTTCGAGACGATGATCGGCGACACGCTGAGCCAGGTGGAAAGCCGTGCGCTCAGTTCGACCGACAAGCTGGCCACCAGCATCCGGCAGACCGCCGACGAAGCCATGGGCCGGTTCGACGAAGCAACGGCGCAGATGCGGCATGTATCGTCGGAGATCCGGTCGGAGCTCGAAAGCGCGCGGGACGAGGTGCGCCGCGGCGTGCTCGAACTGCCAGAGGAAACGCGCGAAAGCGCCAATGCGATGCGGCGCGCGGTCAGCGAGCAGATCAACGCGCTCAAGGACCTCTCACGCATCGTCGAGGAATCGGGACGCGCATTCGACGTGGGAGGCGCAGCCCGCTCAAAAAAGCCGCAGGCCCGGTCGGATAGCGCGGACGACCGCGCCCCGGCCGGGCATGCCGCTCCCCTGGCTGCCGCCCAGCCGGAGCTTCGCGGCGGGTTCGACGACACACCGCCCGCCGCTCCGCCGCGTGCGCCCGAGCCCGACCGTCGGGCACCGGCATCGTCCGATGGCGGCGGCTGGGTGAGCGACCTGTTGAAACGCGCATCGAGCGAGGAGCAGCCCACCCCGGCGCGGCAGCCGGCCCAGACGGTCGAGTCGCTCAATTCGCTGTCGGTCGACATCGCCCGGGCGATCGATCACGAGGCAGCCGCCCAATTGTGGGATCGCTACCGGCGCGGCGAACGCGACATCTTCACGCGCCGTCTCTACACGCTTGCCGGGCAACGCACCTTCGAGGACATCAAGGCGCGCTATGGTCGTGATCCGGCGTTCCGCTCGTCCGTCGACCGCTACGTGCGGGACTTCGAACGCCTGCTCAGCGACGTGTCGCGCAACGACCGCGACGGTGTGATGTCGCAAACCTACCTGACGTCCGACACGGGCAAGGTTTACACCATGCTGGCCCATGCGAGCGGTCGCCTGCGCTGATCGTTCAAAGCCGCTTCAGACAAAAAAAGCCCCGCTCGGACCGAGCGGGGCTTTCTTTGTTCAGCCGGCGGCGGCGATCAGATCAGATCGGCCGACCAGGCAACGATCTCGGTGGCGACGCCGGCGAAGGCCGCATTGAGCGCGGCGACATAATCGTCCGGGCTGCCGGTGCGCGAGACCGGAACCGACGCGGCGAAACGCCGATCGGCGGCAACCACGCCACTGCGGTCGTCCAGCAGCTTGACCTCGATCTCGATCCGGGCGGCAGCGGCGGGAATGTCGATGCCGAACTCGGCGATGTTGGTCACGATCTGGTAGTCGATCGCCAGCCCCTGCCCCGGCAGGCCCACGCCGTCGAAACGATCGGCGCGGTCGAAGCTCTCGGCCAGCCGGCGCTGAACCAGACGCGGCAGACGGTCGCCCCATTGCGCATCGCCCAGATACTGGATGGCGAACGGCGCGGTCTCGACGACGATATTCTGGGAATCGAGCGCCTGAACGGCTCCGGGCTCGGCGATCAGGATCTGCGTGCCGCGCCGCACCGGTCCCGCTGACACGTCGCGCGGCGCCACAAGGTCGAACGTGTCGGGCGGCTCACCCGTGCCGCCGAGCGCGGCACAGCCCTGGACGAGGCCGGCCGATACCAGCAGAACGGCGATCGATCGTGGCAGGCGCAACGGCCGTCGGCCCGGCTCACTCATGGACACTGCTGCACCCCGTCATCGCCCCATGACACATTACTTGCACGCCCCGCTCGGCTGCCTGCTGCGCGAAACCGGACCCTCCGCGGATCGTCCTTCTCCGCTTATCAGCGGCGCTCGCGCCCGTCAAAGCGCTTGACCCCGCCATCGCCTCCGAAGATCAGTTGCTGGGGGTCGCGTTCGATGCTGGTGATCGTCTGTTCGATGCGTGAAATCGACCGCCGCGTTTCGTTGACCAGCGCCTCGATATCGCGCAGGCCGCGATCGGAAAACCGCTCGAGACCGCCGCCAATGCTGTCCAGCCGTGCATTGAGGTTGCTCGCGACGTCGCGGAAGGAACGCAAGGTCTCGCTGGCCTCGGCAATCAGGTTCTGGCCGCCTTCGCCGCCTTCACCCAGAAACCCGTCGAGCTTCTCCAGAACGCCGTCGACGCGGACCGAGGCCGCGTTCAGCCGTTCGGACATCTCGGTGACATTGGCGAAGATGGTGTCGATATCCTCACCGCGCCCTTCGAGTTCGGCGGTCACGCCCTGGATATCGGCGGTGATGTCGCGCGCCGCCCGGCCCGCATCGGCAAAGCCCGACACCGCCTCGCCCACCGCGTCGGGATCGACCGCGCCAATCAGCGTGTCGAGTTGGTCGAACGACTGGTCGACCCGGTCGCCGATGCTCTCGAGCCCCTCCAGTGTCGTGCGCGCGGAGGCCACAAGACCGTCCAGATCGTCCGACGCTTCATTGAGGTCGGCCGCAAAGCCGCGCACTTCGGTGACGATCGCGGCCACATCGTCCGGATCGACCGCGGCGATCAGTTCGTCCGCGCCCGACAGGGTGCGTTCCAGCGTGACCGACATGGTGCCCAGCGATTCGCCCAGATCGCCCATACCGGTCAGGAACTCGTCGATGCGGCCCGAATTGGCGGCCAGCGCGTCGCTGATCTCGGTGACATTCTCGACCGCCCGCGTCAGCGGCCCGCGCGCGTCCGCGACAAAGCTTTCGACGTCGGTGAGGATGTTGTTGGCCCGGTTGGCGATGTCCTGCGCGGTGGCGAGCAGATCGTTGAGCGCGGTGGGATCCGCGTCGATCGTCGCGACCGTCCCCTCCCGTTCGGCCAGTTCGAACACGTTGGGCTGATCGACCGCACCGCCCTCCAGCTCGATATGGGCGATGCCGGTCAGGCCGGTGAACGACAAGACCGCCTTGGTTTCCGCGGTGATCGGCAGGTCGCGCCGCACTTGCGTTTCGGCGATCACGACGCCTGGATCGGTGGCGTCAAAGCCCAGCCGGTCCACCTTGCCCACATCGATGCCGTTGAACTTGACGACGCTCGAATTGGCCAAACCAGTCACCGAGCCGGCGATCACGATGTTCAGCTGCGCCGTCTCGCCACCGGTGTCGTTGCGCGCGAACCAGTAGACAAAGGCGAAGGCGGCGGCGAACACCAGAACGGTGAACGCCCCGACGGCGACATAGTTGGCCTTGGTTTCCATCGTGCTCGGACGCCTACTCTACCTTGGCGGGAATGTGACGCGCCCGCTTGCCACGGAAATAGGATTTTATCCACGCATTGTCATGCGCGAGCATTGTCGACAACGGCCCGGCGGCGATCACCTTGCCCTCGCCCAGCACCGCGATCCGGTCCGCTACGGTGAAAAGGCTGTCCAGATCGTGGGTCACCATGTAGACCGTCAGACCCATGGTGTCGCGCAGTTTGGCGATCAGTTCGTCGAATTCGGCGGCACCGATCGGATCGAGCCCGGATGTCGGCTCGTCCAGAAAGACGATATCCGGGTCGAGCGACAGCGCGCGCGCCAGCGCTGCCCGCTTGATCATGCCGCCCGACAGTTCGGACGGATACTTGTCGCCGTCGGCGGGCTTCAGCCCGACCATTTCCAGTTTGACGATGGCCAGCTCGCGCATCAGTTTCGGCGGAAGCTGGACATATTCGCGCATCGGCACTTCGATGTTTTCGGCCACGGTCAGCGCCGAAAACAGCGCGCCATGCTGGAACAGAACGCCCATCCGCATGTCGATCAGGATGCGCTCGTCATCGTCGACCGCCGACAGATCGTGCCCGAAGATTGTGATACGTCCGGCCTGTCTCGGCGTCAGTCCCAGGATCGCGCGCATCAGCACCGACTTGCCCGTGCCGGACGCTCCGACGAAGCCGAGGATTTCGCGGCGCCGCACATCCAGATCCAGCCCGTCCAGAACGACATTGCTGCCGAAGCGGACATGCATGTCGCGCACGCTCAAAACGATGTCGGCATCGGCGCTCATCAGAAGTCCACCGCCGCAAAGAAAATGGCAAACAGCCCGTCGACGACGATGACCACGAAGATCGCCTTGACGACGGAGGCCGTGACGCGGGCACCCAGCGATTCCGCGCTGCCTCCCACCTTCATCCCCTCGACCGAGGCGATGATCCCGATGATGATCGCCATGAACGGCGCCTTGATGATGCCTGCAAGGAACGTCGACATGTCGATCGCATCGCGCATGCGCATTATGAACGCTTCGGGATTGATGCCCGAATAGGCCTGGGCGACGAACATCGCGCCTGCCAGCGCAGAGAAGTTGGCGATCAGGGTCAGAAGCGGCAGGCCGATCACCAGCGCGACCAGGCGCGGAAAGACAAGAACGCCGATCGGATTGAGACCGATCACGGTCAAAGCGTCCACCTCTTCGCGCATCTTCATCGATCCGATCTCGGCGGTGATCGCGCTGCCCGACCGGCCGGCGATCATGATGGCGGTCAAAAGAACGCCGATCTCGCGCAGGACGAGGATCGCCACCAGGTCGACGACGAAGATCTCGGCGCCGAAATAGCGCAACTGGAAGGCGCCCTGCTGGGCAATGATCGCGCCGATGATGGTCGACATCAGGACGATGATCGGAATGGCGCGCACGCCCATCCGGTCGATCTGGTTGACCACCGGCGCCCATGCCATCGGATTGCGGTGGCCCGATTTCATCTGGCTGCCGCGCACCGCCGCGCCGAGCATGTGCAGCCCCATCGTGGCGTCGCGGCGCAGATCCCACACATAGTGCCCGATTGTCGCCAGGATGGTGGCAAGCCCCACGCGCTCTGAAGGCGGGGGAGGTTCGGGGCGCGCGGTGCTCTCGGCGACCTCGTCGACCAGCGTCTGCGCGCCTTGCTTCAAGCCGGCCAGGCGAACCGGCTGGTTGCGCGCCTGCGCAATGCGCATGGTGCGCACGATCAGCCATGCGCCGGCCGTGTCCAGATGGCTGACCGCGCTGGCATCGATCTTCAGCGTGCCCGCATCGCCGGTCGCCTTGACCGCCTTGGACAGATCGGCATCGACGCTCCCGACCGTGGCGGTCAGCCAGACACCGGCAAGCCGCAGCACCGGATCGCCGCCCGCCCGGTCGGCTTCGACCGTCGGCAGCGCCTCCGACGAGGCGCGCGGCTGCGCAAATTCATCGTCCTGGACCAGCGTCATGTCACAGTTCTAGCGCCTGCAAGCCCGTCCGTCAGCCTCAAAGCCGCTGCGGCCGCGCGATACATGCCCATCGTGGCCGTTGCACAACGCCCCCCGGCAGGCGTATTCCCTTTGCTCTGGCAGCGCCATTGCAAGGATCCTGGATATCATGGCCTCATCGCTCTCGCTGACCGCAAGCGCCGAAAGCTTTCCCATCGATGGCCGCTTCCGGATCGCCCGCGGCGAACGCTCCCATGCCCATGTCATCGCCTGCACGCTGGACGACGGCACCCATTCGGGCCACGGCGAATGCGTGCCTTATGCCCATTACGGCGAAACGGTAGACGGCGTGATCGCCCAGTTGGAGTCGTTGCCCGCGCTCGATGCCTCGGCCCCTTGCGACAGGCTCCGTATCGATCTGGCATCGGCCTTGCCGCCTGGCGCGGCGCGCAACGCGGTCGACTGCGCGCTGTGGGATCTCGATGCCAAACGATCGGGTCGCCGCGTGCACGCGCTGGTGTGCCGGCACCCGCCGCGCCCGGTCGAAACCGCGCTCACCCTGTCGCTCGACACCCCCGAAAACATGGCCGATGCCGCGCGCGCGGCGAACAAGCGGCATCTTTTGAAGATGAAGCTGGGCGGAGACGAAGCCGACATTGCCCGCATGCACGCCGTGACGGCCAACGCCCGCGATGCGCGGATCATCGTCGATGCCAACGAATCCTGGCGCGAAGACAATCTCATCGCGATGATGGAGGAAGCCGCGCGTCTGCACATCGCGCTGGTCGAACAGCCGCTGCCGGTCGGCGAAGACGCCATTCTGGGACGCATTCCGCATCCCGTGCCGGTCTGCGCCGACGAAAGCGCCCATACGAGTGCCGATCTCGACGCGCTTGGCGCGCTCTATGACGTCGTCAACATCAAGCTCGACAAGACCGGCGGGCTGACCGAGGCGCTGGCGATGCGCGACAAGGCCCGCCGGATGGGGTTCGGCGTCATGGTCGGCTGCATGGTCGGAACCTCGCTCGCCATGGCGCCCGCCGTCCTGCTGGCCCAGGACGCCGACTTCATCGATCTGGACGGTCCGCTGCTGCTTGCGCGCGACCGCAAGCCGGCGCTTCACTATTACGGCAGCACTGTTTCTCCCCCCGAACCGGCGCTTTGGGGCTGAGCCGGCATTGACGCCGCCGGGCGATCGTTTAGGTCACCCGGACAAACACGCAGCCGCCAAACCGGGAGGATGGGCATGGATCTGGGATTGAAGGGCAAAAGCGCGATCGTCTGCGCATCGAGCCGCGGTCTGGGGCGCGGATGCGCCGAGGCGCTGGCCCGCGAAGGGGTCAATCTGGTGATCAATGGCCGCAACGAGCAAGCCACCGAAAAGACCGCCGAGGACCTGCGCGCCCATGGCGTCACCGTCGATATCGTCCTGGGCAGCGTGTCCGATCACGCCACGCAGGATGCCCTGTTGGAGGCCTGTCCGCAGCCCGACATCCTCGTCAACAACAATGGCGGCCCGGCCCTGCGCGATTTCCGCGAACTGGATCGCGATGCGCTGCTCGACGGCGTCACGCAGAACATGGTCACGCCCATCGAGCTGATCCAGCGGACGATCGACGGAATGGCCGAGCGCGGTTTCGGCCGGATCGTCAACATCACATCGCTGTCGGTCTACCAGCCGATTTTGGGGCTCGACCTGTCGTCGGGCGCCCGGGCCGGCCTGACGGCGTTCCTCGCCGGCATCGCCCGGTCGGTCGCCGGCAGCAATGTGACGATCAACAACATCCTCCCCGGCAAGATCGACACGGACCGGATCCGTCAGACCATGGTCTACGCCGCCGACAAGCGCGGCGTTGAGTTCGACGACGAAAAGGCCCGCCAGATCGGCGCCATCCCTGCAGGCCGATTGGGCACCCCGGAAGAGTTCGGCGCCACATGCGCGTTCCTTTGCTCCACCCATGCCGGCTACATCACCGGCCAGAACATCCGGCTCGACGGCGGGGTCTATCAAAGCGCGTTTTAAACGCTTTTCGGCCGGAACGAATTGTCGCAACCGCCGCATTGGTCTACCGGTTGTCGAATACAAGAACCGGGAGGGGCGGCCATGAGTGGCGAGACGGATGCAGCAAAAAAGTCGGTGCCTTCGGACCTCGACGAGAACGCGCTTTTCTTCCACCAGAACCCGGTTCCCGGCAAGCTCGAAATCCGGGCCACGAAACCGCTGGGCAACCAGCGCGATCTGGCGCTCGCCTATTCGCCGGGTGTCGCCGCGCCCTGCCTTGCGATCGCCGCAGACCCGGCGCGGGCTGCGGACTATACCGCGCGCGCCAATCTGGTCGCCGTCGTCTCCAACGGCTCGGCCGTCCTCGGCCTCGGCAATATCGGCCCGCTCGCATCCAAGCCGGTAATGGAGGGCAAGGCCGTGCTCTTCAAGAAGTTCGCCGGCATCGACGTGTTCGACATCGAAATCGACGCGCCGGGCGTCGAGCGCATGGTCGATGTGGTTTCCGCGCTCGAACCGACCTTTGGCGGGATCAATCTCGAAGACATCAAGTCGCCCGAGTGCTTCGAAGTCGAGGAACGGTTGCGCGACATGATGGGCATTCCGGTCTTCCATGACGATCAGCACGGCACCGCGATCATCGTCGCCGCCGGCATCCTCAACGGGCTGGAGCTTGCCGGTAAATCGATCGAGACGGCGAAGATCGTCACTTCGGGCGCCGGGGCGGCAGCGCTCGCCTGCCTCAATCTTCTCGTGTCGCTCGGTGCAAGCCTCCACAACATCATCGTCACCGACATTGACGGCGTGGTCTATGACGGCCGCCCCGGCGAGATCGATCGCTGGAAGGCCGTCTTTGCCCGCCAGACCGAGCACCGCACGCTGGAGCAGGCCATCGACGGCGCCGACGTTTTTCTGGGTCTCAGCGCCGCCGGCGTGCTCAAGCCCGAATATCTGGCAAAAATGGCGGAAAATCCGCTGATCATGGCGCTGGCAAATCCGGTTCCCGAAATCATGCCGGACGCCGCGCGGGAGGCGCGTCCCGATGCGATGATCTGCACGGGCCGGTCCGATTTCCCCAACCAGGTCAACAACGTACTGTGTTTTCCTTACATCTTTCGCGGTGCCCTCGACTGTGGCGCGCGGACCATCAACGAGGCGATGAAGGCGGCCGCCGTGACCGCCATCGCACAACTCGCCCGTGAAGAGCCCTCAGACATCGCCGCCCGCGCCTATTCGGGCGAAACGCCGATCTTCGGGCCCGACTACCTGATCCCCTCGCCCTTCGACCAGCGGCTGATCCTCCGGATCGCGCCGGCCGTCGCCAAGGCGGCGATGGAAAGCGGCGTCGCCGCGCGTCCCATCGAGGACATGGACGCCTATCGCGACCGGCTGAACCGGTTCGTCTTCCGGTCGGGCCTCGTCATGAAGCCGGTGATCTCGTCGGCCCAGGCCGCGGCCACGCACAAGGTCATCTACGCCGACGGCGAGGACGAACGCGTGTTGCGCGCCGCCCAGATCGTCCTGGAGGACCGCATCGCCGAGCCGATCCTCGTCGGCCGTCCCGAGGTGGTCGAGGCGCGGCTGAAGCGCTACGGCCTGCGGATACGGCCCGACCGGGACTTCGAACTGGTCAATCCGGAAAACGATCCGCGCTATCGGGACTATGTCGATCATCTGATCGCCATCGGCGGCCGGCAGGGCTTCACCCCCGATTATGCCCGAACGCTTGTGCGCACCAATGCCACCGTCATCTCGGCGATCGCCCTGATGCGCGGCGAGGCCGATGCGATGATCTGCGGCCTCGACGGCCGCTATGAGCGGCATTTGCGCACCGTGCGGTCCATCGTCGGGGTCCGCGAGGGCGCGCGCGATCTGTCGGCGCTGTCGATGCTGATCTCCGGCAACGGCATGACGTTCTTCACAGACACCTATGTCTCAATCGATCCTACCGCCGAGGAACTGGCCGAGATGACGCTGCTCGCCGCCGAGGAGATCCGGCGTTTCGGCGTCGAACCCAAGGCCGCGCTGCTGTCGCATTCCAATTTCGGCTCGCGCGACAGCGCCTCGGCCGCCAAGATGCGCCGTGCTGTCGAAATCCTGCATGCCGCCCAGCCGGAACTGTGCGTCGATGGCGAGATGCATGCCGACAGCGCGCTCAATCCCGAGCTGCGCGCCCGCGTCCTGCCGCACTCGATCCTCGAGGGCGAGGCCAACCTTCTGGTCTTCCCGAACCTCGATGCGGCCAACATCACGCTCAATGCCGTCAAGTCGATGACCGATGCGCTGCATGTCGGCCCGATCCTTCTGGGGACGCAGCGACCCGCCCATGTGCTGACGACATCGGTAACCTCGCGCGGCGTCGTCAACATGACCGCGATCGCGGCCGTCGAAGCCGCCCAGGCCGCGGCCCAGGGCGGCACACACGCCGGCACGGCCGTTACCGGTCGTTAACGTTCATCGTAAATTCAGCTTGAACGAGACATGCTGACCCCGCCCGCTTAAACAAGTGGCACGGTGTTTCTGTCACAGTGGTGGCGGGATGGGGTTCGGCGTTGATGGTGTACCGGCTTTTCAAAGCCTGTGTGGCGTGTCTGTGCGGAATGGCAATTGCCATGACGCTCGTGACGCTGACCGCCATGTCGGCTACCCCGGCCGGTGCGCAATCCTGCAACAGTCTGCAATCGCAACTCGCCAGCGCAAGGCGCGGCAGCGGCAACCGCGCCGAATACCGGCGCTACGCCGAGGCGGCCGAGCGCCAACAGCGCGAGTTGCGCAAGGCGCAGCGCATGTACAACCGCCAACGCTGTCGGCAGTCGGGTTCCCGGCAATGCCGGTCGCTGGGCTCGACCATCAACCAGATGCAGGCGAACCTGGGCAAGCTGCAGCGCGTGCGTGACCGCAATCGCGGCGGTGCATCGCAGCGGGAAATCCGGCGCCTCGAGCGCGCGGTCCAGCGCGCCTGCAGCCGCAGCCAGTCGACACGCATCGCTTCGGTCCGCCGGGAGCCCGGCACGGTGAGGCGGGCGCAACCCAACCGCAACCATGCATCACGGCCGGTTGCCCCTGCCCGGCCTTCCTTCGCCGGAGAACACCGGACGCTGTGCGTGCGCACATGCGACGGCTACTTCTTCCCGATCTCGTTTGCCACGAACGCCGACCAATTCGAGCGGGACAAGGCGATATGCGCAGCCCTTTGCCCGGCAGCGCCCACCATGCTGTTCACGCACCGCAGCGGCGATGATGACGGCCCGCGGAACATGACGGCATTGGACGGCACCGCCTATACCGATCTTGCCACGGCGTTCGACTTCCGCGAGCGCCGGCGAAGCGAGAACTGCACCTGCGGACGGGCCAACACCAGCCTGATCGGCATTGAGGGCATCACGCCGCGCCCCAGCGAAGTGCCGCCCGAGCAGGCCGACGAAGAGCCCGGTCGCTTGCCGCCGCCGCGCTTTCGCCCGGATCTGGCCGCCGATCCCGAAACCCGCGCCAACACGGCCCAGGGGCTTACGGTCGGGCGAATGACGGATATCGCCCGCTCCGTCAGCGTCGGAGAGATCCATGATGTCGCCGACAGCCGCGACGAAATCAGGGTCGTCGGCGGAGAATTTCTTCCCGACCCAGAAGAGGCAATAGATCTGACAAATCCGGTCCCCACGCCCTTCCCGTAAGCGCGATCCGCAGCGGCATGAACAGCGCCCTGCCCTTGCGGCCCGATTGCGCCTTCGCCGCTTCGGTCCAGCGCTTCCACAGTGTGGGGTCCACCGTGCCTTCGGGCAGGCAATCGAACGCTGCGCGCGCATAGGCCAGATCGTCGCCATCGAGCGCCGCGTCCTTGGCTGGACGATCGGTGATCACCGGCCACCAGTCGGCCGCGTCGGCCACCTTCTTCACATTGGAGCGGATCATGACCCAGAACGCTTCGGCGCGCGGATCGTCCACGTCGACGCCGGCATCGCCCAGCCGCGTGCGCACCACATCGAACGGCAGAT
Source organism: Oceaniradius stylonematis (assembly GCF_965223445.1). Lineage (NCBI taxonomy): Bacteria > Pseudomonadati > Pseudomonadota > Alphaproteobacteria > Hyphomicrobiales > Ahrensiaceae > Oceaniradius > Oceaniradius stylonematis. The sequence continues at coordinate 333,604 of NZ_OZ244994.1, forward strand.
CGTGCACCAGCGTCTGGTTCAGTCCGTCCAGATCGGCGGGGTCGAATTTTGCCGCCGATTTGGTCGTCGCCGTGATGTCGAAGGCACCGGTCAGCGCCTCCATGTCCGCCATCGCGGATATCGCGGTCGACGACCCGGTCAGGACCGCCAGGCTGGCCACCGCCATCGGCTCGTAGCCTGCCTCGGCCAGGCTCTTGATCGACAGCGCGCCCGAGCGCTTGGACAGGCCCTCGCCGCTGGCCGTGGTCAAAAGGTTGTGGTGCCCGAATGCCGGCGGCTCGGCGCCGAGCGCCCGGAAGATCGCCATCTGCACGCCGGTGTTGGTGACGTGATCGTCGCCGCGAATGACGTGGGTGACGCCCATTTCGATGTCGTCGACCACCGAAGGCAACGTGTAGAGATAGGTGCCGTCGCCCCGGATCAGAACCGGATCGGACATGGAAGCCAGATCGACGCTCTGCTCGCCGCGCACCGCATCGCTCCAGCGCACATCGGTGCGCTCGGGCGCAAAGGGATCGTCCGCGAAGTTGGGCAGCAGGAAGCGCCAGTGCGGCGCGTGGCCCCTTGCTTCAAGGTCCGCCTTTTCGGCGTCGGTCAGCTTCAGCGCCTCGCGGCCATAGACCGGCGGCAGCTTGCGAGTCAGGCGGATCTTGCGCCGCCGTTCCAATTCGTCCGGCGTTTCATAGCATGGATAGAGCAGCCCCGCGTCCTTGAGCGCCTGCGCCGCCTTGTCATAGGCATCCATGCGCTGCGACTGGTAGGCGATGCGGTCCGGATCGATGCCGAGCCAGCGCAGGTCACGCTCGATCTGCTCGGCATATTCGGCCTTCGAGCGGGCGGTATCGGTATCGTCGAAACGCAGGATGAAGGCGCCGTCGTTCTGCCGGGCAAAGAGCCAGTTGAACAGCGCGGTGCGCACATTGCCGATATGGATATGGCCCGTCGGCGACGGCGCGAAACGAACGGTGACAGTCATGACGCCCGCTTACGGAAGTCACCCGGCATTGGCAAGAAGATGCGCTTCGCGGCGCTTCAGAAGGCGCCGCGACGCCATGGTCATGATCACGGCGACCACGGCGCAGTAGAACCCCATCACAACGATCTGCGCCGGATAGGCAACGCCGATATCGATCAGCGCGCCGGTCAGGCCCGGCCCGACGGCGGTGCCGAACACCATCATCGCCACGATCACCGCGCGGATCGCGCCCAGTTCGCGCGTGCCATAGATTTCCGGCCACAGCGCACCGAACAGCGTCGAGGAAAAACCGTAGGACACGCCGAGCAGCGCCATGAACAGGAACGCGCTCCATTGCGCCTCGAGCAATCCGAGCGCCAGACATGCAAGCGACAGGGGCACGAGAAAGATCGGCAGCAGCGCGGTCGCCGAAAACCGGTCGATCAGCGCGCCGGCGATCAGCACGAAGCAGATCGTCGTCACGCTCATCACGGCGAAGGAGGATGCAAAGACCGGCAGAGACCAGCCGCGCAACTCCACCAGGTAGACCTGATGAAAGAAGATGGTCGTGCCGATGAAGGCCGGCGCAAGAACGCCCGTCAGCAGAACCCAGAAGAGCGGATCGCGCATCACCTCCGCGCGGGACCAGTCGCGCGGCGCGACCGCCCTTGTGTCCGGCGGATCGGACAGCGGTTCGCGCTCCCTGGCGGTCAGAATGGAGATGAGCGGCAGCGCCACAAGGATCAGGATCGCCGCTCCGGCAAGCCAGGCATTGCGCCAGCCAAGCGCGGCGGCCACGGCGACGAACGCGAACGGGAACAGCGCCTCGCCCGCATTGTGGCCGAGCGTTACAAGCGAGACCGCGCGTCCGCGATTGGCCGCGAACCAGCGCCCGGTGGCGGTCAGCGCGTTTTGCGTCATCATGCCCTGCCCGAACAGGCGCAGCACATAGATGACGACGACCAGCGTGGCGATATGTACGGAAAACGCCATGCCCACAGCGCCAAGCGCCAGCAACGGCACGATGATCATCGTCACGCGCGCGGCGCCGTAGCGGTCGACGATCCGCCCGAGCCAGGGCAGGGTCAGGGCGCTGGCGAGCGTCGCAAGCATGTAGAGCCCGCCGAACTGGCCGTGGCTGAGGCCATATTCGGCGCGGATGTCGCCCGCTGAAAGCGAGATGAAGAAGGTCTGGCCGAAGGCCGAAAAGAACGTCAGCAGAAATCCGCCGGCGATCCACCGGGCGTTGTTGGCCACAAAGCGGACAAATGGCATGAAGAGGGCCTAGACAATGACTTCGGTCGCCCTAGCGCCTGGCCCGTCAAGAGGCAACTGGCAATGCGCGCGGCGGCCCCATCGCGGAGCAGAACCATGAATCTCGAACATCGGCACGAGCCGGACGCCATCGCCGCCCGGCTGGCCGAAGGGACAAAGCCCAACTATCTGCGCGACTGGGTCTATGGCGGCATTGACGGCGCGGTGACCACTTTTGCCATCGTCGCCGGCGTGGTCGGCGCGGCGCTTTCGGCCAACATCGTCATCATTTTGGGGCTCGCCAATCTGATCGCCGATGGCATTTCGATGGCCGCCGGCAACTATTCGGCCACGAAGACCGAGCATGACGAACTTGAACGCGCCCGGGCGATGGAAAAGCGCCACATCGCGATCGATCCTGACGGCGAACGCGAGGAAATCCGGCAAATCTTTATGGCCAAAGGGTTTGAAGGCGAGACGCTCGAGCGCGCCGTCGACGCCATCACTGCCGATCGGGAGCGCTGGATTTCAACCATGATCACGGAAGAGTTGGGTTTGAGCGAGAACATCCGCAGTCCGACGGCCGCGGCGACCGCCACGTTCGCCGCTTTCATCGCCTGCGGCGCTGTGCCGCTTGTACCCTACTTCGTCTTCGAACCATCGACGGCAAACCCGGTGGCGCTGGCCATGACAGCCACCGTCTTTTTCATCATCGGCTCGATGAAGAGCCGCTGGTCGCTGCAGCGCTGGTGGGTCTCGGGCCTCGAAACACTGACCATCGGCTGTGGCGCGGCAGCCATCGCCTTCGGCATCGGATATGCGCTAAGAGGGTTCGGGGCAGGCTGAACTATCTGGGAGTATCCACATGGTCCGCGGATCTATCGCAACGCTGGCGTTCGCCGTTCTTGCCGGCATCGGCGCAACCAGTGCGCAAGCATCGCCGGGCTTCGATTTCGTGTGTTTCGACCGCGACATCGTCGCCTCGGTCGGGCTCGATCTGGAATGGGCGAACGCCTATCTGAAGATCGGCGGCGAGGAGACCGTGCTGCCCGCGACCGGTCAGCGCAGCGGCAACAGCTTCGCGTTCGCCGGCAACGGCCTGTCGTTTCAAGGCTTCGTGCCAGAGGGCCAATTGACCCTGGCCGACGGGCGAACGGCGCGCTGTCACCAGACCCGCGACTCGATCAAGACGATGGCGCTTTACGGTTCCGACAACAACTTTCGGTGGTCCGCCCATGACGCGCGCGGCACGGCAAGCGGCAATGTCCGCGCCGCGCCCTCGGTCTTTGCGGAAAAGGTCGCAAGCCTGGGCGACGGAGAGCCGGTCATCATCAAACGGAACACCGACGAATTCCTGGACGGTTTCTTCTGGTTCCAGATCGAATTCGGCGAAGGCGAAACCGGCTACATCTGGGGCGCGCTCCTGTGCACGGACGCAGACGAGCCCGAACTGAACACCACCGTCCGGCGCTGCTAAAACAACGATACTGATACTCTATTTGCGCGAATCGGTTGTCGTAGTACCATCGCATCAGAGCGTTGCGTGGCCAGAGTAAACAAACCCAGCGAGGCTTGAGAATGGCATCTGGAACGGCGACCGTCACGACGATAGAATTCTGGACTGCGCTTGCAGCAATCGCGGCCGTGATCAGCGCTATAGTTGCCCTTTACTTTAGCTACAGGCAATCCAAAATATTCGAACGCGATTTTGCACTACGGCAGATGGTGGATGAAAACAATTCATTGAATTTGTCGCGTTATTATCGAGAACTATTGAAAGATTGGAAGGAGGAGTTGCTTGCCAGTGAGGATCAGCTTTCAATTGTCAAAAGCACAATAGATGAAGATGCGGATTCGGTGAGGGATAGCTTTGAGCTAGTTAAGATACCGGATTCACGCATGCAGGACTATCATTTGATCAACTATAAACCATCAGCGGCATTCGGCATTATAAGGTCACAAAAAAAAATTGACAGGCTTAGAGATGTTTACAAGACTTATGAGCCAATTTTACCTCAGATGCGAAGCGAAGGAATGACTGAAGAGCTGAAAGATATCGTTTTTTCTCTTCAAGCCGACGTGGAAGAGATAACAAAAATTATTGAAGGCAGCCTAATCGAGCTAAATAAAGACATTAAAGTAACCGAATCAAATAGGGAATTATCCCCTTCAGGCAAGTTAATCACATAAAGATATCTTTATGCCCGCATTGCCTTGCGGCAAGCCAGACTATACAAACAAGAAAAAAGTTTGCATTAGCGCCTTGACGGGCAGACACGAGTCGGTGTTTATCGTGCCCCCATGACAGCGACAAATCCAGCCATTGCCGTACTCACGCAAGAGCGTGACGACACTGCCGCATCTATTGAGACGCTGACCGAGCGTCTCAAAGAAGCGCGCGCGAAGCAGAAATCCCTTGATGAGGCCATTGCGGTTCTGACGGGCCAGCCGGTCCCTGAGAGAGGGCGTGGAAGCGGGCCAACCCTGAATGACCTCATTCGCGACACGCTTTCGGCTGACGGAATGGGCCACACGCCCGCTGAGATCGCCGATTTACTGACGCGCAATGGCCGTGAAACGACAAACACAACGGTGTCATCAATTCTTTCACGCTTGCGCAAGGATGGGCAGGCGGAAAACCGCGACGGAAGATGGTTCCTTCCAAATGGTGGGGGTGAGGACTCCGCCGAAGCGGAGCCCAAACAAGATCAGGGGCCGGTTGGACGGGAGAGGGGCTACCCACCTTCTGCTCCCGAGGGTTCGAGTCCCTCCGGCTCCACCCCTTCTCATCAAGAGCGCGCGACGAACGACTTCGTCCGTGACCTCGATGAGGAGATACCCTTCTAACCCAGCCGTCGCAGGCGCATGAGAAAGGAGTACCCCATGTGGCAAACCGCTTTGTTAGTCGCTGCCAGGGCTTAGGCGCTACCTCGTATCCGAAGCTCGCTTAGCCGTGGTGCCAAATCGGTGCCACGGTTTGGTTCGTAGCAAAATTCTCGATTCTCGTCTACACTGATTTGATGTTATCGTTAGCACAAGCAATCAAAGAAGGCCGGCTGGAAGACTTCATCCGCGAGAGGGAGGAGGCCGGCATAGGCCCTGTTGATCGCAAGGCGTTTGATGAAGCCGCATCCCGCGTCATACGCGGGACACGATCAGATCAAACATCGCGTTCTGACGATCCCGGTGGTTCGACCGGAAAGCGAACTCGTTGAGATAGCGGTCCATGTATTTGCTCGACACGTGAATGTGCGTTGAGCGAACCGACGCCTTGAAAAGCTTCCAGAAGCTTTCAACGTGATTGGTCGAGTAGGTTTCATCTGTCCGGTAATCGTAGATCGCCCATTCCTTGTCGGAGTGCTTGACGCGGCCATGCGTGTAGCCGTCGCCTTCCAGTAAGCCGTAGGACATGAGTTCGTCAGTCGAGACCGTAGCGCCAGTTTCGACATTTCGCAGCACCACACCGCGTAGCGTGTCTTTCTTCACGTTGGGGATGACCTCGGTGCGAACCTTGCCGCCCCGCTCTTTCATGCCCACGACGACCGTCTTGCCTTCGGCACCGCGACCGCGCTTGCCCTTGCGGCGACCGCCGACATAGGCTTCGTCCAGTTCGACGTGACCGGCCAGCATTTCAAAGCCGTCAACGCCGCCGATCAGTTCGCGGATTTTCATGCCCATGCGCCACGCGGTCTTATACGTGACGCCAAGCTGGCGTTGCAGTTCCTTGCCAGAAACGCCGTGGCGCGTCGTGACGAACAGGTAAATCGCGTAAAACCAGAGCTGTAGCGGCGTGCGCGTGTCTTCAAAGACCGTGCCAGCGGTCGGGTAAACGTGATCGCCGCACGATGCGCAGGCAAACGCCCGGCGCTCGGTCATGCGGTGAAACGTGCTGTCCACACCGCACTTGCGGCAGACGTGCTTCATGCCAAACCGCACTTCCATGATGTGCGTCAGGCACGCTTCATCATCGGGAAAGCGCTGGAAGAAATCGCGGACGGAAAATGCGGGTGATTTGCTCTTGCTCATGCACCCTATCTAGCAAGTCTCCGTACTTGCGTCAAGGGGATAATTCCCATCAAATATCGTTCAACTTGAAAAAAGACTGAACTAAGTCCCTCGAATCCGCATAACTAGAATCTTACCATTTTGCGTCTCATAGTGAAATTCCCATTTTTCACAAACAACGATACCAGTCGGACCAGCGACACCAGCATTGAACTGGGTTTCGATTCTGGATCGGCGCGCCGACGTCCATTTCATCCAGACGGCGTTCAGCTTAGATTTGTTTTTTGAACCTGCGTTGAATCTCATCGAAGAACCCACCCCTGCGAACAATCCAAATCTGCAGCTATCAATGTGATTGGTGGAATGCAATACTTTGTTACCTTCGATCCCTGAATCGGTTCGTGATCGGATAGCGGCGGTCGCGGCCGAAATTCTTGCGCGTGATCTTCACGCCCGGCGCGGACTGACGGCGCTTGTATTCGGCCACATAGAGCAGATGCTCGATCCGGTGCACGAGATCGCGGTCATGGCCGCGTTCGACGATCGCATCGACAGCCATCTCGTGCTCGACCAGACATTCGAGGATGTCGTCGAGCACCGGATAGGGCGGCAGCGAGTCCTGGTCGGTCTGGTCGGGTCTGAGTTCGGCCGATGGTGCCTTCTCGATGATGTTGACGGGGATCACCTCCCCCGTCGGGCCCAGGCCGCCGGGCGGCATGTGCGCGTTGCGCCAGCGCGCCATGGCGTAGACCTGCATCTTGTAGACATCCTTGATCGGGTTGAACCCGCCATTCATGTCGCCATAGAGCGTGGCGTAACCGACGCTCATCTCGCTCTTGTTGCCGGTGGTGACCACCATCGAGCCGAACTTGTTGGAGATCGCCATCAGGATCGTGCCGCGCGCCCGGCTCTGCAGGTTTTCTTCGGTTACGCCCTCATCGGTACCGGCGAACATGTCCGACAGCGCGTCGTTGAACCCTTCGACCGGCGCGTGGATCGGCACCACATCGTAGCGGCAGCCAAGAGCCTTCGCGCAGGCTTCCGCATCGGCGATCGATTCGGGCGCGGTATAGTCATACGGCATCATCACGCAGCGCACGCGCTCCTCACCCAGCGCATCGACGGCCAGCGCCGCGCAGATCGCCGAATCGATGCCGCCGGACAGGCCGAGCACCACATTGGCAAAGCCGTTCTTGTTCACATAATCGCGCAGGCCCAGCATGCAGGCGCGATAGTCGGCCTCCATCGTGTCGGGAATGACCGACATCGGCCCGTCGGCGAACACCCAGCCATCGCCGTCGCGCCGGCAGGTCACCACCGCGACCTGCTCCTCGAACTGGCTCATCTGGAAGGCCAGCGACCGGTCGGCGTTGAAGCCGAACGAGGCGCCGTCGAAGATCAGATCGTCCTGCCCGCCGACCTGGTTGGCATAGATCATCGGCGCATCGCTCTCGATCACCTGCCGCAGCACGACCTGGTGCCGCACGTCCATCTTACCGCGATAATAGGGCGAGCCGTTGGGCACGAGCAGGATCTCGGCGCCACTCTCGGCCAGCGTTTCGCAGACGCCCATGTCGCCCCAGATATCCTCGCAGATCGGGATGCCGATCCGCACGCCGCGAAAATCGACAGGCCCGCGCATCGGACCCGGCTCGAACACGCGCTTTTCGTCGAACTCGCCATAGTTCGGCAGATCGACCTTGAACCATTCCGACGTGACCGCGCCACCATCGAGAACCAGCGCAGCATTGTGGCGCTTGCCGTCGCGCATCAGCGGCAGGCCCATGATCACGCCCGGCCCGCCATCGGCGGTGTCGGCGGCCAGCTCCGTTACCGCTTTCTCGCACGCTGCAAGGAAGGCAGGCTTGAGAACAAGGTCCTCGGGCGGATAGCCGGCGATGAACAATTCGGTGAACACGACCAGATCGGCGCCATGGCGCGCCGCGTCGGCGCGGGCCTGCCGGGCCAAGGCAAGGTTGCCTTGAACGTCGCCGACGGTGGGGTTCAACTGCGCGATCGCAATGCGCAAAACATCGGGGCTGCTTGTCATGGCCGACACGTATCGCGCGGCCGTTGCCCGCGCAACATGTCAGGACGCGCGATCGCTTTGGCCAACACAGCAGCGAGCCTTCAATCGCGGCCTTCGAACACCGGAAGCCCGTCGGCGAGTTCGTAATAGTCGCCCTTGTCGGCCGCAAAGATGTGGTGGCTCGCAGTCAAACCGGTCGGCAGGTCCATGCTGCCGGCCATGATCGATGTCATGCCCGACCCGTCCCTTTTCCAGAACAGCAGCGAGCCGCAATGTCGGCAAAAGCCGCGCTTCGCACCGGGCGAGGCCGCATACCAGGTCAGATCACCGGCGCCGTTGATCTCGAGCGCGTCGTCGGCGACGCGCGTGGCGGCAACGAAATGCCCGGTCTGCTTGCGGCATTGCGTGCAATGGCAATAGATCACGTCACGCAACGGACCCGTCACCGTGTAGCGTACCGAGCCGCAATGGCATCCGCCTGTCTTCATCATCACCTCCACTGGAACGAGAACACTAGCGGGGACGGCAAACGAAACAGTCGCGGGGGCGCCCTGCGCTGACGCTCAGTGGAAAATCCAGCTGTCCCAGGCAAAGAAGCCGAACTGCCGGGAGGCATGCGCATGCTCGGCCCGTGGGTTCGAACCGGCGGCGCCGGCCGCGAGGAAAAGCGGCATGAGGTGCTCGTCCGTCGGATGGTTGTCGGCGACGAACGGCGCCTTGTCGCGCCAGGCGAGCAGCGCCTCGGTGTCGCCGGACGCGATCGCGTCGGCCATCCACCCCACGAATCCATCCACCTTGGACGCCATCTCGGGATCGGACGGCATGCCTTCGCGCATCGCCGAGAAGACGGCGCGGAGATTGTGGGTGATGTGGCCGCTGCCGATCATCAACACACCCTCATCGCGCAGCGGCGCCAGCGCCGCGCCCAACCGGTGGTGATAGGCCGCATCGCGCGAGGGATCGATCGAAACCTGCACGACCGGAATGTCGGCGTCCGGCCATGCCAGCCTGAGCACGGTCCAAGTGCCGTGATCGTAGCCTCGTTCATCGGCATAGACCGGCGACAGGCCGGCGCTTTCGAGAAGCCCGTGCACGCGCCCGGCAAGCGCCGGGTCGCCAGGGGCAGGATAGACCATCTCGTAGAGTTCCCGCGAGAAGCCGCCGAAATCATAGATCATGCCCGGCTTTGGATCGCGCACCACGGTCGGCCCGTCCGTCTCGAAATGCGCCGATGCGATGACGATGGCCTTCGGCCTCGGCAGCCTTTCGGACAGGCCACGCAGATAATCGCGCGCCTCGGACGGATCGGTGACCACGTTCGGCCCTCCGTGCGAGACGAAGATGGTCGGCATCGGCTCCATTGCTTCACACTCCGCATGGTTTGACGCGAGCAACCTAGGCCCGCGCCCGCCCGCTGCATACCGGTCCCCGCGGAGACACTGCGTCCAGAACCGGTGAACGGCGCCCACAAAAAAGAAAAGCCGCGAGCCAAGGCCCGCGGCTTCAACATCGGCGCGCGTGACGCTGTCAGGCGTTGGCGGCGATTTTGCTTTCGGCGCCCTTGCGGCCGTTCTTGAGCCGTTCGGCGACCAGAAACGCCAGTTCGAGCGCCTGATCGGCGTTCAGCCGGGGATCGCAATGGGTGTGATAGCGGTCCGAAAGCTGTTCCTCGGTCACTTCGCGTGCGCCGCCCATGCACTCGGTGACGTCCTTGCCGGTCATCTCGACGTGAATGCCGCCCGGATAGCTGCCTTCGGCCTGATGCACGTCGAAGAAGGCGTTGACCTCGCTCAGCACCCGGTCGAACGGCCGCGTCTTGTAGCCGTTGGCCGTGATCGTGTTGCCGTGCATCGGATCGCACGACCAGACCACCTTCTTGCCCTCGCGCTGCACCGCCCGGACGAGCGCGGGCAGATGCTGCTCGACCTTGTCATGGCCGAAGCGGGCGATCAGCGTCAGCCGGCCCGCTTCGTTGGACGGGTTGAGCGCATCGATCAGGTTGAGAAGATCGTCCGGCTGCAGCGAGGGGCCGCATTTCAAGCCGATCGGGTTCTGGATTCCGCGCGCAAACTCCACATGGGCATGGTCGGCCTGCCGCGTCCGGTCGCCGATCCAGATCATGTGGCCCGACGTGGTGTAATGCTCGCCGGACGTGGAATCGACGCGGGTCATCGCCTCTTCATAGCCCAGAAGCAATGCCTCGTGGCTGGTGTAGAATTCGGTTTCGCGCAGCCGCGCATAATTCTCCGGCGTCATCCCGATCGACGCCATGAAGTCGAGCGTCTCCGAAATCCGGTCGGCCAACTGCTCGTAGCGCTCGCCCTGCGGACTGTCGGCGACGAAGCCGAGCATCCACTGATGCACATTGTCGAGCCGGGCATAGCCGCCCTGCGCAAACGCGCGCAGAAGGTTCAGCGTGGCCGCCGACTGTCGGTACGCCATGATCTGGCGCTCGGGATCGGGAATGCGCGAGCCTTCGTCGAACTCGATCCCGTTGATGATGTCGCCGCGATAGGACGGCAGTTCGACCCCGTCGCGCTTTTCGATGTCCGACGAGCGCGGCTTGGCGAACTGGCCGGCGATGCGGCCGACCTTGACCACCGGCTTGGACGCACCGAACGTCAGGACGATCGCCATCTGCAGGAAGACACGGAAGAAGTCGCGGATGTTATCGGCGCCATGCTCGGCGAAGCTCTCGGCGCAATCGCCACCCTGCAGCAGGAAGCCCCTGCCCTCTGCGACGTCGGCCAGCGATGCCTTAAGAGCCCGTGCCTCACCGGCGAAAACCAGCGGCGGATAGCTGCGCAGCCGCTCCTCGACCGCCGCAAGCTTGTCCTGATCGGGATAGGACGGGACCTGCAGGATCGGCTTGTTGCGCCAGCTTTGCGGTGTCCAATTGTCTGCCATGATCGTTACGCCTGAAAATGCGGAAAAACGGCGCGCCCATCGCGCCACGCGGTCCTATAGAGCAGGTTCCCCGCCGCTGTCACCCCGCAAAGGGATGCACGACCGCCCGGCTATTGCGCCAGAAAGCCGTCGACATGGTTGAGGCCAGCGGTCACCGTGTCGATAAGGTCGACCTCGTCCGGCGCCAGCTTGACCGCCCGCGGATAGAGCGGCGACGCCCGGTCGCGCACGATCGGCGTGTCGAACGCCGCCGTGCTCTCGACGAACCGCCGGGCGCCATGCTCGCCATACTGATGCAGATAGCCCTGCAGGACCGCGTCCAGATAGCTTTGCAGAATGTGATGGCGCGGTCCGCCATCGTCCGGCGGCCGGGCCACATACACATAATAGGCAACGTCCGGCAGGCCGGCGTCCTCCCTGTCCAACCGAAGCTGGGAACGGTCGAGCCGGACGCGGTCATAGCCATGCTCGCGCGCATCGACCGCCGGCAGATTGTGCACATGGTCGAAGATCAGCAGCCCGCTCAACTCGTCGATCGCCATGTCCGCATGATAGGCGCTGAGAAACGAAACAGGATGGCGGGCGGAATCGGAGCGCTGCTGCCAACGCCGGCCGAAACCGGTCAGATGCGCCTTCTCGCAATGGACGACATGGGTGCGGTGCGTATGCGCGTTGACCAGCGATCCGTAGCCGAAATAGGCGACGACATCTTCCCGTGCGTCCAGATGTGTCAGGTCGTAGGGCATTGATGGGTGTCAGGCCGCGATGCGCTCTCCCTGCCGCACCAGATAGGTCGGTTTGTAGAGCGTGACCAGTTCTTCGGCGGCGGTGGGATGAACCGCCATCGTCGCATCGAAATGATCTTTCGTACACCGCGCCTTGAGCGGGATGGCCAGCAATTGCGCCATTTCGCCCGCGCCCGGACCGATCACATGGGCGCCCACGACGATACGGCTTGCCGCATCGACGATGAGCTTCATCATCATCTTTTCCTTGCGGTCCGGCAGCACATTGTGCATCGGGCGAAACGTCGTCTTGTAGACTTCGAGGTCGCCATGGCGCTCGGCCGCCTCGGCTTCGGTGAGCCCCGCCGTGCCGATTTCCGGCTGTGAGAAGACCGCCGTCGCCACCGTGTCATAGTCGGGTTTTGTGGGATTGTCCTTGAAGGCGGTCTCGAGCATGCACATCGCCTCGTGGATCGCCACCGGCGTCAGCTGCATCCGGTTGGTCACGTCGCCGACGGCCCAGATATTGTCCACATTCGTCCGCGAATAGTCGTCGACCACCACCGAACCGCGCCGGTCCGTTTCGACGCCAGCCGCGTCCAGCCCCAGACCGTGCGTGTTGGGATGGCGCCCGAGCGCCAGCATTACCTGGTCGACGACCATCTGCTCGCCCTTCGACAGGAACGCGTTGAGGCGGCCGTCGTCGCGCCGCTCGATCCGGTCGAACACCTGGTGGCAGATCACGCGGATGCCCTTGGCGATCATCGTGTCCTGCAGATGATCGCGCAAATCCTCGTCGAAGCCGCCAAGGATCTTCTGGCCGCGATACAAGAGCGTCGTGTCCACGCCCAGCCCGTGGAAGATGTTGGCGAACTCGACGGCAATGTAGCCGCCGCCCGCGATGATGATCGATTTGGGCAGGCTATGGAGGTGAAACGCGCCGTTGGAGGTGATGCACAGCTCGTGGCCCGGCAGATCGGTGTGCAGGTTCGGGCTGCCGCCGGTGGCGATCAGGATCTGGTCGGCCGTGACCTGCTGACCGGTCGCCTCGAGTTCGATCGTATGCCGGTCGATGAGCCGGGCCCTGCTGTCGTGGATCGTCACGCCATTGGTCTCAAGGCCCTTGCGATAGAGCCCTTCCAGCCGCTCGATCTCGCGGTCCTTGTTGGCGATCAGCGTCGGCCAGTCGAAATGGATGTCGCCGACATGCCAGCCATAGCCGGCGGCATCCTCGAAATGCTCGGAAAACTGCGAGGCATAGACAAACAGCTTCTTGGGCACGCAGCCGCGGATCACGCAGGTGCCGCCCATCCGGTATTCCTCGGCGAGGCCGACCCGCTTGCCCATCGCGCCGGCCAGACGGCCCGCACGCACGCCGCCCGAGCCGCCGCCGATGACGAACAGGTCATAATCGTGCCCCGCCATGCCCTGTCCGCCCGTCCTACTGCGCCGCGCCTTCGGTTTCGGCCGCGCCTTCCTCGGCTGCGGCCGGCGCCTGGCGCAGGCCCGCCTCGGCGAGGCGCCCGCTGACCCGCTCGAGCAGGTCGCGCTCGATGCCGCGCTGCCAGATGGCGGCCGCCTCGGTCACTTCGCGCGCCGCGATCGGTCCGTTGCGGATCAGCGCCTGGCCGGCCTCGGTCCGGTAGAATTCGGCGATCGCCCGCAAATCTTCCTCGCGCAGCGCCCGGGCGTAGATTTCCGCAGCTTCCGCTTCCAGATCGCCGCGCCGCGCCGCCAGCGCCAGCGCCTCTTCGTCGACGAACATCAAAATCTCGTTCTCAAGGTCCGGATTGTTCTGCAGCAGCCGTGCTTTCAATGCCTCGGCCACGTCCGGCAGGATGCCGTCATACCGGTCGGTCGCATCGATTGCCGAGATGGCCGCGCGAGCGGCCTGTAGATGGCTGTCGGATATCTCCTGCGCGCCGGCTGCCGAAACCGCGGCCAGGCCGCAGGCGGCGGTTGCCAGAACCGCATTGCGAACTGTCTTCAAAAACATCGATTCATCCCGTCTTTTGCGTGTCCGGCAGCTTTTGCCGCCGGCAGATTCCGGCCCGCTCATGGCACAGTCAGTTCCCGGACACCAGTCTCCCCCGCGACGATCGCCAGCGAGGCCATTGAAAGGAACAAACCGTTTTCGACGACGCCCGGAATGGCGTTGAGCGCGCATGCCAGCGCCTGTGGGTCGGAAATGTGGCCGAAAGATGCGTCGACGATCAAATGACCGCCATCGGTGACGATGCTCTCGCCCTTGCGCGCCGTTCGGATCGCGATGTCGCCGGTTGCGCCATGGTCGCGCGCCACCGCTTCGACCGCGCGGCGCGTGGTCTCCACGCCAAATGCGTTGACCTCGATCGGCAGCGGGAAGCGTCCCAGCCTGTCGACGACCTTGCTGTCATCGGCGATGACGATCATGCGTTTGGAGGCATGGGCGACGATCTTCTCGCGCAAAAGCGCCCCGCCGGCGCCCTTGATCAGATTGAGGTTCGGATCGATCTCATCGGCCCCGTCGACGGTCAGGTCCAGCTCATCGACATCGTCGAGCGATTCGAGGCGGATGCCCATTTCAACGCACAGCCGCGCCGTGCGCTCCGAGGTCGGAACACCGGTGATGTCGAGCCCGTCGCCCACCGCTTCGGCGAGGTGCGCGATGAACGCTTCGGCGGTCGATCCCGTCCCGATCCCCAGCCGCATCCCCTCACGCACATGTGCCATGGCCGCCTTGCCCGCCGCCGCCTTCATCTCCTCGGGTGACATCCGCCCATTTTCCCCTTCATGTGCCCCGCGCGGTGCGTTAACACGCTCCGAACGCGCCGCCAACCGCTGCAGCGCCCGCTTTCGCCGCTTGTCCATGAACGGGACCTCAATTCATGACCCGCCCCATTATCGTGTTCGATCTCGATGGCACGCTCATCGACACCGCACCCGATCTCCTGGACAGCCTGAACCATGTGATCACGGCCGAGGGGCTTGATCCGGTGTCGACGGCGGACCTGCGCTCCCATGTCGGCCATGGCGCCCGCGCCATGCTGCGTCGCGCCTACACGGCGCAGGAACGGGCACTGCCTGACGCCCGTCTTGAATACCTGGTGGCCGTGTTCATTGAGCACTACACCGCCAACATGCCCGGCCGCTCGCGACCGTTCGACGGCGCCGTTGCCTGCATGGACCGGTTCGAGGCAGCCGGCTTCGTGCTGGCGGTCTGCACCAACAAGTTCGAGGCCATGTCGCGGCAATTGCTTGAGGCGCTCGGGATTGGCGAACGGTTTGCCGCCGTCTGCGGCGCCAACACATTCCCTGTGCGCAAGCCCGAACCCGGGCATCTGACCGGCACGATCGACAGGGCCGGCGGCGATCGCAACCGGGCGGTGATGATCGGCGACAGCGATACCGACATCAACACCGCCAAGGCTGCCGGCATCCCCGTGGTGGCCGTCGATTTCGGCTATTCGCCGCAGCCGGTGGACACGTTCGCGCCGGACCGGATCATCAGCCATTTCGACGCGCTGACCCCGCTCATGGCCAACGAATTGATCGGCGCCCGGACCCGGCCCTGAGCATCGAAGCGCCCGGCGGGCCGTGCAAGCTTGACTTGGCCATGTGCGGATGCCTATAGCTCGCGCCGTTCCGGGCGGCAGCCAGCCGCCGCCGGCACGGGCGATTAGCTCAGCGGGAGAGCACTGCCTTCACACGGCAGGGGTCACTGGTTCAATCCCAGTATCGCCCACCATCTTTTTCCTTGTGATTTCAACGCTCTGTAGCGGAACATACGAGTTCCGTTTTTGGCATCACTCGGCACAAAACGGCACCGTTCGGCGTACAAATCCGTGGAAAATCCGTGGACTGATCGGCGCAGGTTGGCCGTCCGTTCCGCGCGTGTCACGTCAGCCGCGTGCCGGCCGCTCACCCCCTCGGCCAGCACTGCGCGGTGATTCGCGCCAGATCGGCGCGCTTTTCCACTTCGCGCTTGGCCTCTTCCTTGGTCTTCTTCAATCCCCATTCGCAATCGCCGCAATAGCTCGTCCACACCCAGCCGGTCGGCACGCGGTGCACGCGCCCCATTTTCAGGCCGCGCTGCCAGAACAGCCCGTCCTCCTGGTCGCGATAGCGCGGGTTGAGGAACCATCCCTGCCGTTGCGGTTTCTGCGGCCGGCGCGCCATGACATTCATCCCTGTTCGACAGCGGAACAGGATAGGAACAAAATCACATTGGGCAACAAAAAACCCCGCGGCCGGATGGCCACGGGGCGTACTGACATTGGGTTTTTTCAGCCCGGGCTGGTCAGGCCCATGGAGCAGACACCGTCAGAGTTCCTTTTTCGGCCCGGTTGATCGGTGCCCGGTGGCGGCGGGCCTGTCCGCGCGGGCGCAGTCTATGGCGGCCGCCGCGTGACCCTGAGCGGAAACCAGGGCGTCCAGCGCGGGATCGGCTCGTTGAAGCCCGGACAATGGGGATAGACCACGCGCGTGCGCCAGAAATGGTCGCCGGGCGGGACATAGTCCGGGATGGCCAGCGGCACGGAAAACGTCGTCGGAACCCGCGACAGTTCGACCGGATCGAACCCGTCATAGGAAACCTGGTAGATATCGCCCGAGGTTCGGACGAAAGGCTGCGCCTCGATCGGGCGGCCGCACGTGTCGCCATACGCCGTCCGGCTTCCCGCAAGGATGTAGACGCAGCGCTCCGACGTGCACGTGCCCGACTGGCGCGACTTGCTTTCATCCCATTCGACGACCACCGGCGGCGCGCGCGTTTCCTCGATGAAGGCCAGACGCGCATCGAGCGCGGTGACGCCCACATAGTCGCGCACCTTGGCCTGAATGCCCTCTGCGAAGAACTCGGCCCAGATCGCATAGATCAGGCCGAAGATGATCATTGCCGCCGAAATGGTGCCACCGATGTGCCGGATGGCCTCGGTGAACCGCGTGACGTGTGCGGCGCTTTTCCTGATCTGCGCGTTCACGGCAGGGCCTCGAGGGGGACGTTCGGAATCGAGCAGGCCCAGACAATCGCGCCGATGCCGGCGATGGCCAGAGACCAGATCAACACATTGAGACGCATCACCCGCCCCGTGACGCTTCGCCGTGCCGGATGCACTCCGATCGCGTCCAGACCCGCGAACCGCACAGTCCCGCGGCGGTGTCGTCGATCTTGTCCTGATCGGCCGGCGTCAGGCCGCGCGCGCCGATCAGGGCAGTTCCCACGACCGCACGGGCCGTGGCGCGCTGCTGATCAGCGCTCGCACTCACCATTTGCGAAGTCGTACAGCCGGCCAGTGCCGCGGCAATAGCGGCGCATGACCCGAGCCTGGTCAGCCTGGTCGGAAAGTTCATTGGCAGCATCCTTTGTTGCGGCATCGGCTTTGATGAGCGCCTGTGCGGCGCCAGCGGCTTTCTCTGCCGGGCCATGGGAGAGAACGGCCCAGCCGGCCACGAGGGCGGCGGCAAACGCCGCTCCGATCCATGTCTTGGGCGATAGCAGGAGCGAAAGAGCGGTCATTGGTCACCTCCCCTGCCCGGCAGCCGGTCCCGATAGGCATAGCCCAGAAGGCCGAGCGCTGAGGTCAGGACCGGCGCGGTGGTGGCGGCGATGATGGGGAGATGATCGGGGCGGAACCACAGCGCCAAGGCCGGGAGGATGAGCGCGACTCCCAGCAGGGCCCAGCCCGCACGCTTGGTGCCGTTCATGACGCGTACCCCTCCATGCCGGTGCGCGTCCGTCGTTTCTGCCAGATGCGCCAGCCGGCCCAGGCAAGCCCGCCGAGCGCCAGTCCGACCGAAAGGATCGTGAGCGCGACCACAACCTGATCGGGCAGCGCGTAGCCCGTGTTCTGCAGCGTCTCGTCGACGGTGCGTTTGGCCGTCTCCAGCGCCGCGCCGCCGCCGACACCGACACCGACGCCGACACCCACATCCGTATCTTTCGTGACCGGTACCGCGCCCGGCC
This sequence comes from Oceaniradius stylonematis, assembly GCF_965223445.1. Taxonomy (NCBI): domain Bacteria; kingdom Pseudomonadati; phylum Pseudomonadota; class Alphaproteobacteria; order Hyphomicrobiales; family Ahrensiaceae; genus Oceaniradius; species Oceaniradius stylonematis. The sequence continues at coordinate 351,423 of NZ_OZ244994.1, forward strand.
GTTCATCGGTCGACTGACGGAAGCGGGCCAAGGCCCCTTGTGTTTCCGGGCCGACGACGCCATCCACCGTCAAGCCCCTGGCGGCCTGGAATGAACGGACGGCATCGCGCGTGGCGGGGCCGAAATCGCCATCGATCGCGCCCGGGTCAAAGCCGGAGCGGCGCAGCAGCACCTGCAGCTCGCGCACTTTCTGGCCGCTCGATCCGACACGCAGCATGCCCGACGCCGGGTTCGGCACACGGGCGCCGTTGTAGCGCGCATAGGCGCGCGCCATCTTCACATCATAGCGGTTCCGCGCATAGGCCGGCCCGTTATAGACGCGGGCGAACCCGGCCCAGTCCCGCCGCTTGATCTCGTCCATCAACCGGTTGACGCGGATGAAGCGCAGCATCAACTCGACCTGCCCGGCGACGCCCGATCGCGCCAGGGCGACCAATTCGTGGACGCTGCTGAAACCGAGCGACTTCCAGTTGCCGCCCATCACCTGCCCGACGCCGAAGCTGGTCGATTCCAGCGCGGCCGCGGCGTCGATCTCCATGGCCCGGGCGAGAAGACGCCAGCGCGCGGCCTGCGAGCGCGGGTTCTTCACCCCGCCCACGGACGGGTGAGCAAGACCGGCCCGTCGTGCCCGGGTTCGGGCAACTCCCTTCAGCCGGTCATCGAACCAATGGCCCTCGAACCGGATCACCGGTTCCTTTCGGCCGTCGACAAGCGCGTGCGTCCGCCCGGCGCTTTCGACCTCGACGATGGCCAAAAGCGCTGCCGGCGGCAGATCATGCTTTTTTGCGACACGGGTGATCGTGTCGACGGTCGCTGCGTCGAACATGGCTGTTCTCCGATGTCAGAGTGTGGGTTTCAGCCGACCGCGTGGCCGGTCTTGCCGTCAAATGCCTGGCCCGAGGCGCGCTCGATCCGGCACACATGGCCGAACGTCGCGCAGTCCTGCCGGTGGATCACATCGCCGGGAAAGGCCGGGAATGCGCCTTGACCGGTGAACACCGTGATCATGTCGGGGAAGGTCTGGGCTTTCTCTGACACCCACTCGGGCATGATCTGGCGCAAATGGGCGGAAACATCCGCATCGGACGGCTCGACCGGCTCCGCACCGCGCTGCTGCGCCATGATCGCCAGTTCCTCGCGCCGTGACGCCCAGAAGGCGCGGGCGCGATCATCGCCACCCCTTTCGGCCAGCGCCTCGCGTTGGCCGCCGTCCTGCGCATCGGTTGCGAACCGACCGTAGAGCAGCGGCAGTTTGGCGACCTCGGCCGTCAGGCGTTCGATCGCTCTTGTCAGATCCGCATCTTCGGGCGCGTCGACCAGCTTCAACCGCTTGGCGGCCAGCCTCTTCCGTTTGTTGATCGCCCGCACGGCCTTTTTGCGGTTGTCTTCGTTGTTGCGGGTGATCGCGTCATGCTCGCCCGCAACATCGGGCACAATCCAGCTTTCCATGTGTGTCTCCTATGCGGCCATCAGGACCTGGTAGCTGATGTCGTCGGAATCGGCCCTGTTGCCCGTTCCCCGGTCGATCGTCTCGACGTCGAGATAGGTGCTGGTCTTGGCCACGAGGTTGACCCGCCTGTCCTTGGCCGACAAAAGCGCTGCGTAGTTTGCCGATGGCGGCGCCGTCTGAAAGGTGATCCGGTAGAGCCCGGCCTGCGCCCGCACCACCGTCGCATTGTTCGGCAGCTCGTTCTCGATGATGCCGGTAATGCCGTAGAACCAGCCGGCCGCGATCTCGCGCCGCGCCAGGCCCCGCGAGGCGTTGTTCACATTGGTCGTGTTGCCCTCGTAATAGGGGTTGATGTTCTCGACATGCTTGGCGCCCAGCGCCACGATGAGGCCTGTCGCCATGCTCTCGTAGCGGTGGTTGATGATTGTCACGCCATCGGCGGCCGCGCCGATGTAAATGCCGGTCGTCGTCTGGCCGGGCAGTTCGGTGATGTTCGCCAGCAGCAGAGTCGACGAGACGTAGCCGGCTTGCGAGCCGTCGATGGTGATGCACTGGCCGCCGGCGGGGCATGCCTGCTGGAAGCGGTTGTGCGCGATGTAGTTGTTGTTGCCGCCGTCGCCCAGATAGACGCCGAAGTTGAAAAGGCCGAACAGGCAGTGCTGCACCGACGAGTAATAGGTCCCGTAGGGCCAGGTGCCGCGAATGTCGAGCGCCCAGGTCTGGTTGACCTGGACACCGAAGAAATAGACCCGCTCAAAGTGCGAATAGGCGAAGTTCTTCAACTGGACCGCCGCGCCGGAACCGGTCAGCGCCGCCGCGGTGATCTGCATGTCCTCGACGATCAGCCCGTTGCGCAGCGTCGTTGCCGTCGCCAGCGTGTTGACGATGCCGTTTCCGGAGCTGTGGGTGAAATTGACCACGGAGGCGAACATGCCCTCGCCGCGCCAGGTCACGCTGTCCTTCTTGATCGAGATGCGTGTCGCGCTCTCGCTGCCGGTGGCGAACAGCAGCACATTGGCAAAGTCCGTGGCGTCCTGAAGGCCCTCATTGGTCAGCGGCCACCAGGACCGCTCGTCCTGCGACCCCTTCCGCCGCTCCCACAGGCCGCCGCTGCCGTCGAGCGGATCGCCGGTGCGGATCACGTAGATTGCCTGCGAGGGATCGCGCAGGTGCCGGAATGTGACGTTGGTCGTGCCGGTGATGTTGGTCGGCGTGCCGGCCAGCGCATCGGCGAAACTGTCGGCGAGGCGGAAATTGTCCGCGTCCACCTTGATGACGCGCTTGAGCGTCTGGAGCGTCACGCCGTTCGCGGTCGTCGTCTGGACGACGGCATCGGTGGTCTCGAGGCCATGCGCCGTCGCGGTGAACGTGTCGGTTCCATCGTTGACGGTCGTGGTCGTGACCGACTTGACGACGCCCAGCGCGGTCTGGTCGCCGGCACGCCAGTCGAAGGACCCGCCCTGCGCGCGATCCCGCACATAGGCCGTCTGATAGCGCGCCACATCGACCGACCGCAGGGTCGTGAGGCTGGCCGTCATGGTCGTGATCTGGGCGGTGAGCGACGCGGCGAGCTTGACTTCGGTGACCGCGCCGTCCGCCACGTTGGCGGTGGTCAGCGACCAGTTCGCGCCGTCATACACCTTCAGCACATTGTCGGTCGTGTTCCAGTAAAGCGCACCGGTGATCGGCGCGCCGCCCGCGGCTGTCGTCGCCGCATTGTCGTTGGCGTGTGCGCGTAGGTACTGTTCCAGGAACTCGGCAAGGGCTGCTTCGGCGGCCGCCTGGATTGCAGCGCTGGCAACATCAGACGTCAGCCGGTAGTTCGTGCCGTCGTCGACAAACTCGATCACCATGCCGTCGGTCAGATAGCCGTCTTCGATCGGGCTTCCGGTGTTGGTGACGAGCGTCTTTGCAGTCGCGCCATTGATTTCGATCGTCACGCCGCCAGCGCCGTTTGCGTCCGTGATCTCGGCGAGGAACTTGCCGCCGTAGGCCGTCGACGGCAGGGCGACTTCGGACGTCAACTCGATCGCATTGCCCGTTCCGGCGCCCGCATTGGTGAGCGGAATGTACTTCTGGGCAAGCTCCGGAATTGAAGTCCATGAGCCCGAAGCGGATGCGCCGACCTTCCGGTAGAGCGTGCGGTTGGAGATCGTGGCGTCGTTGTAGACAAACGCCAGCGTGCCCTCGTCGTGAGCGAGGTCGGCGTCCAGCGTCGCCTTGGTGTCGCGTACGATCAGCCCGCCCTGAGACGCGGCAATGCCCAGCTGCACGATGTTCAGGATGCGGACGATTTCGACCGGGCTGGGCTGATGCCCATTGACGACGGGCTTGCCAAGCCAGACCTGTTCGGCCGTGAGCGCGGTTGCGGTCATGCTGATAGCCTTTTGTGCTGGGTAGGGATCAGGCCGTCACGACGGCGTTGAACGGGCCGGATCGCGTGCCGGCGCCGTAGGAAAAGTTGAAGGTCTCAAGCCAGTAGCTGTAGGTCGCCGGCGAAAGCCCGGTCTGTTCAAAAACCGTTGCCTCGTCGGCAAGCCCGAACACGTCTGCAATCGCCGTGGCATCGCCGAACGTCGTGCTGTCAGTCGCCCGATAGACCCGCGTGAAATAGAAGTTGGTCTCGTTGGGCGTCGTCCATTCGACCGTTGCCGCTCCGGCGCCGCCGGTGGCGCTGGCCGATGACACTGCGGCGTTCGCCGTGGCGTCGGCCGTGGCCGTGACCTCGCGGATCGACGACCAGTCCGTCACGCCCTGCGAGAACGAACTGACGCGCCACTGGAACTCATAAACCGCGCCAGACACGACGTCGGCCGTCACACCGGTCATCGTCGTTCGGTCAACCGACATCTCAAACCAGATCGGCGTGCCCTTCTGGCGATACTCGACCTTGATTTCGCGGTTGGCAGGGATTTCCGCAGCGGTATAGGCCCGGAACACGACCGAACTTCCGGAAGTCGCCGCACCGATCGACATGTCCGCATCGGCGATGTTCTCGAGAGGACCGTCCTGCTCGACATCGGTGTCGAAGTTCGGCGCCTCGGGTTCGCCGTCAAGGTTCCACCGGTCCTCCGGGCACCGCACCAAAGCCAGACGGACATGCAGCCCGTCATGCGGGTCGTTGACCGGCGCGATCTCGTAGACGCCGCTCAGATAATCGTCGGACAGGTCGAGCCGCAGGAAACGCCTGTGCTTGGTCTTGAGCGCGCGCGAGCCAGCCAGGACCGCCACGCGCAACCGTTCATGCTGGCGCAGCACGGCCGCCCGCATGACGCGAAACGCCTGGTTGGCGTTCTGGATCGCATAATAGCGAGGCTCGCCCGTCCTGATCGGGTTGCCTTCTTCCCATCCGGGCACGACGAACGGCGATGTCTGGGTGGTCTTGTAGTCGAGTTCCGACGCCGTGAACGAGGCCAGATAGTGCGTGTGAAGGCTTTCGCCGTCGTCGGGGTCCTGGTTTTCGATATCGAAGACATCGGCGTCGGTCAGAACCAGCTCCGGATCGGGATCGAACTTGCCGACAAGGATGCGAAACCGTCCGTCTTCATCTGTCAGCCTTATGCCGTCGCACGATGCGAGCATCGCGTTTTCGGCGTCGATGTTCGTGTCTTCCTGCTTGTTGAAGACGACGTGGCACCGGTAGCGGCTTTCCCCCGTGCTGGTCGTCTCGTCGCAGATGTCGGCCTGTTCGGCGATGTTCTGCCAGTCGATGTCGTCGGGGTGCATGCCGAACCGCTCGACATCGATGCGGTGCGTGGCGATGGTCAGGGCCGGGTTGCCCAGATTGGCGCCCCATGTGGACGGGTTGTCGACCCGCTCCGACCCTGAGCCGAAAGCGCGGCTGCCGTCGTTGCGCGGATCGTAATAGCGGCCCCACCATGCCGCACGCGTGATGTCCGGTTCGCCGAGGCCCAGAACCCCCCGGTTGTTCAGGATGACGCTTCTGGCCTCCACCTCAACGGGCTTCAGCGTCAGCAGCGTGTCTGCGACACCCGCGCCCTTGTGATCGGACGTCCACTCTGCAAAGGCCGAAACAAGGACTTCCTGTGCGATCTGCGTTCTGGTGCCCAGGCGGCCCCAGATCTGGTAATAGCTGTCGCCATTGTACTGGAAACGGCTGTCGGTCACGAAGGACGAGTTGGAGATATTGCCGACATCGACGTCGTTCAGATAGTAGGTGAGCCCTTGCGTGATCTCGGCATCGCAGTGGGCGATCTGCTTGTAGAGAAACCCGTTTTTTGCCTCAGCGAACGTGACCGTGCCGCCCAGTCTGTTGCGCCCCCCGACCCAAAACCGCGGCGCCTCGGCTTGGGCGAAGTTTGATTGAACCGCCTCGGGGCTGCGTTGTGCGGCGCTGTTCGATGCGCTGGCGGGCGAAAGGAGCGCGTTCGACGCAAAGTTCAACCCGATCGCCAACGCGACATTGGGCAGGGCAAAGATGGCCGAGCCCACAGCACCGACGAGCGCCGTGGGCAGGCCAGCGGCCAAAAGCCCGGCCTGAGTGATGGCAGTGACCGCGGTCAGCGACGTCGTGATCGCACCAACAATGCCGGTGATAATGCCGGCATGCGCCTGAACGGGATACAGGATGGTGGACGCGGCGAGAACCGCCGCGATGAGCTTCAGACGCATCGGTAGACCTCAAGGATCGTCGCGAACCGGGATTGACGGCACCCGCGCTCGGTCTTGAAGGCGCAATAGGAGCCGGTGCACAGGCCCAGCACCTCTTCGCCGTGATAGTCGATCACGACCACATCGCCTCGCTGTGCCTGACCGGGCGCAGGTTCAATGCCGATCGAGCCCATGCCCTGCCGCGTCATGGCCCCAACGCCCCCCTCGCGCGACATCACCGCCTCAGCGCTTTCGTCATCGTCATACGCGCCTCGCCAGGCCGACATCGGATCGCGGCCGGTCAGGACCTGCACATAGTCGGCAAGGATGGCGCCACAGTCGTTCGTGCCGCGCCGGAACTCCGTCGTGCGCATCCGGTGCAGAGCGGCCTCAAGAGCCGTTTCAGGGCACGTCATAGGGTGATCTTGTAGCCGCCGGCGTACTTCGGCACGAAGTCGGCGTAGCGGTCGTTCAAGACGCCGAACAGGACATCGGATCGAAACTTCTGACTGGTTCCGGTGAACGTGCCGAAACTCAGCCGCGATCGGCCGCCATTGAAGTTCTTGAAACGGCAGGCGACCGAATACTGAAGCCGATGGCTGCCGTCCGGCATTTTTGTGCGCCGCTCCGAAAAACTGGCGCCGCCGACCATGCGAAACCGCTCCACACCACCGGGATCGGTCAGGGCTCGTGTGCCGGTCTCGTCGGGCATATAGACATAGCCGATGCGGATCAGCCGCCCGTCGATTTCCTCCTCGTCGTCGCGCAGGCGGCTGTAACTCTCGGTATCGAGGTAGCCCAGACGCATCTCGTAAAGCGGCGCGTTGCCGGAACGCGGATCCTCCGTCTCCGGAACCTCGATGAACACCTGCTGACCATCGGCGCCGCCGACGAAGCCGGTCCAGGCATTGCCGTCAGGCGTGATCATCCGCCCGCGCCCGCCCCACAGCCGCACGGTCTGCGACAGGAACCCGATCTCGATCGTGACCGCCACATTGAGGCGGCGGTCGCTGGCCCGCGTGGCGTCCAGATACGCCTCGAGCTGATCAAAGAAAGCGCTCATCGACCACCTCGTTCATGGTGATGGCGCCAGCCTGAAAATGCCCGGCCGGATCGAAGAGGCCCACGAACCCCTCAATGTCCGTGAGCGCGCAGATGATCTTTGGCCGCAAAGTCACGATCTTGTCTATCGCAACCGTGTAGTCGCGCACGAGCGACGGACGGCATGTCACCGTAGCGATGTCGCCGTCCGTCGAGATGTCATCGACATGGTAGCAGTTTCGCCCGAGGCCAAAGACCTTGCCATAGGTCAGGACACCCGGGTGGCGCGACGTGTCAAGCAGGACCGTCGTTGCCCCTTCGAGCGCATCGGCATGAAGGTCGACGGTCGGCTCATAAAGGAAGCCGAAGCCCGTCGAGAAATAGGCACCGGTCGAAAACGGAATGCCGTCGGCAAACTCGACCTCCTTGGCCGCAATGGCGGCACTGGTCGCCAGCTGCGCACGGTGTGTGATTGGGACACTGAACAGCGCCCCTTCGCCCTGATTGATCAGCCACGCATAGAAGTGGCCGATCTGGTTCCCGTTGCGAGGTCCGAATTCCAGGCGCACCTGGTTGCGCGCGCCGCTGATCGACCGGGCTGTTTCGTAACCCGCTCGGTTGATGGCGCCGTAACGCGTGAACGATGGCGCGATGACGATTGAATTGGTCGGAACAAGCACACTCGGCCAGTCCCACAAACGCCGCGTCATGCCAGCGCACCGTCGCGACGCAGCTGTTGCGACCAGCTCGGGAGACTGCGCTTCACGGCCCCCACGGCACGCGCCTCCGTTCGTGACGCCTCGGTCGCAATCACCTGATTGATCTTGCCGACAATCTGACCGTCCCTTTCGACCAGCTCACCTACAATCCGGATTTCATCCGGCAGGCCGGTATTGGACGAGCCCGAGGGCGCAACCACGCGACCGCTCCGGCTGCCCATCATCAGCAGCTCGGGCCCGTGCTCGCCGACAACATAGGCGCCATGCGGATCGACCGGTCCACCGCCGGCGCGGCCGAAGAACATGCCGGCCAGCGCTCCGAAGATTCCACCGCCGCCCCCGGACGCACGGCCACCGCCCAGCAGTCCGGAAAGAGGTCCGGTGCCGAGCAGCGCAGCTTCGGCCGCCGCCTTGGCAAGCTGCACGGCCAGCCCGCGAATGGCCTCTTCGGCCGTGGCAGCGCCCGTGGCCCAGGCCTCGAACGCGTCAAAACCCATGCGCCCGATATCGTCGACCGACTGGTTAAACGCCTCGGTGCGCTCGCGAAGCGCTTCCATGCGCGCTTCCTCGATCTCGATCTGTCCGACCAGCGAGCGGATCGCGGCGGCCTGTTCGCCGGTCGTCTCGACGCTCGCGCGGCGGATTTCGCGCATCGCGCGCTGTTCGGTCTCCGACAGGCCGATCAGTTCAAGTTCCTCGCGCAGCGCCTTGACAACATCGGCATAGGCGTCCCGCTCCTCGCGGGCCGCCTTGGCGCTGCCTGACCCACTGCGGTCTGTCTGCGGAATGACGGTTCTAGCACCAAAGGATTGATTGATCCGGCTCTGGATCCGGATCTGCGCCAAAGGGTCAACCGCTTGTTCTAGACGTTCACTTTTTGGTTCCGGAGGTAGAACGATTCCGTCGACCGCGAACTGGCCAACAGCAGCACCCGCTCGGGACTGAAGGTAGGCTCGCTCCTGTTGTCGAAGCGTCTCGAAGAACCTGACAATCGGACCAGGGTCAGCCGATGCCTTGATATCTTCAAGGCTCGTCATCGCAACATCGGCTAGCTCCAGAAACGCAGTCTTGACCTCCGTCTGCAGTCTGCGCGCCATGCGGCCGAATGCGTCGTCGAGTTGCTCGGCGCGACGCAGCAGTCGCTCTTCGATCACGCCACCAGCATCGTCGGCGCGGCCCATCAGCTCGTCCATGCCGGCCGCACCGTTGCGAAGGGCGAGGATCATGTCGCCGCCCGACCGTCCGAACGCCTCGGTCGCCAGCGTCATCTGCTCCTGGGCCGAGCCGGCGTTCTGCACCAAATTGGCATAGTCCCGCAGCAGGTCGACCGAGGACCGCATGTTGCCGTTCTGGTCGCGCAGCGCCAGACCGTTCGCCTCGAAGATGTCGGCCAGCCGTCCGCCATACGCGGCCGCCTCCGACACCCGCTTGGACCATTGCTCGAGGTTGCGCTCCAGATCGGAGACGGCGACCCCGGCCTGGCCGAAGCCGAACTGCATGCGCTGCAGTTCGTCCGTGGTCACGCCGACCTTGTCGGCGATCTTTGCCATCTGTGACGCTTCCGAAACCACGTCGCGCATTTCCCGCGCGACGCGACCCAGCGTCAGACCGGCGAGTGCCGCGCCGAAAACGCGGGCGCTGGCGGCTGCCGCCCCGAAGCTCTTGCCCGTGCGGTCGAGCTGGCCGTTGAACGACTTCGCCCGGCGCGTGGCCGAATCGAACGCCTGTTGCGTGCGATCGCGGCCATGGATCTCGAACCGCATGTCGCGAAGGGCCATGGTCATCGGCGCTAGTCTCTCTTCAGTTCAAAGTAGGCCACCCAGCTGACCACCTCCCAGTAGGGAAGCGCCGCGATCTCGCCCAGCGTCTTGCCGAGCTGCTCGCCGAGCGCATGCGCGATCATCAGTTCGGGGGTGGCCTTCAGCCGTTTTTTGCCGTTTCGGTCGAGCCGGCATTGTCCGCCGTGTCGCCGGCGTGATCGAGGATCGCGCGGGCAACGCGGGCGACGACGTTCGGGTCGACGCCGTGCAGCAGCTTGTTCTCGTCCATCTTCGAGAACGCAGGCTTGCCATCCTTGGTGCGGGCCTTCGCCACGAGCACACGCACGAAGATGGTCGAGCCCGATGCCGGCTCGCCATTGTCAAGCGGCGCATAGATCTGCGCGCGCTCGGCGAGGGTCATCGGAGACCAGGACAGTTTCGCATTGCCCCACTCGGGGACCGTGATCGCGCCAGGCTTGAGCCCGCTGAAATGCGCCTGCGCTGCTTTCAGGACGTCCATCTTACGCTCCTACGGTTGACTGGGTGAGGGCGCCGTTCCCCTGCAAACCGATCTCCAGCATGTTGTTCCCATCGACTGGCGACTCCTGACCCCGGTCGATGACCGTCGCAGTGCCGGACTTGTAGGTCTTCCCGGTGCCATCGCCGTCCGTGTAGAACTCGACATCGACCGATGCGCCGATCGTGAACGCCTCTTGGCCGTTCGCGTCAGCCGGATCGTAGTAGCAAGTCACGTTCGCGGTCCATCCGGGAATGCCGGTCAGGTGTTCCTGCCACGAGTCACCCTGCGCTGTTGCATCCTGAACGGGCACGTTTTCCTGCAGGGTCCAGGCGCGCGTTTCGGCGACGAGTGTCGCGCTCACCTTTACCCGGCCGTTCTTGCCGTGCGATTTGGACATGATGATCTCCAGTCTTCAGATTGCGGTTTCGGGATAGCCATCGCGCGTCGACACGATGACGGCATACTCGATGGTGCGGTACAGCAGCGCCGATGCGCCCGAGCCGTCCGTCGAGGTCGAACTGCGGCGAAGAAAGACAGCCTGAGCCAGCCCGCCCAGATCCATCGACGAGGCCATCACTTCCTCTATCTCGATCTGGAACCGGTATGCGCGCGTTTCGACATCCGCCGCGCCGCCCTTGAAGCGACCGACGATCGACACGGCGACGGTCCGGTCATAAGTGACCGGCGCCTGACTGATCGCCTCGACATCCTCTTCGCCGGCAAAGACGATCGCGTCGGCCCGAACGGATTTGGACTGCGGGAAAAACCGGCGCTGACCGACACGCTTGCCGACCTCGGTATCGGCCGCCTTGATTGCCTCGACGATCGCGGCGCCGACATGATCGAGAACATGCGCCATGCGTTAGAGCGTGGCGCCGGAATCGTTGAAGAGGACGGCCAGCACGCTCGCCGATTTGGCGACACCGACATGAACGACACGGTCGCCCGAGCCCAGATCCGCATAGGGGCAAATCTTGCCCGCCGTCGAGGACAGGTAGTAGGAAACGCCGGGCGTCAGAACCTCGCCGACAGTAAGATCGCCTTCGGTCAGGAACCGCCCGGGCTGTCCGTCACCGCCACCATTGAGCGCGATGCCGCGCGGCACCTGGGCCGCGGCTGTCCCCGAATCGCAGTCGGCAAGCTTTGACTTGCCGTCGGATGTATCGCGATAGACCACCTCGCCGGCGTCGACGGCTTCTCCGAACGTGCCGTCCTCGAGCGTTGCCGTGGCGGCGGCGATCACGTTGGCGGGGGTGATGGATATGTCGGCCATGGGGCTCTCCTATGAGCTTTCGAAAAGGCGAAGTTCCGTCATGCCGGTGCCGTCCGGCTTCGGTTCGACGATGTCGAACAGGCGCGCCACGCCGTCGACCGTCAGCGCAAGACGCGCGCGCTCCAGCGACGTCGGCAGGTCGGCCGTGCGCACCGTCAACGTCGGTTCGGCGCTCGACATGCCCTCGGTGTCGTCGATGTCTCCGACAAGGGAATATCCCTCGTCAAAGATGCCGTTCAGCGCAATGGGCGCGTGGCCGTCGACAAGGACCTGGCCGGTCGCGCCAAAATCATCGACAGAGACGAAAGCGGCCCGGTCGGATGCGCTTTCGACCGGCATCAGCCTTTAGTCGGCCCCGGAGCTGCCACGCCGCCGGTTTGCACGGGACCGGGCGACGTGCCGGCCGGCTCGGGCGTGGGCTTGCTCTTGGTCGATGCGCGGGACTTGGCGCCACGCCGTTTGGTCGATGCGCGGGACTTGGCGACCGTGACCTCACTGCGGGCCGGGACCAGAACCTCGCCCAGCGTGGCCGGCAGATCGTCCGGTTCCCGATCAAGGGAGATGACTTCGCCGGCCTTGAACGTGACGGTCCGGGTCGGGCGCCAGTGAGCGCCCTCCTGAATGAGACGATGCGCGCGCACCTTGGCCTGGTCCCTGCTCAGACCCATCAGCATGTCCGGTCCGATGACGGCCGGCGCACCTTCAACAGTGTACTTTCTCATGGGGTTTCCTTTCCGGTGCCGGGTTTGCCGCGTCGCACCCGTGATGCGACCGGGAAGACCCGCCCGCGACGCACCGAGCGTCGCGGGCGGTTGATGCGTCGCGTGCCCGATCAGGCCTGCAGCGTCACCAGGCAGGCGTGCTGCCAGTAGCCGTAGGCGACGTTGCCGGTCCAATCGATGCCGAACAGCTGTTCCTTGTTGAGCTGCTCGTATTCGGAACCTTCGCCCAGAGCGATGACGTCGGGGATGTCTTCCTCCTGCAGGATGAAGGGCTTCGCCGCATCATCGGTGCGGAACACGGCAAGACGGTCGGTCCAGGTCAGACGCGGATTGGGCACGATGTCGATGTTGAACCGCCCGCGCAGCGCGCGAAGGACGTTCGTGTCGCCGCCACCCGTCAGTTCGGCGGTAACGGCCTCGAGCCCGGCGGCCATCATCGACACCGGCAGCATCACCGTGAAGCCCGAGGCACCCTGGTTCATCGGTTCGCCGCGATCGTCCTTCAGCGTGTACATCTGCTGGATGCCCTTCAGGATCGCCTGCGCCACGGTCTTCGCGGTCGGCTCCGTGGGCGTGCCGCCCGTGCCGGCATCGGAGATGTCGAACGTGATGTCGTTGGACTGCGTACCGGACTCGCCTTCGTCATGGTCCGTGTCGAAGAAGTACTGTCCGTCATAGCAGGCGGTCGATTCGCCATCGATGATCAGCGCCGAAAGGATCTTGGCCGGATGGTCCAGCGCCCGGTCCGCCAGCTGGTTGACGCGCACCTGGATCATGCCGAGCTTGTCGCGCCGCATGTCCTTGGACTTGATGTTCAGCGAACCTTCATAGTCCTTGTTCGAAACGACGAACGACTTTTCGGCAAGTTCGGCGGGCTGCCGCCCGCCGACGAACTCGCGCAACGCCGGCGCAGTGCCGAGCCATGCGTAATCCTCGGACGCCTGGGTGGACGTCATGCGCATGCACAGATCGTTGACCCAGGCCGCCGATCCCGTTTCGAGCCGGAGCAGAATCATGCCCATCACACCCCGGCTGGTGATTTTCTCAAACTGTTGCGGAAGCATAATCTTCCCCTTTCTGACGTTGCTGCAACCGGCGTGCCGGCGTGAACCGCCCGGCGCTCACGCGCCGGCGCGGATGGCGTGAATCAGGCCTCGCGTGCCCAGGTGCCGCGCATGCGCGTGATCACCCAGCCATTGGCGTCGGCCTGCTCGATCTCGACGAAGTCGCCGCGCGCGGCGGTCGCTTTCGTGTTGATCACGTCCTTGTTGTCGGCCGCGGTGATGTCCGGACCTTCGATGCTGTCGCTGGAGTTCGGGCTGATCGCCAGACCGGAGACGCCGAAGGCGGCGATGTTGCCGATCCGCAGCCCGCGAATGCCTTCGACGGCGGGCAGCGTGATCACGACCGCGTCCGTATCGACCCACAGGAACTTGCCCGAATCCTCGGCGTCGACCGTGTAGTTGGTGCTCTTGAGTTCGTGCACGAAGCCGGCATATGGATCGACGAAGTTCAGCGCGTCGAAGGCGACGATGCCGACCCCTGCGCTCACGAACCGGTCCACGAAACCGATGAACGACGCACCGACCGGCGAAAGCGTGAAGGCGTTATCGTCGGTCGCATAGACCGGAAGGCCGACATCGGTGATGACCAGCCCGGCGATCGGGAGCTGGATACGACCGCGCTTGACCGTGTTCACGTTGACCGCGCTCGCCGCACCGGCGGCATTGTCCGCCTTCGCTTCGGCAAACCCTGCGAACCGGTCGCCGGCGACGAGCGGACGAGCAAGACCGGTTGCCAGCGCGAGGCCGACGGCGGCGCCCTGATAGATGATATCGGAGCCGATGGCGGGGAATTCGTTCTTCTCCCCGAGCTGATACGTGCGAAGCGAATTCGCTGCCAAGGTCGTCATGGCATGTTCCTTTCGATGGTGTCTGTGGGAGTGGCGGTGCCGACTTCAGCGTTCCGCCGGGGATGCGGGGCCGATCAGGCGGCCCGGCGTGCTTCGCGCTTCTTCAGGGCGACGTAGCTTTCGGCATTCGGATACTCGGCCTGCAGCTTGGCTGAACTTTCATATTCGGCTTTCCAGCCGTCCTCCGTCGTCGCCGGCGCGACGCCGGCACCCGCGCTCACGGTCGATGCGACGCCCTCGGCCGCCGCGTCCATCCGCGTCAGGACGTCGTCGGCAGAACGTGTGGACGCTGCCGCGGAGGTTTCCTCGGCCTTGATCTCGCCAGCGTCGATCGCCGCGAGGATCTTCGTGGCCGCGTCCGTTGCAGCCGTTCCGTCGGCGATCATGGACGCGATCAGCGTCTCGCGCCCGGGCTTGGCATGCGCCTGGATCGCCTTGACCCTGTCGCGCTCGGCGGCAACCGCAGCGGTCGCCGCTTCGCTTTCGATCGTTGCGACGAGGTCGCCGTGTTCGGCCCGAAGGCTCTCCACGGTGACCGGCTTGCCGGCAGGCGCCTGCTGGCCCTGCACGTTGGTCTCTTTTGCCATGATGGTCTCCTGGCCGGTGTGTGCGGTGGCGGCACCCGCGTTCATGTCATCCGCCGCGCGGCCCGCCAGCGCCGCGAGCGTATCCTCGAATGATGCGACCTGATCGATCAGCCCGCGCGACAGCGCTTCGCCCGCATTGAAGACGAGCCCCTGGCCGTAGTCCGCGATCAGCGTGTCCCGATCGACGCTGCGGGCCTCTGCCAGACCCTCGAGAAACAGTTCGGCCGCGTTGTCGACCAAAGCCTGCATCTCCGCGCGACCTTCCTCGCTGTCAGGATCGAGCCGCTTGTTGGGAGACTGCTGGGCCAGAACCTCGACGATGTTCGCACCAAGCCGGGTGAACATGCCCTCAATGTCCATGTAGCGAATGAGCGAGCCGACCGAGCCGACGATGGAACTGGGCGCGGCGACGATCTCGCTGGCGCTGGCGGCCAACCAGTAGGCAGCCGACGCGCCGAGGCCTCCGACATGTGCAACGACGGGTTTGTCGGCGTTGATCCGCGCGATCTCCGACGCAGCCGACTCCACACCGAACACGACGCCGCCCGGCGAATCGACGTCGAGCAGTATTGCATCGATCGTGTCATCGGCCTCGGCCAAACGCAGATCGCGGATGATCTCGTCATAGGACCAGTAGCACCAGCTCATACGCGCGGTCAGCGGACCCATCACCGGCACCACCGCAATCGATCCGACCCGAGACATGAAGGTGCCTTTGCCATAACGTGATCCGCGCCGGGATGCCGCGGGAGCCTGCGCATCCTGCCCGCGCATCGACTCCACGGTCATCAGCGAAGACCGGATGCCGTCGCGGTCGATTGCCCAGAGCTGACGGGCGCCGCCACCCATCGAAAGCGGACCGAGAAACCGGCTCACCAGTGTCGCGATATCGAGATCAGGCATCGTCCAGTTCCTCTTGCAGGTCTTCCGTCGAAGGTCCGCTTGGCGGTTCGCCGGACGCCTCGGCGGGAATGGTGCTCAACCGGTCCTGCTCGCGGGCGATCTGATCCGCCTTGACGTCGAACTCGCCACCGGTTCGCTCTGTCATGATCTGCTGGCGCGTCTTCACGCGGTTCTTCAGATCGATGCCGTCGGCTTCGGCATCCTTTTTCGGATCAAGCGAAATGCGCACCGGTCCCGTCCATTCGGCGCGGAGCCATGCGCGGCGGCGCGCCGGATCGTCAACAAACCCTTCGGCCTCCAGGCGGCCGGTCAGGATCGCTTCCTCGATGATCCAGGCACGGACTTCCTGACAGAAATCGTCCGCAAACCGTGCGCGACGCTTTCGAAACGTGTGATAGGCCATCTCGAGCGCCGCGCGACTGGCCGAGTAGGACGCGGTGAAGTGCTTGACCAGCAGCTCGAACGGCAGTTCGAGGGCAACACCCACGAGACGAAGGAACGACTTGGCGAAGCCGTCGAAGTCCGGATTGGGCCGCGACGGTGCGGCCGTCGTGATCGACTCGCCGGGCTGGAGATCGACGATCGCCCCGCTACCAAGCGTGATCGTGTCGTCGTCCCTCGCCCCTTCCGAACCGGTCGAAACCGGAGAACTGCCCTCGTCGCCGGTGTGCTCGACAAAGACCGTGAACATGGCCGACACGACGGCGGCACGAACTTCGGCATCCTTGTAGTCGCCGAACGATTTGATCGCTTCGATGACAGGCGCCAGGTAGGGGATGCCGCGCGCCTGATCGGGTCGCTGGAACGCAGCCAGATGAATGACAATCCTGCGCCCGTCATTGTAGCGCAGCGGAACGCGCCGCCATGTGGAAGGCCGTCTGTAAAGATCACCGGGATGGCGATCGGCGACATGGATGGCGACCGGTGCGCCATCGGCGTCGAACTCGATCCCGCCTGACAGCGTGTCCGTATCCTGCGCAAGGTTTGGATTGCTGACCCGGTCGGCCTCGATGATCTGCGCCTTCGTGCCGTACACCTCTCCGGCGCGGCGGCGAAACCGACGAATGACGAACACGTCACCCGATTCCAGTTCGGACCCGAACACCATTTCCTGCAGCAGCCCGAACTTCATGCGGGCGCTGAAGTCCAACGTTTCGGCCGCCAGTTCGAACTCGCGGTCGGCCTGCGCATTCCATGCGCGGGCTTGCTCTTCGCTGAGGCCAAGGGCCTGGTAGTCGCACGACGCCCGCACCGTCAGACCCGAGCCGATGACATGGGTCTTGTTTGTGGCGATGGCGCCGGTGGCGATCGGCTCGTTCCTTGCCAGATCGCGCGAACGAGCGCGCAACAGCGGCAGGTCGGGTAGAGTGTCGGCATTGGCCGACCCACCTTCCGGGAGATGGTTCATGGTCGCCTTGCGGCCACGCTTTCCGCCCGTGTAACCGCGCGTCCCGGCCATCACGTTGAGCATCGCGCGCGCGCGCACACGGCGAAGCTCGGCCTCGGGGTTGAAGGCACCGACCAGACGATCGAGCAGGGTGCGCTGAACGACAGGCGGATGGGTCATTCGGCAACCCCGTAGCGAATACGACTGCGACCGGATGCCGAATGCGTCAGCCTGGTCACCCAGCTTTGCCAGTAGGCGATCTGATTTTGAATGTCGGATGCGTCGGCGCGCGTCAGCGACCGGCCGTTGATGGAGTAGCTCTGGTTGCGCGCGACCTGAACGGACGCCTCGAGCCATGCATCAAGCTGGGCCTGCGCCTGGGCGAGCGTGATACCTGCCATCTAGACACCTCTTGAAAGAACGCGCCGACCGCGACGACGCGGAGCGGCAGGCTTTGCCGGCTCACTGGCATCCGCGCCGTCCGGCAAGGCCATGCAATAGGAATTCTCGTGCACCGGCAGAGCCCACACCGGAGGACTTTGCCAGTCGATACGCTCGGCCTTGAGCACGACGCTGAGCGCCCTGGCGTACACGGCAAGATCGAGGGCCTCGTTTCGCAGGCCCGACTTGCGCAGCTGCCAGCCCTTGTCGCCCCGAACCTCTGCGCAGAACTCGGCCAGAACCGACTCCGGCAACGCTTCGGGCAGGTGATAGGCGTTCGGACCTGGTTCCTTCCGCGTCAGTGCCAGCGCGATTTCGTCTTTCAACGGATCGGTGCCGACATGAACGATGCGAATATCCGTCGTACGCTTGCGCCGCGTGCCGAGCACTTTCTCGGGTGCGGCGTAGACCGCTCGCTGACGCTCGACACCGCCCTGCCCTTTGGCGAGAAACACGCGCCCGTTATAGCCGTGGCGCCGCATCCGGCGCTCATAGGCATACGCGTTCGATGTCACTCCCGGCGCGCCACCGGAATCGACGATCTGCGCCCGCGGCAGAAGCGCCAGACCAGACCCGCTCACCGGATAGGGCCTGTCAAGGAGTGGCCGCAGCGCGTCGAAATCTTCTTCGAACCGACCGGGGTCAATCGAACGTTTGTCGCTGCCGGGCGCGCTATCGGGCGGATCGGTGACATCGAACCGGTCGATCAGCCAGTGCTCGAGACCGACGCCCCACGCCTCGACCGAGACCACGAACTTGCTTTGCTGAACGTCCACCTGAACGGTGATGAAGCGGGTTTCGGCCGGCGCAATGCCCATCGGGAATCGCTTGGTCATCGCCTTGACCGCCTCAAGCGCAAGCCCGTCTCCGATTGTTCGCACCCGCGGCAGGTACGGCCGGCCCTGATCCAGATTGATCGTGGCCTTCAGAGCAGTCTCGTCTCCGCGTTCTTCGAAGGCTGCCCGCGCTTGCAGCTCGCGAAGAACGAGCTGCTCCCAGCTTTGCATGGCCGCTACCGGGCCTTCGCACCACCATGAGGCAACGTCCGTGTCGCGGATCGAAGGATCGTTGATATCGACCAGCGAGCTGCCGTCGGCGGCTTCGTGCAGCCAGATGCCGGCCTTGTTGAGCGCCTGCTTGCGATCGGGGCCAATCACGCATCCTTGCGGACAGACCATGCAGACCGTTTTTGCGCTCTCGCCGGGCGAGGACTTCTCGTCCCAATGCAGTGCATCGAAGACAGGCATAAAGCGCTCGTGGCAGTGCGGGCATTCCCAGTAGTAGCGCCCCCGCGTGCCGAGATTGTATTCGCCGAGAATCCCGGCACATGGCGGGGCCTCGTGGACCGTTGCCGGCTCCCAATCGTCGGCTTCGATCAACCGGCCAGGCGAACTCTCGGAGATAACCATACCCAGGGAACCTGCATGCTGGACCCGCTTGCGCGCCAGGACGAATGGATCGCCCTCGCCGTCGATGTCGTCAGGCATGCGGTCACGGTCGGTCAGCAGCACGGTGAAGAACTCGTTCTGCGAGAAGAACCCGATCACCGGCCATCCGAAGATCAGCGTCATGCCGCCGGCAAATCGCTTTTCGTGGATGTTGTCGGCGCCGCGTTCGCGTGACTGCTTGGCCGCCAGGTTTGGATTCGCCCTCAGCATCGGCTTGAACTTGCGCTGGCTGAACTGCTTGGCCGCGTCCTGAGTCTGGCATACGCACAACAAGTCGCGTGGCTTGCAGTCGATCGCATGGCCGATCGTGTTTTGAATCAGGCTTTCCGACTTGGCAGTTCGCGCCGGCCCCACGAAGACACCCGCTCCATAGCGCCGCGACGTCACCAGCCGTTGTGGCTCGGTCATGTACGGTGCGAAGTCGTTCGACCAATTGCCCTGAAAGGTCGGCGTGACCAGCCGGCGATTGGCCTCCGCCCAGTCCGCGACGTCAATCCTGCGTTGTGTGCGCAAGGCCGGAAGGGCGTCGCGCAACACATGCTCGACCGCTGCGAAAGGCGGCGGCGGAACGTCAGGAAGAAACCGGCGCCAGTCGGTGTCAGGCATCGAACAGGTCTTTGCGCTCGCTGCGCTTGTCGGGCCGACGCAGATCCCAGAAGTTTTCGATGCGCATCCTGACCTCGTCAACGACCCCGTCGCAGACGTCGATCATCGCTTGGACCGCTTTTGGCGGAATTGCCTCGACACGCTCCACACGGTCGGGCGCCGCTTCCATTGTGTCACGGACCATCGCGAACAGATGTTCAAGCAGATCGCGAACGTCGTCGCGCGGGAGCAGCTCGTTGCGGTGCCGCATGAACCGTTCCTGCTCGATCTGGGCGGCAAGGATCTCGCGCTTCTGTTTCGGATCGAGGGCGTCGAGCGATTCCCCCGAGGCCCCGCCGACCAAAGCCAGTCGCATCGCTGCAGCGTTCCTGCGGACCTTCTCCGACCGCAGGTCCTGGTCGCGCTTCTTTGCCTGGCGCCACGCGTAGCAGTGGGCAAGCCGCAGCTCGTAGGCCTTGCCGTTGCCGCCTTCCTGCTGAACTGGCATGCCGGCGCCGATCCACTGCGAGACCGTGTTGACCGTCGTCGCCAGATGGTCGGCCAGTTCTTCCCGGTTGAGCACCACGTCTTCAACGCCGTCCGGCAGCGGGAACTCCGCCACCAGCCGCTCAAGGTCGCTGTCGGTCAGGTCGGCAAGGTCCATGGCAGATCGGCTCCGACAACAACAACAACCACCGCATCACACACCCGTCTTGTGACCGACATTGGCAAAACGACCGCGCGCGCGAAGAACCCGTGGGCTGGCATTTCGACGAAAGGACCCGAACCTATCGGGCCGTCCGGATGGCTTGCTGCAGTGAACGGGCGAAGCGGGCGGGAAAAGCGCGCCCGGCCACCTTCGCCATTTCCACATGAAAGCCGAGGCGCGGCTGATAGCTCGTTTCATCCTCATAGCGCACGAGCAGCTTCAGCTTGCCGCTCTTCATCCGCTGCCAGATGCCGCCCACCCCGCCGACGCGCCCGGAGAACGTGCCCGGCTTGGCAAGCGCGTTGCGCACGGCGTTGCGCGGCAAGTTGCCGTACTTGTTGCGCCGCTGGCCGACCGGCACGAGGAACGCGCGCCCCTTCGGACGCTGCACGCCGCCCTGTTCCTGCACCCGCAGATACTCGGCCTGGATGTCCTTGATGAACACGGTCGCGACCAGCCGGTGCTTTCGTGCCCCGCTGAACGCCGGGCCTTTCTGGGTGAACGGTGTCGGCCGGTCCAACCGCTTGCGGATGAGGCGTTCGGCTGCAGGCTTGAGGTCGAGCCGGGCCGTATCGGTCAGCGCCTTGGCGGTTGCGAATGGCACCTGCCGGGCGACAGACCTGTCAAGATAGCGCGTCCACTGCGCGATGTCGCTCTCAAAGCTTAGCAGCATGACAATGGGGCGAGGCCATATCTCCCCCTTCGCGGAAGAACGACGTTCCGGATCCGGTGTGTCGCTTCCAGGGTTGGAGGGCGTCGCGGTCCTGCCGCTTCGTCCTGACTCCAGTGGCCTCGGTCGAAAGGGCTAGCCAGCCGGCCGGATGTCGTCAACCCCCATCTCGACCAGCGTCTGCCGTCCGAAGATATCGACCTCGACCTTGATCTGGTTGCGCACATCGTCCGGCCGCGCGACTTTCGCGGGGAAACCGGCGAACGATCCGATGATGATCTGGACGGCCTCGCCGGCCTTGTAGAGCGTTGGCGCACGTCGGCTGGCCTTCACCGGCCGGAGCGCTTTCCACAACAGTTTGAATTGCTTGTCGGTCAACGGAACGCAGCCCTGCGGATTGCCCAAGACGCCGATGAACCCGTCAAAGGTGCGCAGGGCCTCAAAGCTCATGGCGTGCGGTACGACCTTGACCAGAAGATAGCCGGGGAAGGCAATTTCGGTGTGCGTGAGGCGCTGCTGTTGGCGCGGCAAACGCTTGTGAATTTTCAATCGCGGGCACCAGCACCGAATGCCGGCACGGTTCATCTGGCGGGTGATCGACGCGCTGCGCGCGGCATGCACCCGAATCAGGAACCAGCGCGCAGGCCCTGCCACCCCGTCCGGCGTGCGATCAGCCGCCGCCGCCCGCAGCCAGGCGATCATCTCGCGCCGCCGCCGCTCGGCATCGTCCTTGGCCAGCGAGCGATCGCGGTCGCTCACATGGTCGAGCCAGTCACCGCGTGTCTGGTCAGGCTGCACGGTCATCGCCGGTCGCTCCATCGGTTCGGGTTGCGGTATCCAATGCCCCGGCGAACTGGTCGAGCGCGGTTTCGCAATCGGTCAGGCGCGGCTCGGCGCCCTCCTCGATCGCCGCCTTCGGCGCGTAGATGACCGGCAGCATCCTGGGCACGGGCAGCTTCGGCCAGCGCCTGTCGCTGAACAGGCCGCGCCAGCGCGCCGCCAAAGGCCCGTCGACCACGACAGGCTCCATCGCGTCCTTGAGCGCATGCCACCGTTCGGGCAACGCCAGGCCGCGCCCCACGGACGCGCGGTCGAAGGCGCGCATGACGGATGGAAAGGCGCGGTCATGGTCGGCCCGCATGGGCGCATCAGGCAGCGCCCCGCCCTGCGGCCCGGCCAGCAGCGTGCCGAAGACGAAGGCCGACCAGACCGGGCCGAAGGCCGTCGCCTGATCGGTCTCGGCCGGTTCGGTCACCAGCGCTTGGTCTTGGGCGCCCGCTTCGGCCAGAGGGCCATAGACCGTACCCATCCGCCATTGGCTGCCAACCGGGAACTCCAACGCCGCGCAGCGGCGCCCGAACTCGACGAAGTCCATGTTCTCGAACAGCACCGCGCGTGCCGCCATTTCCTTGGCCAGCCGCGCCCGCATCCGGTCGGTCGGCGTGTCGGCGCCGGGGATCGGGCTCGGCGCGGGCAATCGCCGGCTGGCGTCCGCCAACAAACCGAGCAACTCCTGGCGCTTTTTGACCTCGGCGACGAACTCGGCGATGGATGGCGCGAACGTCTTGTTCTGCCCCATCACCTCCCCGCGCCGAAACCTGCGACACGCCTGGACGATGGCGCCGTCGGAGAACCCTGCCAGATCGACGGCGTAGGTCTGCATGAGCAGTTCAGGGTTCGACTTTCCCTGCGGGAAGGAATTCAACGTCGCGCCCAGTTCTTCCATGGTTTCCGGCTTCATAGTCTCGTTCTCTCATCTGGCTTGCAATCATCGCGGCGGCTTCGGCGGCATTGGCCGGGCGGCCCGATGGCGGCGGCGTCCGGTTGCGGGGAACCGGTGCGGGCTGATCGTCCCAGCGATCCTGGTTGAGCCAGGTGGCGGGGTTGCACCACGGCCTGTCGTCGGTCTTGGCCACATACCGGCGCAACCCGGCCATCAGCACGTCCAGCGGCACACGCTTCACCGCCCGGCCGAACGCCGAACGCGCATCGCGTTTGCCGACCTTGTGCGGATAGATCGCCCAGAACGCGTCGAACCCCGCATCGCTCGCGCGCGCGTTTTCGGATATCCCGTCAGGGATATCTTCTGGTTTCTGGTTTCTGGCTTCTGGCTTCTGGGGCTTATCGGGTGGCTTATCCTCTTGGTTATCCAACGCCGAAAAAGCGCTTTCTTTTGAGAGGCTTGGATTGCCTCCGCTTTTCCCGTTCCTGCGCGCTGTGGCAGACTTCTTCGCCATCCGCGTCATCTTCCGCGAGTAAACGACACCCTCTTTCGTGCGGGAGAACACGCCGGCAGTTTCCAGTTCGCCGATCAAGTCGGGGATCTGGTCTGGCGGCGCTCCTGCCAACACGGCGAGCTGCGCATCTGTCGGGGAGTGACCGGCGACGAGAAGGTGGCCATACGGGGTGGCCTCGTGCATCAGGGCGATCATTTCGACCCAAAGGCCGCGTGCCGCCATGCTGCACATTCGAAGGCGGGGGTCAGACCGCCAATCGGTGGGATAGAATTTGAACCAGGGCTGGTTCATGCCCCGGTCCCCATCGGTGCTTTCGCTCTGGGCTTCGCTTCCTGTGCAGCCACGAGCCGCTCCAAAATGCAATCGATCAGGACGCGCGACGCAAACGCCACATCGCCGTTTTCGTCGGCCAACAGGAATCGCAGCGCGAGGGCCAGGCCCTCGGCATCCAGCAGCATGTCTTCAAGTTCGTAAGGGTTCGGGGCATTATTCGGCCTGCCCCCGGCGGTTGATGCGATGCTCATGATCGCCTCCGTGAGTATCCGCCGCCACAAGGTTGCAATCTTGTGCTGGCGGGGTGGACAACACAGGTTGCAACTACCCCTGCGCGCCTCACGGAACACGCAGAGGTCCGCCGAAGCGGCCCATGCGCCCACCCCATACATGCCCGACAAAGCGTCGTGGCATGGAAAACCGCGCTGGTTCGGCGCGGCTGGAGTGCCGTGAGACGGTGCGGGGTTGCAATCCCGGCACGCCCATTTCTGACGTGCACTCCAAAACTGAACTGATTTGCGATGATTGTCAAAACGCCCACCATTCAGATGGGGTATGGCGTCGAAGACTGCGAATCGGCGGTCGGCCAACAACATGCTCACAACAACCGCCCTGCCCGCTGTTCGGCCGCCCAAATCGCCACGCAGGCCGGGCAGGCATCGCACCAGTCGACGCCGCGGCGGAACCGCCGCCAGCCGGCCCGCTTGGCATCGGCGAGCAGGATGGCCCGGTCGTGGGCGGAGCCTGCCCCGGACCCCGATCCGGGGGCCGTTTCCGGCCACACCGTGCCGCAATCGTCGCAGACCAGTTCGATGGTGCCGCCGTGCCGCTCGATCACAACCCGCACCCTCCTTCGCATTCGAGCAGCCAGCCCTGGCCGCGATCTTCGGGGGTCGACAGATCGACCTCCGCAAGCGGCACGCGGTCGGCATGCAGGAACTCGGCATGGCTCATGCTTGGTGTGTTGCGGATCAGCGCATCGATACGCTTGGCCTCCTCCCACGCGTCGGGATCGTTATCCCGCAGCCAGCGCCATTCCGCGTTCGAGCGGAACGGGCAGAAGACGCAGGCCGATTTGGGCGGAACCGGATAGTCGCGCCGTTCCAGCCAGCGGATGCAATCGTGGCGTGACATGCGCTGTTCGAGCAGCGGAAACCGGTTGACCGCCCATCGCGTGAAAGCGGCGCCGGCGCGCACAACTTCATCGGTCGAGAAGCCAATCCAGACCTCGGCCGATCCCTTGGGGATGCGCTGGCGAGGCATGTAGCCCAACAGCTCGCGTTGCAGCTTTTCCAACGGCCCGATCTTGAACTCGCGCGTGCATTGGCGCCGGCCCATACCGCCATTGGCCGTGAAGAACGGCGCGCTGACGAAGCGGTTCGGCTCGCCGTCGCAGCGCATGATGATGAACAGGCGCTTGCGGATCGTCGGCGCGCCATAGTCGCAGGCGCGCAGTTCGCGCATTTCGATCGTGTAGCCGTGCCCGCGCAGCGCCTTCTTCCACGGGTCGAAGTCTTCCCACGTCAGGAACTCCTCGACATTCTCCATGATGATGACGCGCGGCTGCCGCGCCGGGCCAAGCTGGCGCACGAACTTGACGATCGTCCAGGCCAGCCCGCGCACCGAGGGCGATGTTGGCCGCCCGCCGCGCGCCTTGGAAAAGTGCCGGCAGTCGGGCGAGGCCCACAAGAGCCCGATCGCCTGGCCGCGCCGGCGGGCATGGTCTTCAAGGTCCACCTGCCAGACATTTTCGGTCAGGTGTTCGCAATCGGGATGGTTCGCCGCATGCATGGCGAGCGCCACCGGATCGTGATTGATGGCAATGTCCGGCGAGCGCCCGAGCGCCATTTCGATACCGGTGGAAGCGCCGCCGCCGCCGGCGAAACTGTCGACGATCAGCATGTTTGATCCTCGCTCGCGGTGTCGGCCTGACGGCCTCGCGCGCTCCGCCGCACGCACGGCGACCCCGGATCGCAGTCCGGGGCGGGCGGCCGGTCGGCCTTTTGGGAGCGTGAAACAGTCTCGTGTTTCACGTGAGCCTGGGGGTAACAGTCTGTTTTCTCGCCCTCTTTTTTCGGGCACCTGTAGAAGGACCGTTCGCTGACGCCGGCCCAATCGCAGATCGCCATGACCTTGCCGATTCCGATATTGGCGCCGCCCATCGCCTTCGACAGGTCCTTGGTCGTCACACCGATCTCCGGGGCGATGGCGCGCAGGCCCCGGCCGTCCGCCTTGTGCGCCGCATCGACGGCGCGTGCGAACCGGCGCCAGTCGAACCCGGCGCGGGCGTGATTTGCGTCAGCGGCGGGCATCAGTCGCACCCCGGCCCGATGCGGGTGGAATCGCCGGTCTGGTTGAAGCCGGTGAAGTCCCTCCAGTGGCGCCAGCCCTTCGGGCAGTGAAAGCCCCACTCGCGGATTCGCGGCCCGGTCACAAACAGCGTCTTGCAGGGCAGACCGTTGCGCAGTTCCAGCCGGTGCGCCGAGGCGGCCCGGCGGCCGACGATCCGGCCCGGCTCCAGAAAGCGGCGGAAATGGGCAAACCAATATGTGCTTTCGTCGGCGCGGCTGGGCAGGCGAGCATAGTGTTCGACCATCCCGCCTTCGAGGATGATCGACACCGACCACCATGGATGATCGTGCAGCGCGCGGTCGTCATCGTCGCGGACGACGACATGGTGATAGATGTTGAGCCAGCGGTTGCGCGGGATGACGAACCACCGGAGCATGTAGGGGTTTTCCCCACCACCGATCACCACGTCAGGTGCCCGCGACAGGCGCAGCCGGTCCATCCGGCGCGCGATGATGTCGGTGAGCCATCTGGCGTTCATGAATCGTCTCCCTCCGTTCCCGGCGCAGCCGGCAAGCGCGACCGCGCGTCGGCCCCTTCGGGCCGGAGCCCGCCAGCCGAAGGCGATGCGGCGGGCGATGATCGGAAAACCCGCTGCCCTCCGTCTGGTGTGAGTTCGATGCCGTCATCGGCCGGCACATGGCCGAGCGCGCCCCAGATGCGGACGCGCAAGGCGGGATTGACCAGTTCGCCGCGATGGGCGCGGGTGAAAGCCTGGTGCGAGACGCCCGCATCGCGGCGCACGATGGCCGAGACGGCGCGCCGGGCGGCACGGGGCGTTTCGCCATGCAGTGTGCGCCGCGCGGCGATCCGGGCGGCGATGAAAAAGCCCAGCGTGGCGGGCGAGTAGACGTGGCCGGTCATGCCGCACCCCCGGGCGCCAGCGGCGCGGCGTCCTGAAACTCTTTCCAGTCGATGCGGTTGAGGCGGGTTTCCCGGCCATAGGGGCGGTCGGGATCGATCTCCAGCATCGGCGGCGTGGCCGCCTCCCACACCAGCCAGCAGGTGTTCATCCGGCTCGACGCCTGGTTTCCCTCCCAGCCATCGCGATGCATCATCGGCAGGCGCCGGGTGAACACGTGAATGCGCGCCGGGGGCCATCGGTCCAGAAAGAACGAGCGGTCGGGATCATCGAAACCGGCCAGCACGTTCAGATTGCACAGCATCGCCATCTTGCGCGGTCGGAACGTCTCCAGCGCGTGCCGGATAAAGGCGTTTATGACAGCGCCATAGGGCGGGTTGGTGACAATATCTGCCCCGCCCTTAAGCGTCGCGGCCGCAGCGGGCCGCTCGCTGGCGGGGACCCCGGTTTGCGGGGAACGCCCGCCTTGCCGCTCGGCCAGCCAGGCCCGGTCGGTGTCGAGGAAATCGACCACGGTCTGGCATTCGCCATGGCGATCGGCCGTGCCATAGTCGTTGATGTCCGACAGGATCACGTCATAGCCGGCCGCTTCCAAGGGACCGGAAATCGCGCCGCGGCCGCATGCCGGTTCAAGGACGGTCTGCGCAAAACGCTCCAACGCCAGCAAGGCGGCGATGGCCTCGATCGGCGTCTGGTAGAGATTGTCGCCGCGGTCCTCCCGGGACGCGCTGTCCGTACCGATCGCGGCGCGCAGATTGGCGCGGGTCGGCTCCAGCCCCTCGGCGATTCGCGCGGCGATGGCCCGTTCGGCGAGGCCCGGCTTGTCGCGCTCGGCGTCGCGCAGCTTTCGGGCGTGGGTAAGGGCGGCCCGGTCAATGCCAAGGTCGTCGAGCGTCGAAATGCTGTCGTTTTCAGCATTTGCCTTGCGCTTGCCCCGCGTCGCGATGACGCCGGCCGCCTGCCCCGCATCGACCTCGTCGGCCATGCGGATCTGCACCCGCGCCTCGATCAGCAGCGCCTCGCCCTGCAGTTCGTGCGCCTTGCGCAGCAGCTGGTCGGATGCGGCGACGCGCCTGGCCAGCGCGCTCGCCTGCTTGGCCGTGTCATAGGCATGGCCGGACAGCACCCGCGCCGCTTCGAGCGCGCCATCGTCGAGACAGGCCCGCGCCCGCTCGATCAGATCGGGCAGGTCGGCGGGCGGTGTCGGCGCCAGCGCGGTCATGCCTCATCGCCCCAATCGACGCCTTCAGCGCGCTTGGTGCGCAGCGCGTCATCGGGTTTCTGGCGGGGCTCGCGCTTCTTCTTCGGCGGAGAGGCGGGTAACCGGCTCATGTCAGCCCCCCCCTCATCAGGCGTCAGCATGCCGAGCGCGGCCATGTACGTGTCGAGGATGGCTTCCTGTTCCAGCCGCTCGTTCTGGTCCTGTTTGCGGATCGCGATCAGGCGCCGCAGCGCCTTGGTGTCGAACCCGTTGGCCTTGGCCTCGCCATAGACATCCTTGATGTCGTCGGCGATCGACTTTTTCTCGTCTTCCAGCCGCTCGATGCGCTCGACCAGGGCGCGCAACTGATCGCGCGCGACATTGTGGACCGTGTCTTCGCCGGTCTCGCTGCCATCGAACATGGCGGTCCCCGTCGCCGCCGGCCTGCCTTTGGCCGCGGCGCGTGATTCCTTCCGTGCGGCGCCCCTTTGGGCGCGAGTCAGGGTCTTGCTGTCAGCCATCGCCACCCCCAGCACCGCCGGCCTGTGGCAGGGCCATTCGCACCTTGCCGAACCGTTGATCGACAAAGTCGAGCACGTAGGTGTTGAGCATCTCGTGCCGAGGTGTCGGCGTCAGGCCCATGCGCAGGCTCTTGCGCCGATGCATGTCGGCGCGTTCGACAGCTTCCCAAACGTCGAAGTCCGCGAGCATGTCGGCGGCCGCCGAACTGCCGATAAAGGCCGGCCGCTCGACCAGCGCCATGATCACGGCACGAAGGATGGTCGAGTCCCAAAGCTCGGCCTGGTCGGCAAAGCCTTCCGTTCGGCGCATAAGCCCGATCGCGTTCGACACAGCCTCGGCGCCGTGCTGTTCGATCAGCTTGCAGAAGGTTCTGACGGCGAATATCTGACCGGGCTTCTTGTCGGTGTTCGTCATGTTGCGCGTCATCAAGCGGCAGTTGCCGGCTTCGGCGACATCGCGCGCCCGAACCGCCCAGGTCTCCCCGGCGGTCAGCGCAGCACGGAAGATGTGAAACGGCGTCACCTTGGTGACCAGGCCATTGACGGCGGCAAACGCAGCCGCCTGTTCGTTCAGCGCCAGCTGGACGATCTGACAGGGCACGCGCTCGATCCCGCACAGTGCGGCAGCATGGGTGCGGTGCTGGCCGTCGATGATCGCGTACTTGCCGCCCTCGGCCGGAGCGACGAAGACGGGCGAGAAGTGCGACCAGCGAAACTGCTCGGCTATCCGGCGGATCGCCTTCCAGTTTCCCGGCAGCAGATCGCGCTGATAGCGCTCATCGACAACGAGAGCGTCGATCCGCAGCCAGTCAAGAATCGGCGCCGCGCCGGGCTCGAACTGCGCCGGGCGCTGTCCGCCGCGGACCTCGATCGGGCGCAACGCCGGCGCTTTGGCGGGCAGGTCTGCATCGCTCATCGCAACACGCCCTCCCCGGCCCGGCCTGCGCGCACGAGGCGCGTCAGGGTTTCGTCGTGCTCGACGGCGTTGCGAGCCAGCCGGTCGATGGTTTCGGACTTGAGCCCGCCAGCCTTCGCAGCAAGCGGGTTTGGCCGGTAGTTCGGCGACGGCGTGTAGGACCGGAACCCCCGCCGCGTTTCAGCGTGGCGCAAGCGCGACTGCGCGTCGGCCCCCTCGGCGAGCGCACGGTCCGCAGGACGCGCAGCCGTCGCGCAAGTCGAGCCGGAGGAATTGGGCCGGAGCCTGTCAGGCGGCGAAGCCGCCGGAGCGACAGGCGATGAATCAGGAGAGAGCCGCTTCGAGTTCGGCCATGGCTTTCTCGATCCGCTCACGGCGCACCTGCCCGCCGAGCCAGCGCTCGGTGCCCGGATAGGCGGCCGACAGGATGGCCGGCCCGAACCGGTCGATCAGAAGGCCCATATGGGCGGCCGATGGCGCAGCACGGCCACGCAGCCAATTGTCCACCGTGGCCGCCGGTATGCCGGTCTCGGCCTGCACATTGAGCGCGGTCGCGGTTGGAAAGGCCCGGCGCAAAAACGTCACCACGCTGTCGGGATCGAACGGCGCAGACCTGCGCACGACAGGCGGCATCTTTGCGCCGGACGCGCCGGCACAATGGGCCGGAACGCGCGCGGCCGAAGGCGTTTTGAGACGGGAACTGGACATCATGGCTTCTCCATCCGCAGCCCGGACGGGCCGCGATACGCGGAACACAGGAACGAAAAGACCCGCCCGGCACGGGTGAAGGGAAGCCGGGCGGGCAAGTGCCCCGGCGCATGAGGAGCCGCCGAGGATCGGGAGGAAACGCAAGGCCCGGGGACATCGCACACAGGGTCATGACCGCCGCCCCGAGCCGAACCGCTCGATGATCATGACCATCGCCGCGGCACAGGCCGCAGCGAACAGGAAAACGGCAAGCGAGGCACCGACGCTCATGAGTTTTTGTCCGGATCATCGCCCGGCGCACCGGCTTCGCCTGCCGGGCTCCGGCCCGAAGGGGCCGACGCGCGGTCGCGCTTGCCGGCTTCGCCGGGCGATACAGCATCATCAAAGGCCAAGCGGCCGTCGCCGCCTTCGCGGCGGAGCGTGCCACCCGCCACAGGCGGGTTTGCGGCACGCGATACACTGTCCAAAAGCCTCGGCATGCCGATCGCTTCGGCGCGCTCGGCGATCAGCCGGTCGATGGTTTGAGAAACGGTCAGCCCGTCATGGGCGGCGATCTGGATCAGTGTCGCCGCCACATGGGGCGACAGGCGAATGGCAACGCCGTCGCCGGTCACGGTGCCGGCAACTGGCGTCTTTGGCCGCGGCGGCGGCGGCGGGGGGAGCCACTCGGTGCCCATCACTCAGCCGCCTCGCGCTCGGTTTGCGGCTTTGGCCGATCGACGCCATCGGGCCAGTCAACGCCGTCCGGCCAGTTGTCGGACAGCCATTGCATGGCGGCCTCAAGGCGACGCGAACCGATATCACCGCCGTCGTGGATCTCCTGAAGCCGCGTGCCACGGCTCAACAGGATCGTCGACAAGCGTGACCGGCTAAGGCAGGCATGATGTTCATACACTGTGCACACCCGCAGGAATTGGTCGATGAGGGTCATGACGCAGGGTTGTGGCGTACATATGTACGCCTTGTCAAGCTACAAACTTCCGCTTTCTTGTGGCGCTCACAAGTACGATAGTACGCAGATGGCGAACAGCCCGGTTCACACACGCATCAAGGAGCGCCTTGCAGCCTTGGCAATAAGCCCGCAGCGGGCATCGCTGGAAGCCGGTCTCAGCAAGGACTACCTGCGGTCTCTGCTAAGCCGACCGGGCAGCTCACCGCGCAGCGACGCATTGAAGAAGCTTGCGCTCGTGCTTCGCACGACACCGCATTGGCTGTTGACCGGCGATGAGCCGCCCGCCCCGGTCGAGCCGCCCGGCGTGCCCGTCGATCTGCCGATGAGTTCGGCGCGGAACCTGCCCGTCTACGGCCTCGCCGCCGGCTCCGTGCTTGGCGCGCTGACCATGACATCCGATCCGGTCGAGTATGTGCCGACCCCGCCGGGCCTGGCCCGGGTGCGGGACGCCTATGCGCTGATCATCACCGGCAGGTCGATGGAACCGAAATTCGAGGCCGGCGACGTGGTGTTTCTCAACCCGCACCGGCCGCCGCGTCAGGGCGATCATGTCGTTGTCCAGGAGCGGCGCAGCGGCGGAACGGTGGTGACCATCAAACGGTTCGAGCGCTGGAACGACGGATATCTCGTCACCACGCAATACAATCCGCTCAGCGAAGTACGGTTCAGGCGCGACCAGATCATCGCCGTGCACCGGGTGCTGACGGTCAACGAACTGTTCGGGATCTGACAGGGCTTGGCAACGCCCCGGTCACGCGCCATGATGTTCGTCAATACTGTGCGGCCCGGAAATGATCATGCGTCTTATTGCACTTGTTCTTGCACTTCTTGTCACCGCGCAGCAGGCCGCCGCAAGTTCGCCTGCCCTGCGCGCCTGCCGCGGCATAGCCGATGATGCGGGCCGGCTCGCCTGCTATGACCGATGGGCGGGCCGACTGGCCGGCGATGAGGGCAGGGACACAACGACCGCTGATACCGACAGCCACGGCGTCGAGCACAGCCGCAACGCGTGGGCCTTGCACATTGACACATCGAAGTTTACCGACGAGCCAAGCGTCTATCTCAGTGTGATCTCGCGGCGCGCTGTTAGTTGCCGACTTCGCCGCCCGCAGCCCGTGACACTGTGGATTCGTTGCCTCGAAAACACGACGGCTATCTTTCTTGAGACAGGCTGTTTCGTTGCCGACATTCAAGGCTATGGCGACGTGGACATCCGTCTTGACGACACGCCGATGCGAACGCTGTCGATGAGCGAATCGACAGACAACAATGCACTCGGTCTTTGGAGCGGCCACCGTTCGATCCCCGTCGTCAAAAGCCTGTTCGGGAAAGAGCGTATGGTCGTTCGGTTCACACCTTACAACGAGAGCCAAGTCACCACCACGTTCGACATTGCCGGACTCGAAGCTGCCATCGCGCCGCTACGCAGGGCGTGCAACTGGTAGGCGCCGGCCAACCGCCGATGTCCACCATAACATCACCGTGGGCGCAGATGATCGCGATTTGCAAGGCGGCTCTTCCACATAGTTGGCAGGGCCTAAATTCGTCACGACCTGCGACCCGGCACTAGGCGCCGCTCCCCTCCGAACGTCGATCGGCTGCTGATGGACCATCAAACGTACATTCGTACGCTCTTGCCTGTTGACACGTACATTTGTACGCCATACTGTCCGCCCTGTTCCCCGGCCGGGCGGCTGTGTTCCGAGTGCCGCCGGCGGGACCCACCGAAAGGACGGACCAATGACCGAAGCGACCTACACCGAAGCCGACATTGAGGACGCGCGGTACGAGATGTGGATCGCCAGTGGCGGGCCGGCCAGCGAGACCGAGCGGCACGCCAAACTCGCATCCGACGGCCTCGACGCGCTGATCGCCGCAGGCTGGGACATCCTCCAGCAGCGCATGGTGCCCGAGTTCGACATCAAGGTCATGGAAGCGGTCATTCGCAAGGGTGACAGGCTTGAACTGGTCAGCTGGTCGACCTTCAACAAGGGCTGGATGCGCAAGACCGGGGCGGGGGGCTGGATCATTTTTCCCCAGCGGGAGCACGCCGCATGAACCATCATCCATTCACGCACCTCCCGAGCCGGTCGCGGACGCCATGGCTGCCGATCGTGGCCCTGGTGTCCGCGTTCGGTTTCGTGGTCGCCTCGGTCGTGCTGGCGGGGGTGATGTGATGGGCCTTTTCGACAGGTGCGAGGGATGCGGCAGACCCATCAGCAATGGCGAGCCGTACCACTCCGATTGGGAGAACGGCATTGCGCTCTGCGAAGAGTGCGCCCCGACATGGCAAGACTTCAAGGACGAACCCGGATTGTTCTTCAGCCCGGCCATGGACCAGCACCACACATCCGAAACGGCAAAGCCGCTGATCGACGCACACATCGCCGCCGGCGGCGCCATGACCGACAAGATCGGGCTCGTGTCGGATGTCCCGACGTCGGAGAATTGCACATGACCGGCACCGACAATACCGGCAAAGCCGGCAAGCGCGACCGCGCGTCGGCCCTTTCGGGCCGGAGCCCGGCAGGCGAAGCCGGTACGACGGGCGAATTCTCAAAAACCCCAACCAAGGAGACCATCATGTCCAACACAAAACGCCAGATCGTCGTGCTCGAGCGCGGCTGGGTCTATGTCGGCGATGTCAGCCGCGATGGCGATGACATCGTCATCGAGAACGCGCTGAACATCCGGCGGTGGGGCACAGGCCGGGGGCTGGGCGAACTGGCGCTGAAAGGTCCGCAGCCGAACACCAAGGTCGATCCGGCCGGGACGGTGCGCACCCACAAGGGCGCGATGATCCATCTGATCGACTGCACCGGCGGGGACTGGACCGCCGCGGCGGCAGGGTGAGGTGGCCATGGCACAGCACAAGGACACGGGGGCCGCCGCAACCGGCGGTGCCCCCGACATCAAGGGCACGGCGCGCGGCGTGTCCGCGATCCAGCCCCGCGATGAACGGCTCCACCTGACAACGGCTTACGGCTACGGCGACGGCTACGGCTACGGCTACGGCGACGGCGACGGCTACGGCTACGGCGACGGCGACGGCTACGGCTACGGCTACGGCTACGGCGACGGCTACGGCGACGGCTACGGCAACGGCTACGGCGACGGCTACGGCAACGGCTACGGCTACGGCTACGGCAACGGCGACGGCGACGGCGACGGCGACGGCAACGGCTACGGCTACGGCTACGGCGACGGCTACGGCTACGGCGACGGCGACGGCGACGGCGACGGCTACGGCTACGGCTGCTGGTAGGCGCGCGCACCCATGTCCGCTGTTTCGCCCCTCGCCACCCAGATCCTCGACGCCGGCACCCATGCCGAGCGCGCCAACCTCCTTCTGACCGCGCCCCATGGCCTGTTGCTGCAAGGCGGCGCCGCCATTTTCGAGGCGTGCGAGGCCGTTCAGTTCGGCGTGGGCGGCGACTATGTCGCCGCCGTCGTCGCCACCCTGTGTGCGACGCGCGCGCCGGACGGCGCCCTGCCCGACCATCATCGCGCCCGCCTCGAGGGCATGGCCCAGCTTCTCAGACAGGTGACCAGCCTGCCCGACGACGCGCTGATCGCCATGCAGGCGCGCCACGACGCGCGACTGGGCCGTGAAAACCCCGACATGGTCGGCACCCCCGCCTATGACCGCGCGTGGGCGGAGATGCGGTCCGGCAAGCCTTCCGACAGGGGAGCGCCATGAGGCACACTCAGACCCGGGCCCGCGCGGCCGTTGCCATCGCCGCCGGCCTTTTCGTGGCCGGGTTTCTGCTCCGGATCGACACCGCGCGGCTCGATTTGTTGGGCGTTTCGGCGGTGATTTTCATGGCCGCCCTGCTGATCGTCGACGCCATCGTCGAGGCCGGCACCCCAAAGGCCGACCGGCCGTCCGGTCCTTTGGCCGGGAGCGCGCCAGGCGAAGCCGGTTCGGCGCGCGAGGAATCGAACAATGGCTGACGCGGCCACCAAGAAGAAGCTGGCCGAGGCCGACATGGCGGTCGAAGCGATGCGCGAAGGCGGCGTCGACCCGATGCATGTCGAAGCCGTCAAGCGGCTGATCCGCGCCCATCGCGGCATGGCGCAGACCTGCAGCGCGCTTTGGCGCGACAACCGCGCGCTGCGCGACCGGATCGCCGGGCGCGGGCAAAAGCCCATTCCCGATGCATGGGAAGAACGGGAGGCGCACCATGGGTGAGGGAAAGCTCACGCCAGCGATGGTGGCGGCCGGCGCGGCGGTCCTGCGCGCGCTGGCAATGCGCGCAGACGGTGGGCACATCGTTGCCGCCATGTACCACGCCATGCAGGCCGAGCGTGTCGAGCCGCTGCCCGAAGCCGCTGTGGACCGAGCGTTGGAGCACATGCTGGAGAAGGCGGCAGCGCAGGCGACCCTCGAAGAGATCGCCCACGACGTCTATCTGGATCTCCTTGCGATGCAGCCGCAGGCGACCGGGCGCATGGTCGTCGTCGAGGAGCGCGTGCCCACAATGACGGTCAGCGAGTTTGCGGATCGGACGTGGCTGGCGCGGCTTCCCTACCACGATCCTTACGAGGACTCGCCGTTGGAAAATGCTGCAGTTCGCGATGCAGTAATCGAAGCAGTTGAACGCGCCGCTGTTCCTCTGCCGGTTCTAGAGCGGGACCGGGACCGGGACCGGGTTCCGACAGGGCCTCATGATGAAGGCGCAGTTCAAACAGACCGACGAAGAATTGTAGTGCTGAGGCTGTATGTCTGATCGCTCCGAGGTGATGCTTGAGATCGTGAGACCGATAGCGCAACTCATCGGGTTCACCCGACGTGTAGAAGGCGCCGAGCACGATGAATTGGCGCTCGACCGAAGGCCCAACCGTGTAGATGCGACCGTGCGCGGCAACGTTGCGCACCCTGCGCTTGCGGTCGATCCCCTTTCGGATACGGACCCACGCCTCGCGCATGTCCACATGGACGGGCCCCTTGGTCGTGTCGAACCGTTCCACTACGTGGTGCAGGTTTCTGTTGACCAGCTTGTCGGCGATGCCGAGTTTGGTGCGGGCCGAGTGGATCGAGCCCATGATCATCGCTCCGAGCATTTCGCGACGCCGTTGGCGTTTCGGGTCGATCGCGATGTCGACGATGGCGCCCAGCGCGTCGTCGATGGACGCGAACACTTGCAGCAGGTCGACAATCGCCTCGCGCATGGCCGACGTCTCGCGCGCCAACCTCTTCCCCATCTGATCTTCCGTCTCGATTGTCACGGCATGCCGGGCCTCCCCGTCCCGGCAAGCAGCCGATCCGATCAGCTTCAAGGAGTCAAGCAATGACGACCGCCCGCCGCATGCTCGACGGCCGCGCCCACGACGCCTGGCCGGAGGCGCGCTGATGGTCGCCTACAACTTCCAGACCCGGTTCGCGCCCATGGTCGAAGACGGCCGGAAGACCCAGACGATCCGCGCCGATCGCAAGCGCCATGCCCGCGCGGGCGAGCCCGTGCAGCTCTACACCGGCATGCGCACCGCCGCCTGTCGGAAGCTGCGCGACCCGGACCCCGAGTGCCTCATGTGCAAGCCCATCCGGATCAAGGCCCGCACGATCAGCATCGGCGATCTGGCCGCAACAGGCGCCAAGCTGCTTTGGCGACCCGACGAGCTTGAGCGCTTCGCGATGGCGGACGGCTTCGACAGCCATGCCGACATGATCGCCTGGTTCGACGAGACCCACGGCCTGCCCTTTGCCGGCTGGCTGATCGGCTGGGCGCCTTCGACGCAGGCCGCCCCCCCAAAGGCCGCAAGGCCGTCGCCGCCTTTGCGGCGGAGCGAGCGCGGCGGCTGCGCCGCGGGACAAGCGAGCGATACACAATCATGACCCAGGCGCCCTACTCCATGGCCGGGGCCGCCGCGCGTCTGGGCGTTTCGCGGCGCCAGCTGCAGACGATCATCAAGCGTCATCCACACTACTATGCCAACGGCAACCGCAAGCTGTTTACGGAAGGCGACATTGGCGCCATCATGAAGGGGCTCCGCGATGAGGCGCGCGTGGCCGCGGCGCGCAAGGCCGCCGACGCACGGGCAGGAAAGGACCGCTCGCCATGCCGCTCAAGCTCGAGGACCCAAGGCCGGGCAAAACCCCGTTCTACACCGTCCGGGGAACGCACCGTGGTGTCCATGTCCACCGAAGCACGAAAACTGGCCGCCGAGATCAGGCGAAAATCTTCCTCGACCGGATCCGCGACGAGATCGACCGTGCATTCCTTTCCGGGGAAATAGGCGCCGGCTTCAAACCCGGCGCGGCAAAGCCCGACCCGTCCACAAAGCTGTTTCTGGAAGCCGCCGCCGAATATATGGCGGCCGGCGGAGCGGACGATCATCTCGACCCGGTCATCGACGCGCTCGGCGACAAGGCGCTGGGCGACATCGACCAGTCGCTGCTGGACGTGACAGCCGCCGCGCTCTTTCCCGCCGCGACCCCGGCCACCCGCAACCGCTGGTTCTATACGCCCGTCTCGGCGATCCTCAAGCAGGCGGGCGACGAGCGCACGATCCGCCGGCCGAAAGGCTGGCGCGGCAAGCCGCGCGTCCACTGGATGACGCCCGATCAGGCCGGGCGCATCTTGGCGGCCGCCGACGCCGACGACGCCGAGTTCGGTGTCTTTCTGGCAACGCTCCTTTACACCGGCATGCGGCTCTCCGAAGCGACGGGGCTGACCCTCGATCGCCTCAATCTCGGCGAGGCCTGGGCCTGGACGCCCAAGACCAAGAACGGCCAGCCCCGGCTGGTGCATCTGCCGCCCGTCCTGGTCGCCGCGCTGGCCAACCATCCGCGCGGGCTGGACCGGGGCGCCGATCGCACCGGCGAGCGGGTGTTCCGGTTCGTCAAATGCGGCCGGCTCTACACGCGCATCCGGCGCGTGCGCAAGGCCGCCGGCCCGGACTGCGCCTTCGTCACCTTCCACACGTTCCGCCATACTTGGGCGACATGGATGCGCCGCTATGGCGGGCTCGACACGCGCGGGCTGGTCGACACGGGCGCTTGGCGATCGATGCAGTCGGCCGCCGTCTACGAGCATGTCGTGGCGTCCGAAGAGGCCCAGCGCGCCGACGCCCTGCCCGATGTCACCCGCGCAACGGCTCCAAACACGGAACCGGTCGACCAAATCGGCGGAAAATCCGTGGAACCGGGCAAGCGTCGCGCTTAACGGCTTGATGTCAAACGCACTTTTATTGCCTTCACACGGCAGGGGTCACTGGTTCAATCCCAGTATCGCCCACCATCCCCCTTCGTTCGACACCGTTCTGTGCTTCTTGGCGCGCCAAGATGCGATGGACTTTCGACCTGCTTTTCAAAGTCTGCCGAAAGGTTTACGGTGCGTAATCGGGTCAAGATGCAAGCCGAGGGGGCATTCCGTGACCGATGATGATGCCTTTGACTTTGTTGCACGCGTCGATGAACACAAGACGCTGGACGCGCTGCTGACAGATCTCCGGCAGCAGGCCTCCAACTTCGGCTTTGAGCATCTCATTCTGACCGGCGTGCCCGTCGGCGGGCAACGGCTGGAGCCGCTTGTCGCGCTGAACGGCTGGCCCGAAGGCTGGTTCAAACGGTATGTCGCCAAAGACTATGCCAGACATGACGCCGTCTGCGTCCATGCCGCCCAGTCGTTTCGGTCGTTTGCCTGGTCCGAGGTGCCGCGCCGACTGCTTGATCGGCCGGCCTGCAAGCGCATTCACGGCGAGGCGAGCGAGTTCGGGCTCTTGTCCGGCTATGTCGTCACCATGTCCTCCGAGCACCATTGGAACACGGCGGTCTCCTTCGGCTCGCCGGAAGACGGGCTGGTGATCAACAAGCGCGACCGCGCGCGCCTGAGCCTGATGGCGACCTATGCCGGCGCACGGGCCGAGGAGATACTCGGCCTCACCGGCCAAGCGGACCCGTTGACGCACCGCGAGAAGGAAGTGCTGACCCACTTCGCAGTCGGCCGTACCGCCGGCGCCATCGCCGAGCTGCTGTCGATATCCGAACGCACGGTGGTTCAGCACGCCGAAAACTTCCGGCGCAAGCTCGGCGTCAAGTCGACCGTGCACGCGGTCGCCATTGCGATCAAGCGCCGCCTCATCATGCCCTGAGCCGCCAAACGGCAACCGGACGATCCGTCACCGCGTCATCCGGCAGCGACAGACGATGGGCGATGGGCGATGGGCGATGATGTGCGTTTGCAAGTGCGATTGACCGCAAAAATCGTACCGGCATCGGAACATCTTCCGATTCCGCCGCTCACAATCCGGTGCGACAATTCCTCCAATCGCCGGAGGAAGACCGATGATCGAAGCCCACGTCTTCAGCTACGGACAGCGCCACCTTTATGCCGACGACTGGGAGCAATGGCTCCGTTTGCGCCATCAGGTCTACATCGAAGAGAAACGCTGGCACGAGCCCAATGCGGACGGCCGCGAAACCGACCAGTTCGACAATGATGCGGCGACCTACATACTCGGCCTTCTGGACGGCCGGGTTGTCACCTCCGCCCGGCTGATCCCCTGCAATCGGCCAACGCTCGTGTCCGACGTATTTCCGCACTTCTGCGAGCGGGCCGGCGTGCCCGACCGGCCCGACTGGATCGAGTGGACGCGGACGCTGACCGTCCCGGAGTTGCGGTCAGGCGGCCGGCAGAGCATCCTGACCCAGCTTTGCGCCGCGGTGATGGAGTATTGCCTTCAGGAAGGCGCGGCCAAGGTCGGCGGCATCCAGGAGCTGTTCTTCCTGCCCAAATGGAAGCATCTTGGCTGGAAGACGACACCGCTCGGACTGCCGCAGGAAATCGAGGGCAGCGGCGAATGCGTCGTGGCTTTCATCGACGTTAACGAAACCGCGCTCGGCAATATTCGTACAGTGCTGGGAACCGGTCGTTCTCCGCTGCGCCACCGAGGAGAACGTCCCCGGCTGATCGACGGGGACCGGGTGGAGTTCACGCAATGAGAATTGGTTCGACGATTGCCGGCGGCAGTGTGTCCGGACCCCAGGCTTGTCCGCCAGTCGGACAAAAACAGGAAACCCCGCAGGCTGCAACCTGCGGGGCTTCAAGGCACGGCCTAACGGGTGAGGTCTGAAACCGCGCGCGCCAAACATATTTGTTTGTTGCCTGCGGTCCATAGGATCCGTGCCGATTTGTCGCGCCCGACCCCCCCTGAAAACGGTCGGGCGCGGCAGGTTTTTCGCCCGTCCTATTTGCGCCGGTTACAGATTCAGGTGCGGTGTCGAACCGTTCATCGCTGTCAATCGCCGGGAAAAAACTTCATATTCTTCTTCAATAACAACCGCATGGCGATCGGCATCGACTGGTCGTCGCGGCTGTTTATTGAGCGGTCACAAGAAAATACACGGCGACCACAAAAATTTATGCCTTTCGCGCTCGTTAGACGCGAATCCTTGGGCGCCGATACCGGCGCATCGATGCGACAAACCCGAAAACCGTTCACAACTTATCAAATCATGCCGCCGCGACAGTCTTTGCCTTATTGGGCATGCCGTTCCGCCAAAGGCGGCACCAGAAAGAGCTGCAAGCCCCGGTCAGCGTATGCCGGACGGCACGATTGTCTGGTCTGTCGCCGGTGCCGACTGGAGCGTCGTTCACGCCGCGTCGGTCAATGCCTTGGCGCTGTAGAGCGCGACGATCCTGTCGCGGCTGGCCGGCGCCTGATGGAAGTAGCCCTGGAACAACCGGCAGCCGGCAACGGCGGCGCGCAACCGGTCGTCCTGGGTCTCGATGCCCTCGGCGACAACCGTCCGGTCCATTTTGCCGGCAATCTGCGTCACCGCGCTGACGAAGGTGTCGGTGACCACGTCCGTGCCGATGTTCTGGATGTAGGATTTGTCGATCTTGATGATGTCGAACGGCAATTTGCGCAGCTGGTTGAACTCGCTGTAGCCCATGCCGAAATCGTCGAGCGCGATCCTGAAGCCGGCGCGCTTGATGTCCGCCATTCGGTCGACGAAATCATCGGAGGTATCGAGCATGGCGCTTTCCGTGATCTCGAGCACAACCCGGCTCGGCGGAACGTTCTTGCGCTTGAGAACATCGACATAGTCGCGCAGGAACGTGTCATGCGCGAGCTGCCAGGCCGAAATGTTCACGTTGACCGACACATCCGGCAGGGTTTCCAGATCATCGCAGACCTGCTTGAGCACATAGAGCCCGAGTTCGTGGATGAGGCGCGACTTTTCGGCGACGGGAATGAATTCGGCCGGCGAAATGGCGCCGCGAACCGGGTTGTGCCAACGAACGAGGGCTTCCAGAGAGTTGAGTGACCCGTCTGTATCCATGATCGGCTGGTAGTGGACGGTCAGTTGGCCCAGAAGAATGGCCGCGCGCAGTTCGCGTTCGATGAACCGCTCCTGCCGCGCATCGGCGAGGATCTCCGGCGAGAACACCGACCAGGCGCCGCGTCCGCCGCGCTTGGCTTCCTGCAGTGCCAGATCGGCGAACGACAACATGTCGTTGGCATTGTCGGTGTGGCCCGGCGCGAGCGCGACGCCCAGAGACGCTGAAACGGCCTGACGTCGGTTGGCGATGAACAGCCCTTCACGCAGCGTCGCCAGATATGCCGAACAGGCATCGGTCACATAGCGTTCCGGAATGACGTCGTCGGAGGAAAAGAAGACGGCCAGTTCATCGCCGCCCAACCGGCCCACCGATGCGCCGGGAAACGCCTGGCGGGCAATGCGGGCGCAAAAGCCCAGAACGTCGTCACCCGCCCCATGGCCGAGCGCGTCGTTGATCTGCTTGAGATGATCGATGTCGATGATGACCAGCGCAACCGAGCCGGACTTGCGATGGCTGGCCACGGTACGCTTGAGATCATCGAGAAAATGGCCGCGCATGGCCGCGCCGGACACAAGGTCCGTGTTGTGCTTCAGCCGCAATTCCTCATTGATGACCCTGTGGGTCTTCAATCGCTCCGACATCAGCGCATAGATCGCACCCGCGATGATGATGATCAGCGCCGTGCTGGCCATCTCCAACTGGGCAAGCGCCTGGGCCGTCACCATTGTGCTGAGCGTTTCGTAGGGCAAGACGAAATGAACCGAGTGCGCAGCGACCAGAACGACGAGAACGAGGATCAGTGCGTGTTCGACGGTGAATCGGCGAGGCAATGCGGGTTTGCCGCCGATGGTATTTCGCAAGCTGGGATTGGGCGCAGACATTGCGGCCGGTCTCTCCGTGGCATGAACGTCTGACTGATGGGTGCCGGACGCAATTTGATCAACAAACATGCCGGGAGCGGCGTCTAGTCATCGCACGCATCATGCGCGCCGGTCGATGATGCCATTTCTAGAGCGTCATGCTCTCGTTTTTCTTAATGGCGGCCCCGCAAAATATCATGGGACCCGTCATTTCCATTCGCTTTCGCGCCGAAATCCCGTCTGGTGACGGATCAGGCCGCGCCCGACAGGCCTTCCAGCAGCAGCGCGACGGCTTCGGCACCGGGATCGTTGTGACCGGCAAGGCTCCGGGCGGCCACATAGGTGGCGCGGCCGGCCTTGGCGCGTGTGATCTTCGACGTGGCGTCGGCCCCGGCGCGCGCAGCGCGCGCCGCGACGTCCAGCCCATCATCGAGTGCGGCAAGCGCCGGCGCCAGCGCGTCGATCATGGTGCGGTCGCCGGGAGACGCGCCGCCGACCTGCATGATGCGATCAAGGCCGGCCGAAAGCGCGCCGACCGCATCCTTGCCGTTGGCCGAGGCGTCACCGGCAGCGGCAAAGAAAATCGCCAGCAGCACGCCGGACGAACCGCCCATGGTCTGGCTGAGTTCGCTTCCCAGCGCACGATAAAGCTGGGTCAGGTCGGCCAGGGGCATGCGGTCGAGCGCGGCCATCAGCGCCCGGCAGGCGGTTGCCAGGGTCGAGCCCGTGTCTCCGTCGCCCGATTTGGCGTCGAGCGCGTTGAGCCTGTCTTCGGCCTCAAGCAGAATTGCACAGCAGCGTTCGATCAGTGCCCTGTGTCCGGCATGCTCGGACGCCATCGGCTGGATCGGCGACAGCCCG
Organism: Oceaniradius stylonematis; assembly: GCF_965223445.1. NCBI lineage: Bacteria > Pseudomonadati > Pseudomonadota > Alphaproteobacteria > Hyphomicrobiales > Ahrensiaceae > Oceaniradius > Oceaniradius stylonematis. The sequence continues at coordinate 394,190 of NZ_OZ244994.1, forward strand.
TCGGGCAGCGGCACGATGTGCGGTTCGCCCACTTCGGCCATGCCCGGCCATGCGACAGGGGCGACCGGCGCCTTCAGCGCGTTCAGTTCGTCCACGCCCACCGGCAGCAGCGACACCGAAAACCCGCGCATGTCCAGCGATGTCATCAGCGGCGCCGGCCCGATCATGTGGCTGACCTTGCCGGCGATCGACGAACGGCACAGTTCCTCGGCCAGAACCGACATTTCGAGCGGCGTGGTCGAACCCAGATTGTTCAGCAGCGCGACATGTGGCCGGTCGTCCAGATGCGGCTTGAGCTTTTCGGCAACCATCTCCATGGCATGCCGTGCACCCTCGAAATCGACCTGCTCGACGCCGGCCTCGCCGTGGATGCCGAGCCCCAGTTCAGCCTTGCCGGCGGCGATCCGGTCTTCCTTGGGCGAGCCGGGCACCGTGCAGGTGTCAAGCGACATGCCGATCGAGAACACGCCGTCGATGGTCTTCTGCGCGAGCGCGGCGATCTCGTCGAGCGACGCGCCGGCCTCTGCCGCCGCACCGGCGATCTTGTGCACGAACAGCGTGCCGGCGACGCCGCGCGGCTGCGGCAGGTCGGGCAGCGCAACATCGTCATCGACCACCACCATCGCCACCTTGATACCGAAGGCACGCGCCCGTTCGGCGGCAAGACCGAAGTTCAGGCGGTCACCGGTATAGTTCTTGACGATCAGCAGGCACCCCGCCTCGCCGGTGACCGCGAGGATCCCGGCCAGCACCGCATCGACGGAGGGAGAGGCGAACACGTCGCCGCAGACGGCAGCTGTGAGCATGCCCTGCCCGACGAACCCGGCATGGGACGGCTCGTGCCCCGAGCCGCCTCCGGAGACGAGCGCTACCTTCGATCTGTCCCAATCGGTGCGCACGACCACCTTGATGTGCGGGAAGCCGTCGAGCCGCGCCAGCCGTCCGTCGGCGTTGCGCAAAAGCCCGTCAATGGCTTCGGTGACCACATCTTCCTTGGCGTTGATGAACTGTTTCATGGCGTGCCTCCCTCACACTACCCGGTTGCCCGCCGCATCGAAAAAGAGCGGTTCGTGCGGCGTCACCGCGACGCGGTCACCGTGATCGAGCGTCGAATGGGCGTCGGCGAGCGTCGTCAGCACATGCCCTTCGACCTCAAGATGCACCCGCGTCTGGTCACCCAGATGCTCGACCCGTGTCACGGTGCCCGATTTGCCGCCTTCGCCGTTCAGCGAGATATGCTCGGGCCGCAAGCCGATATGGGCGGCACCGGACGGCGCGCCGCCGAACAGCCCTGCCGGCAAGAGATTGATGCGCGGCAGGCCAAGGCGCGTCGCCACATATTCGCTCACCGGGTTTTCGTAGATCTCGCGCGGCGGCCCGAACTGCACGAGCCGCCCTTCGTCGAGCACGCCGATATGCGTCGCCATCGTCATCGCCTCGATCTGATCGTGCGTGACATAGAGCAGCGTCGCCCCCAGATCGGCCTGAATGCGCTTGAGTTCGATCCTCAGCTCCGAGCGCAGCTTGGCATCGAGCGAGGACAGCGGTTCGTCCATCAGATAGATCGCCGGATCGCGTACGAGTGCGCGCCCGATGGAGACGCGCTGCATCTCGCCGCCGGAAAGCTGCGTCGCCTTGTTGTCGAGCTTGTGCGGGATCTGGAGCACCTCGGCCACTTCGGCGACCTTGCGCTCGATCTCGGCCGGAGAGGTGTTCAGGATCGGCGATTTGAGCGGAAAGGCAAGGTTTTCGCGCACGGTCATGTGCGGGTAGAGCGAATATTGCTGGAACACCATGGCGACGTCGCGCTGTGCCGGCGTTTCGCCGACAACGGATCGGCCGCCGATCGTGATCTCGCCGCGGTCGGGCCTTTCGAGACCTGCGATCAGCCGCAGCGTCGTGGTCTTGCCGGCACCCGTCGGACCGAGCAAGACGACGAACGCACCGTCGGGCACGTCGAGATCGATGCCATCCACGCCGATCGTGTGGCCGAAAACCTTCGTGACATCACGCAGAACGACTTCAGCCATGGCCGAACGCTCCCGCATTGAGGTCCGAGGCAAGCGCCCGGCCGGTCGTGTCGTCGAACAATGTCAGCGTCTGCGGCAGGAAATCGAGACCCACCGTCTCGCCCGGCCGGATCGCATGCGCCGCGCCCGTGCGCGCCTTGACCTCGCCATTGGGTGTATCGAGCGTGACGATCTGCGTGGTGCCCAGATATTCCGCCGCACGAACCTCGCCGCGATAGGAGGCGCTGTCCGAAAGGACCACGTGCTCGGGCCTGACGCCGAGCACCAAGTCTCCGGCGGCCGCCTCATGCTGCACAGGAACGGCGAAATCGGCGCCGTTCAGCGTAACTCTCGATGCGCCTTCGGTGACCGTGCCATCGAAACGCAGGAAATTCATCGATGGCGATCCGATGAAATCGGCAACGAACATGGTCGCCGGCTTGTCGTAGATTTCCTGTGGCGTGCCGAACTGCTCGACGACGCCATGGTTCATCACGACGATCTTGTCGCCCATCTGCATGGCTTCCAATTGATCATGCGTGACATAGACCGTCGTCGCGCCCATCCGGTCGTGCAGCGCCCGCAATTCCTCGGCCATCCGCTCGCGGAACTCGGCATCGAGCGCGCCCAGCGGCTCATCCATCATGAAGGCCTTGGGATCGCGGACGATTGCCCGGCCGAGCGCCACGCGCTGGCGGTCGCCGCCCGAAAGCCCGCCGACAGGCCGGTCGAGAATGCTCTCGATGCCCAGAATGCGCGCGACTTCGTCCAGCTTGCGGTTGATCTGCGCGCGCGGCATTCCCTGGCTGACCAGCGGATAGATGATGTTTCGGCGCACATTCATGTGCGGGTAGAGCGCGAACATCTGGAAGACGAAAGCGATGTCGCGCTGACTGGCCGGCTTCTGGCCGACTTCCTCGCCGCCAATGTAGATTTCGCCCGATGTGGGCAGTTCGAGCCCGGCGATCATGCGCAGCGTCGTCGTCTTGCCGCAGCCGGACGGGCCGAGCAGCATGAAGAATTCGCCATCGGCAATGGTGAAGGACGATGATTGCACGGCAGTGAAATCACCGAACTCCTTGCGCAGGTCTTTGATGACGATCTCGGCCAACGTCAGGTCATCCATCCATGAACGCGATCGGATTTGGCGGCAGAAATGGCAAAGGGATGCCAGGAACCGTTCGATGAGCGGGCCGGCCGCCCGGTCGAGAGCGGCGACGCCGCAGCGCGCAGCCATTTCGCCGTCCGAAGGATAAGGACGATTTGCCCCGATACAGCGTTCCAAAGGCTTGAAAGTGCACCACACTTCCGGCGCCTTTGCGCCTCGTCTCGCAGCAAATCGTCTCTAACCAAATCAATCGGGCTCATGGATGAATGACCTTCACTCCGGAAAATGGCTGACGATGATGAACATCACCGTGCCGATCAGCGTCACGATGAACGAATAGGTGAAGAAGCCGATTGCAAAGGGCTGCATCAGCATCAGAACGCCGAGCGCGATCAGGATCGTCGCCACCATCTCCCATGGCCCCCGGCGAAAACGGGCCAGACCGGTGAAAAAGCCGTTCATTTGCGCACCGCGCCGAAGGTGATGCCGCGCAACAGATGCTTGCGCAGGGCAACCGTGAAGATCATCACGGGCAAGAGGAACAAGGTCGCGCCTGCGGCCACCGCCGGCCAGTCCTGCCCGCCCACGCCAATGATCGTCGGGATGAAGGGCGGCGCGGTCTGCGCGGTGCCCGAGGTCAGCAGCACGGCAAACGCGTATTCATTCCATGAAAAGATCAGGCAGAAGATCGCCGTCGCCACGATCCCGGTCGTCGCCTGCGGCAGCACCACCTTGTAGAAGGCCTGAAAGCGCGTGTAGCCGTCGATCAGTGCCGCTTCCTCATATTCGCGCGGGATCTCGTCGATGAACCCCTTCAGCAGCCAGACCGCCAGCGAAATGTTGACCGCCGTATAGAGCAGGATCATGCCCAGATGGGTGTCCGACAGGCCAAGCTGGCGGTACATCAGGAAGATCGGGATCGCCACCGCGATCGGCGGCATCATCCGCGTCGACAGGATGAAGAACAGAAGATCGTCCTTCAGCGGTATTCGAAAGCGCGAAAAGGCGTAGGCTGCCAGAACGCCCAGAAAGATGCTCAGGAAGGTCGAGCCGAAGCCGATGATGATCGAGTTGAGGAACCGTTCGCCGTAGCGTGACGGGCCGACGATCACCATGTCGTACTGCCGGACGATCTCCTCGTACCAAGTCTGCGGCGGATTTGCGGCCAGATAGTCCTCGGTCTGGCGCGTGCGCGTGGTGAAGAGGTTCACATAGCCTTCCAGCGTCGGCTCGAAGAGCACCTTGGGCGGGTAGGAGATCGCGTCCGCCGGGCTCTTGAAGCCGGTGGCGACGATCCAGACGAGCGGGATCATCGTGATCAGCGCATAGGCGATGACAAGCGTGCCGGCGATCCATTTCTGCCGGCCCGACGGCTCGTTGACCGAATGGGCGCTCATCGTTCCTTCACCTTGTTGAGGGCCTTCACATAAATCGAGGCCAGGCCGAACACGGTCACGAACAGGATGATGGCATAGGCCGACGAATAGCCGGTGCGCCATTTCTCGAACGCTTCGCGCTTGAGATTGATCGAAGCCAGTTCGGTGATGCTGCCCGGCCCGCCGCCCGTCAGTTGCACGACCAAGTCGAACATCTTGAAGTTCTCGATGCCACGGAACAGCACGGCCAGCATCAGGAACGGCAGCACCATCGGCACGGTGATCGTCCAGAACTGGCGCCATTTCGACGCCCGGTCGATCTCGGCGGCCTCGTAGATGTAGTCGGGGATGGATCTCAGGCCGGCCAGGCAGATCAGCATGACGAACGGCGTCCACATCCACGTGTCGACGATCACGATCGACCAGGGCGCCAGCGTCACCGAGCCGATCATCTCGAACGAGGACGGGTCGGCGCCGATGAAGAAGGCGACGATGTAATTGAAAAGTCCGATTTGCGGCTGGTAGAGGAAGGTCCAGAAATTGCCGACGACGGCCGGCGACAACATCATCGGCAGGACGATGATCGTCGTCCACAGATCGTTGCCGCGAAACTTCTTGTTGATCAGATAGGCCAGCGCAAAGCCGATCAGCACCTGGAAGACGATTGTCCAGAACAGGAAGTGTGCGGTCGCCTGCATGTTCAGCCAGATGTCGCTGTCTGTCAGGATGCGCTCATAGTTGCGCAGGCCCACCCATTCGACCTCGCGGTTCGGCCGGTTGGCGCGGAAATTGGTGAACGACAGATAGATCGTCCAGATCAGCGGGAAGATGTTGATCGCCAGCAGCAGAAAGATGGTCGGCCCGACGAACAGCCACGCGATCGCCCGGTCCGACAGGCCGCGCACCTTGCGTGCGACCCGGGCCGGCGTGCGCTGGGCGATTTTGTCGATGGCGGTGTCCGTCATGCGGCCACAAGCCTCCCGCTCGTGCCATGGGCACGATCATGAATGCAAAATTTCCAAGGGGCAACGCCCCGGCCGTTTTCGGCCGGGGCGCCGATCACTGTCAGAGCTTGCCTTCGTCCTCGAAGACTTCGGTCCAGTCCTCGATCAGCTTGTCGAGCGCTTCCTGGGCCGTTCCCTGATCGGCAACGATGTAGTCATGCAGGCGCTTCTGCATCGCCAGCAGGAGTTCGGCATAGGCAGGCTCCTGCCAGAAGTCCTGAACGCCGTCCATCGCCACCAGGAAGTCACCGGCAAACGGCGCGCTTTCCTCAAAGCCGTCGCCCTGCAGCACCGAATTGTGGGCCGAATAGCCGCCCAGCTCCCACCATTTGGCCTGCACCTCGGGCTGTGCGAACCACTTGATGTATTCGAGCGCCGCATCCTGCTTGTCCGAATAGGCGACGACCGAGATGCCCTGCCCGCCCAGCGTCGAGGCGGCCACGTTCTGCGGCGGGTTGACGAAGAAGTCGATCTTGTCGCCGCCCGTGTTCGGATCCGCATAAAGGCCGGGGAAGAAGGCGAACCAGTTCATCGCCATCGCCACCTGACCTGACTTGAAGGCGTCGAGCGACTGCTCCATGTAGGCGTCCGTATATCCGGGCGGCGTGCAGCACTCGTAGAGCTCCTTGTAGAACTCAAGCGCCTCGACCGCTTCGGGCGAATTCACCGCGCCCGCCATGTCGTAGCTGCCGGGCTCGTTCTCGTACTTGAAGCCCCAGGCGTAAAGCGCGCCGGTGGCGCCCATGGTGATGCCTTCCGACCCGCGCTCGGTGAAGATGGAAACACCGTAGCGTGTCTGGCCATCGATCTCGCGCTCTTGAAAGAACTTGGCGATCTGCATGAGCTCCATCTGCGACTGCGGCTCACGCAACTCCTGGCCGGTCTCTTCCATATAGGCCGCGCGGATGTCCTCGTTCTCGAACCAGTCCTTGCGGTAGAACCAGCCGTTCGCATCGCCCATCGCCGGCAGCGCGTAATAGTTCGGCGAACCCTTCGGCCAGGTCGAATAGGCATAGACGGTCGCCGGGGCGAAATCGTCCATCGAGATGCCTTCGGCATCGAAGAAGTCGTTGAGCTTGACGTAATGGCCGTTCTCGGCGCCACCGCCGATCCACTGGCTGTCGCCGATCAGAAGGTCGCACAGCTTGCCGCCCGAATTGAGCTCGTTGAGCATCCGGTCGGCGAAGTTCGGCCACGGCACGAACTCGAAATTCATGGTGTGACCGCTCTCGGCCTCGAACTCCTTGGACAGTTCCACCAGCGCGTTGGCCGGGTCCCATGCCGCCCAGCACAGGGTCAATTCTTCGGCCTGGGCCGCGTTGGCCCCCATGAGGCCGGCGGTCGACATGGCGGTTGCCATCAACAATGCACGTTTGATCATCGATTTCCTCCCTGATGAAGCGGACTGCGGCGGCTGAACGCGAACCGGACGGGCCCTCCCAAGCGCCGAACTTCGACCAAAAGCCTAAATGAGGTACGCACCTCATGTCGAGTCCCAATTTGTGCCGGCGACAAAAAAGTTCATCGCCGGCCGGTCAGTAACGGTCAGATTGCAAGCTTGACCCAAGCCGTGTTGCGTTGTGACGAACGCACGCACGCATCGACGAAGGCAACGCCGATCAGCCCGTCATGCGCGGTCGGATAGACCACATCGTCGGGCACCGGTTCGCCGGCGCTCACGGCGCGGATCGCCGCCGCAGCCTCGGTGTAGATGTTGGCAAAGCCTTCAAGATAGCCTTCGGGATGGCCCGGCGGCACACGGCTCATCCGGCCCGCAGCTTCCCCGGCCCCGGCGCCATTGCGCGTGATGAGGCGCTTGGGCTCACCGAGCGGCGTGAACCAGAGATAGTTGGGGTCCTCCTGCCGCCATTCGAGCCCGCCCTTGTCGCCATAGACCCGCAGCTTGAGGGCGTTTTCGTTACCCGGCGCCACCTGGCTCGACCACAGCATGCCCTTGGCGCCTCCGGCAAACCGCAACAGCACATGGGCATTGTCGTCCACGCGCCTGCCTTCGACGAACGTGTCGAGATCGGCGGCCAACGCCTCCACCTGAAGCCCCGTGACGAACTGCGCCAGATTGAGCGCATGGGTGCCGATGTCGCCGGTCGACCCGCCCGCGCCCGACCGCGCGGGATCGGTGCGCCAGGCCGCCTGCTTCATGCCTGCAGCCTCGAGCGGTTCGGTCAGCCAGTCCTGCGGATACTCGGCCTGTACAAGCCGGATGCGGCCGATTTCGCCATTGGCGATCATCTCGCGCGCCTGCCGGATCATCGGATAGCCGGTGTAATTGTGCGTCAGGATGAACAGCGCGTCCGAACTCTCGGCCAGCTTCACCAGCCGCTTGGCGTCCGGCAGGGTCGAGGTGAGCGGCTTGTCGCAGATGACATGGATACCGCGCTTGAGGAACTCGCGCGCCACCGGATAGTGCATGTGGTTGGGCGTGACGATGGCAACCGCATCGATGCCGGTCTTCAGCCGCGCCTCGCGCTTTGCCATCTCGATGAAGTCGCCATAGATGCGGTCGTCCGGCAGGCCGAGATCGCGGCCCGATGCCTTCGATTTTTCCGCCGTCGAACTGAACGCGCCGGCAACGAGCTGATAGTGGCCGTCGATCCGGCTGGCGATCCGGTGCACAGCGCCGATGAACGCGTCGCGCCCGCCGCCGACCATGCCCAGCCGGATCGGCCGTCCCGCAATGTCGTTCCTGCCTTCTATTGCCATTTCTTCCTCCCCTATGCGTGGGCTTCTGACGCCATCCAGCCACCCCTGACAAGCGCGATCGCTTCGGTGAAGACCTGCGCTTCGCTGTCGAACAGCGGGCGCCAGACCTTGGTCGCCGCGGCGATGTCGGGCAGCGCATGGCCGAACGCCTCGACCGTCAGCCAGCCGTCGTAACCGGCCCGTCGCAGGGCATCGAACGTCGCCTGGAAATCGATATGCCCCCGGCCCGGTGTGCCGCGATCGTTCTCGGAAATATGGACATGGGCCATCTGCCCGGCCGTCTCCGCGATGACACCGACCGGGTCCTTTTCCTCGATGTTGGCGTGGAACGTGTCGTAGAGATAGCCGTAATTGTCCGACCCGACGGCCCGGGCCAGCGCCGCCGCCCGCTCCGCCGTATTCAGCGCGTAGCACTCAAACCGGTTCAGCGGCTCAACTGCGATCGTCAGGCCCGAGCCGGCGGCATGGGCCGCCATTTCGGTGTGTGCCGCAACGATGCGATCCCACTCGGCATCCGTCGGTCCCGATCCGCTGAAGACGCCCAGCGGCTGGTAGAACGGACCGCACAGAACCTCGGCGCCAAGCGCGGCCGAACAGTCGACCAGCCATTTCAGATAGTCGACCCCGGCCCGACGGCATGCACGATCTCCGCTGATCGGATTGCGCGCCTCGTCCTGCACGATGGCGACCGCTGTGCGGTCGAGCCCCAGACCATCCAGCCGGGACCCCAGGGCGGCGTAATGCGCCTCGTCGCCCTCGAACACCGGCACCTCGACCCCGTCATAGCCGGCCGCCTTGAGCTGCTCGAGCACGACCGTGTCCGCATCGGTGACGTGGGTCGTCCAGAGCAGCAGGTTGAAGCCGATCTTCATCGGTCGATGCCCAGCATCTTGCGGTTTGCGGCATCGTCCGTGCCGGCGCCGGCAAAATCGTCGAATGCATGCTCGGTCACGCGGATGATATGCGCATCGACGAAGGCCGCGCCCTCGCGCGCGCCGTCCTCGGGATGCTTGAGCGCGCATTCCCACTCGACGACGGCCCAGCCGTCGAAGTCGTATTGGGTCAGCTTGGAGAAGACCGCGCCGAAATCGACCTGCCCGTCGCCCAGCGAGCGGAACCGCCCTGCCCGATCCACCCAGGACTGGTAGCCGCCATAGACCCCTTGCCGGCCGGTCGGGTTCAGTTCCGCATCCTTGACGTGGAACATCTTGATGCGGTCGTGGTAGATGTCGATATTGTCGAGATAGTCGAGCGCCTGCAGCACGTAGTGGCTCGGATCGTAGAGCATGTTGCAGCGCGCGTGGCCGCCGAGGCGCTCCAGGAACATCTCGAACGTGATCCCGTCATGCAAATCCTCGCCCGGATGGATCTCGTAACAGATGTCGACGCCGTTTTCCTCGGCGTGGTCGAGGATCGGGCGCCACCGCCCGGCCAGCTCGTCAAAGGCCGCTTCCACCAGTCCTGCCGGCCGTTGCGGCCAGGGATAGACATAGGGCCAGGCGAGCGCTCCCGAAAAGGTCACATGAGCGCCGATACCCATGTTCCGCGAGGCGGTGATCGCCTTCATGACCTGGTCGACCGCCCATTCCTGGCGCGCCTTGGGGTTGCCGTGCACGGATGGGTCGGCGAACCCGTCAAACGCGGCGTCATAGGCCGGATGAACCGCGACGAGCTGGCCCTGCAGATGTGTCGACAGTTCGGTGACCTCGACGCCGTTCTCCGCCCCCTTGCCCTTGAACTCGTCGCAATAATCCTTGCTTTCGGCCGCTTTTGCGAGGTCGAAAAGGCGCCCGTCCCAGCTCGGCACCTGCACACCCTTGTAGCCGCAATCGGCGGCCCATTTGGTGATCGCGTCCCATGAGTTGAACGGCGCCTCGTCGCCGGCGAACTGTGCCAGGAACAGCGCCGGGCCCTTGATGGTCTTCATGGTCTCTCCTCCCAATCGGTGAATCAAACAGGGCGCAAAGCGCAGCACCCGGCTTCAGGGCAAATTCTCCCTGAGAAAGATCTCGGTGCGGATGCGCTCCTGCGACGGGATCGTCTCCATCCCGTCCACATCCGCCTTCAGGACGCGCAGCGCCGAACGCACGATGTGACCCGGATTTTGTGCGATCACCGCATCGAACGTCCCGTCTGTCAGGGCCGCGCGCGTGCAGTCCGTCAATTCGTGGGCGATGACGGTGACGCGGTCGCTGGCACCGGCCGCGTTGAGAGCCTGCACCAGACCGTGATTGCCGGCGCCGGCCGAATAGACGCCGCCAATGCCGGGGTGTTTGGACAAAAGCCGCGTAACCTGCGCGGTCACAAGATCGCCCCGGTCGTGGCATTCGAGCGTCGGCATCACATGCAGATGGCCGAAGCGTTCCGCCATGACCTGATCGAAGCCCAGCCGCCGCTCGGCATGGTCGCGCGCGCTCATCGAGCCGGCGATCACCAGCACCGATGCCGGCGCGACCGGCAGGAAGCGGCCGAGCAATGTTGCGGCGGTGCGCCCTGCGGCGACGTTGTTGATCCCGACGAAGTGCCCGCAGCCGGCCGTCGGCAGGTCGGCGACCACCGGCACGACGCTGGTGCCGGCCGCCATCACACGCCGCACCGCATCGCGCACGCGCGGCGTCTCCGGCGCCATCAGGGCAAGGCCGTCCGGCGGCGCCTTGGCGAGAGCCCCCATCATGTCGGCAAGCGCATGGGTATCGTCGGCCGGATAGGTGCGAACGGCGATCCGCATCCGCTCCATGGCAGTCATCGCCGCGCTTTCGGAGATCGCGGCCCGCAATTCGGACAGAAACTCCGTCGGCGCATCAGGCAGGATGCAGGTGAAGTCATAGGTGCGCTGGCGGGCGAGGTTCGCCGCCGCCACGTCGCGCACATAGCCGAGCTGTTCGATCGCGTCGTTGACCCGCGAAATCGTCTTTGCGCGCACACCGGGGCGCTTGTTGAGCACGCGATCCACCGTCGCAAGGCTCACGCCTGCCGTCTGCGCGATGTCGTGGACTGTCGGTCGCGACATGCGCCGCTGGCTCCCTCACCGTTTTCGATCTTTATGAGGTACGTCCATCGGCGGCGTCAATGCGCGCCGCAATATCGCTGCCGAACAACGGATTGGGCCAAAGCCTCGATTGCGCTTTGCCTCCCGTTCGCTAGAAGCGTCCAAAAAGACCGGAGCCCCCCATGAGCGCGCTGTTTCCCCTTGCCAAGACCGAAACCGCCTACCGCCGGCTGACCGGCGAGCATGTTCGCACCGACAGTTTCCGCGGGCAGGACATGCTGGTCGTCGAGCCCGAAGCGCTTCGGCTGCTTTCCGAAGCGGCATTCTCCGACATCAATCACCTTCTGCGCCCCGGCCATCTCAAGCAGCTTGCCTCGATCCTCGAGGACCCGGAGGCAACCGACAACGACCGGTTCGTCGCCTACGATCTTCTGAAGAACGCCAACATCGCCGCCGGCGGTATCCTGCCCATGTGCCAGGACACCGGGACTGCGATCATCATGGGCAAGAAGGGGCGGCGCGTCTGGACCGACGGCGGCGACGAGGACGCGATCGGACAGGGCGTCCGCGACGCCTACGAAAAGAAGAATTTGCGCTATTCGCAGCTCGCCCCGCTGTCGATGTTCGAGGAAAAGAACACGCGCAACAATCTGCCTGCCCAGGTCGATATCTATCAGGAGGGCGAGGAAGCCTACGAATTCCTGTTCGTCGCCAAGGGCGGCGGGTCCGCCAACAAGACGTTCCTTTATCAGGGCACGCCGTCGCTTCTGACCCATGACCGGATGATCGATTTCCTGAAAGAGAAGATCCTGACGCTCGGCACCGCCGCCTGCCCGCCCTACCATCTGGCCATCGTCATCGGCGGCACCAGCGCCGAAATGAACCTGAAGACGGTCAAGCTCGCCTCGACCCGCTATCTGGATGGCCTGCCCACCGAAGGCTCCGAAGATGCGCACGCCTTCCGCGATCTCGCCATGGAAGCCGAGGTCCACAAGCTGACCCAGCAGATGGGCGTCGGCGCGCAATTCGGCGGCAAATATTTCTGCCACGATGTGCGCGTCATCCGCCTGCCCCGCCACGGCGCCTCGCTGCCGATCGGGCTGGGCGTATCGTGCTCGGCCGACCGACAGGCGCTCGGCCGGATCACGCGCGACGGTGTCTTTCTCGAGCAGCTCGAGACCAATCCGGCCCATTACATGCCAGACGTCGATGAAGGCGCACTTGGCGGCGCGGTGGTCGAGATCGACCTCGACCGGCCCATGACTCAGATTCTCAAGGAACTCAGCCAACACCCTGTCAAGACTCGGCTTTCGCTGACCGGCTCGATCATCGTCGCGCGCGATCTCGCCCACTCCAAGATCAGGGAGCGGCTCGAGAATGGCGAACCGATGCCCGACTATTTCAAGAACCATCCGATCTATTATGCCGGCCCCGCCAAGACGCCCGAAGGCTTTGCCTCGGGTTCGTTCGGACCGACCACGGCGGGCCGGATGGATTCCTATGTCGACCAGTTCCAGTCCTTTGGCGGCTCGATGGTGATGCTGGCCAAGGGCAACCGGTCGCGACAGGTGCGCGAGGCCTGCGCCCGCCATGGCGGCTTTTATCTCGGCTCGATCGGCGGTCCGGCCGCCCGCCTCGCCCAGGACTGCATCAAGAAGGTCGAGGTCGTCGAATATCCCGAACTCGGCATGGAGGCGATCTGGCGCATCGAGGTCGAGGACTTCCCCGCCTTCATCGTCATCGACGACAAGGGCAACGACTTCTTCAAGGAACTCAATCTGGGCTGAGCGCGGCAGGCGCTCACCACATCGTCTTGGCGGCGCGGTCGGGCCAGGCTTCGTCATAGGCCCTGCCGTCGATACCGCCATCGGTCTGCGCGGCCAGCACATCGCCCGGCGTCGGAATGGAGCCGGGCTCGACATGGCGTGCCGGGTCCCACAGGCCGGCACGCATCACCGCCCGGCCGCATTGGGTGTAGATTTCGCCGATCGTGACGACGATGGCCGAGCGCGGCCGCTGGCCGTCCCGTTCCATCGAGGCCAGAAGATCGGCGTCCGCCGTCACGATCGCGGTGCCGTTCAGCCGCACCGTCGTCTTCGAGCCGGGAATGAGAAAGCAGAAGGCGACGCGCGGATCGCGCACGATGTTGCGCAGCGTGTCGATGCGGTTGTTGCCGCGCCGGTCGGGGATGATCAGCGTCTTGTCGTCATGGATGGTGAACGCGCCACCAGCTTCACCGCGCGGCGAACAATCGAGCCCCTCCGGCCCGACGCTGGCGAGCGTGAAAAAGGGCGAGGCTTCCAAGAGCCGGCGATACTCGGTCGTGATCCGCGTCGCCACCTTGGCGAGCGAAGCTTCGCCGGGCGTGCCGTACAGCGCCTCCAGTGCGGCAATGTCGTCAATGGCCTGAAACATCATCGACTCAACCCCTTTTGTTCCAGTTCGGCGAGATAGGCCGCCCATTTCTCGTCCTTTTGGATGCCCAGCTCATTGAGGTAGCTCCAGGTGAAGATGCCGGTCGCGTGCATGTCGTCGAAGGTGATGCGCACCGCGTAATTGCCCACCGGCTCGACCTTCATGATCCCGACGTCTTTCTTGCCGCCGACCGTCTTGCGCTGTTCGGGGCTGTGGCCCTGCACCTCGGCCGAGGGCGACATGACACGCAGCATCTCTGCGGTCAGAGCGTGCCTGGCGCCATTGTCGAAGGTGACGGTCAACTGGCGCTTGTCCGCCGAAACGCGCAACTCGGTCGGCCAGATATCGCTCATCGGTGCCTCCGTTTCAGGCAAATCATGACACGTCCGGTCGGGATTTGCGCCCCATGGCCTTGACCGTCAAGAAAAACCGTCAAATTGTGGCCATCGCGGATTGGATACAAAACCCCGATGCACAACCACGCGCCCACCACGCAGCCCCCGATGATCGATCCGTTCGGCCGGACGGTGAGCTATCTGCGCGTATCGGTCACAGACCGTTGCGATTTTCGCTGTGTCTATTGCATGTCCGAGCAGATGACGTTCCTGCCAAAGAAGGACCTGCTGACGCTCGAGGAACTGGACCGCCTGTGCACGGTCTTCGTCGAAAAGGGTGTCCGCAAGCTGCGGCTCACCGGTGGCGAGCCGCTGGTGCGCAAGAACATCATGCATCTGGTGCGCCAGCTTTCGCGGCACCTTGAATCGGGCGCGCTCGAAGAACTGACGCTGACGACCAACGGCTCGCAACTCGCCCGCTTCGCCGGCGAACTGGTCGACTGCGGCGTCAGGCGCGTCAATGTCTCGCTCGACACGCTCGATCCCGGCAAGTTCAAGACCGTCACCCGCTGGGGCGATCTCGATCGCGTTCTCGGCGGCATTGCCGCGGCCAAGGCGGCCGGCCTGCAGATCAAGATCAACGCGGTTGCCCTCAAGGGCGTCAACCATGCCGAGATCGTGCCGATGATGGAATGGGCCCATGGCGAAGGCTTCGATTTCACGCTGATCGAGACCATGCCGATGGGGGAAATCGACGAGGATCGCACCGACCAGTATCTACCCCTGTCGCAGGTGCGCGCCGATCTCGCGGACCGTTTCACGCTCACCGACATTCCCTACAAGACGGGCGGCCCTGCCCGCTATGTGGAAGTGGCCGAAACCGGCGGCCGCCTCGGCTTCATCACGCCGATGACCCACAATTTCTGCGAAAGCTGCAACCGCGTCCGGCTGACTTGCACCGGAACGCTCTACATGTGTCTGGGCCAGGAGGATGCAGCCGACCTGCGCGAACCGCTGCGCCGGTCCGAGGGCAACGAACTGGTCGGCGCCGCCATCGACGAGGCCATCGGCCGCAAGCCCAAGGGCCACGACTTCGTCATCGACCGCACGACCCGCAAACCGTCCGTCGGTCGCCACATGAGCATGACCGGTGGCTAGGATCGCCACCGCGGCGCTGGCAGCCGGCTTGGCGGTGGCCGCCGGCGGCCTCGCCCTCGCCGACCAACTGGCCTATGAAAATGCCCGGTTCGGCACCCGCTTCGCGCTGCCCGCGCACATGTTCACCGCCATCGATCCGCCGCCCGCCAACAGTGACGGCATCCGGTTTTTGTCCGACGATGGAGCGGCGCTCAGCATCTTCGGCCAGTTCAATGTCTTCAACGAAACGCCGGAGCAGATGCGCCAGCGGCTCGCCGGCTATCGGGCTGAAAACGCGGAAAGCGTTACCTATGAAGCGGCGGGCGACGACTGGCTGGTGCTGTCCGGCTTTTCCGGAACCGACATCTACTATGAGCGCTACGAGTTCGGCCGGGACGCGGTCGTCCACGGTGCGGTCCTGGTCCATCCGGCAGCCGACAAGGCGCGGTATCAGCGCCTCGTCGCGAGCTTTGCCGAAAGGCTGACCGGACCATGACCGGCATCGCCGTGGTCGGCGCTGGCATTTCCGGCCTTTCGACCGCCTGGGCGCTGGCAAAACACGGCGTCGATGTCACGCTTTACGAGCAAGGGCCCATCCCCAATCCGCTGTCCGCCTCCGGTGACGAACACCGCATCATCCGGCGCGCCTATGGCGGCCAGACGGGCTATGCACGGCGGATCGACGAGGCCTATGACGCATGGAACGAGCTTTTCGACGATTTGGGCGAAAACCACCTGATCGAAAACGGCTTTCTGATCGTCTCGCGCGAACCTGGCGACGAGGCCGAGCAATACCGGAACGGTCTTCTGGCTGGCGGCTACCCGCTGGATGTGCTCAGTCCGGCAGCGGCAGCCGACCGGTTCGGTTTCCTCGAGCCTGGAACTTTCCGTTACGCCGGTTTCAGCCCCGAGGGTGGTGCGCTTTTGTGTCAGAAGATCGGTGCCGGGATCGGCGACTGGCTGCGCGCCAAAGGCGTGACCGTCCGCGACAACACCAAGGTGACGGCCATCGACGGCACCGCGGGTACGGTGACCACGGAAGGCGGCGAAACCAAACGTTATGACCGCGTCATCGTCACCGCGGGCGCCTGGGTGCTCGCTCTGGTGCCGCATCTGGCCGAACGGCTGACTACATACCGGACCGCTGTCGCCTACTTCACCCCGCCGCCCGATCTCGCACCAGCATGGGAAAATGCACCCGTGCTGCTCGACATGGGCGGCGATTCCGACGGCTACGGCATCCCGCCGATCGGCGGCTCCGGCCTCAAGCTGGGCACGGGCAACCACAAGCGAAAATCCGGCCCCGATGAGGATCGCGACCCGGGCAGTGACGAAGCCGACGCGATACGGCGCTGGTTTTCCCCGCCATTGGCCCGGCTCGACGAATACACACACGAGAAGACGGTCACATGCGCCTACACGTTCACATCCGACGAGCGCTTTGCCCTTCACCGGGAAGAACGGCTCTGGGTCGTCTCGGCCTGCTCGGGCCATGGCTACAAGTTCGGCGCGGCCATCGGCCGGCGCGTTGCGCGCCATGTGACCGCCAACGATGAAAACGCGCTGGTGGCCTGGCTTGAGGCCCGCGATTGAGCCGGTGACAAGATCGGCGCTGTTCACCGGCACACCGCCATGATAGGCCGATGGCGGTCGGGTTCACCGGCCGTTTTCGTTAGAGATCGAAAGCACCGGGTCACCATGCCTTTGTCGGCGAACATAAGGGGCTGCCTGTTCATGTCCCTGTCGATGGCCGCATTTACCATCAATGACACACTCACCAAGTCCGTCATGGACACGCTGAACACCGGACAGATCATGTTCGTCCGCGGTGCGGTCATCCTCGCCGGCCTCCTCGTCTATCTGCGCGTCCTGCGTCGGCCGATCCTGGCAAAGGGCATGTTCTCGGCGCCGGTCATCGTCAGGACCGGAGGCGAATTGGCGATGACGGTACTGTTTCTCGGCGCACTGGCGCATCTGCCGCTTGCCAACGCAACCGCGGTCCTGCAGGCGGTGCCGCTGGCGGTCGCATTGGGCGCCGCGCTCTACCTTGGCGAGCGCGTCGGGTGGCGACGGTGGACCGCGATTCTGATCGGTTTTTGCGGTGTCCTTCTGATCGTTCGCCCGGGCCTTGCCGGCTTCAACGCCTACACGTTGATGGTGGTCGGAGCGGTGATTTTCGCGGCGGTGCGCGATCTTGCAACGCGCCGGATCGTCGCGACGGTGCCATCGCTCACCATTTCGGCGCTGACCGCATTGACGGTCACGCTGACCGGCCTTGTGCTGATCGTTCCCCTTGGCGGCTGGACGCCGATGGACGCGTCCGTCGTCGTGATCTTGATGGCCGCCGCCGGCTTTCTTTTCGCCGGATACCTTTTCATCGTCATGGCCATGCGGGAGGGCGACATCGGCTTTGTCGCGCCGTTCCGCTACACGGCGCTTCTCTGGGCGCTTATTCTCGGCCTGGCGTTCTTCGGCGAGTTCCCCGACACGGCAACCCTTGCGGGCGCGGCGATCGTCGTCGGCACCGGCATCTATACGCTCTATCGGGAAAGCCGGCCCGGCCGGGCACGGCACGCCGCTCGGCGCCCGGCCGCTGCATCGAGACCGGCGCCGGGTGCCTGAGATGTCCGCGCCCCTGCCCTTGCCGGCCCCCGTTACGCGCAACCTCACCGCCATCGCGACGATGACGCTGGCGATGGCTCTGTTCGCGCTTGACGACAGCTTCATCAAGCTCGCCGCAGCCGAAATCAATGTCGGGCAGGTCATCCTGTTGCAGACGCTGATCGCGGTGGTGGTGTTCGCCATTCTCACCAGGCTTTCGGGCGATGCCTTGTGGAGCCGCGCCTTCCTCGCGCGCCCGGTCGTCCTGCGCAACACCGGCGAGGTGCTCGGTGTCGTCTGCTTCGTCACCGCGCTCGCGCTGATGCCGCTTTCGACCGCCTCGGCCATCCTGCAGGCACAGCCGCTGGTCGTCACGCTCGGCGCCGCGCTTTTCCTGGGCGAGAAAGTCGGCTGGCGCCGATGGACCGCCGTCATGATCGGCTTTTTCGGGGTGCTGATCATCATCCGGCCCGGGATGGCGGGGTTCACGCCGGCAGCGCTTCTGGCGGTCGGCGCGGTGATCGGGCTTGCAGTGCGCGATCTGGCGACGCGTCGCGTGGAGACCGGCATCAGCACGATGCAGCTGTCGACCTTTGCGAGCGTCGTCATCCTGCCGCCCGCCTTCGTCATGATGATGGCCTATGGCGGCTGGTCGCCGATGAGTTTTCAGACAACGCTTTATGTCATCGGCGCCGCGATGTCCGGCATGGGGGCCTACTACGCGATCACATTGTCGCTGCGCATCGGCGAACTGTCCGTCATCGCGCCTTTCCGCTATTCGAGACTGCTGTTCGCGTTGATCCTGGGCTTTTTCCTGTTCGGTGAAGAGCCCGACCTGCCCATGCTGACCGGCTCGGCGCTGATCATCGGCACAGGCATCTACGCCTTCTATCGCGAGCGTTTGCAGGCGCGGCAGCCGGCGACCGGGCCCCGGAACGAAGCCGCGCGCGAGCCTTAACCCCGGTTGCGCAACCGGTCGAGCTCGGCCTTTTCGCCCTCGATCTCCGAGCGCACGAACGCCCGGAACGCCTCGATCTTCGGCTCGGCGGTCATTTCCGGCAGGCAGCAGAAGTAGAAGCTCGCATTGGACGGCAGCACCAGATCGAACGGCGCGACGAGCCGGCCGGCGCGAATGTCACGGGCGGCCAGTGTCAGCCGGCCGAGCACGATGCCTGCCTGGTCGACCGCAGCCTCGATGGCGTGGTCGGCATGGCTGAAGCGCGCGCCGCGCGATGCATCGATGCCATGGGCACCGGCATGTTTGAGCCAGGTCGCCCAGGTCACCGCCTTGGGCAGGAACGACGCCGAATCATCGTGCAGCAGGGTCATCGACGTCAGGTCGGTCAGTGACATGGCGCCTCCGAACCGCTGTTCCAGCAGCATCGGGCTGATCAGCGGCGTCGCCGCATCTTCCGCCAGCGGCTCCACGCGCAGCCCCGGATAATTGCCGCCGCCGAACCGGATCGCCACGTCGATCGGGTCCTTTCTCAGATCGGACAGGTTCAGATTGGCCGCGATGCGAAACTCGATGTCCGGATGCAGTTCCAGAAAGCGGTGAATACGCGGCGACAGCCACTTGGCGGCGAAGGCCGGCCCGGTCGACACGGTCAGCACATTGTCGGGCGTTGCGGGCCTGAGCTGGTTCATCGCCCCGTGCAGCCGCTCGAACCCGTCCTGAACGAACGGCGCGAAACGGGCGCCCTCCTCGGTCAGCACCACGCGGCGGTTGAGGCGCCGGAACAGCGCAATGTGCAGATGCTCCTCCAGTTGCCTGATCTGGAACGACAGCGCCGAAGGCGTGACGTTCAACTCCTCGGCTGCCTTCTGAAAGCTCAGATGGCGGGATGCGGCATCGAACGCCCGCAGGGCATTGAGCGGTGGAAGACGGCGCGTCACATCAGTTTTCCTTATGCGAACCGTCAGAAGTTCGCGTTTGTCGGGCCGTTTGGCAACAATTATTTAAATCTCGACCCAAGGCCGATCAGCCGACCCCCGCACAAGGAACCGCACCGATGACCCACACCGACCCTTTCGATCGCGACATCGACTATGACCGCGCCAGACGGTTTGCCGCCCTTGAGCGCAGGATGGCCATCGATGCTCTGGTTCGCCGCGTGTTCCGCCTTGGACGCCGGCAGGCACAGCAACGTTGAACGGACCGGCGGCGGATGGGCGCCGCCGACTTCTCTTGACGGGCAATTCGGAGTAAGGACACGCGTCCAACCACCGGTTTCCCCGATGTCGCAAGCAATCCTGTCCAGGCCGGGCACCGTCAGGCCGCTGCTCGTAACGCTCGTCGTTCTGGCGGCGGTCAGCCCGCTTGCGATCAACATGTTCGTACCCTCCATGCCCTCGATCGCCGACGATTTCGGCGCCCCCTATCCGACGGTGCAACTCGGGCTGTCGCTCTACCTGATCTTCATGGCGCTGCTGCAACTCGTCGCCGGTCCGGTTTCCGACCGGATCGGCCGGCGCCCCGTCCTGATCGCCGGCATGACGGTCTTCATCATCGGCTCGGTCGTTTGCATGCTGGCGCCCAATGTCGAGGTCTTCCTGTTCGGCCGCGTCGTCCAGACGGCCAGCGCCGTCGGGCTGGTGCTTTCAAGGACCATCATCCGCGACATCTATCCGCGCGAGAAATCGGCGTCGATGATCGGCTATGTCGTCATGGGAATGGCGGTGGCCCCGATGATCGCGCCCGCCATCGGCGGCCTTGCCGACGAAATGGCCGGCTGGCGCGCCGCATTCGTGCTGCTGACCCTGTTCGGCGCGGTCGCGCTTGCCGCAACCGTGATCTTCCTGCCGGAGACGAACACAAGCGAGGGGCAAACCGCCCGCACGCAGATCGCCACATGGGGCGTGTTGGCCCGCATGCCCGCTTTCTGGCTCTATGCGATGACCCCGACACTCGCGTCGATGGTCTTTTTCGGTTTTCTGGGGGGCGGGCCGGCGGTTTCCGATGCGTTTCTGGGCCAGACACCGTTCGAGTACGGGCTGTGGTTCTCGCTGTGCGCGCTTGGCTATCTGATCGGCAACTTCCTGTCGGGACGATTTTCGCAGCTGCGCGGCATCGAGGCGATGATCCGCGACGGCTCCTTCGTCACGCTGGGCAGCACGCTGACGCTGCTGGTCCTGTTCGCCCTGGGCCTGGACCACCCCGCGGCGCTGTTCATCCCGATCGCCTTGACCGGCATCGGCAACGGGCTTGTGCTGCCGAACGCCACCGCCGCGGTCATCAGCCTCAAACCGGAAGCCTCGGGCGCCGCATCGGGCCTTCAGGGTGCCCTGCAGATCGGCTGCGGAGCGATCGCATCGATCATCGGCGCCTACGCCGCGCGCGGCGGGGAGTCGCCCGTCGGGCTTGCCGTGGCGCTCACCGTGATGGCACTGGTCGCCCTCGCGGTCGCCCTGATCGCGATCCGTTCGCCCAGCGACGCCGATTGACGGTTTTCACGTTGAGCCGACACGCGCGCTTGGGCATTATCGCGACATGACAGCCAACGCCGCTCCAACGCCGGAAGCCGCATATCTGGTCGCGCCCGACCCCGATGCCGACGGCCTGTCGGCGGAGGTCTCGGGTCATGACCAGGACGGCAACCCGATGACGACGCGGGTCGTCACCGAGCGTCCTCTGACGCTCTATCTGAACCGGCAGGAAATCGTCACCATGATGACGATCGGTGATCATCCCGACCTCCTCGCGGTAGGCTATCTGATCAACCAGAACATGCTGCGGCCCGACGACGAGATCACCGCGATCGACCATGACGACGATCTGGACGTGGTGGTCGTGCGCACGGCCCGCGAGACCGACTATGAGTCGGTGCTGCAAAAGAAGGTGCGCACGTCCGGTTGCGCCCAGGGAACCGTGTTCGGCGACGTGATGGAAGGGTTCGACGCAACGGCCCTGCCCGCCGGCGCCGTCCTGCACACATCGTGGCTGCACGGACTGACGAAAACCATCAACACCACGCCCAGCCTCTATCTCGCGGCAGGGGCGATCCATGGCTGCGTGCTGTGCGAACGCGACCGGCCGCTGGTCTACATGGAGGATGTCGGCCGTCACAACGCCGTCGACAAGATTGCCGGCTGGATGCGGCTCAACGGCGTGGCTGGCGCCGACAAGATTTTCTACACGACCGGCCGGCTGACCTCGGAAATGGTGATCAAGACCGTCATGATGGGGATTCCGGTCCTGGTATCGCGGTCGGGTTTCACTGCTTGGGGCGTCGAACTGGCGCGGCAGGCCGGCCTCACCCTGATCGGCCGCGCCCGCGGCAAGCGCTTCACGGTTCTTTCCGGCAATGAACGGATTGACCGCGACATGGACTGGTCGAAGGTGGCCGACGAGACGCCCGACATGCGGCGCAAGGGCGCGGGCGATGACTGATACGACCCCGCAAACAGACGCAATCCTTGGCGCCGTGCTCGCCGGCGGCCGGTCAAGCCGGATGGGCGGCATCGACAAGGCGCTGATCGCGCTCACCGGCAAGCCCCTGATCGCCCATGTCGCCGAACGCCTTGCACCGCAGGTCGGCGCCATGGCGGTCAACGCCAATGGCGATGCCGCGCGTTTCGACAGGCTGGGCCTGCCGGTCTTTGCCGACACGATCGGCGGCCATGCCGGCCCGCTCGCCGGCGTGCTCGCAGCCATGCGCTTTGCCAGCGATCGCGGTGCGGCATTCACCCATGTCGCCACGGCGGCGACCGACACGCCATTCTTTCCGACCGATCTGGTGACGCGTCTGGCGGCCGCCGCGACAACGCCCGACACGATCGCAATGGCGGCTTCCGACGGCAATCGCCATCCGGTATTCGCGCTCTGGCCGACCGGCTTGGCCGACGATCTCGAGCGCTGGCTGGCCGGGACGGACACGTTCAAGGTGATGGCGTGGGCAAAGCGTCACCGGTTCGCGCCGGTCGAATTCGGGCCTGGGGCCCATGGCGCCGATCCGTTCTTCAACATCAACACGCCCGAAGACCTGACCGCCGCCGAACGCCAGGCACAAGCGGCGCTTGTGTGATGGCTGACAGTCCGCCCCGCTTCGGTGTTGTCGGCTGGAAGAATTCCGGCAAGACGACCATGACCGCCAACCTGACACGCGAACTGATCGATCGTGGTCACCGGGTCGCGACCGTCAAGCGCGCGCACGGCGCCTTCGATATCGACCGGCCCGGCACCGACAGCCACACCCATCGCCAGGCCGGAGCGCAAGAGGTGGCGATCGTGTCATCCGCCCGCTGGGCGCTGATACACGAGAACAGGCCGGACGAGGCCGAAGTGCCGCTCGACGATATCATCGCACGGCTTTCGCCCTGCGACATCGTTCTGGTCGAAGGCTTCAAGGGCGCGCCTCACCCCAAGATCGAGCTGCGCGCGAACCATGACAAAGCGCGCCCTGCCCTTGCCGACACCGATCCGGCCATCGTCGCGGTCGCCTGCGACGACCTGCCGGGCGATGTGGCGCCGGACGGAAAGCCGGTTTTCCGGCGCGACCAGACCGAAGCGATCGCGACACTGGTCGAGCAGGTCTGCGGTCTCGGCACAGGGACCGAACGGCGGTCCGCGTCATGAGCGCAGGCCGGCAGACACTGATCGACGACTGTTTCGTCAATGACGGCCAGCGCATGCGTCATGACGATGTGCTCTCCTTGCTGGCCAACCGCCTCGAACCGGTGACCGGCACGACGACGGTATCGGTGGTCGGCGCGCAGGGCCGTATCGTGGCCGTGCCGGTCACCGCACCGGGTCCGGTGCCGCGCAGCGACAATGCCGCAGTCGATGGTTACGCGTTCGCTCACGCCGCCTATCTCAAAGGCCCGGACCGCCTGCCGGTTGCCGGACGGATTGCCGCCGGCGCGACCGCGACCGGACCGGTGCCGCCCGGCCGTTGCGTGCGCATCTTCACCGGCGCGCCGATGCCGGCCGGCACCGACACCGTGGCGATGCAGGAGGACTGCACCGTTCTTCAAGACGGAGCGATCGCGGTGCCCGCTGGCCTGAAGGCCGGCGCGAACCGGCGCCGGGCAGGCGAGGACTTCATGCCGGGCGATCCCGTCGTCCGCGACGGCCAGACGCTGCGCCCGCAGGACCTGGCAGCGCTCGCCGCGACGGGGCACGGGACGGTCTCGGTTCGCAAAAGGTTGCGCATTGCCATCCTGTCGACCGGCGACGAAATCGTCCCTGCCGGTGCCGAGGCAGGTGCGGCGCAGGTTCATGATGCCAACCGGCCCATGCTGCTGGCGCTTGCCGGCCAGGCCGCGACGACGGTCACCGACCTTGGTCATGTCGGCGACGATGCCGACGCGCTGCGCGAGACGCTGGCGACAGCGGCCGCAGATCATGACCTGATCATCACGTCCGGCGGCGCCTCGCTTGGCGACGAGGACCATATGCTCGCAGTGCTCGATGAACTTGGAAAACGCCATCTGTGGCAGATCGCCATCAAGCCGGGCCGGCCGATGATGTTCGGCCAGATCGGCGATACGGTCGTCCTCGGCCTTCCGGGCAATCCGGTCGCCGTGCTCGTCTGCTTTCTGCTTTATGCGCGCGCGGTGATCGGCCATCTGGCCGGCGCATCGGTGACGCCGCCGGTCGCCTATACGCTGCCTGCCGCCTTTGCCATTGACCGCAAGAAGACGGGCCGCCGCGAATTTCTTCGCGGCTGGACCGAAGCCGACCCGGAAACCGGCGTGCTGAACGCACACAAGTTCCCGCGTGACGGCTCCGGACTGGTCTCCGGCCTGCAGGCGGCGTACGGGCTGATCGACCTGCCCGAACATGTCGATGCGGTTGCGCTGGGCGACCCGGTGCGCTTTATCCCGTTTGCGGAGATGGGGCTGATGCCCGGCTGGAGCGGGGACGGATGACGACGGACGAGACGGCAGGACACACCGCCGGGGCGGCGGAGGAACGCCCCTCCGGCCCGCCGCACAGCGCCGCCAGGCGGCCGCTGCCGGCCGACCGCTTCGGCGGCTATGCGCCGCTCTCGGTCGCGCTTCATTGGCTCAGCGTCCTGTTTGCCGCCGCACTCCTGCTCACGGCATGGCTCGACCGACCCGAACTGCACGGTTTGGCGGGCCTTGTGGCGGCACCCTTCCTGCTGGTCCATACGCTGCGACGCCTCAAACGGGGTTTTCCCCGCGCGCCGGACGAGCCGGCCATCCTGTCCTTTGCTGCGCGTCTGGCGATCATCGCGATGCTGCTGGCCATGCTCGTCATCGTCCTGTCGGGGCTCTCGATCGTCTTGTCGTCAGACCGCATCTCCGGCCTCGCCCGCTCCGACATCGTCCTGCCATGGGCGCCCGGACCGGCACTGACGGCGGCGGCCCATGCGTGGCACGGAACTGCCGCGCAGCTGTTCCTTGCCGCCGCAGGCCTGCATCTTCTGGCAGCGCTCGGCTATGGCGCCCGCCGCATGCATGCGGTGACGAGCCGCATCGTGCGCCCGGTCCCGGGCGGGCGCTGAAGCGGCGGCCTGCTGACACCCAGCTGTCATTTTTGGTTGCAAAGCGCTTTGGTCTCATGGAACATCGCCGCCAATGCCCATCAGGGAGGTGGGCGTTCAACCGCCCGCGCAAGCCGCGGGCCACGCGTGACATGAGGTATTCCATGCGTTTGAGCACAACAATTCTGGCCGCGGCCACGACCCTTGCCCTTTCGGTCGGCGCCGCCCAGGCCCAGGACGCCATGCAGATCAAGATCGGCACCGAAGGCGCCTACCCGCCCTTCAACAATCTCGAGGCGGACGGCTCGCTCGTCGGTTTCGACATCGACATCGCAAAGGCGCTCTGCGAGGAAATGGGCGCCGAGTGCGAATTCGTCACCCAGGACTGGGATGGCATCATTCCGGCTTTGGTGGCCGGCAAGTTCGACGCGATTATCGCGTCCATGTCGATCACCGAAGAGCGCAAGCAGACTGTCGACTTCACCGAGAAGTACTACAACACCCCGCCGGCGATCGCCGTCCCGAAGGATTCCGACATCACGGCTGCGACCGACGAGGGCCTTGCCGGCCGCACGATCGGCGCCCAGTCGGCGACGACGCACTCCAACTATGCCGAAGAGAAGTTGTCCTCGGCCGATCTGCGGCTCTATCCGACGCCCGACGAGTACAAGCTCGACATCGCCTCGGGCCGTATCGATGCGGTCATCGACGATGTCGTCGTGCTGTCCGAGTGGCTGGCCACCGACGAAGGACAGTGCTGCAAGATCCTCGACACGCTGACGCCGGACCCGGTGATCAACGGCGAAGGCGCCGGCATCGCCATCCGCAAGGGCGAGGACGAACTTCGCGAGGCCTTCAACGCGGCGATCCAGGCGATCCGTGCGAACGGCGTCTACGAGCAGATCAACAACAAGTATTTCGAGTTCGACGTTTATGGCGGCTGATCGCGCCGTGATACATTGAGCATTGAGCGAAAAGCGGCGGGGACGGCCTGTCTCCGCCCTTTTCACATCCGCATTCCTCCGACGATGGATGGCTGATGGACGCGCTGGGCTATCTGGCATTCGGCGACACCGGCTGGAGCGACGAGATCGCACGCGGCGTGCTTGTCACTGCTTCACTGGCCTTGGTCACCCTGCCCGTCGGCCTTGCGATCGGCTTTCTTCTTGCCCTTGCAAAGCAGTCCCGCGAAGAGACGCTGCGGCTGGCCGCCGACATCTACACGACGATCTTTCGCGGCCTCCCCGAACTGCTGACCATCTTCATGGTCTATTACGGCATGCAGATCGGCATACGGCAGGCATCGCTCGCGCTCGGCTTCGAGGGCGGCTTCGAGATCAACGCCTTCGTCGCTGGAATGATCGCGCTGGCCGTCGTCTTTTCGTCGTTTGCGAGCGAGGTGTTCCTGTCCGCCTTTCGCGCCATTCCCCACGGCCAGTACGAGGCCGGTGATGCGCTCGGCCTGACGCGCTGGCAGACCATGCGCACGATCATAGCGCCGCAGCTCGTCCGCATCGCCCTGCCCGGCTTGGGTAATCTGTGGCTCATCTTGCTCAAGGACACGGCCTACATCTCGGTAATCGGGCTTTCAGACATCATGCGCCAGGCCGGCATTGCCGCGCGCGTGACCAAAGAGGCGTTCCTGTTCTTTGGCATCGCCTGCCTGCTCTATCTGGTGCTCGCGATCCTCTCCTCGATCGTCTTTTCGCGCATCGAGCGCGCCGCCCGGCGTTCGGAGGTCCGCGCGTGACCGCCATCGTCCGCCAGACGCTGCTGGCGCCGCAGCCCGCCCCGCCGGATCTGGCCAAGCAGTGGACGCGCACGCGCATTGTCGGCCATGGTCTGATGGCCATTTGGATATTGGCGGGCCTCGGCATGGTCTGGTGGCTGATCGGCGCGTGGAACATCGAGTTCGTCGACCGCTATCTGCCGCGCTACCTGGCCGGCCTGTGGACGACGCTCTCGCTGGTCGCGATCTCCATCGTGCTCGGCGCGGCACTGTCGCTGCCGCTGGCCTTCATGCGCATGTCGGACAACCCGGTCCTGGGAGGCATCGCCTATGGCTATGTCTATTTCTTTCGCGGTACGCCGCTGCTCGCCCAGCTCTTCCTGATCTACTACGGCTTCGGCACGTTCCGCGCCGAACTGGAAGCGGTGGGCCTGTGGTGGTTCTTCCGCGATGCATGGAACTGCGCTCTGTTTGCCTTCACGCTCAACACCGCCGCCTATCAGGCCGAAATCCTGCGCGGCGCGATCGAAAGCGTGAAGCCCGGACAGTGGGAGGGCGGCGCGGCACTCGGCCTGCGCCCGCTTCAGACGTTCCGCAAGATTGTCCTGCCGCAGGCGATGATCGTCGCCCTGCGCCCCTATGGCAACGAGATCATCCTGATGATCAAGGGATCGGCGGTCGTCGCGCTGATCACAGTGTTCGATCTGATGGCCGTCACGCGACGCGCCTTTTCCAACACGTTCGACTTCCAGACCTATATCTGGGCAGCGGTCTTTTATCTGGTGATCGTCGAGACCGTCCGCATCCTGTGGAACCGGCTGGAAAAGCGTCTGACACGCCACCAACAGCGCTGAATCGGCCTGTGAAGCGCCGGAATCGGATTGTCAGCGCGTCCGGGCAACCGATTCCCATATCGGGGTTTTCCGCCTTTGCGACGGGGTGGATCGGCGCTATGTCGGCATCGGACCATTCAGGGAGACGCACACATGGCCAAAGCGGCATTCATCGGGCTCGGCGTGATGGGCTATCACATGGCGGCGCATCTGAAGAACCGCGGCGGCCATGAAGTGACCGTTTACAACCGCACCGCCGCCAAGGCCGATGCGTGGGTTGCCGAACATGGCGGCGCTGGGGCCGATACTCCAGCGGGTGCCGCCGCCGATGCCGATTTCGTCTTTGCCTGTGTCGGCAATGACGATGATTTGCGCGCGGTGACGACGGGCGCCGATGGCGCCTTTGCGGCCATGAAAAAGGGCGCGATCTTCATCGACAACACCACCGCTTCGGCCGCCGTGGCGCGAGAACTGGACGATACGGCGAAAGCCGCCGGTTTCGGCTTCATCGACGCGCCGGTGTCAGGCGGCGAAGCGGGCGCGGTCAATGGGGCACTGACCGTCATGTGCGGCGGCGATCCCGGTGTGTTCGACCGGGCCAAGCCCGTTATCGAGAGCTACGCCAAGATGGTCGGACTGATGGGTCCGGCCGGCAGCGGGCAACTCACCAAGATGGTCAACCAGATCTGTATCGCGGGCCTCGTTCAGGGCCTGTCGGAAGGCATCCATTTCGCCAAGCGCGCAGGGCTCGATGTCGAAGCGGTCATCGACGTCATATCCAAGGGCGCGGCCGGCTCCTGGCAGATGGAAAACCGCCACAAGACGATGGACGCCGGCGAGTATGATCACGGCTTCGCCGTCGACTGGATGCGCAAGGACCTGGAAATCGTTCTGTCCGAGGCCGACCGCAACGGCGCCGGCCTGCCGGTCACCGCGCTGGTCGACCAGTTCTACAAGGACGTGCAGAACATGGGCGGCAAGCGCTGGGACACCTCGTCCCTGCTCGCCCGGCTCGAAAGGATCGCCGGAGACCGCTGACCGCTGGTCAAACGGGCAGATAGTCGAGCGGCATTTCGGTGGTGAACTTGATCTGCTCCATGGCAAAGACCGACGACACGTCGCGGATCTCGATCTTCTCGATCAGCCGCTTGTAGAACGCGTCATAGGCTGGAATGTCCGGCACGACGACGCGCAGCAGATAATCGACATCGCCGCTCATCCGGTAGAATTCGACCACTTCGGGAAACTGGCTGATCACCTCCGAGAAGCGCTTGAGCCATTCGGTCGAATGCGAATTGGTGCGGATCGAGACGAAGACGGTCACGCGCGCATTGACCTTCTCCGGATTGAGGATCGCCACGCGCCGCTCGATGACGCCCTCCTCCTCGAGCTTCTGGATGCGGCGCCAGCAGGGTGTCGTCGAAAGACCCACGCGCTTGGCGATGTCGGCGACGGCGATGGTCGAGTCTTCTTGAAGCAGGCGCAGGATCTTCCGGTCGAGACGGTCCATTCTTGGGAAATCTTTCTAATCTGGAGCGATACCGCTAGATAGAATAGAAAAATCACCCACGCAAGCCGGTCAGATGAGGTTCCGGACCGCTGCGCGCAGGACCGGCAGAAGGTCGGACTCGAACCATGGATTGCGCTTCAGCCAGCCCGTATTGCGCCAGGAGGGATGCGGCGTCGGAATGACCCGCCAAGGCCGGCCCGGCACGCTCTCATAGTCCCGCCAGGCCGCTACGGTCTCTGTCAGTGTCTTGCGCCGTGCCTTGCCGAGGTGAAATGCCTGGGCGTACTGGCCGATGGCGATCACGAGTTCCACCTGCGCCATCGCCGCGAACAGATCGCCATGCCATGCGCGCGCGCACTCCTTGCGTGGAGGCAGGTCGCCGCCCTTGGCGTCGAGGCCGGGAAAGCAGAACCCCATCGGCACGATGGCGATCCTGCTGGCGTCATAGAAGGTCGCTTCATCGACCGCCAGCCAGGCGCGCAGCCGGTCGCCGGACGGATCGGTGAACGGCCGGCCCGATGCATGCACCCGCGTGCCAGGCGCCTGGCCGCAAATGACGATACGCGCCGTCGGCGAGACGACACACACCGGACGGGGCTCGTGCGGCAGGGGCGTGCCCTCGGGCGTGTCGCGACAAATACGGCAGGCCGTGATCGCGCGCGTCAGTTCATTCAGCGTCGTGCTATTCATAATGCCCTCCCCAGCCGGTCCAGGACTGGAGCCGGCGGAGCGCCGCGCCAAGCCCTGCGCGTGGCACGGCTTTCTCGTCCAGCGCCGCCCTTTGCCGGCGCCAATCGGCAGGCCGCTCGAACCGCCAGGCCCACATGCCGCGCCGTTCCGCCCGCGCCGCACGCTCCAGCCCGTCATGATCGCCATACGCCACGGCCCAGCCATCTTGCACCATCGCGGCGTTCAGCGACGACCGGCCGGCCCCGGTTCGGCAGATGCCCAGAAAGCGGCCAAAGCGGTCGGCGTCGTGGCCGGCGCAGCCGACCTCGCCACCATCGATCAACATCGCCAGATGGCGCGCCGCAAGGCGGCCGCAGGGACGTTCGGCGCCCTCGCCATCGGTGCAGGATTGGCCCATTTCGGGCGCGTCGATGCCACGCAGGCGCACCCGCTCGCCCGCAACGATCAGCGTATCGCCATCGACAATCCGCGCAACGCCGCTCAGGTCGCGGCTGTTCCATGTCTGCAGCAGCGCCGCCAACCCCGCCACCGCGATGATGAAAAGGGCTGCGATCAGAAAGTCCTTGCCGCGGCGCGCACGCCCGCCCCGGCGCCTCATCGGTGCAAGCCTCCGCCCCGGGCCATGAAGGGAGTTTTAACAATTGGGAAAGTATGTTCCGCAGGGTGTTTGTCGCGCAGCGGCGCACCACAGGCACAACGCGAGACGTCCAGCCCCTCCATGATCGCAACCGACCAGCCCGACAAGACGATCGTCGACCGCCGCAAGTCGGGGCACAACCAGGAATTGCGCCGGACGTTGCGCAGGACGCGCGACAAGCTGGCCCTGAGCGGGCGCCCGGATCGTGAATTCGCGCTGGAACTTCTGGGCCTGCATGCCAACGCGCTGATCTCGTCGATCGCTGCGGTTCCGCTTCTCATCATCCTGACGGCGTTCGCCGCGTTTTCGACCGGCTTCGACAATAAGATTGTGCTCTGGGCGATCATTGCCAACTTTCTTTATGTTGCGATGGGCGTCCTGTCCAAGCGCTTCCTGCGCCAAAAGAGCGATGCCGATCCAAGGCGCTGGCGTCTGATCTTTCTGGCGGCCCACGCCGTGACGGGTTTCTCCTGGACCTATTTTGCGGTCAGCGCATGCGCGAACTGCGGAACCGATACGGCGCTGTTCTTCAAGGCGTCGGTCCTGTTGATCGCCATCGCCGCCACGGCCACCATCTGCTACGCCATCCGCTTTTCCATCCTTGCGGCCTTCACCGTGCCCGTCATGGTGTTCGCCGCCCTCAATTTTGATACTTCACCCAACACGATGCTCGCGATCGCCATGCCGTTCTGCGCGCTTCTGTTCTTCAGCTTCGTGGCCGAAAGGCTGCAAAAATCGACCATAGCCTCGATCGCCTACCGGGCCGAGAACGTCGCCTTGATCGCCGAACTGGAGGTGGCCAAGTCGATCTCCGACGAGGCCCGGCGCCGCGCCGAGGAAGCCAATCTGGCCAAATCGCGTTTTCT
Organism: Oceaniradius stylonematis; assembly: GCF_965223445.1. Taxonomy (NCBI): domain Bacteria; kingdom Pseudomonadati; phylum Pseudomonadota; class Alphaproteobacteria; order Hyphomicrobiales; family Ahrensiaceae; genus Oceaniradius; species Oceaniradius stylonematis. The sequence continues at coordinate 425,598 of NZ_OZ244994.1, forward strand.
GGCCTCGATGAGCCACGAACTGCGCACGCCGCTCAATGCGATTTTGGGGTTCTCGGAGGCCATGCATAGCGAGATGCTGGGGCCGATCGACAATGAGAACTACAAGACCTATGTCGGCGACATCCATGCCTCGGGCAAACATCTGCTCAATCTGATCAACGAGATCCTCGATCTCAGCAGGGTCGAGGCAGGCAAGTACGAGCTGCGCGAGGAAGCATTGCGGCTGACCGATGTCGCCGAAGACTGTATGGCGCTGGTGCGCATGAAGGCCGGCCAGAAGCAGATCGTCATCAAGCCCGTTTTCCAGGACGGCCTGCCCCGCATTCTCGCGGACGAAAAGGCGGTGCGGCAAATCATGCTCAACATGCTGTCGAACGCGGTCAAGTTCACGCCCAATGGCGGGCTGATCGAGTTCAAGGTCGGCTGGACCGCATCGGGCGGCCAGTATGTGACGGTCAAGGACAATGGTCCGGGCATTCCCGAGGACGAAATTCCGGTCGTCCTGTCCGCTTTCGGTCAGGGCTCGATCGCCATCAAGAGCGCCGAACAAGGCACGGGGCTCGGCCTGCCCATCGTCCAGGCGCTGCTGGCCATGCATGGCGGCGGTTTCACGCTGAAATCCAAGCTGCGCGAAGGCACCGAAGCCATCGCCATGTTCCCCGCCGCGCGCGTCATGGAAGTGCTGCCTGCCGAGCCGGTCGCCGAAAACGAACGCCCCGCCCGCCGTGGCCTTCTGCGCCGGTCGCGCGCTGCCTGACCGGAACCCTATGCCTCCTTGCCGCTGACGCCGGCCTGCTCGAAGGTCGCCATGCCCGAATGGCATTGCGCCGCCGCCTTGACGATGCCGGCGGCAAGCGCCGCGCCCGTTCCCTCGCCGAGCCTCATCCCCAGATCGAGCAGCGGCGTCTTGCCGAGCCGTCCGACGGCCGCGCGATGTCCCGGCTCGGCCGAGACATGGCCCATCAGGCAATGGTCGAGCGCGGCCGGGTCGGCCGCGTGCAGGACCGCCGCGGCGCTCGTTGCCACGAACCCGTCGATGATGACCGGAATGCGCTCGACCCGTGCGGCAAGGATCGCGCCGGCCATCGCCGCGATCTCGCGGCCGCCGAGACGCCGCAGGACCTCTAGCGGGTCGCCCAGATGTGCCTTGTGCAAGGCCACCGCGCGCGCCACGGCCTCGGCTTTGCGAGCGATCCCGGCTTCATCGGCTCCAGTCCCCGGCCCCACCCAGTCGGTCGCCTCGCCGCCATAGAGCGCATGGAAGATGGCGGCGGCAACGGTCGTGTTGCCGATCCCCATCTCGCCGATGCACAAAAGGTCGGTGCCGCCGGCGATCGCCTCCATGCCGAACGCCATGGTCGCCGCGCAGGTGCGCTCGTCCATCGCCGCCTCCTGCGTGATGTCGGCGGTTGGCATGTCGAGCGCCAGATCGAACACCTTCAATCCCAGATCGTAGGCAATGCAGATCTGGTTGATCGCCGCGCCGCCGGCAGCGAAATTCTCGACCATCTGCGCGGTCACCGATGCGGGAAAGGGCGACACGCCCTGCGCGGTGACGCCGTGGTTTCCGGCGAAAACGGCGACCAGCGGCCGCGTCACCGCCGGCGAACGTCCGGTCCAGGCCGCAAGCCATTCGGCGATCTCCTCGAGCCGTCCCAGCGAGCCGGCCGGCTTGGTCAGCGTTGCCTCGCGTGCCCGCGCGGCGGAAGCCGCCTGCTCGTCGGGTCCGGGCAGGCTGTTCAAAAGCGCGCGAAAATCGTCAAACGGCAGTCCGGTGGTCAATTCGTTTCTCCTGCGCGATGGATCGCCGCGGCGGCGGCCGGTGTTCGGGGCGCACTTGGCCTGCCGGGCCCCGCGATGTAAAGCGGCAAGCATGCCCCATTGTCACAAAACGTCGGAACGCGCGCGATGACGCCGGCTTCGGTCGCGCGTGCGCTTGGCTTTTTGACCCGCCTGCCGGTGCCGGCGCGCTTCTTTGGCGCCGGCCAGGTTGCGCTCTCGGACGATGCAGGCAGCTTCGCACTGGCCGGCGCATTGATCGCCGTGCCCGGTGCCGTGCTGCTGCTGATTGGCGCAGTCTTCGGCGCGCCGCCCTTGATGATGGCGGGCATCGCGGTCTTGGCAACGATCGCGCTGACCGGTGCCCTGCATGAAGACGGGTTGGCCGACACGGCCGATGGATTTGGCGGCGGCGCCACCGGCGAGCGGCGCATGGACATCATGCGCGATTCAGCCATCGGCACCTATGGCGTGCTGGCGGTGATCGCGTCGGTTCTGCTTCAGGTCACAGCTTTGGGCGCGCTCGCGGAAACCGGCGTGATCCAGGCCGCCTTCGCATTCGTTGCGGCCCACACCGCCTCGCGCGCCGCCATGGTCTGGCATTGGTCGAAAACGCCGCCGGCGCGCACCGATGGGGTCGCCGCGGCGTCGGGACAACCCCCCACAACAGCCGTGAACGCGGTTCTGGTCGGCGCCGGGATCGTCCTCGCATTGGCCGCGATCCTCGCAACCGGCGTCGTCGTCACGGCGCTCGCCGCGGTTGCCGTTTCTGCGGCAACGGCCGGCTTCTCGCGCCTGTCCGGCCGCCTGATCGGCGGGCACACCGGCGACACGATAGGCGCGACCGAACAAATTGCGCGCTCGGTGATGCTGGTCGGCCTTGCAATGGCCGCCTGAAGGCCCAGATCAGGACCATCAAGAACCGGAAACGCCGATGTCCGACGCCATTGAATCGCCCTGCATCCTGGTCTGTTCCATCGACATGGCGACCGGCTTTTGTCATGGCTGCGGCCGGACACGCGACGAAATCGGCGCATGGACGCTTTATTCGGCCGAACAGCGCCGGCGGGTCATGGACACCCTGCCCGGCCGCATCGCCACCATCGAGAAGAAGCCGCGCCGCGAGACGAGGCGCCAGCGCATCGCCCGCCTGAAGGAACAGGGCGAAAGCTGAACGCCGATGTTCTTCATCGTTCTTGCCATCATCGCCGGCGCGCTCATTGTCCTGTTTGCGGCGGGCGATACAACCGCCATCGCCGGCATGAGCGGAGACCAGTTCGCCTCGCTCGTCTTTCTCGGCCTGATCGGCACGACGCTGGCCGCCAGCCTTCTCGCCGGCCGCCAACGCGCGGGCGACCTGATCCGCCAGATCGCCATCTGGGTCGCCATCATTCTGGCGCTGGTCGCCGGCTATGAGTACCGGTTCGAACTGCAGGATGCGACAAGCCGCATCAGCGCGGGTCTCGTACCCGGTTCGGCGCGCACCGCCACCGCCGAGGATGGCAGCCGCACCGTTACGATCAGCCGCAATCAGCGCCATTTCGCAACCCGCGCCGACGTCAACGGCCAGCCGCTCCGTTTCATCGTCGACACCGGCGCGTCATCGATCGTGCTGACCCATGACGCCGCCGCCAGCGCGGGCTTCGACACCGACGCCCTGCGCTATGTGGTGCCGGTGATGACCGCCAACGGCACCACACGGGCCGCGCCGGTGACGATCGACCGGATCGCGATCGGCGGTATCGAGCGCGCCGGCCTTTCGGCGCTCGTCGCCGAAGACGGCCAATTGTTCAAAAATCTGCTGGGCATGAACTTTCTGGATACGCTGTCCGGCTTCGAGGTCGCCGGCGACCGTCTGGTGCTGCGCGACTGAGGTCTCAGCCGGCCAGAACGCTGACCATGAAGCGCGCCGAGACCAGCAGCATAAACAGCCCGAACCCCAGTTCGAGCTGGCGCTTGTCCAGCCGGTGCGCGGCCCGCACCCCCAGCGGCGCCACCGCGAGCGTCACCGGGATGATGATCGCCACGGCGATCCAGTTGACATAGCCGGTCGACATGACGGGCAGGCCCGGCGCTGCCCACCCCGCCCAGATGGCGCCAAGAACGCCCGGAATGGAGATCAGGACGCCCACTCCGGCCGACGTCGCGACCGCCTGATGGATCGGGCGTCCGCTCAGCGTCATGAAGGTGTTGTTGAGAATGCCGCCGCCAATCCCCATCAGCGTCGACAGAAAGCCGATTCCGATGCCGGCCGAAAACCGTCCCGCCCGGCCCGGCAGATCGTCCGCCAAGCGCCAGCTGTCGCGCCCGAACAGAAGCTTCAGCCCCACCAGCAGCGCCAGAACGGCGAAGACCAGCCGCAGCCCGCCGCTCGATATCGACGCAAACACCAGAGCCGCGATCACCACACCCGCCGGCACGGCGATCACGTAGCTGCGCAGCAGGTCCATGTCGACGGCGCCGCGCGCCCGGTGCGAGGCGAAAGACCGCAGCGATGTGGGCACGATCACGGCCAGCGAGGTTCCGACGGACAGGTGCATGCGAACCGCATCGTCGATGCCCATCAGGCCGAACACCTGAAAGAAAACCGGCACGAGGATGGCCCCGCCGCCGATGCCGAACAGACCGGCGAGCAGCCCGGCCACCGCGCCGGCGCCGGCGAGCGCGATGATCATCAGGGCAATGTCGGCGAATCCGGTCATGGCATGGGGGCAGGTTTCATCGAGGCGTCCGCCTCATGGCGGGCTTTTGCCGTCGGCGCAAGGACGGTTCGGGCGGCTCCGGTTCGTTTCAGGCAGCCAGCGCGCCGGCATCCTCGATCAGCGACAGCCCCTGGCGGAGCACATCGCCGTTCGCGCCGGGCAGCACGGCCTTTTCCGACAGATGCCGGCGCCATTGCCGCGCGCCCGGCCGTCCGTGGAACAGCCCGACCATGTGCCGGGTGACATGGCTGGCCCTGCCGCCTTCGGCGACATGACGATCGGTGTGTTCGGCCATCACCGAAACGACCCGGTCAAGATCGGGCTCCGGTCCATCGAGGCGATAGACCCGGGGGTCAACCTCCACAAGAATACCGGGCGTCTGATAGGCCGCCCGGCCGATCATTGCGCCATCGACGGCCGCAAACTGCTCTATCGCCTGATTCAGATTGGCAAGACCGCCATTGATCCCGATGAAATGGTTGGGAAAATCGCGCTTGAGTGCATGCACGAGCGGGTAGTCGAGCGGCGGCACGTCGCGGTTCTCCTTCGGGCTGAGCCCGTCGAGCCAGGCCTTGCGCGCATGCACCCATAGCGCGTCCGCGCCGGCCTCGACCACCTGCCCTGCCAGGGCCCAGAGCGCGTCGCGCGGCTCCTGTTCGTCGACGCCGATCCGGCATTTGACGGTGACCGGGACAGGCCCCGCAGCACGCTTCATCGCCGCGACACAGCGCGCGACCAGATCGGGCGAGCGCATCAGGCAGGCGCCGAACGTGCCCGATTGCACCCGGTCGGACGGACATCCGACATTGAGATTGATCTCGTCAAAGCCATGACCGGCGCAGATACGCGCCGCTTCCGCGAGCTTTTCCGGATCGCTGCCGCCGAGCTGCACCGCGAGCGGATGCTCGGCCGGATCGAACCGCAAGAGCCGTTCGCGCGCGCCATGGATCACCGCATCGGCGACGACCATCTCCGTGTAGAGCAGCGCATGGCGGGTCAATTGCCGGTGAAAAAGCCGGCAGTGGCGGTCCGTCCAATCCATCATGGGCGCGATGGCGAAACGTCGAGATACGCTGATCTGCGACTTTCCTTCTTTTCCCACCACCAGGTCCATTTCTCTCATCTTTTGCCGTTGCCTCGTTTCGGCTCGCTGTGCACCCTTTTTGCCCGGAAAGCACATCGGAAGTGGGACCGCAGAAGGCAATTTTCCACCGATATGGGCGCCATCGTAAAGCGTTCGCGCAAGGACGGGTCTGTAGCATGGCTCGCGCAGATTGTCATAAAGCGCGGCGGCAAGATCGTTCTGCGCGAGAACTGACCCACGCCCCGACCGTTGGACGGGTTCCGGCGAGGATTGAGCTACTCTCTGCACTTGCTGATCGGTTTGGGTTTCGTCTTTTCTCAACCGATAGGCCATGGCTGGAGGCTTGCCGCCAAGGGCGGAATGGGGCGCCCGCGACGGCCTTTGGCATCCGTTGAGATGCGCACGACGGATCGGCGCAGGCGGGCAATCCGGGCGAACGACGTGAACCGGCTGCCCTTGTGGGTGTTTGGGACCCCAGCCGAAGCGAAGTGATGGACGGCCTCGTTCAACACCTCGACGCAGAAGTCGGCCTCCAATGTGTTCGAGATGCGCCAGACCGGAACCTTGCGCGTCTGCCAGTCGCGGATTGCCACGGAAGACATGAACCCGCGCCGCATCGGCAGGAACGGGATGTCGTCACACCAAACCGGGTTGGGCCGGGCCACCCGTAAACCGCGCTGCAGATAGGACAGGTTTTGTGGCGTGTGGCCGGTTTTCTGGTGTTCGGCTTGTGCCGGCCGGCATAAGGCGCATCAGTCGACGGACGCTCTAAGAAAGGTAGGACTGCTCCGTGTGGCCAAAGCCGGCATGCAAACTCGATTCGATCAACGTCTTCGTATAGGCGCTGTGCGGATTTTCGAAGACGTGCCTGCTGGCACCGGTTTCCACGATCCGCCCCGATTTCATGACAATGATCGTGTCACTGATTTCGGCGGCGATCGCGAGATCATGCGTGATGAAGATCAAAGACAGGTTCATTTCCTTCTTCAGGTCTTCCAGCAAATCCAGGATCCTGCGCTGGATCGTGACGTCGAGTGCCGACACGGGCTCGTCGGCGACGACAACTTCCGGATCCAGGCACAATGCCCGCGCGATCGCGATGCGTTGGCGCTGCCCGCCGGAAAATTCTTGCGGAAACCGGTTGGCGGCACTCGCATCGAGCCCGACACGCTCCAGCCATTTGTCCGTTGTCCGTTTCGCCTCCAAACCGGGAATGCCGCTCGCCTTGAGGTTGCGCATCATCTGCGTCCCAATCCGGCAACGCGGATTGAGCGAGGAGAACGGATCCTGGAAGACCATCTGGATGCGCCGGCGCGCGCGTCTCAAATCTGATCCCTTGAGTGCGGAAAGGGTGTCTTTGCCCAAGGTGACGCTACCCGAATCCGGCTGCAACAAATGCATCAGAATGCGCCCCAACGTCGACTTTCCGGACCCGGATTCGCCCACGATTGAGATGGTTTCGCCGCGATGAAGCGTGAAGCTCACATCATCTGACGCAACAACATCGCCCATCTTTCGCCATGACCCGGAACCGCGATAGACCTTCTTGATGTCGCGCGCCTCAAGCACCGGCTCGCCTTTCCCGACGGCCGCCGGCGCTACGGGTGTGCCCTTGGGTACGGAGTCCAGAAGCTGGCGGGTGTATCCGTGCTTCGGCCGGTTCAGAACTTCGGCGGCCGTCCCTTGCTCCACCAGAATGCCGTGACGCATGACCGCCACCCGATCAGCGATTTCCGCGACCACGCCGAAATCGTGCGTGACGAACATGACCGCCATCTGCATTTCGCGCTGCACTTTGCGAATGAGATCCAGAATCTGGGCCTGCGTGGTGACATCCAGGGCTGTGGTCGGTTCGTCGGCGATCAACAGCCTCGGCCGCAGCACCAGGGCCATGGCAATCATGACGCGCTGCCGCTGTCCACCCGACAATTCCTTCGGATAGCGTCTGAGCATCCGCTCCGGTTCGGGGAACCCGACCGATTCGAGCACCTCCAGCACCATGTCCCGGCGTTTCGACTTGGCAAGTTGGCGGTGAAAGCGAATGCTTTCATCGATCTGGTCGCCAATACGCATCAGCGGGTTGAGCGTCGACATCGGCTCCTGAAAGACCATGCCGATTTCGGCGCCCCGCAGCCGGCGTAGCTCGCGCTCTGACATTGCTGTCACGTCCTCTTCACCGAAGAGGATGTCGCCGCTGCGGTGGGTCAGAACGTTTGGCAAAAGGCCCATTATGCTGTGCGACAGCACCGATTTGCCCGACCCCGACTCTCCGACGACGCAAAGAAGCTCATTGTCACCGACGCCGATGGAGACATCTTCGACGGCAAGTTTCCTGTCTCCGCCAAAGGGCAGCCCGATCGACAGGTTCCGGATTTGGAGCAACATGCCGGTCATGCTTTGGCGCCCCCCCGCTGGCTTGGGCTGATCGCGTCGTTCAGGCCTTCGCCGAGCAGATTGATGGCAAGGACCGCCACCATGATGGCCAGACCGGGAAAGACACTCATCCACCAAGCCTGTCTGATGACCGTACGCCCGACACCGATCATGTACCCCCAGCTGGCCAGGTTGGGATCGCCCAGCCCAAGAAAGCTGATTGCACTTTCAAGCAGGATCGCCGTGGCAACGCCAAGCGATGCCATCACGATGATCGGAGGCAGGGCATTGGGAAGGATCTCACGAAGGGCAATGTCCCATCCGGGCCGTCCTGCCGATACCGCAGCCGACACATATTCGAGATTGCGCTTCGCAAGGAACTCTGCCCGCGCGAGGCGCGCAATGGGTGGCCACGACACAACCGCGATCGCGGTGATGGTGGACGCAAGCGAGGGCTGGAAGACGGCGACGAGCATGATGGCCAGAACGAAGCTTGGTATCGTTTGAAAAATCTCGGTCAGACGCATCAACGCATTGTCGACCCTGCCGGAGAAAAACCCGGCGACGCCGCCAACCACAAGTCCGATCGCCAGTGCGGCGACGGTCGCCGCCAGGCCCACAAACAGCGATACGCGGCTGCCGTGGATGATGCCGGATAGAATGTCACGCCCCAGCGTATCCGAACCGAGCAGAAACCCATCCGACAGAGGCGGCGTGAAAGGACGGCCGACCATATCCCACGGATCGTTGGGTGAAATGACGGGCGCGGCCAGCGCGATGACGACGAGGCCGGCCAACAGGCAAGTGCCGGCGAGCGTTTTCGACGAGGACGCCACAAAGCCAAACGGTGAGTGCTTCACGAGACCTCCATCGTTGGATCGAAAACCTTGTAGGCAAGATCGGTTATGATGTTGAAGAACACGACCATGATCGAGCTGATGAGAAAGACACCCATCAATACCGGATAGTCCCTCTGCAAGAGCGCATCGAACGCCAGCCGCCCGATGCCGGGCCAGGCAAAGACGGTTTCGACCACGACGGCGCCGCCGACCAAATGGCCGGCCTGCATGCCCGCGATGGTAATGACCGGCAGAAGGGCGTTGCGCAACACATGCGCCCCGACGATGCGGAAGGGCGGCAAACCCTTGGCCCGCGCCAGCTTCACGTAATCCATCTGCAATACGTCCAGCATCGCCGTTCTTGTCAGCCGCGTGTAGGTCGCCGCGTAGAGAAGCGACAACGTCACCGCGGGCAGCACGAGATATTTCAACCGGTCAGCAATCTGCCCGATAAAGCCGTAATCGGCTCCTATCGTTTCGCTGCCAAATGCCGGAAACCATCCGAGAAAGACCGAGAACACCAAGATCAACATCAGTCCGGTGAAGAAGACTGGACTGGCATAAAGCACCATTGCCGCCGTCCCCACGGCGGTGTCGATCCAGTTGTCTCGATTGAGCGCGGCTGCAACCCCGAATGCGACGCCCAATATCAAGGCGATCGCAAACGCACTCAGCGTCAACAGCAATGTGTTGGGAAGCCGCTCGGCAATCAGATCGATCACCGGCAATTGCTGCCGGTAGGAATAGCCCAGATCGAATTGCAGCAACTGAAGATAGTACTTTCCCAATTGAACGAGGATCGGCTGGTCGAGGCCGAATTGCTCGCGCAATTGGGCAAGGTACAGTTCGTCGGCTGCGCCCGATTGGCCCGCCAGCACGGATGCCGGGTCCCCGGGCGCCAGCCTGACCAATGCGAAATTGATCAGGCTGACGGCAAGGATGATCAGCAATGCCTGTGAAAGCAGCCGTAACGTTGAGATTGCTGTCCGCATCGCCTGGCAGACTATTCCGCGATCTGCACGTCTGCGAAGCTGCCATTGACGCCATGGGCGGTTGTGACGAGACCTTCGACAGTCTTGGCATGAATCGTGGGAAACTTGATCTCGATGAGCCAGGCAAGCGGCACGTCGTCCACGAGGACCTGCTGAGCCTTGGTATAGGTCTCCTGCAGTCGAGCCTGATCGGTTTCGACCGTCGCTTCGTCGAACAACGTGTCGACCTCGGGATTGGAATAGCCCATCGTATTGGAGAAAAGCACGTTGCGGATATTGGACGAAGAGTAGGTCCGGTGAATGCCGATCGCCGGGTGGCCGAGTTGATAGACGAAATCGAGTGTCAACTCGTAATCCCATGCAGCGACGCGCTGCGCCCAGGTTCCGCGATCGACCGATTCGAGCGTGACCTCGATACCGACCTTGCTCAGCGCCTGCTTGATGTACTCGCCGGTGCGCACGAACGTGGTTCCGTAGGGCAAGCCCAGCAGCTTCACGCGATGGCGCACGCCCGATGCATCCGGGGTCAAGCCCATTTCATCGAGCAATTGCTCCGCTTTCGCCGGATCATAAGGGTATTCAGGAACGTCCGCGCTGTAGTATTTCATCGTCGAGGAGATCGGGCCGGTCGCAGGCTTTGCCGAACCGAACCAGATCGCGTCCGCGATGAAATTGCGATCGAGCGCATACATCAATGCCTGCCGATAACGCTTGTCGCCGAGCGGACCGACGCGATGGTTGATTTCGATCCACATGAGCGGCGAGAAGAACTCGTAGCCCTCATATGTGACTTCGAAATTGTCGTTGCTGCGGAAACGCTCGACATCGACATACTCGATGTCACTGAAGCTGGTGACCTGCACGTCGCCGTTCTCGAGCGCGATGGACCGCGCCGCTTCGTCGGGAATGACGCGGAACAGGATTTCGTCGAGATGGGGACGGTCCGCCTGCCAGTAGTCGGAATTGCGCTCAAGAAGGATGTATTCGCCCTTCTTCCACTCCTTCAGCTTGAAAGGCCCGGTGCCGATCGGCGTTTCGTTTGCCGGATTGGCGGCGTAATCCGTGCCCTCGTAAATGTGCTTGGGCATCATGGGTGCCGTGTTCATCGCCAAGGCAGTGAGGAAGGCGTTGAAGGGGTTCTTGAGGGTGATCACCACCGTGTCGTCGTCGGGCGTTTCAATCGTGTCGATAACGGCCAGGGTGGTCCGGGCGATCGGATGCGTCTGCGGCAACATCGTGCCGAGCGAAAACGCAACATCGGCCGAGGAGAACGGCGCGCCGTCATGCCATTTGACGTTTTCCTGCAGATTGAAGGTGTAGGTCTTGCCGTCCGCCGAGATCTCCCATGATTCCGCAAGGCTCGGCTGAGGGTCGAGCGCCTTGTCAAAAACGATCAGGCCCTCGTAGATCTTCCCCCCGATCGTCTGCGTCGGCGCCTGCAGATTCAACCCCAGTATCAACGTCGCGGGCTCCGGATTGATCGCCATGGAGAGACGCTGATCGGCGGCCTGGGCCAAAGATGCACTGGATGACATCGCAAGTAGCGCGACACCGACAAGCGCCGAAAACATTCTTTTTCCCATGGTCTTAACACTCCCTGTTTGTGACTAAGTTGCTTAGTGCTGGGCAGTCGATATGCGCGCTTCTCCCGAAACGTTCGTTGTTGCGAAGGGCCTCAGGAAAGACCTGAGATTTTCGCCGAGATGAGGTCCGTCGTACCCGCCCTCCTGCACCAGCAGCACCGGCATTTCGCAATGCTGAAATGCACGCGCCATGTCCTCGAAGGCGGGCGTGGTGACGCGGAACTTGCCCATTGGGTCCAATTCGAAGGCGTCCAGACCCAGGGCGACGACGATCACCTGGCAGTCCAGCTCTCGGGCGCGGGCGCACAAACGCTGCACCGCGCCTACGACCTTCTCGTCGCCGGAGCCGTGCGGCAGCGGCAGGTTCATGTTCCAGCCGAACCCCTCGCCCTCTCCCTCCTCATCGGCGTAACCCTGATAGAAAGGATAAAAGTCGCTCGGGTCGGCGTGGACGGAACCGCAAAAGACATCGTCTCTGGAGTAAAAAATCTCCTGCGTTCCGTTGCCGTGGTGCACATCGACATCGATGATCGCAACGCGCTCGTAGCGGTCGAGCAGCCGTTGCGCGGCGATGGCGGCGTTGTTGAGAAAGCAGAAGCCGCCTGCCAGATCGCTGTGCGCATGGTGCCCGGGAGGACGGCAGAGCGCATAACAAAGCGCTTCTCCGGCGATGATCTGATCAGCACCGGCGAGTGCGGCTTGCGCGCTCCAGTAGGCGGCTTCAACCGTGTGAGGACCGATAGGGCAATTGGTGCCGTTCATGTAGTAACCGGCAAGCCCGAGAATTCCCCTGGGCCGTGTTCTGCCATAGCGAACAGGATGAATATGGGGAACGCACTCCGGCCCGGCATCGTCCAGTTTGCTCCAAAGCAAGGACGCTGCTTTGAGAAAGGCGATGTAGCCGGCATCGTGGATTTTCAAGATCGGATCCCAGCCGAGGTCCGCCGGCTGGGCTTGAACGAAGCCGCTTTCGAGCGCGGCGTTCAGCAATCTTCGTGTGCGCGAAGGATGCTCCGGCGCCAACTGCAGCTTGCCGGCAAAAAACTGAATTTGCGGATCGTGTAGTCGCTGCCTCTCGTCGTAAAACACCTTCATCGCGGTTCACCAAGCCAACTGAGAAACGAGCTTCGGGGTGAGATAGGCCTCCAGACCCTCGATGCCCCCCTCACTTCCATAACCGCTTTCCTTCACCCCGCCGAACGGGGTTTCTGGAGTGAAAACAACGGTATGATTGATGCCGAGCATTCCCGTCTCGATGCGCGACGAAATCTCGGCGGCTGTCTTTTGCGATGACGTATAGGCGTAGGCGGCCAATCCGTATGGCAATGCGTTTGCCTTCTCGATCACCCCGTCCAGCGTATCGAACCGTTGTATGGGAACGACCGGACCGAATATCTCCTCGGTCATCGCGCTGGCCGTATCGGGAACGTCGCTCAGAACCGTGGGAGGAAAGAAAAAGCCCAGATTGCCGAGGCGGCGGCCGCCGCATTCGATAGTCGCACCCTTGGACGTCGCATCCTCGACAAACGCTTCCATGGCATCGAGACGGCGCTTGTTCGCCAATGCGCCGATGTCGCTGTCTTCGTCGATCCCGGGTTTGACCTGCAGAGCCGCCGAAATTTCGGTGAAATGCCGGACGAAACTGTCATGCACCCGGTCGTGCACGAAGAACCGGCTCGGAGAGATGCAGATTTGGCCGGCGTTGCGATATTTGTTCGTTGCAACCGATTTCGCCGCTTTTTCCACGTCAGCGTCTTCCGCGACAATGACAGGCGCGTGACCGCCCAATTCCAGCGTTATCCGCAACACCCGATCGGCGGCGAGACGTGCGAGGTGTTTGCCCACCTCGGTAGACCCGGTGAACGACACCTTCCTGATCTCCGCGGTGGCGATTAGCTGGCTCGAAATCTCGGCAGGAACGCCAAATACGATGTTCAGAACACCTGCCGGCAAACCGGCGTCTTCAAAAGCCTTGGCGATCGCCAGTGCGGTGGCTGGCGTTTCCTCGGATGGTTTCAAGACCAGAGTACAGCCGGCGGCAAGCGCGCCGCCAATCTTGCGGCAGGGCGTTGTGGCGGGCACATTCCATGCCGCGAAGGAAGCGCAGGGGCCAACCGGCTCCTTCAAGACGACCTGCATGGCGCCGGGCAGTCGGGACGGGATTTGCCGCCCGTAAGCCCGCTTGCCCTCCTCCGCATACCAATCGAGGATATCGGCGGCGAACATTACCTCGGTGCGGGCTTCGCGGATGGGTTTGCCCGATTCCAGCGTCAGGTTCCGGGCGATTGCGTCAAGGCGTGCGCGCATGAGAGCCGCCGCGCCGCTGATGATCCGGGCACGTTCGAGCGCCGATACATTCTTCCAGGTCAGGAATGCCCGGTGAGCTGCCTTCGCCGCGCGATCGAGATCGTCGGCGGTCGCGTGAGGAACCTGCCCGAGAACTGCCTCGGTCGCCGGATCGATCAGGTCCTCCGTGCGGCGACCTTCCTTGATCCACTCACCATCGATAAAAAGGGACAGGTTGTCGAACATCAACGGGTCCTCACGCAAACGCCGGATAGGGGTTCACGACCAGATTGCGGAGTACGCCGCGCTCGTCCACCTGAACGCCAAAACGCCTGTAGTATTCTTCCTTGGGCAGAAACTCGTCGCCAATCGCCTTCATGTGCGCGCGCGTGGCCGCTGCCAGGCTCTTGCGGACGGCATTATGATCCGGATCGTCGATCAGGTTGGTCAGTTGGTACGGGTCGACCAGGTTGTCATAAAGCAGCCACGGCCCGTCGATCGTCTCGATGTAGGTATGCCGCATTGTCCGCACCCCGCGATATTCCATGCGCCGCCCCCGGAACGTGGGAAGCATGTCTTCGCCCCTGGAATCGAGCACTGTGGTCGGGCATGGATTGGTTATGAATGCCGATTGCGGACCGAACGCCGCCGTGCCCACAAGCGCGCCGGAGCAGTCGACGCCCTGGACCTCTTTGGGAATGCCGATGCCGCAAAACCCCAGCAGCGTGGGCATGATATCGACGGTGCTGATTGTAAATCCCGCAGCGCTGCCAGCGACGAGTCTGCCCGGTAAGCGCATGATCATGGGCACGCGGATGGATTCGTCCCACGGCCAGCCTTTCTTGTAGACGCCCTGGGATCCGTGCATGTCGCCATGATCGGATGTGAAAACCAAAAGCGTGTCCTGTTCCAGGCCAAGCCTGGAAAGTTCATCGAGAAGCCGCCCGAACTGCTCATCAAGAAAGGTGATCTGGGCGTAGTATCCCCATAGGTCGTCGCGCGGTATTTCGCTGCAGTTGGGACGCGCTTTGATCGAGACCGGGTCGTACATGTCCAGATAGCGCTGCGGGACCATCTTGTAGGGATTGTGCGGAGGCCCCCAGGAAAGGACAGCGATGAAGGGCTTCTCTTTCGGGCGGCCTTCCAGATAGTCCAGAAGCTCGTCCATCTGCGCTTCGGCGTCATAGCCTTTCCAGACGAGCTGTTCGGATTCCGAGCGATGGAATTTGGATTCAAGATAGTTGTGCTCGAAATTGGCGGCTGCCCAATGCCTGAACCCGCGACGGCGTTCGTTCGGAACAGGTGCCTTGCGGTCGGGGCCGTCCAGGTGCCACTTGCCGATGTACGCCGTGTCGTATCCCGCGTCGTGAAAGCATTCACCCAACGTCTTGTGAGACACCTCCAGGGCGACATCGTTGGCGATCACGCCGTTCGATAGCGGATTCTGACCGCTGATCAGGCATCCGCGATAGGGGCCGCAAACGGACGGAGACGCGACGCAGACGGGGAAGATCACACCTTCACGTGAGAACGCGTCAATTCGCGGTGTTATGACGTCTTCTTCTCCGTAACATCCCACCGACGAGGCGCGGAGTTGGTCGGCAAAGATGAAGATGACATTCGTATGGTTCGTACGCCGCTGCATCCGTTCAGCGCCCTGCCCGTGATGCGAACTCGGTTACGGCCTCGAGCGTGTCCGCGAATTTGTCGACGATTTCGTCCAGTTCGCTCTTCGTGCAGAACAGTGGAGGACAAAGACCAAGCGAATCGCTTGCAGGCAGCGCCCGGGTAATCAGGCCCCTTTCATAGGCAAGCTTCGCGAACCGTCCATTGACCTTGCCGAACGGATCGAACAGCTTCTTCGACCGTTTGTCCGCAACCAGTTCGACTGCCGCAATAAGTCCGACACCGCGAACCTCTCCAACCAGCGGGTGGCTTTCGAACTCGCGCAGCCGCTGCTGAAAATACGCGCCCGATTGTGCAACATGGCCCACAACATCGCGCTCCTGATATATTGTGAGCGCTTCCAGGGCGACAGCGCAGGCGACCGGATGGCCGCTATAGGTGTAACCGTGACCGAACACACCTCTCGTATTGCTGGCCGACGCAATCTTCTCGTACAGCTCTTCGGTCACGGTCACGGCACCGATCGGCATGTAAGCCGATGACAATTGCTTGGCGAAGGTCATGATGTCGGGACGAATGCCGAATGTCTCGCTCCCGAACATCTTTCCGGTGCGCCCGAAGCCGCATATCACCTCGTCCGAGATGAACAGGATGCCATAACGGTCCAGCACAGCCTGGATTTTCTCGAAATAGCCTTCGGGCGGAACGATCACCCCCCCGGCGCCCATGACGGGTTCCGCGATGAAGGCCGCAATCGTCGTCGGCCCGGCTTCGAGGATGAGCTTCTCGAGTTCGTCGGCCTTGCGCTGCGAGAATTCCTCTTCCGTCTCGCCTTTCTCTCCATGGCGCCAAAAATGCGGACACTCCGCATGCAAGATCTGGCTGAAAGGCAGATTGAACCCCCCATGCATGACGGGAAGGCCTGTCGCGCTTCCGGAAGCAACGTTCGAACCGTGATAGGCACGCTTGCGCGATATGATCTTGACACGCTCCGGCTCGCCTGCGGCGTTCCAGTAGTACCAGGCGAGCTTGATCGCGGTATCGACCGCCTCAGAGCCCGAATTGGTGTAGATCACCTTGGACATCTCGACAGGCAGCATGGAAAGGAGAGCCTTCCCGAGCTTGATCGCTGCTGGGTTCGATTTGTGTGCAAATGTATGATAATATGGAAGTTTCTTGAGCTGCTCGGTAGCGGCGTTGATCAAACGCTCTTCCGAATAGCCGAGCCCGATCGCCCACAGCCCCGACATGGCGTCGATGTATTCGCGACCCGCGTCGTCATAGATCCGCGCGCCCTCACCTCGCACGACGACATCCGGTCCAATCTGGCCATGGGCCACTGCATTCGTGAAAGGATGAAGCAAGGAGGAAACATCGTCTTCCCTCAGTGCGTCCAAATTCGAGTGAGCGTCGGCCATGCAAGCCCTCTTCGTTCTGGGTTGCGGAGACTGCAAACGGGATGGGTTTGCGTATCCTCCTATTGATCCTATTTATTAGGACCTTTAGTCACACAATCGCTCCTGATCGAATGAGAGTCAAGCGTGTGATTTCGGAAGTTGCGACCTGCGTGCGCCGCTACGGTTTTTTGGGCACGCGTGACTGACATCGCATGATGCGACGTCAGTGCCGTCCGGACACCTGAAGAGAATGGCTGGTGAGACGAAGGATTGGGCTGGCAGCGAGCTGCGCTACTTTTTCAGGTCCATCTCAAGCCTGAAGCTGTCGGCCCTGTAGGTCAAATGCCCAAAATAGATGACATCTTCATTCTTGGCTTGGATCGATCGCACGACTTCAACCGTGGCGGCGCCGACATCGATGTTGAGGTACCGGGATATCTCAGGATCCGCGACGGACACCGTTAGCGTCTGGTGAGCCTTGCCGATCTCGATTCCGTTCAACCGGCTCATAACCGGAATGATCGGCAGGGAGTCGAACTCCTCTTCGGCCATCTCATATACGCCCTTGTCGAGAAATATCTCCAAGACGAGATGAGGCGCGCCCTCATAGCTGTGAAGCTTTCTCAAGAAACGGTAGCTTCCGGTCGACCTGCCTTCTCCACCGGCCAAAGGAGGCATATTGGCACTGTCCCTGCTCTCCAGGAGTTTGGATTCTGTTCCTTCGATTAGACGGACCAATTCCTTCCAGTCGGTAGCGACGGTAAGCCAGTGCCGACTGCGAGCATGCGCCGTAACGAAGGTGCCTTTTCCCTGTCGCCGCCATATCAATCGCTCGGCTTCGAGCAAATCCATGGCCTGGCGGATCGTTACCCTGGCGACGTTCAGCTGCTGTGCCAGTTGCTCCAACGTTGGCAGTTGCATTCCGACAGGCCATTCGCCCGAACGCATTTTCCGTCTGAACACGCTGGCGATTTGGACGTATAGGGGGGCGCCACCGTCTTCCAGCACCGCAAAATGGTGTGTGACCTTTGTATTTTCAGGGCTGACCTTATTCTTCACGTCAAGCTTTGCCTCTGTTTCAATTTGCTTTCCCGATCTCGGGAGAACCGGCCTTCAAGTGCGTCGACGCCGCGTCCGGGTTGACCATTTGATACAATTTAAAAAACCAGATCAATCGTAACTATTGCCTTTGATCGGAAAACGCCAGACCGCCAGGTTTGCCCACCGCCACCTTGTTTCGGGTGTCTTCCCCGTAAAAAGGCCGAGAAAGCCAGCGCCGCATAAGCCCCGGGCACAAGCCGCGACATCGGTACCCGGTCCTGCGTCGGTCGAGGACACGGTGAACCGCGCCGGATTTGCCGGAGGGTCCAACTCAACAGTGGGAAGGACGATCCTGCGCAAGACCACGAACAACTTCTCCCCCGAAGTGTGCGAGCGTGCCGTCCGGCTTGTGATGGATCATGAACATGAACAGGCCTCGCGCCGCTCGGCCCGCGGGATCGAGGCGGCGCTGGAGCGCTAGGCCGGATGGCGCGCCTGCCGATCGAACCGCAAGGGGCGCCGCAACCGGAAAGCGGCGGTTGAACCGTTCGATGGACCCAAAACCATCTCAACGGGCCGCCATGATGGCGCTCGACAAGGCCCATCCGGCGAGCATTTGTCGTCAGACAAAAGACTTCAGGATCCGCCGAGCCGCGCGCCGACCAAATGGGCGGCAAGACTGCCAAGGTCATAACAGGCTGCCTTCACCGGCGCCATAATGTCCGACCGGGTCCGTGAAAGGGGCAGCGGAAACGATTCGGGCGCGCCCGTCATGGCCCATTGTGCCGCGCATTTGCCGAACACCGTGCCCGGCCCGATGCCGCGGCCGCTATAGCCGAAGATCGAGATGCCGTCCTCGCCGAGCGCAACGATGCGCGGCAGATGATCGTCGGTCATGGCGATGCGGCCTCTCCAGCCGAACTCCAGATCGAGATCGGCGAGCGCCGGATAGATCGACCGGACCTTGCGTCGTGCCCAATGACGATGCGTGCTCGAGCGCCAGCCAGCCGGATTGCCCACGCCGCCGATGACCAGCCTTCCGGTGCGATCGAACCGGAACGACGACATCACCGTCGCCGTATCCCAGCAACCCTCCCCTCGCGGCAGCAACCGCCCGCGCTGCGCTTCCGGGACAGGACTGGTAGCGAACTGGAGATAGAAGACCGGAGTGAAGGCCCGCGCCTGCGGCAGCACAGTGTCGTAGGCGTTGGTGGCGTGGATCAGCCGCTTTGCGCGCAGGCTGCCGGCCGGTGTCTCGATGCGCCATCCGCCAGCGTCGCGTGACCATCCGAGCGCCGGTGTGTGGGTGTGAAGGCGCGCGCCCGAATCGGCAGCCGCGCGGGCAAGCCCATGGACGTAGGCAAGCGGCTGAATGGTACCGGCGCGTGCGTCGTGTAGCGCGCCGTGAAAGGCCTCAGAGCCGGTACGCTCGGCGGTTTGCGCACGACCAAGCAGCGTCACCGGCGCGCCGCGCTGGATCTGCTGGCGGTGCCGGTTGCGCAGGTCGCCGAACCCCCTTGCCGAATGCGCCAGATGCAGCGTTCCGTTGCGCGTCGCCTCGCATGCGATGTGGAACCGCTCGATCAGCGAGAACACCAGATCCGGGCCCACGGCCAGCGCATCGTTGAGCCGCGTTCCAGCTTCGGCGCCAAGCATCGTCTCGATCTCGGCTGGCGGCGTCCAAAGCCCGGCATTGACGAGCCCGACATTCCGGCCCGAGCCGCCATGTCCGAAGCTCCTTGCCTCGATCAGCCTGATGTCTGCGCCTTCAAGCGCGAGATGCAGCGCGGCGCTGAGCCCGGTGAAGCCGCCGCCGATCACCGCGACATCGGCCGTTGCGTCGCCCTCTAGCGGCGGCGCCTGGATAGAAGGTGGCGTCGTAGCGCTCCAAAGATTTAGCATGGCGTCATTTTCTGTCATGATGCGGATATGGGCGGCATCCTTGGCCCACACTTCCCGTCATCGCCCGTGTCGTTTCCGACATCCAGTTCTGAAATTGCCGCACGGCCTTCCGCCGCACAAACACGGGGTGGACCCAAAAGCCACAATTCCGGTCGGTGCGCGCGGTGCACCGAATCCGGTGCGCAGGCGTCCGTCATCGATGAGATCACGCCGGACGCGCGATGGCGCCAGCGCCACGCCATGACCGCTGAGTGCCGCCTGAAGAACCAACGACATGCACTCATGGCCGTTGCCTTCGATTGGGCCGGCCGGGTGAACATCGAGCGCCTCAAACCAGTCGCGCCAAAAGGCCGTGGCACCCGTTTTGAAGGATCGGCGGCGCATTCATCAGGGCCGTCGGTGCCGTGACACCTGGTCCGGCAAGATACTCGGGCGTTGCCACCGGCACCATGTCCTCGGCGAGCAGCACCTTGCCGGACAGTTCGGTCAGCGCGCCGTCGGCGCAACGGATCGCGCATTCCAGCCCGAACGGATGGGCGGGGTCTTCTGCCGGTTCCGGCAAGCCAGATTGACCGATATCTCGGGGTGTAGCGCATGAAACGGGCCAAGGGGCGTAATCGGCCAATAGCCGGTGACCTCCGGTGGGGCGGTTAGCGTGATGCCAAGAACGCCTTGGGGTTGGCGAACCCGTTTGCTCGCCGGACCCTGGGTCAGGGTCAGTTCACACGCGGCATGCGAAAAGCTCAATTGGCGGGCGGTCGCCTCGAAGGCGACAAGGCCGGAAATCGATGGCACGGCCCTGCCATCGGGGATGCGTTTGGCGCCAGGTTCCCTGTCCGCGCAATCAACCCGATCAGCTTGACCAGGCGGTCGAAAATTCGCGTTCATCGTGACGGTCCGCCAGATGTTTGGCGACTTGGCAGTCGATGTGGCTGCCGCCGCCATTCCTCGTCATCGTGATCTCCTCGGCCGGCCGCCATTTCAATCACATTGATGGGTCCTGACCCCAGGCAACCGGCGGCGGTCACGGCATTGGCCGACCGTCAGTAACCGCCAGCTCCGACCCGCCCCTCCATGATCGCCGGACCCGCGCTTGTTCCGATCAGCTCGGCGCCTGCCTTCAGGATGGCATCGGCATCCTCGGCGCTGCGTATGCCGCCCGATGCCTTGACCTTTGCGCGCGTCACGCAACGCTTCATGAAGCCGATCGTCTCGACGCTGGCCTTGCCGCCAAGGCCCCAGCCGGACGAGTTCTTGACATAGGCCACGCCGGCCTTTTCCGCCTGTCCGATCGCCGTCTGCCAGAGATCGTCGGGCATGGCGCCCAACTCCAGCATGATCTTCAATGGTACGGCGCCGGCGGCGTCCACGAGCGCGGCGATCTCATCGTGAAACGCGTTGACATCGCCACTGGCGAGAAAACCGATATTGGCCATGAAATCAACTTCTTGCGCCCCCTCGCTGACGAGATCCCGCATCTCGGCGACCTTGCTGCGCGTCAAGCTGCCGCCGAGCGGATAGGCCATGGCCGAACAAACGCGCACATTGGTCCCGGCAAGCCGCGCCCTGCACAGTGAAATCCAGCACGGCTGCACCATCACGCCGTTGAACCCGAACGCGGCCGCCTCGTCGCATAGGCCGGCGATCTCGTCGCGCGTCGTCGCCGGCGAGACGTTGGTATGCTGGATGTGGGCGGCAAGGCGTGAGACGTCTGACATGGCAATGCTCCTTGGTTGCCGCACGCCGAGCGCGCGGCTGGTCTGGTCGGGTTTCGGTTGGAAGACGATCCGGATCAGTTTCCGATGCGGCTGACGAACTCCTCGAGAGCGGTCTCCGCCATGTCCGCGGTCTCGGCCGCGGCAGGGAAGCCGTCATTGCGGACATCATCGCGAAAAGCAGTGAGCGCGGCGCGGCGCTCTTCATCGATCTGCCGGTGCAGCCGCACGAGGTCGCCATATCGACGTGCATGGCGGGGCACGCGATCGGTCTCACCGCAAATGTCCGAGGTAAACAGGAACATCACCTCCGCGCCCGGCCCCGAGCCCAGAGACACGGTCACGAGACCGGTGCGCTTGCTGATCTCGGCCATCAGCGGCGCGGGAACGAGTTCGGCCTCGACCGCGAAGGCGCCGGCTTCCTCAAGCCGCCGGAACCGGTGATAGAGTTCGACGGCTTCATCGGCCGTCTTGCCGAACGCGCGCACACTGCCGACCCACGTCGACTTGCGCGGCACAAAGCCCAGATGTCCCATCACCGGAATATCCTCGGACGCCAGCAGAGAGACGATCGGCAGCCGCCGCGCCGTGATCACCGCGTCGGCACCGTCCGTCAGCGCCTTGAAGGCCGTGCGCAAAATCTCTTCGTCGGTAACCGCCTCGGCAAAGCCGAGCGCAGCGGTGACGAACAGCCTTTGCGAACCCTGCCGCACCGCGGCGACGCTGCGCGCCCGGCAGACGATCATCTCGATCCCCGCCGCCTCCGCCGCCGCCGCCTCCGCAGCCGTGTCCGCGGTCACCTGGGCGAACGCGCCATGCCGGCCTTTCGAGCCCCGCAGACCGGCGACCGTGGTCAGCCGCTCGCTGTCCTGTGCAGCCCAGCTGAAGATGCGCGCCACGGGGTCAGCCCTTGAGCTTCTTGGCATATTCGGGCGGCGCCACCGTACCCGGCTTGGCAAACCACTTCGGCACGTCGACGCCCGAATAGAGCAGGATGTTGCCCCACGGATCGAAGGCGCCGGTCCGCACGATCACCTTGGCCTTGGCGGCCATGTCTCCCAGGATCGTCTCGTGCGCGATCATCTCGTGATCGGCGTCGCCGAAAAGCGCCTGAACGGTCTCCAGCAGAACCGGATTGTGAGCCGGCAGCGTGTCGGCATAGGAGACCTTTTCGGCGATGAAGTCCTCGCCGATGGCCGAAAGCACCGTCTTCAGGTCGGGAACGTCCTGGGTGATCGACAGATCGATGCGCCAGGCGTCCGACGGGATCGGAAACCCCGCATCGCAAACGATCATCAGGTCGCCATGGCCCATTTCGCCGATGGCATGGTTGAGTTCGGAATTGAGCAGCTTGCCGCGTTTCATGGGGTGCCTCCGGTCGGTTCCATCAAATATCGATCAGCGCGTCCAACTCGGCGCGCGTTGCCAGCGAGGGAATGACGCCGAGACGGGTGCAGGCATGGGCGCCGGCAGCCGTTCCGTGCGCGACCGCCTCGGCAAGCGGCCTGCCCTCGCCAAGCGCGGCGGCCAGCCCCGCATTGAACGCGTCGCCCGCTCCGGTGGTGTCGACAACCGGGACAGCGGGTGTGGCAACGACCATCTCCTGATCGTCGCCGAGCACCAGCGCGCCCTTTTGGCCCATGGTCACGATCACGGTGCCCACACCGCGCCGGCGCAGCTCGACCGCCAGATCGCGCGTGCCGGTCGGGTCATCGGGCGCCAGGCCGAGCAGGATGCGCAGCTCGCTTTCGTTCGGCGTCAGATAATCCACATGGGCGAAGATGGTCTCGGGCAGTGCCGTGGCCGGCGCCGGATTGAGGATCGTGCGCGCTCCGGCCGCCTTGCCACGCTCCATCGCTCGGTGCGCGGCGGCGACCGGGATTTCGAGAACGCTCATGACGATGTCGCTTTGCGCGATGCGGTCGGCGGCCCGGTCGACAAAGGCCGCATCCATCAGTTCGTTCGCGCCCATGTCGAGTATGATAAAGTTTTCGCCTTCGGCATTGAGAATGATCATGCCGGCGCCGGTGGCCCGCTCGGCGCTGCGTTCGATGTAGTCCGTTCCGACCCCTTCGGCCGCATAGAGTTCGTCCGCGACGCCGGCCAACTGGTCTTGGCCGAGGCACGTGACGAGCGCGGCGTCGGCGCCAAGGCGCGCCACGCCGACAGCCTGGTTGGAGCCCTTGCCGCCCGGCCCGAAGTCGAAATCGGAGCCGATGATCGTCTGACCGAAAACCGGCATCGTTTCGGTCCGGATCGTCAGGCCGACGGCGAAGCTGCCGACCACCGTGATGCGCGTCATGGCGCCGCCCCCATCGTTTCTTTCCGGGTCATGCCGCCAGCGCCCGGTCTTTTCGTGTCGCGAGCGCCATGATTGCCTCTTCTGTGATGTCCGAGCCTGTCAATTGGCCCGCAATCGTGCGATCTGCCATCACGATCACGCGGCTTGCGTGCAGCATGACTTCCGGCAATTCCGACGAGATCATCAGGATTGCCAGCCCCTGACCGGCCAGCTCTTTGAGGATGGCATAGATTTCCGCCTTGGCGCCGACATCGATGCCGCGCGTCGGTTCGTGCAGGATCAGGATGCGCGGACCGGTGACAAGGCCGCGGGCCAGTATGATCTTCTGCTGGTTGCCGCCGCTGAGCGTTGCGATCTTCTGGCCGAGGCTGGCGACGCGCGCGTCCAGCTTTCTGACATAGTCGGCGGTCGTGTCGCGCATCGTCCGGCGCCGCAGGAACCCGCGCGACGTGAAGCGTTTCAGTGCCGCCGAGACCGTGTTCTCAGCCACCGTCATGGACAGCAAGGCCCCGGCCGCGCGGCGGTCGGCCGGAATCAGAGACATGCCAGCCGCAATGGCGTGGGATGGCCGCCCGGGAGGGAGGCGGATGCCGCCGACTTCGACCGCGCCACCGCGCGGCGCGAGCCCGAATATGGCGTCGGCAAGAATGTCCTTGCCGCTGTCCGGCAATCCGGCGACGCCTACGATTTCGCCCTGTGACAAGGTGAAGGTCGCTTCCCGGATATGGCCGGGAACGCTGAGCGCGCGAACTTCCAGAACGGGTTCGCCGATCCGCGCATGGGCTTCGGGCCGCAATGCATATTGTTCGGCCGCGTCGACCTGCCGTCCGACCATGTGGGCAACGAGCCTGTCCACCGTGACATCGGCGCCGTTATCGAGCGTGGTGATCATGCGCCCGTCGCGCATCACGCTGATGCGGTCGGCAAGCGCCAGTACCTCTTCGAGATGATGCGACACATAGATGATCGTAACGCCCTGCGCTTTCAGCAGGCGGACCACATCGAACAGCCGCGCGCTTTCACGCGGCGAGAGCGCCGAATTGGGCTCGTCAAGCACCAGGATTCGCACATGCTGGGAAATCGCGCGGGCGATCTCGACCAGTTGCTGCTGTGCAACGGAAAGGGTGGACAGCGGCGTGCTGGTTTCAACATCGGTGAGCCCCAGCCGGGCCAATGTCTCGGCGGCCGCCCCGGCCGCGCGATTTCGGGTGAGAAACGACAGGGGCGGCCTATCGGCGAATGCGCTGAGCAGCACATTTTCGCCGACCGTGAGGTTCTGGCAGAGCGAAAGCTCCTGAAACACGATGCGGATACCCAGTTGCTGGCTGGCAAGGGCGCTCGGAATGTCCCGGCTCTGGCCATCGACCAGGATCGAGCCCTTGTCGGGCTGCAACTCGCCGGCCAGAAGGTTCATCATCGTGCTTTTGCCTGCCCCGTTCTCGCCGATCACCGCATGAACCTCGCCGGCGCGAAATCCGATGGAGACATCGTCCATCGCAATCACGCCAGGAAAGGTTCGGGTGACGTTGCGCAGTTCAAGGATGGGCTCTTCGGTCATCGGTGTACCGTCAGGCATGTGAAGCGGGCACGCCCGGAACCCGGGCGTGCCCGACGATCATTATTGCATCACTTCGGCGATGTTGTCGGGCGTATAGACGCCGACGCCGGTGTCCAGATCGTCGATTGCATCGCCGCCCAGGAACGTCACGAGCAGGTTCACGGCTTCATAGCCCTGACGCTCGGGCGCCTGGTCGATGGTCGCCTGGATCACGCCTTCGGCGACCAGTTCGACGGTCTGATCGAGCAGGTCGAAGCCGACCACCTTGACCTCGCCGGTGCGATTGTTGCGTTCGACCCATTCGCCGGCCGCCGGTGTCGAGCAACATTCGAGCGACAGGATGCCGTCAATGTTCGGATCGGCCAGCATGGCGTTCTCGATCGCTGCGAAGATCTCCTGGGGGTCGGTGCCGGTGTTCAGAGTGCGCACCACTTCGATGCCGTCATGTTCGCCCAGCGCCTCGCGGGCGCCGTTCTCCCGGTCGAGCGACCATTGCGCGGCAGCATCGAGCGTGGTGATCATCACGCGCCCCTCGCCGCCGAGTATGTCGGCCATCAGCTTGCCCGCTTCGCGTCCGGACTGGACGAGATCCTGACCGGCAAAGACCAGCCGATTGCTGTCGGGATTGTCCGTATTGTAGCTGATCACCGGGATGCCTGCCTCGACGACCCGGTTGATCAGCGGCGCGAGCGCATCGGTGCTGACCGACGAGATAGCCAGCCCGTCCATCTGGTCGAGAAGCGTCTCGATTTCCGAGATCTGGGCATCGGCGTCCGCGCCGACCGGGCCGATGAATCGCGCATTGACATTGTCGGCTTCGTCGGCGCGCTCAACGCCGGCCCGCACGAACGGCGCGAACTCGTTGGAAACGTCGTGATAGGACACGAAGATATCGAGGGGCTCGCCTGCCGCGATGCTTTCGGCAATTCGCGGTGCAAGCTCGAAATCGCCAAGGCTGATCGGCTCGGCCTGCGCCACAAGAGGCGTCAAGCCAATGCCTGCCGCAAGAACGGTTGTCGTCAAGAGCTTCTTCATCTGGTTTCCTCCCTTGATGATTGCCGGCACGACGCCGGTTCAGCCCGGCCTCGAACGCATACTCCACTTGTCGATCGCGACCGCGATGATGATGACGAGGCCGATCATGACCTCCTGCATGAAGGGCGAGACGCCCATCAAAACCAGTCCGTTGCGCAAGACACCGATGATCAGAACGCCAAGCACGGTACCGGGTATCGTGCCGATCCCGCCGGCCAGCGACGCGCCGCCGACGACCACGGCTGCGATCACGTCCAGTTCCAGCCCAAGACCCGTGCGTCCGGCTTGTCCGCTCGGCAGAAACGCCATCGACAGGATGCCGGCCAGAGCCGCCATGACACCCATGATCACGAACGCCCATATCTTCACGCCGTTGACATAAATGCCGGACACGCGGGCAGCCTTCGTGCTGCCGCCGACGGCAAAGACGCGAAATCCGAACGCCGTTCGGGCCAGCACCAGCCAGCCCAGGGCGGCCACGGCGGCGAAAAAGACCAGTTGCATCGGCACGATGCCGAACAGATAGCCCTGACCGAGAAACTCGAACGTGGCCAGAACCTCGGCATCGGCGCCGTTGCGCTCGTTGACGGTGACCGGTTGGCCGCCCGTGATCAGCAGCGCCGTGCCCCGCACGATGGAGAGCATGCCCAGCGTCGCGATCAGCGATGGCAGCCGGCCATACGTGGACAGGAACCCGTTGACCAGTCCGATCGCGGCGCCGATCAGCAATCCGGCGACCAGCGCCGGCGCGAGCGCCCAACCCGCAACGATCAGCATCCCGGTACCAAGGCCGGCCAGCGCATAGGTAGAACCGACCGAAAGGTCGATCTCGCCGGCAACCAGCACGAAAGTCATGCCGACGGCCATGATCCCCAAAAGCGAGACTTGCCGCCCGACATTGAGCAGGTTTGTCGTTGTCAGGAAGCTCTCGGTCGCCAGGGCCAGAAAGGCGCACATGACGATGAGCGCCAGCAGCACGCCCGTTTCCTTGGCCGTCAAGATGCGGGTAGCGACCGACACTTTCGGATGCGGCGCCCTGCCTTCGGCCTTGAAACCGCCGCTCATGCCGGCCTCGTCGCTCATTGCACGCTCATGAAGCTGCCAGCCGGAACGGTCTTCAACTCTTCATAGTTGCCATAGTCGCGGGCACGCATGAAGGGCGCGTTGTGGACCGCATTGTACGAGCAGATATAGCCCCAACGATAGGTGTCGCTCTTGTTCGCATCGGAACGGTGCAGGAGATTGCAGTGGAAGACCAGCGCGTCGCCAGGATCCATTTCCACATAGACATGTTCAAAACGCTTAACGGCGGCGTTCAGGTAAGGCTTCTCGACATTGGTTTGTCCATCCTCGCGAATATGGTTGAGGCGGCCCAGAATGTGCGACCCGGTGAGAACCTGAAGGCAGCCATTGGCCTTGTTGGAGGGATCGAGCGCGATCCAGATCGACAGCATCTCCGGCGCCAGGCAGCCATTGTTGTACCAGTAGCCGAAGTCCTGATGCCACTCCCAAGCGCCGCCCTCGCGGGGCTGCTTCATGGTCATCTTGTGGCTGTACAGATAGACCTCGTCGCCGATCAGTGCCTCCGACATGCGCACCAGGCGCTCGTCTCGCGCCAGCATCCCGTATTTGTCGTCGCCGGCATTGTTCCAAAGCTTGAGAAGCGTCTTGTTGCCGGCCTTGTCGCCTTTTTCCATGACGGAACCGGACTGGCTCTCCGCTTCAAGCTGACGCCGCGCCGCATCACGAAAATCGGCAACTTCGCCGTCGCTGAGGAACCCCTTGCGGACGAAAAAACCGTCCACGTCATATGCCCGGGCTTCCGCCCTGGTTGGCACAAGCATGCCATCCTCCCAATGTCTTCGCGGCTCTGTGCGGCCGCCGTTTCCGGAGCCCGGTCTGGGCCGAACTCCTGCACGCAGTTTATGTCCGGCCCGGGCAAACAAAATGGACAGTCCCGGCAATTAGATGTACAAAACACGCATGCAGCGATCCTATCATCCGCAAACAGTGAGGATCAGCCACTACTACCTGCCCGACGCGGAGCTGGGCGGCGGGCTGACGACCGTGCTGCGCGCCGGCTGGCTCGATGCAGCGCCGGGCGGGACGATCCGCCGCGCCGCGTGCCCCGGCGACGACATACTCTACTGCCTGTCCGGCCGCGGACAGGTCGAAGTCGGCGAAAGGCGTTTCGATCTCGGCGCGGGGCAACTCGCCTGGATCGCCGGCGACGCGCCGCATGGACACTCCGCAGACCGGCGCGATCCCTGGTCGGTGATGTGGTTCCGGCTGGACGGGCCGCATCTGGCGGCGTTGCGGCGCCGCATCTTTGGCAAGGCACCTCCGCGCCTGACGATTGCAGAGGGGCCCGAGCTCATTGGCTGGTTCCAGAACCTGTTCGCAATTCTCGACGCCGGCGGCGCCGACATGGACTTGCGCCTGCACGCCGCAACGGCAGAGTTCTTCAAGCTCGTCAGCAGTCAGCGTGACCCGCGAGCCAGAACCGGGCTCCCATCACGGCTTGACCGGCTTCGGCAGATGATCGTCGCCAACCCCGAACAGCCATGGTCAGCGGAGGTAATGACGCAGATCGCCGGGGTCAGCGCATCGCAGCTGCGCCGGCTGTTCCGTCAGCATCTCAAAGCCACGCCGCGCGCCTATCTGCGTCACCAGAGGCTGGCCATGGCGCAAAGGATGATGCTCGAAAGCACCCTGCCGCTGCAAGATATCGCGGTCCGATGCGGCTTTTGCGACGGATACCATTTCAGCCGAGATTTCAAGCGTGTCGTCGGGCGCGCGCCAACAGAATGGCGTCGGATGGAACTGGGGCGTTGAGCATTGCAGGGCGTCACTGCACCGAATTCGCGTTCGATGCGGCAAACGCGCGACGGCCCGCGGGCCAGGACACCTCGCCGTGCATTCGGAGTTCGCACCTCAGTCCTTCAACAGCGCGCGCGCCTGGTCGGGACCCAGCGGGTCGGGACGCGTGCAGCGCGTCCGCATGACAACAAACGTGCCCGCCTCGGCGGACCTGAGAATGCCGGTCATGACGTCGA
Organism: Oceaniradius stylonematis; assembly: GCF_965223445.1. Taxonomy (NCBI): domain Bacteria; kingdom Pseudomonadati; phylum Pseudomonadota; class Alphaproteobacteria; order Hyphomicrobiales; family Ahrensiaceae; genus Oceaniradius; species Oceaniradius stylonematis. The sequence continues at coordinate 454,868 of NZ_OZ244994.1, forward strand.
CCGCATGCAGCGCCCGGTCGAGCGAACAGCGCGCGCCGCCGCCCTCGCGGATCGCCTTCGCCATGTCGGCAAGCCCGGCACCGCGATAGTTCGCAAGCGCCGTGCCGCCATGATCCTGATTGGGCACGCCGAACGGATGGTCGAAAGGCTGCGGCACCGAAAGCCTGCCGTCCCGCCCTGACAGTTCGACCGTGCCGCCGAAGAAGTTCGGATCGGGCACGAACAGCGAGCCCTCGGTTCCGTACAGCTCCATGTTGCGGTGCCGGTGCGCCCAGACGTCCCAGCTTGCGCCCAGCGTGACCGTCGCGCCGCTTTCGAATTCCAGGAGCGCATGGATGTTGGTCGGCGTCTCCACCGCGATCTTCTCCCCGCGCCGCGGCTCGGAGCCGATGGTGCGGACCGCCTCGGCGCTGTTGGCGAGCGCCGCCACCCGGCGCACCGGCCCGATCAGATGGATCAGGTTGGCGATGTAGTAGGGCCCGATATCGAGCACCGGCCCGGCGCCGGGCTTGAAGAAGAAGTCCGGGTTCGGATGCCAGTGCTCCATCCCGTGCGACATCACATGCGCCGTGCCGGCCGTGATGGTGCCGAGACGCCCTTCGTCGATCAGCCGCCGTGCCCATTGATGCGCCCCGCCCAGGAACGTGTCCGGCGCCGAACAGACGCTCAACCCCTTCGCGTCGGCGAGCGCCTTGAGCGCCAGACCGTCGTCAAGCGACAGGGCCAGCGGCTTTTCCGTATAGACATGCTTGCCCGCTTCGAGCGCGGCCGCGGTCACGCCGGCATGGGCCTCGGGGACGGTCAGGTTGACGACGATGTCAACGGCTGAATTGGCCAAAAGATCGTCGACGCTTTGCGCGGCGACACCGTATTTGCCGGCGCTGGCGCGCGCCGCCTCCATGTTCAGATCGGCGCAGGCGCGCACCTCCATGCCACAGAACAGCGGCGCCAGCTCGAAATAGGTCGTCGAGATGTTGCCGCAGCCGATGATGCCGATGCCAAGCGGTGCGCTCATGGGGATGGTCCTCGACAAGGGATTTTCAGAAGGATCGGGCGGCTTCGATCGAGCGCCTTGCAAACCGTGTCGCGTCACCCGGATTGTCATGCTCCATGATGAAGTGCCTGCACGGCGTTTGGCGCAGGCGCACCATCAACCCGGCCCAGTCGACCGTGCCGTGGCCGACATCGGCCCAGCCGCCTTCGTCCAGTGCCTCGCCGTGCGGCGCGATGTCCTTGATGTGGACGGCGCTGATCCGGCCGCCATGTGTGTCGATCAGCGCGAGCGGGTCGGCGCCGCCGACGATGACCCAGGCGATATCGGCCTCCCATTCAAGGTCAGGACCGCCTGAGAAGATCGCATCCAGCGGCACCGCCCCGTCGGCCGTCGGGCGCACCTCGAAGTCGTGATTGTGCCAGCCGAAACCAAGCCCCGCATCGCGATAGGGCCTGGCCGCTTCGGCAAGCCGCCGCCCGAACGCCTCATAGTCCGCGCCGCTGTCCGGCCGTTCTTCTGCGGCCAGATGCGGACAGTAGAGCCGCTGCATGCCGACTTCGCGTGCGATCGACAGCACCGCGTCGACATCGCTCTCCAGCATCTGCAAGCCGAAATGGCCGGTCGGCATGGTCAGGCCGCTGGCGCCCAGATGTGTCTTCAGTTCGCTGACCAGTGCCGGATCGGCATAAAGCGCGCCATAACCCTCCACCTCCGCATAGCCGAGGTCGGCCAGCATGGTCAGCGTGTCGGCCAGCGGCGGAAAATTGCGCGACGAATAGAGCTGGTAGGAAAAGGCGGTCATGGCGGTCTCCCTGATGGTCAGCGCAGATCGTCAGCACACGGCACCAGCTATGGCATGTCGGAGACCGGCGGTCAGCAAGGGAGTTGAGGACGTCTCCGTGCCCCGGACAGCCCGGTTCGCGGCCCAAGGCTGCGCGACGAGGCCGCGGACGCGGCGGGTACCGCATCAAGACGAAGCCACCGCTGAACAGCGCGGTACCGGCGTTCGCCGCACGGCTCCGGATAACGGTGGTTCGAGCGGACGGTCGCGGATTGGCCGGCTTCCGCGCAATTCGCCATCACGCCGCCAAGCGGGCATCCTTGGCTGGAACGCCGATCGTCAGCGCGTAGACGGGCGTATCCGTCAGACGCTCGAGACCGATCGCATCGCGGATGCGGCTGTGGCTCAGCGCTGCGGTCGGGCAAGCGGTCAGTCCCGCCGCCGTTGCCGCCAGCATGATGTTCTGGCCGATATGGCCGGCTTCGATCATGACGACGCGATAAGCGTTTGCATCGGGATATTTCCACATGGTCCGTTCCAGCGAGGCGCACAGGACGATCGCGCAGGACATCGTCTCTGCCCAATCCTGCCCGGCGACCAGGTCTGAAAGCTCGCATTCGGTTTCGCCGACGCGGCCGATACTGTGTTCCAGCGCCGAATAGTGGTAGATGCCCGGCGCCAGACCCTCGACACGCTTGACGAACAGATAAGCCTCGAACGGATTGCGCGCACCGCCCGACGGCGTCATCCCGAGCGGCAGTTTGCCGACGCAGTTCGAAGTCCATCCGGTGATGCCGAGCCCCGCATAGAGGCAATCGGCGATCGACCCCTGCCCCACATAGGCGGTCGCGTCGCATTCGCGCACGGTGCGGCGACGCTCCATGACCGCGGTCAGCGCGCTGTTCTTCTGCACGTCGTCTTTCAGCGAGATCACCGGATGGAAACGCCCTTCATTGGGCAGATGCAGTCCGGGAGACCGGACCTCCGCAGACTTGGCCTCCTGCAACTGCTCGGCGGCTTCAAGCGGCAGGAAATCGGCATCCTGCAGACAAAAATGCAGCATCGCGGCGGGAACGCCCCAGTTCCATGCCGACAGATATTCTTCCTCGCGCCTGGCCTCTTCGCTGTCGCGCTCGATGAGCAACGTCGCGTGAACGAGCGCGTCGAGCGCATCGGCCGTAACACCCTGAAAAGCGGCGATGATCTCGTCGACCCGCTGCCAGTCCTGCAAGTGTGAGAGAAATTCGACCAGATCCACCGAACAGGCCGTCACCTGTCGCGTCAGAAAATTGCAGGCGAGCATCTCGCCCTCATCCCAACTCAAGACGACGGATCGGGAGGCGCGAAGGGCACGGGTCCCCTCTCGCCGGGCGGCCGAACGCCGCCGCGACGGGTCACGACGGCGCATCGTTGTCAGACCTTGTTGTAGAACATGCCCGGACGGACAAAGGCCGTCGACTTGGCAGGTTTCACAGTGATGTTGAGCGTCTTCTTGGCCATTTTCGGTCTCCAATGATCGGTGCGCATGATTGCGACACTACCAAAACCTAGAAACCGTAAACTATTGATTCAACAACTATTTTCGGAACTATTGCCGCTTCCATCGGGTCATGGTTACCCTCGGGAAGGGTTAACGAACCCTTTACATGGGGACAACTGTCCGCCACTTGGCCGATCAAACGGGATTGTCTTCCAGGATGAGCCTGACATCGTCCCCGATGAAGGCGGCATTGCGCGGGTAGGCCCTTGCCATCCTGACCGCATGGCGAAGGGAAAGATCGTCCGGCGCCCGCTTCAGAACGGCATCGATCACCACCGGTCCACGCTCGGTGGCGATGGACGCCTTTCCGGGAAGCACGTCTTCATCGCCCATGATCCAGCGGAACATGATCATCGACGGTTCATATTCGGGAACCATGTTGACCCCGGCGAAGTAGAGCCACTTGTGACGCTCGACGACAATGCCGCCATGCCGGCCCCTAAAAAAGGCGCCGTTGGAATATCGTCTTTTGGAATATCCGGTCAGACGGACAAAGCCGAGATCGTCACCGCGCGGCTTGACGATCACGATGCTGCACATCACCCGGTTTGAGTCCGACATCAATTGGTAGAAGAGGTAATATATGCCTCCCTGAAACCGCGGCGCGGGAAGATGCGTCAAGTTTCGAATGGCTTCCTCATACTCCGCTGGTATGTTGACCTGTGCACGAAAGCCGATCTGGAACAGATCCACCTCGGCAATACGGAAGAAATTGGCAATCGTCTTGGCCGTACCCTCGGTCGGAAGATTCTCGGCAGCCAGGTATCTGTCGAATTGAGATCGGGAAATACGCATTGCCCTGCAAATATACGCAATCGACCGGCCGTCGTTTTCGCACAGGCGGTGCAGATTGTCCGCAACCACCTCTTTGAGGGTAACATTGGTGCGCTCTCCGAACCGGCGCATTACTATCCTCCCGACCGATCAATTGAGCGACACTAGATTTTGGCCCAATGCCATTCAACTCCCGAAAACAAGGGTTTCGCGTGTACCGGCCTGCCCGACGAAACGGAACGGCTCAATCTCGCGCACAAGACAATACATCGGCCGCCATTGCCGGCCTCCATTTCAGCCAAAACACTTTTCGTGACAATGATGCCAATTTCGAATCGCACAGCATCCTTGCGGAGGGCAAACGGGGTCCGCTTCGGCTGCCGGCAGGACAAACGAGTGTCCTGACCTGTTGATTTACTCGGATGATAGAAGCAATAATACAAATTTTCTCTGATCGGCTTAATTAAATTGGACATGAATTTTTTAGGCACTGCGCGAATCGTATTGTAAACAGTGAGCATATTCAAAATTATGAGCCATTTTTACCCATAAATATGCACCTTTATACGTTCAAAGCAATCAATGATTACCAAGATGTGTATATTGATCTTGAGCCCACTCGTGGCAAAAATACGCATATTTAGTGTATTCCCATGATTCTTTTTCGCATGAAGATGTCGGCCTCATACAGATTAGCTTTGCAGGGCTCATGTAATGAACGCCATAAATCTCGACGAACAGAACGATAACCGGGACCTTCTGACGCAAATGACGGCTGAAGTTGTTTCTGCCTATGTCGGCGGAAACGCCGTCCAATCTTCGGATTTGCCAACTTTGATCGCTGATGTACACGCTGCGCTTTCAAAGCTCAGCAGCGCTTCTTCGATGGCGGAAGCGGAGAAGCCCGAGCCGGCCGTCAATCCCAAGCGCTCGGTCACCCGCGAATACATCATTTGCCTTGAGGACGGCAAGAAATTCAAGTCGCTCAAGCGTCATCTCATGAGCCATTACGGCATGACGCCGGAAGAGTATCGGGAAAAATGGGGGCTCCGCCCGGACTACCCCATGGTCGCCCCCGAATATGCCGAAAGACGCTCCCAATTGGCTCGCGATATGGGCCTCGGCCGCCGGCCGGATCAGAAAGCGTCGAAACGGAGAAAGTGACCCAAGGGTCCGCGCGGTCGGCGGCTGCTGCCCGGATTCCGGCGAATTGCCTGCCGGCGGTCGCGCGGTTCCGTCACGTTCGGTGGCGGACGCTCCGCCGCCCTTGACCCGGCCAGGTTCGGCATAAGCCGCCACGTCGATCTCGAAGCAGCCCCCCGCCCGGCCTGTCGGCCGTTGCAAGGCCAGCCGGCATCCAGCGCCTGCATGGTGATCAAAGGCCGCATTGCCGGCCCGGGACCCCGATCCCTCACTCGCCCTTGGGGCTGTTTCCCGCTCAAAAGCGCCCGCATCGATGCCTTGCCCATTCGAACGCCCGGCATGACGGCCCGTCGCCGGGCGCATCCCTCGTCGATCAAGTCCTCACACGGAGTTTGTTCCGATTTTTTTGAGAGTGCTTTCCCATATTATGCATTTTCTTGATCAATCGGTTTTGACACCATCCGTCGATCTCAGGCGCCGGCGACTTCGGGGAGGAGCGACGGGATGGACATACGCGCAAACATCCGTTTCCTGTTGAATGGAAACACGGTGCGGCTCGATCAGGCCGCCGCCACGGACACGCTTCTTGATTTTCTCAGGATCGAACGGCGCCTGACCGGCACCAAGGAAGGCTGTGCGGAAGGCGACTGCGGTGCCTGCACCGTTCTGGCCGGACGGCTCGATGGCGGTCAATTGCGGTACGAACCGGTCAATGCCTGCATCCGGCTGTTGGCCTCGCTCGACGGCTGCCACATCGTCACGGTCGAGCATCTCTCCGGTCCCGAAGGCCGGCTTCATCCGGTTCAGCAGGCGATGGTCGACCACCACGGCAGCCAGTGCGGCTTCTGCACGCCGGGCTTCGTCATGTCGCTCTACGCGTTGTGGATGGAAAGCCCCGATCCGACCGACACCGAGATCGAAACCGCGATCCAGGGCAATCTGTGCCGCTGCACGGGCTATGAGCCGATCATCCGGGCCGCGCGGGCGGCAACCCGGCTCGGTAGCCCTGCCCTGGATGCTCTCAACCGGGAGCGGCAATCGATCGCCGAAAGGCTGGCGGCCTTGCGGGACGGCCGCCGGGTGGAGATCAGCAAGGACGGAAGCCGCTGCATCCTGCCGGCCTCGGTCGACGATCTCGCCGATGTGCTGTCCGAAACGCCGGACGCGACGATCGTTGCCGGCGCCACCGATGTCGGGCTGTGGGTGACGAAGTTCCTGCGTGACATCTCGCCGGCGGTCCTTGTCGGTCATCTGGAAGAACTGCGCCGGCTTGAAGTCACCGACACGGCCATCGAGATCGGCGCCGGGGCCAGCTACACCGACAGCCGCGCGGCGATGGCCGCCGACTATCCGCATCTCGCCGAGTTCTGGGACAGGATCGCCGGCTGGCAGATCCGCAACATGGGTACCATTGGCGGCAATATCGCCAACGGCTCGCCCATCGGCGACACGCCGCCGGTGCTGATCGCGCTGGGCGCGACGATCACGCTGCGCCGCGGCGGCAAGCGCCGCACCCTGCCGGTGGAGGATTTCTTTATCGACTATGGCGAGCAGGATCGCAGGCCGGGCGAGTTTCTGGAAAGCGTGACAGTTCCGCGCCCCGCCGGGGGCGCGCTGCATGCGGCCTACAAGATCTCCAAACGCCGCGACGAGGACATCTCGTCAGTCTGCGCCGCCTTCAACGTCACAGTGGACGATGGCAAGGTCGCCGCTGCGCGCATCGCCTTGGGCGGCATGGCCGCAACGCCCAAGCGGGCGCATCACGCCGAGGCGGCGCTCGTCGGACGACCCTGGAGCCTTGAGACCGTGACCGCCGCCGCCGACCGGCTCGGCGACGATTTCACGCCGCTGACCGATTGGCGCGCGTCTGCGGACTACCGCCTGCGCGTGTCCCAGAACCTTTTCCGCCGCTTCTGGCTCGAGCAGCAGGACAGCCAGACGCCGGTGCGTCTGAGCGCGTGAGCGAGGAACACGACCGATGAGCGATCTTGGGACCTCCGGCGAACCGGCCGGCACGGAACAGCGCCGCGATCCGCCCGCGCCGCGACAGCTCGCGCGCGGCGGCGGCGGCGCGACGGCCATCCGCGGCGGCGTCCACACCGATCTGCACCACGATTCAGCGATCAAGCATGTCACCGGCCGCGCAGAATATTGCGACGACATCGTCGAGCCCGTCGGTACGCTGCACGCCTATCTGGGCCTTTCGACCCGCGCCCACGCAAAGATCATCGATCTCGACCTGAGCGCCGTCCGCGCCGCCCCCGGCGTGGTCGGCGTGCTGACCGCCGACGACGTTCCCGGCGTCAACGATGTCAGCCCGACCGGGCGCGACGACGAGCCGGTTTTCGCCGAAGGCAAGGTCGAGTTCTGGGGTCAGCCGGTTTTCGCCGTCGTCGCCGAGAGCCGCGATGCGGCGCGCCGGGCCGCCAGGCTGGCCGAGATCGCCTATGAGGACCTGCCGCACGTGCTGGACCCGCAATCGGCGCGCGACGCGGGCATGCCCTATGTCACGCCGCCCCTGACGCTGAAGCGCGGAGAAGCGGCCGAGGCGATGGCCAGGGCAAAACACCGGATCAAGGGCCGGTTCAATGTCGGCGGCCAGGATCACCTCTATCTGGAAGGCCACATCGCCTTTGCCATGCCGGGCGAGGACGACGATGTGATCGTGCATTCCTCGACCCAGCATCCCACGGAAGCGCAGCACATGGTGGCCCATGTCCTGGGCGTCGCGTCCAATGCCGTCACCGTCAATGTGCGCCGTATGGGCGGCGGGTTCGGCGGCAAGGAAACGCAGATGAACCTGTTCTGCGCGGTCGCCGCACTGGCCGCCAAGAGGTGGAACCGGGCCGTCAAGATCCGGCCCGACCGCGACGACGACATGTCGGCCACCGGCAAGCGGCACGATTTCGTCGTCGACTATGAGGTCGGCTTTGACGATGAAGGGCGCATCGCCGCCGTCACCGGCGATTTTGCGGCGCGTTGCGGCTTTTCCTCGGACCTGTCCGGACCGGTCACCGACCGCGTTCTGTTTCACGCCGACAATGCCTATTACTATCCAGACGTTCTCCTGAACTCGCATCCGATGAAGACCAACACGGTGTCGAACACCGCTTTTCGCGGCTTCGGCGGACCGCAGGGCGTGATCGCCGCCGAACGGATCATCGAGGAGATCGCTTATCATCGCGGCCTCGACAGCCTGGAAGTGCGCAAGCGCAATTTCTATGGCGATGCCGAGGACGGGCGTAACGTGACGCCCTATCACCAGACGGTCGAGGACAATATCGCCCCGCGCATCGTCGCCGAACTCGAGGAGAGCGCGGATTATCAGGCACGCCGGCGGGCGGTGCTCGACTGGAACGCCAAGGGCGGCATCGTCCGCAAGGGCATCGCGCTGACGCCGGTCAAGTTCGGCATCTCGTTCACCGCCACCTGGTACAATCAGGCCGGCGCGCTGGTGCACATCTATTCGGACGGCTCGATCCATCTCAACCATGGCGGCACCGAGATGGGCCAGGGGCTCAACACCAAGGTCGCCCAGGTGGTCGCCGAGGAACTGCAGGTCGATGTCGACCACATCAAGATCACCAGAACGACCACCGAAAAGGTACCCAACACCTCGGCGACGGCGGCATCGTCCGGCTCGGACCTCAACGGCATGGCCGCGCTCGACGCCGCGCGGCAAATCAAGGAACGGCTGACCGCCTTTGCCGCCGAACGCTGGCAGACCGATGAAAGCCAGGTCCGCTTCATCGCCAACAATGTCCGGATCGGCGGTGAGACGGTCCCCTTCGCCGACCTTGTGCGCGAAGCCTATATGGCGCGCATCCACCTGTCGGCGGCCGGTTTCTACAAGACGCCGAAAATCCACTGGGACCGCGCGAGCGGCAAGGGCCGCCCTTTCTATTACTACGCCTATGGCGCGGCCTGTTCGGAGGTCTCGGTCGACACGCTGACCGGCGAGTACCGCGTGGAGCGCACCGACATCCTGCACGATGTCGGCCGGTCTCTGAATCCGATCATCGACAAGGGCCAGGTCGAAGGCGCCTTCATCCAGGGCATGGGCTGGCTGACCACCGAGGAATTGTGGTGGGACGACAAGGGCCGGTTGCGCACCCATGCGCCGTCCACCTACAAGATCCCGCTCGCCTCTGACCGGCCGCGCATCTTCAATGTCGAGCTCGCCTCCTGGTCTGAGAACCGCGAGCGCACCATCAAGCGCTCCAAGGCCGTGGGCGAACCGCCCTTCATGCTCGGCATCTCGGTGTTCGAGGCGCTCTCCCATGCGGTTGCGAGCATTGCCGACTACCAGACCTGCCCGCGTCTCGACGCGCCGGCAACGCCCGAGCGCGTGCTGATGGCGATCGAGCGGCTGAGGGAGTGATCCGGTGACGCTTCGCGCCTTCTTCGATGCCCGCGAACCGGCGATCCACGTCCGGCTGACCGGCGTCCGCGGCTCTTCGCCGCGCGAAGCCGGGGCGGAGATGTTCGTCTCGGCGTCCGGGCTTTGCGACACGATCGGCGGCGGACAGCTTGAATACATGGCGATCGACAAGGCGCGCGCGATGCTGCGCTGCGGCGAAACGACCGCCGAAATGGACGTGCCGCTGGGGCCGGAGATCGGCCAGTGCTGCGGCGGACGGGTCACGCTTTCGCTGACCCGCATGACCAAGGCGGACCGTGACGCCGCGCTGGCCGCCGACGCCGAACGCCGGGCCGCCCTGCCCCATGTCTATGTGCTGGGTGCCGGCCATGTCGGACGGGCGCTGGCCGCCTTCTTCCAGTCCCTGCCGGTGCGCTGCATTCTCGTCGACAGCCGCGCCGACGAACTCGCCCAATCGCGCGCCGACGTCGAAAAGCGCGAGGCCGCGGTGCCGGAGACGGTGATCCGCGCCGCGCCGCCCGGCAGCGCCTTCATCGTGCTGACCCACGATCATGCGCTGGATTTTCTTTTGACGGCCGAAGCGCTCGCCCGCGGCGATGCATCCTATGTCGGGCTGATCGGCTCGGCGACCAAGCGCGCCAGGTTCGAGCGCTATTGCGCTTCCGAAACGCCGGCGGCGGCGATGGCGCAACTGACCTGCCCGATCGGCGCGGCGGGCAGCGCCGACAAGCGCCCCGAAGTCATCGCCGCGTTCGTCGTGGCCGAAGTCATGGCGCAGATCACCGGACCGGCGCCTGCAGCCAAAGGGGCCGCGAACACAGCGGCCGGGAACTGACGAAACGACAACGCGTACCGGGCCAAAAAGAAGGGCACCGGCTCGCGCGCTCACCATTCTGAAACGGGGAGGGAGCCCTGCAATGTCACAGGACAGCTACAATTACCGATTGTTCGCCAGAAGCGATTTCAGCGCCTTTTGGGCGCTGTTCACGGACAACCTCGTCAATCTGATGGTGCTTTCGGCCATCTGCCAGTTTGTCTTCCAGATGCCCGCCGAGATCGTCTACGGGCGGATCGTGCCCGGCGCGGCGATCGCCATTCTGGCGGGCGTGGCCGTCTACGCGCTGATGGCCAGATGGGCTGCGCAAAAGCATGGGCGCGACGTCACCGCCCTGCCCTACGGCATCTCCACGCCGGTCATGTTCGTCTATCTGTTCGGCGTGATCGGGCCGATCTACTGGGCCACACAGGATGCCATGCTCGCCTGGCAGGTCGGCATCGGCGCCGGCTTCATGGGCGGCATCGTCGCCGCGCTCGGTGCGCTCATCGGTCCGTTTCTCAAACGCATCACGCCGCGAGCAGGCATGCTCGGCACGCTGTGCGGCATCGCCCTTGTCTTCATCGGCTCGGTGCCCCTGACGCAGATCTTCGAAAACCCGATCGTCGGATTCACCGCGCTGGTGATCATCCTGTGGGGTCTGGTCGGCCGTTTCCAACTGCCCGGCAACCTGCCGGCGGGCCTCGTCGCCATCGCCGCCGGAACGGTGATCGCCATCGTTCTGGGCCAATCCAGGCTGGAGCTCGACAGCGTCGGCTTCTATCCGCCGCTGCCCTATGTCGGCGACCTGATCGCCGGCATCCAATATCTGTTCGCCAATCCGGAACTGTTCCTCGTGCTGGTGCCGGTACAGATCTACAATTTCATCGAGACGATGAACAATGTGGAGAGCGCCGAGGCCGCCGGCGACGAATATCCCGTCGCGGTCTGCCAGGTGACGGACGGCGCCGGCACAATGATCGGCGCGGTGTTCGGATCGCCCTTTCCGACCACCGTCTATATCGGTCATCCCGCCTACAAGCGGCTGGAGGCCCATGCCGGCTACATCATCGGTGTCGGCGGCGTGATCGCCTTTGCGGCCTTCTTCGGCTTCCTTGCCTTCCTGAACGGTCTGATCCCGATCGCCGCAGCGGCACCGATCCTCGTCTTCGTTGCGATCAGCCTGATCACCAACACGGCCATGGCGATCAAGCCGGCGCACATGGCGGCCGTGACGATCGCCATCCTGCCGCACATATCCAGCTTCCTGGTCACCAAATGGGGCTCGCTCGCCAATGCGCTCAGAAGCAGCGGCGTGGAGGGAATGCCCGCGCTCGGCAGCCCGGAACTGACCGCCGCACTCCTGATGGAAGGCGCCCACTATGAAGGCCACCTGGCGCTGTCGCAGGGCGCGATCATCACCGGGCTGGTCTGGGGCGCGATCGTCGCCTCGATCATCGACGGACGGTTCCGCACCGCCGGGGGCTTCGCGATCGCCGCCGCCATCATGTCGTCGATCGGGATCGTCCATGCGGCCAGCCTGCAGATGCCGCAGCTCGACGGGATCACCATCGGCTATCTGATAACCGGCGCCTTCCTGCTGCTTTATCCGGCCATCGCGCCAAAAGAGGATCTGGATCACCGGATCATCGTCCCCGACGAGCCCGATTTCCTCGACACCGACGCCCCGTCGGGCAGGGCCTGAAGAGGATCGGGGCGGCGGCGCCGCCCCGGCCACCCCTCTCGAGCCATGAAAGATACCCCGACCATGACAGACAGGCTCCTGCGCGGCCGCCTCCTGACCTTTCACCGCGCGCCGGCGGATCAAAACGACACCGACGCCTTCACCTATCATGAGGACGGTGCCATCCTAGTCCGCGAAGGGGTGATCGCCGCGTCGGGAACCTTCGACGCAGTCGCGCCGACCGCGCCCTGCGCCGATATCGTCGATCACCGGCCGCACCTGATGACGGCCGGCTTCATCGACGCGCATATCCATTTCCCACAGGCGCAGATCGTTGCCTCCTGGGGCGCGCAGCTTCTGGACTGGCTGAACGGCTATGTGTTTCCCGAAGAGGCGCGGTTTGGCGATGAGAGCCATGCGCAGGCGATCGCGACCCGGTTTTTCGACGTGCTGACCGAGCACGGCACGACCACCGCCGCGGCCTTCTGCTCCGTTCATGCCGCCTCCGCCGACGCCTATTTCGCCGAGGCCGAGCGCCGCAACATGCGCATGATCGGCGGCAAGGTGATGATGGACCGCAACGCGCCGGACACTCTGCGCGATACGCCGCAATCGGGCTATGACGACACCAAGGCGCTGATCGAGCGCTGGCATGGCAGGGGCCGTGCCGGCTATGCCATCTCACCGCGCTTTGCGATCACTTCGTCGCCGCAGCAGCTCGAAATGGCCGGTGCGCTCGCAACCGAACATCCCGATTGTCACATCCAGACGCACCTGTCGGAGAACCGCGAAGAGATCGCCTTCGCCGCCTCGCTTTATCCCGAAGCCTCGGACTATCTGAACATCTATGAGCGTTACGGCCTTCTGGGCGGCAAGATGCTGCTCGGCCACTGCATTCATCTTGAAGAGCGCGAGGTCCAATACCTTGCCGAGACAGGCGCACATCCGGTCTTCTGCCCCACCTCCAACCTGTTCCTGGGGTCGGGCTGCTTCGATCACGCACGGCTGGACAAAGCAGGCATCCAAAGCGCCATCGCCACCGACATCGGCGCCGGTACCAGCTATTCGATGCTCCAGACGCTGAACGAGGGCTACAAGGTCCTCCAGCTCCAGTCGCAGAGCCTGCACGCCATGCGCGGCTTCCACTGGATGACGCGCGGCAATGCCGAAGTGCTCGGCCTCGCCGACAGGATCGGCACGCTCGATGAAGGCACCGAGGCCGACATCGTCGTGCTCGACGCCCGCGCGACGCCCGCCATGGCGCTGCGCATGGATCGCGTCGAGACCCTGGCCGAGGAGCTTTTCGTTCTGCTCGTGATGGGCGATGACCGCGCAGTGGCACAGACATACATAGCGGGCGAACCGCACAAGGAGACCAGACGATGATGACGATCCGGCGCCTCGATTCGCGCGATGCCGACATCTTGATCGAGGGCGCTCAGGCGCGCGCCGAGACCATAGGCGTGCCCATGTGCATAGCCGTCACCGACGAAGCCGGACAGTTGATCGCCTTCCGGCGCATGGATGGCGGCAAGGTCACCTCGACGACGATCGCGATCGACAAGGCCTTCACGGCGGCCGGCGCCCGAAAGGCAACCCATGAATATGGGCAGGCGAGCCAGCCCGGCGCACCGGCCTACGGCATCGCCTCGGCGATCGGCGGCCGGCTGATGGTGGTCGGTGGCGGCCTGCCCGTCATGCTCGACGACGAACCCCTCGGCGGGATCGGCGTCAGTTCGGGAACACCGGACCAGGATCGCGATGTGGCGCAGGCGGGGCTCGATGCGTTCAACGCGCACCTCACGCGCCTTTCGTCCGGTTGACGAAATGGGTCCCGACGCACATGACGGACACGAGCGGCGCTGGCCGTACCGAAGCCCGGCATGTGCAGAACGGTGAAGATGCCTTGCAAGACCCTTTGAGCAGCAGTGAGACACATTCATGAGCGGCAATTACTTCGCGCCATCGGGCGGCCATCCGCCGCAAACGCAATTGCTGACCGATCGCGCCGTGTTCACCGAGGCCTATGCGGTCATTCCCAAGGGCACGATGCGCGACATCGTCACCAGCTTCCTGCCCTTCTGGGACAAGACGCGCCTGTGGGTGCTGTCGCGTCCGCTGACCGGCTTTGCCGAGACATTCTCGCAATACATCATGGAGGTCGCGCCCGGCGGCGGCTCCGACCGGCCGGAAACCGATCCGGGCGCCGAAGGCGTGATCTTCGTCGTCGAGGGCGAAGGCGCCATCACGATCGAGGACGCCACGCACGATCTGCGGCCGGGCAGCTATGTCTACATCCCGCCTGCGGCGAAGTGGACGCTGCGGAACCAGAGCGACGCGCTGTTCAAGTTCCACTGGATTCGCAAGGCATATGAGGCGGTGGACGGCCTGCCTCTGCCCGAGGCCATTATCGCCCATGAAGCCGATATCGTTCCGGCGCCGATGCCCGGTACCGATGGCAAGTGGACGACGACCCGGTTCGTCGATCCGGCCGATATGCGGCACGACATGCATGTCACCATCGTCACCTTCGAGCCCGGCGCCGTCATTCCGTTTGCCGAAACCCATGTCATGGAGCACGGGCTCTACGTGCTGGAGGGCAAGGCCGTCTACCGGCTCAATCAGGACTGGGTCGAGGTCGAGGCGGGCGACTATATGTGGCTGCGCGCCTTTTGCCCGCAGGCCTGCTACGCCGGCGGGCCGGGCCGGTTCCGCTATCTGCTCTACAAGGACGTCAACCGCCACATGGCGCTCAGGCCCGCATCGGCGACCGGCGCGGCGCCCTCGGCAGACTTCAGGAACGCGGCCGAATAGTCCCGCCGATCGCCATCGTCAGTTCCGCCGCCGCCGCGATCACCGGCGCGGCAAACCGCTCCACGTCGTCGGCGCCGATCCGGGCCGTCGGTCCTGATACGGACAGGCCGGCGACCGCTTCGCCGTGAATGTCGAACACCGGGGCCGCAATGCACCGCATGCCGGGATTTTTCTCCTCATCGTCAAAGGAATAGCCGCGCTCCCGTATCCGGCCGAGATCCGCACGCAGTTCATCGGGTGCCGACAGAGTCTTTGCCGTGAACGCTTCGAGCGCCCCGTCCAATATCGCTTCGAGGCGCTCGGGCGCCATTTCCGCGAGCAGCGCCTTGCCGATGCCGGACGCGTGAAGCGGCGACAGCGTGCCCGGCGGAAAGAACGCCCGGATGCTGGCGTGCGTCTCCACCTGGCTGACGAACAGCACCGACCGGTTTTGAACGATACCCAGATTGGCCGTTTCGCCCGTCGCTTCCATCAGCCGGCGCAGGATCGGCCGCGCCCTGTCGACCAGCTGCGTGCGTCGCAGAAAGCGCGCGCCTATGACGAACGCCCGCGCGCCCACATGCCATGACTGGTCGCCCGGATCGAATTCGGCAAGCCCCCTTCCCTCCAGGGTCACGAGCACGCGGTAGACGGTCGCCGGCGACTGCCCAGTTTCAGAGGCCAGTTCCGTCAGCGACAGGCCCTGGTTCTCGCTGAGAAACTCGAACACCTCCATTGCCCGGTCCAGCGACTTGATCGTGTTCTGGGCGGTCTTGTCGTTCCAGTCGCGCGGACGCCCGCGAGCCCGTCGCGATGGCGCTGACATCCCGCTATCCTGCGAATCCATGGCATGCCTCTTCCACGACGCGAATTATCACTTCACCATATGAAAAACATAACACTCTGACAACGCTAGAGATTTCCAGTTTCTCCATTTATGAAAAATATTTTCAAAAAAATTTCCTTCTCCCGAAGCATCCGGTAGATTGTCTGGACGCTGCAAGGAGGCCGCCATGAGCCTGCAAAATCCGGTTTTCATTCCGGGGCCTACAAACATCCCCGAAAGCCTGCGCAAGGCATGCGACATGCCGACGATCGACCACCGCTCGCCGCTGTTCGGCGAGATTCTGAATCCCGCGCGCGATGGCGTCCGGAAGATCCTGAAGTCGGCCGACGCCGACATCTTCATCTTCCCGTCGACGGGAACGGGCGGCTGGGAGACCGCTCTGACCAACACGCTCAGCCCCGGCGACACGGTGCTGGCGGCCCGCAACGGCATGTTCAGCCACCGCTGGATCGACATGTGCCAGCGCCACGGTCTCAAAGTCGAGATCGTCGAGACGGCCTGGGGCGAAGGCCTGCCCGCCGAGCGCTATGCCGACATCCTCAAGCGCGACAAGAGCCATTCCATCAAGGCGGTCCTTGCGACCCACAATGAGACCGCCACCGGCGTCCGCTCGGACATCGCCGCGGTCCGCCGGGCGCTCGACGATGCGGGACATCCCGCGATCCTGTTCGTCGATGGCGTCAGTTCGATCGCCTCGATGGACTTCCGGTTCGACGAATGGGGCGTCGATGTTGCCGTCGCCGGATCGCAGAAAGGCTTCATGCTGCCCGCCGGCCTCGCCATCGTCGGCTTCAGCGAAAAGGCCATGGCCGCCACCAAGACGGCCACCCTGCCGCGCACCTTCTTCGACGTCCATGACATGGCCCTGAGCTATGAGAAGAGCGCCTATCCCTATACGCCGGCCGTCGGCCTCCTGAACGGCCTGAACCAGGCCTGCGGCATGCTGCTGGCCGAGGGTCTGGACAGCGTCTTTGCGCGCCATCACCGCATCGCCGAGGGCGTGCGCGCCGCTGTTGCCGCCTGGGGGCTGAAGCTGTGCGCCGCGACGCCGGACGTCTATTCGGACACGGTCTCGGCGATCCGCACGCCGGAGGGTTTCAACGCGACCGACATCGTTACCCATGCCGCGCAGACCTACGGGGTCGCGTTCGGCGTCGGCCTTGGCGAGGTCGCCGGCAAGGTGTTCCGGATCGGCCATCTCGGCAGCCTGACCGACGTCATGACGCTGTCAGGCATTGCCACGGCCGAAATGTGCATGGCCGATCTGGGCCTCGACATTGAGCTTGGCTCGGGCGTTGCCGCCGCGCAGGACTATTATCGCGCCCACCCCTCCGTCACACGAAAGGCCGCCGCCTGATGAAGGACAATTCGATGCAGGTTCCGGCCTATGAAGACATGCTTGCCGCCCATGAAAGGATCAAGCCGCATATCCGGCGCACACCGGTGCGCACGTCGGACTATCTGAACGAACTGACCGGCGCCGAACTGTTCTTCAAATGCGAGAATTTTCAGGAGCCGGGTGCCTTCAAGGTGCGCGGCGCCACCAATGCCGTGTTCGGCCTTGACGACGAACAGGCCCAAAAGGGCGTCGCCACCCATTCGTCCGGCAACCATGCCTCGTGCCTGAGCTATGCGGCGATGCTGCGCGGCATTCCGTGTAACGTGGTCATGCCGCGCACGGCACCGCAGGCCAAGAAGGACACGGTGCGCCGCTATGGCGGCAAGATCACCGAATGCGAGCCGTCCACCACGTCGCGCGAGGAAACGTTCGCCACGGTGCAGGCACAAACCGGCGGCGATTTCGTGCATCCCTACAACGACCCGCGCGTGATCGCCGGCCAGGGCACCTGTTCGAAGGAATTCATGGAGCAGACCGACGGCCTCGATATCGTCGTTGCGCCGATCGGCGGCGGCGGCATGATCTCCGGCACCTGCCTGACGCTGTCGACGCTTGCGCCCGAAACGCAGATCATCGCGGCCGAACCCGAGCAGGCCGATGACGCCTATCGCAGCTTCAAGGCCGGCCACATCATCGCCGACGACGCACCCGTGACCATCGCCGACGGCCTCAAAGTGCCGCTCAAGGAACTGACCTGGCATTTCGTCTCCAACCATGTCTCGGACATACTGACGGCATCCGAGCAGGAGATCGTCGACGCCATGAAGATCACCTGGAAGCATCTGCGGATCGTCATGGAGCCCAGCTCAGCGGTGCCGCTCGCCACAATCCTGAAGAACCGCGACCGGTTCGCCGGCAAGCGGGTCGGCATCATCGTCACCGGCGGCAATGTCGATCTCGACACGCTGCCCTGGATCAATTGAAGGGAGAGACTGTCATGAACGCGCCTGTCAACATCAACGAGCTCGATGTGGGCTTCGACGTGCCCGCGGTTCCCGGCATGGATGAGGCCGACATCCAGACGCCGTGTCTCGTGCTCGACCTCGACGCCCTGGAACGCAACATCAGGAAGATGGGCGATTACGCCAAGGCGCATGGCATGCGCCATCGCGTGCACGGCAAGATGCACAAATCCGTCGACGTGGCCAAGCTGCAGGAAGAACTCGGCGGCGCCGTGGGCGTGTGCTGCCAGAAGGTCTCCGAAGCCGAAGTCTTCGCGCGCGGCGGCATCAAGGACGTGCTCGTTTCAAACCAGGTGCGTGATCCAAGGAAGATCGATCGTCTGGCGCAACTGCCCAAACTCGGCGCGCGGACCATTGTCTGCGTCGACGACATTGGCAATGTCGCCGATCTGTCAGCGGCGGCCCAAAAGCACGGCACGACCATCGAGTGTCTGGTCGAGATCGACTGCGGCGCCGGCCGCTGCGGCGTGACGACGACGCCGGAAGTGGTCGCGATCGCCAAGGCGATCGATGCCGCGCCGAACCTCAAATTCGCGGGCATCCAGGCCTATCAGGGCGCCATGCAGCACATTGACGGCTATGAGGACCGCAAGGCCAAGACCGACATCGCCATCGACATGGTCCGGGATGCGGTCGCCGGGCTGAAGACCGAGGGCCTTGAGTGCGACATCGTCGGCGGTGGCGGTACGGGATCGTACTATTTCGAGAGCAATTCGGGCGTCTACAACGAGTTGCAGTGCGGCTCCTACGCCTTCATGGACGCTGATTATGGCCGCATCCTCGACAAGGACGGCAAGCGCATCGACGATGGCGAATGGGAGAATGCGCTGTTTCTTTTGACCTCGGTCATGAGTCACGCCAAGGCCGAAAAGGCGATCTGCGACGCCGGCCTGAAAGCACAATCGGTCGATAGCGGACTGCCCTTCATCTACGGCCGCGACGATGTCGAATACGTCAAATGCTCCGACGAGCATGGCGTGATTTCGGACCCGGGCGGCGTTCTTGCGATCAACGAAAAGCTCAAGCTGGTCCCCGGCCATTGCGATCCGACCTGTAACGTCCATGACTGGTATGTCGGCGTCCGCAACGGCAAGGTCGAAGCGCTCTGGCCGGTCTCGGCACGCGGCAAGGCATACTGACCCCGAAAGACCAAAGCCCGGCCCGGAGGCGGGCCGGTTACAGCGCCCGTGTGCCCGCCGCGCAGCCGGCCAATGCACACGGGCGTATCCGACACCGACCAGGAGAGACCGATGCTGATCGTCCCCGAACGCGAAATCGCCGACCTGATGACGCGGCAGGCCGCCTTTGACGCCGTCGAAAAGGTCTTCGCCGCCATGGCGACGGGCGATGCCTACAATTTCCCTGTCGTGCGCGAGGCCATTGGCCATGTCGACGCGCTCTACGGTTTCAAGGGCGGTTTCGACCGTGCCGGCATGACGCTGGGCCTGAAGGCCGGCGGATACTGGCCGCAAAACCTCGAGCGCCACGGCATCATCAACCACCAGTCGACGGTGTTCCTGTTCGATCCCGATACGGGCCGCGTTTCGGCGATGGTCGGCGGCAATCTCCTGACCGCGTTGCGCACCGCTGCCGCCTCGTCCGTGTCGATCAAGCATCTCGCCCGCGACGATGCCAAGGTGATCGGCATGATCGGCGCCGGCCACCAGGCCACTTTCCAGCTTCGCGCCGCGCTTGAGCAGCGCGCCTTCGAAAAGGTCATTGGCTGGAACCTTCACCCCGAAATGCTGCCCAACATCGAAAAGGTCGCCGGTGAAGCCGGTCTGCCGTTCGAGGCGGTCGAACTGGACGGCATGGCGCAAGCCGACGTGATCATTTCAATCACCTCGTCCTTCGATGCGATCCTGAAGGCCGACCAGGTTTCCGCCGGCTGTCATCTGGCCTGCATGGGCACCGACACCAAGGGCAAACAGGAGGTCGAACCGCAGCTTCTGGCCCGCGCCAGCGTTTATACCGACGAGGTGGCGCAATCGGTTTCCATCGGAGAGGCACAGCACGCGGTCGCCGAGGGCCTGATATCGGAAAGCGATGTCGGCCAGATCGGCGCGGTGATCAACGGCACCGATCCGGGCCGTTCGTCCGACGACCAGATCACGCTGTTCGACGGCACCGGCGTCGGACTTCAGGACCTTGCCGTGGCCGCCGCCGTCGTGGAACTGGCGGTCGAAAAAGGCATCGCCATCGAGGTCGATTTCTAGGTCACGATCACACTGCTCATATCGCGCCTGCCGCGATCGCAAAAAAGAGAAGCGCTCCCCGGACTGTCCGGGGAGCGCCTGTCATTCGGGGTCGAGGCCCGCCGCCGGTTTGGCGGGACCTCGGGTCGGCGCCCTCAGCCGCCATCCCGGCGCAAAGAGCCCTGGCCGTTCCCGGACAGGCCCCCGGACACTTCCTCGGTTGCCTCGTCCGACAATTCCTCCGGCAGAACCAAGTTCAGGACGATTGCGATCGAGGCGGCCGGCAAGAGACCGGAGACCATCAGGACCCGCAGCCAGTCGGGCAGGTACTGCACGGCGCCCGGTTCGAGTTGAAGGCCAAGGCCGATCGACAGCGCCACGGCGAAGATCACCATGTTGCGCCGGTTCCAGGTCACGTCGGACAGCATCGAGATGCCGGCGGCCACGACCATGCCGAACATCACTATCACGCCGCCGCCCAGAACCTCGATCGGGATGGTGCGGATCAACCCGCCCACCTTCGGCACCAGCCCGCAGACAATCAGGAAAAGCGCGCCGAACGTCACGACATGGCGGCTCATCACCCCGGTCATCGCGATCAGGCCCACATTCTGACTGAACGAGGTGTTCGGAAACCCGCCGAAGACGCCGGCGATGGCGGTGCCGAAACCGTCGGCATAGGTCGCGCCCTCGATTTCGCGGTCGGTCGCTTCGCGGCCCGCGCCGCCCTTGGTGATCCCCGAGACGTCGCCCACGGTCTCCACGGCCGAAACGAACGCCATCAGGCAAAAGCCGACGATCGCGGCAACCGAGAACTCGAACCCGTATTTGAACGGCTGCGGCAGGGCGAAGGCGGCGGCGCTCGACCAGGAACTGGAAATCGCGGCAAGGCTCAGCATGTCGGTGAAGACCAGCGCGTACACATAGCCGGCGATCAGGCCGATCAGGACGGCGGAAACCGACAGCATGCCGCGCGCGAAGAATTTCAGCGCCAGCGTCACCACGATGACGATCAGCGCAACGATCCAGTTGCCCAGGCTGCCATATTCCGGTGTGCCGATCGCCGGGACGCCCCCCGCGGCATATTGAATGCCGACGCGCACCAGCGCCAGGCCGATCATGGTGACGACGAGGCCGGTGACGAGCGGCGGCAGCGCAAAGCGGATCTTGCCGATGAACGCGCCGAGAAACGCGTGGAAAAGACCGCCGACAATCACCCCGGTGAAGAGCGCGGCCAAGGCATCGACGCCCTGCCCCGCGACCAGCGGGATCATGATCGGCAGAAAGGCAAACGAGGTGCCCTGAACGATCGGCAGCGCTGCGCCGACCGGACCGATGGTGATCGTCTGCAACAGCGTTGCGAGGCCGGCGAACAGCATCGACATTTGAATGAGATAGAGCAACTCCGGAAAGTCCGGGCTGTCGGAGCCGAAACCGAAGCCGGCAGCCCCCGCAACGATGATCGCCGGCGTCACATTGGAAACGAACATCGCCAGCACATGCTGGATTCCGAGCGGAACGGCTTGATACAGCGCCGGTGTATAGTTGGGATCGCGGAGCTGCTCCGGGGTCCCGATCGTTGCGTCTGCCATTTTGGTCCTCTCCCTCCTCCAGACCAAGCGCCGCCGCTTGCCGCGCGGCTACCCGGCCAACACCCGATAGGGCGTTTCGAACCGGTGTTCCTCCAGATTGGAGCCCTCGCCGATCCTGTCGATGACAGCGAAGAGCCCGGGTTCGGCCAATGGCGTCAGCACGCCATGCCATGTGCCACGGTGAAAATTGATCCCCTGCCCGGGCGCCGTCAGGAAGGCACGTGGCCGTCCGGGCTTTCCCGCTTCGTCCGGCGCGACGATGACAAGGAACGGATCGAGGCTCATCGGCACGAATGCCTGGCTGCCGAGCGGATGCCGCTCCACCATGTCCAGCATCAGCGGCAGCGACCGCGGCTCGGCCTGAAACAGGCTGACGCCGGCGCGCCCGTCGGCGAAATCGAGCCGGGCACGGTCATGAAAGCGGCCGCAGAGCCCCTGATTGATCATCCGGTCGGGCGCACCCTCGGTGTCCAACACGTCGCCGAAGGGCGCAAAGGCGGCCCTGGAGAGCGGCTCGACCCTGATCGCGCGAGTCATGCCGCGAACCTGTCCTTCAAACGCAGTTCGGCGATCCGCTCAACCTGGCGGCAGGCCTCGGCGAGTTCCGTTCGGCGGTCATTGCCGATCCGGCGGCGGAATGCGTCCATGATCGATGCCTTGCTGTTGTCCCGCACCGCGATGATGAACGGAAAGCCGAACCTGGCCGTATAGGCGTCGTTGAGTTCGGTGAATGTAGCGCGCTCCGCGTCGGTCAGGCAATCGAGCCCGACCGAAGCCTGCTCGGCCGTCGATTCGGTGGTCAATCGCCTGGCCTGTGCCAGTTTGCCGGCGAGGTCGGGATGTGCGGTCAGGACGCCGAGACGGGCGTCCTCTGGCGCCGAGCGGAAAATGCGCGCCAGCGCCGCGTGAACGCCAGCGGCGGTGTCGTGCGTGGGGCCGAGTTCAAGCGCGTGCGCGGCTTCGGCGATCCATGGCGAATGCTCGAAGACCCCGCCGAACTCGGACACGAATGTGTCGCGATCCATGTCCGACGGACGAACCCGCGCAACCGGCGGATGGGTTCTGGCCCAGTGCTCGGCGATCTGCAGCCGCGTTGCGAACCACACACCGTCATGGCTGCGGAAATGGGCGAGCGCCCGCTGAAGGGCGGCGGCACGGCTGGGCCGCCCGATCAGTCGGCAATGCAGGCCGATCGACAGCATTTTGGGTGCACCCGCCCGGCCTTCTTCATACAGCGTGTCGAACGCGTCCTTCAGCATCGTCTCGAAATCGGCGCCCGTGGCGAAGCCCGCCTGGATCGCAAAGCGCATATCGTTGCAGTCCATCGTGTAGGGCACGATCAGCTGGTCTTTCTCGCCAACGCGAACCCAATATGGAAGATCGTCGGCATAACTGTCTGCGATGTAGGCGAAATCGCCCTTCTCCGAGACGAGTTCGACCGTGTTGGCGGAGCAGCGGCCCGTATACCAGCCGCGCGGCGGCGTACCGGTCACCTCGGTATGAAGGCGGATCGCCTCGCCGATCTGCGCGCGCTCCTCGTCGGCCGGCATGTCCTTGTGCTCGACCCATTTGAGCCCGTGGCTGGCAATCTCCCAGCCGGCCTCCTTCATCGCCGCAACCTGCTCGGGCGCGCGGGCCAGCGCGCTGGCCACGCCGAAGACGGTTACCGGCACATCCTTCAGCAGTCGATGGACCCGCCAGAACCCGGCGCGGGCGCCATATTCATAGAGCGACTCCATGTTCCAGTGCCGCTGGCCGGGCCAGGGCTCGGCGCCCGTGATCTCCGACAGGAACGCCTCTGACGCCGGATCGCCATGCAGGACGCAGTTCTCGCCGCCCTCTTCATAATTGAGCACGATCTGCACGGCGATCCTTGCGCCGTTCGGCCAGTTGGCCGCTGGCGGCATCGCGCCGTAACCGGTCATGTCACGCGGATAACGTCGCATGATGGGCCCTCCCAAGCGATGCAACCATACATCAAGACAATCGCCCGATTATTCAAATAAATCTTGAAACTGCCTCTGCCCGGCGGCGCGTTACGGCAGGCCATCCGCCGACGCTATAACGCGCCTTGTTCGCGGAGGACCGATCATGGCCGGATTTCTGACAACCCATGTGCTGGACACTGCGCGCGGCTGCCCGGCGCAAGGGCTGCGCATCGATCTCTACAGGATCGACGGCGAGACGCGCACCCATCTGAAAACGCTGGTGACGAACGATGACGGGCGCACGGACGAACAGATCCTGCCCGAAAACGCGTTCGCGACCGGCGTTTACGAGCTGGTCTTCCACGCCGGCGCCTATCTCGATGCGGCCGGCACGCCGCCGGAAGAGCCGCGCTTTCTCGATGTCGTGCCGCTGCGCTTCGGCATGTCGGACGCCGCGCACTATCATGTTCCGCTGCTGCTTTCGCCGTTCGGCTACTCCACCTATCGCGGAAGCTGAGCTACCGGACCGACGCGCCGATCCGCTCGATCATGAATTCCATGAACAGCCGCGTCTTGGGGTCCTGCCGGCGGCGGTGGGTGAAAAGACACGCCATCTGGATCGGTTCGGGCGGCGTTTCGGTGGCGACCGGCACCAGCCGCCCGTCCCTGAGATGGTCCGCCACCTCGAAAATCGGCTTGAGTGCGATCCCATGGCCGGCCAGCGCCCAGTCGGTCAGCACGTCGCCATCGTCGGACTCGTAGCGCCCGGCGACGCGGAACCGCTTCACCCCGTCCGGCGTCACCAGTGGCCACTGGAATTCCGTTGCGCCGGGAAAACGAAGATTGAGGCACTCATGGCCATCGGCAACGAGTTGGTCGCCCCGCGCCGGCAGCCCTCGCGCCGCGATGTAGTCCGGTGACGCGCACAGCACGCGCTCCACATCGGCGATCTTGCGGATGCGCAGATTGCTGTCCTCCGGCTGGCCGAGGAAGAAGGCCAGATCCAGCCCTTCCGTCGTCAGGTCGACCTTTCGGTCGGTCAGGCGCAGACGGACGCTGACCTCCGGATAGGCTTTCAGGAACTCGGGCACCCGCGGCGCGATCAGCCGCCGCCCGACACCGAGCGGCGCGGCGACGAACAGCGATCCCTTGGGATTGTCCGTTATCGAGACAACCTGCGCCTCGGCGCTCTCCACCGCCTCCAAAATCGCACAAGCACCGCCGTAAAACGCCCTGCCCTGCTCGGTCGGGGTCAGGCTGCGCGTTGTGCGCTGGAACAGGCGGACGCTCAGATGGTCCTCGAGCTGCGATATGCGCGACGAAGTGACGGCCGGCGAAATCCGCAGATCCCGCCCCGCTGCCGACATGCTGCCCAATTCATAGACACGCACGAAGGTCCGGATTGTGTCGAGATAGGACATTGTTCGGCAATTTTTGATGCAGCTTGGCTTTTGCCATCGATACCAGAACAATGCCGTTCCGCATAGTCTGCCGCCGTTTCGGGCTTGCGGGAGGCATGCAATGTACGACTTCGCCGTCATGTGGGAATGGGTGGGCTTCGCCGTGCGCTGGCTGCACGTCATCACGGCGATCGCGTGGATCGGCTCGTCCTTCTATTTCATCGCGCTCGATCTGGGCCTGCGCAAGGCGCCGCACCTGCCCCGGGGCGCCCATGGCGAGGAATGGCAGGTCCATGGCGGCGGTTTCTACCACATCCAGAAATATCTGGTCGCGCCCGAACAGATGCCCGACCATCTGACCTGGTTCAAATGGGAGAGCTATGCGACCTGGCTGTCCGGCGCGGCGCTGCTGATGATCATCTACTGGGTCAGCGGCGAACTCTATCTTCTCGATCCGACCAGGGCCGAACTGTCGCTGTGGCAGGGCATCGCCATTTCCGCCGCCTCGATCGGCATCGGCTGGCTGCTCTACGACCAGCTCTGCAAGTCCAAACTGGGCGACTATCCGACCGCGATGATGCTGGTCCTGTTCGTCATCATCGTGGCGATGAGCTGGGGGCTGAACCAGGTCTTCACCGGCCGCGCCGCGCTTCTGCATCTGGGCGCCTTCACCGCGACCATCATGACCGCCAACGTCTTCTTCATCATCATGCCGAACCAGCACATCGTGGTGAATGATTTGAAGGAAGGCCGCACGCCGGACCCCAAATACGGCAAGATCGCCAAGCTGCGCTCGACCCACAACAACTATCTGACCCTGCCGGTCATCTTCCTGATGCTCTCCAATCATTATCCGCTGGCCTTCGCCACCGATTTTGCATGGATCATCGCGAGCCTGGTCTTCCTGATGGGCGTGCTGATCCGGCATTTCTTCAACACCATGCACGCCCGGCAGGGTCATCCGCACTGGACGCTTGCCGCCTCGCTGATCCTGTTCGTCATCATCGCCTGGCTGTCGACCGCGCCGATGCTCGACACATGGGAGGAGGCCGAAGCGCGCGCCCTGACGCCCCATGAACAACAGTTCGCCGATGCCGAAGGCTTCCGGAACGCCCATGACATCGTGCTCGGCAATTGCGCCATGTGCCACGCACGCGAGCCGGTCTGGCAGGGCATTTTGTGGCCGCCCAAGGGTGTGGTCCTTGAAACCGAGGCCGATGTCGCCCGCCACGCGCAGCAGGTCTTTCTTCAGGCCGGCGTCACCCACGCCATGCCGCCGCCAAACGCCATTGCGACGATGGACGACGAAAGCCGCGCCGCGCTGGCGGCATGGTATCGCAACGCCACCGCCGGCGACAGGTAACCGGCACGCACTGCCGCTCAGCGGCATTGCCCACTCGATCTGGCGCGCAACTTGCGCTAGCAATCGAGGGCCGACAGAGGGCCAGGGCGTTGAGCCGAGAGAATATCGAAAATCTGATCGCCGCCGTCGCCCTGCGCGACCGCAAGGCGCTGACGCACCTCTACGCTCTGACGTCGGCGAAACTGTTCGGGGTCTGCCTTCGTGTCTTGAAAGACAGACAGGATGCCGAGGATGCGCTGCAGGAAGCCTACATCAAGATCTGGAACGGAGCCGGCCGCTACGGCGCCGGAGGCTACAGTCCCTTGTCGTGGCTGATCGCGATCGCGCGCAACACCGCCATCGACAAGGTGCGCGCCCGGCGACCCGACCCTGTCGACATCGATGAAGCCGCCGACCTGTCGGACGATGCGCCGGGTCCGGAAGCGACCGCCATCGCAGCCTCCGAGGGCCGGCGGATCGATCTGTGTCTCGACGAGTTGGATGCGCGCCGCGCCGATGCGGTGCGCGCCGCCTATGTCGAGGGATATTCCTATCAGGAACTGGCCGACCGCCACGCTGTGCCGCTCAACACGATGCGGACCTGGCTGCGCCGGAGCCTTGCCAGACTCAAGGAGTGCCTTGAGCGATGAGCGCCAACGAAACCGCCCGTCCCGACGATGCAACCGTCGCCGAATATGTGCTGGGTACGCTGCCCCATGCCGAGCGCGTCGCGTTCGAGAAGCTGTTGCGCGATGACGCCGTGCTTCGCAAGGCCGTCGCCGACTGGAGCAACCGTCTTGCCCCACTGGCCGACGAGATCGAAGCGGTCGAGCCGCCGGCGGCCGTTCTCGCCAACATCGAGGCGGCGCTGTTCGAACCGGCTGCCGGCCCCGCTCCCTTCTGGCAGCGGCTCGGCGTCTGGCGCGGGCTTGCCGTCGCTTCGCTCGCCGGCATGATCGTCTTTGCCGGCCTTTATGCGCAAACGCTGCAGCCGGACGATCCGGCAACCCGCCTGATCGCCACCGTCTCGGGCGCCCAGAGCGACGTGCGACTGGCGGCGCTTTACGAGCCGGAGACGCGCACCTTGCGGTTGAACCGGCGCGCCGGCACGCCCGAACCGGACCGGGCATTCGAACTCTGGCTGATCGCCGGCGATGCGGCGCCCGTTTCGCTCGGCGTGCTGCCGCAGAGCGCCGCCTTCCTCGTCGACGTGCCGGAAGCGCTGGCCGGCCGCATCGGCGATGGCGCGGTCCTGGCCGTCAGCGACGAGCCGGGCGGCGGCTCGCCGACAGGACAGCCCACCGGGGCGGTGCTCGCGACCGGCGAGATCACCGCACTCTGACCGGCCGATCGTGCGGTGCATTTTTTTTGCCCGACCCTGAAACTTTCTCCCCGGCATCCTCGTGACTGCTGTCACCCCGCCCGCAACGGGCCGGGAAAACGAGGAGATCATCCATGCCCATCAAACGCACGCTCACCGCCATCGCCGCCGCAACTGCGCTCACTGTCGCCGCCGGCGCCGCCTTTGCCGAAAACCCCATGGTCGGCGGTGCCGCCATGTACGATGACAAGAACATCATCGAGAACGCGGTCAACTCCGCTGACCACACGACGCTGGTTGCGGCCGTCAAGGCCGCAGGTCTCGTCGACACGCTGCAGGGCGATGGCCCGTTCACGGTCTTTGCGCCGACCAACGCGGCATTCGATGCGCTGCCCGAGGGCACGGTCGAAAGCCTGCTCCAGCCGGAAAACAAGGATCAGCTCACCAAGATCCTGACCTGCCATGTGCTGGGCGCCGAAGCCATGTCGGACGCCATCTCGCAGATGGTGATGGACGATGGCGGCATGCACCCGGTGACGACCGTCGGCGGCTGTGAGTTCACCGTCATGACCGAGGGCGACGCCATCATGATCAAGGACGGCCAGGGCCGTGTCGCCACCGTCACGATCGCCGATGTCGACCAGTCCAACGGCGTCATCCACGTCATCGACACGGTGCTGCTGCCCGCATCGTAAGACAACGCATCGGCGCGGGCGCCCGTCCGGGCGCCCGCCACCACGAACGGGAGGCACACATGAACCGTCGAATCTTCCTACTGTCCGGCGCGGCCGCTCTTGGCGCCGCCGGCACGATCTACGGCACGTGGCAGCTGCTCGATTCCGGCCGCCGGAACATCACCGGCAACGCCCGCGCGGGCGCTTTCGAGATCACCCGGACGGAGGCGCAATGGCGCGCCATGCTCACCGAGGCGCAATTCGCGGTCCTGCGGCAGGAAGCCACCGAACAGCCCGGGTCCAGCCCGCTCAACGATGAAAAGCGCGCCGGCACCTATCATTGCGCCGGATGCGACCTGCCGGTCTATGCATCGGACGCCAAGTTCGACAGCGGTACCGGCTGGCCGAGCTTCACCGAGGCACTGCCGGACGCCGTCCGCACGAAACCGGACAATTCCCTGTTCGCGACCCGCACCGAGGTCCATTGCCGGCGCTGCGGCGGCCATTTCGGCCACATTTTCGACGACGGTCCCGAGCCGACCGGCAAGCGCCATTGCCTGAACGGCCTGGCGCTGACGTTCCGGCCCGACAATGCCGATGCCTGACGGCGCTGCGGGCCGCGAGCGGACCGTTTTCCGTCTCGCCGTCTTCGTGCTGGCTTTCGTGCCGGTTTCGGCGGGCCTTGCCGGCACCCTTTTGGGCGCGGGGCTTCCGGGCCTTGAGGCGGCGGCCGAAGCGGTCAATCTGGACAGCCATATTCGTTACCTGTCCGGGCTTCTGCTCGGCATCGGACTTGGGTTCTGGAGCACGGTCATGCGTCCGGCGATCAGGCTCGACCGCTTCCGCCTCCTTGCCGTGATCGTCATCGCCGGCGGCGCCGCGCGGCTCTTGTCGCTGCTGCTCGCGGGCTGGCCGGATGCGCCTCACGTCGCCGCCTTGGCCATGGAACTGGTGGTCACGCCGGCGCTGCTCGCCTGGAGCATGCGCCTGTGAAGGCAGCCGTCCGGCCGCGCATGCTTCAACCCCTTTGGGATCGCCCGCCGGGCAATATGATGACGGTATCGTCTTCGGGCGAAGCATCGGCCCTGTGCGCATCGAACCCATGGACATCGGCCAGCGCGCGGTCGAGATCGTCGGCGGTCGTGATCTTGTAGTTTTGTTCCGAACCCGGAACCAGCCGAACCGCGATGCCGGCCTCACGCGCAACGGCGACATCGTCGGCGCCCGTGCCGTCATGGGCTCGATGGGCGGCAAGGATCTTGGCGAAATCGAACCCCTGCGGCGTCTGAGCCCGCCAAAGACCCGTGCGCGCGACCGGTTCGCCCGCACCGCCGCCCTCCTCCTTCCAGAGCGCATCGACGACCGGCAAGGCGGCCAGTGCGCCGTCGCTGAAGCCGAGGGCGGCAATCACATCCTCGATCACGGATACTGGCACGAACGGCCGCGCCGCGTCGTGAATGAGCACCAGGTCCGGATTGTGCGCTTCGAGCGCTTCAAGGCCACGCCGGACGGACTGCGCGCGCGTTTCACCGCCATCGACTGCCGGCAACAGGCGCGCATCGTCCAATCCCGCCAGCGCCGCAGCGCAAAGCTCCGCGTCTCCGGGATGGATGACCGGCACGATGAAACTCGTCCGCTTCAGGCCAAGGAACGTCTCGGCGACGCGCCTCAGCGAACAGGCGCCGGCCAGTTCGATATACTGCTTGGGCATCTCGGCGCCCAGCCGGCGGCCGCGCCCCGCGGCGACAATGACGATGCCGACCGAACTCATGACGCAAGCACCTCGGCCAAGGGCATGGCGGAGGGGCGAACCGGCATATGGGCCAGGCGATCAGTCAACGGCCTTCAGCGTCTCTTGCTTGTAGAACCGGTCGGCAAGGCCGCGAATGCGCCCCGTCCGAAACAGGTGCGGGACGGACCATTGCGGCTCATCCCCGGCGAAAAGGTCGAGAAAGGCCATCGCCAGCGACGGATCGTCGGCCACATTCTCCTTGAAGCTCCACCATGTGCGTGTCTCGTTCAAAAGGGCGCTCGTGTGCTGCTCGCCGTGATAGTCGCCTTCCAGCACCAATCCGCGCACATTGAGGCAGAAGACCACGTAGAGATAGCCTTCCGGCCAGAAATAGGCCGGGTTGGTGGTGTCGGCCCCGCCCGGCAGCACGGGCTTCATCTCGATCAGCGTGCGCAACATCAGACCCGCCGCAAAACCCACATAGGCCGGCTTGTCCTCGTCGCGTTCGGGTTTCTGTGCCTGAAAATCCTTGAGCCACTGGGCGAAAACGGCTGCAAGGCGCCCGTGATCGACGGTGTAGCGCGTTCCCGTCTCGCGCGATGTCTGTTCGGCCTGTTCCTCGAATGCCTGGACGAACCAGCGCAGCCGCTGCGCCGATTTGCGGATCGGCTGTTCGCTGTCGGTCGAGGCGGGAAGCGTCATGTCCGTTGGCCCTAAAGATGCGCTGCGAGCGATTCCATGTGCCCGGCCAGCAGCGCCCGGTCAACCAGCGCTGCGCGGGTCTCCTCGCCCATGGCTGTCACCAGCGCCGAGGCAAGATCGAGCAGCTTTTCCTCCTCCTCCATGGTCTCGGCCCGCATCGCCAGAAGCCAGACCATGATGGAAACGAGACCGGTATCGATCGCCGCGCGATCCGCATCGCTGCCCAGCATGGTCTCACTGATCATCAGATGATGCTCGTGGCCGGCATCGCGCAAATGCTCCCACGCATAGGCGATCACGACCGCCATCGTCGCCAGCGCGTCGCGATCACCGGCCCCTTGCGACAGGACGCGGGACGAAGCACGCACGCTCTCGAGCGTGATCGGCGCGGTCATCAGCCGCTTGCCGGCACCCTCGATCGCATGCACCGCCGAGCGGAACCCGTCGCGCACCGTGCCGGGCAGCAGCGCCGCCGCCGGCTCCAGCAGTTCCTCGGTCACTTCGGCCAGCGTCGCCACGCCGCGCAGCGCATCGCGCAGCGGCAATTGCAGGGCTGTCAGCCGGGGTATGGGCGGCTGTTCACGCATGTCCCGTTCCTCTTCATCGGCACGGCCGGCATCCTATCACCGCGTCGGTGTGGTTTCCATGAAGGCCCGCGTCGCCTCTAGCGAGGTGACGACCGCCTGCGAGCCCAATCCCATCGCGTTCTGCGCCGAAGCCGCCTGCCCCATGCGCAGGCAATCCTCCATCGGCAGGCCGAGATGCAGCCCGGTGGCAAATCCCGCATTGAAGCAATCGCCACACCCGCACGTGCACACCACGTCGATCGAAAACGCGGGCAGATCGATCTTGTTTCCCTGCTGGTCGCGATACATCGCCCCCTTGTCGCCAAGCGTCAGGATCACCGCGCCGGTGCCCTGATCGAGCAGGAACCGCGCGATCTCCTCGAAATCGGTCAGCCCGGACAGCGCCATCGCTTCCTCTTCCGACGGCATGAAGAAATCGGTGTGCGCGAGCAGCGGGCGAACCAGCGGCAGATCGTCGGGCGTCGACGCGAAGACATCGAGCGTCGTCCGGCAGCCGCGCTTTCTTGCTTCGGCCAGCACGTCCGCCGTGCGCCCCTTGTCCATCCTGTCCATCAGCCCGACGCCACCGACATGCAAGATCGCGGTGTCCAGGACGCGGTCGATCTGGTCGTCGCCGACGAAAAAGCCCGCCGTTGCCCCGCGCTTGTGCAGCGCCGGACGGGCGCCGTCGGGCCTTGTCGTCACGACGCTCGACGATGTCGTATGATCCGGGCAGCGCTGCATGTTGGCCGTGTCGATGCCGAAGTCGGCAAGCCTGCGCAGCACCCAGTCGCCCATCAGGTCCTCGCCGACGCCGCCCACCGCCTGCACCGACAGCCCGTGCTTGGCCGCAACGATCGCCGCCGAACCGGCGGCCCCGGAAACCGCGATGGTGAACTCGTCGACGAAATAGGTCCCGCCGCCGGGCGGAATGTCCGTCACAGGCCGGCACAGCGCGTCGAACGTGTAAAAGCCCATCGATGTGTAATCGAACGTCATGATCACTCCCGGCGCAGGCGTTCGCCGCTTTCACCGTCGAACAGATAGATCCTGTCGGCGTCGAACCGCACATTTTCGGTCGCGCCCAGCGGCGCACGGTAGGTGCGATCGGCCTTGATTTCAAACAGCTTTTCGCCAGCCTGCAGGGTCAGATAGGTCAGATCGCCGGTGGGTTCGACGCCATAGACCTCGCCGGTCAGGTCGATGTCCTCGTCGGTGACATGGCAATCCTCTGGCCGGACGCCAAGCGTCACCTTGCCGCTGACCCCTGCGGGAAGACCGGGAACCTTCACGCCCGGCGCGGTGAACACGCCATCGGCGACCTCGCCCTCGACCAGGTTCATCGGCGGCGAGCCGATGAAGTTGGCAACGAACGTGTTGGCCGGGTCGTTGTAGATCTCGTCCGGCGTGCCGATCTGCTGGATCAGGCCCGACTGCATGATCACGATCCGGTCGGCGAGCGTCATCGCCTCGATCTGGTCGTGCGTCACATAGACGGTGGTGATCCGCAACTCGCGCTGGATGTGCTTGATCTGCACGCGCATCGCCTGGCGCAGCTTGGCGTCGAGGTTCGACAGCGGCTCGTCCATCAGGAACACTTGCGGCGCGCGCACGATCGCCCGCGCCAGGGCTGCCCGCTGGCGCTGGCCGCCGGACAGCGCGCCCGGCTTGCGGTCGAGATAATCGGTCATCTCGACCAGCCCGGCGGCGCGCCGCACCAGTCCGTCATGTTCGGCGCGCGGCACGCCGCGCATGCGGAGCGGAAAGCGGATGTTCTCGTAGATCGTCATGTTCGGATAAAGCGCATAGCCCTGGAACACCATCGCTACATCGCGGTCGCGCGGATCGATGTCGTTCATCGTCTCGCCGTCCATGACGATCTCGCCCTCGGTCGGCTCTTCAAGGCCCGCGATCATGCGCATGGTCGTCGTCTTGCCGCAGCCCGACGGACCGAGAAAGACGATGAACTCCTCGTCGGCAATGTCGATATTGACATCGCGCACGCCCCAGGCTTCGCCCCACCGCTTCTGGATGCCGTTGAGTTCGATACGCGCCATGTTTCAGCTTTCTTTCATTGTGCGGGTTTCAAACCCGATACTCGTCGCCATCATCCGCCCTTGACCGCGCCCATCGTCAGCCCGCGGCTCAGATGCTTCTGGATCGCGACGACCACGAGGAAAACCGGCACGAAGGCGAGGAAGGCAACAAGCGCGATCGCGTTGTAGATGACGCCGTCCGACCCGCCGGTGAAATTGGCGAGCGCCACCGACATCGTATAGGCGTTCGGCGTCGAGGCGATCAGCAGGGTGAACAGGAATTCGTTGATCGCAAAGATCATCGCGATGACTGACGCCGTGATGATGCCCGGCAGGATTGCCGGAATGATGATCTCCCACAGGATGCGCATGTCGGACGCGCCATCCGTGCGCGCCGCATCCTCCAATTCCTTGGGGATGTCGAGCATGTAGGAGCGGATGATCCATGTCACGAACGACAGGTTGATCGCCGCATAGATCAGCATCAGCGCCCAGATTGTGTCCAGAAGGCCCGCATTGCGGAACAAAAAGAAGATCGGGATCGCCACGATCGCCGGCGCCATCATGCGGGTCGACAATATGTAGAAGGCGATGTCGTCACGGCCGCGATACTCGTAGCGGGCCAGCGAATAGGCCGCCGGAATTCCGAGCACCAGATCGATCAGCACCGAGCCGAAGATCGCCAGGATCGAGTTGCGGAGATACTTGGCCATCGGCCAGTCCTCCCAGATCATGTGCCAGGCATCGAGGCTGAAGGTCGGCCAGTAGATCGGCTGCGGCGTGATGATCTCGACGCGCGGTCTGAGCCCGATCGACAGGAACCAGAGCACCGGCATCAGGCAGAACAGCGCCCATGCGCCCAGGATCAGGTAGCGGACGAACAGGTTCTCACCGCGTTTTCTGCGTTGCGAAGCCATGGCCTACGTCCTCACCGACACGAAGGCGCGCTTCACGACGAGCTGCGCGATGATGATGGTAATGATCAGCATGACGACGGACGCCGCCGACGCGTATCCGAAATTGAAGAACTTGAAGCCGGTCCGGTAGATGAAATAGCTGATCGTCTCGGTACCGAAGGCCGGCCCGCCCTTGGTGATGATGAAGACGTTGGTGAACATGGTCGTGATGTCGATACCGCGCAGGATCAGCGCCACGGCGATCACCGGCTTCATCAGCGGCAGCGAGATGTTCCAGAAGATGGCCGCCCAGGACGCGCCGTCGAGCCGCGCGGCCTCTTCCACCTCTTCATCCTGCCCCTGAAGGGCGGCGACGAAAATGATGAACAGGAATGGCGTCCATTGCCAGACATCGGCGATGATCAGAAGGCCACGGCTCATCCAGATTGAGGACTGGATCGCCAGATTGCCGTCGATCAGCCCGATGCGGATCAAAAGGTCGGAGACGACGCGGGCATCGAGAAAGGCCAGCTTGAAGATGAAAGCGACCGCGGAAGGCATGAACAGCATCGGCACCAGAAAGATGATGCGCCAGCCCTGCACCCACGGGTCGCGATAGGCGTAAAACGCCAGCGTCAACGCGATCAGGCATTGCAGCGTCAGCGATATCGAGCCGATGACGAACGTGTTCCAGAGCGCGCCCCAGAACTGGTGGTCGTTGAAAAGCTTGACGTAATTGGCGAAACCGACCGGCTGCCACGGCCCGAACTTGACCGCGTGGAAGCTCTGGATGATCGCATAGACGCCCGGATAGAGCGTGATCAGAAACAGGTAGATGACGGCAGGCGCCACCAGCAGATAGGGAAACCAGGCCTTGAGCCGCTTGTTGCGCCGTCTTGGCCTTGGCCTTTGTGTTACCATGGCCGGGGCGACCGCAGTCGCCCCGGCATCAGGCAGGGAGGGAGTGCCCATCAAGAGCTCCAGGTGCCGTCGATTGATCGTGCCTGCCGATCAGAATGGCAGATCGCGACCCTCTCCGACATAGAGACCCGGCGCGGCGGCTGCGTAATCGACAGGATCGTTGCCCTGGTAGAAGCCGTTTTGCGTCATGATCTCGCGTACGGCGGTGGCCGCGTTGTCGAGCGCTTCCTTGGCGGTGATCTGTCCGACCACGGCACGGTTGATCTCGTTGCCGATCGCCTGTTCGATCGGGAACGCTCCGGGCAGACGCGGCGAGCACCACGCATGCTCCAGGCTGTCGCCCCAGACCTTGGCCGGCTGCGAGACCTTCTGCAGATTGTCGTTGCGCAGGACCGATTTGTAGCCCGGCGCCACGCCGTTCGCATTGGCCTCGTTCATCGCCATGATCGACGAGGTCGTCAGGAAGGCGAGCATCAGAAACGCACCTTCCGGGTTCTGGCTGGACGCCGCAACGCATGAGGTCGAGCCGGCAATGTTGGGCGGCGCGAAACGGCCGCCTTCGATGCGCGGCTCGTAAATCGTCACGAAGTCGTCGACGATTTGCGACTGGTCGGGCCGCATCGCCTGGGTGCCCGAATCCTGCCAGCTGATGTTGGTGGCGACCTGACCGCCGAGCCACGCGGCCCGGTTCTCCGGCCAGCCGGCGCCGGCATGGCCTTCATTGGCGTTCTTGGCCAGTTCGAGAATGATCTCCAGTCCCTTCATGCCGGCATCGCCGTTGAAGATCGGCTCCCAGTTCTCGTCAAACAGCATCATGCCGGCCTGCGCGGCGATGTGTTCCCACGTATAGGTCGACCAGAAGCCCGGCGCGGCCATCAGGCCGACACCGGAAACGCCCGGTTCGATATTGTTGAGCTCCTTGGAAACCCGGATGAGCTCGTCATAGGTCGGGATGGAATTGACCTTGTCAACCTCGCCGCCCAGAAGCTGCTCCATGTAACCTTTGCGGACATGGACCATCTGGATGTCGCAGTCGAACGGAATGCCGTACATCTTGCCGTTGAACAAGCCGTAATTGAGCCGGTAGGTGTCGTAGAAGTCGTCCAGCGGCAGGCCCCATTTGTCGGCGAACTCGTCGAGCGGCGCGAGGAAGCCGGGCGCCGCGAAGTCGCCCATCCAGGGCGAGAAGAACTGCAGCGCATCGAACGAGGCGTTGCCCGAGATGAATTCGGCCAGCGCCTTGTCATAGAAGCTGTCGTCCGGGATCGGCACCAGTTCGACCTTGATGCCGGAAAGGGCCTCGAACGGCGCCAGGCCTTCCGCCGCCGATTCCTGGTCCGCCGCGCCGATGGCAAAGCGCACGGTCGAGCCGGCCAGCTCGCTGCGCACCGCCTCCCAGTCCACCGTGCGAATCCAGTCGGTCGACGGATCCCACATCGTGTCGGCATTGGTCAGGCTGTAGAGGTCGCGATAGTCCTCGCGCACATACTGCTCGATCGAGATCTGGTCGAGCACGGTCTGCGGGTCCGGCAGGTCCGTACTGGCGAAGGCACGGCCCACGAGGCCCGTCCCCGCGCCGGCGGCGACCAGACCGGCGGCCGAGCTTGTCTGCAAGAACGAGCGCCGTGACAGGTTTCCAGCGAATTTCATGGTTGGTTCCTCCCTTCGGGTGCCAGATCGCCTGACTGCCATCGCACCCGAACTCGATGACAGCAGATTGAACATTTGACTTCTTGTGCAGACTTTTGTGCAAGTCACACTCTCTGTCAAGCGTTCATTTCTCCCCAATCGGCGCACCGAAGCGGCGTGGCCGACGCGGTGGCTTGATGTCAGATTGGACTTTACGAACATTTGCATTGACACTTGGACGTAAGTTCACAATGCTTTAGCGACTGGTCAACTCATAGGTGTTTCATGACATCCAACATAGCGCTCACCGGTCTCGCCCGCGACCTGGCCGAGCGCGCCGCATCGGGCAAACCTGTCCGCATCGGCCTTGTCGGCTCGGGCGAAATGGGCACGGACATTGTCACCCGTGCTGGCATGATGGACGGCGTCGATGTCGCCGCGATCGCCGACATCGACCCGGCGGCTGCGCACAGGGCGGTCGAGATCGCGCACCAGGCGCCCGGACACAGCGCCGATGCGGCCAATGCCGACGCGATCAATGCCGCCATCGAATCGGGCAGGACCGCGATCACCTCCGCCGACGCGATGCTCGAATCAGGGCTGATCGATGTGGTGGTCGATGCGACCGGAGTTCCCGCTGTCGGCGCCGAGATCGGACTGTCGGCGATGGAACGCGGCAAACACCTCGTCATGATGAATGTGGAGGCCGATGTCACGATCGGCGCCTATCTGCGCCGCGAGGCCGACCGGCTCGGCGTGGTCTACAGCCTGGGCGCAGGCGACGAGCCCTCCTCCTGCATGGAGATCATCGAGTTCGTCGCAGCGATGGGACACAGGATCGTCTGCGCCGGAAAGGGCAAGAACAACCCGCTTAACTTCGATGCGGTTCCCGACCAGTATGCCGCCGAAGCTGCCGCGCGCCACATGAACCCGCGCATGCTTGTCGAGTTCATCGACGGCTCCAAGACCATGGTGGAGATGTCGGCGATCGCCAACGCGACGGGCCTGGTCCCCGATATTGACGGCATGCATGGCCCCGCCGCCGGGCCGAAGGACCTCGCCAAGACACTGATCCCCAAAAAGGATGGCGGTGTCCTGTCCGACATTGGCCGGGTCGACTATTCGGTCGGCCAGGGACTTGCACCGGGCGTCTTCGTCGTCTGCGAAGCCGAGCATCCGCGCGTCTGGGAGCGCATGTCGGACCTGAAGATGGGCGAAGGCCCCTATTTCGCGTTCATCCGCCCCTATCACCTGACCTCGCTCGAAGTGCCGCTGACCTGCGCCCGCGCGATGCTGCACGGCAAGGCCGACATGATCCCGCTGGATAAGCCCGTCGCCGAGGTGGCTGCCGTCGCCAAGCGCGATCTTGAGCCCGGCGAAACGCTCGATCTGCTCGGCGAATACACCTATCGCGCCTGGGCGCTGGAAGCCGGCCGCGCCCGAACCTTGAAGGCGCGGCCGGCCGGCGTGCTGCCGGACGCCACGGTCACCCGCCCCATTCGCAAGGGCGAACTGATCACCACCGAGAACAGCCGCCTGCCCGAGGGATCGAAGATCGCCGAACTGCGTGCCCGCCAGGACGCAATGGTCTTCGGAAAGGAACTGGCCGATGCCTGACAGCACCGCCACCGACCGCAACGTTCCCTACGCGATCCGCGCCTATTCGCCCGATCAGCTGATCGAGGCATTGCGAAAGATGTATCTGATCCGCCGTTTCGAGGAAGGCGCCGAGGACAGCTACACGCGCGGCCTGATCCACGGCACCATGCATTTGAGCATCGGACAGGAAGCGTCCGCCGTCGGCGCCTGCATGTCGCTGACCGACGACGACAAGATCACCTCGACCCACAGAGGCCACGGCCACTGCGTCGCCAAGGGCGCCGATCTGGGCAAGATGTTCGCTGAGTTCTTCGGCAAGGAGACCGGCTATTGCCGCGGACGCGGCGGCTCGATGCATATCGCCGATGTCGAAAAGGGCAATCTGGGAGCCAACGGCATCGTCGCCGGCGGCATCCCGATCGCCGTCGGTGCGGCCCTGTCGGCCAAGCGGCTTGGCACCGGCGCGGTCACGGTCTGCTTTTTCGGCGATGGCGCCAACAATGAGGGCGCTTTCCACGAGGCGCTCAACATGGCCTCGATCTGGAAGCTGCCCGTCGTTTTCGTGTGCGAGAACAACCGCTATGGCATGTCCACATCGACCGAACGCTCGACGGCGGTGAAGTCCATCGCCGATCGCGCGGCCGCCTACTCCATGCCGGGCGAACGGGTCGACGGCAACGACTTCTCGGCCGTCACCGAGGCCGTCGATGCGGCCGTGGCGCGCGCGCGCAACGGCGATGGCCCGAGCCTCATCGAAAACGTGACCTACCGCTGGCGCGGCCACTCCAAGTCCGACCGCAACCGCTACCGGACCAAGGAGGAAATCGCCGAATGGCAGGAGCGCGATCCGATCGCCCGGATGGCGGCCATGCTCAAGGAACACGGCATCACCGACGATGCGGCGGTCGCGTCCATCGAAAAGGATGTCGAGCAGGCCGTCGAGGCGGCCATCGCGTTCGCCAAGGACAGCCCCGCCCCCCGGATCGAAGACGCAACCCGCGATGTATATTCGCCCAAGGTGGCGGCATGAACGCGCAGGCGGGCATCGAAGTGCGCGAGATTTCCTACGCGCAGGCGATTCGCGAAGCGATGGACATCGCGCTGTCGGAAGACGAGCGCGTCATCCTGATGGGCGAGGATATCGGCGTCTATGGCGGCGCCTTTCAGGTGACCGGCGATCTGGTCGACAAGTACGGCACCGACCGGGTGATGGACACGCCGATCTCCGAATTGGGCGGCGCGGGCGTCGCCGTCGGCGCCGCGATGACCGGTCTGCGCCCGATCTTCGAGTTCCAGTTCTCCGATTTCGCCACGCTGGCCATGGAGCAGATCGTCAACCAGGCCGCCAAGGTGCGCTACATGCTCGGCGGCGCCGTCTCCGTGCCCCTCGTCATGCGCTTTCCGGCAGGCTCGGGCACCGGCGCGGCGGCCCAGCATTCGCAGAGCCTTGAAGCGTGGCTCGGCCATGTGCCGGGCCTCAAGGTCGTCCAGCCGGCAACGCCGGAAGACGCCAAGGGACTGCTGCTCGCCGCATTGGACGACCCCGATCCCGTGATGATCTTCGAGCACAAGCTGCTCTACAAGATGAAAGGCCAGGTCCCGTCTGGCCGCTACACCACGCCGATCGGCAAAGCGGCAGTCCGCCGCGAGGGCGGCCACGTCACCATCGTCGCAACGGCGATCATGGTGCACAAGGCGCTCGATGCGGCCAAGGCCCTTGAGGACGAAGGCATCGAGGCCGAAGTGATCGATTTGCGCACCATCCGTCCGCTGGACGGGGACACCGTGCTCGCATCGGTGCGCAAGACCGGCAAACTTCTGTGCGTATACGAAGCGGTGAAGACGCTCGGCATCGGCGCCGAGGTCAGTGCGATGGTCGCCGAAAGCGATGCGTTCGACTTTCTCGATGCGCCGATTGTCCGGCTTGGCGGTGCCGAAAGCCCGATCCCCTACAATCCCGAACTGGAAAAGGCCGTCGTGCCGCAAGTGCCCGATATCATCGAAGCGGCGCGCGGATTGGCCGAAGGCCGCACCTGATGCCCACCGAGATCATCATGCCCAAAGTCGACATGGACATGGAGACCGGCAAGATCGCCGCCTGGCATGTCGAAGAGGGCGCGAGGGTCGCCGAGGGCGAGCCGATCTTCGACATCGAAACCGACAAGGCGG
The DNA here is from genome assembly GCF_965223445.1 of Oceaniradius stylonematis. NCBI lineage: Bacteria > Pseudomonadati > Pseudomonadota > Alphaproteobacteria > Hyphomicrobiales > Ahrensiaceae > Oceaniradius > Oceaniradius stylonematis. Next base: position 495,682 of record NZ_OZ244994.1, read on the forward strand.
CGATGGAAGTTGAGGCACCGGCCAACGGAACGCTGCATCACCTTGTTCCCGAAGGCGCCGAGGTGCCGATCGGCGCGCCGGTGGGCTGGCTCTATGCCGAGGGCGAAGAGGTTGGTGAGCCACCCGCCGAACGAGCGCCTGAACCTGAAGTTTCAGCCAATGCGCCGGACGGCGTACCCGAGACGGAAAGGCCGACAGGCCGGCCCGCCGCGTCAAACACGGAGGCGGCGCAGAACGACAAGCCCCGCGCGACTCCCAAGGCGCGAAAGCTGGCGCGCGACAACGGCATCGATCTGGCGACGCTTAACGGGTCGGGCCCGCGCGGCCGCATCCAGGCCGCCGATGTGGCCGTGCTCGACGATCGGCAGCACGCGGCTCCGGTGCCGCCCGCATTTAACAACGAGGCCGGACCGCTCTCGGTCATCCGCTCCAGGGGCGGCACGGGCACGCCAATCGTCCTGATCCACGGCTTTGCCAATGAGGCCGCCGCATGGTCGCCCATCGAGTCGCATTTGAGCCAACGCCCACTCATTCGCATCGAACTGCCCTGCCACGGCAAGTCGCCGAAGCGTCGCCTGTCGGGCTTTCCAGAACTCGTGTCCTATGTCCGGCGGGCTTTCGACGATCTCGGCCTCGAAGCCGCGCATCTTGTCGGCCACAGCCTTGGCGGCGCCGTCGCGCTCGCCATCGCCGACACGCGCGGAAACCGCGTCGATGGTCTGACGCTGATTGCGCCGGCCGGCCTTGGCCCCGATATCAACGGCGCGGTGATCGACGGGATCGGCCGTGCGACACGCGCCGAAGGCCTTGGACCGTGGCTCCGGCAACTGGTCGCCGACGACACAATCATCACCGACCGCTATGTCCGCGCGGCGATGATGTCGCGGAAGGACCCGGACCTGCGCGCCGCGCAAATGGCCATGGCCGACGTGCTGTTTCCGGACGGCACGCAGGCCTTCGATCTGCGCCCTGCCATTGGCCGCCTCGCCATGCCCGCGCGGATCGTCTGGGGCAAGCGCGATGCGATCATTGACTGGCGCCACGCGCTCGGCGCGCCGGGCCACATTGCCCTTCACCTGTTCGACGGTCTCGGCCACCTGCCGCACTTGGAGTCCCCCGACGCGATTGGACAACTCATCGCCGCGACCTTATGAGCAAGGAGGACCGGGCAAGGGATCAGGCTGATGCCGGAACACGCAATGGACGAACCGCGCGGCGCCGGTTCACGGCACGCGCGAGACATGCACCGCGACATTCGCATCCGCGCGGCCTGGCTCTATTATGTCGAGGGCCTCAAGCAATCCGATGTGGCCAAGAAGCTCGGCGTGAACCGGGTGATGATCACACGGCTCCTGTCTGAGGCCCGCGCGCGCGGCGAGGTCAACATCCGCATCAAGTCGGACATCGCTCCGGTCGTCGCGCTGCAGCGCGATCTCGAGGAGACGTTCGGGCTGAGCCGGGCGATCGTCGCCCCGTTCCCCGACGCGGGCGGCGACCCGACCCGCGCGATCGCCTCGGCGGCCGGCGCCTATGTCTCGCAACTGATCGAAAACAACATGACCGTCGGCGTCGGCTGGGGCCGCACGCTGCACACCATGCTGCCGTTCATCGAAGGCCGGGCGACCGAGGGCACGCGTGTCGTTTCGCTTCTGGGCGGGATCGCCCAGGCGCGGCGCTTCAACCCGGCCGAATTCGCCTGGCAGTTCGCCGAACTGTTCAACGCCGAGGGCTATCTCATTCCCGCGCCGGCCGTCGTCGATTCGGCGCAGACCAAGCATGCGCTTCTCGAGCATTGCGGCCTCGAACAGATCTTCCAGATGGCCGAAACCTGCGATGTCGCGCTCCTGTCGTGCGGCGGCATCACCTCTCTGACCACCTCCTATCGCGTCGGCCATGTCTCCGAAGCCGACCGCCAGTCGATGATCGAGGCGGGCATCATCGGCGATCTACTCTACAACTTCGTCGACGCGAGCGGTCATCCGGCGGACCATCCGGTTAACAGCCGCGCCATCTCCATGCCGATCGACCGGCTCGCCCGCATCGAAAACAAGCTTCTGATCAGCGGCGGGCCCGAAAAGACCGAGATCATGCTCGCCCTTCTGAAGTCGATGGCGCCAAGCGTCCTGGTCACTGACGAGATCACGGCCGGACGGCTGCTCGACGCGCACTCGCCCAACGCGCCGGCGTCCCGAAACGCCGAAAGACGGGGCCTGCCCGCCTGACGGATCGGGGCGCCGCCGCCACGGCGCAACGCTGCGATGCTGCTGCGCCGCCCTCATTGTCTGTGCTAGCGGGATGCTGATGGCCGACACACCCGATCGAAAGCCCGCTCCACGGCCGACCAAGCCCGGCACGCGCCGCAGCGGAACAAAGACGTGCGAAGCCTGATCCGCCAACGCTACGGACAGGCGGCCACGATCTTCCGCGGTCTCGGCCTGGCCCTGACGATTGCCGCCGCCGCGGCCTTCCTGGGCGCCCATTACGGCGCACCGGCCATGCTGTTCGCGCTTCTGATCGGCATGGCGTTCAACTTTCTGGCACATGAGAGCCACATCAAGCCCGGCGTCGATTTCGCCGCCTCCGCCTGCCTGCGCCTCGGCGTGGCGCTGCTCGGCGTGCGGCTCAGCTGGGCCGATTTCCAGTCACTCGGCCTCTACCCCGTCATCGCCGTCATCGCGCTGGTCGCGCTGACGATCCTCGCCGGCATCGCCCTGTCGCGCCTTCTGGGCCGCGGCGCGCGGCTCGGCATCCTGACAGGCGGATCGGTGGCCATTTGCGGTGCGTCGGCGGCGCTGGCGCTCGCATCCGTCCTGCCCCGCGACGCACGCCTGGAACGCGACACGCTGTTCACGGTCGTTGCCGTCACCACGCTGTCGACGATCGCCATGGTCGCCTATCCGCTTTTGTTTGCCGCGCTCGATGCCACGGACGCGCAGACCGGCATGCTGATCGGCGCGACGATCCACGATGTGGCGCAGGTGGTCGGTGCCGGATATTCGGTCAGCCGGGAAGCGGGCGATACCGCCGTCATGGTCAAGCTGATGCGCGTGGCGCTCTTGCCGGTCGTGCTTCTCGCGGTGATCGTCGCGCTCGCCAACGGCAAGGCCGATGGCGGCAAGATCACCCTGCCCTGGTTTCTGGTCGCCTTCATCGCGCTGGCCGCGATCAACACCCTTGGTCTGATCCCCGCACCGGTTGCGTCGGCCGCCGAATCCGCCTCGCGCATCCTGCTGATCACCGCCATCGCCGCGCTGGGCGTGAAGACCGCGCTCAAGCAGATGGCCGATCTCGGCGGCGGCTACATCATGCTGGTCGTCGCCGAGACGGCGCTCCTGCTCGCCATGGCCATCGTTTTCGTCAAGCTGTTCGTCGCCTGAACAATTGGCCGTGCGAAGCGCCGTATCGGCTCCCGTGGAACAGAGCGGTCAGTCGGCGACGAAAACGTCCGTGCCCCACTCGCGGCAGCGCGCCTGCAGTCCGTGCGGCAGCGGCTTGTCGATGAAGATGGCGTCCAGTTCGGCGAACGAGGCGATACGCACGGGCGCGGTCCGCTCGAACTTCGAGGCGTCCGTCACCAGATAGACCTTGCGCGCATGGCGAATTATCGATTTCGACACTCGCACCTCGCGCAGGTCGAAATCCAGAAGATCGCCCTCCTCGTCCAGCGCCGACGCGCCGATGATGGCGATATCGACCTTGAACTGCTCGATCATTTGCGTCGCCAGATCGCCGACGAGCCCGCCATCGGAGCGGCGCAGCGTGCCGCCCGACACGATGATCTCGCAGCTTTCGTTGGCCGACAGGATGTTTGCGACATTGATGTCATTGGTCACGACCGTGATGTTCTCGTGATCGAGCAGTTCGTGCGCCACCGCCTCGGTCGTCGTGCCGATATTGATGAACAGCGATACGTTCGTGGGCACATGGTCGCTTACCATCCGCGCGATGCGCTCCTTTGCCTCGGCATTGAGCTTGCGGCGTTCTTCATAGACGATGTTGGTGACGCCCTGGCGGATCGTCGCGCCGCCATGCACCCGGTCTATCTTGCCCTCATTGGCAAGCTCGCCCAGATCGCGCCTTATTGTCTGCACCGTAACGTCGAAACGCTCGGCCAGCGCCTCGACGGACGCCTTCCCCTCCGCCCGCATTAACGCGAGAATCTCGTTGCGCCTCAGCCCCGATCCCACCGGCTCTCCTCCGTTTTTGCGAACCGTGCCGCAGACCCGCACAGAAAACAATCACCGGTCTGAACTGGTCCGAACCGGCCCTGACCCACCCGTCCGGCCCGCATATTCGCTGTTTCCTGCGGCCCAAAGCGATTTGGATGCTTGTTTTCCCACATTTTCTATCGAAATGCAAAACGAACATGAAAATGTGAAATTTCGAAAAAAACGCAAAAAAACGAAAATTTCGATTGCGTGCCGCCCTACCTTGTGGTGTGCTTGAACGCGGAGGAACATCATTCATGCCCACGGATCAACGCCGCGACGCCGCGGTGGACATCTTCGTCATTGGCGGCGGCATCAATGGCTGCGGCATCGCGCGCGACGCCGCTGGCCGCGGCCTGTCGGTGACGCTGGCCGAGATGAACGACCTGGCATCGGCAACCTCCTCGGCTTCGACCAAGCTGTTCCATGGCGGCCTGCGCTACCTCGAATATTTCGAGGTCCGCCTGGTCCGCGAGGCGCTGATCGAACGCGAGACGCTGCTCGCGGCGATGCCCCACATTTCATGGCCGATGCGCTTCGTCCTGCCGTTCCACCGCGACATGCGGTTCGAGAGCGAGACACCGACATCCAAGCTTCTGTCGGCGATCATGCCCTGGATGAAGGGCCGCCGCCCGGCATGGCTGATCCGGCTTGGCCTGTTCATCTACGACAATCTGGGCGGGCGGAAGGTGCTGCCTGCCACCCGGACGCTCGATCTGACCAGCGATCCGGCCGGCGCACCGCTTCAGGACCGATTCGCCAAGGCGTTCGAATATTCCGACTGCTGGGTCGAGGATTCGCGGCTTGTCGTCCTCAACGCCCGAGACGCCGAGGACAAGGGCGCCCGGATCATGACGCGCAGCCGCGTCATCTCGGCCGAACGCGACGGCGAGTTGTGGGCGGTCACCACGCGGAACGAACAGGGTGCGACCGAAGTCCATTATGCAAGGGCGCTGGTCAATGCGGGTGGGCCGTGGGTCGAGGACGTGGTCCGCAACACGGTGCGCCTGAACACGTCCGAAGGCGTGCGGCTGGTACGCGGCAGCCACATCGTCACCAAACGGCTCTACGATCACGACAAGTGCTATTTCTTCCAGGGCGAGGATGGCCGGATCATCTTCGCCATCCCCTACGAGACCGACTTCACGCTGATCGGCACCACCGATCAGGAGCATGACGGCGCGCCGCACGATGCGGTCTGCACGCCCGAGGAACAGGATTATCTGACCGCCTTCGCATCGCGCTATTTCAAGAGGCCGGTGACGCGCGACGACATCGTCTGGACCTATTCGGGCGTTCGTCCGCTCTATGATGACGGCGCCAAGTCGGCGACCGCCGCGACCCGCGACTATGTCCTGTCGCTGGACGATGCCGCCGGCGCCCCGCTGCTGAACGTGTTTGGCGGCAAGATCACCACTTACAGGCGCCTGGCCGAAGGTGCGCTAGCCAAGCTCAAGCCGCACCTTTCGCAGATGGGCGAGCCGTGGACGGCACGTGCACCGCTGCCCGGCGGCGACTTTCCCGTCGACGGGTTCGACGACCTGGTCGCGCAGGTGTCGGGTGACTATCCGTTCCTGGACGATAGCTGGGCGCGGCGCCTCGTGCGCGCTTATGGCACCGATGCGCGGAAGCTTCTTGGCGATGCCAGGAGCGACGAGGATCTCGGCTCCGATTTCGGCGCCACGCTGACCGAAGCGGAAATATGCTGGCTGATCGACCGGGAGTATGCGCGCACGGCCGACGATGTGGTCTGGCGCAGGTCCAAGCTCGGCCTGCGGCTCGATGCGCAGCAGCAGGCCGCCATCGACGCATTCATGCGGGCCCAGCACGTCATGGGCAACAACAACGCGGCGGCCGAATGATGCCGGCGCGCGGGAGGATCGGACGATGACGCTGCAACTCGATGGCGTCACCAAGCTGGTGAACGGTCAGGTTCACATCCACGAAACGGACCTGACGCTGGAAAAAGGCACGATGAACGTGCTGCTCGGGCCGACGCTTTCGGGCAAGACCTCGCTGATGCGGCTGATGGCCGGCCTCGACCGCCCCGCCGCCGGGCGTGTCCTCTGGCAGGGCGACGATGTTACAGGCGTGCCCGTCCAGCGGCGCGGCGTCGCCATGGTCTACCAGCAGTTCATCAACTATCCGGCGATGACGGTCTACGACAACATCGCTTCGCCCATGCGGCTATTGGGCAAGACCAAAGCGGAAATCGACGCCGCAGTGCACAAGGCGGCAGACCTGATGAAGCTGACGCCGATGCTTCAGCGCAAGCCGCTCGAACTGTCGGGCGGCCAGCAGCAGCGCTGCGCGCTCGCCCGCGCGTTGGTGAAGGATGCGGGCCTTGTGCTTCTCGACGAGCCGCTCGCCAATCTGGACTACAAGCTGCGCGAGGAACTGCGTGTTGAGATCCCGAAGATATTCGAGGAGTCCGGCGCGATCTTCGTCTATGCGACGACCGAACCGGAAGAAGCGCTGCTGCTGGGCGGCAGCACGGCGACACTGTGGGAGGGCCGCATCACCCAGTTCGGCCCGACGCCCGAGGTCTACCGCAATCCGCAGGACGCGACCACCGCGCGCGTCTTCTCCGATCCGCCGATGAACTTCCTGCGCATTTCCAAGGCCGGGCCGAAGCTCCTGTTCGGCGACGGCCAATCCTGCCCGGCAACGGGCCGGCTCGGCGAACTCGACGATGGCCGCTATCTGGCGGGCTTCCGGCCCAACCATCTCGAACTCGACCAGCACGTGCCCGACGCGCTCGAATTCAACTGCAATCTGGCCGTCACCGAGATCACCGGCTCGGAGACCTTTGTGCATCTCGACCATCATGGAGAGCGCTGGGTCGGTGTCATTCACGGCGTGCGCGACCTGACGATCGGCGATCCGCTGACGGTCCATCTCGACCCGGCCCATGTCTACATCTTCGCCGATGACGGCGCGCTTGTCGCTCCGGCGGCCTATGCGCAGGCGGCGTGAGGAAATCCCATGGCAAAGATCACACTGTCGCATCTCGCCCATTCCTACCTGCCCCATCCGGCATCGGAGGACGATTTCGCGCTCAAGGAAATGAACCATGTCTGGGAGGACGGCGCGGCCTACGCGCTGCTCGGCCCGTCCGGCTGCGGCAAGACCACGCTTTTGAACATCATTTCGGGGCTCTTGCACCCGTCCCAGGGCAGCATCCTTTTCGGCGACACCGACGTGACCGAGGCGCCGACGACAGCGCGCAACATCGCCCAGGTGTTCCAGTTCCCCGTCGTCTACGACACGATGACCGTGCGCGACAATCTCGCCTTCCCGCTCAAGAACCGTGGCGCCGAACCCGCCTACATTGCCAGCCGCGTCGCCCAGATCGCCGAGATGATCGGCATGGAAGACCAGCTTGGCCGGCGCGCGCGCGGGCTGACGGCCGACGCCAAGCAGAAGATTTCGCTTGGCCGCGGCATGGTGCGCGAGGATGTCAACGCGATCCTGTTCGACGAACCGCTGACCGTCATCGATCCGCACATGAAATGGGCCCTGCGCACGCAGCTCAAATCGCTGCACCGCGAGTTCGGCCACACCATGATCTACGTCACCCACGACCAGACCGAGGCGCTGACCTTCGCCGACAAGGTCGTCGTGATGTATGACGGTCGCGTGGTGCAGATCGGCACGCCCGAGGAGCTGTTCGAGGCGCCGGGCCACACCTTCGTCGGCTATTTCATCGGCTCGCCCGGTATGAATGTGCTGGACGCCAACATCGAGGGCGACCGGGCCTACATCAACGGCGCTGAAATCCCGCTGTCGCGCGGCTATGGCGAATTGGGCGGACGCGTGCAGATCGGCGTGCGACCCGAATTCGTGTCGCTGACCGCTGACCGGGACGGCCTACCGGTCAATGTCCGCCGCATCGAGGATGTCGGCCGGCACAGGATCGTGCGCGCCGACTTCTTCGGCACCGACATCTCGATCATCGCCGGCGAGGAAACGCCCGTCAGCGCGGATATGAACCGGGTCACCTTCTGGCCCGACAAGATCGGCGTCTATGTCGACGACTGGCGCGTCACCGGGGGGGCTGCGTGATGGAAAAGACTGTCAACCACAAGGCGTGGTTCCTCGTCCTGCCGGTTCTTGTGCTGGTCGCTTTTTCGGCGGTGATCCCGTTGATGACGGTGGTCAACTATTCGGTGCAGGACTCGTTCGGCAACAACCAGTTCTTCTGGGTGGGTATCGAATGGTTCCAGGAAATCCTGACCTCCGAGCGCATCCACAACGCGCTGGGCCGGCAGCTCATGTTCTCGGCGATCATTCTCGCGATCGAAATCCCGCTCGGCGTCTTCATCGCGCTCAACATGCCCAAGCGCGGCATCTGGGCATCGGTGTGTCTGGTCCTGATGGCGCTGCCGCTGCTCATTCCCTGGAACGTCGTCGGCACCATCTGGCAGGTCTTCGGCCGCGTCGATATCGGGCTTCTGGGCCACACGCTCGCCGCCATGGGCATCGACTACAACTACACCCAGGATGCATTCGACGCCTGGGTCACCGTCATCGTCATGGATGTCTGGCACTGGACATCGCTCGTCGCGCTTCTGGCCTATGCCGGGCTGCAGTCGATCCCGGAAGCCTACTACCAGGCCGCCAAGATCGACCAGGCGAGCCGCTGGGCCGTGTTCCGCTACATCGAACTGCCCAAGATGCAGGGCGTGCTGCTGATCGCCATTCTGCTGCGCTTCATGGACAGCTTCATGATCTACACCGAGCCGTTCGTCGTCACCGGCGGCGGGCCGGGCAACGCGACGACCTTCCTGTCGATCGATCTGGTGAAAATGGCGCTCGGCCAGTTCGATCTCGGCCCCGCCGCCGCGTTCTCGATCATGTACTTCCTGGTCATCCTGCTGATTTCGTGGGTGTTCTACACGGTCATGACCAATCTCGACAAAAGGGAGGGCGCGTGATGGCCCATACCGCCGCCACCACCGGCTCCGCCGCGCGAGCCACAACCATCGCGCTGCCGCGCATCAATGGCCGCGCCCTGGTGATGATCGCCTATCTGACGTTTCTTCTGCTGCCGATCTACTGGCTCCTGAACATGAGCCTGAAGACCAACACCGAAATTCTCAACACCTTCACGCTCTGGCCGAACGACATCACGTTCGACAATTACCGCACGATCCTGACCGACCCGGCGTGGTATATGGGTTACGTCAACTCGCTGATCTATGTGGTCATGAACACGGTGATTTCGCTCGCTGTGGCGCTGCCCGCCGCCTATGCGTTCAGCCGCTACCACTTCATGGGCGACAAGCACCTGTTCTTCTGGCTTCTGACCAACCGGATGGCGCCGCCCGCGGTTTTCGCCCTGCCCTTCTTCCAGCTCTATTCGTCGGTCGGCCTGTTCGACACGCACATCGCGGTCGCGCTCGCGCACTGCCTGTTCAACGTGCCGCTGGCGGTCTGGATCCTCGAAGGCTTCATGCGCGGCGTGCCCAAGGAGATCGACGAAACTGCCTATATCGACGGCTACTCGTTCCCGCGCTTCTTCGTGAAGATCTTCATGCCGCTGATCGCGTCGGGCATCGGCGTCGCCGCCTTCTTCTGCTTCATGTTCTCATGGGTGGAACTTTTGCTGTCGCGCACGCTGACCACGGTCGATGCCAAGCCGATCGCGGCGATCATGACCCGCACGCAGGGCGCCGCCGGCATCGACTGGGGCGTGCTGGCGGCCGCCGGCATCCTGACGATCATTCCGGGCGCGCTCGTCATCTATTTCGTCCGCAACTACATCGCCAAGGGCTTTGCCCTGGGCCGGGTTTGAGGGAGCGTCATCATGGACTGGATGGCATGGACGTGGCCGACCGCCCTGTTCTTCGCAACGATCGCGCTGCTGCTCATCGTCTTCACGGTGCTCGCGATCCGCTTTCCCGAAACGCCGCGCGTGGGCGTGCTGCGCATCGAGACGACGCGCGGCGACCGGCTCTTCATCACCCTTCTGGGTTCGGCCTTCATCAACCTGGCCTGGCTCGGATTGGTCAGCGGCCCCCAATGGGGTGCGCTGATCGTCTGCCTTGTCTTTGCCGCAGCGGTCTTCCGCTGGGTCTGACAGGCTTCACCGGACGTTGCAGACGCACCGTCCCCCTGCAGTTTTCTGGGAGGAAAACATGAGAAAATACCTCACGACCACAACGGCCATGGCGCTTGCGCTCGGCATGATGTCGACGGCGGCCCATGCCGACATGGAGGCAGCCCGCGCCTTCCTCGACACGGAGATCAATGGCCTGTCGGTCTTGTCCCGCGAAGAGCAGGAAGCGGAGATGCAGTGGTTCATCGACGCCGCCCAGCCGTTTGCCGGCATGGAGATCAAGGTGGTCTCGGAAACCATCACCACCCATGAATATGAAAGCCAGGTGCTGGCGCCCGCCTTCACCGCGATCACCGGCATCCAGGTCACGCACGATCTGATCGGTGAAGGCGACGTCGTCGAAAAGCTGCAGACGCAGATGCAGTCCGGCGAGAACATCTATGACGCCTACATCAACGATTCCGACCTGATCGGCACCCACTGGCGCTATCAGCAGGTGCGCAACCTGACCGACTGGATGGCCGGCGAAGGCGCAGACGTGACGCTGCCGACGCTCGACATCGACGACTTCATCGGCACCTCGTTCACAACAGGTCCCGACGGCAAACTCTACCAGCTTCCCGACCAGCAGTTCGCCAACCTTTACTGGTTCCGCTACGACTGGTTCAACGATGAGAAGAATAAGGCCGACTTCATGGCCGAATATGGCTATGAGCTGGGCGTGCCGGTCAACTGGTCGGCCTATGAGGACATCGCCGAATTCTTCACCGGCCGCGACCTGAGCCATCTGGGCGTCGAAGGCGAAGTCTATGGCAACATGGACTACGGCAAGAAGGATCCGAGCCTCGGCTGGCGCTACACCGATGCCTGGATGTCGATGGCCGGCATGGGCGATGTCGGCGAGCCGAACGGCCTGCCGGTCGACGAATGGGGCATTCGCGTCAACGAGAATTCGCAGCCTGTCGGCTCGTGCGTCGCGCGCGGCGGCGCCACCAATTCGCCGGCGGCCGTCTATGCCGTCACCAAGGCGATCGAATGGCTGCAGAAATACTCGCCGCCCGCAGCCGCCGGCATGACCTTCTCGGAAGCCGGCCCGATCCCGGCCCAGGGCAATGTCGCCCAGCAGATGTTCTGGTACACGGCCTTCACCGCCGCCACGGTCGAGCCCGGCCTGCCGGTGATGAACGAGGACGGCACGCCGAAATGGCGCATGGCGCCCTCCCCGCACGGCGTCTACTGGAAGGAAGGCCAGAAGATCGGCTATCAGGACGCCGGGTCCTGGACGCTGATGCAGTCGACGCCGGTCGACCGCGCCAAGGCGGCTTGGCTTTATGCGCAGTTCGTCGTCTCCAAGACGGTCGATCTGAGAAAGGCCGATGTGGGTCTGACCTTCATCCGCGAGTCGACGATCGACTCCGATCACTTCACCGAGCGCGCGCCGCGTCTTGGCGGCCTGATCGAGTTCTACCGTTCGCCGGCCCGCATCGCCTGGTCGCCGACCGGCACCAACGTGCCCGACTATCCGCGTCTGGCGCAGTTGTGGTGGCAGAACATCGGCGACGCCATGTCCGGTGCGAAGACGCCGCAGGAAGCGCTCGACGCACTGTGCGCCGATCAGGAGAGCGTGCTTGAGCGCCTCGAACGGGCCGGCGTCCAGGGCGATCTCGGCCCGGTGATGAACGAGCCGCGCGATCCGGCCGAGTGGCTGGCCGAGCCCGGCGCACCGTTCCCCAAGCTCGAGAACGAGGATGAGGAGCCGATCACCATCAGCTATGACGAGTTGGTCGCCTCCTGGGGCAACTGAACCGACGACGCGGAGCCGCAAGGCTCCGCATCACCCATCAGACCGCGCCCGGCATCGCTCGGCGCGGTCTCCTTTTTTGCCGTTCAGGTCCGCGTCTCCAGCACTTGGCCGATCGCGCGCGAGAAGAGACGCACCAGAACCGGACTCTGCTCGTCGGCCCGCACCATGATGCCGACGGGGCCGGATGTCATCTGCGTGTCGACTTCCAGGCTGATCAGCCGGCCGGCTTCAAGGTCCTGCGCCACGACGCCGGCGGAGATGATCCAGACCGCGTCGGACGACAGAACGAGGCTGCGGCCGAACGATCCGGACACCGACTCGATCGCACGCGGCGGATCGCTGACCCCGCCGGCGATCATCAGCCGGTCGACCAGCGGGCGGATTGCCGAATTGGGCGCGGGATAGATGACCGGATAGTCGGCGACGGCGGCCAGGTCGGACGAGCCGGCCAGCGGATGGCCGGGCCGCGCCGCCAACACCACATGTTCGAGATAGAGCTGGGTGAACGACAGGCCGGCCATCGTCTCCGGCGGCCCCAGCCGGCCGGCAACCAGATCCAGTTCGCCGGCCTTGAGGCGATTGACGAGAAACTCGTGCGGCCCCTCCTCCACCATCACCGCCGTGCCTGGCGAAAGAACGGCGAACGCCTGGACCGCATCGGGCAGCAGCCGCGCCGCAACGCTGGGCAGCGCGCCGATCCGCACCCGCCCGGCGTCGCCCGACCGCAACCGGCTCAGGCGATTGACCCCCTGCTGAATCGCGTCGAGCCCCATCTGCGCGAACTGCAGGAAGATCGCACCTTCAGGCGTCAGTGCCACACCGCCGCGATCGCGGACCAACAGCGTCGCCTCGACCATTTGTTCGAGTTCGGCCAGTGTGCGCGAGATGGCCGGCTGGGTGACGTGCAAGGCGGACGCCGCCTTCTTGAAACTGCCAAGCCTGGCGATCTCGCAAAACGTCTTGAGATGCCGAAGCTTGATGCGTTTCTCCAAATTCATACCGTTTCCGTTATTCAAAAAGCTCCAAATATGATTTTACATACCGATTTTGTGCAAACAAGATGGTGGTTCACCAAACGAGGCACCCATGCGCACACAGGTTTGCATCATCGGCGGCGGCCCTTCGGGCCTGTTGCTGTCGCAGCTTCTTCACACGCGCGGCATCGATTCCATCGTGCTGGAGCGCCAGACGCGCGACTATGTCCTTGGGCGCATACGCGCTGGCGTTCTGGAGGAAGGGCTGCTGCGGCTGCTCGAGGAGGCCGGTGTCGGCCGCCGGATGCGCAAGGAAGGCTTCGAGCATGCCGGCACGCTGATCTCCTACGGCGAGGAGATGTTCCGTATCGATTTTGTCGAGCACACCGGAACGCCCGTCATGGTCTACGGGCAGACAGAGGTCACGCGCGATCTCTATGATGCCCGCGAGGCAAGCGGCGGCGCAGTCGAGTTCAATGTCGGCAATGTCGCCATCCACGATGCCGACCGCGACAACCCCCATGTCACCTACACGGTCGAGGGCATGGAGCGGCGCATCGATTGCGATTTCATCGCCGGATGTGACGGTTTTCACGGCGTCAGCCGCAGATCGATCCCCGAAGAAGCCCGGCGTGAATATGAAAAGGTCTACCCGTTCGGCTGGCTCGGCATCCTGTCGGAGACCCCGCCGGTCAACCACGAGCTGATCTACGCCAACTCCGAACGCGGCTTTGCGCTGTGCTCGATGCGCAACGAGAACCTGTCGCGCTATTATGTGCAGTGTTCGGCGCACGACAAGGTCGAGAACTGGTCGGACGACGAATTCTGGACCGAGCTCAAGCGCCGCATCCCGAGCCATGTCGCCGAGGGGCTGGTCACCGGCCCTTCGATCGAAAAGTCGATTGCGCCGCTGCGCTCGTTCGTCACCGAGCCGATGCGCTGGGGCCGGCTGTTCCTGTGCGGCGATGCCGCCCACATCGTGCCGCCGACCGGCGCCAAGGGGCTCAACACGGCCGCCTCGGACGTCCATTACCTGTTCAGGGGGCTGACGCAGTTCTACGAGTTGAATGATGAAGAGGGGCTCGACAGATATTCGAACCGAGCGCTGGCACGCATCTGGAAGGCCGAGCGCTTCTCCTGGTGGTTTTCGTCGCTCATGCACCGATTTCCCGACCAGTCCGAGTTCGACCACAAGATGCAGGTCGCCGAACTGGAATTCCTGCGCGACAGCAAGGCGGCGCAAAAGGCGATGGCCGAGAACTATGTCGGCCTGCCCTATTGATGGGTGTGCAACGATGACGATGGGAGCCCGATGATGAGCGACCGCATGGACACGGACCGCCTGCAGAACGGCATGAAGATGCGCCGACGCGTCTTGGGCGACGATCATGTCGACCGCGCCGAAGCCGAAAAGACCGAGTTCGACGCGCCCTTCCAGACCATGATCACCGAGACCGCCTGGGGCAATCTGTGGGCGCGCGACACGATCTCGCTGCGCGAGCGGTCCATCCTGACGCTGGCCTTGCTCGCCGCGACCGGCAATTTCGACGAGATCGCCATGCATGTGCGCGCCTGCAAGCGCACCGGCGCCAGCAAGGCCGATGTCATGGAAGCCTTCATGCATGTTGCGGTCTATGCAGGCGTGCCGCGCGCCAACCGCGCGATCAAGATCGCCAAGGAGACCTATCGCGCGATGGAACAGGAGGAGACGGTGACATGAAAAACACGCCCGAACCGCATGCGGGCTACGCCGCGCGCGACCGCGCATGGCATCCGCCGGCGCTCCATCCGCCCTACAAGACCTCGGTCATGCGCGCGCCTTCCGCCCCGCTCCTGTCGCTGCCCACATCGCTTGGCGAGGAGACCGGCCCCGTATTCGGCCACGCCATGCTGGGCGACATGGACCATGACCTGGTGCACAATTTTGCCGAGCCCGGCGAGAGCGCCATCGGCCCGCGCATCATCGTCCATGGGCGCGTCACCGACGAGATGGGGCGTCCCGTCCCGAACGCATTGCTGGAAGTCTGGCAGGCCAATGCCGGCGGCCGCTACCGCCACAAGAAGGAAAGCTATCTGGCGCCGCTCGATCCCAATTTCGGCGGCTGCGGCCGCGTGCTGACCGACGAACAGGGTTTTTACGAGTTTCGCACCATCCAGCCCGGCGCCTACCCATGGCCCAATGGCGGCAACGATTGGCGGCCGGCCCACATTCACTTTTCGCTCTTTGGCACGGCCTTTGCCCAGCGCCTGATCACCCAGATGTATTTCGAAGGCGACCCGTTGATCCCGCATTGCCCGATCATCGGCGCCATACCGCACAAAGACGCCGTCGAAAGCCTGATCGCCGAACTCGACATGGCCCGCACCGTGCCGATGGACGCCCGCGCCTGGCGTTTCGACATCGTCCTGCGGGGCAAGCGGCAGACCCTGTTCGAGAACCGGCTGGAGGGCCTTTGAGATGACCCGGCGCTATCCGACCCTTAAGGAAACCCCCTCGCAAACCGCAGGCCCCTACGTCCATATCGGCATGAACCCCAACGTCACCGGCATCCATGGCGTCTACGAGACCGATCTCGGCACGACGATGAAGACCGGCAATGTGCGCGGGGAGGAAATCACTGTCACCGGCACCGTCACCGATGGCATGGGCGGCGTGCTCAAGGACGCGGTCCTCGAGATCTGGCAGGCCGACGCGGACGGGCTCTTCAACGCGCCGGGCGAAACCCGTGGCGTGGCGGACCCCGAATTCACCGGCTGGGGCCGCGCCGCCGCGGATTTGCAGACCGGCGAATACCGCTTCGACACCGTCAAGCCCGGCCGCGTGCCATGGCGCGACGGGCGCCTGCAGGCACCGCACATTTCGATGTGGATCGTCGCGCGCGGCATCAATATCGGCTTGCACACGCGGCTTTATTTCGACGACGAGGCCGAGGCCAACTCCGAGGACCCCGTGCTGACCCGGATCGAGCACCAGCACCGCGTTCCGACGCTCCTTGCGGCCAGGACGGCAGACGGCCTATACCGCTTCGACGTTCGGCTCCAGGGCGAGAACGAGACGATTTTCTTCGATATGTGACGGTTCATGACCGAGACGACAAAGCCTTGCATCATCTGCGTCGCCATCACCGGCTCGGTGCCGACGAAAGCCAACAATCCGGCGCTTCCCGTCACGATCGACGAGCAACTCGAATCGACCCACGAAGCCTTCGAGGCGGGCGCATCGATCGTCCACGCCCATGTCCGCAACGCCGACGAGACGCCGACCTCCGATTCCGAAAAGTTCGCGCGGCTGAAGGAAGGGCTGGAAAAGCACTGCCCCGGCATGGTGATCCAGTTTTCCACCGGCGGTCGCTCGGGTGCTGGCACCGAGCGCGGCGGCATGCTGCCGCTGCGGCCGGACATGGCGTCCCTTTCGGTCGGCTCGAACAACTTTCCGACCCGCGTCTACGAAAACCCGCCCGATCTGGTCGACTGGCTCGCCGCGGAAATGCGCAAATACGCCGTCAAGCCCGAGATCGAGGCGTTCGATGCCTCGCATATCTTCCAGGCGGTCGCCATGTGGCGCGACGGCCGCATCCCCGACACGCCCTACATCCAGTTCGTCATGGGCGTCAAAAACGCCATGCCGGTCGACAAGCCGGTGTTCGACTTCTACGTCGAGACGGTCAAGCGCCTCGTTCCCGACGCCGAATGGTGTGCCGCAGGCATCGGCCCCGGCCAGATCACCGTCAATGAATGGTCGGTGGCGGCCGGCGGACATGCCCGCACGGGCCTTGAGGACAATGTGCGCCTCAACAAGGACACGCTGGCGCCATCGAACGCCGCGCTTGTCAGCCGCGTCGTCGAGATCTGCGAGCGCCACGAACGCCCCGTCGCCACATGGCAGCAGGCCCGCCAGATGCTCGGCCTGCGCCAGGCGGCCTGATCAGACGGCGGCACCGATCCGCGTCACCAACCGCAGCAGTTCATCGGCATCGGTCAGCGCCCGTCCGGTGGCCTCGACCATCGGCGGCAGGATCATCCATTCCAGCATCCAGGCGCTGCCGGAACGCTCCTGTTCATGCACCATCGCCTGATGCAACCCGCCGATCTGGACGGCGTTGTAGCGCGCAAGCGTCACCAGCTTTTCGGCAACCACGGGATTATGCTTGTGCGGCATGGCCGAGCTTGTGCCGCCGGACGACAGTTCGATCTCGTCGATTCCCTGCTGGGCCATGAGAGCCACATCCTGGCCGATCTTGCCCACCGCACCGGTGACCATGGACAGCCAGTTGCCGAAGGCGACAAAGGCGCTGCGATCCGTGTGCCAGGGCCGGGCCGGCAGGCGCAGCCCGAGTTCGGCGGCCATCGCGCCGGCGACCGCGGGTCCGGCTTCGCCGAGCGTTTCGGGGCCCAGCCCGACCGGTCCGCCGAACTGCAACTGCGCAGCATCGTCGCGCACACGCGCGAGCCGGTCGAGACTGCCGGTGACCGGCGTCGACCATGCCGACAGGCGGTCGCAGACACCGATCGGCAAAGCCGCCTGCATGCGCGTCCGGCCGGTCAATCGATGACTGCCGTACCGCGCATCCAGATCCCTCAGCGCGGACAGCACCGCTTCGATCCGCCCGGCAAGCAGCGTGCCTGCGTCGCGCAGCGCCATGGCGGTCGCCGTGTCGATCAGATCCTGGCTGGTCGCACCGGCATGGATCGCCCCGGCGGCATCGCCAGCGGCTGCTTTCAGTTGCCGCACATAGGCGGGAACCGGAACGCCGTCGGTTTCCATCGCCCGGCGGATCGCATTGGCGTCGGGTTCGAATGATTGCATCGCCGCGATGGCCGTGTCGGCCATGCCCGCATCGACCAGACCATGGGCGCCAAGCGCCCGCGTCAGTGCCATCTCGAATGCGCCGAAGCGCTCGAGTAACGCCTTTTCCGAAAACAGCGCCGCCAACGCGTCGTCGCCGAAAAGCGATGTATGCCAGACAGATGCGGTCGCTGCTTGAATCATGATGGGAATATCCGCGCGCTTGACTTCAAGGGCAAGCCCCGCCGCCAGCCGATCCCGGAAATTCATCGACCGAATTCATTGACTGACCGGTCGGTTTATGGTTTTGTCGGCCTTGGATTGGCGTTCCGACCGGGCGCAAGGGAGGGATCATATGGCGCAGGACGCCACCGTGCTCTGCGAGCTTGATGACAGCGTTTTGCGCGTCACGCTCAACCGGCCCGACAAGCTCAATTCGTTCAACGAGGACATGCATCGCGCCTTCCGCGCGGCGATCCAGCGCGCCCATGACGAGGACGAAGTGCGCTGCGTTCTGATGACCGGCGCCGGCCGCGCCTTTTGCGCCGGTCAGGATCTGGGCGATCGCGACCCGCGCACGATGGACGGCCCACCCGATCTCGGCCATACGCTCGAAACCTTCTACAACCCGACACTGCGGCTGATCCGGTCGCTTGAGAAGCCGATTGTCGTCGCAGTCAATGGCGTGGCCGCTGGAGCGGGCGCCAACATCGCGCTTGCCTGCGACGTCGTGCTTGCCGGCAAATCCGCCAAATTCATCCAGGCCTTCGCCAAGATCGGCCTGACGCCGGACGCGGGCGGCAGCTTCATGCTGACGCGGCTTCTAGGCGAAGCGCGCGCCAAGGGGCTGGCGCTGACCGGCGAACCGCTGCCCGCCGAGAAAGCCGCCGACTGGGGCCTGATCTGGAAGGCGGTCGATGACGACGCGCTGATGGACGAGACGAACGCCCTCGCCCGCCAGTTCGCCGCCGGCCCGACACGGGGCCTCGGCCTGACGAAACAGTCGATCCAGGCGGCGAGCACGAACAGCTTCGATGCCCAACTCGACCATGAGCGCGACACGCAGCGCGTTGCCGGCCGCACGGCCGACTATGCCGAGGGCGTCACCGCCTTTCTCGACAAGCGCAAACCAGACTTTCGGGGGCAATGATGACGCCGGATGAACTCGCCCGCGCCTGCGCCGACGCCATGTGGGCTGACGACAATGCCAGCCGGCATCTGGGCATGGAGATCGAGCACGTCGCGCCCGGCCAGGCGACCGTTGCGATGACCATCACCCCGCAAATGGTCAATGGCCACGGCACCTGCCATGGCGGCTACATCTTCACCCTCGCCGACAGCGCGTTCGCGTTTGCCTGCAACGGATACAATCAGCGCACGGTCGCCCAGCACACTTCGCTCACCTTCATCCGCCCCGGCAAGCAAGGCGACCGGCTGACCGCCACCGGCCGCGAGGTATCGCGCACCGGCCGGTCGGGGATTTACGACATTTCCGTCACCAACCAGGACGGCGACGTGATCGGCGAATTCCGCGGCCATTCGCGCACCGTTCCCGGCACAATTCTGGAAGATATCTGAGACAGACCATGGAAGACCTTTCCCCCAAGCCCGGCGATCTCGAGCCGATCGAAACCACATCGCGCGACGAGATAGCTGCGCTTCAGTTCGAGCGCATGAAATGGTCGCTGCGCCATGCCTATGAGAACGCACCGTTCTACCGCAAGCGCTTCGACGAAGCGGGCGTCCACCCGGACGATCTGGTATCGCTGGCCGATCTGGCGAAGTTCCCCTTCACCACCAAGGCGGATTTGCGCGACAATTACCCGTTCGGCATGTTTGCCGTGCCGCGCGAGAAGATCGTGCGCCTGCACGCATCCTCGGGCACGACGGGCAAGCCGACCGTCGTCGGCTACACCGAAAAGGACATCTCCACATGGGCCGACATGGTTGCGCGCTCGATCCGCGCATCCGGCGGGCGGCCGGGCGATCCGGTGCATGTGGCCTATGGCTATGGCCTGTTCACCGGCGGGTTGGGCGCCCATTATGGCGCGGAGCGGCTCGGCTGCACCGTCATTCCCGTCTCGGGCGGCATGACCGAGCGGCAAGTGATGCTGATCGAGGATTTCAAGCCCCGCGTGATCATGGTCACGCCCTCCTACATGCTGTCGATCCTCGACGAGTTCCGCCGCCAGGGCAAAGATCCGCGCGCCTCGTCGCTCGCGGTCGGCATTTTCGGTGCCGAGCCATGGACGAACGCCATGCGCGGCGAGATCGAACAGGCCTTCGATATGCACGCGGTCGACATTTACGGCCTGTCGGAAGTGATGGGCCCCGGCGTTGCCAATGAGTGCGTCGAGACCAAGGACGGGCTGCACATCTGGGAAGACCATTTCTATCCCGAAATCATCGACCCGGAGACCGGCCAGCCGGTGCCGGACGGCGAGATGGGCGAACTCGTCTTCACCACGCTGACCAAGGAGGGGCTGCCTATCATCCGCTACCGCACGCGCGACCTGACCCGGCTCCTGCCCGGCACGGCACGGTCGATGCGCCGGATGGACAAGATCACCGGCCGCTCCGACGACATGATCATCCTGCGCGGCGTCAACATCTTCCCGACCCAGGTCGAGGAACAGATCCTCAAATGCGCCGGCCTTGCGCCGCACTTCCAGATCGAACTGGCTCGCAAAGGCCGGATGGACACGATGACCGTGCATCTCGAGGCGCTGGAGAATGCGGCCAGTGAGGAGGCGCGCAAGGCGAGCGCCGACGAGCTTGCCCATCACATCAAATCCGTGATCGGCGTGACCGCCAAGATCAATGTCGGCGAGCCGGGTTCGGCCCCGCGCTCTGAAGGCAAGGCCAAACGCGTCGTCGACAACCGGCCCAAGGGCTAGAAAGAGAGGCCCGATGGCCCGTCCCCGCGCCGCCGATTTCGCCGAAAAGCAGGCACATATTCTCGACAGTGCCGCCGCCGTCTTTGCCGAACTGGGCATGGACAAGGCGTCCATGTCGCAGATCGCGCGCGAATGCGGTGTCTCCAAGGCCTTGCTTTATCACTATTATCCGTCCAAGGACGCGCTGATCTTTGCGATCGTCAACACACATATCAGCCATCTGGACGAGGCGGTGATTGCCGCCGACGATCCTTCGCTCGCGCCCGGCGACCGGCTCGAACGGCTGGTGCGCGCAGTGCTGGAGACCTATCGCGGCGCCGACAATGCCCACAAGGTGCAGCTCAACGCTTTCGGCGCGCTGTCGGACGCCCAGCGCGCGCAGCTGCGCGATACCGAAAAACGCATCGTCGCCCGCTTTGCCAATGTTTTGAAAGAGCTGAACCCCAGGCTCGCCGAGCCCGGCACCCATCTTCTGACGCCGGTGACGATGAGCCTCTTCGGTATGCTCAACTGGGTCTACACCTGGTTCAAGGAAGACGGCCCGGTTACCCGCGAGGACTATGCGCGCATCGCAACGCGCATCATCCTCGACGGCGTCGGCGGCGTTAAGCCATAGCGGTATTGATATCACGATATCATTTTGATATCATGGGTTTTCATGTTTGGAGGCATCCATGGCCCAGATCATAATTCGCCAATTGCCCGACGAGGTGCACCGCGCGCTCAAGGCGCAGGCGCGCGACCATGGCCGCAGTGCGGAGGCCGAAGCCCGCGCCATTCTTGCCAAAAGCCTGAATGGGGACGAGCGGCCCAAGGCCGGCGACATGATCGCCGATATCTGGTCCGGAGCGGACCTGACCGGGGTCGATATAAAGCGCAATCGCACTCCGCATGAGCCGCCCAACCTGGAATGATCCTTCTCGACACCAATGTTGTCTCGGAGGCGATGCGACCCGGCGCGAACAGGCGCGTTGTCGACTGGCTGAATGCGCAGGATTTGCGGACGCTGCACCTTTCGACAATCAGCCTCGCGGAACTCGGTTATGGCATTGCAGCCCTGCCCGACGGGCGGCGGAAAAATGAACTGAAGGCAAGGCTGGAAGCAACCGAGGACCGCGTTTTCGGCGACCGCATTCTGGCCTTCGACCGGACGGCCGCCGCTGAATTTTCCGAACGCATGGCCGCCGCGCGCAAGGCTGGCCGGGGTGTCGGCTTCGCGGACGGCCAGATCGCGGCCATAGCGGCCGCCAAAGGGATGATCGTCGCATCCCGCGACACCGCCCCATTCGAGGCCATGGATGTCGCGTTTACCGATCCATGGGCCGCCTGAGGCGCGTCACCCCTCCGCAGGCAGTGGCCATTGTTTGGCGACCATGGTCAAGACGTCATACTGCGCGACAACATCGGCGTCCTGGTTGGTCACCTGCGCGTCCCAGCGCACCTCGCCATGGTCGGCGGTGGCGCGCGGGTTGATCTCCTTGGCCGTCAGACGGACCTTGAGCTCATCGCCCGGATAGACCGGCGTCATGAAGCGCAGATTGTCGACGCCGTAATTGGCGAGCACCGGCCCCGGCGCCGGATCGACGAACAGGCCCGCCGCGAACGAGACGATCAGATAGCCATGTGCCACCCGTCCGTCGAAGAACGGGTTCGCCTTGGCCGCGTCGTCGTCCATATGCGCGTAAAACGTGTCACCGGTGAAATCGGCGAAATGCTCGATATCGGCGAGCGTCACCTCGCGCGGTTTCGTCACCACCTGATCGCCGATTTGCAGATCGGCCAGCGACTTGCGGAACGGGTGGACGGATGTGTCGCCCGCATCTGCGCCCTCCATCCAGCGACCGGTCACCGGCGCCAGAAGGCGCGGCGTGCCCTGAATGGCCGTGCGCTGCATGAAGTGCTTGACGCCGCGAATGCCGCCCAGTTCCTCGCCGCCGCCGGCGCGGCCCGGCCCGCCATGAACAAGCCCCGGCATGGGCGAACCATGGCCGGTCGACGATTTGGCGCTGTCGCGGTTGCCGATCAGGATGCGGCCATGGAACGGCGCCATGCCAATCACGACCTGCTCGGCGAAAGCCGGGTCATTGGTGAAGACTGACGCGGCCAGGGAGCCCTTGCCCTTCTGCGTCAGCGCAACCGCTTCTTCGGCATCGTCATACGGCATGACGGTCGCAACCGGCCCGAACGCTTCCACATCGTGAACGTTTTCGGCGCCGTGCGGATCGGCGCAATGCAGCAGCACCGGGTTGAGGAACGCGCCGACCGCCGCATCGCCCGAGGCGACGACCGGATTGTCCGGATCGCCGGCGACGATCTCGCCATCGGCGGCCAGATCGGCGATGCGCGCGCGCACTTCCTCGCGCTGGTCCTGACTGGCGAGCGCGCCCATCCGCGTGCCCTCGTCCGCCGGAAGGCCGACGGCGGTCTTTGAAAGCCGCGCGCGCAACGCCTCGATCACCGCATCGACCTGGCCGCGCGGCACGAAGGCGCGGCGGATGGCGGTGCATTTCTGGCCCGCCTTGGCGGTCATCTCGCGCGCCACTTCCTTGACGAACAGGTCGAACTCCGGCGTTCCCGGTTCGGCGTCGGCGCCCAGAACGCATGAGTTGAGGCTGTCGGCCTCCATCGAAAACCGCGTCGAGTTCCCGACGATTGCCTTGTGGGTGCGAAGCATCCGGCCGGTGCTGGCCGAACCGGTGAAGGTGACCACATCCTGGCCTGTCACATGATCGAGCATGTCGCCCGCCGAACCGCTGACCAGTTGCAGCGCGCCATCGGGCAGGATGCCGCTGTCGACGATCTTCCTGACCATCAGTTCGGTCAGATAAGCGGTCTGGCTGGCCGGCTTGACGATGGCCGGCATGCCTGCGAGCAGTGTCGGCGCCAGCTTCTCCAGCATCCCCCAGCAGGGAAAATTGAATGCGTTGATGTGGATGGCAATGCCTTGCAGCGGCGTCATGATGTGCTGCGCGGAGAACGAATTGTCCTTGGACAGAGGCTCGACATCGCCATCGAGCAGCACCCGCGTGTTGGGCAGTTCGCGCCGGCCCTTGGAAGAATAGACAAAAAAGGTGCCGATGCCGCCGTCGATATCGATCATCGAATCCGTCTTCGTCGCCCCGGTGCGATAGCTTTCGGCATAGAACGCATCGCGCTCGCCATTGAGCATCAGCGCGATCGATTTGAGCATCAGCGCGCGCTCGTGAAAGCTCAACGCGCGCAGCGCGGGGCCGCCCTTTTCGCGCCCGTAAGCGAGCGCGCCGGCGAAATCGAGGCCCGACGAACTGATCACCGCCACCGGTTCGCCGGTGCCCGCATCGGTCAGCAGCGCGCCATCGCCGCTGCCGGCAACCCACTGGCCCTTCACATAGCTTTCAAGCCGGCGCGTCGTCGCGGTGGCAACGTTCATCGGATGTCTCCCAATCGGTTCTTGTCGTCAGACGTCGTAGGTGACGCTGATCGTGTCCGTCGTCGGCACCGTCTGGCAGCTCAGCGTAAAGCCGTCGCGGACCTCGTGATCCTCGAGCGCATTGTTCGACAGCATCTCGCCGGCGCCCTCGGTGATCTTGCACATGCATGTCGAACAGACGCCCGCCTTGCACGCATAGGGCACGTTCAGCCCGGCATCGAGCGCGGCGTCGAGCAGCGTCGTGCCATCCTTCGGCACCTCGATCGTGCGCGTCACGCCCTCAAGAAACAGGGTCGCCTTGACGCTGTCGCCGGTTTTGCCCGCCGCATGGCCGTTGGCCTTTTTCGGCAGCCGGCCCGGCTGGGCGCTCTTGAACAGTTCGAACTTGATCCGGTCTTCGGGCAGCCCGCGGGCCTTCAGCCCTTCGGCGATGGTCAGCATCATCGGCTCGGGGCCGCAGATGAAGGCGTAATCGACCGACGCCGCATCGATCCAGTGCGTAAACAGCGCATCGAGCTTGTCCGCATCGACACGGCCGGTGAACAGATCGATCTCCTGCGCATCGTTTTCGAGGATATGCAGCACCGTGAAGCGGCCCAGATAGATGTTCTTGAGGTCTTCGAGCTCCTCGCGGAACATGATCGTGTTCACGGCGCGGTTGGCATAGACCAGCGTGAAGCGCGCGTTCGGCTCACGCGCCAAGACGGTCTTGATCAGCGACAGGACAGGCGTGATGCCCGAACCGCCGGCAAAGCCGAGATAGTGGCGCTCGGCATCGGGATCGAGCGGCACGAAGAAGTTGCCCATCGGCGGCATGGCTTCCATCACATCGCCGGGCTTGATGTTCTCTTTTGCCCAGGACGAGAAGGCGCCGCCATCGACGCGCTTGATGCCGACGCGCAGCACCCCATCATCCTTGCCGGCGCAGATCGAATAGCAGCGGCGCACCTCCGTGCCGTCGAAATCGTGGCGGAAGGTCAGATATTGGCCTTGCGTGAAATCGAACGCCTTGCGGTCCGCTTCGCCGGGAGCGAGCGTGACGACAACCGCATCGCGCGTGTCGTGGTTCACATCGGTGACAGTGAGCGAATGAAACTGCGCCATCGGTCGGCCCTCAAATGCATTTGAAATAGTCGAACGGTTCCAGACAATCGTTGCAGCGCCAAGCGGCCTTGCAGGGCGTCGAGCCGAAACGGCTGACTTCCTGCGTATTGGCCGAGCCGCAGCGCGGACACGCCACCCTGGCGTTGCCCTCGCCAAGCAGCCGCGCCACGCGCTTGCCATCGGCGGCGGTGCCATCGATCGGCGGCGCGATGCCGTATTGGCGCAGCTTCTCGCGCGCCGTTGGCCCGATCCAGTCTGTCGTCCAGGGCGGCGATATCTGGTTTTCCAGCCGGACATTGTCGATGCCGTGCCCGCGGATCGCCGCCTCGATTTCGAACGCGATCACGGACGTTGCGGGACAGCCCGAATAGGTCGGCGTGATGGTGACTACCAGCGTGTCGTCCTCCCACGCCACATCGCGCACAATGCCCAGATCGACGACGGACACGACCGGGATTTCCGGGTCCGGCACGTCGGCGAGCCAGCCCATCACATCGTCGCGGCTCGGAAGCGTCTCACCAGCGTGCATCGGGATAGGCCCGCGGCAAGAACTGCATGGCGGCGAGGATATGGCCCAGATGCTCTGTGTGCTGGCCCTTGCGGCCGCCCTTGTGCACGAAATGATTGTCCGGCACCTCGAGGGTCGCCTCGGCGAGCACATCGCCGACCAGCGCATCCCAGCCCGGCTTCATCGCCGCCGGGTCGGGCGCAACACCGGCGTCGGCCAGTTCGCGATCGACCGCGTCGGCCTCGAACATCTCGCCCGTATAGGTCCAGTGATAGGCAAGTGCGTCCTGCATGCGGCGATGGCTTTCATCCGTGCCGTCACCCAAGCGAATGATGAGATCGGTCGACCGCTCCAGATGATAGGCCGCCTCGCGTTCCGCCTTGCGGGCGATGTCGGCGACGCGCTCATGCTTCGAGTTCTCCGACAGCCATGTCAGCATCGGATGATGCCAGGCATCGAACAGGAACTGGCGCATCAGGGTCTGGCCGAAATCGCCGTTCGGGCGTTCGACCAGCAACAGGTTACGGAAGTCCCAGGCGTCACGCTTGTAGGCCAGATCGTCGGCCGTCCGGCCCTTGCCTTCCAGATCGCCGGCAAGGCCGAGCCACATCTGTGTCTGGCCGATCAGGTCGAGCGCCGTGTTGGCGAGCGCAATGTCCTCTTCAAGCACCGGCGCATGGCCGCACCATTCCGACACGCGGTGACCGAGCACCAGCGTATTGTCGCCCATGCGCAGCGCAAATTCGACGAGCGCGCTCATCACATGTGCCCCACTTCGTCCGGAATGTCATAGAAGGTCGGGTGGCGGTAGATCTTCGACTTGGAAGGGTCGAACATCGGGCCCTTCTCCGACGGCACGCTGGCCGTGATCTGGTTGGACGGCACCACCCAGATGCTCACGCCCTCATTGCGGCGCGTGTAGACGTCGCGGGCGTGTCTGATCGCCATTTCGGCGTCCGGCGCGTGCAGCGAGCCGACATGGCGATGGTTCAGGCCATGCTGGCCGCGAATGAAGACTTCCCACAGGGGCCATTCAGAAGACATTTTCGATTACTCCGCTGCCATGCGCTGTGCGGCGCGCTTGTTTGCGTGGGCGACGAGACCGTCGCGGTACCATGCGCCGTCTTCCCAGGCGGTGCGGCGCGCGGCCATCCGGTCGGCATTGCACGGCCCGTTGCCGGCCAGCACATCGTGGAACTCCTGCCAGTCCGGTTCGGAGAAGTCGTAACCACCCTTCTCCTCGTTCCAGGCAAGCTTGTCGTCAGGGATCGTCAGGCCAAGATATTCGGCCTGCGGCACCGTCTGGTCGACGAATTTCTGGCGCAACTCGTCATTGGTGCTGACCTTGATCTTCCAGGCCATCGACTGGGCCGAATGCACGCTGTCCTTGTCGGACGGACCGAACATCATCAGCGAAGGATACCAAAGCCGATCCAGCGCATCCTGCGCCATGCGCTTCTGCTCGGGCGTTCCGGACGCCATCTTCATCATGATCGAATAGCCCTGGCGCTGGTGGAAGCTCTCTTCCTTGCAGATGCGCACCATCGCCCGCGAATAAGGGCCGTAGGAGGTGCGCTGCAGCGCCACCTGGTTCATGATCGCCGCGCCATCGACCAGCCAGCCAACCGCGCCGATATCGGCCCAGGTGAGCGTGGGATAGTTGAAGATGGAGGAATACTTCATCTTGCCGTCATGCAGCTTTTCGGTCATCTCGTCGCGGCTGACGCCGAGCGTCTCGGCGGCGCAATAAAGGTAGAGGCCGTGCCCGGCCTCGTCCTGCACCTTTGCCAGGAGGATTGCCTTGCGCTCAAGCGTCGGCGCTCGGGTGATCCAGTTGCCTTCGGGCAGCTGGCCGACAATTTCCGAATGGGCATGCTGGCCGATCTGGCGGATCAGCGTCTTGCGATAGCCTTCCGGCATCCAGTCCTGCGGCTCGATCTTCTCGCCCGCATCGATACGGTCCTGAAAGGCCCGCTCGCGCTCATCCATTTCCTCACGAGTCTTCATCGTGCCGGTGGATTTCACCATCTGGGCATACATGCGCTGCGCCTCCTCCGCCTCGACCGTCCGGCACGCGCGCCGGAATTAATTAACCGATCGGTCGGTTTATAATACATCCGCGCCGGTTTGAAAAGGGCCGGCATTGCGTTTCACACCGCTAAGGGTTTGGACGATAGTCGCGCAGCGCAATGCCCTGCTGGGCACAGGCCAAAAGCGCCGCGCTCGGTTTCCAGGCGATCGGGTCTTCGGCCTCCAGAGCCCGCAGGTCGGCGACAATGGCATCGACGCCGAGCGTGTCGGCATAGTGCATCAGCCCGCCCCGCCAGCGCGGAAAGCCGTAGCCGAACACCGTCACCAGATCGATGTCGGCCGCCGACTGCGCGATCCCTTCGGCCAAGATGTCGGCCGCCTCGTTGATCATCGCCAGCACCAGCCGGCGGCGGATTTCATCGTCCGTGAACTCGCGCCGCTCGACCTTGGCGAAATGAGCTTCCTCGCGAACCAGATCCTCGATCAGCGGATCGACGACCTTGCCGCCCCCGCCCGGATAGCGATACCAGCCGACGCCGACCTTCTTGCCAAGGCGCCCTTCGGCAACCATGCGGTCGCCGATCGGAATGTAGCGCCGGTCCGGATCGCGGGTCGCGCCCTGCCTCTTGCGGTTGGCATGGGCGATGTCGAGGCCGGACAGGTCCTGCGCTTCATAGGGTCCCATCGCGTAGCCGAATTCGACCATCGCCTCGTCGAGCTCCCAGGGGTTGGTCCCGTCCATCAGGAGCGTGTCGGCCGCCTCGCGATAGCGGGCCAGAATTCGGTTGCCGATGAAGCCGTCGCAGACCCTGGACAGAACGGGCACCTTTCGCAGGCGCTTGGCAAGATCAAAGCCGGTCGCCAGCGCACGATGGCTCGTCGCATCACCCTGCACGATCTCGAGCAGTTTCATGATGTGCGCCGGTGCAAAGAAATGCAGGCCCATCAGCCGCGACGGATCGGCAAGGCCGGCGGCGATCTCGTTGACGTCGAGATAGGATGTGTTGGTGGCGAGCACGGCATCGGCCGGCAGCGCCTTTTCAAGCGCGCCGAACACGGTCTTTTTGACCTCCATGCTCTCGAATGCCGCCTCGATGGCAAGATCCGCCTTGGCCGCCGCACGATAATCGTCCGTGACCGTCAGCGCCGCTTCGATCCCTGCGCGCTTGTCATCTGACAGGAGCCCGCGCCTGCCGCTTGCATCCATAATCCGGCCAATATTGGCCTTGGCGCGCTCGACCCCGTCGGCATCGGTCTCAAGAAGCGTCACACCGATGCCGGCCAGGAGCAGCGCATAAGCGATGCCCGCACCCATCGTGCCGCCGCCGACAACCGCCGCGCGCTCGACCTTCAGCGGTTCGGCGTCAAGCCAGCCTGGCGCCTTCGCCGCCCGCTCGGCAAAGAAGATATGGCGCAGCGCCTTTGCCTGTTCCGTCGACCGCAGCTCGATGAACGTCTGGCGCTCCCGGGCCAGCGCGTCGCGAAATGCTGTAGTGGCCGACAAGGCCACAAGGTCGATCGCCTTTTGCGGTGCGATCTGCCCGCGCATGCGCTTGTGCGCCGTCGCGCGTGCCTTCTGGACGGCGTCATCGTCGGGCGCCGGACCGTCGAGCGCCGACAGGATCGGCCGGTCCTGCACTGAGGTCATATCGAGCGACATCGCATGGGCAACCGGATCGTCGGCCACCGCATCCACCAATCCCATCTCCTGCGCGTCGAGTGCGCCGACCGGCTTGCCGTTGGCGATCATGTCGAGCGCCGTATCAAGACCGACAAGGCGCGGCAGGCGTTGCGTGCCGCCCGCGCCGGGCACCACGCCCAGCGTGACCTCCGGTAGGCCGATCTTCGTGTCCGGCGCCGCGATGCGGTAGCGGCAGGCGAGCATCAGTTCCGCGCCGCCGCCAAGCGCCACCCCATGGGCCGCGGCGATCCAAGGCACCGTGCTGGCTTCGATGGCATCGAGCACGTCGGGCAGATGCGGCGGAACGGGATCGCCGTCGAACTCGCGCGCGTCGCCGCCGGCGGCAAACGCCCTGCCCTGCCCCGACACAATGACGCGCGAAAGACCGGGTTCGTTTTCCGCCCATCTGACGGCGTCCAGCAGCCCTTGCCGCACGGCCAGACCCATTGCGTTCACCGGCGGATTGGCGAGTTCGACCAGCCCGGCGTCGCCTTCACGCCTCCACGTCACTGTCATCGGATGTTCCTGAAAAAAGTTGTGTTCGAACATGGTCCTGCCCGGCCGGCAGGTCCTACCGCAAAAATCCCCGCTCGCCGATGACGCCGATCAAGTCGTCGAGCGTCTCCTCGAGGCTGCGGCCGCTGGTGTCGACCTGCGACGAGGCACGGCCGTATAACGCCTCTCGGCTGGTCAGGATCGACTTGAGCTGATCCATCGCCTCGGGATTGCCGCCCATCGGCCGCGTGTCGCCCTGCGCCATCACCCGCTCCATATGGTCCTCGGGCTCCGCCTTGAGCCAGACCGTGTGAAAATGCGCCAGCAGCATATTGTAGGTCTGCGGGTCGGCGACGATGCCGCCGGCAACGGCAAGGATCATCGCATCATGGGTGGCGATCACCCGTTCGAGCGCCTGGGCCTCCAGCTTGCGGTAGCCCTCCTGCCCGTAAAAGGCGAGCAGCTCGTTGACCGGCATGCCGCTCTGCTCCTCGATCTCGCGATTGAGTTCGACGAACGGCACGCCGAGCCGTTCGCCGGCCATCGCGCCAAGCGTCGATTTGCCGGCGCCGCGCAATCCGATCAGGCAGATTCGGCTGGCGCGCATGTCCGTCTCGGTGTCTGGCGACAGAAGATCGATCACCTCCTGGCGCGTGTGAAAGCCCGCCCGCCGGAACAAATCGGCCACCCGCATCGTGTCCGATGACCACGGGTCTTCGGCGCCGACAAGCCATTCGATCCGGTAGTCGAGCGCCACCGCCACCTTCTGCAACAGGCCGATCGAAATGTTGCCCTCGCCCGATTCGAGCTGCGCCAGATAACGCGGCGACACGCCGGAAATCTCCGACAGCACGCGGCGCGGAATGCCCTTGAGCTCGCGCGCCTTGCGCACGCGTTCGCCGACCCGCTTGAGCAGCGTCGCCACCATCGCGTCGGACTGGCTCTCGGCGGTGGTCTTTTGCGCCACGCCCTTGAAGTTGGTGATCTCGCTCATGCTGGCCGCCGCAATGTGTACAATAGTGCACAAAATACCCCAGCGCGGGTATTTCTCAATGCCTGCAATCGCGCTGCCTGCGCAGACGGTTACTGCCCGGCCGCAGCATTGGCGCCGGCGCGGATCCGCTCCTCGACAATGGCCCGGATATCGTCGGGCGGCGGGGTCTTCTTCAATTCGATGGGCACGGCGAACACGCACACGAAATCGCCCTCGAACGACAATGTGCCGTCCTGGAATGCCTCGACCCTGAAAGCGATCGACGTTTCGCCCAGTCGCGTCGGCCGGACCTTGCACTTGAGCCGGTGGCGCGGCGTGACCGGCGACCGGAAGTTCAGGCTCATATGGACGAAGGGCGTTCCGACGCCGCGGTCGAGCTCCATCTGGTACCAGCCGCCGCCCAAATGGTGTTCCCACCAGGCTTCGATGGCCTCGAGCGCGAACATGGGCAGCTTGCCGGTATAGGCAATCCGCGCCGGATCGCAGTCGCCCCAGCCCACCCGGATTTCGTGTTCGAAGACCTCGTCATCCATGTCGTCACCCCGCCCGATTCGCCTGTGGCGGCATCTATGGCCTAATAGGTCTCGACATGATAGCGGCCATCGTCGCGCATGGTGTCGCGCACCTCGGTCCAGACGAGCCCGGCACTTCGGGCGATGTCGGACAGGGCCTCCTCGACGCCATGCTCCATCGCCTTGAGCCCGCAAATGTAGATGTAGCCGTCGGGATTGCGCATCAGCGCGGCGACATCGTCCGCGTTCTCGCGCAGCTTGTCCTGCACATAGTTTTTGGGGCTTTCGGGCTGGCGCGAAAAGGCGAAGACCTTCTTCATGAAGCTCTCGGGCACCTTTTTGAGGGGTCCGAAATAGGGAAGGTCTTCGGGCGTGCGCGCGCCGAAATAGAGCGACATCGTGTCTTTGAGACGCGGATTTTCGCGCTGCCGGCGCATGGTGAAGGCGCGAAAGGGCGCCGAGCCGGTGCCCGTGCAGATCATCATCAGATGCGCGCCGGAATCGGACGGCAAAAGGAAGGTCGAGCCGAAGGGCCCGGTCACCTTGACAATGTCGCCCGGCTTGAGGTCGCAGACATGATTGGAACAGACGCCGTTCGGCTCCCGCTTCACCGTCAGCGAGACATTGTTGTAGTTCGGCCGTTCACCGTCGCGCGGACTCGATATCGAGTAAAGCCGCGGCAGGTGCGCCTCGCCCTTCTCGTCGGTCCCCGGCGGGATGATGCCGATCGACTGGCCCTCCAGAACGGGAAATGGCGTGGCGCCAAAATCGAGAATGATATGGCGCACGTCACTGTCGCCATCTTCGCTGGTCAGCCGGAAATTGCCGGTCACGGTCGCCTCGGCCGGCTTGGCGAGGTTGTAGAGGTTGATGGAAGGCTTGGCCGCGCTCGCCGGCGCCCTGGCCTTGCCGCCCGCGCCGCTGTGCGCCTCGGCCAGGAGCGCGGCGATGGCATCGTCGAACGCTTCGATCGAGGTGTCGGCGCCATCGCCGTCGGCCGCGATCTCCTCCTGGGGCGGCAGCTCGGACCAGCCGAACTGCTCGTCCAGCGAATAGGGCTCGTTGACGATCCGCCACTCGTCGATCGACCCGGTCGGACACACCGGAATGCAGTCCATGCAGAAATTGCACCGGGCGGCATCGACCACGACATTGTTGTCGTCATGGGTGATGGCGCCGATCGGGCACGTCATCTCGCATGTGTAGCAACGGATGCAGATTTCCGGGTCGATCAGATGCTGTTTGACCGGCTTGTTCATGCCGCCGCTTCCCGGCCCGGGCTCTCAATGGCGATGCCGCCGTAAAGCTCGGCGAACAGCAGGCACGGTCCCTGACAGTCCTTGCAGCCAAGGCAAATCCTCGGAACGTCGCCGCGCGCGGCGGTGTCCGGCTTTTTGGCGTTTCTGCTGATATCCATCGATGCCTCCCGAATTGAAGAGAGCGGCCGGCGCGACCCAAAGACGCGCCGGCGATGCTTGACGTGGACCCGTCAGGCCATGTGCAGCTTCACATATTCAAAGTCGCCCGGCTTGTTGTCGATGCCGACCTTGGGCGGCGCGATCCAGCTTGCATACTGGCCGGGCTCGTAGACCGGCACCATCAGGGACTGGATGAAATCCCCATCGGCATGGGTCGGCAGCCAGTCGGGCATGCCCGCATCATACTCAGCGCCGGTCAGAAGCTTGCCGTCCGGGTCGAACAGCTTGTCGGCGAAGACGCCGATCTTCCGGTTGAAGGATTCATGCGGCAGCTTCATCTGGAAATCGATGCCGGTCTTCTCGATGATCTTGTTCCAGCGGCCGACACCGCCCGATGCGTCGCGCGTATAATCATCGCGCAGGCGCATGTTGATCGCCGTCAGAGCCGGCACCTCCTTGCGCACCAGCTTGCCGTCCTCGAAGTCCCAGACCTCGTAGGTGTCGCCATGCAGCTTGTGATCGTCGTCGATCCGGCTCTCCATGTAGCGGCCCTTGATGCCGGCATTGAAAGCGTTGGCGGCATTGGTCGAAACCTCCTGGCCGAACAGGTCCAGCGACAGCGTGTAGTGCAGGTTCAGCTTCTTCTGGATCGTCAGCAGGTCGATGACGCCAAGCGCGCGGATCGCGTCGGTGTCGTAAGGATCCTCGATGCCGGCCTTCACCATCGCTTCGCATGTGGCCTGGATCGTGCGGCCAACGCCGGTCTCGCCGACGAACATGTGGTGCGCTTCCTCGGTCAGCATGAAGCGGCAGGTGCGCGACAGCGGATCGAAGCCGGACTGGGCGAGCGATTCAAGCTGCATCTTGCCGTCGCGGTCGGTGAAATAGGTGAACATGAAGAAGGACAGCCAGTCCGGCGTTTCCTCGTTGAAGGCGCCCAGCATGCGCGGCGCTTCCTCCGAGCCCGACGAGCGGCGCAGCAGATCGTCGGCCTCCTCGCGGCCGTCGCGGCCGAAATATTTGTGCAGCAGATAGACCATCGCCCACAGGTGGCGCCCCTCTTCAACATTGACCTGGAACAGGTTGCGCAGGTCGTAGAGCGACGGCGCGGTCTTGCCGAGGAACCGTTGCTGTTCGACCGATGCCGGCTCGGTGTCGCCCTGGATGACGATCAGCCGGCGCAGCATGGCGCGATATTCGCCCGGCACCTCCTGCCAGGCGGCCTCGCCCGCATGCTCGCCGCACGGGATGGTCCGGTCCTCGACCTGCGGCGCCAGCAGCACGCCCCAGCGATATTCGGGCATCTTCACATAGTCGAACTTGGCCCAGCCCTTCGGATCGACGGAGACGGCTGTCCGCAGATAAACGAGCGACTGCTGGAAATTGTCCGGGATCAGGTCGTTCCACCAGTTGATGTATCCCGGATGCCACTTCTCCAGCGCCTTGAGCACGCGCTTGTCCGAACTGAGCCCGACATTGTTCGGGATTTGCGTGTCGTAGCTGACATTGATGAGATCGAGCATTGTCGTCCTTCCTCCGGGTTGCGCCTGAGGCGCCGGTGTTCGCGCGTCAGACGCGCTGCATGTTGTATTGCCCGCGCACGCCGGTTCCGTAGCGTTGCAGGGCGCCGTCCTCACCGACCGCATTGGGCCGCTGGAAGATCCAGTTCTGCCAGGCGGTCAGGCGGCCGAAAATGCGCGTTTCCATGGTCTCGGGGCCGGAAAAGCGCAGATTGGCTTCCATGCCGGTCAGCGCGTCGGGCGAGAAGCTGGCGCGCTCCTCAAGGAAGATGCGCACCTCGTCTTCCCAGTCGACATCGTCGAAGGCGTAGGTGACGAGTCCCAGTTCGTTCGCATCGAAGGCTTCGAGGGTCTCACCGATCTGTTCCTTCGCCGCCTCGACCCGTTCGGGCTCGCCCAAAAAGCGCGTTTCGAGCCGGGTCAGATCGTTGGCCATCGGGAACGGGCCGAAATTGGCCTGCGACAGGGTGATCGAGGCGACGGGGCGGTTGTCGCCCTCGAAATCGCCCTCCATCATGTAGGTCCGGTCGACGGCAAACAGCACCTCGGCCAGCATGCCGGCAAAGCAGGAGCCATTCTCGACGAAGGCGACCAGCGAGCGCGACGTCACGTCGATACGCTTCATCACCCGCTTCCAGTATTGAAGGATCTCGTTGGCCAGCCAGTGATCGGCATTGTCGAAGAGAAGCTTTTCTTCAGCCAACACCTTGGCGGCGTCGCCCTGGCTGCGGAAAGCCAGAAGCCCAAGCTCCATCTCGTTGAGGCGCAGATGCAGGATCGCATCGTCCAGTTCGCGCGCCAGCCGCAGGAAATAGCTCCGGTCGCCAAGCGCGGTCAGCGCGGCCGCATCGGCCGGCGCGTCACCGTCCGGTCCATGGAGGGTGATCGTCGCGCGGCGTCCGTCGCGTTCGACGGCAATTTCGACCAGCGAATAAGTGACCGATCCGTTTTCGGCGATGGTCCGGGAAAGTGGATTGAGCGCGATACCGCTTTCAGGCGCATTCTTGGTCGAGGCGGCGGCAAACTCGCGGGCCCGTTCCTGCACCGTGTCGGCAAATTTCGAGTTCGGCACCACCTCGTCGACCAGCCGCCATTGCGTGGCGCGCTTGCCCTTGACGCCTTCCTCGATCGAACAGAACACATCGGCCAGATCGCGGCGTACCTTCCTTTTGTCCGTGACACGCGTCAGCCCGCCCGTACCCGGCAGGACAGCCAGAAGCGGCACTTCGGGCAGCGCCACCGAGGACGATGAATCGTCGGTCAGCATGATGTGGTTGCATGCGAGCGCCAGTTCGTAACCGCCGCCGGCACAGGCACCCTTCACCGCGGCGATGTATTTCTGGCCCGAGTCGGCTTCGGCCGCCTCGAACGTGTTGCGCGTCTCGTTGGTGAACTTGCAGAAATTGACCTTGTGCGCGTGCGCCGCGCCGCCCAGCATGCGGATGTTCGCGCCGGCGCAGAACACATTGTCCTTGCCCGATTGCATGACGACGACCTTCACCTCGGGATGCTCGAAGCGCATGCGCTGCACCACATCGGCCAGTTCGATATCGACACCCAGATCGTAGGAATTGAGCTTGAGCTGATAGCCGTCGAAAAGGCCGCCATCCTCATCGACATCCATGTAGAGATTGGCGATGTCGCCATCATACTCGACCCGCCAATGGCGGTAGTGCGACGGATCGGTCCGGAAGTCGATGATGTCGGGCACGACATTCTCCCACATGCGTTATGTTGCGTCTTATCGCCCGAGCCGGGCGGTGTAAACCATATTTTGCATCATAATGCAAATATTCTGGCCAAGGTCAATGCATTATATGCATTATAATGCACTTATCGCCAACGTTGCGGCACGATGCCGGCATCGGCCAATCGCGCCCTCCAGCCATGCAACGCCGACGCCGAGCACCTGCTCGCGCCCCCCGCGCGCCGCTTCGGACAGGTGCGCTGCGGCAATCCCGCTCAACCGCATGGCCGCCTTGGGCTTTTCCATGGCAAGCTTGAGTTCGGCATTGGCAAGCTGGATCAGCGCCTGAACGAAACGATGTTCGGCCGAGTTTGGCGGACAGGCCATCCACACCGCCTCCCACACCTCGTGCGCCTCCCAGAAGAAGCCGTTCTCGAAGAAATCCATGCCGGCGGTGAAGGCCGGCGAAGCGGCAAGCGCCTCGGCGCTCATGCCCGGTTGGGCGGTCGCCCGCACATCGTCCCACCGCCCCTCATCATGCCGGCAATTCCGGCCAGGAATGTGGGCATGGGGCGGCATCGGGACCGGCGCGTGCATCAGGCGGCCTCGACCTCGGCGGCCTCGATCCGCTCGAGCCGTGCGGCGAATTCCGCGATGGCCGCAAGCGTGTTTGCGGGCTGGTCCTGATGCGGCGCGTGGCGGCAGTCCTCGAGGACTGACACCTCCACCGGCGAATAGGCCCGGCTCTCCATCTCTTCGATCTGGGCCAGCGTGCCATACTGGTCCTGCCGGCCCTGAATCGCGAGCGCCGGAATGCGCCAATAGTCGATGACCTCGGCGACATTCCAGCGCGCAAAGGCAGGATCGAGCCAGGCATCGTTCCAGCCGCGGAACGTGTGATCGGGATCGCGATGATGCCTGGCCATCCGGTCACGCAGATTGCCGCCCTCATAGGCCTTCCTGGCACGAGCGATTTCGTCCAGCCCCATCTGTTCGGCGAAGAAATGCGGCGCCATCAATATGATGCCCCGCACCCGATAGTCCTCGACACTGCCCGCATGGATCGCCGCGATCGTCGCCCCGTCCGAATGGCCCAGCAAAATACCGCGCCGAAAGCCGATCCGATCGAGCACCTCGGGCAGCACATCGACGGCCTCGCGCGTCATGTAGTCGAGCGGACGCGGAAGGTCCGC
This sequence comes from Oceaniradius stylonematis, assembly GCF_965223445.1. Classification (NCBI taxonomy): domain Bacteria; kingdom Pseudomonadati; phylum Pseudomonadota; class Alphaproteobacteria; order Hyphomicrobiales; family Ahrensiaceae; genus Oceaniradius; species Oceaniradius stylonematis. Next base: position 532,964 of record NZ_OZ244994.1, read on the forward strand.
CGGGTCCGACTGGCCGTAGCCGGCGCGCGAATAAGCGCAGACGCCCATGCCGGTCGCCTCGGCGACCTTTTCGGGAAAATCGCGCCACAGACCCGCACTGCCGAGCCCCTCATGCAGCATCACGATGGTGGGCGCCTCTGACGGTGCCGGTCCGAAGCAGCGATATTCGAGTGTCTTGCCACCGGCTTCCAGTGTGCCTTCAGCCTTCCAGTCAGCCATCACGCCGTCTCCCTGAGCTTGAAGCGCTGGATCTTGCCGGTCGCGGTCTTCGGCAGATCGTCGACGATCTCGACCCAGCGCGGGTACTTCCACTTGCCGATCTTGTCCTGGACGAACGCCTTCAGCGCGTCCGGATCGCCGGCCTGTCCCGATTTGAGCACCAGGAAGGCCTTGGGCTTTTCGAGCCCGTCATCATCGCGCTTGGCGACCACTGCCGCTTCCAGCACCGCCGGATGCGAAACCAGTGCCTGCTCCACCTCGAACGGCGACACCCAGATGCCCGATACCTTGAACATGTCGTCGGTGCGTCCGCAGTAGACGTAGCGGCCGTCCGGCGTCAGTTCATACTTGTCGCCGGTGCGCGTCCAATGGCCCTCGAAGGTCGAGCGGCTCTTGTCGCGCTGGTTCCAGTAACCGTCGGCCGACGATGCGCCACGCACGAGCAGTTCGCCCACTTCGCCGACACCGACATCGGCGCCTGCCTCGTCGACGAGCCGCACCTCGTAGCCCGGCACGGGCACGCCAGACGTGCCGTAGACCACGTCGCCCGGCCGGTTGGAGAGGAAAATGTGCAGCATCTCGGTCGAGCCGACGCCGTCCATGATGTCGACGCCCCAGATCGCCTGCCATTTTCGGCCGACCTCCTCTGGCAGCGCCTCGCCGGCCGAGATGCAGGTTCTGAGCGGCGCATCGGGATGGGCGCCCTCGCTCTCCCATTTGTGCACCAGCGCCGCATAGAGCGTGGGCACGCCGCAAAAGACGGTCGGCCGATGTTCGGCAAGGATCTGCGAAACGCTGTCGGGCGTGGGCCGGCCATTGTACAAAAACGTCGTCGCGCCGACGGCCATCGGAAAGGTCATTCCGTTGCCCAGGCCATAGGCGAAAAACAGCTTGGCCACCGAATAGACCGTGTCGTCCTGCCGGACGCCGAGCACCTGTGCTCCATAGGTATCGGCCGTTGCCTTCAGGCTCGAATGGACGTGGCGCACGCCCTTGGGCTGGCCTGTCGAGCCGGACGAATAGAGCCAGAAGGCGACCTCGTCGTCGCAGACCGTCACCGGTTCGGCCGGTTCGGCACCCTCCATGAACGCGTCGAACGTGCGCGCGCCCTCTGGCGCGCTGTCGCCGATGACGATCACTTCGCGGATGAACGGGTTGAGCGGCAGCGCCGGGGCGATGGTCTCGTAGAGTTCACTGGAAACGAACAGCGCCGAGGCGCGGCTGTCATGGAAGATCGCGTCATAGACCGAGGTCGACAGGAGCGTGTTCAGCGGGATCGGCACGATGCCGGCCTTCAGTGCGCCCCAGAAAATGACCGGAAACTCGATCTGGTCGAGCACCAGCATGATGGCGCGCTCTTCGCGCCTCAGGCCGGCGCGGTGGCAGGCGCCGGCGAAACGCGCCGACTGTTCGGCAAGATCGCCATAGCTGATCTCGCGGTTGTCGCCGAACGCTTCACGAAAAGCGATGCCATCGCCCCTGCCCTCGCCGACATGACGATCGACGAACCAGAGCGCCGCATTTCCCCCGATCACGTCATTTTTGGCTGACATCGCGCTTCCTCCTTGCCCGATGATCGTCTTCTTGGCCCGGCTTATGGCTTGCCGGTGAACTCGATGGCGCCGTCGGGCAGCCAGTAGACCACATAGGCGTCGCCGCCGCTGACGGTCGGATGGTGATCGGTGCCCGGTGCGTAAACATACCAGCCCGCATCGAAATCATCGAATTTCGGCGCTCCCGCGATCGGCAGGACAGCGCCGATCTCGCCCTGGGTGTGCACATGGTGCGGTCCGCGCACATCTTTCATGCGCACGACATCGACGCTGAACCGGCCCGCATCCGTTCCCGGCTTCACCGCGCGGCCGAACTTGATGCCGCCCGCTTCGCGCGCCATCAGCCAGCCTTCCGCCTCGCCCTCGGCGCATAGGGCAGCCAGACGCTCGAAATCGGGTCCGTCCTTTGGAAAGGTCGCGTTCAGATGGGCGGCAAGACCGTCATCGAGCGGCCGGTCCGCGATCTCCGCCGAAACCTTGCCCACAAGTGCGTTGAACTCCTCCGCCGGCATCGACTCCTCCCCGATCGTCACTGCTGCGCTCGAGGCTATGTTGCATAATAATGCATATAGCCGCAAGCAATTTTTGCATTTTCATGCATAATTTGGCATGTGCCAAACCACCGCCAAACCGGCCTGCGGCCATGCCGTCAACTGATCAGGAAAAGCGTGATCGCAGGAAACGCGGCAAGGACGATAACGCGAACGATGTCCGAGGCGACGAACCACATCACCGCACGGTAGGTTGCCGTGATCGGCGTGCCGCGATCCATTGCATTGATGATGAACAGGTTCATCCCGACCGGTGGCGTGATCAGCCCCACCTCGACGACGATCAGGACGAGAATGCCGAACCAGATGGCGACCTGCTCCGGTGTCATGCCGAAATCGAGGCTGGAGATGACCGGAAAAAAGATCGGGATGGTCAGCAGGATCATCGACAGGCTGTCCATCACGCATCCGAAGATCAGATACAGGACCAGGATGATCGCCAGCACCAGCCATGGCGAAAAGCCCTGCTCGACAACGAAGTTCGACAGTTCCTGCGGCACCTGCGTCAGCGCCAGGAACCCGTTATAGAAGCCGGCGCCCAGAACGATGAAGAAAATCATCGCCGTGGACCGACCCGTCGACAAAAAGCTGCTGACCAGCGATTGCCGCGTCAGCCCGCCATTCCACCAGGCGATGAGGCCCGTGCCGAGCGCGCCGACGGCCGCGCCTTCGGTCGGCGTGAAGATGCCGGCATAAATGCCGCCGACAACGGCCATGAAAACCAGCAGCACCGGCCAGACATTGAACAGCGCCCGGAAGCGCTCGCCATACCCCACCCTTTCGCGGACGCCAGCCGCCTCGGGATTGAGGCGCACATAGATCGAGATGACGAGAACATAGCCGGCCGCCGCCAGAAGGCCGGGAATCACGGCAGCCAGAAACAGCTTGGCGATGTTCTGCTCGGTCAGGATCGCATAGATCACGAGCACGATGGAGGGTGGAATGAGGATGCCCAGCGTACCGCCGGCTGCGAGCGTCGCCGTCGAGAACCCGCCGGCATAGCCATATTGGCGCAGTTCTGGCAGCGCCACCCGGCCCATCGTCGCCGCCGTTGCCAGCGACGAGCCGCAAATCGCGCCAAAACCCGCACAGGCGCCGATCGCCGCCATGGCGATGCCGCCTTTCCTGTGCCCGATCCAGGCTTCGGCCGCCTTGAACAGCGCCTGCGACATGCCGCCGAGCGTCGCAAAGCAGCCCATCAGCAGAAACATCGGCACGATCGACAGCGAGTAGCTGGAAAAGGTGGTGAAGGTCTCGGTCTTCAGGCGCGCCATCGCCATGAAGGCGCTGCCATTGGTCAGCCACAGGCCGACAAAGCCGGTCGTGAACATGGCAAGGCCGATCGGCACGCGCAGGAAGATCAGCAGCAGCAGGGCCGGAAACGAGAGGAGCCCGATCTCGAAATTCGTCAATGTTCGGCTCCCAAATCGTCGGCGATCAGGACCGAGCCGGTGAAGGCCTCAACCGTCCGCACGATGGCCATGTACACCGCAACGCAGGCGGCGACCGCCGCGCCTGCCAGGCTCAGCGCATAGGCCCACCAGATCGGGAACTGCAGCAGGAAGGTCGTCTGGCCGGAGCGGATGCGGCTGTCCATCCCCTCCTTGAGCTGGACGGCAATGACGATGAGCACCACGGCGAACAGGATCTCGATCACCATGCGCAGGAACTGCTGCGGGCGCTCGGGCAGCCAGTCGGTGAAGATGGCGACGGTCGCATGGCCCGACGTGATCTGGCAGTAGGGAAGAAACGCGAAGATGGCAAAGGCGATGCCCGCCTCGACCAGCTCGAAATCGCCATTGACGGGACCGATGCCGATATCGAGCAGCCAGTTGGCAAGGCCCGGGACCATTGCCTGCACCATGTCGGCATGCAGAAGACCGTTCAGCGAACGGCCCGCGATCGACACGCAGACCATGACGATCAGCGCCGACAGGATGAAGCCGCCAAAAACCGCCATCAGGCGGGAAAGGCCGAAAAAGAAGCGATACATGAACGATTGCCCCCCTGACGGCAAACGCATTTGCCGCGGCGGGTTTCAGCCCGCCGCGGCCTCGATGCAATTGGCGTCAGTTGCCGCCGTCGTAAGCGTCCATCAGCTCACGGGCCTGGTCGATCAGGGCCTGTCCGTCGATGCCCTTTTCGCTCATTTCGGCGACCCAGGCATCGTAGATGGGCTGGGACCGTTCGCGCCACACGGCGACCTGGTCTTCGGACACGGTCACGATGTTGTTGCCCAGATCGACGGCGATCTGGCGCGACGGACCGTCGGCATCGGATTGCGTGCCGCCGGCAAAGACCGAAAAGTCATGACCGGAATTGGCATCGATCACCGCTTTCAGATCGTCCGGCAGGCTCTCGTAGCGGTCCTTGTTCATCGCCAGAACGAAGGTCACATTGTAGAGGTGCGCCCCTTCGAACTCGGTGTGATTGTCGACAAGCTCCGGCACTTTCAGCGCCGTGGTCACTTCCCAGGGAATGGTCGTACCGTCGATCACGCCCTTGGACAGCGCTTCCGACACGGCCGGAACGGGCATGCCGACCGGCGTCGCACCAAGCTGTTCGAGAAGCGCATTGACCTGACGCGTTGCGCCGCGGATGCGCATGCCCTGCATGTCGTCGGGCGATGTGACTTCCTTGTTGGAATGGATCATGCCCGGACCGTGCACCCACGTGCCCAAAATATGCACATCGGCGAACTCGCCATCCTTCATGTGCTCTTCGAACATCTGCCAGTAGGCGCTCGAGGCGGCGCGCGCATCGGAGACCATGAACGGCAGTTCGAACACTTCGGTCGAGGGGAAGCGGCCCGGCGTATAACCAACCACGGTCCAGACCACGTCGGCGATGCCGTCAATCGCCTGGTCGATCAGTTCCGGCGGCGTGCCGCCAAGCTGCATGGACGGGAAGCGCTCGACCTTGATGCGGCCTTCGGAGGCTTCCTCGACATTGTCGGCCCAAACATCGAGCACCAGCTTGGGCACGTTCGCCTGCGCCGGCAGGAACTGGTGGAGGCGCAGCGTGACCTCCTGCGCCAGCGCCGCAGGCGCCGAAACGGCCAACATCGCCGCCGCCGTCACACCGGCGGCAAGTCCGAGTAGAGTTCTGCGAGTTGTCATGTGGTTCCTCCCTTTCAGACACTCGAGGCGAACGATCGCCTATGGCAATATAGTGCCAATTATGATATATATTGCATCACAGCGCCAGCCCCATTTTGACGCCGGAACCGGATCCCGGCCCGATCACGCTTTGCGTGCGCATCCTCCGGAAACCGATCATCTCGGCAGGCCCACCCGTTCCGCTGGCGCTTCGGAAACGACGGAGCAAGGAACGAAAGCACGATCGCCGGCAAAATGCAATTCATTCACCGACCGGTCGATAAATAAAATATCGCATTCCGGTTCCGACCATGCTAGCCGGATTTCGCCGGCGATACCGGGCCGGCGGCCGGAGCCCGGAAGACCGATCATGCGATCCATGCCATTCACCGATGCTGATGCCGATACCGCCGATTGGGCGGCACTTATCCGCCGTTCTTTTGTAACCATCAACGCAGATCGAAAAGGGTGAGCCGCCCGATGTGATGCCCTATGGGGCACGAAACCGGCCACCGGGGCAAGTCACAAGCGGCTGCGGCGGCCGACGGAACCGCAAGGGGGAGAAGAAAAAACATGGGAACCATTACCGACGCCTTCATCTGCGGCTATGTGCGCACGCCGATCGGCCGCTATGGCGGGGCCTTGTCCTCCGTCCGTGCCGACGATCTGGGCGCCGTGCCGATCAGGGTTCTGATGGCGCGTCACGATGCCGTGGATTGGGGCACCGTCGACGATGTCGTCTATGGCTGCGCCAACCAGGCCGGCGAGGACAATCGCAACGTGGCCCGCATGTCGGCGCTTCTGGCCGGCCTGCCCGAGACCGTGCCCGGCACAACGATGAACCGTCTGTGCGGCTCCGGCATGGATGCGGTGATCGCCGCTGCGCGCGCGATTCGCGCCGGCGAAGGCGAGCTCTACGTGGCCGGCGGCGTCGAATCCATGTCGCGTGCGCCCTTCGTCATGCCCAAGGCCGACGCTGCCTTCTCCCGATCCAATGCGGTCCACGACACGACGATCGGCTGGCGTTTCGTCAACCCCGTGATGAAGGCCCAGTACGGCATCGATTCGATGCCCGAGACCGCCGAGAACGTCGCCGAGGAATTCGGGATCAGCCGCGCCGATCAGGACGCATTCGCCCTCAGGAGCCAGGAGCGCGCCGCTAGGGCCATCAAATCAGGACGGTTTGCGAAGGAAATCACGCCGGTCACCATCCCACAGCGCAAGGGCGATCCGGTCGTTGTCGACACGGACGAACATCCCCGCACGACCACCCTCGAAAAGCTCGGCGCGCTCAAGGCGCCCTTCCGCGAAGGCGGCTCGGTCACCGCCGGCAACGCCTCGGGCGTCAATGATGGGGCAGCGGCGCTGATCATCGCTTCGGAGGACGCCGCCAAACGCCATGGCCTGACACCGATCGCCCGCATTCTGGGCGGCGCGACCGCCGGCGTTCCGCCGCGCATCATGGGCATCGGGCCGGCGCCTGCGACCAGGAAGCTGTGCGCCCGGCTCGGCATGGCGCCTGCCGATTTCGACGTGTTCGAGCTCAACGAAGCCTTCGCCGCTCAGGGACTTGCCGTTCTGCGCGAACTCGGCCTTGCCGACGACGCCGACCATGTGAACCCCAATGGCGGCGCGATCGCGCTGGGCCATCCGCTCGGCATGTCGGGCGCGCGCATCACGGGCACCGCCGCGCTGGAACTGGTCGAACGCGGCGCAAGCCGCGCTCTGGCCACCATGTGCATCGGCGTCGGCCAGGGAATCGCCGTCGCGCTTGAACGCGTCTGACACGCTCCAGGCTCCACCGGCAGGCTCCACCGGAAAGCCAAAGCGGCGCAGCAAGGGCAGGATCGGGCTCGCAATGTCGGTTTTTGCCCAGCGGGCGGTATCGGGATCGGCCATTGTGGCCCGAACATCGGGGAGCAGGCCGTGACCGGGCAGATCGACGCCTACTGGCGCAACTATATCGACGGCAAGTGGGCCGATGGCGGTGCCGGACGCATCACCGTTGACGATCCGGCAACGGGCGAGCCGCTGGCCGAGCAGGCTCTGGCCGATGAGGCCGATGTCGATCGCGCCGTCGCGGCGGCGCGCCGCGTCCATGAAAGCGGCGTGCTCACCGCCATGCGCCCGGTCGAGCGCGGTCGCATGGTTCAGGCCATGGGCCGCTTTCTTCTGGACCATCTGGACGAGATCGCACCGGTTCTGACGCGCGAAGCGGGCAAGCCGCTATGGGAAGCCCGGATCGAGGTGGAGGGGACCGCCCGCTATTTCGAGTATTACGGCAATCAGGCCGAAACCCTCGAAGGCCGCTCCATTCCGCTCGGCGCCGGCTATCTCGATTTCACCCTGCACGAGCCCTATGGCGTCTCTGCCCAGATCATACCCTGGAACTATCCGCTTGAGATGACGGCGCGGTCGCTGTCCGCTGCGCTTGCCACCGGCAATGCCTGCGTGGTCAAGACGCCCGAACTCGACCCGCTCACCAATGCCTGGCTGGCACGCGCCGCCGAGTGGGCAGGCTTTCCGCCCGGCGCGGTCAACATCCTGTGCGGGCTGGGCAGCCAGGCCGGCGCAGCGCTTTGCGCCCACCCCGGCATCGACCAGATCGTTTTTACCGGCTCGGTGCCGACCGGCATCGCCATCGCAACGGCAGCGGCCCAAAATGTCGTGCCCTGCATCCTGGAACTCGGCGGCAAATCGGCCGCGATCGTCCACGACGATGCCGATCTCGACGCGTTCATGAACGATGTGCGCTGGGGCATCTGGTTCAATGCCGGCCAGGTCTGTTCGGCGATGAGCCGCGTGATCGTCCACGAAAAGCGCCATGACGAACTGATCGACCGGGTCACCGCCCTCGCCGCCTCCCTGTCCGTTGGTCCCGGCATCGAACGGGGCGAGTTCGGCGCCAACATGGGTGCGATGATCTCGGAAAGGCAGCGTGACCGGGCCGTGTCCATGGTGTCGGGCGCAGAACGCGAGGGCGCGACGACGGCAGCGGGTGGCCGCAAGCTCAACCGCCCCGGCTGGTTCATGGAACCGACCGTGATGACCGGCGTGACGCCCGATATGACCATCGCACGCGAAGAAGTGTTCGGTCCGGTCCTCTCGGTGATGCCGTTTTCGGGCCACGACGAAGCCATCGCGATCGCCAACGGCACCGATTACGGTTTGGTCGCCGGCGTCTTCACCCGCGATCTCGGCCGGGCCACGCGCGCCGCGAGCCGGCTGCGCGCCGGCCAGGTCTTCGTCAATGAATGGTATGCTGGCGGTGTCGAAACGCCGTTTGGCGGCTACGGCAAGTCCGGCTATGGGCGCGAGAAGGGCCGCGAGGCACTGTGGAATTACGTGCAGACGAAAAACGTCGCCATCAAAACGGCTTAACGATGGCGGCGGAATCATCTTCTCAAGCGCCTTTGCACACGCCATAATTGAACCATGTGGGGAGGAGCCACGCAAAAGGGCGTTCGCGCCAACGCTGCCGCTTGGCTGGCGGTCATCGTGCTGGGCGCGGTGGCGGCCAGCCTTGCCGCACTGCCCGGTCTCGAGCGCACCTTCCTGCTGCGCGCCGGCGAACGCAGCGAAGCGACGCTGCGTCTGGCCGTCCAGGGGCTTGAAGGCGCGCTGCGCCGCTACGAGCCCCTGCCCGCGCTCGTCGCCGAGCGCCCGGTCCTGCGGCAATTGCTGGCCAATCCGAACGACACGGCCCTGCGCGACCGGATCGATGACGAGTTGCAGCAGACCGCCGAAGCGGTCAGCGCATCCGACATCTATCTGATGGACACGACCGGGCTGACGCTGGTCGCCAGCAACCACCACAAGGAGCTCTCCTTCGTCGGCCGCTCCTTCTATTACCGGCCCTATTTCACCGAGGCGATGGACGGAACGATCGGCCGCTACTTCGCACTGGGCACGACATCGGGCGAACGCGGCTATTTCTTCGCCGCCCCGGTCATGGAGGCCGGCGCGCCGATCGGCGTCGTGGCCGTCAAGTTCACGGTCGATGCGTTCGAGGAAGCATGGCGCGCCGGCGACAATGACATCATCGTCAAGGACCAGAACGATGTGGTGTTCATGGCCAGCCGGCCCGAATGGCATTTCCGCGCCCTGTCGCCGCTGTCGGACGAAGCGTTGGGCCGCATCGAAGCCGACCGGCAATATCCGCTCGACCGCGTGATCGAACTGCCCACCACGCGCGAGCCGCTCGCCGGCCGGATCGGTCTGATGACCATCGGCGCGGACGGCGCATCGGAGAGTTTCGTCGCCAGCACGACGCCGATCGCCGAAGCCGGATGGCAGGTGACCATCCTGACGCCCACCGGTCCGGCACGCACCCAGGCGCTCTGGGTGATGGCAATGGTCGTGCTTGTCATCCTCTTTGCCGGCCTGATCGCCGCCATCTTCATCCAGCGCCGCGCCCGGCTCGTCGAGCGGATCGAGGCCCAGCGCGCCACCCAGGAACTGCTCGAGCAGCGCGTCGCCGAACGCACCGCCGATCTGAACACGGCCAACCGCAAGCTCAGGGCCGAAGTGGACGAACGCAAGGCGGCCGAACAGCAATTGCGCAAGACTCAGGCCGATCTCGTGCAGGCGGGCAAGCTGGCCGCGCTCGGCCAGATGTCCGCCGCGCTCAGCCATGAATTCAACCAGCCGCTGGCCGCAGTCAAATCCTATGCCGACAATGCCGCCGCCTTCCTCCAGCGCGGGCGGACGGACGAGGCCCGCGACAATGTCGGCCGGATCTCACAGATGGCCGACCGCATGGCGTCGATCTCGCGGCACCTGCGCAATTTCGCGCGCCGGCCGCAGCAGAAGATCGGGCCGGTGCCGCTTATGCATGCCGTCGACGATGCGCTTGCGCTGATGGAGGCAAGGCTGAAGTCTTCCGGCGCGAGCGTCTCCTTCGACCGTCCCGAGCGGGACATATGGGTTATGGGCGGCCATGTCCGGCTGCAGCAGGTGATCGTCAACCTGCTCAGCAACGCGCTCGATGCGATGCAGGACCAGAGCGAACCCGTGATCGGGATCGCCGTCGAGGCCGACCGAACCACTTGCCGGCTCGATATCCGCGATCGCGGCACCGGCGTCACCGAAGACATGCTGGGACAGATTTTCGACCCGTTCTTCACCACCAAGGGTCCGGGCAACGGGTTGGGGCTGGGGCTTTCTATCTCCTACAACATCGTCAAGGATTTCGGCGGCACGCTCTCAGCGCGCAACGACCCGGCCGGCGGCGCGGTCTTCACCATCGACCTCAGGGTCGCGGCGGCGCCGGGCAAGACCGCGCCCATGACGCATGAGGTGGCAGCCGAATGACCGGCGAGACCATCCTTTTCGTCGATGACGAGGAGCATCTGCGCCTCGCCGCCGAACAGGCGCTGCAACTTGCCGACCTGCCCGTCACATGCCTTGCTCAGGCCGAAAAGGCGCTGGCCCGGATCAGCCGCAACTTTCCGGGCATTCTGGTCACCGACATTCGCATGCCGGGCATGGACGGCATCGAACTGATGCGCCGGGCGCTGGAAATCGATTCCGAGTTTCCCGTCATTCTGGTGACAGGCCATGGCGACGTGGAACTGGCCGTTCAGTGCATGCGCGAGGGCGCCTACGACTTCCTTGAAAAGCCTTACGCGCCCAGCCGGCTGGTCGAGACGGTGCGCCGCGCGCTCGACAAGCGCCGGCTGACGCTGGAAAACCGGGCCCTGCGCTCGCAGGTGGGCGGCCGCGACGCCATCGAGGCCCGTCTGACCGGCCGCAGCGCGGCCATGGTGGACCTGCGCCACCAGATCCGCGCGATCGCGGCCACCGAAGCCGATGTGCTGATCATCGGCGCGACCGGCACCGGCAAGGAGGTGGCGGCCCGCGCGCTGCATCGGGCGAGCACGCGCGGCGACTGGCCGTTCGTGCACATCAATTGCGCCGCCCTGCCCGAGGCGCTGATCGAAAGCGAACTGTTCGGCCACGAGGCGGGCGCCTTTCCCGGCGCGACGCGTGCCCGCTACGGCAAGTTCGAACACGGGCGCGGCGGCACTGTCTTTCTCGACGAGATCGAGAGCATGCCCCAGCCGATGCAGGCAAAGCTGCTGCACGCCATCCAGAACCGCGCGATCACCCGGCTCGGCTCGAACGATCCGGTCGAACTCGATGTCCGGTTCGTCGCGGCGAGCAAGACCGATCTCGAGGCCGAAGCCGCGGCGGGCCGGTTCCGCAGCGATCTTCTCTACCGGCTCAATGTGGTCACGCTGCGCGTGCCGGACCTGACGGAACGCCGCGAGGACATTCCGCGCCTGTTCGTGCAATTGGTCAACGAGGCGGCTGCCCGCTACAAGCGGCCCGCTCCCGATGTCCCCGGCGCGGTCCTCAACGCTGTCTCGGCCCGCACCTGGCCGGGCAATGTGCGCGAACTGCGCAACGCGGCCGACCGGTTCGCGCTCGGCCTCGATCTGGCGATCGGCGACGGTGCGGTTGGCGCAACGCCCGTTGAAGGCAGGGCCAACCTTTCCGACAAGGTCGCCGATTTCGAGCGCGCGCTGATCGCGGCGAGCCTGACCGCCCATGGCGGCAGCCTGAAGGAGACCTATGAGGCGCTCGGCCTGTCGCGCAAGGCGCTCTACGAGAAGATGCAGAAGTACGGGCTCGACCGCGCCGCCTTCATTGAGACCGAAGACGCCATCTGAGTGGCTTTTGCAGCCAATGTGTCGTTTCCGACACACGATCACCGCCCGATTGTCCCCTGTGGCGCCCATCGACCCAATATCGACCGGCCCGGCCCCGCCAATCGGGCTCGCCGCCCTTGCATGGTGACCGCTCAATGCCCGATGCCCCGTCTGCGCCCGCCAGCCGGGCGCTCGGGTGGGGAGGAACCATCGCTTACGGACCGGTCCGCCCGGTGCCGGCTCGCGCAACACCGCGCGAACGGCCGAACGATCCGAACAGGAGGAATTCATGAAACTGTCAATTTTGATGGCCGCCGTTGCGACCGTCGCCGTCACCGCCTCCGGCGCCCTCGCCCAGGACCGCGAAGGCTGGCCGGAAAGCTTCACCGTCGGCACCGCCTCGCAGGGCGGAACCTATTTTGCGTACGGCTCGGGCTGGGCAAACCTGGTGGCCGAGGAACTGGGCATCTCCGGCGGCGGCGAAGTCACCGGCGGCCCGATGCAGAACATGGCGCTGGTGCACACCGGCGAAGCGGCGTTCGGCATGACCACGATGGGGCCGGCTGCCGAATCGATCGGCGGCACCAACCCGATCGCCCCCGGCCTTGAGATGACCAATGCCTGCGCGATGTTTCCGATGTACCAGACGCCCTTCTCGGTGACGGCTTTGTCATCGTCGGGAATCGAATCGATAGCCGACATCCCCGCCGGCGCAAAAATCGGCTTCGGTCCCGCCGGCTCGACATCCGACACCTACTTCCCGCGCATGATGGAAACGCTCGGCGTCGAATTCGAGCGCCGCAATGGCGGCTGGTCGGATCTGGGCGGCCAGCTTCAGGACGGCCTTCTGGACGTTATCGCGTTCGCAGCCGGCGTTCCGGTCCCCGCGGTCAGCCAGCTTGAAGTGCAGACCGACGTGAACATCATCGAGTTCACCGCCGAAGAGCAGGCCGCCATCATGGAAGCCTTCCCGGTTTCCGAGTTCATGATCGCCGCCGACACCTACACGACGCTTGAAGCCGATGCGCGGTCGGTGTCGATGTGGAACTTCGCCATCGCCAATTGCGATCTGCCGGCAAGCTTCGTTGAAGCGGTGGTCGATGTCGTCATGTCGGACAATGAGCGGATGGTAAACATTCACCGTGCCGCCCGGTCGACCCTGCCGGAGAACTGGACCAAGAACACCGTGATGAAATGGCATCCCGGTGCGGCCAAATGGTTCACCGAGAATGCCGGCGCGGACATCCCGGCCGACATGATCCATGGCGGCTGACGTCCACATCAATCCAGCGAGCCGGGCCGCCCTCGGGCGGCCCGCTTTGCATGGGCCGCAGCACTTAGCGGTCGATGCTCTTGCCGGCGGGCACGAATCGCTCGATGGCAAGGCGCACCGGCGTCGCCACGCCATCCTCGATCCGCGTGACGGCGAGCAGATAATCCCCGGTCGCGATGCGCGTGGCGATCAGGCTGTCCGTGTTGCCCTGCCCCACATCGTCATTGTGCATGATCGTCCGGCCCAGTTCGTCGAACAGCGTGATCGCCGGGTCGATATCGCCGAGCGCCACCGCCTCGATCACCATCATGCCGCTTGCCGGCACCGAAAAGCGCAGCCAGACCGCGTCCTTGTCGAGCACGACATCCTCGATCAGCCGGCCATCGGCCGCACCGAGCGCCATGACCGGATGATCGCTGCCGGGCGGCGGCGCGGCCTTACCCGTCGCGTAGAGCCGCGACAGCACGGCCTCCACGCTGTGCGGCACGAGGCTGACGCGCACCGGCGCGTTCTCGTCCGACAAGGCGCGCAGACCGATGCAGTAATCGCCCGCCGGCAGCGCCGCGGGGAAGTCGAGCCGCGCATTGCGGCCATCGGCATCGTCGTTTTCGCCAAGGAGCGCGCCGTCGCCGTCGAACAGGTGCAGCACGGGATCGGCGGGCGTGCCCTCGGCATAGATCGTCATCGCCATCGGCTCGGCCAGCGTGAAACGATAGGCCGGCGTCTGCCGGACCGATGCCGTCGCCGACAGGCCCTCGCCCGACAATCCCGCGATCGGACCGTCATGCAGATCGGCCGCCTCGGCGCCCGGCGCGCAGGCCTGGCTGACGGACGTTTCGGTGCCCGGCCTCATCGGCTCATGGCTGGTCAAGCCGACGCGTATGTCGGCGGTCTGGCCCGCGCCGCTATAGCTCGACGTCACCAGACAATAGGTGCCTGGCGCCAATTCGGTCTCGGCCATCGAGCCCGCCCCCTCGCCGCTGTCATCGTCGGTGAGGATGCGCGCGCCCGCATCGCCGAACAGTTCGATCACCGTGTCGCCGCCATCGGTCGGCTGCGCCTCAAGACGCACCTGCGCCGTTTCGCTGACCGCGAACAGCGTGACGATGTTTTCGCCGCGCGCGCTGACGCCCGACACATCGAACGGCGCACTGGCCGTTGCGATGTCGGACGTTTCGGCGTCGCCGCCCGCCCATGCGCCATCGTCGCCGATGCCGCCGCAGATCTGATCCTGCGCCGCGGCGACCGACGCCAAGCCGAAAATCGCAACCAATGAAATCATCAATCTGAGAACCATGACCGCTCTCCTTCCCGAAAATGCGTTGTTCAAAATGGTGCCGGCGGCCGGAACGATCCGCCGCCCGGCTTCTCTTGTGCAGGGTCAATTTGACCTCAGTACATCAGGGACGGAAAAATGTCGCGGCCAGCGGTCCGCAAGCGGGAGGGCAGCACGGTGACAAGTCAAACCAAGGAACATGACGATGGCGCGGTCATCGCGGACGGCGTCGACGAGGAACCGGTCGAGAGCAACCGGCGCCTTTACGAGGGACGGACCTATCTGCTCGTAAGTCTGGTCGCCACGGTCTATGCCGCCTTCCACATGGCCGCCTTGAACGGGCTGTCGATCTCGGAGCTGACCGGCGGTGCCGTCGTCATCCCCTTCCTGCCCACCTTCCCGATGGAAACCTGGAATTTCCGGATCGTCCATATCACCGGCGCGCTTGCGCTGGGTTTCCTGCTGTTCAGCGGCACGCGCTTTGCGCCCGACGACCGGCAGGGCGGCGGCGCGCTTTTCACCGGCGCGGCGATGATCCTGATGCTGCCGGCGCTGTTCGCGCTTGGCATGGCGCTGTCCTTTTCGGTCGAGATATCGGGCGGCGTGATGTGGAACGGCATCGATGAACGGATCAGGTTCAACGAGACCTGGCTGTTCGGCGCGCCGCTGATGGCCGCAACCGTCGGCGCCATCGCACTGTCCTGGTTCGACCGGCGCCCTCGCGGCGCCATCAACCCGCTCGATCTGGTGCTGGCGGTCTGTGGCGTTGCCGTCGCCGCTTATCTGATCACGATCTACGGCACCTTGATGCGCAATTCGACCGGCACGCCCTTCGCGCCGATAGGCATTTCGATCGCGGCCGTTGCCGGCGCGCTTCTGATCATGGAACTGACGCGGCGGGTCGCCGGCATGGCGCTGGTGGTCATCTCGCTCGTCTTCCTCGTCTATGTCTTCACCGGCCAGCACCTGCCGGGCTTTCTCAATTCGCCGGCCATTTCCTGGCAGCGCTTCTTCAGCCAGGTCTACACCGACGCCGGCATCCTCGGGCCGACGACGGCGGTCTCGTCCACCTACATCATCCTGTTCATCATCTTCGCCGCCTTCCTGCAGGCGTCCAAGGTCGGTGACTATTTCGTCAACTTCGCGTTCGCGGCCGCCGGGCGCGCGCGCGGCGGGCCGGCCAAGGTCGCCATCTTCGCCTCGGGCCTGATGGGCATGATCAACGGCACCAGCGCGGGCAATGTCGTCGCCACCGGTTCGCTGACGATCCCGCTGATGAAGAAGGTCGGCTATCACAAGAAGACCGCAGGCGCGATCGAGGCAGCCGCCTCGACGGGCGGGCAGATCATGCCGCCCATCATGGGCGCCGGCGCGTTTATCATGGCCGAGATCACCGGCATTCCCTACACCGACATCGCCGTCGCCGCGCTCATTCCGGCAGTTCTCTACTTCGTGTCGATCTATTTCATGGTCGATTTCGAAGCGGCGAAACTGGGAATGCGCGGCATGCGCGAGGACGAACTGCCCAAGTTCCGCGACATGGCGCGGCGCGTCTTCCTGTTCATCCCGATCATCATCCTGATCTATGCGCTGTTCCAGGGCTATTCGGTCATCCGCGCCGGCACGCTCGCCACCGCCGCCGCCGCCGTGGTGAGCTGGTTCACGCCCTACCGGATGGGCCTGCGCTCCATCGTCAAGGCGTTCAACATTGCCGGCGTCATGTCGATCCAGATCATCGCGGTGTGCGCCTGCGCGGGCATCATCGTCGGCGTCATCTCGCTGACCGGCGTCGGCGCCCGCTTCTCCAACCTGCTGCTCGGCCTGGCCGAAGCCTCGCAATTGCTGGCGCTGGTCTTTGCCATGTGCATCGCCATCCTTCTGGGCATGGGCATGCCGACAACCGCCGCTTATGCCGTTGCCGCATCCGTCGTCGCGCCGGGCCTTGTCGAATTGGGCATCCAGCCGCTGGTCGCCCACTTTTTTGTCTTCTACTTCGCGGTCGTCTCGGCGATCACGCCGCCGGTGGCGCTGGCCTCCTATGCGGCGGCGGGCGTTTCGGGCGCCAACCCGATGGAGACCTCGGTTGCCTCGTTCAAGATCGGCATCGCCGCCTTCGTCGTGCCGTTCATGTTCTTCTACAATTCGGCGCTGCTGATGGAGGCGCACACGCTTGAAATCATCCGCGCCTTCCTGACGGCAATGCTCGGCGTGTTCCTCCTCGCCTCAGGCGTGCAGGGCTGGTTCTTCGGCAAGAAGACCGTCTGGTTCCTGCGTGCCGCGCTGATCGGCACGGCATTGGTGTTGATCGAGGGATCGGTGATCACCGATGTGATCGGCATCGGCATGGCGGTACTGGTCTTCTTCGTCCAGCGCGTCATCAAGCCCAAGGAGGGGCTGTCGATCCGGGTCCGCGGCGCGGACTGACACGATCCATGACCTAAGCCGGCGCGGGAAAGCCGCCGGCCTTCATCACCTGTCCGGGAATCGCGTGGCCGAGCTTTCCTTCGAGCCATTGGGCCGTGTCGATGCAGGCGCCAAGGTCGAGCCCGGTCGCAATACCGGCGCGGTCGAGCATGTAGACCAGATCCTCGGTGGCGATGTTGCCGGTGGCGGCCGGCGCAAACGGGCAGCCGCCGACGCCGCCAAGGCTTGAATCGAGCGTCGTGGCCCCGGCCTCGATCGCCGCCCAGGCGTTGGCGATACCGGTGTTTCGCGTGTTGTGGAAATGGCAGCGGATCGGCACGTCCGGATAGCGATCCCGCACCGCGCCGACCCGCTCGGCCACATCGCGCGGTGTCGCAACGCCAATCGTGTCGGCCAGAGCGATCTCTCGCGGCAACGTCGCGGCGATAGCCTCGACCAGAGACAGAACGCGATCGAGCGACACCTCACCTTCGAACGGGCAGCCGAACGCGGTGCCGATGGTCACGCCAATCGGGATTTTTCCCTGTGCGTTGTCGGCAATCGTGGTGAGTTGCCGCGCCGTTTCGAAAGCATCGGCGCCCTGGTTGCGGCGGTTGAACGTATCGGACGCCATCACCGCAAAGTTGACCTCGTCGACATCGGCCGCAACGGCCCGCTCGAATCCGCGCTCGTTCAGCGCAAGGCCGACATAGGTAACGTCGTCGCGCGCCGGCAAGCCGGCCATCACCGCCTCCGCGTCGGCCATTTGCGGCACCTTCTTCGGATTGACGAAGCTTGCCACCTCCATGCGCCGCACGCCCGCATCGATCGCCTTGCCGATCAGCGCCAGCTTGTCTCCTGTCGACAGCAACGTCTTTTCATTCTGGAGCCCGTCGCGCGGCGACACTTCCACGATTTCGATGGTCGTCATCGTCTTTCTCCGGCCTGCACCGTTCGCACCCGGCACCGGACATGCGGCCGGCGGCCATGCCTGTCAACAAGGGCGCGCAAACCGCTTGATCAATTCCTGAGAATACGTATTCTCGGGCCAACAGGGAGTGATTGCCATGTCGATCCGTCATCTGAAGACCGCCAAGCCGGAAACCGAACGCGCCGAGGACGATGCCAGGGTGCGCGCCATCGTCGAGCAGACGCTCGCCGACATCGAGGCGCGCGGCGATGCGGCCGTGCGCGACCTGTCGGAGAAGTTCGACAATTACACGCCGCCGGCGTTCAAGCTCTCGCAGGGCGAGATCGAGGCGCTGCTGGCACGGGTTTCACCCCGCGACATGGACGACATCCGGTTCGCCCAGGAGCAGGTGCGCAACTTCGCACAGGCCCAGCGCGATTCGATGCTGGACATCGAGGTCGAGACGCTGCCCGGCGTCATCCTCGGCCACAAGAACATCCCCGTCCAGTCGGTCGGCTGCTATGTGCCCGGCGGCAAGTTCCCGATGGTCGCCTCCGCCCACATGTCGGTTGCCACCGCATCGGTCGCCGGCGTGCCGCGCATCGTCGCCGCCACCCCGCCCTTCAAGGGCGAGCCGAACCCGGCCGTCATCGCCGCCATGCATCTGGGCGGCGCGCACGAGATTTTCGTCCTTGGCGGCATCCAGGCCGTCGGCGCGATGGCCATCGGCACCGAAACCATCGATCCGGTGCACATGCTGGTCGGTCCGGGCAACGCGTTCGTCGCCGAAGCCAAGCGGCAGCTCTTCGGCCGGGTCGGGATCGACCTGTTCGCCGGTCCGACCGAGACCATGGTGATCGCCGACGAGACGGGCGCGGACGCCGAACTGTGCGCCACAGACCTGCTCGGCCAGGCCGAGCACGGCTACAATTCGCCCGCCGTTCTCGTCACCAACTCCGAAAAGCTCGCGCGTGACACGCTCGCCGAGATCGATCGCCTCCTCAACATCCTGCCGACCGCCGACACGGCATCGAAAAGCTGGGAGGATTATGGCGAGGTGATCGTCTGCGACAGCTATGACGAGATGCTTGCCGTCGCCGACGACATCGCCTCCGAACACGTGCAGGTGATGACCGATCGCGACGACTGGTTTCTTGAAAAGATGACCTGCTACGGCGCGCTGTTCCTGGGCGCGCGCACCAATGTCGCCAATGGCGACAAGGTGATCGGCACCAACCACACGCTCCCGACGAAGAAGGCAGGCCGCTATACGGGCGGGCTGTGGGTCGGCAAGTTCCTGAAGACCCATTCCTACCAGAAGGTTCTGACCGACGAGGCCGCTGCGATGGTCGGCGAGTACTGCTCGCGGCTGTGCATGCTGGAAGGCTTCGTCGGCCATGCCGAACAGGCCAATGTGCGCGTGCGCCGCTATAGCGGGCGCAACGTGCCCTATGGCGCCGCCGCCGAACCCAAGCTGGCCGCCGAGTGACCCGCAATGGACTCTGACCGATCCGATCCGCCAAGAGGCGGGCCCGGCAAGGTGACATCGCACGATGTCGCCGCACGTGCCGGCGTCAGCCAGCCGACCGTCAGCCGCGTTTTCTCCTCGGATCCCAAGGTCTCGCCCGATCTGGCCAGGCGCGTGCGCCGGGCAGCCGACGAGCTGGGCTACCGGCCCAACCGCCTCGCCCGATCCCTGATCACCGGTCGGTCGCGTACGATCGGGCTCGTCCTCGCCTATCTCGACAACCCCTTCTACGCCGAGGCCATCGCACACCTCTCCGCCGCGTTGGAAGCGCGCGGCTATCACATCATGGTCCGCATCGCATCCAACCTCGCCGAAGAGGTAGACGGCGTCGTCGACGACATGGTCGACCACCAGGTCGATGGCATCATCCTTGCGTCGGTCTCCATGTCCAACGCGCTGACAGGCAGGCTGCGCGACGCGAAAATCCCCTTCGTCCTGTTCAACCGGGGTCAGGAAGACGCTTCGCTCGCCACCGTCACCTCGGCCAATTTCGATGGCGGCCGGCGCGCCGCCCACTTCCTCGCCGCCGGCGGACACGAACGCATCGCCCATATTTCCGGCTGGCAGAAATCGCTCAATGGCCGCGACCGGCAGGCGGGCTTCCTCGCCGGTCTGGCCGAAAACGGCCTTGAACCGATCGACATCATCGACAGCCATTACAGCCGCGACATCGCCGCCGCTGCCACGCGCGAACTGTTCAAGGGCACGATCCGGCCCGACGCCATCTTCGCCGGCAATGATCATATGGCGTTTGCGGTGACCGAGACGCTTCGCTTCGGCCTTGGCCTGAAGGTTCCGGGAGATGTTTCCGTTATCGGTTATGACGATGTGGCGATGGCGGCCTGGCCGAGCTTCGACCTGACGACGCTGCGCCAGCCGGCCCGGCGCATGGCCGAGAGCGCCTCCGCGCTTCTGCTTGACCTGATCGCCGGCAAGGCGCCGAAGCGCAACCGCATCGAGATCGACAGCGAACTCATCGTGCGCGGCAGTGCCCGAATACCGCCCGGCTGGAAACGCAGCGCGAGAACCGGACCTTCACCAAATGGCGCGCTTTCGCACGCCCCAAGGAGACCAAAATGACACCGCAAGAGCTTGACGCGCGCATCGTCCGCTATGGCGATCTGGTGCCCTGCAAGACCGCCTTCATCGACGCCCACACGCCGGGCTCCGACCAGAAGGAAAATTTCACCATCATCGGCGGTGGTGTCTCGGAAAGCCCCGATCAGCATGTCCACATCAAGGACACGCCCGGCTTCAACATCGGCGCGGCCGGCCAGCCGCCCAAATGCCGCAACTCGCTGCATTCCCACCGCACGGCGGAAGTGTTCTTCGTCCTCAAGGGGCGCTGGCGCTTTTTCTGGGGCCGCTGGGGCACTGCCGGCGAAGTCGTGCTCGAAGAAGGCGACATCTTCAATATCCCGACAGGCATTTTCCGCGGCTTCGAGAACATCGGCACCGACTATGGAATGATCATGGCGATCCTGGGCGGCGACGATGCCGGCGGCGGCGTGATCTGGGCGCCGCAGGTGATCGAGGATGCGCGCGACCACGGGCTGGTGCTCGCCGAAACCGGCCGGCTCTACGACACCAAGAAAGGCGAGGCCCTGCCGGACGGCGTTTCGCCGATGCCGCTTCTCACGGACGAGGAACTGAAGACTTATCCCGAACCCGCCGCCGCCGACGTGATCCCCGGTTTCGTCGCCCGCTATTGGGACCTGATGGCGCTCGCCGCCGGCGAGCCGGCCAGGGTGATCGGCCCCGATGCCGTGCTCAAGGACCGGCCGGGCTTCGAGGTCGATTTCATCACACGCGGCTCGATACCCGAAGATGCGACCACCACGGACCGGCACGAAGTGCTGATGCCGGTGCGCGGCCACTGGAAGCTGACCGTCGACGGCGTTGCGACCGTGCTCAATCCCGGCGACACATGCGCGGTCCCGCCCGGTTCGGCGCGCAGTCTCGCCCCGGCCATGACGGGAGAAGCCAGCCTCTACCGCATCCGCAACACGGACGATCCGGCCGGCGCGACCAAAGCCGGCTGAACGCCTGTACCATCTGAACGCAAACGGCCGGTCGCCATCGACCGGCCGTTACAATTGCCGCGGGGTGCGGACGGCTCAGACGCCGCCCATGCAGACATATTTCATTTCGAGATAATCGTCGGCGCCGTACTTGGAGCCCTCGCGGCCGAGACCCGACTGTTTGACACCGCCGAACGGCGCGCCCTCGTTGGAGATGATGCCGGTGTTGACGCCGACCATGCCATATTCGAGCGCCTCGGCCACCCGCCACACGCGCGACAGGTCACGCGCGTAGAAATAGGCGGCGAGCCCGAACTCGGTCGCGTTGGCCTGCTCGATCACGTCCTCGACCGTGTCGAAGCGGAACAGCGGCGCCACCGGTCCGAAGGTTTCCTCGCGCGCGACCTTCATCTCGCGCGTGACGTTGCGCAGCACGGTCGGCTGGTAGAACAGCGCGCCGGCGTTCGACCGGCTTCCGCCCGTGACAAGCTCGGCGCCTTTCGAAAGCGCATCGGCGACATGGTCTTCCACCTTGGCCAGCCCTGCCTCGTCGATCAGCGGTCCCATATCGACACCGTCCTCGAACCCGTCGCCGCCCTTGAGCGCTTCCGCCTGCGCCGCGAACTTTTCGGCAAACGCGTCATAGACGCTGTCCTGCACATAGATGCGATTGGCGCAGACGCAGGTCTGGCCGGCATTGCGGTATTTCGACATGATCGCGCCTTTGGCGGCTGCGTCCAGATCGGCATCGTCGAAGACGATGAACGGCGCGTTGCCGCCCAGTTCAAGGCTCAGCTTGAGGATCTGGTCGGCGCCCTGCCGCATCAGGATGCGGCCCACTTCGGTCGACCCGGTGAAGCTGAGCTTGCGAAGCTTGGGATTGGCGCACATTTCCTTGCCGACCTCGGACCCGCTCGTGCCGACGATCAGGTTGAACAGCCCCGCCGGCAGGCCCGCGCGCTCGCACAGGACCGCGATCGCAATGGCCGACAGCGGCGTCTGTGCGGCCGGCTTTGAGACGACGGCGCAACCGACCGCCAGCGCCGGCGCCATCTTGCGCGCCAGCATGGCGTTCGGGAAGTTCCACGGCGTGATCATGCCGACGACGCCGACCGGCTGCTTGAGGACGACAACACGCTTGTCGGCCTGCTGGCCAGGCAGCACGTCGCCATCGATCCGCTTGGCCTCTTCGGCGAACCATTCCAGATAGGACGCGCCATAACGGATTTCGCCGCCGGCCTCGCCCACCGGCTTGCCCATTTCCGAGGTCAGGATGACCGCCAGATCGTCGACATGGGCAAGCATCAGATCATTGAGCTTGCGCAGCATCGCCGACCGCTCCTTGGCGGTCTTGGCGGCCCATTGCTTCTGCGCCACATAGGCCGCATCGATCGCCCGCGCAGTCTCGGCGGCGCCCATGTCCGGCAGGGTGGCGATCGTCTCGCCATTGGCCGGATTGGTGACACCGAACGCCTTGCCGCTGTCGGATTTTGCGATCCACTCGCCGTTCAGATAGCCGGCGGCCGGCAGCAGGCCGGGGTCTGTGAGTTTGCCCAGAAGTTTATCGGATATCGCCATTTATGCCTCCCGTGCAGCGCGGATGGACGCTTCGAGAATGTCGAGCGCCTCGGAGAATATCTCGTCCTGGATCGTGATCGGTGCGAGAAACCGGATGACGTTGCCATAGACGCCGCACGTCAAAAGGATCAAGCCCCGCGAAAAAGCTTCGGTGCGGACGCGGGTTGCAAACGCCGCATCGGGGGATTTGGTTGCCGCATCGTTGAATTCGACCGCGTTCATGAAACCCGGCCCGCGAATATCGGCGATCTCCGGTACGTCGTCCCGCAGGCTTTCGAGGCGCTGCTTGAGGCGCGCGCCAAGCTGGTCTGCCCGCGCGCACAGCCCCTCCTCCTCGATCACGTCGAGCACCGCATGGGCTGCGGCGATGCCGATCGGACTGCCGCCATAAGTGCCGCCAAGACCGCCCGGCGCCGGCGCGTCCATGATGTCCGCCTTGCCTGTCACTGCGGCCAGCGGGAAGCCGCCGGCCAGGCTCTTGGCCATGGTCACCAGATCCGGCTCGATGTCATAATGTTCGGTCGCAAGCAGTCTGCCCGTGCGCGCAAAGCCCGTCTGCACCTCGTCCATGATCAGCAAAATGCCGTGCTCGTCGCAGATTTCACGCAGGCGCCGGATGAAGCGCGCGGGCGCCTGGTAGAAACCGCCCTCGCCCTGCACCGGCTCTATGGCGATCGCCGCCACCCGCGCCGGATCGACATCGGCCTTGAAAAGCTTGTCGAGCGCGGCCAGCGCATCGTCCTCGGTCACGCCGTGCAGCGGCACCGGAAACGGCGCATGGAACACGTCCGCCGGCATCGCGCCAAAGCCCAGCTTGTAGGGCGCGACCTTGCCCGTCAGCGCCATGCCCATGAAGGTGCGGCCATGAAAGCCGCCCGAAAAGGCAATGACCGCGTTGCGGCCCGTCGCGGCCCGCGCGATCTTCACCGCGTTTTCGCACGCCTCCGCGCCGGTCGTCACGAACACCGTTTTTTTCGGCGTCGGACCCGGCACGATTGCGTTCAGACGCTCGGCGAGCGCGACATAGTTCTCATAGGGCACCACCTGATGGCAGGTGTGCGTGAAGCGTTCGAGCTGGCCACGCACAGCTTCCATCACCTTCGGATGCCGGTGCCCGGTGTTCAGAACCGCGATACCCGAGGCGAAATCGATAAAGCGTTGGCCCTCGGCATCCCAGATTTCCGCATTCTCCGCGCGGTCCGCATAGACCTGTGTCATCATGCCGACACCGCGCGCAATGGCGTCCGTCCGGCGGGCCTGAATCTGGGCGTTGATCATGGCGGGCTCCTCAAAGCGAATATCGGTGCCAGCCTTTCAATATATGGATCAGATTGTCAAATATATTAATCACACTGCCGACGCACGCTTGCTGGAAACCGACCTGCCATGACACAAGATGAGCCATCGCATCGATCCGGGAGGGGCGCGTGACCGAAAATGAGGTGGCCGAACGCCTGCGCGGCGTCCGCGAGGAGCGCGGCCTGTCGCAACGCCAATTGGCAGCCGCCGCCGGCATCACCGGCTCGATGATCTCGATGATCGAGCAGGGCCGCACCAGCCCTTCGGTCGCCACGCTCAAGAAGATCCTCACCGGGCTCGGCATGTCGCTGGGCGACTTTTTTGCCGACGACGAAACCTTCAAAGGCCAATGGCACTACAAGGCCAATGAACTGCGCGAGATCAATCCCGAAACGACATTCGGCACCCAAAAGCCCGACGCGGCCAGCCGCATCAGTTTCCGCCAGGTCGGCGCGGCCGGCCAAAGCACAATCCAGATGCTGCACGAGCATTATCCGCCCGGCGCCGACACGGGTCCGGAACGCTATGCCCATGAGGGCGAGGAAACCGGCATCGTGATCGAGGGTGAAATCGAGATCACCGTGGGCGGAGATACACGGACCCTGACCAAGGGCGATGCCTATCTGTTCGACAGCCGACAGCCGCACCGGTTCCGCAACGTCTCCGGCAAGCCCTGCACCATCGTCAGCGCCTGCACCCCGCCGACATTCTGAGCTCGGTGGGGATCGGACGGCGGGCCCTTGTGCCCGGCGCACCGATGGACGATGAGACGGGAACGCCATCGAGCCTGCGCAGGGAAGACATGAACACACGCGAACTTCTCGGCCGCCTGATCGCCTTCGACACGGTCAGCGACCGGCCAAACATGCCGCTGATCACCTACCTGCGCGACCTGCTGATGGACGCCGGAGCGGACGTTCAGCTGATCGCCGACACGACCGGCAGCAAAGCCAATCTCTATGCCACGATCGGCCCGGCCGACCGGGCCGGCATCGCCCTTTCGGGGCACACCGACGTCGTGCCGGTCGAAGGCCAGGCCTGGACCGTCCCGCCGTTCGAGATGACCGAGCGCGACGGCAAACTGTTCGGACGCGGCACGGCAGACATGAAGGGCTTTGTCGCCGCCGCGACCGCCGCTGCCCTGAAGGTGGCCCGAACCGATCTGCAAACACCGCTGCATCTGGCGTTCTCGCACGACGAGGAAATCGGCTGCATCGGCGTGCGCAGCCTGATCGGCATGCTCGCCAAAGCGCCCTTCCGGCCGCGCTTCTGCATCGTCGGCGAGCCGACCTCCATGCAGGTGGGCACCGGCCACAAGGGCAAGACCGCATTGCGCGCCGTCTGCACCGGACGCGAGGCCCATTCCGCGCTGGCGCCGACCGGCGTCAACGCCATCCATCTGGCGACCGATCTGGTGGCCCGTCTGCGCCAAATGCAGGCAGACATCGCCGACCGGGGGGCGTCGGACACCGCCTATGACATTGCCTACACGACCGTGCACGCCGGCATCATAACCGGCGGCGTGCAGGTCAACATCGTCCCCAATCGCTGTGTCCTCGACTTCGAGATCCGCAATCTCGCCGAGGACGATCCGGCGGCGATGATCGCTTCGATCAGTGAAGCCGCACACGCGATTGCCGCGCAATATCATGACGTTGCGCCCGAAAGCGGAATCGAGATCGCAACGCTCTTTTCCTATCCCGGCCTCGAGACGCCCGTCGACGCGGAAGTGGTGTCCTTCGTCAAATCGCTGACCGGCGGCAACGACACGATCAAGCTCGCCTACGGCACCGAAGGCGGGCTGTTTCACCGCGATCTCGGCATCCAGACGGTGATCTGCGGTCCCGGCTCCATGGCCCAGGGCCACAAGCCCGACGAGTTCGTGACGGTGGAACAGCTCGAACGGTGCGATGCGATGCTCGATGCACTGATCGACCGGCTCAAAGCCGGCGTCTAACGGTCCATATCCCGCAGATAGCTGTTCCGCTCCCGGCTCGCCGCAAAGGCATCGGGATCGACATCGGCGACGATCAGCGCATCGCCCTCGACCGGCGCCGATGCCAGCGCGGTGCCGTCGGGCGCGACGATGGTCGACATGCCCTGATAGGCAAAGCGGCCATCGGTGCCGCAATTGTCCGCATAGGCGATGAAGAGCTGGTTCTCGAACGCGCGC
The DNA here is from genome assembly GCF_965223445.1 of Oceaniradius stylonematis. NCBI lineage: Bacteria > Pseudomonadati > Pseudomonadota > Alphaproteobacteria > Hyphomicrobiales > Ahrensiaceae > Oceaniradius > Oceaniradius stylonematis. Next base: position 559,499 of record NZ_OZ244994.1, read on the forward strand.
ACCGGAACCATGGTCGAGGCGATGAACGCCGCGTCGGGCCCGAGCGGCAGGGCCGTCGGAACGGCGATCAGATCGGCACCGGCGCGCCCCAGCCGCCGCACATTTTCCGGGAACTCCACGTCATAGCAGATCAGCATGCCGATCTTCAGCCCGCCAAGGGTGACGATCACGGTTTGCGGCGCCGCCGGATCGAACAGGTCCTTTTCGTAGGGCCCGTAGAGATGGGACTTGCGGTAGATGACGGGCGCCGCACCGCCCGTCACGAAGGCGGCGCTGTTGTGAAGGCACGCTTCGCCCTTTTCGGCGAACCCGGCCACGATTGCGATGTCGTGCGCTTCGGCCATCGCGCCGAGTTGCACGAGCGGCGCGTCACCGGGCGAAAGGCCGGCCATGGCCTCTCCCGCGCCATAGCCGCCGAGCGCCAGTTCGGGCGCGACAAGCACTCGGGCGCCCATGTCCGAGGCACGCGCAGCCGCATCGCCGATGCGTGTCAGATTGGCATCCACATCGCCGGGCACGGCCTGCATCTGGAGGACAGCGACCCGCATCGTCAGCCCTCCGACCGCATCGCGCCCAGAAGCCGGCGGATATCGCCAAACCGGGCGATCAGGCCGAAGACCAGTGCGGCCAGCAGCACGAAGACGACCGATGCCGACGCCATGGTCGGCGTGTATCCGTAGCGCAGCGCATTGAAGACCTTGATCGGCAGCGTCTCGACGGTGAACCCCACCGTCATGTAGGCGATGATGTATTCGTTCAGCGACAGAACGAACGCAAACGCATAGCCCGAAATGATGTAGGGCACGATCAGCGGCAGGATGATGGTGCGCACGATGGTGCGGTCGTCGGCGCCCATGGTCGCCGCCGCTTCGAGCAGGGCGCGGTCGATGGTGGTGAAACCCAGTGAGATCGTCACCAGCGGCAGCGTCACGAAGAAGATGGCGTGGCTGATCACCGCCGTCACCGGCTGGCCGTACATGCCCGCCGTCGCCCAGAAGCTTAGGAAGCCCAAGGCCGTGATCACCGGCGGCAGGATGAAGGGCGCAACCCCCAGAAGCCGGAACACGTTGGCCCAGGGCGCGATGCGGCGCCACAAAAAATAGGCCAGCGGCAGGGCGATGATCACCGCAAGCGCGGCGGCGAAAGCGGCCAGAAGGAGCGAGGCGACCAGCGCGCCGCGCCAGCCCGGATCGGTGAAGAGTTCGCCATACCAGGCCAGCGACAGGCCGTCCGGCGGGAAGGTCAGCGACTTCTTCTCGTTCACCGACACGCCGGCGACGACGATCAGCGGCATGGCGAGGAAAAGGCCGACCAGCCCCAGGAACACATGCTGCAGGATCCGGCCAGCCATCATGCCTCCCTTCGGCCGCCGGCCATCACCGTCAGGCCGACCAGCGCAAGCGAGATGAGGACAAGGAAGACCGCCATCGCCGCGGCGAACGGCATGTTGGATTGCAGGATCGCCTGATCGGTGATCAGCACCGACAGCGTCCAGTGCCGCGGCCGCCCCAGGATCTGCGGCAGCAGATATGAGCCGAGCGCAAAGACGAACACCATGATCAGCGTCGCGACAATCGTGTTGCGCAGGGCCGGGATCACCACGTTGAAGAACGCCCGTGTGGGCGAGGCGCCAAGCGTCCGCGCCGCTTCCATCAGCGTCGGGTCGAGTCGGACGATCGCCGGATAGAGGATCAGGATCGTGTAGGGCAGCGCCTGATAGACCATGCCCGTCAGCACGGCGCCGAAGCCGGGCAACAGCGCGCGCGGCGCCTCCATCAGCCCGATCGCGACGAACAGGTTCGTGATGCCAGCGGTCCGCGACAAAAGCGTCGACCAGGAAAAGCCGATGATCACCTCGGACAGGGACAGGACCGACAGGAGCGCGACCAGCCAGAGCGTCTGCGCGCGGCGCGAGGCGCGCGTCAGAAGGACCGTGAACGGCACCGACACCGCAACGCAGATGATGGCCACCAGGATCGCGAGCAGCAGCGAAAAGCCCAGCACCGATCCGAAAAAGGGCGACAGGAAGCGCGCATAATTGTCGAAGACGAAATCGGGCGAATAAAAGCCCGCCGGATTGCGCCGGAAGAAGCTGACCGCGAGCATGATCGAGAACGGGATCACGAAGAAGATCACCAGCATCGCGCCCGGAAAGACGATCGGCGCGTAATCGGCGGCGTTTCTGGGCGGTTCGCGCCTCATCGGGCAAGCACCACGCACGCCTCGGGCGGAAAGACGACGCCGACGGGATCGCCGGCCTTGATGCCGGTCCTGTCACGCGGTGTCGTCACCGCGACGATGGTCGTGCCGCCGATATCGACGAACGTCTCTATCGTCCCGCCCAGATCGCGCACGAAAGTGACGGTGCCGGCATGGCCCTCGCCTGGACTGGCGATGTGCACGTCCTCGGGCCGGATCGAGATGCGCCCCTGGCCCAGCCCGTCGGGCGCTTGAAGGCCGGCAATTACCCCGCCGAGCACCTCAAGGCGCCCCGCGCCGTCGGTCCGGAAATCGAGTAGGTTGGTCGATCCGATGAAGTCGGCGACGAACGCATCGGCCGGCTGCCGGTAGATCTCAACGGGCGCCGCCGCCTGCCGTATGCGCGCTTCGCCCATAACGACCACCAGATCGGCCATCGTCATCGCCTCGCGCTGGTCATGGGTCACGACGATGGTCGTGATTCCCAATTGCTGCTGCAACTGGCGCAACTCGACCTGCATCGCTTCGCGCAGCTTGGCATCGAGCGCCGAAAGCGGCTCGTCCAGCAGGAACAGTTTCGGCGAGAGCGCGAGCGCGCGGGCGATCGCGACGCGCTGGCGCTGGCCGCCCGACAATTGCGAGATGCCCCGGTCGGCATAGCCGGACAGATGGATCAGCTCCAGAAGCTCGTCGACGCGCGCCCTCTGTTTGACGCTGTCGATACCGCGAATGCGCAGCGGATAGGCGATGTTCTCGCCCACATCGAGGTGCGGAAACAGCGCCAGCGACTGGAACACCATGCCCAGATTGCGCTTGTGCGTGGGCACGGGCGTCATGTCCTGGCCATCGATGACGATGGACCCGTCCGTCGGCTCCTCGAGCCCCGCGATCATGCGCAAAAGCGTCGTCTTGCCGCAGCCGGACGGTCCCAGCAAGCATACGAACGTGCCGTCCGGAACGTTCAGATTGATGCTGTCCACCGCCGTGAACGTGCCAAACCGCTTGGTCACGTCACGCAGTTCAAGGCCCGACATCGCGCCCCCCGCTCATGTGATGGCACCCCGCCCCGGCGATCCCCGCGGCGGGGCGGGATCGCAAAATCAGCCGACGATCAGCTCGGTCCATTTCTGGTTCAGCCAGTCGCCCTTCTCCGTGTAAAGATCGTAGCGCGGCACGATCGGATCGATCTCGGACGACACGGCCGAGAACTCCTCGTCGGTCAGGTCGAGCACGCCGCGTGCAAGCGTCGGCGCGGTGCCCACCTTGCGCGACAGCAGACCCTGGGTTTCCGGCCGGCTCATGAAGTCGATGAAGACATGGGCTTCGTCCGACTTGACGGACGCGCGCGACAGGCACCAATTGCCCGAATCCAGAATGCCGCCCTCCTTGGGGAAGGTCGACCGCACCGGATGGCCATCGGCGGCCGCAAGGCCCGTCACATCGTGGTAGTACTGCCCCATCGGGATCTCGCCCGACTTCAGCGCCTGCTCGAACTGCGCCTCGTCGCGGTACCACAACCGCACGTTCGGCTTGACCTCGGCGAGCTTCTCGAACGCGGCCAACTGGCCCTCTTCGGTGTCGAGCGCATCGGTTCCGCCCATATGCGTCTTGGCCGTCACCTCGAGCAGGAACGAGTTCGAGACCAGCGCAAGAAGGCCGAGCTTGTCCGCATTGGCCTCGTCCCACAGCGCCATCCAGCTTTCCGGCGCCTCGGGATAGGTGTCGGTGTTGGTGACCAGCGTGATGTACCAGGCAACGGCGCCGACCCCGGCCAGCCGTCCATCGGGATATTCGGCGACGAAGGTCGGCAGAAGATCGTCGAAATTGGAAATGCGTGACGGGTCCAGCGGCGCCCAAAGATCGGTGGTCATGCCGCGGCGGGTCGGCGTCTGTGCCATCATCGACACGTCGGCCGGAGCCTGGCCGGCACGGGCCGCCTGCTCGAGCTGCACCAGCCAGGCCTCGCCGGTCGGCTCGGCGATCGATTCAACGGCAATGCCGGTCTCTTCGGTGAAGACCGGGAAGATGTTGGCGTCGAACGAATCCTTGAAGTAGCCGCCATAGACGCCGACCTTCAGCGAGCGGTCCTGGGCCCGCAGGATGGACGGCATGGCCAACGTGCCGGCCATCGCCGCCGCGCCGCCAAGCACCGTGCGCCGGCGCATCGCCTTGTTGAACAATTCAGTCATCATCGTCTCCCTTGTGCGTTTGAGCGCCCGGCGCATCGGCACCGCCGCCGCATGGCCCGTCTGTCCCGTCTATGTGTTTATCGCGCCGATGGCCGGGCTGAAAACCATCAGGCTCAATATCTCGAACAACACCTGCGCGCCCGCATGCGCCGTGTTCGTGGTCGCATCATATTGCGGCGCCACCTCGACCACGTCGCCGCCGACCAGGTTGACACCCTTGAGCGCGCGCAGCAATTCAAGAACCTCGCGTGTCGTCAGGCCGCCCACTTCCGGCGTTCCCGTGCCCGGCGCAAACGCCGGATCGATGGAATCGATGTCGAACGACAGGTAGACCGGGCCGTCGCCGACGACAGCAAGCGCCCGGCGGGCCACTTCGGCGATACCCAGATGCGGCACCTCTTCGGCATGGATCACGCTCATGCCGCTTTCCGCCGAGAACTCCCACAGATATTCCGCCGAGCCGCGAATGCCGATCTGGATTGTCCGCTCGGGATCGAGAACGCCGTCAAGCACCGCGTTGCGGAACGGTCCGCCATGATGGAACTTGGTGCCATCGAACGCGCCGCCCGTATCGCAGTGGGCGTCGATATGGATCATGCCGACCGGACGTTCACGCCCGACCGATTTGAGGATCGGATGGCTGATCGAATGATCGCCGCCGGCGGCCAGCGGGGCAACGCCGGCGGCGACGATCGCATCGACATAGCGTTCGATGTCGTCATGGCTCTGTTCGAGCCGAAAACGGCTGGCAAACGGCACGTCGCCAATGTCGGCGACAGCCAGATCGAAAGCCGGCGCCGTCTCCAGCACGTGATTGTAGGGTCCGATCCGTTCGATGGCGCGCAAAGCCCTGGGCCCGAACCGCGAACCGTTCCGGTTGGTGACGCCGAGGTCCATAGGCACGCCGAACAGGGCGACCTGAAGCCCCGACAGGTCGGGTGCTGCGGGATCGATCGGCCGGTAGGGCGCGCTGAGAAGCGTGGGCAGCCCCGCATAGGGAGCAAGGCGCGTGCCGTCCTTCGAAAAGATACGGTCTCCGACCGCGCGGAATGCGCGATCGTGAATTTGCCCGCCATGGCCCTCGCCATACTTGTCGCGCAGGGCATTCAGCTTCTTTTCGTTCATGCCGCTCCACCGCCGAATTGACGATGAAAGCGTCGCAAGCGTCCTTTGAAAAATCAATTGATATTGTTAGAGAGATTTCTGTGAACATTTCTCACATCAATGACAGCATATGAAACGCCGCCTGCCCCCGCTCAATCCGCTGCGCGCCTTCGAGGCGACCGCCCGCAACCGGTCGCTGACCAAGGCCGCGCTTGAACTGTCGGTCACCCATGGCGCGGTCAGCCACCAGATCAAGGCGCTGGAAGCGGCACTCGGAGTTTCCTTGTTCCGCCGCGAGGGCCGTCAGCTCGATCTGACCGAACACGGCGCCGAACTGCTGCCGTCGGTTTCCTCGGCCTTCGACGAAATCGCGGCGGCCACCACGCGGATGACCCGTCCGGCAACCTCGGGCAGCCTTTCGGTCTCCTGCGTTCCGGCGCTTTTGTCGCTCTGGCTGATCCCGCGGCTGACCGATTTCACCGCCCGCTTCCCGCAGGTCCGCCTGAGCGTGCATGCGGGCAACGACGCCGGACAGATCCAGAATCCGGACATCGACATCGCCATCCTTTATGGCGATGGCAGCTGGCCCGACTGCTGGGTCAGGCTGTGGACGCGGCTGAACCTTTTTCCGGTGGTCAGCCCGTCATTGCTCAACACCCATCCGGTTCGGTCGGTTCGCGACATCGCAAAACATACCATCCTGCACGCCGACGACGGCATGGAGTGGCGGACGTGGCTGACCGCCGCCGATGCGCTCGACCTGGAGCGCGGTCCGCACCATTTCATGAGCGATGCCCGCCTTGCCATGGAGGCCGCACTCGTCGGCCATGGCGTGGCCCTTGGCGACAGCCTGACGGTCGCCGGCATGCTCAAACGGGGCCAGTTGGTGGCGCCGCTAAATCTTGCCGTGCCAGCGTCTCACAGCTTCTTTCTGGCCTGCCGCAACGATGTGCGCGCCGCGCCGATCGTCGAGATGTTCATCACCTGGCTGACCGAGCAGATCGAGGAACCCGACGCGCGCGTCGAACCGCATCTCGTCGCGCGCCGGGCCTTGCGCAAGAGCGCCGGCAGCCGTACGGGCAAGTCGCCCGCCAACGCAAAGCGGGTTCGCCAGACCGCCCGCAAGCGCACCTGACACCGCGCCGTTCCGGACATCACGATGACCCACCCGCCCTTCAATCCGCTCGTCGCCGGCGTTGCCCCGCCGCCCATTCCCGAAATCATGCGCTGGGCGCGTGACTATGACGGCGCGCTCGGCCCGCCGATCGACATGTCGCAGGCGGTACCCGGCTATCCGCCGCACCCGGACCTGTTGGGATGGCTCGGCGAGATGGCGGCCTCTCCCGCCTGCGCCGGTTATGGCGATATCGAGGGCGAACCGGCCCTGCGTGCCGCCTACGCCGAATGGTCCGCCGCCCTTTATGGCGCCGACATCGCGCCGGACGACATCCACGTCACCGCCGGCTGCAACCAGGCCTTCTTCGCCGCCGCCATGGCGCTGGCCGGTCCCGGCGATACGATGTTGCTGACCAATCCGAACTATTTCAACCAGGCGACGACACTGGCCATGCTCGGCATTTCCGCCAGAACCGTCACCTGCGATCCGGCCCATGGCTTCCTGCCCGATCCGGCACAAATCGCCGATGCGATCCACGACAGCGTGCGCGCGCTCGCCATCGTCACACCCAACAACCCCACCGGTGCGGTCTATCCGCCCGACCTGCTCTCCGAACTTTTCGCCATATGCCGCAAGCGGGGCGTCTGGCTGATCATCGACGAGACCTATCGGGACTTTCTGCCGCCGGGCGCCGGTACGCCGCACCGCCTTTTCGAACAGCCGGACTGGCGCGACACGCTCATCGGGCTTTACAGCTTTTCCAAGAGTTTCTGCATTCCCGGCCACCGGCTCGGCGCGGTCACCGCCGGCGCGCCGGTCATCGCCGAGATCGCCAAGGTGATGGACAATCTTCAGATCTGCGCGCCAAGGGCACCGCAGGCCGCGGTGGCGCGTGCCATTCCCGCACTGCAAGGCTGGCGCGAAGCCAACCGGCAGGTGATCGCCGACCGCGCAACAGCGCTGCAGGGCGCGCTGGCACACGCGGCGGGCTGGTCGATCGATGCGATCGGCGCCTATTTCGCCTTCGTGCGCCACCCGTTCGATGAGCTGAGATCGACCGAGATCGCACGGTATCTGGCGCAGAAGGCGGGCATCGTGACCGTTCCCGGCGCCTGCTTCGGCGACGGACTGGATGCCTATCTGCGGGTGGCCTTCGCCAATGTCGACGAAGCCGCCATTGCCAAGTTGGCCGATCGCCTGCCGCGCTGACCGGCCCATGACCTTCCAGCACATGGCAGCAGGCGGCCTTGGTGACGGCGGTCCGGCAACCCTCCAATTCCGTTGTTACGCCGGACGGGCCAGCCAGGCGGCAAGCGCCGCATTGACCGCGTCGGGTGCCTCGAGCGTCGTGATATGGCCGGCGCCTTCGACGATCACGAGATCGGCGTCCGGCAACAGCGCGGCCATCTGCTCGTGGATGACGGGCGGGCACATACGATCCTCGGCGCCACACAGGACCAGTGACGGACCCGCAAAGCCCGACAGCGTGCCGGTCTGGTCCGGCCGGTCGCGCAAGGCCAACGACTGACGCGCGAACACATCAGGTCCAAGGATCATCGCCATGTCGAGGAACAGGCGGTTGAGGTCGGTGTCTGCACTGTTCGCCTCGGCCAGATAGTGCGGCTTCATTTCGGTCAAGAAGAGCTCGCGCAGCCCGCCGGCTCGCGCGCGTGCGATCTGATCGTCGCGGATGGCCTTGCGGCGGTCGCTGTCGGCTCCGAAGCTCGTATCGAGCAGCGCGAGGCGCATGACGCGTCCGGGTGCCTTGCGCGCCATCTCCTGGGCGACGATGCCGCCCATCGACAGGCCGGCCAGGTTAAAGCGATCCGGCAGTTGCGCAAGCAGACCGTCCGCCAGCCCGGCCATCGTCTCGGCGCCGGTGATGTCGCCAATGACGATGTCATGGTCGGTGCCGAGCGCATCGACCTGAGGCGCAAACAGCCGCCCGTCGCACATCATGCCCGGGAGGAGGCAAAGCGTTTCGCGGGCCATGGCGTCAGAGACGCTCCGATACCAGTTGCGCGCCTTGGGCAAGCGTGGCCAGCTTGGCATAGGCGATCTCCGGGTCGACCGCGCCGAAGCCGGCAAAGGTTCCGAAACCGCAATCGGAGCCGGCGATCACCCGGTCGGCGCCGACAATGCCGACGAAACGCTCGATCCGCTGGGCCACGAGTTCGGGGTGCTCGACGAAATTGGTCGTTGTGTCGACCACACCCGGAACGAGGATACGATCGTCGGGAATCTCGGCTTTCCGGTCGCGGAACACGGTCCACTCATGGGCATGGCGCGGGTTGGACGTTTCGAACAGAACGTAGCGCGCCTTGGCTTTCATCAGCACGGGAAAAACCTGCGCCATGTCGATGTCACACACATGCGGGCCTTCATAATTGCCCCAGCAGATATGCACACGCACCCGCTCCTGCGGCACGTTCTCGAGCGCATGGTTGAGCGCCTCGACATGGCTCTCGGCGATCTTCACGAACTCGGCGTCGGAAAGGTCGGTGAACAGCATGTGGCGCGACAGCGCCAGATCGGGGCAATCGAGCTGCAGGTCGAGACCGGCGGCGACGATCGTCTCATATTCGGCGCGCATCGCGTCGGCGAGCGCGGCGAGATAGGCACCGCGAGTCGGATAATGCTCGTTCTGCAGGAACAGCGAGATCACGCCGGGCGATGCCGCGTTCATGAAGCCGCGCGCCGCGCCGTGCGTCTCGATGCCGGCCTTGAGGTTGGCGATGTCCTTTTGCAGTTCGCCCTGCCCCTTCGAGCGAACCTCGCCGGTGCACATGGGCCGCGCATATTTCGGCGTGCCGCCATCGTCGGCGAGGCGCTGCAGGAATGTGGGAAACCGCTTGAGATCGGCCGGCGCGTTGCGCGGGCTGTCGCCGGAAAAGCCGGTGTAGCGATCCTTGACGTAGGTCGCATAGGAGATTTTCGAGGTTTCGCCGTCCGAGACGATGTCGATGCCCGACTCGACCTGGCGGCGCACGGTTTCGCCGACGGCCTCGGTCATCGCCGCATCGAATTCGGCGGGGTCGTATGGCTCCTCGCGTTCGCGGGCGAAGATGAAGTCGACGACCTTTTGCGTGCGCGGCAGCGAGCCGACATGCGTGGTTGCAATTCTGGTCATGAGCGGCAGCCCCTATCCCGTCTGCAGAGCGATCTGCTTCCAGATCGCCGTTTCGTCATAGAGCACATATTCGCGCCGAAGGCCGCGCGGGCCGTATTCGGCGTGGACGATGCCCAAAACGTAGACGTCGGCGCCGGTTGGACGGCCAAACGCGCCCCACCCGTCATGCTTTCCGGTCAGCGACCAGCGCACCGCCGCGCGCGGGCTCATCATCGCGTCCTGATTGCCCATCACATGGTCGATGCTGAAAGTCGCCGAAGGGAAGGATGCGCGCAGGCCCATCCAGAACCGGTCGGCCGCCTCGCGTCCGTGCGCGGTCGCGCCGCCAGGATGTTCCAGATGGCATCCCCGGTCATATTCGGTACCGATCACCGCCATCTCGGCATCCATGATGCGCGTCAGCATGTCGGCGTAACGCGCGCCATAGGCGTCATCATTGCCCTTGCCCCCGTAGGGTCCCGGCCGGTCGTTCGCCGGCGTCAGCGGTTGGACGCAGGCGTCCGGTCCACCCTCGCGATCGATCTGCGTGCGGGCATAGTCGGCCGGGTCCCAGCCCATCTGCCGCACGATGGCGCCCTGATCGCGGATCAGCCATTCATCGTCGATCCGGTTGTCGATGGCATGGCAGTCCGCAAGGATGCGGTAGGTCAGTCTGGTGCCCGTGGCCGCGCCATAGACGCCGTCGCCCTCATGCGTCGCCGTCGATACGATACGGTGCGAGGACAGCATCCCGGTCTCGGGCGTGCCGCACCAGATCACGTCTTCGCCCAGCAATTGCCGGTCTGGAAACTCGGCCAGCGTCGCCATCGTCGCGGCGATGACGCCCTGATTGCCGACCACCACAGAACCGGGCGAACGCACGACGATGTCGTCGGCATAATAGCGGTGCAGCGTGTGGATGCCGCGATCTTCCCAGATTTCCTTGGTGATGCCCAAAATGTAGTCGGGAAAATCGGTGAACCGGTCGTCAAAGCCCTTCATGTGTCCCAACCCTCGGGTATGCGCGCCGAGCCCCGCACGACCAATGGTGCGGGCAGCACGTGCTGCTCGGCGCCGGCGCCGGGTTGCTCGATCATCTTCAACAGCGTCGCGACGGTGCGCTCGACCATCAGATTGGCGCGCTGGCGGACGGTCGTCAGGTCGTAGGCCGGCCATGAGGCGGGCGGCACATCGTCGAACCCGACGACCGACACGTCGCCGGGCACCGACAGACCCAATTCGTAGCGCAAGACGTCCATGACGGCGAACGCCATGTGGTCATTGGCCGCAAAGACCGCATCCGGACGGTCGGCCCGGTCGAACATGCGCCGTGCCGCCGCCCGCGCCTCGTCGATCTGGAAATTGCCGACCTCCCGGTCATAGCGGTCGATCCCCGCTTCGCCCAATCCGTCGGCAAATCCCTGTTCGCGGTCGCGCTGGGTCGAGGCCCCTTCCCAGCCGGCAATGTGGCCGAACCGCTTGTGCCCCCCGTCGAGCAGGAATCGCGCCACCGCCCGCCCGCCGGCACGGTTGTCGGAGGTGACCGCCGAAATGCCCGCATCGTCCTGCGCCCGGTTGAACAGCATGACCGGCACGCCGGCGGCCTGGCAGCGCGCCGTCAGTTCCGACGACAACGCCACCGACGCCATGATGATGCCATCGACCTGATAATCGAGGATCTCCTCGAGCACGGTGTCGATATTGCCCGCGGTCTGCGAGGCCATGAAGATCAGGACATGGTAGCCCTCGGCCTGCAGCGCGTTGGAGAGCTTTTCAAGCGCCTCGGGATAGAAGTAATTGTCCAGATAGGCGACGACGAGCCCGATCATCCGGCTGCGCCCGGTGATCAGCGAACGCGCCAGCACGTTGGGCCGATACCCCAGTTTCTCGGCAGCATCGCGCACCTTTTCGGCCGTATGGGCCGAAACGCTCGCGCCGGGCGTGAAGACCCGGCTCACGGCCGAACGGCTGACACCGGCGAGCCGGGCGACATCGATCGAGGTGACCCTTTCGTGCGCCATCACGGTTCTCCGACCGGAAACGGAATCGGCGCCATCGAGCGCGCCTTGTTGAACTCGCGCAGCCGGGCGAACACGTCGACGCCCAGCTGCCGGTAGGCATCCAGAAGGTCCACCAGCACCCAGTTTTCGCGGATCAGCCCGTTCTCGATGCGCCAGAAATCAAGGCTGCGCATGGTGATGCGCTTGCCAGATGGCGCGATACCCATCCAGCCGTCATGGGTCACGGTCTGGATCATGTTCGGCCAGCCCGTGACAGCCACATAGTCGCCGTCGCCGAAGAAGTGATAGACGATCTCGTCGACATACCGGCCGCGATCGGGCATCGCATTGAGGAACGGGATCTGGTGCCAGTTACGGAAGCCCGCAATGCCGCGCCCCGTGCCAATGCCCGAAGGGCCGTACCAGTTCATCTTCGGATGCCAGAAACGCTCCATCTCCATGACGTCCGGCCCGCCCTGGGACGGATGGCGCTTGAGCGCCTCGAGCATATCGATCACATGCTGGCACGACACCGCACTGCGTGCCTCGTCGCGCGGCCCGCGGACCAGACCGTCCATCGTCGCCGGTCCCGGCACCTGCCATTCGCGGCCGAGCGTCGGCGCCATCGGCCAAGCACCGGCCTGGATCATCACCTCTGGGATGTCCCACAGCGCCTGCATCTCGGTGACGCGGCCATCCTCGAAGCGGAAGAACTCGTGAAAGCGCATGGCGACCTGATGGCCGGTCGGCGGAATGTCGAGCCACGGCGCGACAAACGTGCCGGTGTAGTAGCCGCCGCACCCGACCCAGTCGGCACCCTCTTCAGTCCCGCCCGCCATGACAATGTAGTCGCGCCGCTCAAGATCGGGCAAGGCGGAGAAAAGCGGCGCATAGGCCGTCTCGTACAGCGCTCCTGGCCCTTCCATCTCGCCCAGCGGATGCGCCAGCCGCACCGGTGCGTCGGGCGCCAAAAGCGCGTTGAGCGCGGCCTTCACGCCCTCTTCGGTGAAATCGTACATCGCGGCCCGAAGCGGTGCGACGGCCGCCTTGTGGGCGGAATGACGGTCGACCGGCATCGTCATGCCGCAGCCTCGCTCCGCGGGCGCGGCGGCATCCGCTCGCCCCGGTCGAAGGCTTCCCAGCCCTCGCCGCCGAACACGTCGACGCCCAGCTGCGCCAGAACATGGGGGAAATCGACCATCACCCAATTGTCGACGATCTTGCCGTCGACCACCTTCCAGAAATCCATGTAGCGGATTTCAACGCGCTTGCCGGTTGGCGCAACGCCCATGAAGGCGCCCGAATGGGTCGCCTCCTGACGACCGAAAGCGGCCGCCCACTCGCCCATATAGAGCCGTGCCTCGTCGACGCAGACCTTGTCGGAAAACGCCGCCTGGAACGGCCGCTGCCAATGGTCCTGGAACTCGCGCAGACCGGTCTTGGTGCCGCAGCCGAAATTGCCCATCCAGCGAAAGCTCTCGGCAAAGAACTCGCCCATGTCGGCGATGCGGTGATCGTTGAGCCCGTCGACCATCGTCTCGATGACGCGGCGCGTATCCTCGGTCTTCGACATGTCCGTATCGCGGCTGAGCACCGCCTGTTCGGGTCTTGACCCCTTCATCCTTTGACGGCTCCCGCGGTCAGGCCGCTGACGATCTGGCGCTGGAAGATCATCACCAGCAGGAACAGCGGCGCGGTGATCGAGACGGCGGCGGCCACGGCCTCGACCTGGTCGGTCGTCGTCGTCTCGCGGTTGAAATAGCCGGCAATCGCCGGGACCATGGTCTGGTTCTGCGCATCCAGCAGCAGCGAGGTCACCAGAAGATCGTTGTAGGCGAGGAGGAACGAGAACAGGCCCGTCGTGATCACGCCGGGCCACATGACCGGCATGATCACCCACCGGAACGCCTGGAAATGGGTGCAGCCATCGACGCGCGCCGCCTCGTCCAGTTCGTTGGGGATGTTCTGGAAGAACGAGCGCAGCATCCAGATCGTGAAGGGCTGGTTGATCGCGACCAGCACGGCGATCACCGCCAGCGGCTGGCCGTAGAGCGTCGGCGCGTTGTCGCCCAGGATCGGCCGCAGGATCTCCGCAGAATTGATGAAGACCGGCAGATAGCCAGCCACCAGAACCGAATGGGGCAGTGCGCGGAAGATCAGCGCGATGATCAGGATCCAGAAGGCAAGGTTGGAGCCCGACCGCGCCAGCCCATAGCCGGCCAGCGTGCCGACCGTCAGCGAAATCGTCACCACGCCGGCGGTAACGATCAGCGAATTCTGGAAGTTGCGCCAGAAGCCATTTTCGATCCAGACGGAATAATAGTGCTCGGCGGTCAGCCCCAAAACCGGTGCGCCCAGCGGACCGGCGACGGAGTTGAGCACCCCGAGCACCGCCGGCAGAATGCCGAAGAAGACGACCAGAAACCCGATCGCATAGGCGCCGGCACCGACAAGCCAGCCGATGACGGTCATGCCCTGCGGCGACAACCGGTCGACCCATTTGGGAAGCCGGGTGAAAGCCAATCGCACGGCGGCGATCAGGACCGCAAGGCCGATCGCGATGTCGAGGATCGAAAGACCGTCGCCGCCGGCGCGGGTCGTCGGCCCGAAAATCACGTCGAGCGGGTTGGCCGAGAACGCATCGACCGGCGATTTGAAGCTCATCACCGCGATCCAGAAAATCGGAAAGGCGGCAATCAGGCACCAGAAGGCCAGGAAGGAGGCAGAGGCGAACCGCAGCGAGAACGGTTGCTGGAGCGCTTTGGGCGTTGCCATCAGTGCGCACTCCCCTTGTGGTCGCGCCAGGTGCGGCGCAGCAGCGGGATCAGCAGGATGACGATGCCGATCATGGTCAGCATGGCGCTCGCCGAGGCGCGGCTGATCGCCCGGTTGCCCGCATCGTCCGGCTCCAGAAGGTCATAGGTCAGCCATTGCAGCGTTATGCGGTGTGCCTGCGAGGAGAAGCCGACCACCTCCTCGAAGGCGCGGTAGGCATCCATCAGGTGGATCAGCGCCACGAAGATGATCAGCGGCATCAGATGCGGGACGACCACATAGCGCAGACGCTCGAACCGGCTCGCCCCGTCGATGATGGCGCTTTCGAGCGTATCCTGATTGACCGTCTGTAGTCCGGCATAGAAGATGACAAAGGCGAACGGCGCCACATGCCAGACGCGGTAGAACATCATCAGCAGCTCGATCGCCCAGCCATTGGCGGCAACGGAAATGTCGGTGGCCAGCATGTCCTCGAGCAGGGCCGTGACGATGCCGTCGCCATAGAAAAGCCAGCGGATCGACAGCGCGCCGATGACGGGCGTTATGATGAAGGGCAGAAGCGACACGAAGATGATCTGGCCGCGGATCGAACGGGCCGCATTGTTGACGGCGAGCGCGATCGCCAGGCCGAGCCCGATCACCAGCGGCAGGGTGACGAGCGTGAAGGTCAGCGTGAAGCGCAGCGCTTTCCAGAAGTCGATGGCCAGAATGGAGCTCCAGGTGCCGCCGGCGATCGCCGCGCCCACCTGGTCCAGTTGCAGCACCCGCGCATAGCTCAGGAGCCCGACCCATTCGGTCGTCGTCTGCGGATTGCCGAACTCATCCAGGACCGGCGTCGTCTTTGTCTCCGTGACGCAGGTCTGGCCGACAAAGCCGGGTGTGCAGGTCTCGACTTCGACGGTCTCGACGACCGGCTGGGTGATCTGGAAGCTCTGCAGAAAGACGCTGGCAAGCGGGAAGGCGATGAACAGCACCATCATGAAGACCGACGGCCCCACGAACCACGCCAGTGTCCTGAATTTCATGATCGCCTCCCGTGCCGGAAAGTCCGGGGCTGCTCCGCAGGCGGACAGGCCGCCCGCAGAGCGCCGCCCCGGTCCTTATTCGATCAGGCCGGCTTCCTTGGCCGCCGTGATGTAGGCTTCCTCGATGGCTTCGAGTGTCGCCGCGGCATCGCGTTCGCCGGTGAAGAAGGCCGGAAGCTCATTGCCGAGCGCGGTGTGCATGAGGCCCATCTGGCTGGTCGACGGGTAGGATTGCGGCGCCGGATCGGCACTGGCCGTGGCGATGGCGCCCTGGGCCAGACGGTTCGGCTCATAGCCCGAAATCAGCCAGATCGCATCGTCGTTGTTGGCCGTCACCATCTCCGTGTCGAGGCCCTCCATGGCCACGCGGAACGCAGCCTCGGCCTCCTCGTCGGAAATGTTCTTGGCGATGACGATGCCGTCCCACCAAAGCGTCGTGGCCGGCGCGCCGCCTTCCATGGCGAGCGGTGCGGCGGCGGCGTTGACCTTGCCGACGACCTGGCTCTCGGCCTCGTCGTCCATGGCCGCGCCGCGGCTGGCCCACAGGTTCGCCATGGCGATCTTGCCCTGCTGAAACTGCTGCTGCACGTAGGTGGAGTCCGACACCAGATATTCGGGATCCATGTACTCGGTCATGCGCATCATCATGTCGAGCGCCTTCATGCCGGCTTCGGTGTTAACCGTCGGCATCGAGTCGGCACCGGTGAACTGGCCGCCAAAGCCCAGGAACATGTTGTTGAAGTCCTGGGCCAGGTTCCAGCCCGACTTCATCGTCGCACCGAGCGGATAGTCGACGACGCCGGCTTCCTTGATGGCGGCAGCCGCTTCGAGCACACCATCCCATGTTGACGGCACTTCAAGGCCCAGATCGTCGAAAATGTCCTCGCGGTACATCAGGTGCTGCGTGTTGACCATCATCGCGACCGCCATGGTCTCGCCATTGATCTTGATGAGCTGGTTGGGGGCAAGGTTCTGGCCGTGCGCGGCGATCAGGTCGTCGAGCGGCCGGATCGTGCCCTCGTTGAGCAGCGGCGTGACCGTGCCGTTCGAAACGCCGCCAATGTGGTAAAGCGACGGGTTGGCTGCGAACGCGGCGGGCTGCTTGGTGCGGAACTCCTGATCGAGTTCGGCTTCGACATTGCCGCATTCGGCCATCGCATCCGTCACCGCCTTCCACGCTTCAAAGCCGGCCGACAGCGACTTGACGGTTACTTCGTTCTCGAATGCGCAATCGGCCTGCGCGCCGGCCGTGGCCAACAGCGACACCGCACCGGCCATCAACAAGGTCTTCAATTTCATGGTTTTCTCCCTTTGGCTGGCGGGCGCATCCGATCGCGCTCGCCGTAGTAGTTTGCGGATCATTCCGCGGCGATGCGCGCGCCCGTCTGCGCATCGAACAGGTGGCAGATCTCCGGCGATACCGACAGGCTCACCGTGTCGCCGATCTCGGCGCGGAACTCCTTGTGCGCCTTGACCGAAACCATCGCGCCGCCGGCGCGCACGGCGATCATCGTGGCATCGCCCAGAAGCTCCATCGTGTAGACAGGCGCGCTGATCTCGCCCTGGTCATCGCCGACATGGGCGTCTTCGGCGCGGAAGCCGAGCGTGACAGGCCCGTTCGGGCCATTCAGGCCGGAAATCGAGACACGGTCGCCGGTGAACGTTCCGCCTTGAAGCGTGCCTTCCATCAGGTTCATGGCGGGCGAACCGATGAAGCCGGCAACGAAGGTGT
Organism: Oceaniradius stylonematis; assembly: GCF_965223445.1. Lineage (NCBI taxonomy): Bacteria > Pseudomonadati > Pseudomonadota > Alphaproteobacteria > Hyphomicrobiales > Ahrensiaceae > Oceaniradius > Oceaniradius stylonematis. Next base: position 576,749 of record NZ_OZ244994.1, read on the forward strand.
TGGCCGGCCGGTCGTAGATCTCGGTCGGCGTGCCCACCTGCTGGACGACGCCCTGCTTCATCACCACGACCCGGTCGGCCAGCGTCATCGCCTCGATCTGGTCATGCGTGACGTAGATCGTCGTCACCTTGAGTTCATGGCTGAGGTTCTTGATCTGCGCCCGGGTCGATACGCGCAGCTTGGCGTCGAGGTTCGACAGCGGCTCGTCCATCAGGAAGACGTTCGGCTCGCGCACGATGGCGCGCGCGAGCGCCACGCGCTGGCGCTGGCCGCCGGACAGTTCGGCCGGCTTGCGGTGCATGAACGGTTCGAGTTCGACCATCGCCGCCGCACGCTTGACGCGCTCGTCATGGCTGTCGGCATCCACCTTCCGCACTTTCAGCGGAAAGCGGATGTTCTCGTAGACATTCATGTTCGGATAGAGCCCGTAGCTCTGGAACACCATGGCGATGTCGCGATCCTTGGGATCGAGATCGTTGACCACCTGCCCGTCGATCGAGATCGTGCCCTCGGTGACATCCTCGAGCCCCGCGATCATCCGCATGGTGGTGGTCTTGCCGCACCCCGACGGGCCAAGCAGAACGAGAAACTCCTCGTCCGCGATCGTCAGGTTGAAATCGTCAACGCCGACGAAACTGCCCCAGCGCTTGGACACATTGCGAAGCTGGATCTCAGCCATTCGTACCTCCCTGTACGTGGTGGCCGCGCGCTTGCACACGATTGCATAAAGCGTAGACTCCGCTTCCCGAATTTGGCAAGCGTTTTTTGCACACGAGTGCAAACACGCCTCCGGCAACAGGAAGACGATCAGCGATGAGCGATTGGCGCGCCGATACACACACTTTTCTGAACGCATTGATCCGCATACCGGATTCCGATCTGGACGCCTTTGCAAGGACCATGATCGGCGCCGATTGCGTCTGGGACGTCGCCGCGCCGGTCGGCCGCCTCAAGGGCGTCGATGCGGTGCTGGATGGCCTGATCCGGCCGCTGCGCCGCGCATTGTGGCGCGTGCACCGGCGCGACGAGATCTTCTTCGGCGCCCGCAACCGCCGCCACGAGCGCGGCAACTGGATCTGCTCGGTGACACACTATGTCGGCATCCACGACCGCGACCTGCTCGGGGTCCGGCCGGCGGGGCGCCTGGCTTTTGTGCGCTCGGGCGAATTCTACCGCATCGAGGACGGCATGATCGTCGAGGCGAAGATCATCATCGACTTGCTGGACCTGATGCGGCAGGCGGGACGTTATCCCCTGCCCCGCATGCTCGGCACGGAGATGCTGTTTCCGGGCCCTGCCACCCATGACGGCATTTTGCCCAACGACCCCGCGCGCGGCGACGCCTCGCTCGACATCGTCGAAGCGATGATCGGCGATCTGCACGACTTCGATCCCGACACGTTCCATTCCGAAGCCCAGACCGGCACGCACGGCCACTGGCACGAGGACATGATGTGGTACGGGCCCGGCGGCATCGGCTCCACCTTCGGCTGGGACGGCTTCGTCAATCACCACCGCGCATCGTTCCTGCGTGCCTTTCCCGACCGCAAGGGCGGCAACCACTTCTGCCGGATCGGCGATGGCGACTACGCCGCCTTTTCGGGCTGGCCGTCGATGACGATGACCCACAGGGGCGATTATCTGGGTGTGCCGGCGACGGGCCGGTCGATGACGCTCAACGTCATGGATTTCTACCGGATTGCCGACGCCAAGATCATCGAGAACTGGGTGTTGCTCGACTATGTCCACCTGTTCGCGCAGATGGATGTCGATGTGATCGCCCGGTCAGCGGCCATGGACAGCCATTTCAGCTAGCGCGACGGGCGCCGCTGCGGCCCGCCCTCGATCTCGGCGGACTGGGCCCACAGATTGATGTCTTCCTCATGAGCGAGCTTGTCGATCTCCGCCAGCTCCGTGTCGGTGAAGTCCAGATTGCCGACGGCGCGGGCGCAGTCGATCACCTGTTCGGGCTTTGACGCGCCGATCAGCGCGGTGGTCACCCGGCCGTGCCGCAGCACCCACGCGATCGCCATCTGCGCCAGCGTCTGGCCGCGCTTTTCGGCAATCGCGTTCAGCCCGCGAATGCTGTCGAGCGCCCGGTCGGTGATCATGGACGGAAACAGCGACTTGTCCTGCGCCGCACGGCTATCCTCGGGTACGCCGTTCAGATATTTGCCGGTGAGCATGCCCTGCGCCAGCGGCGTGAACGCGATCGAGCCGATGCCCAGATCGTCGAGCGTGTCGAGCAGACCGTCCCGCTCGACCCAGCGGTTGAGCATGTTGTAGCTCGGCTGGTGGATCAGGCACGGCGTGCCAAGCTCCTTGAGGATTGCCACCGCTTCGCGCGTGCGTTGGGAATTGTACGATGAAATCCCCGCATAGAGCGCGCGCCCCGACCGGACGATGTGATCGAGCGCGCCCATCGTTTCCTCGAGCGGTGTGTCCGGATCGAACCGGTGCGAATAGAAGATGTCGACATAGTCGAGCCCCATCCGCTTGAGGCTCTGGTCGCACGAGGCGATCAGATATTTGCGGCTGCCCCACTGGCCGTAGGGGCCGGGCCACATGTCATAGCCAGCCTTGGACGAGATGATCAGTTCGTCGCGATAGCCGGCGAAATCGGTACGCAGGATCGCGCCGAACGCTTCTTCGGCGCTGCCGGGCGGCGGGCCGTAATTGTTGGCCAGATCGAAATGGGTGATGCCGCAGTCGAACGCGGTCCGGCAGATCGCCCGCTTGGTCTGATGCGGCGTGTCCTCGCCGAAATTGTGCCACAGCCCAAGCGAGATCGCAGGCAGGTCGAGGCCGGACCGGCCGCACCGGCGATAGGCCATCGTCTCGTATCGGTCTTCGGCGGGAACATAGCTCATCGGGTCATCCTCGCTTGTCGGCATCGCGGGCCGCCACCGCTACACGCCGTGCAAAGCAGCCGCAAGCGGTGCGAGACGGCAACGGTTCACGGGATCAGCGCAGCGCCGCTTCGATGTTGCCGCCATCCACCGTCATCACATGGGCCGTGGTCCGGTCGGCGCGGGCGAGCGCAACGAACGCCTCGGCCACATGGGTCGCCTCGACCTCGGCACGCAGAAGGTTGCCGGCCATATAGTCGGCCGTACTCACACCGCGCGCCTCGGCCCGCTTCTCGATGAAATCGTCGGTCAGCAGCCCGGAGCGTATCCGGTCCGCATTGACGCCATTGACCCTGATGCCCTCGCCGCCCAGCTCCAGCGCCAGTTGCCGCACGAGGAAGAAGGTCGCCGCTTTCGGCAGGCCATAGGCGCCAAACCCCCTGCCCGGATTGACCGCCTGCTTGGAGACGTTGAACAGAAGCTGCCCGCCCCGCCCCTGCGCGCGCATCGTGGCCGCGGCGGCCTTCGCCAGCGCCAGATGGGAAAAGAAATTGAGTTCGAAGCTCTTGCGCAGCGTTTCATCGTCGAGGTCCATCAGCATCCCCTGCATGGCCGCGCCGGCGTTGGAGACGACGATGTCGATGCCGCCGAACCGTGCGCACACCGCATCGATGACCGCCGCGCCGGCACCCGCCGCCGTGATGTCGGCCTGGACCGTCAGCGCCTTGCCGCCAAGCGCTTCGCCGGCCTTGTCCAGCGCATCGGTGGACAGATCGGCGATCGCCACGCTGGCGCCGAGCGCGGCGAACGCCTTGGCCGTGGCGAGCCCGATCGCGCCTCCGCCGCCTGTCACAAGCACGATCTTGCCGGCAAAGGCCTTTGGCGTGGATTTGGCGAGCTTGGCCTGTTCAAGCGACCAGTATTCCATGTCGAACGTGTCGGCTTCGCCGATCGGCCGGAACCCGCCGGCGGCTTCGCCCAGCGTCACGACTTCAACGGTCTGTTCGCCGATATCGGCGGCGGCGGCGGCGGACGCGCTGTCCTTGCCGATTCCCACCAGTCCCACGCCTTCAATCCATGCCAATCCCGGGATCGGCTCCAGCATGGTCTTGATGCCGCCGACCCGTTCATTGTGGCTCGCGAAATAGGCCTTGTAGGCATCCGCCCATGCATCGACTGCGGCGCGAATGGCATCGGCGCCGGCATCGATCTGAGCGCGCGACAAGTGGAGCGGAAACGCCTTGGTGCGGATGACATGGTCGGGCGAGCCGACCCCGCGCCGCGACAGGCTGTCGAGATCGCCGCGCGCCAGGAACCGGTCGATGGCCGGCCCGCCGCGCACATCGAAGACGGGCATCGGCATGTCGGCATCGTGATGGGCGGATCGGATAGCACCGAGCACCCCGCGCAGCGCGGGCAGTACGCCGGATGCTCGGCCTGGGTCGAGCGGGGCGCGTACCGTATGGACGGTCGTATCAAATGTGCGGCCGCCGGCCCGGTCGGCAAGCCATTGCTCGACCCGGTTGGTGTGGTCGATCACCCGGTCATAACTCTGCTTCGCCGTGTCGCCGAAGGTGAAGTGACCGTGGTTGAGCAGCACCAGACCCTCGACCTCCGGGTCGGCTTCAAAGACCTCGGCGGCCTTCTTGGCAAGCGCGAAGCCCGGCATGATGTAGGGGACGACGGCCAGCCTGCCGCCGAAAAGCTCCGCGACGATATCGGTCGCATGCGGCAGGTTGGCCAGAGCCAGAAACGCCGTTGCATGCGTGTGATCGACAAAACTGTGCGGCAGAAACGCATGGAGAAGCGTCTCGACCGACGGGTTGGGTGAGGACGACTGCAACAGCGCGGCGCGCTGCGCATCGACCATCTGTTCGTCCGACAGGGCGTCCAGCGGCCGCAGCGCCAGGAGAGGATCGAGCCACACGCCCGGCAGGCCGGGCCCCTTGATCGTGTCCAGATCCCAGCCGCTGCCCTTGATATGCAGGACACGCTTGTCTTCGCCCTGCAGCGTCGGGCGTATCACCTTGACCGACGTGTTGCCGCCGCCATGCATGACCAGATCGGGGTCCGAACCGATCAGCCGCGACGAGTAGACACGATGGCCGAGCGCGCGGTCGGCAACGGACGTCCCTTCGGCCGCGGCAAACCGGTCGGCATCGTCGTCGTTCCAGCGATTGTCGCGCATCAAGCTCTCTCCGCAATGCCGTGTCCGACCCGTTTTGACAAATGTCAGAACCTGATGTCAAATAGCTAAAATCGGGATTGACGCAAACATGCCTTCGACTTCGGTGCGGCGTTCGGCCGGACAGATCAGCGGCGAGGACATCGTGGTGGAGGCCGCGTGGCTCTACTACCATGACGGGCTGAACCAGAACGAGATCGCCAAGCGGCTCAACGTGTCGCGCGCCACGGTCGTCAACTACCTTCAGGAAGCGCGCGAGCGCGGCTTCATCAACATCACGCTGGCCACCGAGCCCTTCACCAATCACCGCCTTGCCGGCGAACTGTGCGGCACGCTGGGCCTCAGGGCGGCCTATGTGCTGCCCGATGGCGCGGGCGGCGATAAAGAGCAGTTCGACCGTGTCGTGCGGGGCGCGGCCAATTGGCTGCCATCGCTGCTGGAGGCCGGCGACCGGCTCGGCGTCGCCTGGGGCAAGACGATCTACGACATGGCCGAACATATCGAGTCGGTCAGCATCCCCGATCTGGAAGTGATCCAGCTCGTCGGCTCGATGGCGACGCCCTACGGCTTTTCCGCCGAGATCTGCTCGGCCAACATCGCCCGCAAGCTCGGCGCGAACTGCGTCAATTTGCATGCCCCGGCGGTCCTCAGCACGCCTGAGATCGCCGCGACCCTGCGCAAGGAGGCGATCATCGCCACCCAGCTCGACGCGATCGCGCGCTGCAACAAGGCGCTGTTCGCGGTCGGCTCGTGCAACCATGACAGCCATATCGTCACATCGGGGCTCGCCAGCCATGACGATCTGGACTGGTATGTGGCGCAAGGCGCGGCCGGCGTGGTGTGCGGACGGTTCATCGATGCGAACGGCGAGCCTGTGCGCGGCCCGCTCGACGAGCGCATGATCGGCATCGAACAGGACATGCTGCGCGGCAAGCAGATGGGGCTTCTGGTTTCGGTCGGTCTCGACAAGGCCGAAGCGATGCTGGCCGCCCTGCGCGGCGGCTATGCCACCCACCTCGTGACCAGCCAGTCATCGGCGCGGCATCTTCTCGAGCGCGCCGGCAAATCCTGACGACCCGCATTCGCAGAAGCGTCAATCGCGCCGTTCGGGAAACAGCGCCAGCAGGCCTTCACGGCTCGGCTCGGCAATGCCGCGCTCGGTGATCAGGCCTGTGATGAGGCGCGCCGGCGTCACATCGAAGGCGGGGTTGGCGCCGGGCGTGCCGTCCGGCGAAATCTGCACCGAGGCGGTCGAGCCGTCGTCGAGCTTGCCGAATACCCTGGTGACCTCGGTTTCGTCGCGCTGCTCGATCGGGATTTCGGCCAGCCCGTCATGGACGGTCCAGTCGATCGTGCTCGAGGGCAGCGCGACATAGAAGGGAATGTCATTGTCGTGCGCGGCAAGGGCCTTCAGATAGGTGCCGATCTTGTTGCACACGTCACCCGATGCGGTCGTCCGGTCGGTGCCGACAATCACCACGTCCACATCGCCATGCTGCATCAGATGGCCGCCCGCATTGTCGACCACCAGATGGTGGTCGATGCCGTGGCTGTTGAGCTCCCATGACGTCAGTTGCGCACCCTGATTGCGCGGCCGCGTCTCGTCGACCCAGACATGCACGCCCAGCCCGTCCTCGACGGCATGGTAGATCGGCGACGTGGCCGTGCCCCAGTCGACGGTGGCGACCCATCCCGCGTTGCAATGGGTCAGCACGTTGACCGGCTCGCCCGGCGCCTTCTTGCGTGCGATCGCGCGCAGGATTTCGAGGCCGTGCAGGCCGATCTGGCGGTTCGCCTCGACATCCATGTCACAGATTTCCGCGGCCCGGCGCATCGCCTCGTCGGCGCGCCTTTCCACCGGCGTGTTGCGCAGAAGCGAGCGCATGTCGTCGAGTGCCCAGCGCAAATTAATCGCGGTGGGGCGCGTTTCGTGCAGCACGTCCCAGGCATTGTCGAGCGCGGCGTCCGACGGATCGCGGGCCATCTTCACGGCGATGCCGTAGGCGGCGGTGGCGCCGATCAGCGGCGCGCCGCGCACCCACATGTCGCGAATGGCGGTCTCGAAGTCCTCCAGCGTATCGAGGCTGACGATCCGGAACTCGTGCGGAAGCCAGCGCTGGTCGATGATCATCACCTTGCCGGTCTCGTCCTCGCGCCAGATCGAGCGGTAGTGCCGGTCGCCAACCTTCATTGGGCTTCTCCTCTGGCGGCAATGCGTGTGGTCGCGATCACCTGATCGATACCGGCAAAACCGGCGCGACTGAGAACCAGCGTCCGGCCGAGCCGCAATGCCTTCTCCTCAAGCGGCGCACGCACGTCCGGGTCCTCGATCGAATCGAACTCGGCGATATGCGCCAGCCCCAGAATGCGGCGGTGCATCTCGATGCCCGCAAAACCCATCGCGTCGCGGAAGATTTCGCCGAGCACCTCGCGCAGCGCCGCGTCGGAGGCCAGATGGTCTCCCTGATCCTCATAGAGCGTCCGGGCATAGAGGATGCCGGTGCGTTCTGTGTGCCAAAGCCGCGAGAACTCGCCGGCGAATGTCGCCCACGTCTCGCCGACCACATCGAGCAGCCAGTCCTGGTAGGCGGTACAGGCCGCATCGTCCGCGACATGCGCCGGCATGGCGAGACAGGCCATCAGATAGTTGCCGATCAGCATGCCCGCATCGAAGCCCATCGGACCGTAGAAGGCGAATTCGGGATCGATGATGCGGGCCTGATCGTCGGTGACCATGATCGAGCCGGTGTGCAGGTCGCCATGGCACATCGTCTCGGCGCGGCTGGTGAAGGCACGCTTGAAATGCTGGGCGGCGATCTTGAGCTGTTCGTCGCGCCGCAATTCGGCGACCACACCGTCGAGTTGCGGCGCGGTGTGGCGATTCATCTCGGCGTCGAAATAGGGATCGGTGAAGACGAGGTTTTCCGTGATGTCGCACAGTTCGACATTGCCCGAAAACAGAGCCACGTCCGCCTTCTTGTCGGGGGCCTGCATCGACAGGTCCGATCCGCGAAAGGCCGTCCGCGCGCAGAATTCGCCCAACGTCCGGCCCAGCCCCGCGACGCGCCGACCGGCCATCATCTGCTGGCGCAGGATGATGTGCGGCGACAGATATTCCATGACGATCAGGGCCTGCGCCTCGTCATAGTGGAAAATCTCGGGAACGCGGCCCGGATCGCGCGCGGCCTGGCGCGTCAGCGCATGATACTCGAAAAAGGCGCGGGTCAGCGGCAGCGGCCAGCTTTCGCCGACCAGCCGCACATAGGGCAGCGCCTGCTTGACGATGGCCGCGCCCTTGGGGCCCTCGACGATGAACACCAGATTGAGATTGCCGTCGCCCACTTCGCGCACCGACCAGGCCGACGCATCGGGGCCGATCCGTGACGCCAGCGCCTCCACGCCGCCGAGCCTTGCGCCCAGCGTCTCCGGCGACAGGGCCTGATAGTCTTCGCTCAACGCCATCCTCCCCTAGCTGCTCGCTGCGCGACGGGTTTGCGCGATCGGACGGTAAAAGGCAATTCAATCAGTTGTCAATATACGTTGACTTTTGTCATATCCCTTGGTTTGCTCTGCGCCGGGAGGAAATTGATGTCGACCCTATCGTGCCGGATTTCCGCCATCGACAAGGCGTTCGGTGAAAACCGCGTGCTCTGCAAACTCAGCCTCGACCTGCCCGCCGGCACGGTGACCGCGCTGATGGGCGCCAACGGCGCGGGCAAATCGACGCTCGTCAAGATCCTCAGCGGCGTTCACGCGCGCGACGGCGGTTCGATCGAACTGCTCGGCGCGCCTTTCGCACCGGCGACCCCTTCGCAGGCCATTCGCGCCGGCGTCGTCACCGTCCACCAGAACATCAATGACGGCGTCATTCCCGATCTGGACGTGGCGTCCAACCTGATGATCGACCAGCTGGCCGAACGCCAATACGGCTTCATGATCAAGCGCGCGCGCCTTCTGGCCGAAGCGCGCAGGGTGGCCGCGCGCATGGGGCTCGATGATATCGACGTGCGCACGCCGGTCAGCGAACTGGGCGTCGCCGACCGCCAGCTCATCGCCATTGCCCGCGCAATGGCGCATGAACCCAAGCTGCTCATTCTGGATGAGCCGACCTCGTCGCTGTCTGCCGCCGAGGCCGAGCGCCTGTTCGCCCTGATCGAGACGCTGAAAGCACATGGCGTGGCCATCCTCTATATCTCGCACCGCATGTCCGACATTCGCCGCATCGCCGACCGCGTGGTCTCGATGCGCGACGGCGAGATTTCCGGCGTCTTCGAGGGCCCGGAGATCGACTATGAGGGCGCGGTGCAGGCCATGCTCGGCCATCGCATGACCGAAGTGGACATCACGATACCGCCCGCCGGCCAGCCGGTCGTCGGTCTGCGCGATGTGCGGCTGAAGGCAGACAGTCCGGCTTTCTCGCTCGATCTCGGCGACAATGAGATCGTCGTTGTCACCGGCCTTCTTGGTTCCGGCAAGACCGCCCTCGCCCAGACGCTTTTCGGCATGGCATCGCCGTACGCCGGAACCATCACGCTGGACGGCAAACCGTTCGCCCCCAAAAGCCCGGGCGATGCGGTCCGCCGCGGTGTCTTCATGTCGCCGAAAGACCGTGCCAGCAACGCGGTCATTCAGGATTTCGACCTGGCGCGCAACATGACGGTGCCGTTCCTGTCGCGCTACGGGCGGCTCGCCTTCATCGATCGCAGGAAGGAGCGCCGAACGGCGCAGGACATGATCGACGCGCTGTCGATCGTCTGCCAGTCCGAGGCCGACGGCATCGGCACGCTGTCGGGCGGCAACCAGCAGAAGGTCATGCTGGGGCGCTGGCTGGCCCAGCCCAGCCGCCTTCTGATCCTCGACGAGCCCTTCCAGGGCGTCGACATACGCGCCCGGCGCGACATCGGTCGCAAGATCCGCGAGACCGCGCGCGACCGGGCAACGCTTGTTCTCGTTGCCGAACTGGACGAAGCCTTCGAGATCGCCGACCGGATCGTGGTCTTCCACGACCATGCGGCGGCCGCCGAGTTCCGCAACGAAAACATAGACGTCAATGCCGTTCTCGCAGCGGTCACCGGTTCGCCGGCCGATGCGCGCGGCAAGTCCCGACAGGCCGCATGAGATGAGCGTGGACAGCACTCCCGATCAGACAACCGGCGACGGCAGCAACACCGAGGCGCTGCCCAGGCGCAAGCGCGCAACGCTGGTCGATCATTCCATTCGCTACGGCTTTCTTGGCCTGCTGCTGGGCCTGATCGTGTTCTTCTCGATCTTTGCGAGTGGCTTTGCAGGCCCCCGCTCGGCGGTGTTCATCTTCCAGTCGGTTGCCATCACCGGCATTCTGGCGCTCGGCGTGACCTGCACGCTTGTCGTCGGCGGCTTCGACCTGTCGATCGGCTCGGTGGCAACCTCCTCGATGATGCTCGCCGCCTACATGATGGTGATCTTCGAACAGTCGGCCTTCGTGACCATCGTTGCCTGCCTTGCCATGGGCGCCTTCATCGGGCTCATCAATGGCCTTTTGATCGTCAAGACCAGGGTCCCCGATCTTCTGGCGACGCTGGGCATGATGTTCCTTTTGGTCGGCCTCCAGCGCATTCCGACCGAGGGCCGCTCGATCGCCACCGGCATGACGCTGCCGGACGGATCGACCGCCGAAGGCACCTTTTCGCCCTTCTTCCTCGCCATGGGCCGCCACCGCATCGACCTTGTCCTCGAAGACCTCATTCCGGTGTCGGTCATCTTCCTGATCGTGATCGGCATCCTGGTCTGGATCTTCCTCGAGATGACCCGTCACGGCCGGCTGATGTACGCGATCGGCTCGAACGAGCGCGCGGCCAGCCTGACCGGCACCAATGTCAACAACTACAAGATCATGGCCTACATGATTTCCGGCACGCTGGCCTCGGTCGGCGGCATGCTGCTCGCCGCCCGGCTCGGCCGCGGCGACATCGCGTCGGGCACCAATCTCCTGCTCGATGCGGTCGCCGCCGCGCTGATCGGATTTGCCGTGCTTGGCGCCGCCAAGCCGAACGCCTTCGGCACCGCGATGGGCGCGCTCTTCGTCGGCATCCTCTTGCAGGGGCTGACGATGATGAATGCGCCCTACTACACCCAGGACTTCATCAAGGGCTTCGTTCTGGTGATCGCCCTTGTCTTCACGTTCTCGCTTTCGGCGCGAAAGGCCGGAAGCCACTGACGGCCCCGGCCGCCAGACAAAGCTGCAAAAGGAGGAGACCTCATGAAAATTGTTCGCAGAACGGCACTGGCGATGGTCGCCAGCATCGCCGCATCGGCCACATTGCTGTCCGGCGGCATCGCCAACGCCGAAATGCCGGCGCCCCTCGACAATCCCGGCGACGTCAAGATCGCGCTTGTGCGCTATCTGTCGACCGGCGACTTCTTCCAGGCCTATCTGTCGGGCGTCGAAGCCCAGGCCGAGGCGCTGGGCGTGGACCTGCGCGTCTTCGACAGCCGCCAGGACGCCGCCCTTCAGGCCGACATGGTCGATCAGGCGATTGCGCTCGGCGTCGATGGCATCGTCATCCAGCACGGCCTGACCGAGTCGATGAAGGAAGCAGCCCAGCGGGCCGTCGACGCGGGCATCAAGGTCGTCGCCTTCGATGTCAATGTGGAGAACGAGGCGATCCCGCAGATCGAGCAGTCGGACTATCTGCTCGGCAAGCTGGCACTGGAACAGGCGATCGAGGACAATGGCAACGAGTGGAAGGCCGGCTATGTCTACGTGCCCGGCATCGCGCCGCTCGACCGGCGTCACGTCGCCTGGGAAGAGATCAAGGAGGCCAATCCCGGCATTGAGGAAGTCGCCCAAATGGGCACGCTCGACAACCCGATCGCCAACTCGAACGCCAACCAGGCGCGCTCGGTCCTGCAGGCCAATCCCGATATCTCGGTCTTCTTCGCGCCCTACAACGAGTTCGCCAAGGGCGTGAAGATCGCAGTCGACGAGGCCGGCATGTCCTCCGACGTTTCGATCTATTCGGCCGACGTTTCGACCGCCGACATCGCCCAGATGCGTGAGCCGGGCAGCGCCTGGAAGGCGACCGTGGCGACCAACCCGGCTGTTGTCGGCGAAGTCTCCGTACGGGCGCTGGCCATGATGCTGGCGGGCGAAGATCCGGGCGCCCAGGTGATCGTGCCGCCGACCCTGATCACGCAGGCCTTCCTCAACGAGAACGACATCTCCAACATGGAAGACCTGTCGGCCAAGCTGCCGCAATTCGCCCATGCCGACGTGGCGATGACCGACTGGATGCCTTTGCCGCCGCGCTGAGGCACATAGAACCGGGGCCGCCTTGCGCGGCCCCTCTTCTGTCCGGAGACCGCATATGCTCAAGAACATCGATCCGCGCATGACGCCCGAACTGATGGATTGCCTGATCCGGCTTGGCCATGGCGACGAGATCGTCATCGCGGACCGCAACTATCCCGCCGCCTCGACGGCGGCCCACTGCGTCATGCCCGACGTGATCCGCCTTCCCGGCTTTTCGTCGCCCGAAGCGGTCGCGCTGATCACGCAGCACATGCCGATCGACGGCTTTACCGATTACGGCGCCCTGCGCATGCAGGTCGATGGCGAACCCGATCGGGTCGAGCCGGTGCACCGCGACGTGTTCGACGTGCTCGAGACGGTCAAGCCGGCGGAGGCGAAGCTGGGCAGCATCGAACGTCAGGCCTTCTACGCACACGCCCGCAACGCCTTTGCCGTGGTCGCCTGCTCGGAAGACCGGCCGTTCGGCTGTTTCATCCTGCGGATGGGCGTCGTCTTCCCCGACTGACCCGTCTAGCGCGCGCCGGGGACCGCATCGACCGCCCGGCGCATGGCGGTGACCGCCTCGCCGATCCTGTCGCCATGGCGCAGCAGGCTGCCCCCGATCAGATAGACGACGTCATCGCCATACATGGCCGCCATGTCCGCCGCCCGGTCGACGCTCATGCCGCCGCCGGGGCTTGGAAAGATCGGCTTGCCGATGCCGGCGGGATCGCGGCATGCATCGGCGATCGCGACGCATTCTTCCGCCGAAAAGCCGAACCGCCCGCCGACATTGGGAAAGACGGAGATGTCCGAGCCGGCAAGGCGCTGCAGCACGCCATACATCATCGCATGGGTGAAGCCGGTTTCCGGCGACAGGACGAACGGACCGGTGAAGCTCGGATGCGTCATGATCGGCAGGCCGAATGCCGGGTCCGCCGCAAGCTGCTGGACGATCTCGAAGCCCAGGAGACCCGGCATCAGCAAGACGCCGCCTGCTCCGGCCCTCTTGGCGAAGAAGGCACGTTCGACAAGCTCGTCCGGCCGGCCGGTGATGTTGGCGAAATGCAGCGCCGACATGCCGAACTCGGCATTGGCCCTGGCGACCGCCGCTGCGACCTTTTCGGTGCGTTCCTCGAACGGGGCCATCGGCTGGTCGGCGAGGCCGTGATCGTCCTTGATGATGTCGGCACCGCCGGCCACGCAGCGGAAGGCGATCTCGGCCAGCGTTTCGGGCGATGAGCCCTGCGGCTTGATGACCGGCGAGATGAGCCCGCCCTTCGGCCGGTTCGCGCGCGCCCTGACACCCTCGATACCAAAGCGTGGACCGGCAAAGCGCTCGGCGATCGTCGCGCCCGGCTCGAACCCGACCACCTTCACGCCCTGCTGAATGGATGAGTTGCCGAAGATGACATTGAGCAACTGACAGAGTTCTGCGCCGACACTGTCGGGCGAATAGGAGATCGCCACATCGAAGACACCACGCTCTCCCATCTCCGCACGGCCGACCTTGCCGACGATCTTATCGGCAATGAACCCTTGCGGCACGACATCGGCAGGGACTTCGACCGTCTGCTCAAGCGCCACGTCATGGGCGCGCCGCATGGCTTCTGCGGCACTGTCGGCGAAGATGCGGTAGACGACCCGGAATCGCTCCATCGTGCCGGCGCTCACGTCCGGCCGGCCTTTGTCCGGATGCCGGACCGGCCTGTGCCTCGCATTCCGGCTTGCCGAACATGCTCGTGTCCGCCCGTCGCCCCCTGCCCGTCTGATCGTCGAATCCGCACGACCGTCACCTCCTTGTTCGCGGTGACACTAGGCATTGATAGACAATTGTCAACAAAGGTGTCTTTTGTTCAGAACGGTGGAGAGGATCGTCCTCAAGCCGCTCCGGCGGCGGTCAGCCGCGCGGATCGAGGAGTTTGGCCATCACGTCGGCGCGGCTGATCCGGCCGACGACTTCGTCCCCGTCTGTAACCGCAACCGCCTCGACCGCGCGGAGCTTTTCCATCACGTCGCGCACGCTCATGTCGGCGCCGACCGTGTCGGTCGCACCCTCCCCTGGCGGCCCCATAATGTCGCGGGCGCACAGGACGCCCAGCGGGTTCATGTGGGCGACAAAGTCGGCGACATAATCGTTGACCGGGTCGGAGAAGATCTGCTGCGGCGTGCCGCACTGGACGATCCGCCCGCCTTCCATGATGGCGATCCGGTCGCCGAGCTTGAACGCCTCGTCCAGATCGTGACTGACGAAGATGATTGTTCGCTTCAGCTTGCCCTGCAGGTCGATCAGTTCGTCCTGAAGCCGCGTGCGGATCAGCGGATCGAGCGCCGAGAACGGCTCGTCCATCAGAAGGATCGGCGCGTTTGTCGCAAAGGCGCGCGCCAGACCGACGCGCTGCTGCATGCCGCCCGACAGTTCCCCCACCTTGCGGTCGGCCCAGCCATCGAGGCCCACCAGCGCCAACTGGTCGTCGACCTGCCTGTTGCGCTCGGCCTTTTCGAGGCCGGCCAGTTCCAGCCCCAGCCCGACATTGTCGCGCACGGTACGCCACGGCAAAAGCCCGAACTGCTGGAACACCATGGCGACGCGCTCGAGCCGGATACGGCGCAAGGTGGCCGCGTCCGCTGACGAGACATCGACCATCCGGTCGCCATCATTGACGCGCACCGCGCCGCGCACCACCGGATTGAGCCCGTTGACGGCGCGAAGCAGCGTCGACTTGCCGGACCCCGAAAGGCCCATCAGCACGACGATCTCGCCCTCGCCCACTTCGAGCGAGCAATCGTGAACGCCGAGCACCTGCCCGGTCTCGGCCTGGATATCGCCGCGTGTGCGGCCTTCATCCATCAGCGGCAGCGCCTCCTGCGGGCGGTCCCCGAAGACGATGTTCACCGCGTCGAACGCAACCGCGACACTCATTTGCGCGCCTCGATGCGCAGCATGCGGTCCAGCATGATCGCAACCACGACGATGATGAAGCCGCTCTCGAAGCCGAGCGCGGTGTCGACCCGGTTGAGCGCCCGCACAACCGGAACGCCGAGCCCGTCGGCGCCGACCAGAGCGGCGATCACCACCATGGAGAGCGACAGCATGATCGTCTGGTTCAGACCGGCCATGATCTGCGGAACCGCATAGGGCAGCTCCACCTTCCACAAGGTCTGCCGGGGCGTCGCACCGAACGCGCGCGCCGCTTCGAGCAGCGGCATCGGCGTCGAGGAAACACCCAGATGGGTCAGCCGGATCGGCGCGGGCAAGACGAAGATCACCGTCGCGATCAGGCCCGGCACCATGCCGATCCCGAAAAAGACGATCGCCGGAATGAGATAGACGAAGGTCGGCAGCGTCTGCATCAGATCGAGCACCGGCCGCATATAGGCGTAAAGGCGCGGCCTGTGGGCTGCCGCAATGCCGATCGGCACGCCGATCGCCATACAGACGAGACAAGCCGACAGGACCAGCGTCAGGCTTTCGGTGGTCTCTTCCCAATACCCCTGGTTGAGGATGAACAGAAAGCCGAACCCGACCAGCGCGCAGACCGACCAGCGCCGCTGCAACGCCCATGTCAGCGCGACGAAGGCGGCGACGACGATCAGGGGATGGGGTGTCTGCAGCACCCACAGGATCGCTTCGATCAGGACGTCCATCGCATCGGACAGGCCGTCAAAGAAGAAGGCGCCATTGTCCTGCAGCCAATCGAAGAAGGCGCCGGCCGCATCGCCAACGGGGATTTTGTTGTCGGTCAGCCAATCCATGGAAAACCTGTTCGCGAGTTGCGCTATTGCAGCTGGCGATGACCGCCGGCACAGAGAAAGGAGCCTCCCGAAAGGGGAGGCTCCGGGTGGCCGTTACATGCCGAGAGCGGACTTGACGGCTTCCATCGCGTCGCCGCCGTCCAGCGTCGTCACGCCGTCGAGCCACGGGCCCAGCGTGTCGGGATTGGCGGTAAGCCAGGCCGTGGCCGCATCGGCCGGGTCCTCGCCATCGTTGAGGATGGCGCCCATGATCTCGTTTTCCATGGCCAGCGTGAATTCGAGATTTTTGAGGAACGTGCCGACATTGGGGCATTCGTCCACATAACCGGCGCGTGTGTTGGTCATCACCGTTGCGCCGCCCAGATTGGGCCCGAAGAAATCGTCGCCGCCGGTCAGATAGGTCAGCTCGAAATTGGCGTTCATCGGGTGCGGTTCCCAACCCAGGAACACGATCGGCTCGTCGCGACGCGACGCCCGTTCGACCTGCGCGAGCATGCCCTGTTCCGAGCTTTCGGCCACTTCAAAGTCCGACAGGCCGAACGCATCGCCCTCGATCATGTCGAGGATCAGACGGTTGCCGTCATTGCCCGGCTCGATGCCGTAAATGGTCGAATCGAGCGCTTCCGCCTGTGTAGCGATGTCGGCGAAATCGGCGATGCCGAGCGCCGCGCCGGCCGCATTGGTCGCCAGCGTGTACTTGGCACCTTCCAGATTGGTGCGCACCGTGTCGACCGTGCCTGCCTCGCGATAGGGCGCGATGTCGGCTTCCATGGTCGGCATCCAGTTGCCCAGGAACACGTCGACATCGCCCTGCGCGAGCGATGTGTAGGTCACCGGCACCGACAGCACCTTGATGTCGGTCTCGTAGCCCAGCGCCTCGAGCACGACGGTTGCAACGGCGGTGGTGGCGGTGATGTCGGTCCAGCCGACATCGGAGAAGGTCACGGCCTCGCATTGGGCATGGGCCTGTGAGCCCATCGCGGTCGACAAAGCGAGCGCGGCGAACATCGTCTTGAATTTCATGTGGGCCTCCCGGGTTTGGTTTAACGGATCGTTGCGGTTTTTGTTGATTGACGAGTCAATTAACTTTGTTTACGCCGAAAAGACAAGCCCCACCGGGAATTCGCCATGCCAAAGGTCGGAATGGAGCCGATACGCCGCGATGCGCTGGTCAACGCAACCATCGCCGAAATCGGACGTGCCGGATCGCTGGATGTCACCGTGGCCCAGATCGCCAAGCGCGCCGGCATGTCCTCGGCCCTGGCGCATCATTATTTCGGCAACAAGGACCAGATCTTCCTGGCCGCCATGCGCCATGTCCTGACCGTCTACGGGCACGATGTACGCGCCGCGCTGAAGCAGGCCAAAGGCCCGCGCGAGCGGCTCGAAGCGCTGGTCGAAGCGAGCTTTTGCGTGCACCAGTTCGACGACGAGATCATCGCAGCGTGGCTCAACTTCTATGTGCTCGCGCAGACCTCGGAACCCGCGCGGCGGCTGCTCGCGGTCTACCAGAAGCGCCTCCTGTCCAACCTGGTACACGAACTGCGGCCCCTTGTGGACGATGCCGCCCCGGTGATCGCGCTCCGCATCGCCGCACTGATCGACGGGGTCTATCTGCGCCAGGCGCTGCGCGACCGCGCCATGGACAACCGCTCGGCGACGCGCCTGGTGCTCGACGCCGCCGAGACCTGGATCGGCAGAAAGACCAACGCATGACCATCGCCAACATCGCAGCGAAGCCCGAGGCCAGCCACTTCGTCGGCGGCGCCTACATCGAAGACGAGGCCGGCGCGGCCATCGACGTGATCTATCCGGCAACGGGCGAAACGATCGCCACGGTCCGTAGCGCAACGCCGGCGATCGTCGATCGCGCGCTGGAGACCGCCGCTTCGGCCCAGGCCGAATGGGCTGGCCGGACAGGCGCCGAACGCGGGCGCGTGCTGCGCCGCGCCGCCGACATCATCCGCGACCGCAACCGGGACCTGTCCGAACTCGAAACGCTCGACACGGGCAAGCCGCTGTCGGAAACGCTGGTCGCCGATGCCTCGTCCGGCGCCGATGCGCTGGAATATTTCGGCAATCTCGCCGCCACTCTGACCGGCGAGCACATCCCGCTCGGCGGCGATTTCGTCTATGCGGTGCGCGAACCTCTGGGCGTGTGCGCCGGCATCGGCGCGTGGAACTATCCCACGCAGATCGCCTGCTGGAAGGCGGCGCCAGCGCTTGCCTGCGGCAACGCAATGGTCTTCAAACCGTCCGAAGTCACGCCGCTTTGCACGCTGAAGATCGCCCAGATCCTGATCGAGGCCGGCGCGCCTCCGGGTCTGTTCAACGTCGTCCAGGGCTATGGCGATGTCGGCGCGGCGCTGGCCACCGACCCGCGCGTCGCCAAGGTCTCACTGAC
Source organism: Oceaniradius stylonematis (assembly GCF_965223445.1). Taxonomy (NCBI): domain Bacteria; kingdom Pseudomonadati; phylum Pseudomonadota; class Alphaproteobacteria; order Hyphomicrobiales; family Ahrensiaceae; genus Oceaniradius; species Oceaniradius stylonematis. The sequence continues at coordinate 595,213 of NZ_OZ244994.1, forward strand.
CGGCTCGGTGCCCACCGGCCAGAAGGTCTATTCGGCCGCCGCCGGGCACATGAAGCATGTGACGATGGAGCTTGGCGGCAAGTCGCCGATCCTGGTCTTCGACGATGCCGACATCGAGGACGCGGTCGGTGGCGCGATCCTCGGCAACTTCTATTCCTCCGGCCAAATCTGCTCGAACGGCACGCGCGTCTTCGTCCAGCGCGGCCTGCACGACGGCTTCGTCGAACGGCTGGTCGAACGCACCAGGGGCGCGGTGATCGGCGATCCGCTGGATGAGGCGACCAGTTTCGGCCCTCTGGTTTCCGAAGCGCAACTCGACAAGGTGCTTGGTTATGTCGATATTGGCCGCGCAGAAGGCGCGGAGATCGTTGCCGGCGGCAACCGAATCGACCGACCGGGCTTCTATATGGAGCCGACCATCTTCACCGGCGTCACCGACCGGATGACGATCGCGCGCGAGGAGATCTTCGGCCCCGTCCTGTCGGTCCTCGCCTTTGACGACGAGGACGAAGCCGTCGCCCGCGCCAACGCGACCGAATTCGGTCTGGCGGCCGGTGTCTTCACCCGCGATCTCGCCCGCGCGCACCGTGTGATCGCGCAGCTTCAGGCCGGCGCCTGCTTCATTAACGCCTACAATCTGACGCCGGTGGAAGCGCCGTTCGGCGGCGTCAAGCAATCCGGCGTCGGCCGTGAGAACGGCCATGCGGCCATCGAACACTACAGCCAGCTCAAGACCGTCTATGTCGGGCTCGGCCCGGTCGAGGCACCCTATTGACCCGCTGAATCGCTTTATCAACGAGCCGATTCAATCTGTGATGAAACATCGATCAAGGCGCTGAATTGCAAGCAGATTTCGTCATCATCGGCGCCGGCTCAGCCGGCTCGGCCATGGCCTACCGCCTGTCCGAGGACGGCCGTCACACGGTGCTCGTCATCGAATATGGCGGAACCGATGCCGGTCCTCTGATCCAGATGCCGGCCGCGCTGTCCTACCCGATGAACATGAAGATGTACGATTGGGGCTACCGGTCCGAGCCTGAACCGCATCTGGGCGGACGGCGGCTGGCCACGCCGCGCGGCAAGGTGATCGGCGGCTCGTCCTCGATCAACGGCATGGTCTATGTGCGCGGCCACGCCTGCGACTTCGACCGCTGGGCGGAGCTGGGCGCCACCGGCTGGGCCTATGCGGATGTGCTGCCCTATTACAAGCGCATGGAAAGCTGGGATTCGGGCGGCCATGGCGGCGATCCGGACTGGCGCGGCACCGGCGGACCATTGCATGTCACGCGCGGCAAGCGCGACAACCCGCTTTTCGCCGCCTTCGTCGAAGCCGGACGGCAGGCCGGCTACCAGGTCACCGGCGACTATAACGGCGAGAAGCAGGAAGGCTTCGGCCCGATGGAGCAGACGGTGTTCAACGGACGGCGCTGGTCGGCTGCTAACGCCTATCTGAAGCCGGCGCTGAAGCGGAAAAACTGCACCATCGTGCGCGCCCTCGCCCGCAGGATCGTCATCGAGGATGGCCGCGCCACCGGCGTCGAGATCGAGCGCGGCGGCACAATCGAAACGGTGCGCGCCAATCGCGAGGTGATCGTTGCGGCCTCTTCGATCAATTCGCCCAAGCTTCTGATGCTGTCGGGCATCGGGCCGGCATCGGACCTGATGAAACTTGGCATAGAGGTCATCGCCAACCGGCCGGGCGTCGGCCGAAACCTGCAGGACCATCTCGAACTCTACATCCAGATGGCCGCCAGCCAGCCTGTGACGCTTTACAGATATTGGAACCTTGTCGGAAAAGCCTGGGTCGGCGCGCAATGGCTGTTCACGCGAAGCGGCCCCGGCGCGTCCAACCAGTTCGAGAGCGCCGCCTTCATCCGCTCCAAGGCCGGCGTCAAATATCCCGACATCCAGTATCATTTCCTGCCGATCGCGGTGCGCTATGACGGACAGGCCGCCGCCGAAGGCCACGGCTTTCAGGCCCATGTCGGGCCGATGCGGTCGGCGTCACGCGGCGCGGTCACGCTCCGCTCATCGGACCCGCGCGAAGCGCCGAAGATCGTCTTCAACTACATGTCGAAGTCCGAGGACTGGGCCGATTTCCGCACCTGCATCCGCCTGACGCGCGAGATCTTCGCCCAGGATGCGTTCACGCCCTTCGTCCGGCACGAGATCCAGCCCGGCGCCGCGGTGCAGAGCGACGACGAGCTCGACGGTTTCATCCGCGAGCATGCCGAAAGCGCCTATCACCCCTGCGGCACCGCCCGGATGGGCCGCGCCGACGATCCGCTGGCGGTGGTCGATCCCGAATGCCGGGTGATCGGCGTCGACGGGCTGCGCCTCGCCGATTCCTCGATTTTCCCGACCATTCCGAACGGCAATCTCAACGCGCCATCGATCATGACCGGCGAAAAGGCATCGGACCACATTCTGGGCAAGACGCCGCTCGCGCCCTCCAATGCCGAACCATGGATTCACCCCCACTGGCAGACGAGCCAGCGCTGACGGCTTGCATTTGGCGCCGCGGCCAGCCAGATGGGTTCAAAGGGACCAAGGCGCGCCGATGAAGTTCTTCGATTTCGATCACCCCTTTTTCCGCCCGTTGTGGCGCCGCATCGCCACGGTCGGCGTCACGGCATCGTGGGGAATCTTCGAATTCCTGATGGGCAACCATTTCTGGGGCACACTTTTCGTCGGCATTGGCGCCCTGTCCTTCTACGGGCTGTTCATCACCTTCAACCCGCGCGATCCCGAGCCGAAGGACTAGGCTCCAAGCCTCCCTGCCTGGTTGCGCGCCTTTCGGCGGCCATAGAGCTCGAGCTTGTGATAGACGATGTCGTAGCCGAGCTCGGCGGCGATCTCTGCTTGCAGCTTCTCGATCTTGTCGGATCGGAACTCGATCACGTCGCCGGTTTCAATGTCGATCATGTGGTCGTGATGCGGCGCATCGGCGGTCTCGAAACGCGCCGGTGCTCCCTCGAAGGTGAGCCGGTGCACCACGCCCTTTTCCTCAAGGATGCTGAGCGTCCTGTAAACGGTCGACAGCGACACGGTCGGCTCGAGCGCACTGGCGCGGCTGTAGAGCTCGTTGGCATCGGGATGGTCGTCGGCTTCGGCGAGAATGCGCAAAATGGCGCTGCGCTGGCGCGTGATCCGCACGCCGGCGTCCCGCAACGCATGTTCCAGTTCGCGCGCACTCATCTGGCTGGATTCGATCATGGCCCGAGTCTTGTCCAGTTGCGAGGCATTTGCAAGAGCCAGTTGGGAATTGCGGTACGCCGTCCCGAAGCGCCCGCAGGCCGCTGCCTGCAATCCGGTCAACCGGCGTCCGACGGCGCGGCGGCAAAGGCGCGAATGATGTCGGCAAGCGCCACCGGCTGCTCGACGCAGGGTATGTGCCCGCAATCCTTGAGTTCGTCGTACCGTGCGTCCGGGATCATCTTGGCCATTTCGGCGACCAGCGCGGGCGGCGTCGAGCCGTCCTGATCCCCGACCACGCATGAGGCCGGCTCCGTCAACGTCCTGGCGATGTCGGTGTAGTCGGCATCGCGGATCGCCGCGCAGGTGCCGGCATAGCCCTCGACCGGCTGGCGGACGAGCATGTTGCGGTAGCCGAGATATTCGGCATTGTCCGGCCGCCGGAAGGCGGGTGTGAACCAGCGCTCCATCACCGGATCGGCCAGCGCCGCAAGTCCCTTGTCGCGCACCGTCTCGATCCGGTCGTTCCAGAGCTTTTCGGTGCCGATCTTGGGCGCGGTGTCGCACAGGATCAGCGAGCGGACGAGATCGGGCCGCGCCTTGAACAGTCCCAGCGCGATCATCCCGCCCACCGACAAGCCGCAGACCGTCGCCTTCTTGACCGCGAGATGATCGAGCAGCCCCGCCAGATCGGCGACGTGATCGTCCATGGCGTAAGGCGCCGGCGGCGCGTCCGACAGGCCATGGCCGCGCTTGTCGTAGAGGACGAGACCGAATTCGCCGACGAGCCGTACCACGACATCGCGCCAAATGCGGAAATCGGTGCCCAGCGAGTTGGCGAAGACCAGCGTCGGCTTGCCCTCGGCCGCACCGATGACCTGATAGTGAAGCGTCACGCCATTGATCTGGGCAAATTGCACCGGCCTAGTCTCCCTTTGGCGGTTCGGGTGCCCAGTCCCTACAGATCGGGTCGGCGCGGTCAAGCGGCAGGCGGACGGTTTGGCCGGCCCGTGCCGACTTGTAGACCGCGGCGACGAACTCGATCGAGCGCACACCTTCCTGCCCCGTCACCATATCTGCCGCACGGCTGTCCAGATGATCGGCAATCGCCGCGAACTGGCCGGCATAGCCGACCGGACGGGCATCGATGCCGGCCGCCGCCTCCGACAAGACATCGTCCAGCGCGGACTGGCCGAGCGGCGCGCGCGCCTCGAACGTCCAGTCGTCGGCGCCCGGCGCATAGGGGTTGCGCCCGCTTTCGGCGGTCAGCGTCTCGAAGACGAAGCGCAGGCGCGATGTGTCGCGCGCCCCGCCCAGGGTGACCGACGACGTGACGAGCGCGCCGGTTTCGCAGCGCATGGCGAGCGCCGCGCAATCCTCCGTCTCGATCGGGTTGACGCGCGTGTCCACCATCGCCGTCACTTCGGTGACCGGCCCGACAAAGCGCGCGATCAGATCGTGCGCATGGATGGCGTGGCCGAGCACCGCGCCGCCGCCCTCGCTGCGCCACCGGCCGCGCCATGGAACCGCATAATAGTCCGCGCCGCGGTTCCAGTGTGTTTCAAGCGTCGCCACCAGAGGCCTGCCGGTCAGGCCCCGCCTTTGCAGTTCGGCAAGCTGATAAAGGCCGCGCCCATAGCGGTACTGGAACACCGGCGCCAGCATGCGACCGGCCTTGTCGGCCGCCGCCGCCATCCGGTCGGCATCGCGGACCGATCCCGCCAGCGGCTTTTCGCAGATGACATGCTTGCCCGCCTCGAGCGCGGCTATGGCGACCGGCGCGTGCAGATGCGGCGGCAGACAGATGTCGATCACATCGATATCCGGGTCGGCGAGCACCTCGTCGATATCGGCGGTCACGCTGCAATCGGGCGACTTCGCCGCCACGGCATCGGCCTTGTCCGGGTCGAGATCGCAGACTGCCATCACCTGCCAGCGATCGGGCAGCGCACGATAACCGTCCATGTGCTGCGCGCCGATGCCGGCGCCCAATATCGCCACGTGCGGCATGGTCAGTTCCTCAGATGGCCGAGGCGCACCGCCTGCGCCTGGGTTTTCAGGGCCAGCTCCATCACCTTGAAGCAGTGTGTCTGGCTCATCGCCGTCTCGGTGCGGTCGCGCACATCGGCGGCAAGGCGCTCGAAATAGGTCAGCTTCTCGCCGGACGCGTCGAAATGCTCGCAGCGCTCGCCATTGACCAGGAACACATGGTCGGTGCCGTCGCGCCCGCAGACATCGACATATTTGCGCATCTCGATCGTGCCTTCGGTGCCCAGGATCGTCAGCCGCCCGTCGCCCCAGGTCGGCAGCGCATCGGGCGTGTACCAATCGACGCGGATGTAGCCGTTGCCCCTGTCCGAGCGCAGCAGCACCTCGCCGAAATCCTGCAGGCCCGGATCGTCCGGATGGGCGAAGTTTCCGACAGAGGATGCGACGATCTCCGCATCGTCGGAGCCGGTGAAGAACAGGAACTGGTCGATCTGGTGGCTGGCAATATCGCACAAGATGCCGCCATAGGCGGCTTCATCGAAGAACCAGTCCGGCCGCGTGGGGCGGTTCAGCCGGTGCGGACCGAGCCCGACGGTCTGGATCACCTGACCGATTGCGCCATCGGCGACCAGCTCGGCCGCCTTCTGGTTGGCCGGAACCTCGAACCGCTCGGAAAAATCGATCGACCAGATGCGGCCGGTTTCGGTGACGGCCTGTTTGATCGCCGCCAGTTGGTCGAGCGTCGTGCAGCCCGGCTTGTCGGTCATCACATCCTTGCCCGCGCGCATCGCCTCGATGGCACGGTCGGCGCGGCGCACGGGAATGTCGGCCAGAAGGATCAGGTCGATCTCCGGATCGTCCAGCAGCGTCCGCCGGTCGGCGACCCGCGGCACATCGGGGAAGCGCTTGACGAAGCCCTCAACCGGCTGCGGATCACCTTCGGTCCACCAGCCCTTGCAGGTGGCCCCGACATCCAGCATGCCCTGCAACTGGCCGTAAATGTGCCGATGATCGAGGCCGATCACCCCCACCGTCAACTGTGTCATGGTCAGGCTCCGCTCCGGATTGTAACTGCGCGCCCCTCGCGCGACGAAGTGACGAGCGCATCGATCAGATCATGCACTTTCAGCGCCTCGCGCCCGGTCACGGATGGCGCCCGTCCCGCTTCGACCGCATCGGCAAAGTCCAAAATCAGGTCGCGGTGCCAGTCGAACGGAAACGCCATCGGGTCTGCGCCGCCGCCGGTGCCGCCGGCCGACTCGCCGAACGTCTCGGCACGCCCGTCACGCCATTGGACCGTCAGCGTCCCCGACCGCAGATGCGCCGAGCCCTTTTCGCAGTCGAGCGTGATGGACTCGGCCTCGCCCGGAAAGGCGGCTACCGTCGCCATGACCGAGCCCATCGCGCCGCTCTCAAAGCGCATTCCGCCGGCGACGAAATCCTCCGCCTCCATCCGGTGGAACGGCGTCGTGCCGGCCACCGCCTGCACGTCCGAAACCGGCCCGGCGATCGACAGCATCAGGTCCAGCGTGTGGATCGCCTGGGAGATGAGAACTCCGCCGCCGTCGCGTGCATAGGTGCCGCGGCCCGGCTCGTCGTAATAGCTCTGATCCCGCCACCAGGGCACATTGGCCCGCGCCAGGCCGATCGCGCCCAGATCGCCGGAAGCGACAAGCTTTGCAAGCACTTGCGAGGCTTGCCGGAATCGGTGCTGGAAGACGATGCCGAGTTCGACGCCGGCGGTTTCGCAGGTTTGAACGATGGCCCGCGCCGCTTCGCTTGTCCGCTCGACCGGTTTTTCCATCAGGATATGCTTGCCGGCTGTGGCGAACCGTTCGACCAGCTCGGTGCGCTGGTTGGGCGGCGTGATGACGATGACCGCCTTCACCTCCGGATCGTCCGCCAGCGCGTCGATCGATTCCGCTTCGGCAAAACCATGTTCGGAGCAAAAGGCCGCGCGCCTGTCGGCGGTGCGCGAATAGACGCCGCGCACGGTGACGCGATCCTCAAGGCTTTTCAGCGCCAGCGCATGCGGCTTGGCCGCCATGCCCGTGCCGATTACGCCGACACCAAACTTGGTCGATGTCATCCGGCCGCTCCGCCATCCGTGTCGATGCCGTTGACGATCACCTTGCCCTCGGCATCGAAGACATGCAGCACCTCGCGTCGGAAACGCAGATGCACCATCTCGCCGCGGCCGACCGGGAACTGGCCAAGCTGGTGCACCGTGATCTGCGGCAGTCCCTCCGGCGTGCAGAAGAGATAGGTCTCCCCGCCCAGTTGCTCGGTCAGGTCGACCGGCGCCGATATGTCGGCGTCCCCTTCATCGACAATGTCCATATGCTCGGGCCGGATGCCGAAGGTGACGCCGTCGCCTGGCTCCACGCCCTCGATCGGCGGCAGCGAAATGCGTTGGCTGCCGGCGAGCAGCACAACACCGCCGTCCTCGCCCGCTTGGGCCACCGCTTCCATCAAATTCATGCGCGGCGAACCGATGAAGCCCGCCACGAACGTGTTTTTGGGCGTGTTGTAGAGTTCGAGCGGCGAGCCGGCCTGTTCGACCCGGCCCGCATTGAGGACGACGATCGTGTTGGCCAGCGTCATGGCTTCCACCTGATCGTGCGTCACATAGATCATCGTGCCGCCGAGCTTGGCATGCAGCGCCGCCAGTTCCTTGCGCATGGTGACGCGCAGCTCGGCGTCGAGGTTCGACAGCGGCTCGTCGAACAAAAACGCCTTGGGATCGCGGACGATGGCCCGACCGATGGCCACGCGCTGGCGCTGGCCGCCCGACAAGGCCTTGGGCCGGCGCTGCAGATAGGGATCGATCTGCAGCAGCTTCGCTGCCTCGTGGACGCGGTTTTCGATTTCGGCGCGCGGCATGTTCGAGTTCTCGAGCCCGAACGCCATGTTCTTGTAGACCGTCATGTGCGGATAGAGCGCATAGGACTGGAACACCATGGCCAGCCCGCGCTCGGACGCTGGCACCGCATTGACCACATCGCCATCGATCACGACATCGCCGCCGGTGACCGGTTCGAGACCGGCGATGATCCGCAACAGGGTCGACTTGCCGCATCCCGACGGGCCGACGAAGACCACGAACTGGCCCGACTGCACATGCAGGTCGATGCCGTGGATCACCTCGACATCGCCATAGGCCTTCTTGACCTTGTTCAACTGGATTTCTGTCACCGGACCCCCGCTCTTTGTGTCGTTACCGGCTGCGCGCCATCGCCGCCAGGCGCGGTTCGGCGCGTTGCAGATGCATTGGCGGCAGCCCGGCGAGGATCTGCCGCACATCGTCGATCATCATGGCGCGGATGCGCGCATAGGACGCCTCCATCCCGCCGGCCAGATGCGCCGAAAAGAGCGCGTTGTCCGTCTGTCGCGCCGCGTCTTCCACCGGCACCGGCTCTTCGGGAAAGACATCGATGGCCACCCGCAGCCGGCCCCTTTGGGCCTCGCCAAGCAGCGCTTTGAAGTCCACCACTTCGGCGCGCGACGCCAGGATGACGCTGGCGTCGTCCGGGATCGCCGCCAGCCTCTCCGCGGTCAGAAAGCCTTCGTTCTCACTGGTCACACCGGCCAGCAGGAAGACGAACCGGCTGGTCGGCAGCAGATCGTCGAGCGGCATCGGTTCAAGCCCCTCTCCCTCCAGAAAGGCGTCCGACAGGAACGGGTCGTGCACGGCGATCTGATCCGTGAAGGGCCGCAGCAGCGGCACGAGGGCGCGGCCCAGATTGCCGTAGCCGATCAGGCCGACCGGCGCGTTGAACAGCGAATAGGCCGTGCCGTTGCCGGCGATGCCGTAGCGCTCGGTCCCGGCTCTGAAATCCGCGTCCGCCGCAACCAGCCCGCGCGCCAGATTGATCGCCTGTCCGAGGCAGAACTCGGCAACGGCCGGTGCCATGGCGGGCGCCGCCGACAGCACATGGATGCCGCGCGCCTGCGCGTATCCATAATCGATGTTCGGCTCCCAGTTCGCCTTGACGTTGACGATCGCCTTGAGGTTCACCGCGCGGTCGAGCCGGGCGCGATCCATCGCCGTCTGGCCGATGATGACAGCGACCTCGTCCAAGATGCTCTCGACAAGTTCGTCCGGCGCACGCGATCCGAAATGGGTGACCAGCCGGCCCATGCCGCGCAACGCCTCCTCCGCGTCGTGCGTCAGCACCATCGCCTCGCTGCGCGGGAACGGGTCCATGAAGATCAGCGGGCGCATGACGGTCATTTCATGCCCGACGAAGCGATGCCGGTGGTGATGAAGCGCTGCAGGAAGGCGAACACGACCGTCACCGGGATCAGCGCCACAACGGTCATGGCCAGCACGAAGTGCCACTGGACGTTCAGTTCGCCCTGGAAGGCGTTCAGGCCGATCTGCAGCGTGTAGACTTCCGACCGGTTGAGCACGATCAGGGGCCAGAGGAAATCGTTCCAGCGCCACATCACCGAGAAGATGGCAAGCACCGCGATCGCCGGCAGCGACAGCGGCAGAACGATGCGCCAGTAGATCTGCCATTCGGACGCCTTGTCCATGCGCGCCGCCTCGATCAGGTCGCGCGGAATGGTCAGCATGTATTGCCGCAGCAGGAAGACGCCCGTCGGCGTCGCACAGCCCGGTATGATCACCGCCCACAGCGTGTTGACCATGCCAAGCTGCGTGACCACCAGATAGGTCGGCACCAAGATGATGGTGATCGGGATCATCAGCGTGCCGATGACGAACAGCATCACCGCGTTGCGCCCGCGGAACTCGTAGATCGCCAGCCCGTAGGCGGCCATCGAATTGATCAACAGCGTGATCAGCGTCGCCGCCGCCGTCACGATGACGGAATTGTTCAGATAGGTGAGGAAGTTGAAGGTCTCGAGCGGCTTTGTGTAATTCTCCCAAGCGACACGCATTTCGCGGATCGGTTCGCGGTCGTTGATCGACACTTGGATGCGCTCTCCGGGATTATCGGGATCGACCATCTGCGCCATGATGCCGACGCGCCTGACCTGCGCCATCTGCCTGACAGTGCCATCCTCGAACGTGACCTCGAACAGCGGCAGCGGCTCTTCGTAGCCCTCGACCTCGACGGAGATCTGGCCGAGCGGCAGCAGCGTCGGCGGAAATTCCTGAAGCCCGGCCTGGGTCTTGAACGAGGAAAGCACCAGCCAGACGACCGGCCCGAACATCAGCGCCACGCCCAATGCCAGATAGATATAGGTGAAGACATCGGTCCAGTGCAGCCGGCCATTGCCGCGCGTCGCGGTCAGCAATGCGCCGAGCGTCCGGGTCGGTCTGGCAACGACGTCCGTCATCAGCCCTGATCCCTTCTGCGCACGACGGCAAGCTGGAGAAGCGTGAGCACGAACAGGACGACGCCGAGGACGACGGACGCGGCGGCGGCCAGCCCGAAATTCTGCACCTGGCTCGAAAAGCCGGTCGTGTAGATGTACTGGACGATGAACTGCGTCGCGGTGCCCGGGCCGCCGCCGGTCAGGACGAACACCTCGTCGAACACCTGCACGGACTTGATCAGCGCCAGGACGATGACCACCAGCATGTTCGGCCAAAGGAGCGGCAGCGTGATGCGCCAGAAAACGCGCTCGGGCTTGGTTCCGTCCATCTCCGCCGCTTCATAGAGGTCCGGCGGGATCGCCTGCAGGCCGGCGAGCAGGATCAGCGTGTAAAAGCCCATGTTCGCCCAGATCGACACGAAGATCGCCCAGAACATCGACCATTGCGGATCGACGAAGAACAGGATGCGATCGAGCCCCATGCCGACAAGGCCGGCATTGAGAACGCCGTCGCGCAGCAGGATCCACTTCCAGATCAGCGCCACGACCACCGGCGACAGCAGCACCGGGAAGAAGAAGGCCGCGCGGTAGAAGCCGCGATAGCGAATGTCGCGATTGAGTATGAGCGCCGTGATCAGCGAAAACAGCACCATCAGCGAGACCTGGAAGAACACGAACACCATCGTGTTGTAGATGCCGCGCCAGAACCGGTCCTCCCGGCATGTCGCCGGATCGAAATGGTTCGCGCAGGTCGCAAGGAACTCATACTGTTCGGCGCCGACATAGGGCCGGTCGGCGAGGAACAGGTTGGTGCCGCCGGTCACCGAAAAGGCGAAATTGATGAACAGCGGCAGCACGACGAACGTGCCGAAGAAGATCATGTTCGGCAGGATGAAGAAATAGGGCATCGCGCCGATGCCGAAAATCCGCTGCAGAAAGCGGAACGGCACATCGAGAACGGTCGCCAGCAGCTTGATCGGCCAGGCGGCCGCGGCCTTGGCGCGATCGGTCAGCGTGACCGGTTCGGACGGAGCGACATCATTGAGTGCCATGAAGCCGGTCACCTTTCAGCGCTGGCTGGCAGGGGTCCGGCGCGACCACATGGCCGCGCCGGATCGATAGCGCAAGGATGCAAGACGGCGATCAGCCGTCGCGTTCCTTCTCCGCGATCTGCTGGGCGACGTCCTGCTCCATGCGCTCATAGGCTTCGTCCAGCGTCAGTTCGCCGACGATCGCCTCGCCGAGGCGCGAGATCAGCGCGTTGAACATGACGCGGTTGTTGACATAGCCCTGAAGGTCGAACGCGGTCTCCGAAATTCCCGGAACGGCCGCCGCAAACGTCGACAGCGCATGGTTGGCGCGCGGGTCTTCGGTGGCAAAATCCACGCCGCCCTCGGCAAGGCCGAGATGACCGGGGATGAACAGCGTACGGCCGTAAAACTCGGCGAGCACCTCTTCGCTGGACAGATAGTCCATCAGCTTGCCGACTTCCTCCGGATGCTCGGTGTCCTTGAGTGCAACCAGCGCCGCGCCGCCGGGCATGCCCGAGCAAGCGGCCGGTCCGCACGGTGCGGGCACCGCCCACCAGTCGAACGCATCGCCGATCGTCTCGGCGAACTGCGGGATCTGCCAGGAGCCGGACATGTACATGACGACCTGCGCGTTGGCGAAATCCTCGTTGGCACCGAGATATTGCGAGCCCGAAACCGAGCCCCACAATTCCTTGGCCATCGTGCCGTCCTGGTGCCAGTCATAGAGTTTCTGGGCCATCATCTTCAGGCCGTCATCGACCAGCGCGGGCTCGCCTTCGTCCGTGAACATCCCAGCGCCCATCGAGATCGCCGGACCGGACACGCGGTGGCCGGAACGGTCCCAGGCCATCGGGATCGGAACGCCGGTCGCTTCGGCAACCTGTTTGGAGGCCGCCGCCCAATCGTCCCAGGTCGCGCCCTCGCCGGGCAGCTCGACGCCGGCCTGCTCGAACAGGGTCTTGTTGACGTAGGGCCCGGTCACGGTGAGCTGGGTCATGAAGCCGGCGATCGCGCTGTCATTGCCCGGTTCGCGCTTCCAGTTCAGGAACGGGCCGAAATTGGTCTCCCAATATCCGGGATCGGAGATGTAGGGCGTCAGGTCGAGATAATATTGCGCAAGCCCGCCAAGGTCGGTGACGCGCGCAAGGTCCGTGCCCTCGCCGGCGGCAAGCTGCACCGGAAGGCTCTCGAGGATCGCCTTGTAGGGCACCGTGTCCAGAACGACGGTGATGTCCGGATTGGCCTCCTCGAACCGGTCGAGCAGATCGCGCATGACCTCGCCCTCATTGCCGTCATTGTACCAGGTGATCCGCAACTCGGTTTCGGCGAGGGCTGTGCCCGCCATCAGCGCCAGGGCGGCACTGCCCAGCACAAGCCTCTTTGCAAAACGTCCAGTCATTTATGTCTCCTCCCAAGGGTCACTCACGTACCAACGTTACTGGTATACTAGTATGGTCTCAAGGCACTCGCAAGCGCCTGTCGCCATCTTGAACCGGATCGTGGCCCGACGCCCCGCCGGTTTCAAGCACGGAATGGATATGGGCCCGCATGCGCGCCTCCGCCGCATCGGCTTCGCCCGCGGAAATCGCGTCGAGAACGGCCAGATGCTCCCGATAGGCCGCCATGGAGCGGCCCTTGATCGACGACATCAGCGCCAGACGCTGGCGGTCAACATGCGCCTTCATCGACTGGATCAGCCCCCACGCATTGGGGACGCCCGCCAGCCCGGCAAGCGCTGCGTGGAACGCTTCGTCATGGCGGAAAAACGTCATGTAGTCGTCATGTTCGGCAGCCCTGAACTGCGCCGCCAGAAGCGGTTCGAGACCGGTCAGATCGGCGCCGGTCTCGGCAAGGTGCCGGACGACGGCGCACTCGATGGCCGCCCGCACGAAGACCGCCTCGTTGAGCCGCGCTTCGTCCAGCGGCGCCACCACGGTGCCCACTTGCGGACGCACCTGCACCAGTCCCTCGCTGGCCAGGTTCTGGATCGCCGCGCGCACCGGCGTCCGGCTGACAGCGCACAGCCGCGCCGTCTCCGCCTCGGAGATTACCGCGCCCGGCGGAAGCCGGTTGTCGATAATGCGCGTTCGCAACATGTCATAGACCTGCGGCGCGATCGGTCGGCTCGTATCGATGGTGGCTTCGGCGAAGACCGAAGCCGGGTCGAACAGGGCGCGATAGGTTTCAGGCCGCGGCATGGTTCGCCTCCAGCGCCGTCATGATGCCGCGCAGTTCGGCCAGGCCCTTCAAGCGGCCGATCGCCGGATAGCCGGGCTGGCTGCCGCGCGCCGCATCGTCGAGGATCTCGTGGCCGTGGTCCGGGCGCATCGGAATCTCCCAATCGGCCCTGCCCTCGGCCTTGCGCCGCCGCTCCTCTTCCAGAAGCGCACCGATCACCGCGACCATGTCGGTCTGTCCGGCCAGATGCTCGTCTTCGGCGAAACTGCACGGCACCGCGTCCGCTGCCCGCGTCACGTTGCGCAGATGGACGAAATGGATGCGGGGGCCGAATTCGCGCACAATGGCGGCGAGATCGTTGTCGGCCCGCGCGCCGAACGAACCGGTGCACAGCGTCAGACCGATGGCCTGGCTCGACACGGCGTCGAAGGCATGGCGCACATCGTCCGCCGTCGACCAGACACGCGGCAGACCGAGCAACGGCCATGGCGGATCGTCGGGGTGGCAGCAAAGCCGTACGCCCTGGGTCTCGGCGACAGGCGCCATCGCCTCGAGGAAATCGACATGGTGACGGCGCAGCCGGCCGGCATCGATGCCGCGATAATCGGCGAGTTTCGCGCGCACATCGTCCAGCGTCCAGTGTTCGGCAGCGCCGGGCAGCCCGGCGGTGACGTTGGCGGCCAGTTCCGCCTTGCGCTCGCCGCTCATCGCCGTGAAGCGCTCCGCCGCCGCGTCGATCACGGCGCGACGGTAATCGTCGCGCGCGCCGGTACGGCGAAGAATGTACATGTCGAATGCGGCGAAATCGATCAGATCGAACACCATCGCGGCCCCGCCCGCCGCGGTCGGAGCGCGCAGATCGGTGCGGGTCCAGTCGAGCACCGGCATGAAATTGTAGCAGACGGTGCGGATGCCGCATGCCGCCAGATTGGCAATGCTCTCGGCATAGCGGTCCAGATCGCCGCGCCAGTCGCCGCTCTGCGTCTTGATCGCCTCGGAGACCGGCAGGCTCTCGACCACCTCCCAGGCGAGCCCGGCGGGCGGGCCGTCCGGATGCGCGGCCACCTCGCGCTGCCGCTGTTCGATCTCGGCAACCGGCCAGATCGCGCCCGGCGCGATATGATGCAGCGCCGTGACGATACCTTCGGCGCCGGCCTGCCGCGCATCGGCGAGCGTGACCTTGTCGACCGGCCCGAACCAGCGCCATGTCTGCCGCATGACACGTCTCTCCCAATTGCGGAAACACTAGTATACCAGTAACCTTGGACGCAACCGCTATTGCCCGCGGGGGGGCCCATGATGCCGATCACGCGCGACGAACTGCGCACGCTTCTGCGCCTGCCGCCGACGGACGCGGAACCCGCTCGCATCGGCGTGGACGACGAGACGGTGCGCAACGGCATCCGCCTCCAGCGCGTTACGCTGCAAGGGACCGGTCCCGCCATTGCCGGCACTTTGCTGCTGCCCGCAACGGACGGTGGGCGAGCCCCGGCCATCCTTTACTGCCACGCCCATGGCAACCGCTACGATATCGGCGCCGCCGAACTGGTGGACGGCCGACCCGCGCTTCAGGACCCGCCCTACGGGCCGCTGCTCGCGGAACGCGGATATGCGGTCCTGTGCATCGATATGCCCGGCTTCGGCAGCCGCCAACTCGACGGC
Organism: Oceaniradius stylonematis; assembly: GCF_965223445.1. Classification (NCBI taxonomy): domain Bacteria; kingdom Pseudomonadati; phylum Pseudomonadota; class Alphaproteobacteria; order Hyphomicrobiales; family Ahrensiaceae; genus Oceaniradius; species Oceaniradius stylonematis. The sequence continues at coordinate 610,554 of NZ_OZ244994.1, forward strand.
ACGGAAAGCGCGCTCGCCAAGGCCGCGCTGTGGCGCGGGCAGACCCTGTCCGGCGCAATGCTCGGCGATCTGACGGCGGCGCTTGATGCCCTGACCGCCCACCCGGCAGTCGATCCGGCCCGCATCGGCACGCTCGGCATCTCGATGGGCGCGACGCACGCCTATTGGCTCGCCGCGCTCGACGACCGCATCGCCGCCTGCGCGCATTTGTGTGCGTTCGCCGATATAGGTCCGCTGATCGAGACCAATGCACACGATCTGCACGGCATCTACATGACCGTTCCGGGCCTGCTCGAAAATGGCGATATGGGCGATGTAGCGGCTCTGATCGCTCCCCGCCCGCAACTGGCCGCATCGGGCCTCAAAGACCCGCTCACGCCGCCCGTCGCCTTGAATCCGGCGCTCAGCCGATTGCGCCAAGCCTATGAAACGCAACGCGCTTCGGACCGACTCACTGTACTGACATCACCCGACACCGGCCATCAGGAAACGCCCGAGATGCGGGCGGCGGTGCTGACCTTTCTCGAAAACGCGCTCGGCGCCTGAGCCCTACTCCGCCGCCTCCCGCTGCACCGACGGATTGTTGGGGTGCTCGGTCCAGTTGCCATAGTCCGGATCGATCGGCTTGCCGGTGCGCGGATCGGTGCCGGAAATCTGTTCCATGGTGATGCAGTCATCCACCGGGCAGACATTGACGCACAGATTGCAGCCGACGCACTCCTCGTCGATCACCTCGAACTTGCGCACGCCATCGACCATGTTGGTGATCGCCTGGTGCGAAGTGTCCTCGCAGGCGATGTGGCACCGCCCGCAGGAGATGCACAGATCCTGGTTGATGCGCGCCTTGGTGACGTAGTTGAGGTTCAGATACTGCCAGTCGGTGACGTTGGGCACCGCCATGCCGCGAAAATCCTCGATCGTCGCATGGCCCTTTTCATCCATCCACGCTTCCAGCCCGGCGATCATCTCCTGGACGATCTTGAACCCGTAGGTCATCGCCGCCGTGCAGACCTGCACCGTGCCGCAGCCCAGCGCGATATATTCGGCTGCATCGCGCCATGTCTGGATACCGCCAATGCCCGAGATCGGCATGCCGTGCGTTTCGGGATGGCGCGCGATCTCCGAGACCATCGACAGCGCAATCGGTTTTACGGCAGGCCCGCAATAGCCGCCATGCGATCCCTTGCCGTCGATCGAGGGCACCGGCGAATAGCTGTCCAGATCGACCGAGACGATCGAATTGATCGTGTTGATCAGCGACACGGCGTCAGCGCCGCCGCGCTTGGCGGCTTCGGCCGGCTTGCGGATATCGGTGATGTTCGGCGTCAGCTTGACGATCACCGGCAGGTCGGAATGCTGCTTGCACCAGCGCGCGACCATCTCGATATATTCGGGCACCTGACCGACCGCCGAGCCCATGCCGCGCTCGCTCATGCCGTGCGGGCAGCCGAAATTGAGTTCGACCGCATCGGCGCCGGTTTGTTCGACCGAAGCGAGGATGTTCTTCCAGGGCTCCTCCTCGCACGGCACCATCAGCGAAACGATCATCGCCCGATCGGGCCAGTTCTTCTTGACCGTCTCGATCTCGCGCAGATTGACCTCGAGATCGCGGTCGGTGATCAGTTCGATATTGTTGAGCCCCAGAAGCCGCCGGTCCGGACCCCAGATCGCGCCATAGCGCGGTCCGTTGACATTGACGACCGGCGGGCCGGCTTCGCCCAGCGTCTTCCAGACAACGCCGCCCCACCCCGCCTCGAAGGCACGCTCGACATTGTACTGCTTGTCGGTTGGCGGGGCCGAGGCCAGCCAGAACGGATTGGGCGACGAAACGCCGAGAAAGTTGGTGTGCAGATCAGCCATGGCTCATGCTCCTGCTTGGCGCGTGATGCGCAGTATCGGAAAAGACGACCTTGAAGCGCTCGCAGATCAGTTCGCGCTGCTCGTGCCACTCAAGGCCCAGCCCTTCGCAGACCGCGCGATAGTGCGCGCCGTTGCGGGCCTTCCATGTCTCCAGCGTGCGGTCCCATTCGCCATAATCGTGGGCAAATTTTGCATCGACCTCGCCGAACGGGGTTTGACTGACCTGCATTGTCTCGACGACGGCCCTGGGCCGGGCGTTGCCGTCGATCACGACGCTCAAGGCGCCCGGAAACGGGATTCCGATGTCGACAAGCTCTTCGGGAAGCGAACTCGTTGCCGTCTTGATGCCGGACACGATGAGATCGGCCCCTCCGTCCGCGCTCTCGTCGGTATCGCCCACGCGAAAGACGTCGAACGGTTCAGAGCCCGCATCCGGATGGGCCGCGCGGAACCTCGACCAGAAACGTGAGACCTCCGCGTTCATCCTGTCAGCCGCTTGTGAATGCTGGCGGCGGCGATCTTGCCGTCTTCGACGGCGACCACCGTCAGGTCTTCGCCGCCGGCGATGCAGTCGCCGCCCGCCCAGACCTTGTCATGGCTCGTGCGCCGGTCGTCATCGGTGAAGATGCGCCCGCCCGACAGATCGAGCGAGACGCCGCCGAAGAGGCCCTCGACCGGCTTCTGGCCGATCGCCTTGAACACCTGGTCGGCGTCCAGCGTCACGGTCTCGCCGGTGCCGCTCAGCTTGCCGTTCATCGCCGTATATTCGAGCGTGATACCCGTGACCGCGCCATCATCGTTGCGCACGAGCGCCTGCGGCTGAAGCCAGTGGCGGATCGTCACGCCATGCGTCTGCGCCACCTCCTGCTCGTACTGCGAGGCGTTCATCTGTTCGGGTCCGCGCCGGTAGCAGATCGTCACCGTCTCCGCACCGAGCAGCTTGGTCTGCACGGCCACGTCGATCGCCGTCATGCCGCCGCCGATGACGACGATGTTGCGGCCGACCGGCAGCGCCGACAGATCGTCGGTCTGGCGCAGCTTCTCGATATAGGCGACGGCATCGATGCAATTGTCCGCATCGTCGCCTTCGAGGCCCAGATCGTTGACCCCGGGCAGGCCCATGCCCAGGAACACCGCGTCATGGCCCGCCACCAGATCGTCCAGCGTGACGTTGCGGCCGAGCGCCATGCCGTTCCTGATCGCGATACCGCCAATCCCGGTGATGAAATCCACTTCGCGCTGGGCAAAATTCTCCGTCGTCTTGTAGGCGGCGATGCCGTGCTCGTTCAGCCCGCCGGCCTTTTCGCGCGCCTCGAAGATGGTGACGTCGTGGCCGTGGCGGGCGAGCGCATGCGCGCAGGACAGGCCCGCCGGCCCGGCGCCGACAATCGCCACCGATTTGCCCGTCGGCGCGGCGCGCTCATAGGGGTGCTGCTCGGCCGTTTCCAGGAAATGATCGGTCGCGTAGCGCTGCAAAAGGCCGATCTTGACCGGCTTGCCCTCGGCCACCTCGCGCACGCACACTTCCTCGCACAGCGTCTCGGTCGGGCAGACGCGGGCGCACATGCCGCCCAGAATATTCTGGTCGAAGATCGTCCTGGCCGCGCCATTGGCGTTGCCGGTCGAGATCTGCCGGATGAACATCGGAATGTCGATCGATGTCGGGCATGCGGTCTGGCACGGCGCGTCATAGCAGAAATAGCAGCGGTCGGCCTCGACGACCGCCTCGTGCCGGTCGAGCGGTTCGTGCAGATCGTCGAAATTGTCGGCGTACTGATCGGCCGGCAGACGCCCGGCCTGAATGTCCGGTGAAACACGGTTTGGCGCCATCGCGCGGTCTCCCTCCGAGAACCCGAATTGTCGACGGCTCTTGGCGGCCGCTTGTCGTGGGCGAAAGCTTTCAATAATTTGATCAAAAGGTCAAATTTTTTCTGCGCCTGCTCAGAAACAAAAAAGGCCGGCTTTCGCCGGCCTTTTCCGCGTCATGAGAAAGACGATTACATGCCCTTGACCTTGTTCATGATCGCGTCGGTCCAGGCGCCTTCCGGCCGGGCCGTGATCACCGGGTCCGAACCGCCGGCAAGCAGCGAGTCGACCGTCGTCTCGGCCGCAGCCGTATCGAGCGTTCCGTCGGAATCGCCGATGAGCTTGCAGATCTCGCCGGTCATGCGCACCTGGTGCTCCTCGGTCTGGGCGCCGGTCGCGTCGTTCTCAAGCACGATCTCGGCCGCTTCCTGCTGGTTCTCGCAGGCATATTCCCAGCCGCGCATCGAGGCCGCAACGAACCGCGCCAGCTTGTCGGCCATCGCCTCGTCGGCAAGGCTTTCCTCGAGCACGTAGATGCCGTCTTCCAGCGTCGCAACGCCCTGGTCGGTATAGTTGAAGACGACCAGATCGTCCGGCGTGAAGCCCGCATCGATGACCTGCCAGTACTCGTTGTAGGTCATGGTCGACACGCAGTCGGCCTGCTCCTGGATCAGCGGATCGACGTTGAAGCCCTGCTTGAGCACCTCGACGCCGTCATCGCCGCCCTCGGTCGGAATGCCGAGCTGGCTCATCCAGGACAGGAACGGGAACTCGTTGCCGAAAAACCACACGCCCAGCGTCCGGCCGCGAAAGTCTTCGGGCGTCTCGATCCCGGTTTCCTTGCGGCAGGTCAGCATCATGCCCGACCGCTGGAACGGCTGGGCGATGTTGACCAGCGGAACGCCCTTCTCGCGCGCGGCGAGCGCGGCGGGCATCCATTCGATGACGACATCGGCGCCGCCGCCGGCGATCACCTGCGGCGGCGCGATGTCCGGCCCGCCCGGATTGATGGTCACGTCCAGATCGGCTTCTTCGTAAAAGCCCTTGTCTTTCGCCACATAATAGCCGGCGAACTGCGCCTGCGTGACCCATTTGAGCTGCAGCGTCAGTTCATCGGCGGCGTTGGCGGCCGATGCCGCCGTCAGCCCCATCGCCGTACCTGCGGCCAGTGCTATCCATTTGCGCATTTTGGTTCTCCCTGTTTGCTCCGTTGATTGATCGTGTCGGCACCCGTCATCCCGTTTTATGGCCGCTCGCTTCGCATGGACGGATGCCAGAATGTCACCGACCGCTCGACCAGCGCAATCGCGCCGTAGGAGAGCGAGCCGGCAAGCGCGGCGACGAATATCGTGGCCCACACCATGTCGACATTGAGCCGGCCCACTTCCGCCGAAATGCGGAAGCCCATGCCGACAATGGGTGTGCCGAAAAACTCTGCGACGATCGCACCGATCAGCGCAAGCGTCGAATTGATCTTCAAGGCGTTGAAGATGAACGGCATCGCCGCCGGCAGCCGCAGCTTGATGAGCGACTGCGTGCGCGTCGACGCATAGGTGTGCATCAGATCGCGCTCCATGTGCCCGGCCGCATTCAGGCCGGCGACCGTGTTCACCAGCATCGGAAAAAAGGTCATCACGACGACCACGGCGGCCTTGGACTGCCAGTCGAAGCCGAACCACATCACCATGATCGGCGCGATGCCGACGATGGGCAGCGCGGAGACGAGATTGCCGATCGGCATCACGCCGGCCTTCCAGAAGGGCGAGCGGTCGACGAGGACGGCGACGAGAAAGCCGAGCGAGCAGCCGATCAGATAGCCCGAGACGACGCCCTTGAGATAGGTCTGTTGGAAATCGGCCCACAGCGTCGGCACGGACGAAATGATGCGCTCCCAGATCATCGACGGCGGCGGCAGGATGACGGTCGGCACGCCGAAGCCGCGTGTGATCCCCTCCCAAAGCGCCAGGATCGCCGCGCCGAACAGCACCGGGATGGCGAGATTGACAAGGGTGACCATCGGTCCGCGCTCGGGCCGCAGGGCGGCGAGCCTTGTGTTGGCATACCAGGCCGCCAGCCAGAAGACGATCGCGGCAATGAGGATGGCCGTGTTGGTCACGCCCGCGCCTCCCTGACGCCCATGCGGCGGTTGAGCCAGCCGCCAATCCAGCCGATCAGCCCGACGAGCAGCCCGGCCAGCACAGCGGCGACGATCAGCGCCGACCAGATCTGCACGGTCTGGCCGTAATAGGACCCGGCCAGAAGCCGCGCGCCCAGGCCCGCCACCGCGCCGGTCGGCAGTTCGCCGACGATCGCGCCGACGAGGCTGGCGGCGATGCCGATCTTCATCGAGGTGAACAGGAACGGCACCGAGGACGGCCAGCGCAGCTTCCAGAAGGTCTGCGCCCGGTTGGCTGAGTAAGTGTGCATCAGGTCCATGTGCATGGTTTCGGGCGAACGGAGCCCCTTCACCATGCCGACCGCCACCGGAAAGAAACTCAGATAGGTCGAGATCAGCGCCTTGGGCAGAAGGCCGGTCACGCCGACCGAATTGAAGACAACGATGATCATCGGCGCCAGCGCCAGGATCGGGATCGTCTGCGAGGTGATGATCCAGGGCATCATCGACTTGTCGAGCACCCGGGAATGCACGATGCCGACGGCCAGAAGGATGCCGAGCGCGGTGCCCATCATGAAGCCGAGAAGCGTCGCCGACAGCGTCACCCAGGCATGGTAGATCAGGCTGCGCTTGGAGGTGATGTTCTTTTCGACCGTCGTTTCCCAGATCTCGACGGCCACCTGGTGCGGCGCCGGCAGCACCGGCCGCTGCTGGCTCATGGTCTTGGGCAGGATTTCGGCGAAGCCGATCGTCTCGCCGGCCCGCTCGGCGGCGTTGCGTTCGAACGGGGCGTTGAGGATCACCGCGAACGCATACCAGACCGCGATGATCGCCGCGACGACGGTGAGGATGGGCAGGATGCGGGTGCGGATCATGATGGCGCTGCCCCCGTCGAAGAGCCAAACCCCCACCCTTCATCCCTCCCCACAAGGGGGAGGGAAGAGATCAACGCCGTGCTCATTTCTGCACGATCAAACCTGGCTCGCAAACCGGCGAGGTCGCGAGGTGCCGATGTCCTCCCTCCCCCTTGTGGGGAGGGATGAAGGGTGGGGGTATACGCCGCCCTGCCCTCACTCATAGGCATGCCCCGCGGCCAGCCCTTCGCGCACTTGATGGGCGATCTTCAGAAACTGAGGCGTTTCGCGTACCTCAAGCGGCCGGTCGGCACCCAGATCGCAATCGATCACCTCGTGGATGCGGCCCGGCCGGGGGCTCATCACCACGATCTTGGTGGAGAGGTACACCGCCTCGGGGATGGAGTGCGTGACGAAGACGATGGTCTTGTGCGTCGCCGCCCACAGCTTCAAGAGCTGGACGTTCAGGTGATCGCGGACAATTTCGTCCAAAGCGCCGAACGGCTCGTCCATCAGCAGCATGTCCGGCTGCACGGCCAAGGCGCGGGCAATCGAGGCGCGCTGCTGCATGCCGCCCGACAATTGCCAGGGAAACTTCTTCTCGAAACCGGCCAGATCCACCAGTTCGAGATTTTCGCTAACGCGCCTGTCGCGCTCGGCCCTGTCGAGGCCCATCACTTCGAGCGGCAAGCCGACATTGTCGGCGATGGATCGCCACGGAAACAAAGCGGCGGCCTGAAACACATAGCCATAGGCGCGCTTCAGCCGCGCCTCGTGCGGCGTCAATCCGTTGACCGTGATCGTCCCGCCGGTCGGGTGTTCAAGATCGGCGATGACGCGCAGCAGCGTGGTCTTGCCGCAGCCCGAGGGGCCGATCAGCGAGACGAATTCGCCCTTTTCGATATCGAGCGAGATGTCCGACAGCGCATGCACCGGCCCGTCATTGGTCTCAAAGACGAGATCGAGGCTGTCGGCGGAGATGACCGTTTCGGATTGCGGGGATGGCGAAAGCATCGGAGCCGGTCAGACCCCGCTTGCCGGAATGCCGGTGCGCTCGATCTTGCGCGGGGCGGTCAGTTCCTTCCAGGTCGACAGCGCGGTGTTGACCGGGTTGTTCGGCGGACGCTCGACGAACTGGCCATGGCCCTCCTCGGTGCGCACCTCGCCATCGTGGACGGCCACCTTGCCGCGGGTGAGCGTGAAGCGCGGCAGGCCCTTCACATGCTTGCCCTCGAAGACGTTGTAGTCGATCGCCGACTGCTGGCTGTCGGCGGAGATGGTCTTTTCCTTGTTGGGGTCCCAGACGACGATGTCGGCGTCCGCACCCTCGAGGATCGCGCCTTTCCTGGGATAGGCGTTCAAAATCTTGGCGATGTTGGTCGAGGTGACGGCGACGAATTCGTTCATCGTCAGCCGGCCGGTGTTGACGCCATGGGTCCACAGCATCGGCATCCGGTCCTCGAGCCCGCCCGTCCCGTTCGGAATCTGCGTGAAATCGCCGACGCCGTTGCGCTTCTGCTCGGTGGTGAAGGCGCAATGGTCGGTGGCAACGACCGACAGCGAGCCCGACGACAGCCCGTTCCAAAGCGAATCCTGGTGTTGCTTGTTGCGGAAGGGCGGGCTCATGACGCGCCGCGCCGCATGGTCCCAGTCCTTGTCGAAATATTCGCTCTCATCGAGCGTCAGATGCTGGATCAGCGGTTCGCCATAGACGCGCTTGCCGGCCATCCGGGCCCGGCGGATCGCCTCGTGCGCGTCCTCGCAGGAGGTGTGGACGATGTAGACCGGCACGCCCGCCATGTCGGCGATCATGATCGCGCGATTGGTGGCTTCCCCTTCCACCTGCGGCGGCCGCGAATAGGCGTGGCCTTCGGGGCCATCATTGCCCTCGGCGAGCAGCTTCGCCTGCAGATCGGCGACGACATCGCCGTTTTCGGCGTGCACCAGGGGCAGCGCGCCGAGTTCCGCGCAGCGGCGGAACGAAGCGAACATCTCGTCGTCGTTCACCATCAGCGCGCCCTTGTAGGCCATGAAGTGCTTGAAGGTGTTGATGCCGCGCCTGGTGATGTCCTCCATCTCGTTGAACACCTGTTCGCCCCACCAGGTGATCGCCATGTGGAACGAGTAGTCGCAATTGGCGCGCGTCGACTTGTTGTCCCAGCGCTGCAGCGCCTCCAGCAGCGACTGTTCGGGATTGGGCAGGCAGAAATCGACCACCATCGTCGTGCCGCCGGCGAGCGCGGCGCGTGTGCCGCTCTCGAAATCGTCCGACGAATAGGTGCCCATGAACGGCATTTCGAGATGCACATGCGGGTCGATGCCGCCGGGCATCACATAGCAGCCGGTCGCATCCAGTTCCTCGCCGCCCGACAGGTTCTGCCCGATCCCGGCGATCACGCCGTTCTCGACCTTCACATCGGCCTTGTAGGTCCGGTCGGCGGTGACGATGGTGCCGTTCTTGATGATGGTGGTCATATGGGTTCACTCCTGGCTTGGCGCGAGGGCATAGAGATTTAGATGGGTGGCGAGCGCGATGTCGATCTCGCGCATCTGGTTCGGTTCAACTTCACCGATCACGCGGCGCGTTTCCAGTTGCGGGATCGTGACGATCTTTTCGGTCTGAACCCAGCTTTTGCGCTTCAAACCGTTTCTCGTGGTCGGCTCTATCGGGACGCGCAGCGCAGAACCCTCTGACGGCTCCGACGTGACCAAACAAAGCGTCAAACTGTCGAAATGGTCTGTGCTCGCATCCGATTGGATGACCACGGCAGGTCGAACCTTATTGTATGCGCGTGAAGCAACCATCAGGACAATCGTACCGCGCTTTACCATTCGTAGTTTGGTTCATCATCGAGCATGTCGTCCAGAAGCGCATCGAGGAGCTCCAGCGTTCCGTCGCGTTCATCAGCCGCGCGGATGATTTCGCCTTCGCGCTTCCATTCCTCCTCGGTCAAACTCAACCGATGAGCGGTGACAGTTTCATACTTGCGTTCTTTCGGGTCCATGTCCGGCTCCTCGGCGAACAGCCTATCACGCGCAAAAGGTGGCGACGATGGCGCCGTTCTTGATGATGGTGGTGGTCATCCGTACCCCCTCAATTGTTTATTCGGTGAGCCATGGCGGCCACGTTCACCCCACAATCTCCGCCTTTTCCATCACCGCGTGGAACAGGACGTCGGCGCCGGCCTTGGCCCATTCCTTGGTGATGTCCTCGGCCTCATTGTGCGACAGCCCGTCGACGCAGGGGCACATGACCATTGCCGTCGGCGCGACGCGGTTGATCCAGCAGGCATCGTGTCCGGCCCCCGAAATGATGTCCATGTGCGAATAACCGAGCCGCTCGGCCGCTTCGCGGATCATCCGCACACATTCCTCATCGAACGCCGGCGGGTCGAACTGGCCGACGATCTCCGCTTCGAACGCGACGCCGATATGCTCGCAGAGCTTGGGCGCCTGGGCCATCAGCCGCTCGACCATCGCGTTCAGCGTGTCGAGTTCATGGCTCCGAAAATCGACCGTGAACACCACCTTGCCCGGAATGATGTTGCGCGAATTGGGATACACATCGACATGGCCGATCGCACCGACCGCGTTGGGCGCGTTCGACATGGCGATGTCATGGACCAGCTCGGTGATCTGCGCGAGACCCCTACCCGCATTCTTGCGCATCGGCATCGGCGTCGAGCCGGTGTGGCTTTCCTTGCCGGTCACCGTGCACTCGATCCACCTCAGGCCCTGTCCGTGCGTGACAACGCCGATGTCCTTGCCTTCGGCCTCGAGGATCGGCCCCTGCTCGATATGCAGCTCGAAAAACGCATGCATCTTGCGGTCGCCGACTTTCTCCTCGCCCTTCCAGCCGATCCGTTCCAACTCGTCGCCGAATTTCTTGCCCTCGGCGTCGGTGTGTCCGTAGACATCGGCCTGGTCGAGCACGCCGGCAAACACGCCAGATGCCATCATCGCCGGTGCGAAGCGCGTGCCTTCCTCGTTGGTCCAGTTGGTGACGACGATCGGGTGTTTGGTCGTGATGTCGAGATCGTTCATCGTGCGGACGATCTCGAGCCCGGCCAGAACGCCCAGGACGCCATCATAGCGCCCGCCCGTCGGCTGGGTGTCCAGGTGCGATCCCACATAGACCGGCAGCGCGTCGGGGTCGGTGCCCTCGCGCCGCATGAACATGGTGCCCATCTGATCGACACCCATCGTCAGGCCGGCATCCTCGCACCATTTCTGAAACAGGCGGCGGCCTTCGGCGTCCTCGTCGGTCACGGTCTGGCGGTTGGAGCCGCCCGCAATGCCCGGACCGATCTCGGCCATGGCGTGGATCGAATCCCACAGCCGGTCGCCATTGATTCGAAGGTTCTCGCCGGGTGCTGCGGGCATGTCGCGCTCCTGTCCTCTTTTTATGCCGGGAAGGTGAACACCGCGCCGTCCTTGATCCCTTCGGGCCAGCGCTGGGTGATCGTCTTCAGGCGCGTATAGAAGCGCACGCCTTCGGGCCCGTAGATCGAATGGTCGCCGAACAGCGACCGCTTCCAGCCGCCGAACGAATGATAGGCCACCGGCACCGGGATCGGCACATTGACGCCGACCATGCCGACCTCGATCCGGTCGCAGAAGTCGCGTGCCGTGTCGCCGTCGCGGGTGAAGATCGCGGTGCCGTTGCCATATTCGTGGGCGTCGATCATCGCGGTCGCCTCGTCATAGGTCTTGGCGCGCACGACCGACAGCACCGGCCCGAAAATCTCTTCCTTGTAGATCGTCATGTCGGTGGTCACGCGGTCGAACAGCGTGCCGCCGACGAAATAGCCGTCCTCGTAACCCTGCAGCGAGAAGCCGCGCCCGTCGACGACCAGATCGGCGCCTTCCTCGACGCCCTTGTCGATATAGCCGAGCACACGCTCCTGCGCGTCCTTGGTCACCAGCGGCCCCATGTCCGCGTCCGCGTCGGTCGACGGGCCGATCTTCAGGCTTTCGACGCGCGGCTTGAGGCGCTCGACCAGCGCGTCGGCGGTCTTTTCGCCCACCGGAACGGCAACCGAGATCGCCATGCAGCGCTCGCCGGCAGACCCGTAGCCGGCGCCCATCAGCGCGTCGGCCGCCTTGTCCATGTCCGCGTCCGGCATCACCACCATGTGGTTCTTGGCGCCCCCCAGCGCCTGAACCCTTTTGCCGGCCGCGGTCCCCCGCGAATAGACATACTGCGCGATCGGCGTCGAGCCGACGAACGAGACCGCCTTGATGTCCGGGTGATCGAGGATCGCATCGACGACGACCTTGTCGCCATGGACGACATTGAGCACACCGTCCGGGAAGCCGGCCTCGCGAAACAGGTCATAGACCAGCATCGGCGCCGACGGATCGCGCTCTGACGGCTTGAGGATGAAGGTGTTGCCGCAGGCGACCGCCACCGGATACATCCAGAGCGGCACCATGGCCGGAAAATTGAACGGCGTGATGCCGGCACAGACGCCAAGCGGCTGCCGGTCCGAGAATGTATCGACGGACGGGCCGACATTGCGGGAGAATTCGCCTTTCAGAAGATGCGGGATGCCGCAGGCGAACTCGACGACTTCGATGCCGCGCGCCACTTCGCCCAGCGCATCGTCATGGGTCTTGCCGTGCTCGCGCGAGATCGCACGCGCGATGTCGGCGGCCCGGGCGTCGAGCAGTTCCTTGAACTTGAACATGAAACGCGCCCGCTTGAGCGGCGGCATCGCGGCCCAGCCGGGCAGCGCGGCCTTGGCCGCTTGAACCGCCGCATCCAGTTCGTCGACCGTCGACAGCGGCAGTTCGGCGACCGGCTCGCCGGTTGCGGGATTGAAGACGGGCTGGCGCCGCGTCGATGCCGAAGGCGCCGGCGCGCCACCGATCGCGTTGTGAATGATCTCGTTGGCAGCGCTCATGGGTCACCTTGGCAGACTTGGAAAATTCTTGACTAACTGGTCAAATTTGGACGCTATGGGAGCGATTGACCATGGTCAAGACGGTATTTAAATTGATCAAAAACATCAACTTTTAATCATTGCAGGGGCGGAAATTGGCTCAAAGCGCAGCAAGGTCCAATGGCGGCAAGCAGAGCCGTATCCAGACCGAAAACCGTGCCCTGATCATGCAGGCCGCCCTCGATGTCTTTTCGACCGACGGCTATCGCGGCGCCACCGTCGACCGCATCGCCGAGCGTGCCGGCATGTCCAAGACCAACCTGCTCTATTACTACCCCTCCAAGGAGGAGATCTACCGTTCGGCCATCGAGCAGACGGTCGAAGCCTGGCTCGATCCGTTCGATGCGATCGATCCGGACGGCGACCCGATCGAGGAACTGCGCCGCTACATCACCGTCAAACTGAAGATGTCGGACCAGAACCCGGAAGCATCACGGCTGTTCGCCAATGAGGTCCAGCGCGGTGCGCCGCTCGTCGGCGAATTCCTGTCGACACGGCTCAAGGCGCTGGTCGACGAAAAGGTCGCCGTCATCCGCACCTGGATCGACCAGGGCCGGCTCGCGCCGGTCGACCCCTACCACCTGATCTTCACCATCTGGGCGACGACCCAGCACTATGCCGATTTCGAGGTGCAGGTTCAGGCGATCCTGGGCAAGCAGGCCAAAAAGCCCGGCTTCAGCGAGCAGGTCGCCCATGCGGTGCTGTCGATCCTGCTGAACGGGATCAGGCCGCGGTAGGTGGCGGGCGCCCCGCCTCCCCCTTGAGGGGAGGCACGCGAAACCGAGCTTGCGCTGGTTGAGCGGGTGGGGGTGACAGTCAAAGGCCGCAGCTGACATAGACCCCCACCCGGCTCTGCCTCGCTTGGCTCGGCACTCGCCGACCTCCCCTCAAGGGGGAGGTTGGAACGCCGTCAGAAAAACGCCTGCAATCCGGTCTGCGCGCGGCCAAGGATCAGCGCGTGCACGTCGTGCGTGCCTTCATAGGTGTTGACGGTTTCAAGGTTGGCCATGTGGCGGAACACCTGGAACTCCTCGGAGATGCCGTTGCCGCCATGCATGTCGCGCGCCATGCGCGCCACATCGAGCGCCTTGCCGCAATTGTTGCGCTTGACCAGTGAGATCATCTCCGGCGCCGCCTCGCCCTCGTCCATCAGCCGGCCGACCCGCAGCGAGCCCTGAAGGCCCAGCGCGATCTCGGTCTGCATGTCGGCAAGCTTCTTCTGGAAGAGCTGCGTCTGCGCCAGCGGCTTTCCGAACTGTTTCCGGTCGAGCCCGTATTGCCGTGCCGCGTGCCAGCAGAATTCGGCGGCGCCCATCACGCCCCAGGAAATGCCGAAACGCGCCCGGTTGAGGCAGCCGAACGGGCCTTTCAGCCCTTCGACATGCGGCAGCAGCGCATCCTCGCCCACCTCGACATTGTCCATGACGATCTCACCGGTGATCGAGGCGCGCAGGGACAGCTTGCCGCCGATCTTGGGCGCCGACAGCCCTTTCAGCCCCTTTTCGAGCACGAAGCCGCGGATCTTGCCGCCATGGGCTTCCGATTTCGCCCAGACCACGAACACGTCGGCGATCGGCGCGTTGGAGATCCACATTTTCGAACCCGACAGCGCATAGCCATCGGCGGTCTTTCTGGCGACGGTCTTCATCCCGCCCGGATCGGAGCCGGCGTCCGGCTCGGTCAGGCCGAAACAACCGATCCATTCGCCCGAAGCCAGCTTGGGCAGATATTTCGTCCGCTGCTCCTCCGAGCCGTAGGCGTGGATCGGATACATGACGAGCGAGGATTGCACGCTCATCATCGACCGGTAGCCTGAATCCACCCGCTCGATCTCGCGGGCGACAAGCCCGTAGGAGACATAGCCCGCGCCGACACCGCCATACTCTTCCGGGATTGTCACGCCCAGAAGCCCCATCTCACCCATCTCGGCGAAGATCGACGGATCGGTCGTCTCCTCGCGATAGGCGTCGATCACGCGCGGCTGCAGCCGGTCGGCGGCATAGGAGCGCGCCGCATCGCGGATCATCCGCTCATCGTCGGTCAGTTGGTCCTCGAGCCGGAACGCATCTTCCCAGTCGAACGGTGAAAGGTCGGGTTTGGCGGGCTGGAGCATCGGCGGAACCCCGTGGTTTTGGCGATTTGCCTCCACCTAGACCCGCCGCACCCGACCGCGCAATACCCCTCCCACATGGATGGCACACCGGCCATGCATGGCGCGGCAGGTTCACACGAACCGGTTGACGATGTTCTCGAGCCGCTCCTGCCTGCCCGAACGCGGTTGGGGGTCGATCGGCCGGTCCCGCACGCATTCTTCGCAATGTTCGAGCGTGGCGTGATTCAACAGCGCCCGGGAGTCGTCCGTATCCCAGCCCGAATACCGCTCGGCGCGCAGCCGTTCCAGTTCGCCATCTTCCAGCATGGCGGCAGCCGCCTTGAGCCCGCGCGCGCACACATCCATGCCGCCCACATGCGCCGCGATCAGGTCTTCGGGATCGAGCGACTGGCGGCGGAGTTTCGCGTCGAAATTCGTGCCGCCCGTGGTGAAACCGCCCGCCTTGAGAATTTCGTAATAGGCCAGCGTCACCTCCGGCCCGTTGTTCGGAAACTGATCGGTGTCCCAGCCGGACTGGTAGTCGTTCCGGTTCATGTCGATCGAACCGAAAATGCCGAGCGCCGTGGCAAGCGCAATCTCGTGCTCGAAGGAATGGCCCGCCAGGATCGCGTGTCCCTGCTCGATATTGACCTTGATCTCGTCTTCCAGCCCGTGGCGCTTCAGGAAACCGAAGACCGTCGCGACGTCATAATCGTACTGGTGCTTGGTCGGCTCCTGCGGCTTGGGCTCGATCAGGATCGTGCCCTCAAAACCGATCTTGTGCTTGTACTCGACCACCATGTTCATGAATCGGCCCAGTTGCCGGTCCTCGCGGGCCAGATCGGTGTTGAGCAGCGTTTCGTAGCCCTCGCGGCCGCCCCAAAGCACATAGTTGGCGCCGCCCAGCTTGTGCGTCGCATCCATGCAGGTCTTCACCGTCGCGCCGGCGAAGGCATAAACGTCGGGGTCGGGGTTGGTGGCCGCACCGGCCATGTAGCGCCGGTGCGAGAAGAGGTTGGCCGTGCCCCAGAGCAGCTTTGTGCCGACCGCCTCCATCTTGGCGCCAATATAATCGACCATCTCCTCAAGGTTGGCCGTATTGCCGGCAAACCCGTCGCCCTCGGGGCGGATATCGGCATCGTGGAAACAGAAGAACGGCTGGCCGAGGATCGCAAACATCTCGAAGGCCACGTCGGCTTTCAGCTTGGCCAACTCCATCGTGTCGCCGAACCATGGCCGCTCGAATGTCTGGCCTCCGAACGGATCGCCGCCCGGCCAGGCAAACGAATGCCACCAGGCGACCGCGAACCGCAAATGGTCTTCCAGCCGTTTGCCCATCACCACTTCGTCCGCATTGTAGTGGCGGTAAGCCAGCGGGTTGGCGCTGTCCGGTCCCTCATACCGGATCGGCTCGATACCTTTGAAAAAGTCGGTCATCACAGCATCCTCGTCTGGGCATAAGCGGTCTGGTATCGGGCATGCGCGTCGGCGAACGCGTCGGCGAGCGCAGTGTCGGGATCGATCGTCTTGGCAATCGGCGGCGGCTTCAGCCCTGACGGATCGAGATCGCCCGCCGCCATCATCGCAAGCCGCGCGGCGCCAAACGCGCCGCCGAAATCGCCGGCGACCGGCACGTCGACGGACGTTTGCAGCGATGTGGCCAGTGCCTTGAGCCAATAGTCGGATTTGGCTCCGCCGCCGACGGCGAGCAGCCGGTCGAACCGGGTGCCCGTCGCAGCCAGCGCATCGCGGCAGTCGCACACCGCATGGACGACCCCTTCGAGCACGGCGCGGGTGACCGCGTCGCGGTCGCTGGCATGTTCGAGGCCGAGAAGCGCGCCGCGCACGGCGGCGTCGTTGTGCGGTGTGCGCTCGCCGCCCAGATAGGGCAGGAACAGCGTCCGGCCCGGCGCGGCGAGATCGCCGAGCGCGCCGGTCAGCGCGGCGGGATCATCGCCCACAAGCAACGCATACCAGTTGAGCGCGTCGGTCGCGGACAGGATAACGCCCATCTGGTGCCAGGTGCGCGGCAGGGCGTGGCAAAATGTGTGCACCGCCGTCTCGGGCGCCGGCGCATAGGCATCGCATGCCGCAAACAGCACGCCCGACGTGCCCAGCGACACGAACGCTTCGCCCGCCTCGGTAACGCCGGCGCCGATCGCCGACGCGGCATTGTCGCCGCCGCCGCCTGCGACGACACAGTCTCCAGACAAGCCCCACCGGTCCATGATCTCGGCGCGCAGCTTGCCCGTCACATCGCTTCCGTCGACCAGTGCCGGCATGTGGATCATGCCCAAACCCGTCTTGGCCAGAAGGCTTTTCGACCAGACGCGCTTGCCCGTGTCGAGCCACGCCGTTCCGGCCGAATCCGACTTGTCGGAATGATAGCCGCCCGTCAGCCAAAGGCGCAGATAGTCCTTCGGCAGCAGCACCTTGGCAATGCGTTCGAAAATGTCGGGTTCATTGTCGCGCACCCAGGCGACCTTGGGCGCGGTGAATCCGGGAAAGACGATGTTGCCCGTCACCGCGCGGAACTCGGGATCGGCATCCATCGCCGCCGCCTGTTCGTGGCTGCGCGTGTCGTTCCACAGCATGCAGGGCCGCAAGACGGCATCGGACGCGTCCAGCAGCGTCGCCCCGTGCATCTGGCCCGAAAGGCCGATCGCCCGCACGGCGGACAGGTCGTGCGCCTTGGCAAGTTGATCGAGAACGCTTTCGGCTGCAGCCAGCCAGTCGCTCGGCGCCTGCTCCGACCAGCCCGGATGGGGGCGCGACACGGTCAGCGCCTCATGCGCCTCGCCGACGACCGACTGGCGCTCGTCGATGACCAGCCCCTTGAGGCCGGACGTGCCCAGGTCGAGACCGATATACATCACGCTGCCATTTGCGGCTTTTTGCCGGCGATGATCATCGCCAGAATGTCATCGACCGAGACCGAGTCCACATCGACGACGCCGACCAGTTCGCCATTCTTCATCACTGCCGCCCGGTCGCACAGTTCCTTGACCTGGTGCACATCGTGATCGATCAGGAAGATGCCCAGACCCTGTCGCTTCAACTCGTCGATCAGGTCGGCGACCATGCGCGTTTCCTGCGGCCCGAGCGCGGCGGTCGGCTCGTCCATGATCAGGATCCTGGCGTTGAAATAGACCGCGCGCGCGATCGCCACCGACTGGCGCTGGCCGCCCGAAAGCGCCGAGACCGGCGCGGAGAACTTCTGGAAGTTCGGATTGAGCCGGCCCATGATCTGACGGGTTTCGGCCTCCATGCGCGCATCGTCGACAAGCCCCACCGGCGTTGTCAGCTCGCGGCCCAGAAACAGGTTCGAGGCAGCGTCCAGATTGTCGGCAAGCGCCAGCGTCTGGTAGATGGTCTCGATGTTGTAGCGCCGCGCATCGCGCGGATTGTTGATCGCCGCCTTGTCGCCATTGATGAAGATCTCGCCCGCATCCATCCGGTAGGCGCCCGAAAGGCATTTGATCAGCGTCGACTTGCCGGCGCCATTGTGGCCGAGAAGCCCGACCACCTCGCCCGGAAACAGATCGACGGAGACGTGGTTGACAGCCTTGATGCCGCCGAAGGCGATCGAGATGTCGCGCATCTCCACAAGCGGCGTGCCGGAACGATCGATCGTGTCGGCCATGGTCAGTCTCCCGTCCGCTTGCGGTAGATCGTGTCGATCAGGACGGCGACGACGAGAACCGTGCCGACGACGATGTTCTGGAACGGCGCATCGACGCCGACCATCGCCATGCCCGATTGCAGCGACTGCATGATGAGCGCACCCAGGATCGCCCCGTAGATCGTGCCGACCCCGCCGGCCAGCGCCGTGCCGCCGATGACGGCGGCGGCGATGACGCGCAACTCGTCCAGCGTGCCGATGTCGTTGGAATGGAACGTCTGGCGCGAGGAGGCGACGACCGCGCTGATCGCGCACAAAATGCCCATCATGATGAACACTTTAACCGTCAAGAGGCGCGTGTTGATGCCCGACAGTTCAGCCGCGTCCGGATTGCCGCCGGTGGCAAAGATGTAACGGCCAAGCCGCGTGCGGTTGGCGATAATCGTCATCGTTACCGCGACCGCGATCAGCAAGAGCACCGAGATCGGCAGCCCGTATCCGGCGGTGAAGCCCTCCGGCAGCACCTCGCCGCGCGCCTCGAACATGCGCTCCAGCCGGCGTTCCGGGATCTGGTAGGCATTGAGGATGGCGATGAAGCCGAGGATCGCGGCGGTCACGAGCGCGCCCAGCGCGATTTCCGCCCACAGCGGTTTGACCGGAAAATCGTGGCTGATCTTGTTGCGCCGCGACTGCCAGATCGCATAGAGCGCCGCCGCTGCGCAGATCAGTCCGAAGACCCAGCTCCAGGTTTCGCCCAGCGTGCCGCCAATGCCGCCGAAGAGCTGGAAATTGCCGTCGAGCGGGCCGATCGTCTGCCCGTTGGTCAGATACCAGGCGACGTTGCGCCAGACAAGAAGCCCGCCCAGCGTGACGATGAAGGCCGGAATGCCCAGATAGCCGATCAGCCAGCCGTGGAAGGCGCCGATGACGATCCCGGTTCCGAGCCCGACGACGATCGCGGCCGGCGCCGTCAGCGGGTGGTTGAGGCCGAGCCCCAGCCATTCCGGCGTCACCAGCGTCTGGGTCATCGCCATCATCGCCGAACAGGTCGCCAGCAGCGAGCCGACCGACAGGTCGATGTGCCGCGTGACGATGACGAACACCATGCCGGTCGCCATGATGCCGACGGAGACGGTCTGGATGGTCAGGTTGAAGATGTTGCGCGGCGTCAGAAACCGCCCGTCGGTCAGGAAATGGAACACCAGGCACAGCGCGATGAATGCGCCGATCATGCCCAGAAGACGGGTGTCGATCTCAAGCGTCCGCGCAAGATTGCGCATGCCGGGCGCGGCTTTCGGCAGGGCGGGGCTGTCGCTCACGGCCTAACTCCGGAAATGAGGGCGCCCTCCCCCGCGCATCGGCGCGCGGGAGAGAGCGGGTGTCAGGCTGCGATCAGTTGCAGGGAGCGGGACCGCCGGTCACGCCCTGACAGAGCGTTTCCTGGTCGATCCAGCCCGCATCGACGACCACCGTCAGATTGTCGGCGGTGACCGGAACCGGCTCGAGGAACCGGGCGGTCATCTCGGTGCCGGCGGGCGATGTCCACGCCGCCGCGCCCTCGATGTCGCCCATCGCGGTGCCGTTGGCCATGGCAACGGCGATCTCGCCGGCCGCGCGGCCCAGATCGCGCGCATCCTTCCAGACCGATACCGTCTGGGTACCGAGCGCGACGCGGTTCAGCGCCGCATGGTCGCCGTCCTGGCCGGAGACGGGAATGCCCTCCATGCCCTGTGCGGTGAGCGCGGCAACGACGCCGCCGGCGGTTCCGTCATTGGAGGCGACGACCGCATCGACATTGTTGTCGTTGGCAGTCAGGATCTGCTCCATGTTGCGCTGGGCGTTGGCCGGAAGCCAGCCGTCCGTATAGGCCTCGCCGACAATGGTGATGTCACCGGCATCGATGGCTTCCTGCAGCACCTCCTGCTGGCCGCCGCGCAGGAAGTCGGCGTTCGGGTCCTGCGCCGAGCCCTTGATCATGACATAGTTGCCGGTGGGCTGCGCGGCGAAAACGGCGCGCGCCTGCATCCGCCCGACCTCGATATTGTCGAAGGTCAGGTAGAAAGCGCGCGCATCCTCGATCAGCCGGTCATAGCCGACCACGGGAATCCCTTCGTCGGCAGCCGCCTGCACGGCGGGCCCGATCGCCTGGGCGTCCTGAGCCAGGATGATCAGCGCATCGACGCCCTGCGCAATCAGGCTTTCAATGTCCGACAATTGCTTGGCGGACGATGACTGGGCGTCCGCCGACACATATTCGGCGCCCGCCTCCTCAAGCGCGGCCTTGATCGCCGCTTCGTCCGTTTTCCAGCGTTCTTCCTGGAAATTCGACCAGCTCACGCCGACGGTAACGCTGTCCTGGGCCAGGGCGGTTGAAGACAGTCCCACAGCCAAGGCGGCCGCAAGCACGATTGCTTTACGCATGATGATTTCCTCCCGTATGTGCGCCTCCTCCGGCGCGGCGACCGTAAGGCCGTACGACACCATCGCATATTAAATTCAATTGTCAAAATTAATTTGACGCCTTTCGCTGAAAAAGACTACCCTCGGCTTGGGAGGAAGCGCCGACATGGCGTGTTTCAACGCGATCCCGGTCGCCGGAACGCCATTATTTATGTCGGCGCCTGAAGAAAATGGCCGTTGACGTCCTTTTGCGCAGGGATTTGCCAAATCTCGCACCGACCGGATGCGGCCCGCTGACGCCGCCCCTGTCCAGTTCGATCAAGCCGTTGCGCCAGCAGGTCTTCGAGGCAATCCGTGCGGCCGGCTCGATCGCCCGCGTCGATGTGGCCCGCAAGGTCGGCATAAGCCCGGGCTCGGTCACCGCAATCACGTCCGAGCTGATCGACACCGGCCTGATCCGCGAGACCGGCTCGCCGCAACGCGACGCCGAAAGCGGACGCGGACGGCCACCCGTGGCGCTCAGCGTGCGGCCCGGGGCCCGCTTTGTCGCCGGCATCAAACTGTCCTCGCCCAGCCATTCCGCGGTGATCGTCGACTTTGCCGGCAACCGGATCGGTGAGGCCAGCGCGCCCCGCGCCCATGCGCGTCATTCGACCGCCGACATCCTCACCGAAACCGCCGACATGCTCGACGCGGCGCTCCGGGCCGCCCGCCTCGGTCGAGACGACCTGGCCGCCGTCGGCCTTGGCGTGCCCGGCTTCGTCGACGCCGACCGCGGCCGCATCCAATGGTCGCCCATCATGGCCGACACCGATGTGCCGCTGGCCGAAATGGTGGCCGAGCGGATCGGCAAGCCGGTTTCTGTCGACAATGACGCCAACCTCTTGACCATGGCCGAACTCTGGTTCGGCGCCGGACGCGCCCTGCCCGACTTTGCCGTCGTCACCATCGAGCACGGCGTCGGCATGGGGCTGGTCGTCAATCACGAGATCTATCGCGGCGCCGGCGGCATGGGCATGGAGCTTGGCCACACCAAGGTGCATCTGGACGGCGCGCTGTGCCGCTGCGGCCAGCGCGGCTGCCTTGAAGCCTATGTCGCCGACTATGCGCTGGTGCGCGAGGCATCGACCGCGCTCAACTGGACCAGCGCCGAGCGCGAACCGCAGATCATCCTCGAAAGCCTGTTCAGCCACGCCAAGGCCGGCAACGCCGCCGCGCGCTCGATCTTCCATCGCGCCGGGCGCTTCCTCGCGCTGGGGCTCGCCAATGTCGTCACCCTGTTCGATCCCGGTCTGATCATCCTTTCGGGCGCGCGCATGCGCTACGACTATCTTTATGCGCGCGACGTGCTCGCCGAGATGACCAGTCTCTCGCCGGCGACACACGCCAAGGGCCCGCGCGTGGAAACCCACGCCTGGGGTGACATGATCTGGGCGCAGGGCGCGGCCGCGCTGGCGCTCGCCGCCGTGACGGACGATCTTCTCGGCGCGCAGGCAACCGGAAAATGAGGCGGGCGATCCTCCTCATCGCCTTGCTCGCCCATGCCGCGCCGGCGCACGCCAATGGCGATCATCCGGTCTTTGTCGACCGCTCCGCCGATCTGCCGGTCCAGCACATCTATGCGGGCGGATGGGAGCACTTCGTCGGCGGCGGCGTGGCGGTCTTCGACTGCAATGGCGATGCCAGACCCGACGCCTATGCTGCAGGCGGCGAAAACCCGGCACGGCTTTTCGTCAACGTCAGCGAAGCGCCGGGCGCACCGGTCCGGTTCGAACGCGGCGCCGGCCTGCCGGAACTCACCGGCGTTACCGGCGCCTACCCGCTCGACATCGACAGCGACGGCCATATGGACCTGGTCGTCCTGCGGGTCGGCCCGAACGTGATCCTGAAGGGCGGAGCAGATTGCCGCTTCACCGATGCAACCGCTCAATGGGCCCTGGCGCCGGGCAATGGCTGGTCGACGTCCTTTTCCGCCACATGGGAAGACGGGCAGCACTGGCCGACCCTGGCCGTCGGCAATTATGTCGACCGTGCCGATCCCGAAGGCCCGTTCGAAGCGTGCGATGCCAACGAACTGCACCGGCCGGCCGGCCGCCGCTTTGCTCCGCCGATCCGCATCGAGCCCGGCTTTTGTGCGCTGTCCATGCTGATTTCCGACGAACGGCGCCTGGGCAGGCCCTTTCTGCGCATCTCCAACGATCGCCATTACTATGTCCGCGGCGGATCGGAGCAGAAGCTCGATCTCGAGACGTTGCGCTTCCTCGATGAAACCGACGGTTGGCCGAACGTGTCCTTGTGGGGCATGGGGATCGCCGCGCGCGACCTGACCGGCGACGGCCGCGCCGAAGTGATGTCCACGTCGATGGGCGACCAGCTCCTGCAGATCGCAACCGACACGGGCTATGAAGCAGCACCCTTCGAGATGGGCTCCTACGCGCACCGCCCGTTCATCGGCGACGACGGACGCCCGTCGACGGGGTGGCATGCCGAATTCGGCGATGTCGACAATGACGGCCGCGACGATCTGTTCATCGCCAAGGGCAATGTCGACCAGATGCCCTCCAATGCGATCGAAGACCCCAACAATCTGCTGGTCCGGCAACCGGACGGCTCGTTTGCCGAAACCGCCCATCTGGCCGGCGTCGCCACGACCGACCGCGCTCGCGGCGCCGCGCTCGCCGACCTGAACGCCGACGGGAAACTGGACCTGATCGTCGTCAACCGCCGCGCGCCGCTGGAGGTGCATGAAAACGCAACGCCCCACGCGGGCAATTGGCTGATGGTCGATGTCCGCCAATCGGGCAGCAATATCAACGCGGTGGGCGCAATCGTTGAATCGCGGATCGATGGCCGCATTCACACGCGCGAGATCACCATCGGCGGCGGCCATGCCGGCGGATCGGCCCTGCCTCAGCATTTCGGCCTCGGCGACGCCGAGACGGCGGAGATCCGCGTGATCTGGCCGGATGGAACGATGACCGAATGGCGAACGCTCGCCGCCGGCCGCATCTGGACCATCACGCGCGACGATTGAGCAACGTTCCGCTCAATCTCGCTGGCGTTCGACCTCCAGCCCGCTCGGCACAGCGTCGGGAATGCCGAACCGGCCCTTGGCGGCGGCTTGGTCCGTCAGCGTTCCGAGGAACGCCACGAGCGCGGCAATGTCCGCATCCGCCAGCGGCACCGGTTCGATCTCCACCGCCTCGGCAATCGCCGTCCGCTCGTCGGCATCGTTCAGAACGGCGAAATCGTCGGCGCCTTGCAGCGTGGCAAGCACGGCCTGACCGGGATCATAGGCGGCAAGGCCTGCCGCCGGATCGACATGATGGCGCAAAAACGCGTCCAGTTCTCCAAAAGCCCCGGCATGGCCGTAGGGCGCCGTCAGAGCGACGTTGCGCAGGCTTGGTGTCCGGAACTTGTAGGCGTCGGCGGGGTCGCCCGTCACCCGCATCCGGCCAATGTCGCGCGCATGGGCCTCGAACCGTTCGGCCTTGCCCGGCCCGATCTGCGGCTGCCCCATGGCGTGAAACCCGTGATCGGTCAGGAACGGGCCGGCATGGCACGTCGCGCAGCCCGCTTCGCCATAAAACAGGTCCAATCCCTTGGCCGCAGCGCCGGTCGGTTCCGCCTCACCGCGCAGCACCGCATCGAACGGCGCCTTGTCGGAACGCCACTCGAACGCAATGAAGGCGGCGATGGCGTTCGAGATATCCGTGAATGCGATGGCCCGGCCCGCCCCGATCTCCGGATAGACCGTCTCGAACTGGGTCCGGTACGCATCGATCGCCGCCACGCGCTGCGAAATCCGGTCCCAGGCGCCGCCCTCGCCGGTGATCCGCCCCATGCGGACGGCCAGCGACACCTCGTTCTCGCTGTAGTGGCCGGCCATCTCGTCCTGCGACAGGACGGGGAACATGGTCTGTGCGGACAGGATGTTGGCGAAACCGGCGGTCATCTCGTCTTCGAGCGGCGTGCGCAGGCCGGACGGCCGGCTCTCATCCACCTCGATCCGGCCATCGTGGAACAGCACGGAAAATTCGGCCGCGCCCAAGTTGAACAGCGCCGGCGCGTTGCGCGGAATGCGCTGTTCGGGCGGATTGTCGGGGTCGACGCGCCGGTCCGGTCCAAGCCCGATGCCGCCCTCTCCCAAGGCCAGCGACACGCCGTCGCCGGTGCCGAAATCGGGATGATGGCACGTCGCGCAGGAGATGTTGCGGTTGCCCGAAAGGACCGGATCCCAGAACAATTGCCAGCCAAGCCGCGCCTCGGCCTCGTCGACCGGCGCGAACATGTCGTCGGTGACAGGCGGCGGCAGGTCGGCGGCAGCGGCGGTCCCGAGCGGCATGCACAGCATCAACATCAACAGCGAGCGGCGCATCCGTTCCTCCCGATCATGCGCTGGCAGACTGCCGATTGCCATCGCGATTTGCAATCGCCGCGACAGCCGTCGCCAAGCAAAGCCGATTTGGCGGTTGACTATGACAGCGCCCCGATGGAGGAACCGGCATGCGGTGCGGCCTTTCGGGACCTCGATGAGATGAACACCTATTCCAACACGCCCTGGGACGCCCTTGAGATAGGCATGGAGGCGTCCGCCAAGCGCCTCTGCCGCGCCGAGGATTTTCTCGTCTACGCGTCCTCTTCGGGCAATCACAATCCGGTTCACCTGCCCAAGGGAGACCATGACGGCGACGGCAAGGCCGATGAGCCGATCGCTCCCTCCATGTGGGTGGCTTCGCTGATATCGGCGGTGCTCGGCAACCAGTTGCCCGGCCCGGGAACGCTCTACAAAGGCCAGAATTTGCGCTTTCTGGGCCGCGCCCATGCCGGCGACGAACTGACGGTGACGATCCGGCTGGCCGAGAAGAAACCCGAACTCCTGGCAGTCTTCGCGACAACGGTGACCAAGGCGGACGGCGCGCCGATCGTCGAGGGCGAGGCGACGGTCATCGCGCCGAAGACGAAACTGAGTTTCGCCGCCGACGACCTGCCCGGCCTGACCGTGCAGCGGCACGTCCATTTCGACAGGCTGCTTGAGCTGGCCGAACCGCTGCCCGCTCTGCCCACCGCCGTTGTCTGCCCGGACGATCCCAAGTCGCTTGGCGGCGCGCTGCTGGCCGCCGAACACACTCTGATCGTGCCGATCCTCGTCGGCGACGAGAAGAAGATCCGCGAAACGGGCGTCGAAATGGGCGTCGATCTGCACCCGTTCGAGATCATCGACGCGCCGACCGATTCGGTCGCGGCGGCCCGTGCCGTCCAGCTCGTCCACGAGGGCCGTGCCGGCGCTGTCATGAAGGGCCATCTGCACACGGACGACCTTCTGCGCGCCATCGTCAAATCCGACGGCGGCCTGCGAACAAGGCGGCGCCTCAGCCACGTCTTCTGCATGGATGTGCCCGGCCTCGATCATCTGCTGATGATCACCGATGCGGCCATCAACATCGCGCCGGAACTGCATGAGAAGGTCGACATCATCCAGAACGCGATCGATCTGGGCCGCGCGCTGGGCGTCGAAGTGCCAAAGGTCGCCGTCCTGTCGGCGGTCGAAACGGTCAATCCCAAGCTGCCATCGACCATCGAGGCGGCCGCGCTCGCCAAGATGGCCGACCGTGGCCAGATCCGGGGCGGAATCGTCGACGGTCCGCTCGCCATGGACAATGCGGTGGACGAGGATGCGGCGCGCACCAAGGGCATCCGCTCGCTGGTCGCCGGCCACGCCGACATTCTGATGGCGCCGAACCTGGAATCGGCCAACATGATCGCCAAGCAGCTGACGTTTCTGGCCCATGCCGAGGCGGGCGGCCTCGTGCTCGGCGCCAAGTGCCCGGTGATCCTGTCGAGCCGCGCCGATGACGACAAGGCGCGGCTTGCCTCCTGCGCGGTCGCCGCGCTCTACCACCAATGGCAACTGAACCAGTAGGCACACCATGTCGGACGCGGCGATCCTGACGCTCAATGCGGGCTCGTCCTCGGTCAAGTTCGCGGTCTATGCGCAGGGCGATGGACCGGCGCTCCGCGCATCGGGACAAGTGGAGAATCTGTCGCCCACCCAGCAGACAAGGCTGATCGTCGAACGCGGTGGGGACAAGCAGGTTGTCGATATCGAGGCCAACGACCATGCCGGCGCGCTTTCCGCCATTCTCGGTCGGGCGGACGTCCTGTTCGGTGGTTCGACCGTTGCCGGCGTCGGCCACCGTGTCGTCCACGGCGGCACTGACTTTGTCGCCCCCACTGAACTGACGCCGGAGGTCATCGGCAAGCTGCGCACGCTCGAGCCGCTCGCCCCCCTGCACCAGCCGCACAATCTCGACTGCGTCGAGGCGGCCATCGCCGCCTTTCCGGACGCCGTCCAGATCGCCTGTTTCGACACGGCGTTACATCGCACCCATCCGTTCGTCAACGACACGTTCGCCCTGCCCCGCAAATGGTTCGACGAAGGCGTCCGGCGATATGGCTTCCACGGCCTGTCCTATGAGTACATCGCCTCGGAAATCGCTCGCACCGAGCCGGACCTTGCGAGCGGACGCGTCGTGATCGCCCATCTTGGCAATGGCGCCTCCATGTGCGCGGTGCGCGACGGCCTAAGCGTCGGATCGACCATGGGCTTCACCGCGCTCGACGGTCTGCCCATGGGCACGCGCTGCGGCCAGATCGATCCGGGCGTGCTGCTCTACATGATGCAGCATCACGGCATGGACGCCGATCAGATCGCCAACCTTCTCTATCGGGAAAGCGGTCTCAAGGGCCTGTCCGGCCTGACGCATGACATGCGCACGCTGGAACAAAGCGACGATCCGCACGCCCGCGAGGCGATCGACTATTTCGTCTTCCGCATCCGCCGTGAACTGGGCGGCATGAGCGCGGTGCTCGGCGGGCTCGACGCGCTGATCTTCACCGGCGGCATCGGCGAGAACTCGGCACGCATCAGGCGCGAGGTCTGCGCGGGTATGGAATGGCTCGGCATCGCGGTCGACGAGGACAATAACGCCGACAACGCCCGCGACATCGGCACCGGCCGGGTCCGCGTCATGGTGGTTCCGACTAATGAGGAACTGGTGATGGCCCGCGCCGTCGGCGCCGCGCTGTCAGGCGCTCACTGAACCGAGCGGAACCATTCGACAATCGCGCGGCGCTCTTCCTCTTCCATCCACGATACGTTCGCCGGCGGCATGGCGTGCGTGACGCCCGACTGGATGTAGATGTCGCGCGCATGCGCGGCGATCTGCGCATGCGTTTCGAGCCGCACGCCGTTGGGCGGGAAGACGATGCCGTCCCAGAATGGCTCGGTGGCATGGCACATCGAGCAGCGTCCCTGCACGATCGATGCGACCTCCTCAAAGCCCTCGGTCGCCATGATCCGCTCCTGATAGGGCGTGGCCCTGGCGTCCTCTGGGTTGGCCGGATCGTCCGAAAAGAGCGGCCAGGTCGAAATCGCCATGATGAGAACGAACAGGATCGCCGTCGCCAGCCACGTCCAGGTCGGGTTGCCGGCGCGCGCATGACGCGTGTTGAAATAGTGCCGGATCGTCACGCCCATCAGGAACACCAGCGCCGCGATCAGCCAGTTGTATTCGCTCGCAAACGCCAGCGGATAATGGATCGACAGCATGAAGAAGATCACCGGCAGGGTGAGGTAGTTGTTGTGCGTCGAGCGCAGCTTGGCGATCTTGCCGTATTTGGCGTCGGGTGTGCGGCCGGCCTTGAGATCCGCGACGACGATTTTCTGGTTGGGAATGATGATCAGGAACACGTTCGCCGTCATGATCGTGGCGGTGAAGGCGCCAAGGTGCAAAAGCGCCGCCCGTCCCGAAAACACCTGCGTGTAGCCCCAGGCCATGACCACGAGCAGCACGAAAAGGAGCAGCATCAGGACGGTCGGCGTCTCGCCGAGCGGCGACTTGCAGAGCTGGTCGTAGACGATCCAGCCGAACGCCAGCGACGCCAGCGAGATGGCGATGGCGAACGGGATCGAAATGTCGGCAACGTTCGGATCGACCAGATAGAGATCGGCGCCCAGATAATAGACGAGGACGAGCATGGCGAAGCCCGAAAGCCAGGTGGCGTAGCTCTCCCATTTGAACCAGGTCAAATGCTCGGGCATCGCCTCGGGCGCGACGAGATATTTCTGGATGTGGTAGAAGCCGCCGCCATGGACCTGCCATTCCTCGCCATCGGCCGGGCCTTCGATATCCCGGTTCAGACCCAGGTCGAGCGCGATGAAATAGAAGGACGAGCCGATCCAGGCGATGGCCGTGATGACATGCAGCCAGCGCACGGCGAACTCGGCCCATTCCATGAAGACGGCGAGATCATACATCGGTTCGGCCCTTCGCCCCGCTAGCTGCCCCGATAGGTCGAATAGCCATAGGGCGAAACCAGAAGCGGCACGTGATAGTGGGCCTCGCCGTCGCTGATGCCGAAGCGGATCGGCACCTGGTCGAGAAACAGCGGCTCGTCGCCGGCAAGCCCGTTGGCGCGCAGATAGTCGCCCGCATGAAAGACCAGCTCGTACTGGCCGGCCTTGAACGTGCCCGCCGGCAGGATGGGGCCATCGGTGCGCCCGTCATCATTGGTCACCGCCTCGGCGATCTTTGTGTGCGAATTGCCCGACACCCGGTAGAGCTGGATCGCCATGCCCGCCGCCGGCACGCCGCGTGCCGTGTCCAGCACATGGGTCGTCAGAAATCCGCCTTCGGCCATCGCGCTCGCTCTCCCCGCATGCTTGTCTGATCGGCCGAAAATCGGCATGACAAGTCCATGCACCATCTGACAGCATCCCGCGCGCTTGTGAAGTCCGGCGCGCCACACAGGAGCCGGCGGCCATGAACCGCTACCCCCGCGACATGCACGGCCACGGCCAGACCCCGCCCGACCCGAAATGGCCGGGCGGCGCCAAGATCGCCGTCCAGTTCGTCGTCAATTATGAGGAAGGCGGCGAAAACTCCCTTCTCCATGGCGACGAGGCTTCCGAAGCCTTCCTGTCGGAGATTGTCGGCGCCGCCGCCTGGCCGGGTCAGCGCCACTGGAACATGGAGACGATCTACGAATATGGCGCGCGCGCCGGCTTCTGGCGCTTGCACCGGCTGTTCGTGCAGGCCGGTGTTCCGGTGACCGTCTATGGCGTCGCAACAGCCCTCGCCCGGTCTCCCGCGCAGGTCCGCGCCATGCAGCAAGCGGACTGGGAAATCGCGTCGCACGGCCTCAAATGGATTGAGTACAAGGATTTCTCCCCCGATCAGGAAAAGCACCACATGGAGGAGGCGATCCGCGTCCACCGCGAGGTGACGGGAGAGCGTCCCCATGGCTGGTACACGGGCCGCTGCTCGGTCAACACGGTCGATCTGGCCGCACAGGAAGGCGGTTTTGCCTATGTGGCCGACTCTTACGCCGACGATCTGCCCTACTGGCACCATTATGACGGGCACGACCAGCTCATCGTGCCCTACACGCTGGACGCCAACGACATGCGGTTCGCAACGCCGCAGGGCTTCAATGCGGGCGACCAGTTCTTCGCCTATCTGAAGGACACGTTCGACACTCTTTATGCCGAGGGCGAACAGGGCCAGGCCAGGATGATGTCGGTCGGCCTTCATTGCCGGCTCGCCGGCCGGCCCGGCCGGGCGATGGCACTCAAGCGTTTCATCGACTACGCGCAATCGAAATCCGGCGTCTGGTTCGCCCGGCGCATCGACATCGCCAACCATTGGCGCGCCCTTTTTCCGCCCGAGCATCGCGCCAAGCCCTCGCGGCTCGACAAGTCCGAATTCATCGAGGCGTTCGGCGGCATCTTCGAGCACTCGCCCTGGATCGCCGAGCGCGCTTTCAACGACGAACTCGGCCCGGCCAACGACACCGCCATCGGCCTGCATGCCGCGCTCGCCCGGCAGTTTCGTGCCGCCTCCCATGACGAACGTCTTGGCGTCCTGAAAGCGCACCCCGATCTCGCCGGCAAGCTCGCTGCCGCCAAGCGGCTAACCGCCAATTCCACCGCAGAACAGGCCTCGGCGGGTCTCGACGCCCTGACCGACCGGGAACGCGCCCGGTTCGAGGCGCTGAACCTTGCCTACACGGAAAAGTTCGGTTTTCCGTTCATCATCGCGGTACGCGACCACGACAAGGCGTCGATCCTGCAAGCGTTTCAGCAACGGCTTGAAAACAGCGCCGAACAGGAATTTGCCGAAGCCTGCCGGCAGGTCGAACGGATCGCCCTGCTTCGCCTGGGCGAAATACTGCCCCACGGCGGCGACCTGTCGGGTTAGAGCCGTTCGTCTTTAGCTGCCTTTGTCGGCCCGACCTGCGCCAGCGCCGTTGTCGGCGGGTGCTGGCGCAGCATGACCGGCCTTTTCCCATGGCGAAACGGCCAGCAATCCCTCGGCCTGCCGAACGGCGTCGAGCGCGTCCAGCGCGA
Organism: Oceaniradius stylonematis; assembly: GCF_965223445.1. Lineage (NCBI taxonomy): Bacteria > Pseudomonadati > Pseudomonadota > Alphaproteobacteria > Hyphomicrobiales > Ahrensiaceae > Oceaniradius > Oceaniradius stylonematis. The sequence continues at coordinate 641,660 of NZ_OZ244994.1, forward strand.
CGATATCGGCGCCCGCAGCCCGGTAGCGATCAGGACTTGCACTGACGGCAACGCCGCCGAGACAAATCCTGACGTCGCGGCGGGCGGAGGCCTGCCGGGTCCGGGCGACCATGTCGGTGGGATCGCACGCATCGTCGCGCGCAAAGGCAATGGCCACGAAAGGAAAGTCGCCGGCCTGCAGCGTATCGTAATAGTCGGGGCCCGGCCGGAGATCGGCGCCGCCATCGACGTTCCATCCCGCGTCCTGGAAGAAGGCTTCGGCCATCGAAAAGCCCAGCGTGTGCTGATCCCCGCCGGTGTTGGCCAGCAGGATGCGCCGGCGCCCGTCTTCGTGCCAGGGCGTCCGGCCGGCCATGCGCCGCGTCACGAGCTGATTGCACATCAGCCGCAGCCGCGTCGACACGATCTCGACCCTGACGAAGTCGACCTCGTCCTCACACCAAAGATCGCCAAGCTTGGCCGCAACGGGGCGCACGATTGTCTTGTAGAAGGCCGAAAGGCTGACGCCGCTGTCCAGCAGCGTCGGCACGACTGAATCGAGAAAGGCCTGATCGGAAACAAGGAAAGCCTCAAGGACCGTCTCGGGATCGAGCCGGCCAACGCGGTCATCATCGCCGCCAGAAGGCGCCGCGACCTCGCCCACCTGCGCGGCCACATGGCGTTTGATGGCACGCTCGAGCAATTGTGTATCCAGTCGACGATCGACAGTGGGCGTGTTCAGCAGTGTATACCGGAAATCCGGTGCCGGTTGACCGGCATTATCGTTGGCCTCCACTGGGTCGTCCGGTGTCTGCCGGCGCCCTGACATTTTGCCTCCTCAGCGGCGGAAAAGACCGCACGCTCGAAAACATCTTATGATGAAATTTGACGGGAGACGAGAGAGCCGGCGAGCAACATGCGACAAAATCGTCCTTGTGGACATCATGCCCTCGGGGAAAGTGGAAACGCCGGCTCGTGACGGCGGTAAACGGCGCATAAACAAGGCGTTGTGTCCGGCTTCCGCCGGGGGATCGCCACCGCGGAACACGTCATCTGCGGTCCGGCCGGCCACCTTTCGAAGCAACATCGCGGCATTAGACATCAGTCTAATGCCGCGATGTTCAGCCATTGCGTGCGCTGCAAAAAGAAAAGACCCGCCGGACAGGAGCCGGCGGGTCGATATCCGGTCGCTGCGGAATCTATTCGGTGGCCGCTTCGCCTTCGGCCGCTTCGGCTTCTTCGGCCGCTTCGCCTTCTTCGGACATCTCGGAGAACTGCGCCAGATAGGCGATCACGTTGGCGATTTCCTCTTCGCTCTTCAGGCCGACAAACGCCATGCGGTTGCCCCGCACATAGCCGCGCGGATCGGCCAGATAGGCGGCGATCGTTTCCTCGTCCCAGACCGCGCCGCTCTCGCCGAATTCGGTCATCGCTTTCGAGTAACGGAAACCTTCGACGGTGCCGGGCGTCCTGCCGATCACATTGACCAGGTGCGGCCCGACCTTGTTGCGCTCTTCCTCGACATTATGGCAGGTGCTGCATGTGCGGAACACCTGCTCACCGGCCGCCGGATCGCCGTCGATGGCGTGCGCCGATGTGGATACGAGCACGGCGCCCGCCGCGAAAAGAAATGTCTTAAGCGATTTCACGTGGTTTCCTCCGGTTAAAATCCCTTCGCGGCTACACCTAGCACCCCAATGAGACGCGTCAACAGCTTGCAGGTGTGACCGCGGCGGTTGTGGCGCGATTTCGCGCCAACCCGTTAACGCGCTACAACTTTAGTTGGTTTCACCGGCGGGAAAAACGTCGTGGAAATCGACGACTTGCCATGCCAGAATGTCAATTGAAATTGACACTTGGAAGCCAGATCGGGGAGCAACTCATGTCGGCACCATTTCCCTTTGCCGCGATCGTCGGCCAGGAGGAGATGAAGCAGGCCCTTCTGATGGCCGCAGTCGACCCGCTCCTGGGCGGTGTTCTGGTGTTCGGCGACCGGGGAACGGGCAAATCGACCGCGGTGCGCGCCCTGGCCGCGCTTCTGCCGAAGATCGAACTGCGCGAAGGCTGCCGCTACAATTGCCAGCCGGACAAGCCGGTCGACATATGTCCTGCGTGTACCGGCGACAAGCCGCCCCGCGTCCGCACCGAACCGGCCCCGGTCATCGATCTGCCGCTCGGCGCCACCGAGGATCGCGTGTGCGGCGCACTCGATCTGGAGCGTGCGCTGGTCTCTGGCGAAAAGGCGTTCGAGCCGGGGCTGCTGGCGCGCGCCAATCGCGGCTTTCTCTATATCGACGAAGTCAATCTGCTCGAAGACCATCTGGTCGACCTCCTGCTGGATGTCGCGGCGTCGGGCGTCAACCTTGTCGAACGCGAGGGCCTTTCGGTGCGCCATCCCGCCCGTTTCGTGCTGATCGGTTCGGGCAATCCGGAAGAGGGCGAACTCAGGCCCCAATTACTGGACCGGTTCGGCCTGTCGGTCGATGTCGCCTCGCCCGATACGCTCAAGGAGCGGGTCGAGGTGGTGCGCCGCCGTGAAGCCTATGAGCGCGACCGGGACGGGTTTGTCCGCGCATGGAGCCGCAAGGACGCAGCCGTCCGGCGCAAGGTCGCAAAGGCACAAGCCATGCTCGACCAGGTGGAGACGCCGGACGCCGTCCTCGAACTGGCCGCCAACATATGCCTGCGTCTCGGCGTTGACGGACTGCGCGGCGAACTCACCCTGATGCGGGCCGCCCGCGCCCGCGCCGCCCTCGCCGGCCGCAATGAGGTGACAAAGGCCGATCTGGTGGCCATCGCGCCCATGGCCCTGCGGCACCGGCTGCGCCGCGACCCGCTCGACGAGGCGGGCTCGGCGGTCCGGGTCGAGCGCGCCGTCGGCGAGGTGGCCAATGGCGCCGCCGGCCATGCTTGAAAGCGGCCCGGCGGATTTCCCGGCACCGGCGGCCGAGCCTGCGCCTTCGGCCGACCATTCCAGCGCCGGCGATCCGGCCTGGGCCGACGCGCTGTGCGCGGCGCGGATTTTTGCCGCGGCGCCGGCGGCACTGGGCGGCATCCACGTTATCGCCCGCGCATCGCCGGTTCGCGACCGCTGGTTGGACGCTACGCGTGCCATGCTCCCGGCGACCACCCCGGTCAAGCGTATCACACCCGCCGTGTCGGCCGGCCGCCTGACCGGCGGCATCGACATTGCCGCGACACTGGCCGGCGGCACGCCCGTGCACGAAGCCGGTCTGCTCGAGACGCTCTGGGGCGGTTGCCTGATCGTCGCCATGGCCGAACGGCTCGCGCCAGGCACCGCCGGCATCATCGCCCGCGCCCATGACGCGACACCCGGATTCGGCATCGTCGCGCTCGATGAAAGCGACGGCGACGAGGATCATGCGCTGCCCGGTGCCGTCGCCGACCGGCTGGGATTGCGCGTCCGTCTCGACGGCATCGCGATCGGCGACGCGACGATCGAACGGCAAACGCCTCAGCCGCCGGACGAAAGCGCAGTCCAGGCCGTCACCATCGCCGACCCGCTGGCCGAGACGATCGTTGCGGTCGCCGCCATGCTGCGCGGCGCATCGATGCGCGCGCCTGCCCAGGCCATGCTGGCCGCCCGCATTCTTGCCGCGTCCGCCGGCCGTTCCGAAGCCTCGCCGGACGATGTCGCAACGGCGCTGCGGCTCACCTGCGGCGCGATGATCGAGGCGCCGGCGGATCAGGCGGACGGCAGCAGCGCGGACGATGATCCGGCAGACGACGCGCCGTCCCGGGACGAACGCCAGCGCGACCAACCCGACACGCCCGAGCAGGACAGCGAGACCGAACCCGCCTTCGACCCCGAACAGCTCAAGGACCTTGCCATCGCCGCCACGCGAGGCGCCAAGCTCGATCTGGCCCTGTTCCACCAGGCCAACATGACGCGCACCCGCGCGCAGAGCGCGGCGGGCAAATCGGGCGCGGTGCGCCAGGGCGCCCGGCGGGGCCGGCCGGCGGGCCTGGTCACCCGGCCGCCCTTTCCCGGCGCCCGGCCCAACGTCGTCGCCACCCTTCGGAGCGCCGCGCCCTGGCAGATGATCCGCCGCAAGGCGCGCGGCCTGCCCGCCTGGACACCCGGGGAACCGCTCTGCGTGCGACCGTCCGACTTCCGCTATGTCCGCTACGCCCACAACACCGAGTCCACTGCGATTTTTGCGGTCGACGCATCGGGCTCGACCGCCCTCGAAAGGCTCGGCGAGGCCAAGGGCTGCGTCGAACTGCTTCTGGCCGATTGCTATGTCCGCCGCGACCAGGTCGCGCTGGTCGCCTTCCGCGGCGAAGGCGCCGACGTGCTGCTGGAGCCGACCCGTTCGCTCGTCAGGGCCAAGCGGTCGCTGACCGCCCTGCCCGGCGGCGGCCCGACCCCGCTTGCCGCCGGCCTTGGCCAGGCACTCGATCTTGCCGATCGCGCCCGGCGGCGCGGCCAGTCGCCGCTGATCGTGCTTTTGACCGACGGCAAGGGCAATGTGGCGCTCGACGGCACGCAGGATCGTCAGGCGGCGCGCGCCGATGCCGAAGAGATGGCCCGGCGTGCGGCCCTGACCGGCATTCGTTCGGTGATCATCGACATTGCCCGGCGGCCGCGCGACAGCGCCCGAACCCTCGCAGAAGCCATGCACGCCGACTATGTCACGCTGCCGCGTGCCGATGCGGGCGCCATGTCCGGCATCGTCTCGAACTATCTGAAGGCGCCGCGCTGATGGCCGCCCCGGCCGACCCCGCCCCGCCCGAGGGCTGGCATGCGGTCGAGGGCCGATGGCCGAACGCCGAGCACAGCCGGTTCGTGCGGGCCGCCGGCCTTGTCTGGCATGTCCAGCGCATGGGCGAGGCCGGCGCTCCCAAATGCCTGCTTGTGCACGGCACGGGCGCATCGACCCATTCGTTCGGCGCGCTGATGCGGCTGCTGGCCGAACGGTTCGACGTGCTGGCGCCCGACCTGCCCGGTCATGGCTTCACCTCCGAGGCGCGCGGCCGCGTCCTTTCCCTGCCCGGCATGGCCGACGCGCTGGCCGGACTGCTCGACACGCTCGATTTCGCGCCCGCCATCGCCGCCGGCCACTCGGCGGGCGCGGCCATTCTCATCGAGATGGCGCTCGGCGGCCGGATCGAACCGGCCGCGCTGATCGGCCTCAACAGCGCGCTCGAACCGATCGAAGGCAATGCCATCTTCTCGCCGCTGGCCAAGGCGCTCTTCGTCAACCCGTTCACCGCCCATACAGTGGCCTTCCAGGCGCGCCACACGCGCCTGCCCCGCCGGCTCCTGGCCAACACCGGATCGGCGCTCGACGAGACGACGATCGGCCACTACGAAACCCTCGTCGGCATGCCGTCCCATGTCGCCGGGGCCTTGGGCATGATGGCCAACTGGAATCTCGAGCCGCTGCAGCGCCGGCTGGCCGACCTGAAGACGCCGACGACGCTCATCGTCAACGAGGACGACCGGATGGTGCCGCCGCGCGTCTCGCGACATGCGGCGACGCTGACAAACTCGGCCACCATCTTGTCCCTGCCGTCGGGCGGGCACCTGGCGCATGAGGCCGCCCCGCACCAGTTTGCTGAAATCATTGAGGAAACGGCGCGTACCGCCGGCCTTCTCGATACCGCCGAGGCGGCGCAATGAGCGCTCTTTCATCCTTCCCCGGCAGTTGCCAAAGCGGCAGCCCGTGTCTTTACTTGGGGTCATGATGACCGTTCACCAGACACCTCCGCCGGTCGAAACCGGACCTGACCAGCGTCCCCACGCGGTGGTGATCGGTGCCGGATTCGGCGGACTTGCCGCCGCAGTGCGCATGACCGCGCGCGGCTATCGCGTCACCGTGATCGACAAGCTCGACGATGTCGGCGGGCGCGGATACGTCCACCGGCAGGACGGGTTCACCTTCGATGCCGGGCCGACCATCATCACCGCGCCATTCGTCTTCGAGGCGCTCTGGACGCTGTTGGGCGAGCGCATGGCAGACCATGTCACGCTCAAGCCGCTGGAGCCTTATTACACGATCCGCTTCGATGACGGGCGGACCTTCCGCTGCTGGTCCGACGAAGACAAGATGCGCGAAGAAATCGCCGCGTTCGAGCCCGATGACATTGACGGCTACGAGGATTTCCTCGTCGAAAGCGAGAAGTGCTACCGGACCGGCTTTCAGAAGATGATCGACCAGCCGTTCCATTCGCTCGCCGAGATGGTGCGGCAGATGCCCGGCCTCGTCGCCCGGCGCGCGGACCGCTCGGTGCACGCTCTTGTGTCGAAATATGTCCGAAACGACCATCTCCGCCAGTCGCTGAGCTTCCATCCGCTGTTCATCGGCGGCAATCCGATGCGCACATCGGGCGTCATGAGCCTGATCTCGTTTCTCGAGCGCGAGTATGGCGTGCACTATGCCATGGGCGGCACCGGCGCGCTCGCCAGGGGCATTGCGGATCTGGCCGAGCGGCACGGCGCGCGTTTCCGGCTTGGCGTGCAGGTCGATGAGATCATCGTGAAAGAGGGGGCGGCAAAGGGCGTCCGTCTTGCTGGCGGCGAGACCGTCGCCGCCGATTGCGTCGTCTCCAATGCCGATGCCGGCTGGACGTACACGCACCTTTTGCGCAACCACAAGCGGAAACGCTGGACCGACCGCAAGGTGCGGCGCATGAACTATTCGATGAGCCTTCTGGTCTGGTATTTCGGCACCAGCCGCCGCTACGACGATATCGGTCACCACACCATCCTGATGGGGCCGCGCTATGGCGGGCTGCTGACCGACATCTTCGACAGGAAAGTGCTGGCCGACGACTTCTCGCTTTATCTTTATCGGCCGTCGGCATCGGATGCGTCGGTGGCGCCGGAAGGCTGTGACGCGTTCTACGCGCTGTCGCCAGTGCCCAATCTCGATGGCGACACCGATTGGCATGCCACGGCCGAGCCCTATCGCCAACGCATACAGGATCATCTCGAACAGACAATGATGCCAGGCCTGTCGGACGCGATCGTCACGACGAAGCTGACGACGCCGCTGGACTTCCGCGACCGGCTCCTGTCGACCAAGGGCGCCGCTTTCGGCATGGCGCCGACCATCTTCCAGCTTGCCTGGTTCCGCCCGCACAACGCCTCCGAGGAAGTGCGCGATCTCTACATGGTCGGCGCGGGAACCCATCCCGGCGCGGGCCTTCCCGGTGTCGTCTCGTCGGCGGCCATTCTCGACAAGCTGGTGCCCCATGCCACCGCACGCGCGTAGGACCCCGCTTCTGAGCGCGCGCGACCGGCGCCTGTGCCACGAATCGATTCGCGCCGGCTCGAAGAGCTTTCACGCCGCCTCGCGTCTTTTGCCGCGCGACGTCCGTCTCGGCGCGCGCGCGCTTTACGCCTTTTGCCGCTCGTCGGACGATCTGGTCGACGATGCGGGCAATGACGGGCGCGCATCGCAGCGCCTCAAAAGACGGCTTGAGCTGATCTATGAAGGCTGTCCGATCGATCTGGTCTGCGACCGCGCCTTCGCGGCAGTCGTTCAGACCTATCACATCCCCATCGAGGTGCCGCTGGCCCTGATTGAAGGTTTCGAATGGGACGAAGCGGGCCGCGAATACCGCACCTTCGCCGATGTGAAAGCCTATGCGGCCCGCGTCGCCTCGACCGTCGGTGTCATGATGACGATGGCGATGGGCTGCCGCGACCGCGCCGTTCTGGCACGCGCCGCCGATCTGGGCCTTGCCATGCAACTGACCAACATTGCGCGCGATGTGGGCGAGGATGCGCGGCGCGGCCGCATCTACCTGCCGCTCGACTGGCTGGCTGAGCAAGGCGTCGACCCGCGGGCCCTGATCGATGCGCCGAGGTTCACGCCACAACTCGGCCGCGTCGTCGCGCGCCTTCTGGGCGAGGCCGATGCGTTGTACGACCGGGCGCTGACCGGCGTTGCCGGCCTGCCGCTCGACTGCCGGCCGGCGATCCGCAGTGCGGCCTTCGTCTATCGCGAAATCGGTCGGGAAATCGGTGCGGCGGAATACAATTCCATCGACACACGCGCCCACACCAGCCGCCGCCGCAAGGGCGAACTGATCGCCGTCGCCACACTGATGCCGTTCCCCATGCGACCGCCCGCGAGCGTCCCAGCCGACCCCTCGGCCGCCTTTCTCGTCGACATTGCCGCTTCGTCCGATCCGGTCCCGCCGCGCACCATCGACGCCAAGCTCGGCCGCATGCTGGAAATCATGGGCGACGCCCGCGACCGGCAGCGGCAGGTCCGCCTCGCCGGTGCGCAGCGGGGGTGACCGGTGGAAAATCTCGGCATCATCGAGGTGATCTTCGGCGCCGTCGGCTTTGCCGTCTTCTATGTCTGGCAGATGCGCACGCTGAAACGCGACAAGGCCGCGCTCAAGGCCCGGCTTGAGGCCGAAGCAAAGGCCGATCAGGAGCCATAGCGCGCCCGGCGCGGCATGCGGAACGGCAGCATCGCCTTGACCAGCGGATTGCCAAAGCGCAGGCCCGAAAAGCTCTCATGCATCAGCCGGACCTTTTGGCCGAACAGCACCGTGTCGACCGTCTGGCGCAGGTAGAACGGCCCGTCCTCGAGCGTTTCGACCAGCACCGGCGCATGGCCCGGATCGGCATGGGCGCCGCGCGCCACGCCCCAAAAGCCGGACTTCAGCGCCGTATGGGGAAGTTCGTCGCGCTCGGTGATCGTGCCGTCGCGGCCAAAATGCAGGACCAGAAAACCGCGCGAGCCGTCTCGCCGCTCGGTGTCGTAAAGGATCACCGATTCGCCATTCTCCAGTTCGCCGCGCGCCCAGTCCCAGCGCGCGAAACTGTCTTCAAGCCCGATTTCGCCCCAATTGCTGTCGAGATAGCCATGGCCGGACCAGTCGGGCATGCCGCCCCTCGAAAAGCTGACGGCAATGTCGCCCGACGGCGCCATGGGCCACCAGCGCTGATGCCCCTCTGCGTCGATCGGAAACGCGCGATCGGTGATCGCGTGCGGCGTCAGCACGATGCGGCCCGCCACCCGCTGCGGCAGCCATTGGCGCGGCGGGCGCGGCACGGCGATCTCGTCGAAATCGATCGACAGCCGGCCATCATTCCAGGTCAATTGGCTCGGTCCGACGCGGAAATGGGTGGCATCGCGGCTCATCGCGCCGCGGCCGCGCTCGGTCATCGTCCAGCGGTTGCGCCCGGGCGCGTAGAGCGCGACATTGATGCACACATGATCGTCCGGATCGCGCCGCCCGCGCCAGGCGTAATAGGGCGAAAAGACCGAACCGACGAAGGCGATCACCGAGACGCCGTAGCGCCCGCAGGCGCTCATTCCATCGACATACCACCAGAGATAGCCGCCGCGGGGAACGATGGCGTCGAAAACCGGTCCGACAGAAAAGCGTCCGCCGCCAGCATGCCGGAAAGCGTCGCCATCGGCACGCCCGGCCCCGGATGAACGCTGCCCCCCGCCAGATAGAGGCCCTTGAGGGCCGTCCTCGCCCCCGGCCTGCGAAAGCTCGCCATCCAGCCGTGCGACGCCCGTCCGTACAGCGCCCCGCCGCTGCCCGGAAACAGCCGGTTGAACGACGCCGGCGTCGTCACCCGGGCTTCCAGCGCCGTCCGGTCGATGTGCAGGCCGCATCGCGAAAGTTGGTCGAGGGTCAGTGTCAGGCATTTGTCGGCCTCTTGATCGTCATACTCTGTCATGTCGCCGTCGCCCGGCGCATTGATCAGCATCAGCACGCGCTCGGTGCCCCGCGCCCGCGCCTCGGGGCTGAGCGTGCCGTCGCTCGCACGGTCCTGCGCACAGATATAGGCGGTCGGCGCTGCTGTTGTCGCGCGCCGCTCGAAGATCGCTCCGAACTCGTCGGCATAGTCCGGCGAGAAGAACACATTATGATGGACCAGCGGAAACTCCGGCACCGTCATCAGCCCGGTCCACGCCATCGCCGAAAGGGAGCGCTCAGCCGGCGTGACGGGCTTGCACTTGGCGGCGAGCGCCGCCGTGCCGAGCGCGCCGTTTGCCAGCGCCGACACATCGCCGTTGAAGACGACGGCACTTGCCTCGATCGCCTCGCCGCCATCGAGCACGACACCGGTGACGATACGATCCTCATGGGTGACGATGCGGCTGACGCCGGCGCCGAACCGGTAACCCACGCCGCGCGTCTCGCCGAGCCGCACAAGCCCCTTGGCCAGCGCATGCATGCCGCCATCGACCATCCACACCCCGTCCTGCTCGACATGGGCGACGAGCATAAGCGTTGCCGGCGTCATGAAGGGCGACGAGCCCACATAGGTGGAATAGCGCGCAAAGAGCTGGCGCAGGCGCGGATCGGGAAAATAGCCGCCCAGCGCCGACCAGATCGTCTGAAACGGCCTGAGCGCGAGATGCCGGTGGATCGAAAGCGGCCCGATCCGCCACAGGAACTGTGCCATGTTCGGCCGCTGGTCGGCCATGAACGGTTCCTTCAGCGTCTCGAACATGCGCCGGCTGTCGGCACAAAAGCGGCGGTAGCCCGCCGCATTGGCGTCATCGCTGAAGGCTGCGATCGCCTCGGCCGACCGGTCGATATCCGCGTGCAGATCGAGCCTCGTGCCATCGGTCCAGAAATGGCGCGCCAGAACCTTTGCCATGCCAATGTCGACCACATCCTCAAGCCGCTGCCCGGATCCTTCCAGCAACCGGTCGAACACCCATTTCATCGTGAAGACGGTTGGCCCACCATCGATTGCCGCATCGCCGACCATGACGTGCCGCGCCTTGCCGCCGGGCGCCGCCTCCTTCTCCAGAACGAGGACATCATAGCCATGTCCGGCCAGACCGATCGCCGCGGCCAACCCACCCATGCCCGCCCCGATGACGATGATCCGCTCGCGCTGCGCGTGTCTGCTCATGCCGCGTTGACATTTTCCGCCGTTGTGTCAATTTTACTTTACAGTCTTTTATGTCGTTGTAAATTGACGAACGGCATCGGATCGGGAGCCAGCCATGGACATGCAAAAGCGGATCGAGCGCGCCCTTGAAACCGCGATCAAGCACGCCACGGCGGGCAACCAGCCGCCGAAGATCGCAAAGGCCCTGCGTTATGCGGTGTTTCCCGGCGGAGCACGGGTGCGCCCGCGCCTGTGCCTTGCCGTTGCGATGGCGTGCGGTGACGACCATCCCGAGGCGTCCGACGCCGCTGCCGTGGCGATTGAACTGCTGCATTGCGCCTCGCTCGTCCATGACGACATGCCCTGTTTCGACAATGCCGATATCCGCCGCGGCAAGCCCGCCGTCCACTCTGCCTTTTCGGAGCCGCTGGCGCTTCTGGCGGGCGATGCGCTGATCATCTCCGCCTTTGAAACCATCGCCCGGCAATGCGTCGGCACCCCCCACCTGATCGCACCGCTCACCGGAACCGTCGCCAAGGCGGTCGGCATGCCGCACGGGCTGGTCGCCGGCCAGGCATGGGAGAGCGAGGACGAGATCCCGCTGGTCGAATATCACCGCGCCAAGACCGCCTCGCTGTTCACCGGCGCGACGATGGCCGGCGCGATTGCCGCCGGCGCCGACCCGCAGACCTGGCGCGCAATGGGCGACGCGCTCGGCGCGGCCTATCAGGTGGCTGACGATCTGCGCGATTTCGCCGCCAATGAAGCCGAGATCGGCAAGCCTTGCGGGCAGGACGACGCCAACGGCCGGCCCAATGCGGTTGCCGCCGGTGGCCTCGACGCCACGATCGCAAGGCTGCATGACCTGGTCGGCCGGACCGTCGCCGCCGTACCCGACTGCCCCGGCGCACCGATGCTGCGCGACCTGATCGCCGGCGAAGCCAAGCGGCTGATGCCCGAGAGCCTTGCGAGCCGCGCCGCCTGACGGCCATGGCCGACGCTGCGCATGCCCCGCCGGAGCCAGCCATGAGCCGCAAGGCAACCCCTTCGCGCGCATCGCTGTCCGACCGCATTCGCACTTGGCGAAACCGGATGATCGCCGATCCGGCATTCCGCCGCCGCGCCCGCAACTGGCCGATCCTCCGGCGGATCACCAACAAGCGTGCCAATGAGCTGTTTGCCCTCACTGCCGGATTCGTCAATTCTCAAGTGCTGCTGGCCTGTGTCGAACTGGACCTGTTCGCGGCGCTCGAAGACGATCCAAAAGACACTGCCGCCCTTGCTCGCCATGTGCGTTTGCCGGGCGATGCCGCCGATCGGTTGCTGCGCGCCGCCGAAGGGATCGGCCTCGTCGCCCGCACGAGCGACGGGCGCTGGACGCTCGACGATCATGGCGCCGTTCTCACGCAAAGCCCCGGCATCACCGCGATGATCCGGCACCATGGTGCCGTCTATCGCGACCTCGCCGATCCGGTCGCGCTGCTGCGTGATCCTCCGGCCGAAACCGAAACGTCCCGCTTCTGGTCCTATGTCGGCGGCACGGTCGGCGCCGAAGACGGCGCGGCCTATTCCGAACTGATGCGCATCAGCCAGGACATGGTGATCGAGGAAGTGCTCGATGCCTATCCGATGGACCGGCATCGGCACCTTCTCGATGTCGGCGGTGGCAGCGGCGCCTTCGTCACGGCCGCCGGCAACCGCTGGCCCAGCCTGGAGCTATCGCTGTTCGATCTGCCCGCCGTTGCCGAAACCGCCCGCCAGCGATTGGCCAATGGGCCGCTCTCCGGGCGGCTGACCGTCCATGGCGGATCGTTTTTCGACGACGCGCTGCCGCGCGACGCGGACTGCTATGCGCTGATCCGCGTCCTCTACGACCATGACGATGCCGCTGCTTTGCGCATCCTGTCAGCCATTCACGAGGCGATGGAAGACGGCGACACGCTGATCATCGGCGAGCCGATGGCCGGCGACGCGCCCGGTGCGCGGCAGGTCGCCGCCTATTTCACCTTCTATCTGATGGCCATGCGCTCGGGCCGCTGCCGTGCGCCCGACGACATCTTCGCCCTGCTTCAGGCTGCTGGTTTCCGGCACATGCGACAACGCCGAACCCGAATGCCAGTGGTCGCCGGCCTTGTGTCCGCACGCAAATAGGGGTCGTGGTCGAAAATGTGTAAAAATTAGTTGACACATTTGGATGTAATTCTAGGATGACGCTTGGAGGCAGAGTCTGAACCTCTCATCGAGGACAGGCCCGTAAGCGATGAACACACACGCGATCGTTCTGGAAAAGCCCGAGACCATCGCCCTGCGCGATGTGGGCCTGACCGCGCCGCAGCCCGGCGACGCCGTCGTCGATGTGTTGTGGAGCGGCATCTCGACCGGCACCGAGAAGATGCTCTGGGACGGCACGATGCCCACTTTCCCGGGCATGGGATACCCGCTGGTTCCCGGCTACGAAGGCGTCGGCCGCGTGCGCGAGGTGACGGACGGGTGCGGCCTCTCAGAGGGACAATTGGTCTTCGTGCCCGGTGCGCGCTGCTATGAGGATGTCCGGCCATTGTTCGGCGCCAGCGCCGCGCGAGTCGTCGTCGGCGGCAAGAAGGTCTACCCGGTCAGCGAAACGCTCGGCCGCGACGCCGTGCTTCTGGCCCTTGCGGCCACCGCCCATCATGCTCTGACGCTGCCCGGTGTCGCCCTGCCCGGCCTCATAATCGGCCATGGCGTGGTCGGCCGGCTGCTCGCCCGGATCGCCATGGCGCTGGGCGCCGATGCGCCCACGGTCTGGGAGATCAATCCAGCGCGCCGCGATGGCGCGACCGGTTATGCCGTCACCAATGGCGATGACGACGACCGCCGCGATTACGCAACGATCATCGATGCCAGCGGCGATCCGGCGATCATCGACCGGTGCGTCCCGCGCCTTGCCCGCGGCGGGCAGATCGTCCTTGCCGGCTTTTACGGCACGCCGCTGAGCTTCACGTTCCCGCCCGCCTTCATGCGCGAGGCCTCGATCCGCATCGCGGCCGAGTTCCAGCCCGGCGATGTCAATGCCGTGCTCGATCTCGTCACGGCCGGAAAGCTCGACCTTTCGGGCCTGATTTCCAATCAAGCGTCCGCCAGAGACGCCAACGCGGCCTACCGGACGGCCTTCAACGATCCGGCCTGCACGAAAATGGTTCTGACCTGGGAGAAAGACGCATGACCGACTCCATGAGCCGGCCCGGCGCCGACATGTACGACAAGCTGCGCGACGAAGCCGCGCAAGAGCCCGATCCGGTCCCGACCGGTGAGGTGAAGAAGCAAACGCAGATCATCGCGATCTACGGCAAGGGCGGCATCGGCAAGTCCTTCACGCTTGCGAACCTTTCCTACATGCTCGCCCAGACCGGCAAGAAGGTGCTGCTGATCGGCTGCGATCCGAAGTCGGACACCACCTCGCTCCTGTTCGGCGGCAAGGCCTGCCCGACCATCATCGAAACCTCGTCCAAGAAGAAGGAAGCGGGCGAGGAAGTCGCCATCGGCGATGTCTGCTTCAAGCGCGACGGCGTCTTCGCCATGGAGCTGGGCGGTCCCGAAGTGGGGCGCGGCTGCGGCGGGCGCGGCATCATTCACGGTTTCGAGACGCTCGAGAAGCTCGGCTTCCACGACTGGGATTTCGACTATGTCCTGCTCGATTTCCTGGGCGACGTGGTCTGCGGCGGCTTCGGCCTGCCCATAGCACGGGACATGTGCCAGAAGGTCGTCGTCGTCGGCTCCAACGACCTGCAATCGCTCTACGTTGCCAACAATGTCTGCTCGGCGGTCGAGTATTTCCGCAAGCTGGGCGGCAATGTCGGCGTCGCCGGCATGGTCGTCAACAAGGATGACGGCACGGGCGAAGCGGCCGCTTTTGCCGAGGCCGTCGGCATCCCGGTGCTCGCCGCGATCCCGCAGAATGAGGACATCCGCCGCAAGAGCGCCAACTACCAGATCATCGGCTATCCCGAAGGCCAGTGGGGCGACTTGTTCGGCGTACTGGCCGACAACCTCTGCGAAGCGCCGCCGCACCAGCCCGCGCCTCTGACCCAGGACGGGTTGCTGGCCCTGTTCGACACCGAGGAAACCGGCGCGGATTTCGTCCTGACCCCCGCGACGATCGACGACATGTGCGCTGCCGGCAAGATCGACAAGCCGTCGCTCGAAGTCGTCTACGACGAGGTCTGAGATGGCGACGACGACGCTCATACGCGATCCGCACATCCCCAAGGACGCCGAGCCTGCGCCCGACAGGGATGCGGAACTGGCGCGTCAGGCCGCCGCGCAATCGGCGATCGACGGTGCCGGCTGCCATGCCGGCCCCGAGCAGATGAAGGCGGCCGCAAAGGCCGCCGGCAATGCCGGACTGATGGATGGCTTCGAGCGCGATTATCCCAAGGGCCCGCACGAGCAGCCGCAATCGATGTGCCCGGCCTTCGGCAGCTTGCGCGTCGGCCTGAGAATGCGCCGCGTCGGCACGATCCTTTCGGGCTCGGCCTGCTGCGTTTACGGGCTGACCTTCACCAGCCACTTTTACGGCGCGCGCCGCTCGGTCGGCTATGTGCCCTTCAATTCCGAAACGCTCGTCACCGGCAAGCTCTACGAAGACATTCGCGATGCCGTCCACGAGATGGCCAAGCCCGAAGACTATGACGCGATCGTCGTCACCAACCTCTGCGTGCCGACCGCATCGGGCATCCCGCTGCAGGCGTTGCCCAAGCAGATCGATGGCGTGCGCATTGTCGGCATCGACGTGCCCGGCTTCGGCGTGCCGACCCATGCCGAGGCCAAGGACGTTCTCTCCGGCGCGATGCTGAAATATGCCCGCACCGAGGCTGCCGCCGGCCCGGTTCTGGCGCCGCGCGAGGGCATCGAGGAACGCCCGACCGTCACGCTCGTCGGCGAGATGTTCCCCGCCGATCCGGTGGTGATCGGCCAGATGCTGGAGCCGATGGGCCTGGCATGCGGTCCGGTCGTTCCGGTGCGTGAATGGCGCGAACTGTATGCGGCGCTCGACTGCGCCGTCGTCGCCGGCATCCATCCCTTCTACACAGCGAGCTTCCGCGAGTTCACCGCCGCCGGCCGGCCCATCGTCGGTTCCGCCCCGGTGGGCGCCGAGGGCGTCGATTCCTGGCTCCAGGCCATCGGCGACAAGGCCAATGTCGCCAAGGCGAAGATCGACGCGGCGCGCAACGCCTTCGTGAACGCCACCCGCGGCGCCTTGGCCGCAAACCCCATCGAGGGCCGGATCACCCTGTCGGGCTATGAGGGGTCGGAACTGCTCGTCGGTCGGCTTCTGGTCGAAGCGGGCGCGGACCTGCGCTATGTCGGCACCGCCTGCCCGAAAACGCCTTGGTCCAAAGACGATGCCGAATGGCTCGCCGCCAAGGGTGTCGAGGTCAATTTCCGCGCTTCGCTCGAACAGGACATCGCCGCATTCGAGGAATTCAAGCCCGATCTGGCCATTGGCACGACACCCGTCGTCCAGCATGCCAAACAGGCCTCGACGCCGGCTCTCTACTTCACCAACCTGATCTCGGCGCGGCCGCTGATGGGCCCGGCCGGTGCCGGCTCGATCGCCACCGTGATCAACGCCGCAATCGCCAACAAGGCGCGTTTCGACGCGATGACCGCGTTCTTCGAGGGCGTCGGCACCGGCGACACGGCCGGCGTCTGGGAAGACACGCCGCAAATCAACACCGCATTCCGCAAGAAATATGCGGCCCGCACGAAGATCGCAAAGAACGCCGTCGATTCCGGCGAGGCGGTGGGCACATGAAGATGGTCAAGACATCGCTCCCAACCTCCTCCTTGAGGGGACATCGGCGAGTGGCGCGCGAAGCGCGACAGAGCCGGGTGGGGGTGAAAGTCACCGATACCGCCCAATTGTTACCCCCACCCGATCAGCTTCGCTTCGGGGCAAGCCCGAAGGTTGCTTCTCGTGCCTCCCCTCAAGGGGGAGGCAGTCCCGTCATCACGGGAGCCGCGCCATGACCCTGATCATCGATCATGACCGCGCCGGCGGCTATTGGGGTTCGGTCTACGCCTTCACCGCCATCAAGGGCCTGCAGGTGATCATCGACGGTCCCGTCGGCTGCGAGAACCTGCCGGTCACATCGGTCTTGCACTACACCGACGCCCTGCCCCCGCACGAATTGCCGATCGTCGTCACCGGCCTTGCCGAAGAGGAACTGGGCCAGACGGGCACCGAACAGTCCATGAAGAACGCCCGCGCCGTGCTCGATCCCGACCTTCCGGCGGTCGTCGTCACCGGCTCGATAGCCGAAATGATCGGCGGCGGCGTGACGCCCGAGGGCACCAACATCCAGCGCTTTTTGCCGCGCACGATCGACGAGGACCAGTGGCAGTCCGCCGACCGCGCGATCAAGTGGCTGTGGACGGAGTTTGGCCCCAAGAAGGGCAAGGTGCGCCCACCGAAGGACGTCAAGGAAGGCGAAAAGCCCAAAGTCAACATCATCGGGCCGATCTACGGGACGTTCAACATGCCGTCCGATCTGGCCGAGATCCGGCGATTGATCGAGGGCATTGGCGCCGAGGTCAACATGGCCTTCCCGCTTGGTTCGCACCTTGCCGATGTGCCCAGGCTCGCCAACGCGCACGCCAATGTGTGCCTTTATCGCGAGTTCGGCCGCGGCCTGTGCGAGGCGCTCGACCGGCCCTATCTGCAGGCGCCGATCGGCATCCATTCGACCACGGCTTTCCTGCGCACGCTCGGCGAGATGCTGGGCCTCGATCCCGAACCGTTCATCGAGCGCGAAAAGCACACGACGCTGAAACCGATGTGGGATCTGTGGCGCTCGGTGACGCAGGATTTCTTCGCCACCGCCTCCTTCGCCATCGTCGCCAGCGAAACCTATGAGCGCGGCGTCCGCAATTTCCTCGCCGACGAGATGGGCCTGCCCTGCACCTTCTCCTATCCGCGGCGCGCCGGAATCAAGCCCGACAATGAGGCGATCCGGCAGGCGATCAAGGACACGCCGCCGCTGATCCTGTTCGGCTCCTACAATGAGCGCATGTATCTGGCCGAAACCGGCGGCAAGGCGATCTACATTCCGCTGTCGTTTCCCGGCGCCATCATCCGCCGCCACACCGGCACCCCTGTGATGGGCTATTCGGGCGCCTCCTGGATGATCCAGGAAGTCTGCAACGGCCTGTTCGACGCGCTGTTCAACATCATCCCGCTCGCCACCGATCTCGACTCGGTCGAGGCGACACCGGCCCGCGTCAACCGCTCCATGCCATGGAGCGTTGAAGCCCAATCCGACCTCGACCGGATCGTCGAGGCGCAACCTGTCCTGGTGCGCATCTCCGCAGCCAAGAACCTGCGCGATGCCGCCGAAACCATTGCCCAGAACGAGAATGCCGAGCGTGTCGACCGATCCCATGTCGAACGCGCGCGGCTTCAGGCCGTGACGGGCAAGGCCGCATGACCGGCCACCAGCAAGTCCGCGCCGGGCGCGGGCGAAAGGAGTGACGCGATGACGACACCGATGCCATCGATCAAGGCCGCCCGCCATCACCGCAGCGTGCGGCGGCGGGACCGGCTCGAATACCGGGCGCTCGTGGCCGTTTCGTTCCTGCCATGCCTCGCCGCGGCCGCGCTCAAGCGCACCGGCGCGCAGGCACCGGTCGGCGAGACCGTTTTTTCGGAGGCGCTGTCTTCGGCCCGCGCCGCCGCCGGTTACGCCCTTTTGGTGTGACCGATGTCGAATTCACCGGGGTCAAATCCGGTGAACGCGGACGGAACGGTGCCAGCACCGGTCCCGAAGCACCCCGCCGCGGGGGCACCGCGGCAACCGTGACTAGGAGGTCTATATATGTCTAGTCCACAAAGCGTTTCGCTGTCCGGCATGACGGAAAGCGAAGCCCAGGAGTTCCACGGCTTCTACATGCAAGGTTTTGCGATCTTCACCGCAATCGCGGTGGTGGCGCATCTTCTTGTCTGGTTCTGGCGGCCTTGGATTCCGGGACCGGAAGGTTACGCATCTCTCGAGAGCGTCAACCAGACGGTGTCGGCCCTCCTGCCCATGCTTTCGTAAAGGAGTAGCAACATGTGGAGAATCTGGATGGTCTTCGACCCGCGCAAAACGCTGGTCGTACAGGGCGTCTTCCTGTTCTCGCTGGCAGTTCTGATTCATTTCGTTCTGCTCAGCACGGACCGCTACAACTGGCTCGAAGGCAACCCCGTCGGGGGTGCAGCTATGGAAACGAGCGAGTTGCCGGCGGCCACGCCGCGCATGCTCGGCTGACGCTGCGACACAAAAGGTGGCGGGCATCGCCGAAGGGCACGCGTTGCCCGCAGGTCTGCCCGCCGCCGATCAACCGTTATTGGGCGGAACCGGCTCTCTGCCGGCATCCGCTTTTGGAGGCTAACCATGGCAATGCTCAGTTTTGAGCGGAAATATCGCGTTCGCGGCGGGACGCTGATTGGCGGGGACCTGTTCGACTTCTGGGTCGGTCCCTTCTTCGTCGGCTTCTTCGGCGTCACGACCGTGTTTTTTGCCGCTCTGGGCACGGCGCTCATCATTTATGGTGCATCGCTGGGCCCCACCTGGAACATCTGGCTGATTTCGATCAACCCCCCGCCCATCGAGTACGGGCTCGGGCTCGCACCGCTGTCAGAAGGCGGCCTGTGGCAGATCATCACGATCTGCGCGGTCGGCGCCTTCGTCTCGTGGGCGCTGCGCGAGGTGGAAATCTGTCGCAAGCTCGGCATCGGCTATCATGTGCCGTTCGCGTTCGGCGTGGCGATCTTCGCCTATGTGACGCTGGTCGTCTTCCGGCCGCTCCTGCTCGGCGCCTGGGGGCACGGCTTCCCCTATGGCATCATGAGCCACCTGCAATGGGTGTGGGACACCGGCTATCAGTACGGCAATTTCCACTACAACCCCGCGCACATGATCGCGATCACATTCTTCTTCACGACCTGTTTCGCGCTGGCGCTGCATGGCGGCCTGATCCTTTCAGCCGCCAACCCGTCCAACCACAATTCGCTGAAGAAGGAGCCCGCCGAGGTCAAGACGCCCGAGCACGAAGACACCTATTTCCGCGACACGATCGGCTATTCGATCGGTACGTTGGGCATCCACCGGCTGGGCCTCATACTGGCGCTCAATGCCGGGTTCTGGAGCGCGGTCTGCATCTTCATTTCCGCCGGGCCGATCTATGGCGGCTCGTGGATCGAATGGTGGGAGCCGCTGCGCAATCTCTCGCTGAGATGGGCGGAAGGATGAAACGATGAGCCTGCTACCCGAATATCAGAACATCTTCACCACCGTTCAGGTGCGCACGCAGCCTGAAATGGGCATTCCGATCGAAAGCGGGATGGACCGGACCAAGTCGGCCACCTTCTCCTGGTGGATCGGCAAGATCGGCAACGCCCAGCTCGGGCCCATCTATCTGGGCTTTCTGGGCGTCGCCTCGCTGGTCACCTTCACGATCGGCTTCGTCATCATCGGCCTGAACTACTGGGTCCAGGTCGACTGGAACCCGGTGCGTTTCGTCCTCGAAATGCCTTGGCTTACGCTCGACCCGCCGCCGCCCGAATACGGGCTGAAGGTCATGCCGCCGCTCAACGAGGGCGGCTGGTGGCTGATCGCCGGCTTCTTCATCACCACATCGATCCTGTTGTGGTGGGCCCGGATGTATCGGCGTGCGGTGGAACTCGGCATGGGGCTTCACGTGCCGGCGGCCTTTGCCGCCGCGATCTGGCTTTATCTGGTGCTCGGCTTCATCCGCCCGATCGCCATGGGCTCGTGGAGCGAGGCCGTGCCGTTCGGCATTCTGAGCCATTTGGACTGGACCAACAACTTCTCGCTGATCTGGGGCGGCAGCCTGTTCTGGAACCCGTTCCACATGCTGTCGATCGTGTTCCTGTACGGATCGGCCCTGTTGTTCGCCATGCATGGCGCGACCATTCTGGCGACCAGCCGTTACGGCGCCGAGCGCGAACTGGAACAGATCACCGACCGGGGCACGGCCGCCGAGCGCGGCGCGCTGTTCTGGCGCTGGACGATGGGCTTCAATGCGACGATGGAGTCCATCCACCGCTGGGCCTGGTGGTTCGCCATGCTGTGTGTGTTGACCGGCGGCATCGGCATCCTGCTCACCGGCACGGTGGTCGACGACTGGACGGCCTGGGGCATCAAGCACGGCATCGTGCCGGAGGATGCCAGCTGGTGGCCGATCACGCCGGATTCGACCCGGTCGTCCTGGGGAGACGGCAACTAAAATCAGGGTAACTGCCGGGCGGGCGCACCCCGCCTGCCCGGCATGCCGCACGGCCGGCGGCGCGCCATGGCGCCGGCTTTGCGGCGGCACCGGACGGCCGGTCACTGTCCTCCAAACATCGGGCCGGTCTGCAACCTCCGCTTCGGACGCGAAGCGGAGGTTTTTTCGTGTCGGCAACCTGGGGGGTTCGGCAGCGCTCTGGCGCTCAGATCTTCAGGTCCGGAAACCGGTCGCAATAGATGCGGAACCAGGGCGTATAGGCTTCAGGATCGCGGGCCATGTCGGCGCGCAGTTCGTCCGCCGTCACCCAGCGCACCGCCGCCACCTCATCCGGGTTGGGCCGGATCACGAGAGTGTCGCGATCCGCATGGCCGATGAACATCGTCACCCGCTCGTGCTCGTGCAGCCCGTTGCTGACATCGGCCGAATACTCCACCTCGTGTCGCTCGGTGAGCGGAACGCCGAAGCCGAGCTCCTCGCGCAGACGCCGCGCCGCGCTGGTGGCGACCGGTTCGTCCCAGTGAGGGTGCGTGCAGCAGGTGTTCGCCCACTGGCCGCCGCAATGATATTTGTGCTTCGCTCGCTGCTGGATCAGCAGATGCTCGCCCGAAAAGACGAACACTGAGACGGCCAGGTGAAACACCGCTTCGCGATGCGCCTGCATCTTGCCGATCGGATAGAAAGAGCCGTCCTCGGCGATGGCCGGTATGATCGGGTCGGTGTCGCGTATCGTGTCCATCGTCTCAGGCCGCCTGCCGCGATCGCATGTCGTCCGTCACCGGCTCGGCGCCCGAGGCGAACCGCTCGAGACCCGGCCATGCGCCTTCGACGCCCAGAAGGTTGAACCGCGCAAAGAGGGATTCGGCGAACCAGCCCTCCTCCCACGCACGCCGGACGGCGGTGCCATGGGTCGGACTGTTGAGCGAAAAGTCACGCATCGCCGCCTCGTCGTCCCAGATCGAAAAGGTCATCTGGTGCTTGTAGGGCACCTCGCCCATGCCCATCATGAAATGCTGGTGCGCGTCGGCCTCGGCCATATCGGAGATCGCAGGCACCAGCGACCAGAAAGCCGCCAGCTTCGACCAGCGCAGCGTCGCGCGGGTCAGTGCCACGATCGGCCCCTGCGGCCGCGTTCCCGCATCGACGGCAAACGGTTCGGCACCGCTCCACTGCCCTCTTGTCTGCGTCGCGGCCATGAGAAGCGTTGCGGAACGGTCGGCGCGTGCCCGGTAGCGGGCAAAAGGCTCGGCGGTATCAAGCGCCTTGCGCGCCGCGGCCATATCGTCCCAGACGCACAGAAGCGTGTAGGTGGAAAGATCAGGCGTCGTTGAAAAGCCGGCACCGGCCCCGGTGCCCATCATCTTGTAAAATCGCAGACCCTCCATGCGGGCGACCGCCGGGCGCATCAGCCCCATCTGCGAAAACGCCCACAGCTTCGCCGGCGGGCCGGCAAAGTGATAGAGCGAGAGTGTCACGATCTGCATTGTCGGTTGCGGACCTTTCCGCCGCCTGAGCGTCGCGCTCACAGTCTAACGTAACCCTGCCCTTACGCAATCCAACCTATACCTTCGCATCAAGCCCGGCTTTGCCGGGCTCCCCTCACCCCTCTTGCGGGCAGAGGGCGAAAGTGACGGGCAATCGCCGAAATGACGCCTTGCGCCCCTACGCCACCGCGCGTGCCAGCGCGCACTGGCTCCACAGGTCGCACAGGGCGCTCGACAGGTGCGCGATGTCGGCGTCGGTGTGGAACGGCGTCGGCGTGATCCGCAGCCGCTCGGTGCCCACCGGCACCGTCGGATAGTTGATCGGCTGCACATAGATGCCGTAATCGTCCAGAAGGATGTCCGAGATCCATTTGCACTTGGCCGCATCGCCCACCATCACCGGCACGATGTGGCTCGGATTGGCCATGTGCGGAATGCCCTGACGGTCGAGCGCGGCGCGCACCTTCCTCACAGCCTCCTGATGCGCAAGGCGCTTGTCGTCATGGGCCTTCAGATGCCGGATCGAGGCGACCGCGCCCGCCGCCAGCGCCGGCGGCAAGGCCGTCGTGAAGATGAAGCCCGAGGCAAAACTGCGCACGAAATCGACAAGGTTCTTCGAGCCGGTGATGTAGCCGCCCATCACGCCGAACGCCTTGCCCAGCGTCCCCTCGATGACGTCGATCCGGTCCATCAGCCCTTCGCGTTCGGCAACGCCGCCGCCGCGCGGGCCGTACATGCCCACCGCATGCACTTCGTCGATATATTTCAGCGCGCCATGCCTGTCGGCCACATCGCAGATCTTCTCGATCGGCGCGATGTCGCCATCCATCGAATAGACGCTCTCGAAGGCGACCAGCTTGGGCGCGGCCGGATCGTCCTGGGACATCAGACGATCGAGATCCTTCCAGTCATTGTGCCTGAAGATGCGCTTCTCGCAGCGCGAGTGCCGTATCCCCTCGATCATCGAGGCATGGTTGAGCGCGTCGGTGTAGCAGATGATGCCGGGGATCTTCGCCAGAAGCGTGCCGAGCGCGGCCCAGTTGGAGACATAGCCCGAGGTGAAGATCAGCGCGGCCTGTTTGCCGTGCAGGTCCGCCAGTTCCTCTTCGAGCTTCACATGGCCATGATTGGTGCCCGAAATGTTGCGCGTGCCGCCGGCGCCCGTGCCGCACTTGTCGATCGCCTCGTGCATTGCCGCGACCACGTCCGGATGCTGGCCCATGCCCAGATAATCGTTCGAGCACCATACCGTCACATCGTGGGTCGAGCCGTCCCCGCGGTGCCGCGTCGCACGCGGAAAACACCCGCGCTGGCGCTCAAGCTCGGCAAACACACGGTAGTTGCCTCCATCGTGCAAACCGGAGAGCGCCCTTTCAAAATGCTGCTCGAAATTGTCCATGACGGTTCCCCTTTCAACCCGTGGCCGGCGCTGCGCTTTTGGCAACGCGGCCGTCTTCTTGTGATGATTGCAATTGCTTGGCGGCGCCCTGGCCGCGGCGGATGAAGCCCGATCCGGTGCGCCCCGTCGCCCAGCTCCAGAGCGCGGCGTCGCGCACCGGAAGGACCAGGAACAGATGTTCGACCAGACCCAGAAACGCGAACGCCGCCATCAGCGACCATCCTGTGATCGCCGCCGGATCGGCGGAAGTGGCGGCCATATAGACGCTCGCCGTCAGCAGCCCCGTGACGATGACGACCGATACGATGAAGAATGCGTGCACCCGGTCGGTGCGGAAATAGCTGGTCAGATAGGCCATGCGCGCCGGCAGGATCTCGCTGACCGCGTTCGGCGCGCCCAGAAAGACGTTCAGCTTGGTCAGAAGACGCATGACCCACATCAGCGCGAAGACCATCCAGCAAAACGGATTGGCAGCGCCCCACAGCACCGCCAAGAGCACCGCGCCGGTGGCGAACAGCGCCAGTTCGTGATCGCGCACCGCCGCCCAGGCCAGGCGGAAGCGATGTCGGCCACGCGTTCCGACGGGCAATCGCGTCTTGCGTGGCCCCGTCACATGGCCCGTCAGGAAACTGATTTCGTGAAACGCCCAGATCAACAGCGCGGCGAAAAAGGCGCCATAGACCGCCGCGACCGAAAGGCTGGATGCGGTCGCAAGCGCAATCGCGATCCCGGCAACGCCAAGCGCCGACGCCGGGATCAGCATGTAGAGCGGGTCGGGCACCGGCCGGCGCGCCGCCACGATGACCGCGCCGGTGGCGAGCCACCAGGCGGTCACGGCAACGGCGAATGCGGCAAGTGCCAGACCCATCGTCGCCCCCTACCAGACCGGCTGCAGCCGGCTGGTTGCCGGGATCTCGTTGGACAGCGTCGGGATCATGTAGAGCCGGGCGAAATTGACCCCGGCGCGCAGCCCGTGCCAGCCCTTCTTGATCCGGCCGGCCACCCCGCCCTGCGCATGCGCCCTTGCCATCGCATCGTTGATGGCAACCATGCGCTTGAAGCCGGCGACCAGAGCGGGATTGTCCAGATCGAGCATGACCGGGAAGACCTGCTTTGAAATCTCCGTCGTCAGGCGGAAGACCTTCCAGTCGTAATCGTCGATATCGACACCGAGCGCCTCGTGGAACGCCGGGCGCTGATAGTCGCGCACATGCATGGTCACGAAGACCGCCAGCAGGAAGAACTTGATCCACAGCTTGTTGCGGCCTTCCAGCAGCTTCGGATCGGCCCGCATCAGAAGCGAGAACGCCTCGCCATGGCGGAACTCGTCGTTGCACCATTCCTCGAACCATTTGAAGATCGGATGGAAGCGCTTGTCGGGGTGCTTTTCCAGATGCCGGAAGATGGTGATGTAACGCGCATAGCCGATCTTCTCGGACAGGTATGTCGCGTAATAGATGAACTTCGGCCGGAAATAGGTGTACTTCTTGGCCTTGGCCAGAAAGCCCATATTGACCCCGATATTGAACTCCTTGAGCGCGTCGTTGATGAAGCCGGCATGGCGGCTTTCGTCACGGCTCATATGGCCGAACAACTCGCAGATTTCCTTGTTCGTGCCGCGCCGCTTCATCTCCTTGTAGAGCACGCAGCCGGAAAACTCGGCGGTCAGCGAGGAGACGAGGAAGTCGATGAACTCCTTGCGCAGTTCATCGGGCAGCGCATCGATGTCGATGTCGTCCCAGTCCTCATTGCGCTTGAAATGGCCCTTGTTGGGGTCCGAGCGCAACTCGTCCATCAGCGCGTCCCATTCGGCGCGCACCGGCGTGACGTCGATCCTGTCCATCTCGTCGAAATCGGTGGTGTAGAAGCGCGGATTGAGCATGGTCGTCTCGTGCGCCATGCGGGTGGTCTCGTTCTGCGCCTCGAGCGGCGCGGCGGCCTTCTTGCCGGCGATCGGCGTATCGACATGGGTGTTCATAGCGCAGCCTCCTCGGAGAAGCTGAACTCGCACAGCTCCATGAATTCGAAATCGCCCGTCGCGCGGGTCCATGCCCGTTCAAGGGCGCTGGCGCGGGTAATGGTGGCGGTGCGTTCGAACGTGGCGGTCTCGCCATAGGGCACCGAGACCGGCGCGCCATGCACGAGCACCTCGTCGCCGGGTTCGACGCCCACGCCATTGTCGAAACGCAGATGCGCGCCCAACTGCTCGAACGTGTTGTTGATTTCGACCGTACACGGCACATCTTCCCGCGTCCGTGCGATCAGACCGATCAAACTCATTTCTGTCCTCCATTGTGCGCGGCGACACGCTCGGCCAAGGCCAGCGATTCCGCGCGGTTGAACGCATTCAGGCTGATGCGGTCGCCGGTCTTTGTGTCCTCCAGGAAGACCGAGCCGCTGCCGATGCGCAGCACCGCAAAGGTGCGGGTGCTTTCTTCACTCGCCGGGCCGCGCATCCGCTGAAGGGAGCGCAGCGCGCCGGCAAGAAACTGGTCGCGTGCCTTCGGGTAG
Organism: Oceaniradius stylonematis; assembly: GCF_965223445.1. Taxonomy (NCBI): domain Bacteria; kingdom Pseudomonadati; phylum Pseudomonadota; class Alphaproteobacteria; order Hyphomicrobiales; family Ahrensiaceae; genus Oceaniradius; species Oceaniradius stylonematis. The sequence continues at coordinate 668,151 of NZ_OZ244994.1, forward strand.
GACGCGATGGTCGTGTCCGTCGCCGGGTCGACGACATGGATGGTGCCGGACACATCGCGCCGGACCATGACATGGCCCGTGTCGACGATCGCATTGGCGCCCGTGTGAACGACGCCATGCCCGGTCAGATTGGCGAAGGTGACCGAGATGAGCGTGAACGCAACCAGACCGGCACCCATCAACAGGGGAACCCACTTGACTGCCGTTCCGTGCTGGTGCCGATGGTCGCTGGCCGGGATACCGCTCATCTCAGTCTCCTATTCCGCCGCCTGCGGGAAGGCGGAAAGACCGCCCTCGACCGTTGCGACCGGAGCCTCGTCGACCGCATGCGTGCGCGCCAGATGGGCGTGGAGCTGCGTCGACAGCAGGTCCGTCACCTCGGACACATCGTCGAGGCCGATCATCTGCGGCTCGGGGCGGCCCATGCGCAGGCCGCGCACATGCGGCCAGAAGACAAGCCATGCCAGCCGCACATCGGGCTTGAAGCGCAGCGCGATGTCCCCGCTACCGCCGGCCCGCTTGCGCACATCGACGGCCTCGATCTCCGAGAAAGGCAGGTTGAACGCCGTCGGCAGGGCCACGCCGAACTTCATAACGATGCGCCGGCTCGTGATCGTGTAGATCGTCGTCCTGTGGACGCCCCAGGCGTACCATTCGAATAGCCCGACAACGATCGCGCCGGCCGCCGCCATGATCACGAGCGAGACGACGATATCGTCCGCGGCACGGCCGAAATAGAAGCCGGTGATCAGCAGCCATGCCAGCATCACGCCGAAATAGGCGGCGATCCAGCGCGTCTTCATCACATGGCGGCCCACCGCACGGGCGTTCGGACGGCCCTGCCAGATGATATGCTCGCCAGCGGGCAGCGGCCCCGGAAGGCCGTTATTGGCGCCTTCGTCGAACTCTGGAGCGATGAAGCCTGTCATATGTAGGCCTCCTGACGCTCCGGCGTCGCATAGAGCAGACCTGCGCCGAAATAGGCCATGATCTTCTCTTCCTCGAGCAGCGTGATCTCTTTCTTCTTTTTGGTGCCCGGCACCATGGCGAACTGTTCGCCGGTGATCGCATGCACGTAAAAGACCTTCTCGCGGTCGCGCGGGGTTTTGACGACGACGAAGTTCATCGGCACCAGCACGCGCCGCGGCGCGTCGCCGACTTCCGTCTCGATCTCAAGGAACCGGATCATGTGCTCCATCCGGTCGACCCAGACATCGGTGACCCGGCCGGCGACGATGCTGTCGCAGCCGACGACGCGCAGGCCGCGCGGATCCATGTCGCCCTCGGCGATGGTGATCGTCGCGTCCTCGCGCATCGGCACGATCTTCGGAGCGCCATTGTGCAGCATGTCGGGCACGTTCGCCCGCGCGGTCCAGGCGCCGGGGCCGATGCCGTCGAGCATCGGCATGTCGTTTTCAGGCTGCCACGGCGCGCCGGAGAACTGGCCGACCTGCGCGCCTTTCAGATTGGCCGGGTCCGCATTGGCATCGCCCCGGCCGTTGGGCGCGTGCACGACGCCATGGCCATGGGCAAGATGGAATGCCTTGGGCGCCGGGGTGAACAGCCAGGAATCGCCGTCCTTTTTGCCCGCATCGTCTTCCAGCGGGAAGCCCTCGCGGCGGCTCTCACGCTGCAGGTAGAAGATGAGGCCGGCAAAGAACACCCAGAACACGTAGAGCGTCACTTGCGCGACATCGATGTACCCTGTGATTTCAACCATGGTTGTTCTCCTGGTTCATGGTTCATCCGGGCAGTTCGGCGATGCCGAACCGGCGGATTGGTTGATGGTCCGTGCTGCGGCGGCGTGCACGCCCGACCAGCGGGCCGAGCGCCACGAGGCTCGCAAACAACAGACCGATTTCGATGTGATAGACGACGCCGTAACCGGCGGCCGGTGCCGAAAGCGCCGATCCGGTCATGCCCGCTTCGACGGCGAAATTGACCGCGTCGCGGATGAAACCGCCAAGCGCCAGGCCGACCCCGATCGCGGTCGCCTGCACCGCGCCCCAGGCGCCGATGGCAATCCCGCTGTCGGTGGTGTCGGAAACCTCCATCGCCGCCAGCATGGTGCACACGGCGAACAGGCCGCCGCCCAGCCCGATCAGCGCGGTGCCGATGCGGAACAGCGTCGGCGATTGCAGCGGCTCGGCGAAAACGACGGCGGAAAAGGCGACGACCCCGATCATCGCGCCAAGCCCGGCCAGACGGTACATGTCGCGGCCCATGGCCAGCCAGCGGCCTGCCAACGCGAAGCCGACGAGTGTGCCGGCGGCCCATATCGCGGTCAAAAGCGTGGTCGCCGAGACCGAAAGGCCCAGCACCTCGCCGCCATAGGGCTCGAGCAGAACGTCCTGCATGGCAAAGCCGGCGGCGCCTAGCGCCACGGCCACCAGAAGGCGCACGGTGCGGTCGTCCTTGCAATAGCCGGTGAAGGCTTCGCGGAAGGTGGGAACGGCACGGTCGGCGCGGGTCAGCTCGGCGTTGCGCGGCTCCTGCTTCCACAGCGCGATGCCGTTGATGACAAGCGTTGCGACCGCCGCGCCCTGCACCACGCGGATCAGCGTGATCGCGTCGAAGTCGGCCAGCATCCAGCCGAACGCAACCGCGCTGACCATCATGCCGACCAGCAGCATCACATAGGCCAGCGCGACGACGCGCGGCCGGTTGTCGGGCGCGGCAAGATCGGTGGCGAGCGCAAGCCCCGCGGTCTGCGTCATGTGCATGCCGATGCCTGTCAGAAGGAAGGCGAGCGCGGCACCGGCGGGCCCGGCCCATTCGGGGCCGGTGGTCTGCGATTGCAGCAACAGCAGCGCGAACGGCATGATGGCGAGGCCGCCGAACTGCAGCATCGAACCCAGCCAGATATAGGGAACCCGGCGCCAGCCCAGCACCGACTTGAACGTGTCCGACCGGTAGCCGATCAGGACGCGGAACGGTGCGGCAAGGACCGGAATGGCGATCATCGCCGCCACAAGGCTGGTGGCGACGCCCAGTTCGACGATCATCACCCGGTTCAGAGTGCCTGTCAGCAGCACCGTGGCCATGCCGACGGAGATCTGGAACATGCAAAGACGCAGCAGCCGGCCGAGCGGCAGATCCTCGGTGGCGGCATCGGCGAACGGCAGCCATCGCGGGCCGACATTCTGCCACATCGACCAGGCCGAACGCTTCCTGCGCGGATAATGGATGCCGCCAAACGCCATCAGCGCCGCACCTCCATTGCTTGCGAAATGTAAAAGCCGCTTGAAATGCGCGTGGTGCGCCCCATGCGCCAGCCTGCCATGTCGTCGCGCGCCTGGAGCATGCCCGACAGCCGGTCGGGCCGCACCGGCTCGATGCCCGGCGAGCGGTCGCTGCGCGGAAACATCTGCCCGATGGCGTGCATGGCGGCCAGCATCGGCGTGCGCGGCGCGATCGTGAACACCATGGCCCGCTCTGTGCGCTGGCCGAGCGCGGCGATGGCCGCGACCGCGTCGTCGGTGCGGTAATGAATCAGCGAATCCATCGCGAACACCGCATCGAAGCGGCCATGGTCGGCCGACAGCATGTCGCCGGCCACAAATCGCGCTGTCCCGGCCACAGGCTCCTTGCGCTCGATCTCGGCAAGACGGTCGCGCGCGAACCCGACCATCTGTTCGGACAGATCGATGCCGAGCACATCGGCGCCGCGCCGCGCCAGTTCGAACGAGGCCACGCCCGAGCCGCATCCCGCATCGAGCACGCGCCAGCCGGAAAGATCGTCCGGCAGACAGGACAGAAGCGTTGCGCGCATCCGGTCCCGGCCCTCGCGCACCGTCTGGCGGATGCGGCTGACCTTTTCGTCGGTCACCAGCTTCTTCCAGCCATCGACCGCCGTCCGGTCGAAATAGACCTCCAGCTCGCCACGCCGCTTGGCGTATGTTCCGCTATGGACGTCCGCGGTCGTCATCTCAGTCGAACCCCAGAAAATCGAAAATGTCGCGGTCCTTCATCGGCTCGGCCTTCAATTCGTCCGTGCCGGCCCAGAGCTGTTCGGCCAGTTGCAGATATTCGTCCTGGATCGCCTTGATCTCCGGATGATCGCCCATCTCGAACAGGGTCGACTTCTTCAGGCGCGATTTGCGCACCTCGTCGCTGTCGGGGATGTGCGCCAGGCGCTTGAGGCCGATCGCATCGTTGTAACGGTCGATCTGGTCGGTCTCGCGCGACCGGTTGGCGATCACGCCGCCGAGCCGGACATCGTAATTCTTCGACTTGGCCTTGATGGCGGCGACGATGCGGTTCATCGCGAAGATGGAATCGAAGTCGTTGGCGGCGACGACCAGCGCCCGCTCGGCATGCTGGAGCGGCGAGGCGAAGCCGCCGCAGACCACATCGCCAAGAACGTCGAAGATGACGACGTCGGTGTCTTCGAGCAGATGATGCTCCTTCAACAGCTTGACCGTCTGGCCGACCACATAGCCGCCGCAGCCGGTGCCGGCCGGCGGTCCGCCCGCCTCGACGCATTGCACGCCATTATAGCCCTCAAAGACGAAATCCTCCGGCCGCAGCTCCTCGGGGTGGAAGTCGACTTCTTCGAGAATGTCGATCACCGTCGGGATCAGGCTCTTGGTCAGCGTGAAGGTGGAATCGTGCTTGGGATCGCAGCCGATCTGAAGGACGCGCTTGCCGATCTTGGAGAACGCAACCGAAAGGTTCGACGATGTCGTCGACTTGCCGATGCCGCCCTTGCCGTAAATGGCGAACACCTTGGCGCCGTCGATCTCCATGGTCGGGTCCAGATGCACCTGGACGCTGCCCTCGCCGTCCTCGCCCTTTTCCGCCCTGCCGGCGGCCTTGGCCAGCGCGCGGGCATCCCGCTCGGCGGTCTTTGGATGGGTAAACACGTTCATGCGGCCACTCCCACGGTGTTGATTCCCTCGACGCGGTCTTCCAGCTCTTCGCTGGCCGCGCACAGGGCCTGCCAGGTTTCTTCGTCCGGCTGCCAATAGTCGCGCTCCGACGCCTCGATCAGCCGCCCGGCCAGCTTGGCGCTGGCCTTCGGGTTCAAATCGGCGAGCCGCTTGCGCATTTCCGCGTCGAGCACGAAGGTTTCGGCGATGTTCTTGTAGACCCAGGGTGCGACCTTGCCGGTCGTCGCCGACCACCCCAGCGTGTTGGTCACCTGGCTTTCGATCTGCCGGACGCCCTCATAGCCATGGTCGAGCAGCGCCTCGTAGAATTTCGGGTTCAGCGTGCGCGTGCGCGTTTCCAGCGAAACCTGTTCGTCAAGCGTGCGCACCTTGCCCTTGCCCGAGGTCTGGTCGCCCACATAGACCTGCGCGTCGCCGCCGCCGGCCTTCCTGATCGCCCGCGAAATGCCGCCAAGCGTATCGAAATAATGGTCGATCGACGTGATGCCCAGCTCCACGGACTCGATGTTCTGGTAGGCCGCGTCGACATCCTTGAGGATCGTGCCCAGCATCTCGGCGCGCTGCACCGGCTTGCCGTCCTTGCCGTATGCGAAGCTCTTGCGGCGCGTATAAGTGTCGGCGATCTCGTCCTCTTCATCCCAGGCGCCCGAATCGATCAGCATGTTGACGTTCGAGCCATAGGCGCCGGCCGCATTGGAGAAGACCCGCAGCGCCGCGGTTTCCATGTCGCAGCCGTGCTGCTCGGCATAGGCCAGCGCATGCGCCCGGATCGGGTTGAGATCGAGCGGTTCGTCGGCCATCGCCGCCTGCAGGCTGGCATCGGCCAGAAGGCGCGTCTGCAGCGGCATCAGATCGCGGAAGATGCCCGAAAGCGTCATCACAACGTCGATGCGGGCGCGGCCCAATTCGTCGAGCGGCATCAGATCGGCGCCGGCCAGCCGGCCGAACCCGTCGAACCGCGGCACCGCGCCGATCAGCGCCAGCGCCTGTGCGATCGGTGCCCCCTCCGACTTGAGGTTGTCCGTGCCCCAAAGCACCATGGCGACCGATTTCGGCAGGTCGCCGCCATTGTCGGCGGCAAAGCGCGCGACCAGCAATTCGGCCTGCTTGCGCCCGTCCTGCACCGCATAGGCGCTCGGCAGGCGGAACGGGTCGAACCCGTGCACGTTGCGGCCCGTCGGCACGATCGCCGGCGAGCGGACGATATCGCCGCCCGATACGGGGTGGACGTAACCGCCATCGAGCGCATGGACCAGCGCCGGCAGTTCGTGGTCCGACCGCAAATCGTGATCGAGCCGCGCCAGGGTCTGCACGGCTTCGGATGCCCGTCCGCCCTGCTGCTGATAGGCTTCCAGCGCCCCGTCGATGCCCAGATCGCCGACGCCGTTTTCGCCCATCGCGACATTGACCGCTTCGAGCAGGTCGCGGCGTTCATCGTCGGAAACCGGCTCGCCGACGACATGAAGACCATGCGGAATCAAAGTCTCTTCGAACTCGGCCAAATCCTTTATCAGGCTTGGGATTTCGGCATGGCCTCCCTCGCCCCATTCGGCGTCTTCGGCCACCAGATCGAGCGCGGTGGCCTGCGCCTTGATGGCGATCGCAAGCTCGTTGCGCTCGGTGACCGCCTGCGGTTCGAGCCCGCGCCACCGATCGATGGTGGATTTGAGATCCGCCAGACCCTTGTAGAGCCCGGCATGGGCGACCGGCGGCGTCAGATGGCTGATCAGCGTCGCCGCCGACCGGCGCCGCGCGATCGCGCCCTCGGACGGGTTGTTGGCCGCATAAAGATAGAGATTGGGCAGATCGCCGATCAGCCGGTCCGGCCAGCAATCGCCGGACAGGCCCGCATGCTTGCCCGGCATGAATTCGAGCGCGCCATGGGTGCCGAAATGCAGCACCGCATCGGCGCAGAAATCATCTTTCAGATAGCGGTAGAAGGCGGCGAACGCGTGGGTCGGCGCAAAGCCCTTCTCGAACAGAAGGCGCATCGGGTCGCCCTCATAGCCAAAGGCCGGCTGGACCCCGACGAAGACATTGCCGAAATGGTGGCCCATCACGAAGATGTCGCGGCCATCGGTCTGCTGCCGGCCCGGCGCCGGGCCCCACTGCGCCTCGATCTCGGCGAGGAACGGCTCGCGCCGCACATGGGTGTCCGCATCGATCCGCGCGGCGACATTGGCCGGCGTGCCGTGGCTGTCGGCATTTCCGCCCAGGATCATGTCACGTAGCGCGTCGGCGCTTTCAGGCACCTCGACGCTGTAGCCCTCGGCCTTCAGCGTCTTGAGCGTGTTGTGCAGCGAGCGGAAGACCGACAGATAGGCAGCCGTGCCCGTCGCTCCGCCATTGGGCGGGAAATTGTAGATGATCGCGGCGATCTTGCGGTCGGCCCGCGCGCGCCGGCGCAGCGCGACGATCTTTGCGACCCGGTCGGCCAGCATCTCGGCCCGGTCGGGGCAGCACTGCATGTCGCGGCCATTGATCCGGTTGTCGAAGGTGCAGCGCCGCGAACAGCCGGCGCACGGGCCCGACCCGTCATTGCGCCCGCCATAAAGGATCGGTCCGGTGGCGCCGTCGATCTCGGGCAGCGAGACCATGATGGTCGCCTCGATCGGCGTCAGCCCCTGTTCGCCGCCGCCCCATTGCTGCAGGCTCTGGAACTCGCTGGCAAAGGCCGAGATGTAGGGCACGTCGAGCCTGCCCAGCAGCTCCTCGGCGGCCACCGCGTCATTGTAGGCCGGACCGCCGACCAACGAGAATCCGGTCAGGGAGATCACGCTGTCGACGGCGGCCCGGCCATCTCTCATGAAGTATTTTTCGATTGCCGGCCGCGCATCGAGCCCGGAGGCGAACGCGGTGACGACCTTCAGGCCCTTGGCCTGCAAGGCGTCGATGACGCCTTCATAATGCGCGGTGTTGTCGGCCAGGACATAGGAGCGCATCACCAGAAGGCCGACAGTGCCGGCCTTGCCCTTGCGGCCCGCGGCGCGCTCATAGGCGGCCAGATCGTCGGTCACGCGGCCTTTCAGCTTGGGGTGGTAGAGCCCGACATCGGGATAGATCGCCGGATCGGCGGGCTTGACGATCGTGCGCAGCACCTCGCGCGGACCCTTGGCGTAGCGCGATATCAGGAACCGGACCAAGTTTGCGATGTTGTCGTCGGAGCCGGCCAGCATGTACTGCATGGTCAGGAAGTAGGCCCGTACATCCTGCGCCTTGCCCGGAATGAAGCGCAGCAGCTTGGGGATCTGCCGCAGCATCTTCATCTGCCCGGCGCCGGCCGAACCGGATTTCGTCTTCTTGCCGCGCAGGCGCTTGAGCAGGCCCAGCATGCCGCCGGTCGGGTTGGCCATGTTGAACTCGCCGAGCCTGGTCAGCTTGACGATCTCGGCCGCCGACAGCGTGCCGACCATGACGTCGTTGGTCTCGCGGGCCTCTTCCAGCCATGGCTGGATCATCTTGATGTGGTCTTCGAGGAAAACCATGTTGGCGATGACGATGTCGGCGGCCGCGATGTCCTCGCGGGCTCGCGCCATCGCGTCCTCGTCGCCCGCCCATTCGGTCACCGCATGAAGGCTCAGCGAAAGCCCCGGCAGCTCGCGGCGCAGGATCGCCCGCGCGCGCTCGACGGTCGACGCCATGTGGCTGTCGAGGGTGACGATGGTGATCCGGATCGGTGTCGCCGCAGGTGATGCGGCGGCCCGACCGACCTCATCGGCCGAAATGGGCTTTTGCATCATAGAGCGTCTCGATCGTGATCGGGTTCACGCCTTTTTCGGTCGCGAACAGTTCGGTGTTCCTACGCGCTTTTCCGCGCACGAAGAACGGGATTTTCCTCAGCTCTTGTTCGGCATCGCTTGTCCAGGACAGGGACCCGAAGCTCGCCGCCATGCCTTCATTCGCCACAAGATCCTGCGTTTTATCATCAGGCGCGGTCCGGGCTTCGGGTATCTCGATGGTCTCATGGTTCGCCCCGGCATGCAATGCCGCCAGATGCGAGGCCTGCGCACCGTCGTTGAATTCGAAGTCCTCGCGGAACATGCCCAGCAGATGCTCTTCCAGCCCCATGACCAGCGGGTGCACGAAACTGTCGAACATCACGTTCGCACCCTCGAACCCCATGAAGGGCGAATAGCGCGCCGGGAAATCCTGGACATGGACGGGCGCCGAGATCACTGCGCAGCCGATCCTCAGGCGCTTGGCGATGTGCCGTTCCATCTGCGTGCCGAGCACCAGCTCGGGCTGGGCGGCAACGATCGCGTCCTCGACCTCCAGATGGTCGTCGGTGATGAGCGCTTCGACACCGTACTGCTGAGCCGCAGCGCGAACGTCGCGGGCGAACTCGCGGCTGTATGTGCCAAGGCCGCAGACCTTGAAGCCCAGCTCGTGTTCGGCAACCCGGGCGGCGGCAATCGCATGGGTGGCATCGCCGAAGATGAAAACGCGCTTGCCCGTCAGATAGTTGGAATCGATCGACCGCGAGTACCAGGAAAACCGTTCGTCCGCCTCGGCGATCACCGGCTCGGGATCGGTGTCGGTGAGCGCGGCCACCTCGCGGACGAATTCGCGAGTCGCGTTGACGCCCATCGGCACCGTCTCGACGACGGGCTGCCGATAGGTCCGCTTGAGCCATTGCGCCGCTGTTCCGGCGATTTCGGGATAGAGCACGACGTTGAAGTCGGCGTTCGGCAGCCGGGTCAGATCGTGCGGCGTCGCGCCCATCGGCGCGACCACATTGACCGCAACGCCCAGCGCACCCAAAAGCCGCGTGATCTCGGTGACATCGTCGCGATGGCGGAAGCCGAGCGCGGTCGGCCCCAAAATGTTGCACGACTTCGGCGCGCCTTCGGGCTTTGGTTCGGGCGTACGCCCGCCGGCCAGCCCGCGCACGAGCTGGAAGAAGGTTTCCGCCGCGCCCCAGTTTTCCTTCTTCTGGTAGGACGGCAGTTCGAGCGGGATCACCGGGACGTTCAGGTCGAGCGTCTTGGCGAGCCCGCCCGGATCGTCCTGGATCAGTTCGGCCGTGCACGATGCGCCGACGATGATCGCCTGCGGGTCGAACCGCTCGACGGCCTCCCTGCAGGCGGTCTTGAAAATCTCGGCGGTGTCGGCGCCCAGATCGCGCGCCTGGAAGGTCGTGTAGGTGACCGGCGGGCGTTCCTTGCGCCGCTCGATCATCGTGAACAGAAGATCGGCATAGGTGTCGCCCTGCGGCGCGTGCAGAACGTAATGCAGCCCCTTCATGCCGGTGGCGACGCGCATCGCCCCCACATGCGGCGGTCCCTCATAGGTCCAGACGGTCAGCTGCATGTCAGACCTCCACCTGAAGGAGATCGCGGCGGCGGATCGGCCGGGCAAACAGTTCGGCCAGATCGCCCGCCTGCTCGTAGCCCTGGATCGGCGTGAAGGCGAATTCGATCGACCATTTGGTGGTGCGGCCCTCGGCCTCGAACGGATTGCCAAGACCCATGCCGCAAATGATCAAATCGGGATCGTCGGCGCGGCACCGGTCGATCTGCTTGTCGACATCCTGCCCCTCGGCAAGCCGCACCGTATCGGGCAGCAGCGCCAGATCGGGCGCCATGTGGCCCTTGTTCAGATAGGGCGTGCCCACTTCGATGATGTCGGCGCCCGCCTCGCGCGACAGGAAACGCGCCAGCGACGGCTCCATCTGGCTGTCGGGGAAGAAGAAGACGCGCTTGCCTTCGAGACGCTCACGGTAAAGCGAGATCGCCTTGGCGGCGCGCTCACGGCCGGCACGGGTGATCGAATCGAACCGGTCGGACGGAACATCGAACGCGTCCGCCGCCGCCCGCAGCCAGGCGGTGGTGCCCTCTTCGCCCAGCGGAAACGGCGCGATCAAGACGTCGGCGCCCCGGCGGGCCAGCAGCTTGGCGGTCTCGGTCAGATAGGGCTGCGCCATCAGCACCGTGGTGTTCGGCCCGATCGGCGGAACCTCGCCAGCCGCACGCGCCGGCAGGAAATGCACATTGTCGATGCCAAGACCGTTGAAGATGCGCGTGAACTGGTCCTCGACGACATCGGCGAGGCACCCGGCAACCAGCAACTGGCGCGGAGCGTCCGGCGCGGCCTTCGGCGTCGCCTCGACCAGCGCATGCAGGAAATTGTCCTCGCCCTGGGTGAAGGTCGTTTCGATGCCGGAACCCGAATAGGACAGGACCCGCACATCGGGCGCCATGCGCGCATTGAGCTTTTGCGCGGCGCGGCCCAGATCGAGCTTGATCACCTCGGACGGGCACGAGCCCACAAGCACGAGCATGCGGATATCGGGCCGCCGCGCGATCAGCCGATCGACGACCTTGTCGAGTTCCTCATACATGTCGGCCATGCCGGACAGGTCGCGATCGTCGATGATCGCGGTGCCGAATCGCGGCTCGGCGAAGATCATGACGCCGGCCGCCGACTGCATCAGATGGGCGCAGGTGCGCGAGCCGACGATCAGGAAGAAGGCGTCCTGCACCTTGCGGTGCAGCCAGATGATCGAGGTCAGCCCACAGAAGACTTCATGCTGGCCGCGCTGCTTGATTGGCGCAACGTCGGTGCAGCCGGCGGCGCCTTCCCCGTTCGCACGAGCTTCGGCGGCGGCGATGTGCGGGGGAACGTGCCGGTTCATGACGCCGCCCCCATGGGCACGCCGCCCGGCCTGCCCGCCTGAATTCTCGGGTCGCCGAGCCGAGCCTGGCGCAGTTTCCACACAAATTGTGCCGCGTTGATCACATAGGCGGCATAGGCCGCCAGCGCGAGCGCCATCAGCGGCACCGGGGCCAGCAGACCGCCCAGCGTGGCAATCAGATAGGCGGTGTGCAGCGCCAGAACCGCCATGGAAAACACATCTTCCCAGAAGAAGGCCGGCGCGAACAGATAGCGGCCGAATACGACCTTCTCCCAGATCGCGCCGGTGATCATGATGGCGTAGAGCACCATCGTCTTGACGATGATCGATACATCGGCGGCCCAAAGCCCCTCGCCCGTCCAAAGATAGCGAAGGATGAGGATCAGGCTGACCGCGAAGACAGCGAACTGAACGGGCGCGAGTATGCCCTGCACCAGCGTCCAGCGCGAATTGTCGCGGCGCACGCGCTGTTCGGGCGTATACAATTGGAATGCAGCGCTGTTTCGGGTTCGGCGCGTCATCGTCGCAACGGCTTCAAGCCATCCTCCCTGACCTGGGAAGAAATCTAGACCGCCATTTTGCAAAGTGTCAACTTTAATTGACGTTTATTTTTGTTTACAATCGCGCATCGCTGTTCCATCCTTGATCCGTTGGGGTTGGTCGCACGAGCGCAAAGCCGGGTGCCGGCCAATAACCGGTCGCCGTCCCTGGCAGGAAAATCGGGGCCCGCGTAGCGTGGCCATCTTCATGCGCGATCGGGAACGCGGCACGCCGCGTAACAAGCCATGACGGAAGAACGAGACGACGTTTCGGGGTTCGACGAACACCCCATGCCCATCGATGCCGACCGGGTCGGCGCCCATGTGCATGCCGGCACGCGAATCGATCTTTACAGCGGTTCGCGCGGCTCGGCGCTGAACGGGACCGACCGGCACCGGTTCCACCGGATCATCGGCACCGCGATATTCGAACGGACCAGCCGCCGGTTCGGCAATCCGCAGCGCGCCGACGGCGCCGACGCGGAGACCGACGCAGCCCTCATCGACAGCATCAAGACCGCCCTCTACGAGCGTGGCGATGTCGCGGCCGATCCCGCCGTCCGGCGTCTTCTGCGCAAGGAAGCCGCGGCGCGGCCCAAGCTGATGCTCTTCGAGCGCGTTGCCCGGTCGCTCGGCGATGACTGGTGCGACGACACGCGCAGCTTTTGGGCGGTAACGATGGCGATGGGCCGTCTCCAGGTACTGCTGCGCACGACCCTGGCGACCGCGCCGCGCCCCACCGACGGCAACGAGACCGGCCATGCCCTTCTGACCTTTCCGGCGGGCGAGGACCACCATTTCGGCCATTGCGTGCTCGACGAGATGTTCCGGTCACGCGGCTGGGTGACCCGCATGCTCCAGCAGGAAACGCCGTCGGACCTAGCCGGCCACCTGACGCGCCATCGCTACGATCTGGTCTGCCTGTCCTGGTCGACCGGCGCACTCGACCGGATGGCCGCCGCGGCCATGTCGGCGATCGATGCCATGCCGGCCGCCGAGCGCCCGGCCGTCATCGCCGGCGGCGTTGCCAGCACCGCAAACCGGCGCTGGATGGTGCGTCTGGGAGTTGATCAAGTGTGCGACACGGCCTATGGCGCGATCGGCATTGCGGAATCCCTGCTGGCCGACCGGCGTGTCCGGACGGCATTACCGGACCGCGAAACGAAAAAAGAGCCTATCGAAAGGGCCGGATGAGCGCTGATGGAAAAGCAGGTCTCCCGTCACAATCATCGCATTTTCGGCCGGTCCGCCCGGCTTTTCGACCAAGCCGGTCCTGAAGCGAGTGCGTTTCTCGCCTCCGTCGGCGCCGACGTGTCATTGCTCCTGTCGGCCGAGGGCGACATTATCGATGTTGCCTATCGCGACCCATCGCTCGAACGTTACGGCATCGACGACTGGATCGGCCGCGCCTGGCGCGACACGGTGACCGTCGAATGCGTCGACAAGATCGACGCGCTGATCGAGGAAAACGCCAAGACCGGCACGACAAGGCGCCGTCAGGTCAACCATCCCGCATCCGGCATGCAGGATCTGCCCGTCGACTACACGCTTCTGACCGTCGAAGGCATGCCGTGGCGGCTGGCGCTGGGCGAGGACATGCGAAAGCTGTCCGAACTGCAGCAGCAGCTCGTGCGGACCCAGGCCGAACTGGAGACCGAGTATCGCAAGATCAGGGACGCCGAGAGCCGCTACCGGACCATCTTCCACAAGACCGCGCAGGCGATCATCGTCATCGACGGCGAAAGCCACGCGGTCATCGACATCAATCTGACCGGCGCCAACCTTCTGCACCAGCCTGCCGAACGCATCATCGACAAGCCGGTGCTGCAGCTGATCGAGCGTGAGGACCGCGCGAAACTGACCGATGCGCTGAATGCGGCGCGCCACGGCGGCACCCGGCAGAACCTGACGCTCCGAGCTGCCGGCCATCCCGAACCGCTGCTCGGCGTCATCGAACCCTATCGCGAAAGCGGCCGCGGCAACCTCATGCTGTCGCTGGTCCCCGCCGCCGCGGCCAGCGCCCATGCAGCCCCCGAGGGCGCCGACACCGCTCTGCTGGACAGCTTCCCGGAGGCGCTGGTGCTGATCGACCGCAAAGGCATGATCAGCATCGCCAACGACCCGTTCCTCGACCTCATCCACGTCCTCAACAAGTCGTTGGTGGTCGACCGCAATCTCAACAACTGGCTCGGCGCCTCCTCGGTCGATCTGCAGGTGCTCCTGTCGCGGGTCCGCGAGGAAGGCCAAGTCCGCCAGTTCTCCACCGTCATCCGCGACGAGCTGGGCACCACCCGAACCGTTGCCGTGTCCGCCGCGCGCATGAGCGGCGATGCCGACGATCAGCGCATCGGCGTCTTCATCACCGAAGCGAGCCGGCGCGACAGCCAGTTCGCCGTGCCCGCGCCCGGCGTCGAGAGCGGATCGTCCGACTTTGCAGAACTGGTCGGCCGCGTGCCGCTCAAGGACCTGATCCGCGAGGCGGTCGATGTCATCGAGAAGATGTGCATCGAGGCGGCCCTGCGCCAGACCGACAACAATCGGGCCTCGGCCGCCGACATGCTCGGCCTGTCGCGCCAGAGCCTTTACATCAAGCTTCGCCGCCACGGTCTCGAGGATTTCGGCAACGCATCCAGCTAGGCATTGCATCCGCGTCAACTGGCGCGCATTTTTGACAGTTCATACTGTCAATTCTGATTGACACTTTCGCCTGTCAGACTTAGCGTTCCGGCATGGACGCGACCACCGCACCCCAGACACGGCCCGCCTTTCCCGCGCCGAGCGCGGTGCTGGCGCTGCTCAAGCCCATCACATGGTTTCCCCCCATGTGGGCCTATGCCTGCGGCACGGTTTCGGTCGGCGCCGTCAGCCCCGAACGCTGGCCCTACATCATTGGCGGCATCATCCTGGCCGGCCCGCTGATCTGCGGCGGCAGCCAGGCGATCAACGACTGGTTCGACCGCCATGTCGACGCGATCAACGAGCCCGACCGGGTGATCCCGTCGGGCCGCATGCCCGGCCGCTGGGGGCTTTACATCGCGCTGATATGGACCGTCCTTTCATTTGCCGTGGCGGCGTTGCTCGGCCCGTGGGTCCTGGTCGCGGCGACGATCGGAATCGCGTTCGCCTGGGCCTATTCCATGCCGCCCTTCCGCCTGAAGCTGAATGGCTGGTGGGGCAACGGCGCGGTCGGCTTTTCCTATGAGAGCCTGCCCTGGATGACGGCAGCCGCCGCCGCGCTCGGAACTCTCCCGCCCGGCCCGGTGCTCGTCGTCGCCCTGCTCTACGGCCTTGGCGCCCACGGCATCATGACCATCAACGATTTCAAGGCGATCGAGGGCGACACGCAGATGGGCGTGCGCAGCCTGCCCGTACAGTTGGGCGCAAAGCGCGCCGCGCTTGTCGCAAGCCTCGTCATGGCGGTTCCACAAGCCATTGTGATCGCCATCCTTTTCGCGCTTGCCATGCCATGGCACGCCGCGGCGATTGCCGTGCTGCTGCTGGTCCAGGCCGGCGCCATGGTCCGCTTCGTGGGCAACCCGCTCAAATTCGATGTCTGGTTCAGCGCCATCGGCGTGGGCCTTTACGTCACCGGCATGATGATCGCCGCGTTCGCCTTGCGGGCGGCGACAGCTCCAACGGTCTGAGGAGGCACGACAAGATGTTCCAGACCCGCGCCCTGTTCCTGACACGCACGCCGGGCCTTTCCTGGGTTGCCATCGTCCGGCTCGGCCTGGTTCAGGCGGCGCTCGGCTCGATCGTCGTCCTGACCACCTCGACGCTCAACCGCGTGATGGTCGTCGAACTCTCGCTCGCCGCGGTCGTTCCCGGCATGTTGGTCGGCCTGCATTATGCGGTGCAGCTCGGACGGCCCCTGTGGGGTCATGCCTCCGACAGGGGCGGCAGCCGCACACGCTGGATTCTCGGCGGCCTCGCGCTGCTGGCGATTGCCGGCACGGGGGCGGCGGCAACGACGCTCCTGTTCGAACAGGGTTTCTGGCTCGGCATGACCGCCGCGCTCGTCGCCTTCACATTCATCGGCTTTGGCATCGGCGCGTCCGGCACGTCGCTTCTGGCGCTTCTGGCGAGCCGCACCGCGCCCGAGCGGCGGCCCGCGGCGGCGACGCTCGTCTGGATGATGATGATCGCCGGCATCGTGATCACCGCGATCGTCTCGTCGGTCTTCCTCGACCCCTATTCGCACATGCGGCTGGTCATCATCACCGCGATATCCGGCACAATCGCCTTGTCCATCGCCGCGCTTGCCGTCCTCGGCATCGAGCGGACCACCGCCGAGATCCGCGATCCCGGCGAAGCGGACCGGCACAGCGCGACCTTCGGCGAGGCGCTGCGCGAGATCTGGCACGATCCGGCCGCTCGGATCTTCACCGTTTTCGTCTTCGTCTCGATGCTCGCCTACCAGACGCAGGACCTCATACTGGAGCCGTTCGCGGGGCTCCTGTTCGGCCACACGCCCGGCGAATCCACCGCGCTTGGCGGCATGCACCACGCCGGCGTGTTCCTCGGCATGGCCTTTGTCGGCATCATCGGCAGCCTGTTTTCCGCGCGCCGGCCGGGTCTTTTGAAACTGTTCACCGTGGCCGGCTGCCTCGGCTCCGGCCTGGCGCTTGGCTTTCTGGCCGTTGCAGCGGGCGCCGCCCCCGCCTGGCCGCTTGAAGTCAACGTCTTCGCGCTCGGTTTTGCCAACGGCATGTTCGCCGTTGCCGCCATCGGCACGATGATGACGCTGGCCGGCCAGGGCCGCAAATCGCGCGAGGGCATCCGCATGGGGGTCTGGGGCGCCGCGCAGGCGATCGCCTTCGGCCTTGGCGGGTTCGTCGGCACCGTCGCCATCGACGTAACGCGCTGGCTGACGGGCGATGTCGCCCTGTCCTTTGCCGTCGTCTTCACCGGCGAGGCGGTGCTGTTCCTGATCTCGGCGATGATCGCCACATCCATCGGCGTCGCCACCGCCAACCGGCGGCAACCGGCCGGCCACGCGCCGCTCGCGCCGGCCGAATAGGAAGGAAAGACCCCATGTCCGACCATATCCACGATGTCATCGTCATTGGCGGCGGCCCCGGCGGGGCGACCGCAGCGCACGATCTTGCTGTTCAGGGTCACGATGTGGTGCTCGTCGACAAGGAAGGCCGCATCAAGCCGTGCGGCGGCGCGATCCCGACCAAGGCGATCAGCGAGTTCGCCATCCCGCAGGAGCAACTCGTCTCCAAGGCTCATGCCGCCCGCATCATCGCGCCCTCGGGCAAGTCTGTGGACATGACGATCGGCAATATCGGCTATGTCGGCATGGTCGATCGCGACAAGTTCGACCCCTGGCTGCGCGAGCGCGCCCGGCAGGCCGGCGCTGACTACATTGTCGGGTCGTTCAAGGGCCTCGACCAGAACGCCGACGGCACGGTCACCGCGCACATTGCCGACAAGGCGGACAAATCGAAGACCCACCGGATCACCGCGCGCATGCTGATCGGCGCCGATGGCGCCAACTCCGCCGTGCGTCGGACCGCGTTCGACAAGGCCAGGCAGCCGCCTTACGTCTTCGCCTACCACGAGATCGTCAAATCCCCGGCGACACCCGATCCGGCGAAGTTCCGCGCCGACCGCTGCGATGTCATTTATGACGGCCGCATCTCGCCGGATTTTTACGGCTGGGTGTTCCCGCATGGCAATCACACCTCGGTCGGCACCGGTTCGGCCGTGAAAGGCCATTCGCTCAAGGAAGCGACGCGCAAGCTGCGCGAGGATGCCGGGCTTACCGACTGCGAGACGGTGCGCGAGGAAGGCGCGCCGCTGCCGCTCAAGCCGATGCGGCGCTGGGACAATGGCAAGAACATCGTCCTGGCGGGTGATGCGGCCGGTGTCGTCGCCCCCTCTTCCGGCGAAGGCATCTATTACGCGATGCTGACCGGGCGCCTGTGCGCCGACGCCGCCCTGGAGGCGATCGCAACGCAGCGGGCGACCGCGCTGAAGTCGGCCCGCAAGCGCTTCATGAAGGACCATGGCAAGGTCTTCTTCGTGCTCGGGATGATGCAGTATTTCTGGTATTCCTCCGACAAGCGCCGCGAGAAGTTCGTCACCATGTGCGCCGACCCGGACGTTCAGCGCCTGACCTGGGAAGGCTATCTGAACAAGAAGCTGGTGCGCCGCGACCCGCTCGCCCACCTCAAGATCATGGTCAAGGACACCGCCCAGCTTCTCGGCCTCGCCCGCACGACCTGAGCGCTCCGTGACCCTCGTCACCGATTGGCTGGCCGAAATTGCCGCGTCCGGCCGGCTGGCTGAGATCGCCATGGCGGTTCTGCTGTTGGAGCTGGCGGTTTTTCTGTTCGTCTACCGCACGCCCGCCGCGCGGCGCACGCTGATCTTCAACACGCTTTCGGGGCTGGCGCTGATGGCGGCGTTGCGCTCGGCCCTGATCGGCCATGGCGCTCTTGCGATCGCCGGCTTCCTGTCGCTGGGCTTTGTGATGCATCTGGCGGAACTGTGGTTCCGCCACCGCGCCTTCAGACGCGTGTCGGCACCGCGTCCGGATTGAGATCCAGCACCCGTTTGTTGAGCGCGAACGCGACGCTCACCCAGACCAGATACGGCACGAACAAAAGCGCCGCTGTGATCGAGACCGGCCAAGCCAGAACGATGAAGGCGGCAATTGTCAGCCACATGGCCCCCGAATCGATCAGCGCCCAGTCCATGCGCCTGATGCCGAAGAAAAGGTAGGACCACAGCGCATTGAAGACGAGCTGCGCCAGCCAAAGCACCGTGACGATACCGAAGCCCTCGAGCCGCCACACGATCCAGCCCGCCGCCCCCATCATCAGGTACAGGATCGTCCAGACGACCGGGAACGCCCAGTTCGGCGGCGTCCAGCCGGGCTTGTCGAGCTTCTCGTACCATTCGCCGGGCTTGAAGATGCCGCCCGAGGCCGCGGCCACGGTGACCAGAAGGGCATAGACGATGGCGCTGATCATGGCGTTCTCCGGACGCTTGCTGCGCCGCACATAGTTTGCCACAGCCAGGCCGCAAGAGCGAGGCCGCTTACGCGCCGGTGTCCTTGACCGCCTCCATCGACACATAGGTCGAGGTGTTGGCGACATGCGGCAGCGCCGAGATCTTCTCGCCCAGCACCCGGCGATAGGAGGCAATATCGCGCGTGCGTACCTTCAAAAGATAGTCGAACGGCCCGGCGATCATGTGGCACTGCTCGATCTCGGTCAGCGCCGCCACCGCCTTGTTGAACGCCGTCAGCGCCGCCTCGGTCGTGTCGTTCAGCTTGACCTCGACAAAGGC
Organism: Oceaniradius stylonematis; assembly: GCF_965223445.1. NCBI lineage: Bacteria > Pseudomonadati > Pseudomonadota > Alphaproteobacteria > Hyphomicrobiales > Ahrensiaceae > Oceaniradius > Oceaniradius stylonematis. The sequence continues at coordinate 687,518 of NZ_OZ244994.1, forward strand.
GACATGCTCGCGCCCGATGCGGCGCGGATCGACCACCGCGCGGAAGCCGCGGATCACGCCGCTGTCGATCAGCCGCTTGAGCCGCGTCTGGCAGGGCGTCTTGGTCAGGCCGACCCGGCCGGCCAGCGTCGTCACCGGCATGCGCCCGTCCCGGCTCAGTTCCTCGACGATCCGGCGATCGAAACGGTCCAGATCGGCTTCAATCGCATGGTTCATCGGCAAAACTCCTGATTATCAGGCGATTTTCCATTCATATTGCCTTCCAGCTGCCGATCAAGGGGCAACATGCCTCGCTGCTGTGAGCTAGACTGGCGAAATGAACGACGCACCGCTCCCCCCATCCGATGCGTTGGCGTCCCATCGCCAACGCATCGCCCGCCTGCACCTGGCCGACGAGGCCGAGCCGCTGGCCGACATGGCATCCGCCGCGCCGATCGGTGACGAAGCGCGCAAGAACGCCCATCTCCGGGCCTCGGCGCTGGTGCGCGACATCCGCAAGATGGACACGCCCGGCCTGATGGAGGTGTTTCTGGCTGAATACGGGCTTTCGACCGACGAGGGCATCGCGCTGATGTGCCTTGCCGAGTCCCTGCTCAGGGTTCCCGACGCCGACACGATGGATGCGCTGATCGAGGACAAGATCGCACCGTCCGCCTGGGGCGAGCATCTGGGCCGGTCGGCTTCCTCGCTGGTCAACGCCTCGACCTGGGCGCTGATGCTGACGGGCAATGTGCTGCGCGATCCGCCCAAAGGCGGGTTCGCCTCGGTCATGCACGGCGCGGTGAAGCGGCTGGGCGAGCCGGTGATCCGCACCGCCGTCAAGCAGGCGATGCGCGAACTGGGCCGGCAATTCGTGCTCGGCCAGTCGATCGGCGAGGCCATGGACCGGGCCGCCGGGATGGAAGCCAGGGGCTTCACCTATTCCTACGACATGCTGGGCGAAGCGGCGCTGACCATGCGCGACGCCGACACCTATTACACGGCCTATATGGCGGCGATCAACGCCATCGGAAAGGCCGCAACGCATGGCGCGGTCAAGGACAATCCGGGCATATCCATCAAGCTCTCCGCCCTGCATCCGCGCTATGAGGAGCCGCAGCGCGGGCGTGTCCTCGCCGAACTCGTGCCGCGCGCGGCACAACTCGCGCGCCTTGCCGCCCGGGCCGGCATCGGACTGAACATCGATGCCGAAGAAGCAGCACGGCTCGAGCTGTCCCTCGATGTCATCGAACAGGTGATCGCCGATCCGGACCTTGCCGGCTGGGACGGGTTCGGCGTGGTCGTCCAGGCCTATGGCAAACGGGCGATGGCGGTGATCGACTGGCTTCATGCACTGGCCGAACGGCACGACCGGCGGATCATGGTGCGTCTGGTCAAGGGCGCCTATTGGGACAGCGAGATCAAATGGGCGCAGATGGCCGGGCTCGAAGGCTTTCCCGTCTTCACCCGCAAACCGGCGACCGATGCCGCCTGGCTGCACTGCGCGCGGCATCTGTTGAACCTGACGGACCGCATCTATCCGCAGTTCGCCACCCACAACGCTCATTCGGTGGCGTCGGTGCTTGAGATGGGCGCCGATCCGAAGACATACGAGTTCCAGCGTCTGCACGGCATGGGCGAAAGCCTGCACACGCGCGTACTGCAAACCGAAGGAACGCGCTGCCGAATCTATGCGCCGGTCGGCGCGCACAAGGACCTTCTGGCCTATCTGGTTCGTAGGCTTCTGGAGAACGGCGCCAATTCCTCCTTCGTCAACCAGATCGTCGACAAGGCCGTCCCGCCCGAGACAGTTGCCGCCGACCCCTTCGACGCGCTCGCCAACGCCCCGGACCGGCAGGTGCGCCGGCCCGCCGACCTCTTCGCGCCCGAACGCGCCAACTCAAAGGGTTTCGACCTTTACGATCCGGCCGACATCGCCCGCATCGAAGACGCGCGGTCGCCATGGCGCGACCGCCAATGGGCCGCCGCGCCGTTGCTCGCAGAAGACCGCGACGACCCCGACCGCAAACCGGCGTCCGTCGTCAATCCGGCCAATGGCGACGATCATGTCGGCACGGTGCATGAAGCGACGCAAGCCGACATCGAGGCCGCACTTGGCGCGGCCCGACCATGGAATGCCGCGGTCGCCGACCGCGCCGCGGTCCTGAACGCCGCCGCCGGTCTTTACGAAGACAATTTCGGCGAACTGTTCGCCATCCTGACGCGCGAAGCGGGCAAGATCACCGAGGACGCCATCGCCGAACTGCGCGAGGCGGTCGATTTCCTCCGCTATTATGCGGCCGAGGCGCGGAAGGCGCCGGATGCCGAACCGGTCGGCACGTTTGCCTGCATCTCGCCCTGGAACTTCCCGCTTGCCATCTTCACGGGGCAGATTTCGGCGGCGCTGGCCGCAGGCAACGCCGTGATCGCCAAGCCCGCCGAAGCCACCGCGCTGATCGCGCACCGCGCCGTCGGACTTCTGCACCAGGCCGGCGTGCCGCGCACAGCGCTGCAATTGCTGCCGGGAAGGGGCGGCACCGTTGGCGCGGCGATCACCTCGGATCGGCGCGTCGGCGGCGTCTGCTTCACCGGCTCGACCGCGACGGCACAGACGATCAACCGCGCCATGGCCGGCAACCTCGCGCCGTCCGCGCCGCTGATCGCCGAGACCGGCGGCATCAATGCGATGATCGTCGATTCGACCGCCCTGCCCGAACAGGCGGTGCGCGACATCATCGTCTCAAGCTTCCGCTCGGCCGGTCAGCGCTGCTCGGCGCTGCGCGTTCTCTATCTGCAGGAAGATATCGCCGAGCCGTTCCTGAAAATGCTGTTCGGCGCCATGGACGAACTGGCCGTTGCCGACCCCTGGACCCTTTCGACCGACATCGGCCCGGTAATCGACGCCGCCGCACGCGACCAAATCCGCGCCTATATCGATGCCGCAGAAAAGACCGGCAACCTTCTGAAACGACTCGCCATTCCGGACCGCGGCACCTTCGTTTCGCCGTCGGTCATTCGCGTGTCCGGCATCGAGGAGGTCACGCGCGAGGTGTTCGGCCCGGTCCTGCATGTGGCGACCTTCGCCGCCGGCGATATCGACCATGTCGTGGCGGCGATCAATACGACCGGCTACGGCCTGACCTTCGGCATGCACACGCGCATCGACGACCGCGTCGAGCAGATCGCTTCGGCGATCCATGCTGGCAACATCTACGTCAACCGCAACCAGATCGGCGCCATTGTCGGCTCGCAGCCATTCGGCGGCGAAGGGCTTTCAGGCACCGGCCCGAAGGCCGGCGGCCCGCATTATCTGCCGCGCTTTGGAAAACAGGCGGCCATTGCGGCCGAACCGGCGACGGGACGGCCGGCAGCCGGATCGACCGTCCAGCAGCGGCTGGACCGCGTGCGCGGCGAGATCGCCACCGGGGCGCGCGAGACGCGCGACCTGCCCGGCCCCACAGGCGAGTCGAATCGCTGGTCGACCCATCCGCGCGGGCTGGTCCTGTGCCTGGGCCCGTCGCTCGACGACGCCCACGAACAGGCTCGCCAGGCGATGGCGGCAGGATGCGGGGCCCTGATGGTAGCGCCGGGCGCCTGCGGCGCCAATGTTGTCGATGGTGTGCTCGACCCCGACGACCTGGCCAGACTGGGCGGTTTCGACGCGGTCGCCTTCTGGGGCGATCAGGCGGCGGCCCGCGCCATGCGCCGGGCGCTGGCGGGCCGCGACGGGCCGATCGTGCCGCTGGCGACCGCGCGCGACATCACGCCCTGGTGCCTGATCGAACGGCATGTGTGCATCGACACCACCGCCGCCGGCGGCAATGCCTCGCTTCTCGCCGAGATGAGTTGAAACCGACGGTCAGCCCGCCGTCCAGCCGCCATCGACCAGAAGCGAGGTGCCGGTGACCAGCGCCGAGGCGTCCGACGCCAGGAACACCACCGCGCCCATAATGTCCTCGACCTCGCCGACCCGGCCGAGCTTGATCTTGTCGGCGATCCAGGCGACCCGGTCGGGATTGTCGAATGTTGCCTGCGTCAGCGGCGTGCGGATGAAGGTCGGACAGACCGTGTTGACGCGAATCCCGTGCGCGCCCCATTCGATCGCCATCGCCTTGGTCATGCCCTCGACCGCGTGCTTTGAAGCGCAATAGACCGCGCGGTCGATGCCGCCGACATGGCCCATCTGCGAGGACACGGTGATGATCGATCCGCCCTTCTCCGCCGCGGCCATGCCCCGCGCCACTTCGGTGGCAAGAAAATAGGCGCCCTTGAGATTGGCATCCATCACCGCGTCATAGTCGTCCTCGGTGGTCTCAAGCGCCGGCGCGTGCCGCGCCAGGCCCGCCGAATTGACCACCACGTCGAACGGTTTCTGTCCGGCAAGCGCCAGCCGCATGCCCCCGATATCGGCGACATCGAACGTCATGGCTTCTGCCGAAAAACCCGCCTCTCGGACCGCTTCGACGGCGGCGTCCAGCTTTTCGCGCCCGCGCGCGGCCATCACCACATGCGCCCCGGCTTCGGCCAGCGCGACCGCGCAGCCCAGCCCGATGCCGCTCGATGCGCCGGCGACCAGCGCGCGCCGTCCCTCCAGCCGGAATGAGGGCGTTTTGGGGAGATCGGTCATGCCCAGGACGGGGCCTCCGTCTGCGGCCGGTATGAACCGAAGGTCCATTCATGGCCCTCCGGATCCGTGCAACGATATCGCCACGTCCCCCATTCGGTCTGTTCGGGCGGATAGACGATGGTGGCCCCGGCCGCCCTGGCGCGCCCATGGTGGGCGTTCACATCGTCGACCACGACATAGATCCCCGGCGATCCCTTGGCGGCCTTCGCCGTGCCCAACAGGACCATGCCGTCGCCGAAGCGCATCTCGGCGTGAAGCAAACGGCCCCGCTCGTCGTCATGGGCCTGGACGATCTCGAATCCGAACGCCTCGCGCAGGAATGCGATGGCCGCATGGCCGTCCTCGTAACTCAGATAGGGGACGATCGTCGGTTGAACGGTCATGGTGCACCTCCCTGCCGCGGCTGCCTCGAAGGGCGCTTAACCAAGCAAGCGTGGGCAATCAACTCCGTAACGCGGCGATAGCCGGATTAGACTTTCGTCTGCGACACTTGGCTTGGCGCGGGCCGATTGCATCGGAGAAAAAACGGGCGCCATATGCGATCGGTCGCTGCTGAACAAGGGCCGCGATACGGTTGAATCGAGGCAATAATTTCGGACCATTCAAACCCATGAAGACCCTTGCAGCTTGCCTGACGCAGAAAAAACACAAAAAAATCAGTTGTTTGCGGCATACACACTGATTTCACAAATAAAAACTAAAGCCGCGCGGTAAGTTTGCGCAATCCCAAGTGTCACGTTATGTTGACACTATTGGGACATCGGGAGAGCGAACGTGCAAAGCAACAAGGACGCAGCGCGCAAGACCCCTCGTCTCGACGTTCACAATTCCGACGTCCCGCTGGTCTGCCGTGCCTGCGAATCGCGGCACAAGGGTGTGTGTGGATCGCTGACGCCCGACCAGCTCGTGCAGCTGTCCAAACACACGACCAAACATGTCTATCGCAGCCAGTCCGAACTGATCACTGTCGGCGACGATGTGCACACCTACTCCAACATCCTGTCGGGCGTGGTCAAACTGACCAAGCTGATGGCCGACGGCCGCCAGCAGATCGTCGGGCTGCAGTTCGCGCCCGATTTCCTGGGCCGCATCTTCTCGTCGCAATCGAGCTATTCGGCGGAGGCGGCGACCGATGTGCGCGTGTGTTCCTTCCCCAAATCCGTGATCGAGGATCTCGCGCGCTCGGCGCCGAACATGGAACATGCGCTGCACGAGCAGACGCTCAAGGAACTGGACGAAGCGCGCGAATGGATGCTGACGCTCGGCCGCAAGACCGCGACCGAAAAGGTTGCGAGCTTTCTCTACCTGATCGCCTCCAACATCGACCCCGAACTGGACGATGACGAGCACACGATCCGATTCGAACTGCCGCTCAAGCGTCTTGAGATCGCCGACTTCCTCGGCCTGACCATCGAGACGGTCAGCCGGCAGATCACCAAGCTGCGCAAGTCCGGCATTATCGAGCTGGAAAACAACCGCACGGTGATCGTGCCATCGCTGGCCCGCCTGCAGGGCGCTTGCGAGAACGAGCAGTAGCGGCGGCTAGACCGCCTTCGAATAGCGGAAATCTGAGCCCTTGAGATGCGCGTCGAACCGTGCGGCGACCAGCCGCGTGAACGGACGCGCCGTATCGGGCACGAAGAAGCCGTCCGGATCGGCGCCGCAGACAAAGTCGGCATCGGCCTCGGCCAGCGCCACAGCCTCGTTGACATAGGGCTCGGCCGCATCGCCGAACCGGGCCTCCAAATCGTCGAAAGATATCCGGAAGTCGCACATCAGGCGCTCGATCATGTGGGCGCGGATGCGGTCGTCCGCTGTCATGCGGTAGCCCTTGGCCGCAGCGCTCCGGCCCGACCGCACGGCCTCCTGGTACTGGCCCGTGGCGACGATGTTCTGCACATAGCCGCCTTCGAATGCGCCGATCGACGAGGCGCCGAACGGGATCAGCGCATGGCACCGGTCGGTCGTGTAACCCTGGAAGTTGCGCCGCAGATGCCCGCTGCGCGCCGCCACCGCAAGACCGTCGCCGGGTTTGGCGAAATGGTCGATGCCGATCGTGTCATAGCCGGCCTCGGCCAGTGCGGCACCCGCCGCCAGCGCCTGCTGGAAGCGCTCGTGCATGTCCGGCAGATGCTCGTCCTTGATCATCTTCTGGTGCTTCTTGACCCACGGCACATGGGCATAGCCGAACAGCGCAATCCGGTCGGGATCGAGCGAGACGACCTGATCGATCGTCCGCATCAGTCGCGGCCGGGTCTGCAGCGGCAGGCCGTAAAGCGCATCGATGTTGACCGAGCCGACCCCGGCGGCGCGCATCGCCGCGATAACATCGCGCGTCTGCTCGAATGTCTGCGGCCGGTTGATGGCGCGCTGCACCAGCGGATCGAAATCCTGAACGCCGACGCTGGCCCGCGTAACGCCCAGATCGCCCAGCCCGCGCAGTGTCTCTTCGGTGACATCGGACGGATCGATCTCGACGCTGATCTCGGTCTGCGGGCCGACGACAAACGCCTCGCGCAGGGCCGCGCCGATCCGCCCCATATCCCCGGCCGACAGGATCGACGGCGAGCCGCCTCCGAAATGCACCTGCCCCGCGCGCGGCCGGAACCCGAGCGACTTGCCGAAACCGGCAATCTCGTCGAGCAGCGCATCCACATAGGTGCGCACCGGTTCATATTTCAGCGTGTGCTTGGTGTTGCAGCCGCAAAACCAGCACAAACGGTCGCAGAACGGGACGTGCAGATAGACCGAGACCGGATCGGTCTCGTCGAGCGCCGCGCACAGTTCGGCCTGCATCGCCGGTCCCAGACCGGCCTCGAAATGCGGCGCGGTGGGATAGCTCGTATAGCGCGGCACGGCCCCGCCGCGCTGCGACAGAAGCGCCGTGACATCATGCTTGACGGCGAGATTCATCGACCATCCTCCAGCGCTTCGACCATCGGCAGCAAATGCTCGCGCTCGAAGGCCAGGTGGCGACGCAGGCCCACGAAGAAGCCCCGCAGCATGTAGCTGAGCTTTTCGACATTGATTTGGGAGCGGTCGGCGGCGAACGCCACCAGCTCGTGGTGCACCTCCTCGGCGAAGGCTTCGTCCTCCCAGTGCTCGCCATGCAGGCGATCCAGCGTATCGCCGAGATCGGGCACGTCGGCGCACTGTGCCTTCAGGAACGGAAACAGCGTCTGTTCCTCGAACACATGGCTGCGGTGCACGATCGGATAGACGCTGCGGGCCAGCGCCAGACAGTCGTCGTTGCGGACATCGGCGGGCAGCTTGTCGGCCAAGGCCTCCAGCGCGCTGCACAGATTGTGCTGCACATTCATGTGGTGCTTGAGCGTCCCTGCGATCGCGACGACGGAAGCACCATTGCCGTTAGCGGCTTGGTCGATGCCCTTCCGGCGCGCCTCTTCGTCCGCGCCCTTGCCGACGATGCGCAAAGCGGCGCCCCCATTGCCTGCATCGCTCGCGCCCGCACCGTTGTTGGTCGGCAAATTCATCCGGCATGCCCCGAGGTTGCGCTTTCCGATGCAGCCGAAAGTAGACGTGCTACCTCAGTCGGGTCCTTGATCAAGATCAAAGCACGCATACCGGCCCTCGGGCAGAGACGGTCATGACCCGGCATGGCCGGGCCGCAATTGCACGCCGACGTGCGGGGGCACGCCATCGTGTACATGCAAGTGCGAGAGGACAATCAATGAGAAACGCAAGCTGGGTCGTGCTGGTGGGAGCAGGCGCCTTTTTGGCGCTGCTCGGAGCGGCGCTCGGCCAGGATCAACTGTTCAGGGTGCACATGGGCATCCTGACCGTCGTGCTGCTCGGCTCGACCGCCGTGCTGCTGCGCACCGCCAAATTCGCACCCGCCGGCGGCGATGCCGCCAGCGAATCGCAATATTTCGACAGTGTCGTCCGCTACGGCGCCGTCGCCACGGTGGCCTGGGGCATTGTCGGCTTCCTGGTCGGTGTCGTCGTCGCCGCCCAGCTTGCCTGGCCGCAGCTCAACATCGAGCCGTGGTTCAACTTCGGCCGCATGCGCCCGCTGCACACATCGGCGGTGATCTTCGCCTTTGGCGGCAACGCGCTGCTGGCAACCTCCTTCTATGTCGTTCAGCGCACCTGCCGCGCCCGCCTGTTCGGCGGCGACCTGGCCTGGTTCGTCTTCTGGGGCTACCAGCTGTTCATCGTCATGGCCGCAACCGGCTATCTGCTGGGCGGCAGCGCCGGCCGCGAATATGCCGAGCCGGAATGGTATGTCGACCTGTGGCTGACGATCGTCTGGGTCGCCTATCTGCTGGTCTTCATGGGCACGCTGATGAAGCGCAAGGAGCCGCACATCTATGTGGCCAACTGGTTCTACCTCGCCTTCATCATCACCATTGCGATGCTGCACGTGGTCAACAATCTGGCCATGCCGGTCTCGTTCCTGGGCGCGAAGAGCTATTCGCTGTTCTCCGGCGTTCAGGACGCGCTGACGCAGTGGTGGTACGGCCACAACGCCGTCGGCTTCTTCCTGACCGCGGGCTTCCTGGGCATGATGTACTATTTCGTTCCCAAGCAGGCCGGCCGGCCGGTCTATTCCTACCGGCTGTCGATCATCCACTTCTGGGCGCTGATCTTCCTGTACATCTGGGCCGGTCCGCACCACCTGCACTACACCGCCCTGCCCGACTGGGCGCAGACGCTGGGAATGGTCTTCTCGATCATGCTGTGGATGCCCTCCTGGGGCGGCATGATCAACGGCCTGATGACGCTCTCGGGCGCCTGGGACAAGCTGCGCACCGACCCGATCCTGCGCATGATGGTGATCGCCGTCGCCTTCTACGGCATGTCGACCTTCGAAGGCCCGATGATGTCGATCAAGGCGGTCAACTCGCTCAGCCACTACACCGACTGGACCATCGGCCACGTGCATTCGGGCGCGCTGGGATGGGTCGGCATGATCTCGTTCGGCGCGGTCTACTTCCTGGTGCCCAAGCTGTGGGGCCGCCAGCGGCTCTACTCGCTGCGCATGGTCAACTGGCACTTCTGGCTCGCAACGCTGGGCATCGTCGTCTACGCCGCCGTCATGTGGGTGGCCGGCATCCAGCAGGGCCTGATGTGGCGCGAGTACAACGATCAGGGCTTCCTGGTGTATTCGTTCGCCGAATCGGTGGCCGCCATGCACCCCTACTACGTGCTGCGCACGCTGGGCGGGCTGCTCTATCTGGTCGGCGGCCTGATCATGGGCTTCAACATCTACATGACGATCCGCGGCAAGCTGCGCGACGAGGTGCCCATGGGCGAAGAAGCCCCGCAACCCGTCGCCCAGCCGGCTGAATAAGGAGGCCCCGGGAAATGGCTCTTATCGACAAACACTCCATTCTGGAAAAGAACGCGACGCTGCTTCTGGTCAGTTCGCTGGTGGTCGTCTCCATCGGCGGCATCGTCGAGATCGCGCCGCTGTTCTATCTGGAAAACACCATCGAGGAAGTGGAAGGGATGCGTCCCTATTCGCCCCTCGAACTGGCCGGACGGAACATCTACATCCGCGAGGGCTGCTATGTCTGCCACTCGCAGATGATCCGCCCGTTCCGCGACGAGGTCGAGCGCTACGGCCATTATTCGCTGGCCGCCGAATCGATGTACGACCATCCGTTCCAGTGGGGATCGAAACGCACCGGGCCCGATCTGGCCCGGGTCGGCGGCCGCTACTCCAACGAGTGGCAGGTTCAGCACCTGATCGACCCGCAGTCGGTCGTGCCCGAATCGATCATGCCGTCCTATGCGTTCCTGGCCACCACGGATCTGACCATCGAGAACGTATCGGGTCATCTGATCGCCAACCGGCGTGTCGGCGTGCCCTACACCGACGAGATGGTCGAGAACGCCGAGGCCGATCTCGCCGCGCAGGCCGATCCCGACGCCGATTGGTCGGGCATCGAGGAACGCTATCCCAAGGCCGTCACCGGCGACTTCGATGGCGATCCCGCTCGGCTGACCGAGATGGATGCGCTCGTCGCCTACCTGCAAATGCTCGGAACCCTGGTCGACTTCACCGTCTACCAGCCCGAAGAGAACTTCCGCTAGGAGTTGGCACGATGGACTTTGACTACCAAGCCATGCGCACCTTCGCCGACAGTTGGGGACTGGTCTACCTGATGGCGATCTTCCTGTTCGTCGTCTTCTGGATCTTCCGGCCCGGCTCCCAGAAGCACGTCGATGACGCCGCACAAATCCCCTTCAAGGAGGACTGAACAAATGGCCGATGACAAGAAAGACATCGATGCAGTCTCGGGCGTCGAAACCACCGGCCATGAGTGGGACGGCATCAAGGAGTTGAACAACCCGCTGCCGCGCTGGTGGCTGTGGACCTTCTACGCCACGATCGTCTGGACGATCGGTTACACCATCGCCTACCCGGCATGGCCCGGCATCACCGGCGCCACCGCCGGCGTTCTGGGCTGGTCCTCGCGCGGCCAGTTGGCCGAGGAGATGGACGCGGCGCGGGCCGAACAGGCGGTCTATCTGAGCCGCATCGAACAGGCCGATGTCAACGCGATCGCGGCCGATCCGGAACTGGTCCAGTTCGCCGTGGCCGGCGGTTCGTCTGCCTTCAAGGTCTACTGCGTGCAGTGTCACGGTTCGGGCGCCGCCGGCGGCGAGGGCTATCCCAACCTCAACGACGATGACTGGATCTGGGGCGGTACGCTCGAGGACATCGCCTGGACCATCCGCCACGGCATCCGCCACGAGCCCGATCTCGACACGCGCTTCAACGACATGCCGGCCTATGGCCGCGACCAGATTCTCGATCGCGACCAGATCTCGGATGTCGCCTGGTATGTGCGCCAGATGTCCGGCCAGGAATATGACGAGGAGGCCGCCGCGCGCGGCGCCGAGACGTTCGAGATCGAATGCTCGGCCTGTCACGGCATCGACGGCGAAGGCGTGCCCGAACTGGGCGGACCGCGCCTCAACGACGCGATCTGGCTCTATGGCGGCAGCCATGCCGAGATCGTCGCCCAGATCAACAATCCGCAGCAGGGCGTCATGCCCGCCTGGGGCGACCGCCTTGGCGAGACGACGGTCAAGCAGCTCGCGGTCTACGTGCACCAGCTCGGCGGCGGCCAGTAGGCCACCCATTCTCCCGCGAACTGGTCGACGAACGGCGCCTCCGGGCGCCGTTTTTCGTGGCCCCCGGTTCACCGGCAAAAATCGCCGCCCGCCCCTGACAAGCTGTCGCACCCACGGCACGGGCCCGGTTGACCCAAATCAACGACCGGTTGCGACCTTCCATTTACAGCTTTGGATATTGCCGGGGGACGCATGCGTTCCCCGGTTCCGTACAAGCCCGTCAAAGAGGCATAGTGTGTTGGATCAGACCGCCGTCGAAAAGCTTGACGTTGAAGCCGTCAACAAGGGCGCGAAACAAAACGCGCAACCGCTTTACGCAGCCCGCCAGAAAGTCCACCCCAAGCGCGCCGAAGGCACATATCGCCGCCTGAAATGGATCATCATGGCGGTCACGCTGGGCATCTACTACATCACGCCCTGGCTGCGCTGGGATCGCGGACCGCATGCGCCCGACCAGGCTGTCCTGATCGACATGGCCAACCGGCGCTTCTACTTCTTCTTCGTCGAGATCTGGCCGCAGGAGTTCATCTACATCGCCGGCCTTCTGGTGATGGCGGGCGTTGGCCTGTTCCTGATCACCTCGGTGGTCGGCCGCGCCTGGTGCGGCTACACCTGCCCGCAAACCGTCTGGACCGACCTGTTTCTGGTCATCGAGCGCTTTTTCGAGGGCGACCGCAACGCCCGCATCCGGCTCGACAAGGAACCCTGGACCGGTTCGAAAATCGCCAAGAAGCTGGCCAAGCACGCGACATGGCTGGTCATCGCGGTGGCCACCGGCGGCGCCTGGATCTTCTATTTCGCGGACGCACCCACCCTGGCCTACAATTTCGCCACCGGACAGGCGCCGTTCATCGCCTACGCCACGGTCGCCGTCCTGACGGCCACCACCTATGTTTTTGGTGGCATCATGCGCGAACAGGTCTGCATCTACATGTGCCCCTGGCCGCGCATCCAGGCGGCCATGCTCGACGAGAACTCGCTGGTCGTCACCTACAATGACTGGCGCGGCGAGCCGCGCATGCGCGGCCAGAAGAAGGCAAAGGCGCAAGGGCTGTTGCCCGGCGATTGCGTCGACTGCAACGCCTGCGTCGCCGTCTGCCCCACAGGCATCGACATTCGCGACGGCCAGCAGCTCGAATGCATCACCTGCGCGCTGTGCATCGACGCCTGCGACGCGGTGATGGACAAGGTCGGCCATGAGCGCGGCCTGATCTCCTACGCCACGCTCGCCGACTACAATCATAACATGCGGGTCGCCATGGGCGGCGAGAACTCCGGCGCCATCGATCCGTCCAACGTCCGCGACCAGAACGGCAATTTCGTCGATGCGATCCGCGGCTTCAAATGGCGCGAGATGCTGCGCCTGCGCACGATCATCTACACCGCCGCGTGGGCTGCGATCGGCATCGCGCTTCTCATCGCGCTCGGCACCCGCGACCGGCTCGAAGTCAACGTCCTGCACGACCGCAACCCGGTCTTCACCACCCTGTCGGACGGTTCGATCCGCAACGGTTACACGGTCAAGATCCTCAACATGGTCGCCGAACCGCGCACCATCACGCTGACGCTCGACGGCCTGCCCGGCGCTGTCATGGCCATCAACGGCATTGACGCCGAACCCGGCACGACATTTGACATCCCCGTCGAGCCCGACAAGCTGCGTCCGCTGCGCGTGTTCGTTTCCCAGCCGCGCGACATGGTCGCACCCGGTTCGACACCCTTCTCCTTCATCGTCGAGGAAGGCGAAGCCGGCGAGACCGACATCTACAACGCCAATTTCGAAGCGCCGGAGTGATCGCCATGCTGCAACGCATCTTCGCACCCAACCCGTTCACCGGCTGGCATTTTCTGGCCATCATACTCGCCTTCTTCTGCGTCATCATCTCGGTCAACCTGTTCATGGCATGGAACGCCACCAACAGCTGGACCGGGCTGGTGGTCAAGAACTCCTATGTCGCCAGCCAGCACTTCAACGAGGTGACCGCAGAAAAGCGCCGGCAACTGGCGATGGGCTGGAAGGCGGTGCCCGAATACAGCGAGGGCGTCCTGACGCTGATCATGCACGATGCCGCCCAGGAGCCGATCGAGGATGCGATCATCACCGCAAGGCTTGGCCGGCCCTCCTTTGAGGCACAGGACCACACGGTGCAGTTCGCCGAGGGCGAAGCCGGTACCTATGCAGGATCGACCGATCTGGCCAGCGGGGTCTGGAACGCCGACGTGACCGTGACCGGCGCCGGCGGCGATGTCTGGACGCGCACGCTGCGGTTCACCGTTCAATGACCTGCTGCGGTGGCAACATCGCCGCCGACGGTGCGGTGGGCGTCAGCGCATCGGCCGATTTCTCGCGCGCCGAGGAACTGCTCCACGCCGGGCGCGAGCGCAACGACGGCACGGTCGAATATGTCTTTTCGGCACCCGACATCCACTGCGGCGCCTGCATCTCCTCGATCGAACGCGCCATCCGGCCGATGCATGGCGTCGCCTATGTGCGGGTCAATCTCTCGCTGCGCCGGGTCACGGTTCATCTCGATCCGGCCGCAACCGGGCCCATCGAGGTGGCCGGCGCCCTCGCAGCGCTCGGCTTTCCCGCCCGGCCGGTCGATCTGGGCGATCTCGACGAACTCGAGCGCAAGCGCCGCGATTCCGAACTGCTCAAATCGCTGGCCGTCGCCGGCTTCGCCTCGGCCAACATCATGCTTCTGTCGGTCTCGGTCTGGTCAGGCGCCGAGGGCGCGACACGCGACCTGTTCCACCTGATCTCGGCGCTGATCGCCATTCCCGCCGTCTTCTACGCCGGCCAGGTCTTCTTCCGTTCGGCCTGGGGCGCGCTCAGGAACGGCCGCGTCAACATGGACGTGCCGATCTCGCTGGCGATTTCGCTGGCCACCGGCATGAGCCTGTTCGAGGCGCTGACCGGCGGAGACAAGACCTACTTCGAAGCAGCGACCATGCTGCTCTTCTTCCTCCTGATCGGCCGCTATCTCGACCAGCGCATGCGCGAGCGCGTGCGCACCGCTGTCGTCCAGCTCAGCCGTCTTTCGGCCAAGGGCGCCAACGTGCTCACGGGCGATGGCGAGATGCGCTATCTGCCGCTCGACGAGATCGAGCCGGGCATGACGGTGCGCGTTTTTGCCGGCGAGCGCCTGCCGGTCGACGGCACGGTCGAGAACGGTCTTTCGGACGTCGACCGCTCGCTGGTCACCGGCGAGAGCCTGCCGGTCACCGCCGAAGCTGGAACCGCGCTCGAAGCGGGCGCCATGAACCTGACCGGCGTCCTTGATATCGAAGTCACAAATACCGCCGACAAATCGTTCCTTGCCGAGGTGCGGGCGATGATGGAAGCGGCCGAGAACGGACGCGGCGCCTATGTCCGCGCCGCCGACCGGGCCGCACGGCTTTACGCGCCCTTCGTCCACTCGCTGGCCGCCATTGCCTTTGTCGCCTGGATGGTCATCACCGGCGGCGACTGGCACACATCGCTCTATATCGCCATCGCGCTCCTGATCATCACCTGCCCCTGCGCGCTGGGCCTGGCCGTGCCCGTCGTCCACGTCATCGGCGCGACACGGCTTTTCGAGAACGGCATCCTTATGAAGGACGGCGCGGCGCTTGAACGGCTGGCCGAAGCCGACGAAGCGGTGTTCGACAAGACCGGCACACTGACAACCGGCACGCCGACGGTCATCGGCTGTGCCATCGAACGCCCGTCCGACATCGCGATTGCGCGCGCGCTCGCCGCCTCCTCCGGCCATCCCGCGTCACGCGCGCTGCTGACCCATCTGGACGCCGGCGCCACGGCGCGCGGCACCGATATCGCCGAGCATCCCGGCCTTGGCGTCGAGGGAGGCTTCTCCGGCGGCTTGGCGCGGCTTGGCCGCATGGCGTGGGTTGCCGAGATCGCCGAGCCCAGTGCCGTGCAGGACCCATCGGGCGGTTTGGCGTTCGCCACCAAGGGCGGATCGCTCCACGCGATCAAGCTCGGCGAACATGTCCGCGACGGTGCGGCCGCCGCCATAGACGCCTTGCACAATGCCGGACTTGGCACACGGATCGTCTCGGGCGACGCCGCCGCGCAGGTCGCCGGCCTCGCCGACCGGCTCGGCGTGACCGAATGGCACGCCGACCAGTCGCCGGCCGACAAGATCGCCCGCATCGAGGCGCTCCGCGCCGAAGGCAAGAAAGTGCTGTTCGTCGGCGATGGCATCAACGATGCGCCGGCGCTGGCCGCCGGACATGTCTCGATGGCGCCCGCCTCGGGCTCCGATGTCGGGCGCACCGCGGCCGACTTCGTCTTCACCCGCGACAGCCTCGAAGCGGTCACCGCCGCGCGCGGCATCGCGCTGCGCGCCCAGGCGCTGGTCAAGCAGAATTTCGGGCTCGCCTTCGCCTACAACGTGATCGCCCTGCCGATCGCCATGGCCGGCATGGTCACGCCGCTGGTCGCGGCGATTGCCATGTCCGCCTCCTCGATCGTCGTCGTGCTCAACTCGATGCGCCTGACGCGCGGCGATCCGGCGCCGGCGGCCAGCCGCCCGGCGCGGTCCGCACTTGCGGTCGGCACCGGTTCCATGGAAGCTGCCGAATAATGACGCTTTTGACCGTTCTCATACCCATCGCGCTTTTTCTCGGACTTCTGGGCCTAGGCGCCTTCATCTGGAGCCTGAATTCGGGCCAGTACGAGGATCTGGACGGCGCGGCGGCGCGCATCCTCGAGGACGACGAGGACTAGGTCAGCCGGCAATTGCGGGTTGACCGCGCACGGGCGCAGGCATAGCGTCCCGGGCATGGATCAGGCGGCGTTCGTCAGCGCCGCCTTACCTCTTTGCAGGAGTGCCGGCCATGCTCGACAAACCCGTTTCGCGCCCCAACGACCTCTCCGCCTACTGGATGCCGTTCACGGCAAACCGGCAGTTCAAGCGCGCCCCGCGCATGATCACCGGCGCGGACGGCATGCATTATGTCACCGATGACGGCCGGCAGGTGCTCGACGGCATTGCCGGCCTGTGGTGCGTCAATGCGGGCCACAACCGGCCGAAGATCGTCGAGGCGATCCAGACCCAGGCCGCGACGCTCGACTATGCCCCCTCCTTTCAGATGGCGCACCCGCGCGCGTTCGAACTGGCGACGCGCCTTGCCGACCTGTCGCCGGACGGTCTCGACCATGTCTTCTTCACCAATTCCGGCTCGGAATCGGTCGAAACGGCGCTGAAGATGGCACTCGCCTATCACCGGGCGAAGGGCGATGGCGGCCGTTTCCGCCTGATCGGCCGCGAGCGCGGCTATCACGGCGTCAATTTCGGCGGCATCTCGGTCGGCGGCATCGTCGCCAACCGCAAGATGTTCGGCACGCTGCTGACCGGCGTCGATCACATGCGCCACACCCATGACCTGTCGCGCAACGCCTTCGCCCGCGGCGAGCCCGAGCACGGCATCGAACTGGCCGACGACCTGTTGCGCATCGCCCAGTTGCACGACCCGTCGACCATCGCCGCTGTCATCGTCGAACCCGTCGCCGGCTCGGCCGGTGTGCTGCTGCCGCCGAAGGGTTATCTCAAGCGCCTGCGCGAGATTTGCGACGAGCACGGCATCCTTCTGATCTTCGACGAGGTGATCACCGGCTACGGGCGCCTGGGCACGAATTTCGGCGCCGACTATTTTGGCGTCAAACCGGACCTGATGACGACCGCCAAGGGCCTGACCAACGGCACCGTGCCGATGGGCGCGGTCTTCGCGGCCAACCACATCCACGACGCCTTCATGTCCGGCCCCGACCACATGATCGAGTTCTTCCACGGCTACACCTATTCGGCCCATCCGCTCGCCTGCGCGGCGGCGCTCGGCACGCTGGACACCTATGCCGAAGAGGGCCTTCTGAGCCGCGGCGCGGAGATGGCGGACTATTGGGCCGACGCGATCCACTCGCTCAAGGGCCTGCCGCATGTCATCGACACCCGCAATCTGGGCCTGATCGGCGCGGTCGAACTCGAACCGATCGCCGGCGCGCCGACCAAGCGCGCCTTCTCGGCCTTCCTCGACGCCTATCACAATCATGACCTTCTGATCCGCACGACAGGCGACATCATCGCCTTCTCGCCGCCGCTGATCATCGAGAAGGAACATGTCGACCAGATCGTCGACCGTATGACCAAGGTCCTGACCGCGCTCGACTGACCCGCGCAGGCCGACAGAACCGTCCATCTCGCGGCCGCCCGGGCGTTTGACCGGGCGGCTGATTTTTGACCGAAAGGTCAAAACGGTTTGATTTTTCGCTGGATTTGCATCACGCGCTCTGTCTAGACTTTGGGCTCATGTCCGCGCGTTTTGCGGACACGCTAATCGGGAGAAATTCATGCATATCAAAACCAAGATGATCGGCGCGGCGCTGACGGCTGCACTGCTTGCGGGCACCAGCGTCATGGCCAGCGCCGAAACGCTGCGCTGGGCGCGCGCCGGCGATTCGCTGACGCTCGATCCTCATTCGCAAAACGAAGGCCCGACCCATGCTCTTGCCCAGCAGATCTACGAACCGCTGATCTCGCCGGACATGGAAGCCAAGCCGATCCCCGCGCTGGCCACCGAATGGTCGGTCAAGGAAGGCAACCCCAACGTGTGGGTCTTCAAGCTGCGTGAGGGCGTCACCTTCCACGAGGGCCAGGACTTCACCGCCGAAGATGTCGTCTTCTCGTTCAACCGGGCCAAGCTGGAAAGCTCGGACATGAAGGAGCTGCTGGTCACCATCACGGAAGTTCGTGCGGTCGATGACTACACGGTCGAGATGGAGACCGAAGGCCCCAACCCGATCCTGCCCAACAACCTCACCAACCTGTTCATCATGGACAAGGGCTGGGCCGAGGAAAACAACGTGACCGAGCCGGCCGAGTTCGATGACGGCGAAGAGACCTACGCCGTGCGCAACGCCAACGGAACCGGCGCCTTCAAGCTTGTCAGCCGCGAGCCCGACACCAAGACCGTGCTGGCCCGCAACGACGACTATTGGGGCATCGACGAGTTCCCGATGGAAATCACCGAGATCATCTACACGCCGATCCAGAACGCTGCGACCCGCGTCGCCGCGCTCCTGTCGGGTGAAGTCGACCTGATCCAGGACGTACCGGTTCAGGATCTGCAGCGTGTCGCCGACACCGATGGGCTGAAGGTCGAAAACGCGCCGCAGAACCGGACGATCTTCTTCGGCATCAACTCCGGCGATGACGATCTCGAGAACGACACCGTCGAAGGCGCCAACCCGTTTGCCGACGTCCGTGTCCGGCAGGCCATGAACATGGCGATCAACCGCGAGGCGATCCAGCAGGTCGTCATGCGCGGCCAGTCGGCGCCGACCGGGGTGATCATTCCGCCCTTCGTCAATGGCTGGAACGAGGAACTCGACCGGTATCCGGCGGCAGATGTCGAAGGCGCCAAGGCGCTGATGGCGGAAGCCGGCTATGAGGACGGCTTCGAGGTCACCCTGCACTGCCCGAACGACCGCTACATCAACGACGAGGCAATCTGCCAGGCGGTCGTCGGCATGATGGGCCAGATCGGCATCACGGTGAACCTGGTCGCCCAGACCAAGGCGAACCACTTCCCGTTGATCTCGGGCAAGCAGACCGACTTCTACCTGCTTGGCTGGGGCGTTCCGACATTCGATTCGGAATATGTGTTCAACTTCCTGGTCCATTCGACCACCGAAGATCGCGGTTCGTGGAACGGTTCGCGCTTCTCCGATCCCGAAGTGGACGCGATGATCCAGTCGCTCGGCTCGGAGGTCGATCTGGAGGTCCGCAACCAGACCATCGCGGACATCTGGCAGAAGGTTCAGGACGAGGTCATCTACCTGCCGATCCACAACCAGGTGCTGAACTGGGGCATGAAGGAAAACATCGACTTTGCGGTGCAGCCTGAAGACCAGCCGCACTTCAAGTTCCTTCAGTTCAACTAAGCGTGACCGCGCTTTGACGCGACAGGGGTTGGGGGCATCGCGCCCCCGACCTACCCTGCCCGCCCGGCGGGCATCGTCACCGCCCCGCCACACAGGGGAGACGTCATGAACAAGCACACCATTCTGGTCGCGGCCGCGCTGGCGCTCGGCGCCGGAACGGCCCATGCCGAAACGTTCAAATGGGCGGCACAGACCGACCCGCAGACCATGGACCCGCATGCCGTCAACTCGGCGCCGGTCCTGGGTTTTCTCAACAATGTCTATGAGGGCCTTGTCCGGCGCGGCAAGGACATGAGCGTGGAGCCGGCGCTGGCCGAAAGCTGGGAGCCGCTCGGCGGCAATGGCTGGCGCTTCAACTTGCGCCGCGGCGTCACCTTCCACGATGGCGCGGCCTTCACCGCCGACGACGTCCTGTTCTCCTACGAGCGCGCCTCCTCGGAAGCCGCCGACACCGCATCGTGGTTCGCGCCCGTCTCCGACGTCACGGTCGTCGATGATTTCACCATCGACTTTCTGACCATTGCGCCCAATCCGATCTTCCCGGATTCGATCGCCAACTTCATGATCATGGACAAGGGCTGGGCCGAGGCCAACGGCGTCGAACTGCCCGCCAAGGACGCCGAGAACTTCGCAACGCTCAACGCCAACGGCACCGCCGCCTTCCGCCTTGCCGAGCGCCAGCCGGGCCTGACGACCGTGCTCGAACCGTTCGAGGGCTGGTGGGGCAAGGTCGAACACAACATCACCCGCGCCGAATTCACCCCGGTGCAGAACTCCGCGACCGCCGTTGCCGCGCTCCTGTCGGGCGAAGTGGACATGATCAATCCGGTTCCCGTGCAGGATGCCGGCCGCGTCGCCGAGCGCGACGGGGTTGGCGTGATCACCGGCATCGAGGCGCGCGTGATCATGTTCGGCTTCGCCCACCAGGCCGAAACGATCAAATATTCGGACGATGCCGGCGAACCCAACCCGTTCCGCGACGCCCGCGTGCGCAAGGCCGTCGCCCACGCGATCAATGTCGATGCGATCCTGCAGACCATCATGCGCGGTGCCGCCGAGCCGGCCTCGCAACTGGTCAGCCCGGCCATGCGCGGCTATACGCCGGCGCTCGCCGAACGGCCGGCCTACGATGCCGATGCGGCCCGGGCGCTGCTGGCCGAAGCCGGACATCCGGACGGTTTCTCGTTCGGTCTCAAATGCCCCAACGACCGTTATCTGAACGATGAATCGGTGTGTCAGGCCGCCGTCTCGATGCTGGCGCAGATCGGCCTGCGCGCCGAACTCGACGCCATGCCGGTGCGCACCTACTGGCCCGAACTGCGCGAAGACAATTTCGACATGTACCTGCTCGGCTGGTCGCCGGGCACGTTCGACGCCGAACACCCGATCCGCTTCCTTGCCGCCACGCCCAACGAGGAAAAACGCCTTGGCAGCTGGAATTTCGGGGACTTTTCCAACGCGCGCGTTGACGAATTGCTGCCGATGATTCAATCGGAGATCGACGATGCCGCGCGGCAGACCATGCTCGATGAGGTGGCCGGGATCCTGCAGGACGAACAGGCCTATGTGCCGCTCTACGTCCAGCCGCTGATCTGGGGCGTGCGCGACGGCATCGAACTGACCCAGAGGCCCGACAATTTCTTCATCCTGCGCTGGGTGACAGTCAACGAATAGAAAGCACCTGAATGCTCGCATTCATCATCAGACGTGTCCTGCAATCGGTGGTCGTGCTGCTGGTTGTCGGGCTCGTCGCCTTCTCGCTGTTCCGCTTCGTCGGCGATCCGGTCGACAATCTGCTCGGCCAGGAACGCACCATCGAGGACATTGACCGGGTCCGCTCGGAACTGGGGCTCGACCAGCCCTTTCCGGTCCAGTATTTCCGCTTCCTGCAGGGCGTAACGCAGGGCAATTTCGGCGTCTCGTTCCGCCAGGGCCGGCCCGTCGCCGACATTCTGGCCGAACGCGCGCCCGCCACGCTGGAACTGGCCGCGGTCTCGGCGCTGTTTGCCATCGTTCTGGGCATCACGCTTGGGGTCTATACGGCGATCCGGCGCGATGGCTGGCTGTCCAACTTCATCATGACGTCATCGCTGATCGGGGTCTCGCTGCCAACCTTCCTCATAGGCATATTGCTGATCTATGTGTTTGCGGTCGAACTGGGCTGGCTGCCCAGTTTCGGCCGCGGCGAGACGGTGCAGATCGGCTGGTGGACCACGGGACTTCTGACCGAGTCCGGCCTCAAGGCCATCATCCTGCCGGCGATCACGCTCGGCCTCTACCAGATGACGCTGATCATGCGGCTGGTACGCGCCGAGATGCTCGAAGTGCTGCGCTCGGACTATGTCAAGTTCGCCCGCGCGCGCGGCCTCTCCCAGCGTTCGGTCTATTTCCGCCACGCGCTGAAGAACACGCTGGTGCCGGTCATCACGATCACCGGCCTGCAGCTCGGCTCGATCATCGCCTTCGCGATCATCACCGAGACGGTGTTCCAGTGGCCCGGCGTCGGGCTTTTGTTCATCAACTCGATCCAGTTCGTCGATATCCCGGTCATGGCCTCGTACCTGATGCTGATCTCGGTGATGTTCGTCGTCATCAATCTGATCGTTGATCTTCTGTACTTTGCGATCGATCCGCGCCTGTCGGCATCGCGCGGCGGAGGGCACTGAGATGGAAGCGATTGCCCGCGCCCTCGACTCCGATCTCGCCTACCGGTTCCGCCGCTCGCCCGTTGCGATGGTGGCCGCGCTCGTCGTCGTCCTTTTGATCGGCAGTTCGGTCTTTGCGCCGCTGATCACCTCGCAGAACCCGTTCGATCCCGGTTCGCTCAACCTGATGAACGGCTTCTCCGAGCCGATGCAGCCCAACCAGTTCACCGGCGAGACCTTCGTTCTGGGCACCGACGACCAGGGCCGCGACGTGTTCGCGACCATCCTTTACGGCATGCGGATTTCGCTGTTCGTCGGCTTTTCGGCGGTGATCTTCGCGATGGTCCTGGGCGTCACGCTCGGCCTGCTCTCGGGCTATGTCGGCGGGCGCACCGACACGATCATCATGCGCATTGCCGACATCCAGCTCACCTTCCCCGCCATTCTGGTCGCGCTTTTGATCTTCGGGGTCGCCAAGGGGATCACCCCGCCCGACCGGCGCGACGAGGTGGCGATCTGGGTGCTGATCATCGCCATCGGCCTGTCCGAATGGGTGCAGTTCGCCCGCGTCGTGCGCGGCGCGACATTGGTCGAAAAGAGCAAGGAGTATGTGCAGGCCGCCCGGCTGATCGGCCGTTCGCCGGTCGCCATCATGGTTCGCCACATTTTGCCCAACACGCTGTCGCCTGTCCTCGTCATCGCCACCATCTCGCTGGCACTGGCGATCATTGCCGAAGCGACCCTGTCGTTTCTGGGCGTCGGCGCGCCGCCCACCCAGCCCTCGCTCGGCACGCTGATCCGCATCGGTCAGGAATTCCTGTTCTCGGGCGAATGGTGGATCCTGTTCTTCCCCGCCATGACGCTTCTCGCCCTCGCTTTGTCGGTCAACCTTCTGGGCGACTGGCTGCGCGACGCGCTCAACCCGAAGCTGAGGTGACCGCCATGGATGACGTGCTTCTTTCCGTGCGCGATCTGGTCGTGCAGTTTCCCACCCGCGGCGGCATCCTGACCGCGCTCGACGGCATCTCGTTTGACATCAAGCGCGGCGAGGTGCTCGGCGTCGTCGGCGAATCGGGCGCCGGCAAGTCGATGACGGGCGCCGCCATCATCGGCCTGATCGAGCCGCCGGGACGCATCGCCGGCGGCCAGATCCATCTCGACGGCGAGCGCATCGACAATCTGTCGATGGACGATATGCGCGCCATCCGCGGCCGACGCATCGCCATGGTCTTCCAGGACCCGCTGACTTCGCTCAACCCGCTCTTCACCATCGCCCAGCAGCTCGTCGAGACGATCCAGACCCATATGGCCGTTTCGGCCAGGGAGGCACGCGAGCGGTCGATAGCACTTCTCGACGATGTCGGCATTCCCGCCGCCAGCCGCCGCATCGACGACTATCCGCACCAGTTTTCGGGCGGCATGCGCCAGCGCGTGGTGATCGCTCTCGCCCTTGCCGCCGAACCCGATCTCGTCATCGCGGACGAGCCGACCACCGCGCTCGACGTGTCGGTGCAGGCGCAGATCATCGACGTGCTCAAGCGCCTGTGCTCGGAGCGCGGAGCCTCGGTCATGCTGATCACACATGACATGGGCGTCATCGCCGAGACGGCCGACCGCGTGGCCGTGCTCTATGCCGGCCGGCTCGCCGAGATCGGCCCGGTGCGCGACGTGATCAAGGACGCGCTGCATCCCTATACGCACGGGCTGATGGGCTCGATCCCGACGCTGGCGCAGGAGGACGACCGGCTGGTGCAGATCCCCGGCTCGATGCCGCGCCTGACCGATATCCCTCAGGGCTGCGCCTTCAACCCGCGCTGCGACCGCGTCTTCGACCGCTGCCGCATCGAGCGCCCCGAACCGATCCCGCACGACACGCGGCAGGTCGCCTGCTGGCTCTACGACGAACAACAGATCAAGGCCGCCGAATGAGCGATGTCCTCCTCGAGGTAAAGAACCTCACCCGCACCTTCGATGTGTCCCTGCCCTGGCTCAACCGCGTCATCGAGCGACAGGAGCGTCAGTTCCTGCGCGCCGTCGACGATGTGAGCTTCGAGATCCGGCGCGGCGAAACCTTCGCACTCGTCGGCGAAAGCGGCTCGGGAAAATCGACCATCGCCAAGATGGTCGTCGGTCTGCTCAAGGCGTCCGACGGCGAAATACACTTCGATGGCACGCCCATGGACGTCAATTCGAGCGCGGCGATGACGCAACTGCGCTCGCGCTTCCAGATGATCTTCCAGAGCCCGTTTGCCAGCCTCAACCCGCGCTGGCGCGTGCGCGACGTGATCGCCGAGCCGATGAAGGCGTTCGGCACCGTCGATGGCAAGGCCGCCATCGACAAGCGTGTCGACGAACTGCTCGATCTGGTCGGGCTTGGCGCGTCCGATGCCGGCAAGTTTCCGCACGAATTCTCCGGAGGCCAGCGCCAGCGCATCGCCATCGCGCGCGCGCTGTCGTCGAACCCCGAATTCATCGTCTGCGACGAGCCCACTTCGGCGCTCGACGTGTCGGTGCAGGCGCAGATCCTCAACCTGATGCGCGACCTTCAGGACGAGTTGGGCCTTACATATCTGTTCATCAGCCATGATCTGTCGGTGGTGCGCCACATGGCCAACCGGATCGGCGTTCTTTATCTCGGTGCGCTGGTCGAAACCGCAGACGGCAAGGAACTGTTCAACGCGCCGCGCCATCCCTATACGCGCATGCTGCTCGAGGCTGTGCCTGATCTCGACATGACCGGCAAGGAGCACACCGTCGTCAAGGGCGAGATTCCGAACCCGATCAGCCCGCCGCCGGGCTGCACCTTTCACCCGCGCTGCCAATATGTCGCCGATCGCTGCCGCAGCGAGATTCCGGTGCCGGTGCCCACGCCGACCGGCGAAGCCAAGTGCTTTGCGGTGGAAGAAGGACGGATTTGAATGTTGGTCGCAAGCCGCTCCTTCGAGGCTTGCCAACCGTCCCCTCATCCTGAGGCGCGAGCGCAGCGAGCCTCGAAGGACGGGGGACGATTGGCTCGCACCCCAGGATGAGGGCTTGCGGTCTGGCGGATTACCCCTTGCCCAGATCGGCCAGGCCCGCCACGCCGCGCTCGCGCGTGAAGCCAAGCCAGCGCCCGTCTGCCGAAAAGCTCAGCGCGTTCACCGCACCGGCCTCATGTTCGGTGGCGATGTCCATGAACTGCTGCGTCTTGCGGTCGAACAGCGCGACCGAACCGTCCACATAGCCGATGGCGATCTGCTGTGAATTGGGCCGTGCCGCCACGGTTCGCGACAGCAGATCCTGCTCGCGCGAAAAAACGCCCGCCTGCTGGCCGATCGGACCGTCGGCGCCGAAGAACGGCCACAGCACCAGCACCTCGGCACCCGCCGTCGCCAGATAGCGCCCGTCGGCGGTCCAGTCATAAGAGACCGGTTTGGCCGGATAGCCGCCCATCTTGCCGTGCTTTTCCTCGGGCTTGTCGATCCGCCAGACATGCAGCGCATTCTCGAGCATCGACGTCACGCAAAAGCGCCCGTCCGGCGAAAAGCCGATCGCATTGTGTGCGCCCTGCCAAGAAAGCATCGCGGTCTCGGACGGTTTGGAAAGGCGGATGAGGAACGCACCGCCATAGACCGCCGCGCCCAGCCATTTGCCGTCGGGCGAAAAGGAAAGCGCACTGATCGAGGACGCAGCGCTCGCCTCGACGGGGTTATCCGCTCCCTTGGGCAGCAGATAGATCGTCTTGCCGGCCGACCAGGCGACATGCCCGCGCGGCGAAGCGGCCACCGTGTCGACCCATTTGCGCCCGTCATGCAGCGTTTCGGGCTCGCCATCGGGCCGGATGCGGATTGCCTTGCCGTCATCGCCCGCCGTGATGATGGCGCCCGATTTCTCGTCGGTCGCGACGGCAAGAATCGCGCCCTCATGCAGCTTGCGCGCGGCAACCGAACCGTCGAAGCCGCACACATGCACATGGCCGTCGCCATCGGCGACAGCATAGGCCCGGCCGGCAAACCCGCCGCCCGTCAGCGGCGCGCCCGCCTCCAGTGTCTTCAGCGTCATGCTCATGCCGGAACGGGTTGCGCCGCCCGGCACTTCATGAAGCCGTCCTCGATGATGTCGCGCGGCAAATTGCGGCCGATGAAAACCATGCGGCTGACGCGTGGCTCGTCGTCGCGCCATTCGCGACTGTGGTCGCCTTCCAGCATCATGTGC
Organism: Oceaniradius stylonematis; assembly: GCF_965223445.1. Lineage (NCBI taxonomy): Bacteria > Pseudomonadati > Pseudomonadota > Alphaproteobacteria > Hyphomicrobiales > Ahrensiaceae > Oceaniradius > Oceaniradius stylonematis. The sequence goes on from NZ_OZ244994.1 coordinate 714,015, forward strand.
ACGGCCTGCGCCACATAGCGCTTGGGGTCGTCCTTGAAGGCGAGGATGCCCTTCATGCGCAACAGATCGATGCCGAATTCCTGGCTGATCATCTGCACCCAGGGGAAGAACTTTTCGGGGTCGAGCGGCGCCTCGGTGACCAGCGAGAACGAACCGACATGCGCGTCGTGCCGGCTCGCATCCTCATGGTGGTGGTCGTGGTCGTGATGATGATCGTGGCCATGGTCACGCCCGTGATCGTCATGTCCAAGGAAATCCGGCACGTTTTCGAGGATGCGCTCCAGATCGAAGGCATGCCGGCCCAAAATCGTCTCGAGCGGCACGTCGGCGCGCATCGTGCGCACGATCTGCGCGGTCGGATTGATGCGGCGGATGCGCGCTTCGACGCCGACGAGATCGTCCTCGGTGACGAGATCGGTCTTGTTGAGCAGCACGATGTCGCCGAAGGCGATCTGCTCCTGCGCCTCGGGCGCCCGGTCCAACTCGCCCGTCAGGTGCATCGCGTCGGCGACGGTGACGATCGCATCGAGCCGTGTGCGGGCCGAAATGTCCTCGTCGACGAAAAATGTCTGCGCCACCGGCGCCGGATCGGCCAGTCCGGTCGTCTCCAACAGAATGCCGTCGAACTGCCCCGCCCGTTTCATCAGCCCGGACAGGATGCGGATCAGATCGCCGCGCACGGTGCAGCAGATGCAGCCATTGTTCATCTCGAAGATTTCTTCGTCGGCATCGACGACCAGATCGTTGTCGATGCCCACCTCGCCGAACTCGTTGACGATGACGGCGTATTTCTTGCCGTGATCCTCGGTCAGGATGCGGTTCAGAAGCGTCGTCTTGCCCGCGCCCAGATAGCCGGTCAGCACGGTGACGGGCGTCTTGTCGGTTGCCATGTCCATGGGGAAAGCCTTCCTGCCCAAGTGGGCGAAACATCTGGCCGCAGATGTGCGACGAAGCCGGTCACAATTCAAGAGCGGCACGGTGACGGGTCAGAAAGCCAGCATCTTGTCGCGCACACGCGCCAGAAACGCCGCGCGGCTTTGGGGCGTCGACACATCCATCAGATAGTGCGCCATGAAGACGGTCTTGCAGCGCTTGTGAAACAGCGCCCGCATGCCTCGGCTCAGTGTGCGTCTGCCCGGATGGCCGACCATGTGGGACCACCATTTCGGCGCGCCGCAGGTCGTCACGATGCCGAGTTTTCGGATGTGCGTCATTTTCGGGCTGATCCGGCCTGTATCCTTTGCGATGTCGAAGGTGATCTCCGGCGTCCAGACCCGGTCCAGCCAGCCTTTGAGCATCGCCGGCAGCCCGTACCACCAGGTCGGATAGACGAACACCATCGCATCGGCCCATTTGAGGTGTTCGGCATGGTCGGGCAGCGGATGCGGATTGCCGTCATCATTGTAGGTCCGCCGCTCATCGCACCCCATGACGGGATCGAACCCCATATCGTAGAGATCGAGCAGCCGCGTCTCATGGCCCGCCTCGCCGAGCGCCGCCATCACCGTGTCGCGCAGCGCCGCACAGAAGCTTTCCGGCACCGGGTGGCTGTAGATGACCAGAACGCGCATCAGAACCGGTCCATCGCCTGGCCGACCCGGTGCATGAACCGCCGGCGCGTTTCATCGGTCGAGCGGTTCATGTCGTAATGGGCAAGGTAGGAGAACGGCGCGCCGGGCTTGACGATCACCCGCAGCACCCGGTTGGCCAGCTTGCGCGGCGGATCGCCCATCAGGATGGCACGGGTGCGCGAGCCGCCATAGGTGGTGATCACCGCCACCTTGCCGATATTGTGCAGGCACGGTCGCACCTGGCCCTGATCCATCGTGAACGAGACGCCCGGCAGGAACACGCGGTCGAAATAGCCCTTGAGCATCGCCGGATAGCCGAAATTCCAGACCGGATAGCACAGCACCAATGCGTCGGCGGCGCGCAGCCGGTCGACATGGCCCTGGACCGGCGCCGTGTTTGCCCCGATGTCGTGATAACCGAGCCGCTCTTCACGCGTCAGCCGCGGATCGAAATCCTCGGCATAAAGGTTGCAATCGTCCACATCATGGCCCGCCGCCTCCAGTCGCTCGACGGCCCGCCTGTGCAGCGCGCCGTTGAAGCTCTCGGAGACCGGATGCGCATGCAGCACGAGGACGCGCATTCAACCGGCCTTCTGCAATCCCTTGAACAGCCAGACACCGCCTGAATCGAAATCATAATCCGGATCGTCCCAGGCGATCATCTTGCCCGGATTGAGCAGGCCCTTGGGGTCAGCCTCGCGCTTGAAGGCGAGTTGCACCGCATCGGTCTGCTTCATGCCGCCCTCTTCGAGCGTGTAGCGGTGCGGGTTGAAGATCGGCGCGCCGGTGGCGTTGAAGATGTCCATGATCTCCTCGAGCCGTTCTTCGGTCGAATAGCGCACCATGGGCAGGCCAAAGCAGGTCACATCGCCGTCGAACCGCACGAATTCGAGATGGTCGATCACCTCGCCTTCGAACCGGGTGTGCAACTCCTCGACCAACGCAAGCTGGTTGGGGAACGGATAGAGCACCTGCAGATAGGTGATCGCCGGATCGACTCGAAGTCCGCGCAGCGTGGTGTGGTTCCACGCCAGTTCATAGGCCGGCGGCAGGCCCTTCAGATCGTCGGCGCTCGTCTCCGACTGGTTGAAGGCGATGCGTCCGCCATGATCGCCGGCAAAGGCCAGAAACGCATCCAGCGACTGCGGCGCCACCATGACGAGCACGGTGTTCTCGCCTTGCTTCAGAAACTTCCGGTGCCGCTTGAAATAGTCGTACGGCGCGGGCGCGGCGACCACCGCATTGAGTTTGAGCAGGATGCCGTCCTGCCGGCCCAGTTCGTTGGCGAACCGCGCCGCCTCCATGAAATCGTCGAAGGCGACGATCACGTCGGCCCAATCATAGGCCGTTGTCAACGGCATCTCGACTTCGGTGATGATGCCGTTGGTGCCGTAGGCATGGGTAACCTTGTGCAGATCCGCGCCTGTCAGTTCGAGCACGCGCGGCTCGGCTTCCATCGTCACGACACGCAGCCGGATGACATTGCCCCAGTCGCGCAGGCCACCCCAGCGGATCGAGCCAACCCCGCCCGACCCGCCGGCAATGAAGCCGCCAATGGTCGCTGTGTGGGCGGTTGAAGGGTGCATCCGAAGCTCCTGATTGGATTCGGCTTTTGCCGCCTTGTCGAGGTCGGCGCAGATGACGCCCGGCCCGCACACCACCCGGCCCGGCGCGATCTCCTTGATTTCGTTCATGTCGGCGAGCGAGAGCACCACCCCGCCCGACAGCGGCATGGCCTGGCCGTAATTGCCGGTGCCCGTGCCGCGCGGCGTCACCGGCACGTCATGGGCAAAACAGGCCTTCAGGACGCGGATCAGTTCGTCCTCGTCCTTCGGCGAGACGATCAGATCGCCCGTCACATGGTCGAGCCGCTCCTTGAGCACGGGCGAATACCAGTAGAAGTCCCGGCTCTTCTGCTGGACGATCTTCTCATTGTCCTCGATCCTGATCCCGTCGATCGCAGCGCGCAGCGCATCCAGATTGCCCATGGTCTACTCCATCAGATGGTCGAGTTCGTCGTAGGCCGGAATGGTGCGGTCGATCAACGCGCCATTGCGAATGACCATGCGATTGGCCTCGGGCCGCGACAGGAGTTCGGTCCATGACCGCCCTTCATAGAGGATCAGGTCGGCGGGCTCGCCCACCGCGATCCGGCCATGGGCGGCGTCGAGCCCCATCGCCGCGGCGGGGTTGGCGAAAACCGTCTTCGGCCAGTCGCCGACCGGATGGTCGAAATGGCAGATGCGCGTCGCCATCCGGTAGACTTCGAGCATGTCGAGATCGCCATAGGCGTAGAACGGATCGCGCGTATTGTCCGAGGCGACGGCGACATTGATGCCGCGCGCGGCCATCTCGTGCAGCAGCGTGACCCCGCGCCAGCGCGGCGTCGTGCCGTCCGTGCGCCGGTCCTGCAGATAAAGATTGCACAGGGGGAGCGAGACGACCGAGATGGTCTGCGCCGCCACCGCGTCGAGGGTCGCCAAAACCTCGTCGTCCGGCTGGCGGGCCAGAGAACAGCAATGGCCGACAAGGATCTGGCCCTCAAAACCGTGCCGCGCCGCTGCATCGGCAATGTGCCGAAGCGCGCGCGCGTCCACATCGCCGGTCTCGTCGGCGTGAAAATCGAGGTCGAGGCCATGCTCTATGGCGGCAGCGAAGATGCGGTCGAGCAGCGCGTCCAGATCGGGCACCATATAGGCAACCGCGCCCAGCATGCCGCCGGCAGCCGCCACCCGGCTGGCGAGCGTTGCGAACCAGTCCGCATCGCGGACCCCCTCGATCCCCAGCAGGCACGCGCCCTGCAGCTCGATCCGCCCGGCCCAACGCTCCCGCATCGCCTCGAACACCGGCCAGGAAATCGCATCCTGCGGCGAAATCGAATCGAGGTGCGTCCGGACCGCGCGCGTTCCGTGCGCCCAGGCGCATTTGAGGCCGAACTCCATGCGCGCTTCGACATCGACCGCCGACCAGTGGGCGACGCGATCCTCGCCGACGCTTTCAAGCGCGCCCATGAACGTGCCGTCCGGATTGGCGCGGCGCGGCCAGATGTGACCCTTGTCCAGATGGGTGTGGCAATCGGTGAAGCAGGGCGAAACGATCCGCCCGGCCATGTCGTTTTCGGCCCGGCGCACATCTGCCGCCGCCGGCACGATCGAGCCGATCCGGCCGTCGACGATCTCGATATCGTAAAGGCCGAACCCGTCCGTGTCGTGGCTGGCCGACGTCGCGGCAAGCCACGAAGCGTGCAGGCGCACGCGGCTCAGCGAGAAGCCGAAATTTCGCGTAACCAGTTCCTTGGCCACCTAATGCTCCTGGCTCAGCGCGCTCTCGTGCCAGCGCCGCAGGATGCGGTTGGACAGCCAGCTCAGCGCCAGGAAGATCACGATGCCGGTAAACGAGATCAGGATCAGCGCGGCGAACAGGCGCGGCGCGTTGAGCCGGTAGCCCGCCTCGATGATGCGGCTGGCGAGGCCGGACGACTGGCCGGCCGATCCCGCGACGAATTCGGCGACCACCGCGCCGATCAGGGCCAGCCCGCCGGCGATCTTCAGCCCGCCCAGGAAATAGGGCATCGCGGCGGGCAGCCGCAGATGCCAAAGCGTCTGCCAGCGCGTCGCGCCGTTCAGCTTGAAGAGATCGAGCAGGTTGCGATCGACGGAATTGAGCCCGAGCGTCGTGTTCGACAGGATCGGGAAGAAGGCGACAATCCATGCGCACAGCAGGAGCTTGGCCGTCTGGTTCTCCACATAGATGTTGATCAGCGGGAAGATGGCGACGATCGGCGTGACCTGAAGGATCACCGCGAACGGAAAAAAGCTCATCTCCACCCATTTCGACTGGGTGAACAGCACCGACAGGCCGACCCCGCCGGCCACCGCCAGAAGCAGCGACAAAAAGGTGATCTTCAGCGTCACCCAGAGCGAGGAGAACAAAAGCCCCGCATCGTCGACCAGCGTTTCCAGCACCACGCCCGGCCGCGGCAGGATGAAATGCGGGATATCGTTCCACACGCAGATGCGGTCCCACAGCCAGATCGCGGTGACCATGATCATCAGCGGCAGCGCCCACCGGCCGATCTTCTCGAACCGCCTTTGACGGCGGCGGGCGAGCTCCTCCGCATCGGCGCCGGCCAGCGCATCGGCCTGCATCGGCGCGGGCGCCTCAATGGTCGACATGGCCACCCTCCACCGGATCGAGCCCCATCGCCGCGCGCAGCATGGTCGAGGCGCTGCGCGTCACATGCGCATAGCCTTCGGACGTGCGGAACGCCTCGTCGCGCGGATAGGGCGCGTCCACCGCCATCTGGTCGAACACCCGTCCCGGCTTGGCCGCCATCACCACGATCCGGCTTGCCAGATAGACGCTCTCGAACACCGAATGGGTGACGAAGATCACCGTGAAGCGCTCCTTTTCCCACAATGCCAGAAGGTCGTTGTTGAGCTGGTTGCGGGTGATCTCGTCGAGCGCCGCGAACGGTTCGTCCATCAACAGGACGCGCGGCCGCGTCACCAGCGCGCGGGCGATCGAGGTGCGCATCTTCATGCCGCCCGACAGTTCGCGCGGCACCGCCTCCTCAAAGCCCGTCAGATTGACCTGATCGAGCACCGCCGCGACCCGGTCGCGCGCCGCATCGCGCGACACGCCCTGCAGGCGCAGCGGCAGCCAGACATTGTCGTAAACCGTCGCCCAGGGCATCAGCGTCGGCTCCTGAAAGACAAAGCCGACATCGGTCTTGCCCATGGGCGGGCCGAACCATTCGAGCCGGCCGGCGCTGGGCGCCGAAAGCCCGGCAATCAGCCTCAGGGCCGTCGACTTGCCGCAGCCCGACGGCCCCAGAAGCGACAGGAAATCGCCCTGGTTGATGGTCATGTCGACATCGCGCAGCGCGACGACATCGCCGAATGCCTTGCCGACGCCGCGCAACACCAGTTGCGTGTCGCCGGTTTCGGCCTCGATTGATGGCGCCGCGCTCACCGCGTGCTCGTCCGGTCAGGGCTTGAGATCAAGCCCGAGCCCCTGATTGACATAGTCGAGCGTATAGGCCGCCGAGATATCGATGCCTTCGGCCGCAACGCCCGCCGAAACCATCTTCTCGTAGAAGCTCTGCATGCGTTCGTCGGTCATCGCGCCGATGCCCATCGTTTCGGTGTCGCCCGAATCGACGATGCCATACTCTTTCAGCTTGTTGATCGAAAAGGCGATCTGCTCGTCGCTCATGTCGGGATTGTCGGCCTGGATCAGCGCGTTGGCGGCGGCGTTGTCGCCATAAAGGTAGTTGTACCAGCCCAGGATCGAGCCCTCGACGAAGCATTTGACCGCCTCGGGCTTCTCGTCGATCGACGCCTGCATCACCTCGATCGTCGTCGAATAGGTGTCGAAGCCGAAATCGGCGACCAGGAACAGGTTCGGCACGAACCCGCCTTCCCGCTCGACGGCGAACGGCTCCGATGTGATGTAGCCCTGCTGCACGGAGCGCGGATTGGCGATGAACGGAGCGGGATTGAACGTGTAGGGCACGCGCTTGGACGCATCGAACCCGAATTCGGTGATCATCCATTGATAGTAGCTCTGAAAGCCCTGATCGCCGAGGATGAACTCGTCCGCTTCCTTGAGGTCCTCGAAACTGTCGAAGCCCTGGTCCGGATGGGTCATCAGCACCTGCGGTTCCTTCTGGAACGAGGCCGCGACGACCACCACCGGAATGTCCTGTTCGACCGCCGAGAAGGCTTCGAGCATGTTGCCGCCCATATGCGCGTCGATCCGGCCGGCGAGCAGCAGCGCGCGATTGTTGACCTGCGGTCCGCCCTGCTGGATTTCGACATCGAGGCCGCACGCCTCGTAGGTGCCGTCGGCCACCGATTGGTAGAAGCCGCCATGTTCCGGCTGGGCCAGCCAGTTGGTGCCGAACACGAACTTGTCCGCGGCGTGCGCGCCCGATGCGGCAAAGGCCAGTGCGGTCGTGGCAAGAAGGATGCGTTTCATCGATGACACCTTTTTTGTTGGCATGGCGGCGCGGCGTGAGGCACCGGCCCGGCCATGCTTGTCCGATGCCGATGAGGATGCAAGCCCCGTGCCAGCGCGGCAGCGTTGAAGACCGCCACGCTTTTGCATCCCTGTCGAGGGGCCGGACGCGATGATCACAGGCAATCGGCGATGCTGGCGGCATGTGATGCCTTGTCATCGCGCCGCGCATTTGCATGATCGGCCCGATCCACCGGGGACCAGACCGAATGCTCATTCACCGCACGCCGGACACGATCCGCGCACCCTTCGCCAAATACAGCCATGCGGTCGAAGTCCCGCCGGGCACGCGTCTCCTGTTCTGCTCCGGCCAGCTCGGCATCGCGCCGGACGACGAGGTGCCGGCTGGCACCGAACCGCAGACCCGGCTTTGCTTTTCCAACATCGACGCGATCCTGCGCGATGCGGGCATGAGCCTTGAGAACATCGTGCGCATCAATGCGTTCGTCACGGGCCGCGAGCATCTGGCGCCCTATATGAAGGTGCGCGATGAACTGTTCGGCGACCCCGCCCCCGCATCGACCCTGGTGATCGTTTCGGGATTTGCGCGGCCCGAATTCACCGTCGAGATCGAGGCGATCGCCGCCGCGCGCGCAGGAGACAATCCATGACCCGCAAACTCTGGTGGGGCGATTTCACCGCCCGGCAGTTCGAGGGCCTCGATCCCGAGCGGACCATCGCCGTCCTGCCCGTCGCGGCAACCGAACAGCACGGCCCGCACCTGCCGGTCGCCACCGACCATGCGATCATGGAAGGCATGCTGGAGACCGTCTTCCCCCTGGTGCCCGACGATCTCGACGTGCGGTTCCTGCCGATCCAGTGCGCCGGCAAGTCCAACGAGCACATCCGCGTGCCGGGAGCGCTGACCATCGGCGCGACGACGCTGATCGGCCATTGGAGCGATCTGGGCGATTCGATCGCCCGCGCCGGCATCAAAAAACTGGTGATCGTCAATTCGCACGGCGGAAACGAGGAGATCATGGGGATCGTCGCCCGCGAGATGCGCGTCCGCCACGACATGCTTGCCGTCAAGACGAGCTGGATGCGCTTTGGCTTTCCCGACGGGCTCTATTCGGACACCGAGCGCCAGTTCGGCATCCATGGCGGCGACGCCGAGACCTCCCTGATGCTGCATTTCCGGCCCGAAACCGTCGACATGGCCAAGGCGCGGGATTTTGCGTCCCGCACCGTCGAGGCGCGCGCCGCCTTCGACCATATCGCGCCGCAGGGCACCCACGCCTGGGCCTGGATCGCGTCGGACCTGCACCCCGAGGGCGTCGTCGGCGAAGCGGCCCGCGCGACGGCGGACAAGGGCGCGGCGACCGCGGCCCATCAGGCGGCCGGCTTCGTCTCGCTTCTGGCCGATGTGCGCACGGCGAAGCTGGCCGACTGGCTGCACGGCTGACCAGGGAACGGGCACTCGCCGCCCAAAATTTCAGCAGATTGCGCGGGTCTTGCAGCCTTTCCCGGCGCGCGCCGCCGGTCTAGCATCGGTCCAAAGACGATGCTCCGGGGACATGGCATGCAACTGACACCACGCGAAAAGGATAAGCTGCTCGTCGCCATGGCCGCCGAAGTGGCGCGCAAGCGGCTGGCGCGCGGCGTCAGGCTCAACCACCCCGAAGCGATCGCGCTGATCACCGACTTCGTGGTCGAGGGCGCGCGCGACGGCCGCACCGTCGCCGACCTGATGGCCGCCGGCGCCCATGTGATCACGCGCGACCAGTGCATGGAGGGCGTGCCCGAAATGATCCACGACATCCAGGTCGAGGCGACCTTTCCCGACGGCACCAAGCTAGTGACCGTCCACGAGCCGATCCGGTGACGGACGCTAGCGAATGCAACAATCCGTTGGAGATGAGCTGTGCATATCCAACTCGATCAGTGGGTCGATAAGCTATCTGAGAAAACCAAGACACTTCAGGATATGCTTCCATGCGCAAATGATGAAGAGAATCTCTTTCTGTTTGAATTGGAGATAGCCTCTCTAGCATACATTTCTAGAAAAATAATGGAGAATTCAAACGTATTTACATGTGGGAGTAATATAGAAGCGACGGAGATAGCGAAAGAGCAAATCATTTCTTTGCATTGTGCACCTAGGAAAACAGACACTGGAATCTGGCAAAATGTCAGCGTTTATGACGCGTACGATCTTAGTAAAGCACCGAGATTCCGCGTTGACAAAGACCTACGGTTCATTTGCGACCAAATTATTCACGCCGTTCGATTTGATACGGGAACAGTACCAAAAATAGGGATGAGCATTTTGTTTTCATCAGATCGCGAGTGGAAAAAGAGAATATTTATAGTCAACGCCGAAAAATTTCTTGAAGAATTCCAAAAATTCCAAGGAAGAGACTTTCAATACAAGAATTTCACAACATAGGTTATGGAGCGCAGTCATGATCCCCGGTGAAACCATCACGGCCGACGCCGATATCGAGCTCAATGCCGGCGTGGAGACCGTCACGCTGACCGTCGCCAACACCGGCGACAGGCCCGTGCAGGTGGGTTCGCACTATCATTTCTTCGAAACCAATCCGGCGCTGGAATTCGACCGGGAAGCGGCGCGCGGCTGCCGGTTGGACATTGCCGCCGGCACCGCTGTGCGCTTCGAGCCCGGCCAGACTCGCGACGTCACGCTGATCCATATCGGCGGCAATCACGAGGTCTACGGCTTCCGCAAGATGATCATGGGGAGCCTGTGATGCGCCTGCCGGTCGCCGTCGCGCTGTGCCTAGCCGCCCTGCCCGCCGCGGCGCAGGACTGGAACTGCGACGAGCCGGCCAACCTGCCGCAGCAGGGCATGAACTGGTGCGCATATCAGGACTGGCAGCGCGCGGACCGGGCGCTGAATGTCGCCTGGCCGCTGGTGGTCGAAAAAGCCAAGGCCCTGGATGAGTCCAACCGCGACTATCATCCCCAACAGGCCAATTTTCACGACAATCTGCTCAAGGCCCAACGCGCATGGATCGACTATCGCGACGGCCATTGCGGCGCCGAGGGCGCGCAATATGCCGGCGGCTCGATCCGCCCGCTGATCGAGAACTCCTGCAAGGCGCAGATGACACGCGAACGCACCGAAGAACTTTTGCTGCTGTTGGAGGAAGGATGAAAATAGCCACCGCCTTGCATGTGCGCATACTAACCTCAATGGCAAGTATTTTGGTTCCGATATCTGGCGCTCATGCTTTCCTTTATTGCTCTGAACCAACGGAGCCCTATTGCCTCGACGGGTCTGGCTACTTCGACGACCGGTGGGCATTTGACAGCTGCAGGAATGACGTCGAGCAGTTCGTACGAGAAGCCGAAGACTACGTTGATTGCCTCGAAGACGAGCAGTCCGAGGTGATCGATCAAGCCAACAAAGCAATCGAAAGATTCAACTGCCGAGCCGAAGGCGGCTCCTACTGTTACTAGGATACCCAAACATGCCCGCCCGCATTTCCCGCGCCGCCTATGCCGACATGTTCGGCCCCACCACCGGCGACAAGGTGCGCCTGGCCGACACCGAACTGTTCATCGAGGTGGAAAACGACTTCACCACCTATGGCGAAGAAGTGAAGTTTGGCGGCGGCAAGGTGATCCGCGACGGCATGGGCCAATCCCAGACGACCCGCCATGACGGCGCCGTCGACACGGTCATCACCAACGCGCTGATCGTCGACGTCACCGGCATCTACAAGGCCGATGTCGGCCTGAAGGACGGGCGCATCGCGGCGATCGGCAAGGCCGGCAATCCCGACACCCAGTCGGGCGTCGACATCATCATCGGACCGGGCACCGAGGCAATCGCCGGCGAAGGCAGAATATTGACCGCCGGCGGGTTCGACAGCCACATCCATTTCATCTGCCCGCAGCAGATCGACGATGCGCTGATGAGCGGCGTGACGACCATGCTCGGCGGTGGCACCGGCCCCGCGCACGGTTCGCTCGCCACCACCTGCACGCCCGGGCCCTGGCACATCGGCCGAATGATCCAGTCCGCCGATGCCTTCCCGATGAACCTCGCCTTTGCCGGCAAGGGCAACGCGTCCCTGCCCGCGGCCCTTGAGGAACAGGTGCTGGGCGGCGCCTGCGCGCTCAAGCTGCACGAGGATTGGGGCACGACGCCGGCCGCCATCGATTGCTGCCTGAAGGTGGCCGACGCGTTCGACGTGCAGGTCATGATCCACACCGACACGCTGAACGAGAGCGGATTTGTGGAATCCACCATCGAGGCGATCCACGGCCGCACCATCCATGCCTTCCACACCGAGGGCGCCGGCGGCGGCCACGCGCCGGACATCATCAAGATCTGCGGCCTGCCGAACGTGCTGCCGTCCTCGACCAACCCGACGCGGCCCTACACGGTCAACACGATCGATGAGCATCTCGACATGCTCATGGTCTGCCATCACCTCGATTCCAACATTCCCGAGGATGTGGCCTTCGCGGAAAGCCGGATCAGGAAAGAGACCATCGCCGCCGAGGACATTCTTCACGACATGGGCGCGTTCTCGATCATCGCCTCGGACAGCCAGGCGATGGGCCGCGTCGGCGAAGTGGTCATCCGCACCTGGCAGACCGCCGACAAGATGAAGCGCCAGCGCGGCGCCCTGCCCGAGGAGCAGGGCGACAACGACAATTTCCGCGTCCGGCGCTACATCGCCAAATACACGATCAACCCGGCCATCGCGCATGGTATCTCGAACGAGATCGGCTCCATCGAAGTCGGCAAGCGCGCCGATCTGGTGCTGTGGGACACGGCATTCTTCGGTGTCAAACCGGCGATGATCCTGCTCGGCGGATCGATCGCCGCCGCACCCATGGGCGATCCCAACGCTTCGATCCCGACACCCCAGCCGGTCCACTACCGGCCCATGTTTGGCGCCTTCGGCAAGGCGCTGACAAATTCCTCGGTGACCTTCGTTTCGAAGGCAGCGATCGAGGACGGCCTTGCCCACAAGCTGGAAACGGCAAAGGAAATGGTCGCGGTCGATAATGTGCGCGGCGGCATTTCCAAGGCCGATCTCAGGCTCAACGATGCAACGCCGACGGTCGAAGTTGACCCCGAAACCTACGAGGTCCGCGCCGACGGCGAGTTGCTCACCTGCGAGCCGGCGGGCGTTTTGCCCATGGCGCAGCGGTACTTTTTGTTTTGAGGGGAATCAAAGTGGCAGACTCGATTAAATTGCCGGAAAATACAAATAAGCAAGAAATATTGTCAGGGGAGTCAATTGAAGAAAATAAACAAATATCGGGGGGATTCATTCGATATTATGGGCTTTACTGGGATAGAAACTTCGTTTTTTTGGAACGAGAATCAAATGCTGGCCGTTCCGATAGGTAAAACAGGGCAAGGAAAACGTCCGAAAAATGCTGCCGACAATTGGAACTGTATAAACTTTTGGGGGCAAAAAGGAGTTTATATTCTATACGATGCGGAAATGTATCCAATCTATGCAGGCCAAGTTGGCATAGAAAGAAAGAATACCAAAGTGGGAAACGATATTGGAGGGCGATTAACCGCACATAGGTATGGAAAGTATCGTAATGCTTGGAGATTTTTTTCTTGGTTTGGCTTTCTTGAACGAGAGCTCGAAAGAAAAAGTGTGCGTTCGATCGATGTTGATCGTCAAATTCGCCCAAAGTGGATTGAAGTAAAAGATCATAAAAGCGACCTCAACTCATTACTTGCTTCATTTGAAGCGATAATTATTGAGGGGTTCATTCCTCGCCTCAATGCACGCGGCGGCGATATGAAAGATGCCGTCCGCTGCGACCAATATGAGGGGAACGGAATATTGACGATAGAGCAGTAGAAATACAACGGAGATAACGTTCGGTTTCTACACTTCTAGTGCCATCTAGCCCCAATGAAGCGACGCCCACGGTCGAAGTTGACCCCGAAACCTACGAGGTCCGCGCCGACGGCGAACTGCTCACCTGCGAGCCGGCGGGCGTTTTGCCCATGGCGCAGCGATATTTCCTGTTCTGAGGGAGCGCGCGCTGACCAATTCCCAACCGACCCCGGTTGCGATAGAATGAGGCATGAACAAGCACGCCCGTCTCGAAAAGCCTCGCGCCTATGATGCGGACTATTACGGCTGGACCCTGGACCAGGCGGCGGCCGTGCGCGCCGGGCGTTTCGACCTGGTGGACCGCGAGAACCTTGCCGAGGAGATCGAAAGCTTGGGCAAGAGCGAAAAACGCGAAATCGAAAACCGGCTGGTATTGGTCCTCCTTCATCTTCTCAAATGGCAGTTCCAACCGGAGAAACGAAAAGGCGGATGGGAAGCGAGCATCCAGATTCAGCGCAAGAGCCTCAGCAAGCTTTTGCAAGAGAATCCGAGCCTCAGGCACTATCCGGGCGAGGAGTTGGATGACAGCTATGTAAAGGCCCGCCTTGCCGCCGAAAAGGAAACCGGAATCGCCTATGAAGCCTTCCCGGACGACTGCCCGTACACGGTCGAACAGGTCCTCGACGACGCGTTCCTGCCCGACGGGGCCTGAATCCTGGGAAAAACTCGGCGCCCACCGCCGCAACCTTCGCATCTACAAGGCGTTTAGAACCCGTTCGAAGGAGGCTTCCGATGAAAGACAAGATCACGCTCAAACACGACGGATGGCTGGTCGTCGCCGATGGCGAAAAGGCGCTGTTCCTGCGCAACGAAGGCGACGAGAAGTTCCCCAACCTCGAAGTCTTCCGCGAGGAGGAGCAGGACAATCCGCCCAATCGCGAGCAGGCGGCCAACAGGCGGGGACGGTTCAATGACGGCCCCAATGTCCACCGCAGCGCCGTCGACGACACGGACTGGCACCAGTTGGGCAAGGACCGGTTCGCCGCCGAACTGGCCGATATCCTCTACAAGCAGGCCCACAAGGGCCGCTTCGAGGAGCTTGTTCTGGTCGCCGCGCCGGGCGTATTGGGCCAGATGCGCAAGGAACTGCATCAGGAGGTCGCCGGCCGCATCGTCGGCGAGGTGGACAAGGACCTGACCAACCACCCGGTCGGCGAGATCGAGAAGCTGGTCCTTCATTCGGAAGGCTAGGCAAGGCTCGCGGCGGCGCCTATGCAGAGGCATGCGCCCGCACTTTGTCTCCCGCGACGATGCCTTTGCGGGCCATCCCTGGCTGGCCCGCCATGTGATGGATTGGCAGCGCTGTGCCCTTGACCCGGCGTCAGACCGGTATGAGCCGGGCGACCAGGTGTTCTTGGACCTTGATGGCGAAGACGCGACCGTCCTCACCGAGGCCCTCGCCAGCCAGCTCAACCGGGATCACGAAGCGCAACTGGCCGCACTGCGCGACGATTTTCGCGGCCCGCTGCGCGACGGCAAAAGCATCGCGTTCACCGTCGCCGAACCGCCCGGCGCAACGCCCGAACAAAGCGTTGCCATGGCCGGACCGGCGCTCAGCGACCTGTGCCGGGCGCTTGGGAGCGACGAAGTCGCGATCCTGCCCATGACGCGCAGGCCCATCCTCGTGCAGCGGAACAAAGCCAGCGAGACCGCCCACGAAACGCTGCAGGCATTGGGACTGAAGCCGGATTTCGATGGCGCCATGATCGGCGCCCCCGATGCCATCGCCCCGTTCGTCGGCCCGCTTTTCCGGATCGCGCGTTGCAATGCATCCGCGCCCTATATCGCCTTCGGCATGAAGGGATTGGCGGTCGCCGGCGCCTTCTGCAAACATGTCAATTTTTACTTCGACAGCTACGATCGGGGCGACGCGGACCGTCTGTCGCATGCGCTCGCCGGATGCGGCTTTGCCGTGCCCGATGACGGCATATGCAGCGAACGCTTCTCGGAAACCGGCGCCATCGAAGGCCGGCGGATGGATCTGAACCCTTAGACAATCCGGCCTCCGCCGCCGCCGCGCCGCAAGGATGTCTTCGACCATGCGTTTTGCGCATGGCAGACCTGCGCCGGCGATCCTTGCTGCGATGCAGCAACATGCCTATCTGTCTGGCATAGAAAGGAAAAATCCATGCCGAGCCCAAATGCCCGTTCGTTCTTCCATCCCGTCGGACGCTTCATGCGCGGTGCCGCTGAGACCATCGAGTTCGCACGCAAGGCCCACGCCATCACACAGACCCCTGACGATGTTTTCGCCGCCCGCGGCACCACCCGGCAGGCTGCCCTGCGCGAGCTGATCGACCAGTAACGGCAATTGATCGTCTGGACGCCCGTGGCGATCTGGTGTTGTCTCGTGCCATGACCGAGGCCCCTTCTTCTTTGCCCACCTGCTCGTCCATCGCCCGAACCTTCGACAATCCCGCCGGCACCATCACGCTCGATGAGACCGCGCGCCACCGGCGGCGCGTGAAGATGGTGGCCGACAATGGCGTGGCGTTCCTGCTCGACCTGCCCGTAGCGCGGCTCCTGCGCCATGGCGACGGTCTGGTTCTGGACGACGGCCGCATCATCGAGGTGCGCGCCGAAGCCGAACCTCTGATCGAGGTGCGCGGCCGCGATCCGCGCCATCTTCTGGCGCTCGCCTGGCAGATCGGCAACCGGCATCTGGCCGCCCAGATCGAGCCGGACCGCATCCTGATCCGCCATGATCATGTGATCGCCGAGATGCTGGCAGGCCTTGGCGCAACGCTCACCGAGGTGAGCGAACCGTTCGATCCCGAAGGCGGCGCCTATGGCGATGCGCACGCATCGCACCATCACCATCATCACGGCGATCACGATCATGGCCACAGCCATGACTGACACCACCGCCCTGATCCGGCTGATGAGTTGGCTTTCGCCGGTCTTTCCGACCGGTGGATTTGCCTATTCGGCCGGGCTCGAACAGGCCGTCGCCGACGGCGCGGTAACGAACGCCGCGTCGCTCCATGGCTGGATCGCCACCACGCTCGTCCACGGCGCGCCATGGAACGACGCGGTCCTTCTCGCCGAAGCCCATCGCGCGTCGGACAATCTCGACGACATCGCGGACCTCGCCGAACTGGGCCGCGCGCTCTGCGTCTCCGCCGAACGCCGCCGTGAAACCGTCGACCAGGGCGCCGCCTTCCTCGATGCCGCCGCGCACTGGTTCGGTCCCGGCGCCCTGCCGCCGCGCGAAACGCCCCTGCCCGTCGCCGTCGGCGCAGCGGCCGGCCTTGCCGGCATCGATGCCGAAGCCGCCCTTGCCGCCTTTCTCAACACGCTGGCCACCAACCAGCTCCAATGCGCCATCCGGCTTTCGGTCACGGGCCAGACCGGCGCGGCCCAGATCCTCGCGGCGCTCGAGCCGTCAGTCGCCGACATGGCGCGCCGCGCCGCCGCTGCGACAACGGATGATCTTGGCGGCAGCGCGTTTGGCGCCGATATTGCATCCATGACCCACGAAACACTTCAACCGCGGCTGTTCCTGTCATGACATCCTCCCACGGCCCGTTGCGCGTCGGCATTGGCGGGCCGGTTGGCACCGGCAAGACAACGCTGACCGCGCGCCTGTGCGAGGCGATGCGCGACACCCATTCGGTCGCCGTCATCACCAACGACATCTATACGCGCGAGGATGCCGAGGCGCTGACACGCATGCAGGCGCTGCCCGCCGACCGGGTGCTGGGCGTCGAGACCGGCGGCTGCCCGCACACCGCCATCCGCGAAGACGCCTCGATCAATCTGCGCGCCATCGAGCAGATGACCGGCCGCCATCCCGATCTGGACGTGATCTTCATCGAATCGGGCGGCGACAATCTCGCCGCCACCTTCTCGCCCGATCTGGCGGACCTCTCCCTTTACGTCATCTCGGTCTGCCAGGGCGGTGACATTCCGCGCAAGGGCGGCCCGGCCATCACCCGCTCGGACCTGCTGATCATCAACAAGGCCGATCTGGCGCCCCATGTCGGCGTCGATCTCGACCGGATGGATGCCGATGCCCGCGCCAACCGACAGGGCCGGCCGCACCTGTTCACCGATCTCAGGGGCGGTGAGGGTGTCGAGACGATCGTCGCCTTTTTGAGCGACCAGGGCGGGCTCGCCTAGGCAATTGCCCACAGATTATGCACAGTCGTTTTGCGCTTGATATTTGTGCAATCGCTGGTGCACTCTTCCGGCAAGGCGCTTGACGCGCCGCACAACAGGGAAGAACAAACATGCGCACATTTCTGGGAGCCACACTGTCGGGGGCTTTGGCGGCGCTGGCGCTGACCGCCACGACCGCCTTTGCCGAAACCGACCTGAAATTCACCCTCGACTGGAAGTTCGAGGCACCGTCGGCGCCCTTCTTCATCGCGCTGGACGAGGGCTATTTCGCCGAGGAAGGCCTGAACGTCACCATCGATTCGGGCGCGGGCAGCCGCGAGAGCATCCCGCGCGTCGCCACCGGCGCCTATGACATGGGCTTTGGCGACGTCAACGCGCTGATCAAGTTCATCGAGGAAAACCCCGAGCAGAAAGTGACAGCCGTGATGATGGCCTATGAACGGCCGCCCTTCGCGGTGATCGGCCTCAGAAGCCAGGGCATTACCGAGGACCCCAAGTCGCTCGAAGGCAAGACGCTCGGCGCCCCGCCGCCGGACGCCGCCTTCGGCCAGTGGCCGGCCTTCGTCGAAGCCGCCGGCATCGACACGTCGGACATCACCATCGAAAATGTCGGCTTTCCGGTGCGCGAGCCGATGCTGGCCCAGGGCCAGGTCGACGCGATCTTCGGCTTTTCCTTCTCGTCGGTGATCAATCTGAAGGCCCAGGGCGTCTCCGAGGATGACATCGTGCCGATCATGATGGGCGAAAACGGGCTCGACCTTTACGGCAATGTGGTCATGGTCAACCCCGGCTTTGCCGAGGAAAACCCCGACGCGGTCAAGGGCTTCCTGCGCGCGCTGATCAAGGGATATCGCGACACCATCGCCGATCCGGAAGGCGCGATGGACCATGTGCTCGAGCGCAACGGCGTCCTCAGCAAGGAAGTCGAAATCGACCGTATCAACATGGCGATCGAGCAATCCATCCTGACACCGGCCGTGCAGGAAAACGGCTTCGGCGATGTCGACATGGAAAAGCTTGCCAAGACCATGGAATGGCTCGCCATCTCCATGGATGTTCAGAACCCGCCCGCGCCGGAAGATGTGTTCGACCCGTCCTTCCTGCCGCCCAAGGAAGAGCGCATGCTGCAATAGGCAGCGCGTCCCGCAAACCAAAGCGGCGCCGGATGTGGACATTGACCGCATCCGGCGTTTGACTGGATGGACCGAACCGAAGGGCAGGACGTGACCAGCCATCTCGTCACCATCGACAATGTGGACATGCGCTATGGCGGCCCCGGCGGCACGCTTGCCGTCTCCGGCCTGACGCTGCATGTCGAAAAGGGCGAGTTCACCGCCGTCGTTGGCCCGTCCGGCTGCGGCAAGTCGACATTGATGAAGCTGGTGACCGGGCTCTACATCCCGCAGGTCGGTGCGATCACCGTCGCCGGCAAGGAGGTGACCGAGCCGGTCTCCATCGTCGGCATGGCGTTCCAGAACCCGACACTGCTGCCGTGGCGAACGACGCTCGACAACATTTTGCTGCCGCTCGAAATCGTCCAGAAACACCGCCGGCGCCTCAGGGCCAACAAGGCCGAATATGTCGAAAAGGCCGAGCATCTTCTCGAAACGGTCGGCCTCAAGGGCTTCGGCGACAAGTTCCCCTGGCAGCTTTCCGGCGGCATGCAGCAGCGGGCGAACCTCTGCCGCGCGCTGATCCACGAGCCCGACCTGTTGATGCTCGACGAGCCGTTCGGCGCGCTCGACGCCTTCACCCGCGAGGAACTGTGGTGCGTCATCCGCGACCTGCATCACGAGACCGACGTGACGATCCAGCTCGTCACCCACGATCTGCGCGAGGCGGTGTTCCTGGCCGACCGTATCTTCGTGATGAGCGCCCGCCCGGGCCGCATCATCGACACCCACGCCGTGCCGTTCGAGCGGCCCCGCGATCTTGAAGTCATGTACACGCCCGAATTCACCGATCTTGTGCACGATCTGCGCGGCCAGATCGCCCAGGCGCGCACCGAGCAGCTGGAGGCCGCCCAATGAGCGCGCCGGCCGGCAGCAAGCCCGCCGAGCCACCGGCGGACACGGTTGCGGCCCCGCCCGCGCCACGGCAGTTCCCGTGGATCAAGGCGGCGCCATGGCTCTACACGATCGCGCTGTTCGCGATCTGGGAAGCGAGCGTTCACCTGTTCGCGCTGCCGCAATACGTGCTGCCCGCGCCCTCGGTGATCCTCGGCGCCATCATCCAGTACTGGCCGACCATCTGGACCAACTCGGTCCAGACGCTCTACACGACGCTCGTCGGCTTTGCGATGGCGGTCGCCGGCGGGCTCGCTCTGGGTCTGCTCGTTGGCTGGTCGCGCTTCATCTATGCCGGGCTCTACCCGCTGATGATCGGCTTCAACGCCATCCCCAAGGTCGCGGTCGTGCCGATCCTCGTCATCTGGTTCGGCATTGGCGACGTGCCGGCGATCCTGACCGCCTTCCTGATCGCCTTCTTCCCGATCGTGGTGAATGTCGCCACCGGCCTTGCCACCATCGAGCCGGAGATGGAGGACGTGCTGCGCGCGCTCGGCGCCAAGAAGATGGACGTCATGCTCAAGGTCGGCATCCCGCGTTCGATGCCCTACTTTTTCGGCTCGCTGAAGATCGCGATCACGCTGGCTTTCGTCGGCTCGGTGATCTCCGAGACCATCGCCGCCAATTCGGGACTCGGCCACATGATGCTGGCCGCCCAGAGCCAGTTCAACGTGCCGCTGGTCTTTGCCGGGCTGATCATGCTGGCGATTGAGGGCATCGCCATGTACGCGCTGATGGCGTGGATCGAAAAGCGCACCACCGGCTGGGCCCACCGCTCGGGCATGGCGCAGGGGAACTGAGTTCAGACGTCCGGCGGATATTTCAGACGGCCGTGAAGAATGCGCTCCACGTCGATGAAATAGGCGTCGGGAACCGTGTAGACGATGATGAATGGCGTACGCGGCACGATCAGTTCTCGAGTGCCGTCAACACGGCCGTCCTTGCCCAGCAGAGGGAACAGCTCAAGTTGCCCGATTGTCGTGAATATGGCGGACAGCACGCGCTGGAGACCCTGCGGGCTCCGCGGTTCGAGATAGTCACGGATGGTATGGAGATCCGTCTCGGCGTCTTCACTGAGACGAGCGTGCATTGAAACCGAAGGACTGCATCACGTCGTCGAGCGTGCGGTAACCGAGCTTGCCTGACTTCTTTTTGGCAAGCGTCTTGTCGATCTCGGCCCTCAGCCAAGCATCGTGCTCGTCGGAAACGTCTCCGCCTTGCAAGGGTTCAAGCCAGTGATCGGCTGATTTGGTGTCCAACTCACGCATGGCGCCAGTCTACACCGATTTGACCCATCATCAAACGCCGATCGCCCTCCCGTCGCGGCCGATATGCAGCGGGCCTTCATAGCCGCCTGCACGGACCGCTTTCTCCCAGACCGTATCGGTGATGGCCGGATCGTCGACCGGCAGCAGATGGTTGAGCGCCAGCGCCTTCACCCCCGCCTCCGCTGCCAGCCTTCCGACATCTTCGGCATCGGAATGGCTTGCTTCAAGATGCTGCTTCAGGCGCGCGCCATTGCCGACGCGCGCCACCAGCCGGTCGACTCCTTCGGCGATCATCGCCTCATGCACGAGCAGATCGGCACCGCGGGCAAAACCGGCGAACCCGTCGAACGGCGCCGTGTCGCCGGACACGACCACAGTCTTGCCGCCGGCCTCGAACTTCAGCGCATAGCTTTCATTGATCGGCGGATGCCGGTTGAGCAGCGCCGAGACCTGCACCGGGCCGATCCGCGCAAAACCGCCCTCGCCCATCGGCGCGATCCAGACGAGCGAATCGATATCCGGGCGCCCCTCGTCGGCTATCCGTGTTTCGATGTCGAACGCCATCGAGCGCTGGAAGGCGTGCCAATAGGCGCTCAGCCCCGCCGGCCCGTGGACGCTGACGGGCGTCTTCAAGCCCGCCGTCCAGGCAGTGTGGATCAGCGGTCCCAGTTCGAGATAATGGTCCGAATGCAGATGGGTGACGATGATCGACGACAGGTCCGGCAGGCGCATGCCGGCCTCGACCAGACCGCGCGTGACGCCGAGCCCGCAATCGACGACGATACGCTGCCCGGCCAGCTCGATTAGCGTTGCCGTCGGCATCCGCATGTCCGGACTCGGGTAGATCGCCGGCCCGCCCTTGGTGCCCAGCAGCGTGATCGTGTCGCCCAATCTCAGCGCTCCGACAGCGTGCGCGATACCGCATCGTCCCAGCCGGCGATCTTGCGGGCGCGCTCGTCCGCATCCATCTGCGGCTCGAACCGCCGGTCGCGCGCCCATGTCGCCGCAAATCCGTCGCGGTCGGGCCAGATGCCGGCCCGGCTGCCGGCCAGCCAGGCCGCGCCCAGGGCCGTGGTCTCCAGCACCGTCGGCCGGTCGACCGGCGCGTCCAGCAGGTCGGCCAGGCGCTGCATCGTCCAGTCCGAGGCGACCATGCCGCCATCGACGCGCAGCGTCGTCTCGGCGCCGGACGCCTCCGGCCAATCCTTGTGCATCGCTTCGAGCAGATCGCGCGTCTGGTAGCAGACCGCTTCCAGCGTCGCCTTGGCGATCTCGTTGGGGCCGGTCGCACGGGTCAGGCCGAACATGGCGCCGCGCGCCTCGGCATCCCAGTGCGGCGCGCCAAGGCCGACAAAGGCCGGCACCAGATAGACATCCTGTTCGGGATCGGCGGCGTCCGCCATCTCGCCGCTGCGCGCAGCCGTGTCGATGATCTTCAGCCCGTCGCGCAACCATTGCACGGTGGCGCCGGCCATGAAGATCGAGCCCTCCAGCGCATAAATCGTCTTGCCGTCCAGCCGGTAGGCGATGGTCGTCAGAAGCCGGTTCTGCGATGCCACCGCGTCTTCGCCCGTGTTCAAAAGCGCGAAACAGCCGGTGCCATAGGTCGATTTCAACATGCCCGGCTGAAAGCACGCATTGCCGATGGTGGCCGCCTGCTGGTCGCCGGCAACGCCGTAGATCGGGATCTCGGCGCCGAAAATGTCCGCCTTCGCCGTGCCGAAATCGGCGGCGCAGTCCAGCACCTCCGGCAGCATCGCCGCCGGCACATCGAGAATCGACAAAAGCTCATCGTCCCAGCGGTTCTCGCGGATGTTGTACATCAGCGTGCGCGCCGCATTGGTCGCGTCGGTCACGTGGCGGGCGCCGCCCGTCAGCCGCCAGATCACGAACGTGTCGATCGTGCCGAAGGCGATCTCGCCGGCCTTGGAGCGGGCGCGCAGCCCGTCCACCTCGTCGAGCATCCATTTGACCTTGGTGCCCGAAAAATAGGGATCGAGCAGCAGCCCGGTGCGCTCGGTGAACAGCGCCTCGTGCCCGTCCGCCTTCAGCGCGTCGCAGATCGCCGATGTGCGCCGGTCCTGCCAGACGATCGCCTTGCCGGCCGGCTCGCCCGTCGCCCGGTCCCACAGGGCCACCGTCTCGCGCTGGTTGGTGATGCCGATGGCGGCAATGTCGGATGCGGCGATGCCGGCATCGGCGATGGCGCCCTTGCAGGTCTCGACCACCGTGCGCCAGATGTCCTCGAGATTGTGCTCGACCCAGCCGGATTTCGGAAAATGCTGGGCGAACTCCTGCTGGTCTATGCCGGCAATCGTCTGGTCCTTGGCGAAGACGATCGCCCGCGTCGATGTCGTGCCCTGGTCGATGGCCAGAATGTAGTCGCCCATGATGTCCTCCCGTCCGGTCGTCGTTTCCGGCTGTTTAAACCGGTTCAGGATCGGATGGAAACGGGGCGCGACGCTTTTTCAGCCGGTCTTTTCGGCATCGGCCGAAAACAGCCAGCGCGCCACGATTACCGCGCAGGCGGCGCCGATCAGCTGCATGACGATGAACAGCGGCACGTCGGCTGGGCGGATGCCGGCAAACGTGTCGGACAAACCGCGCGCGATGGTCACCGCCGGGTTGGCGAACGAGGTCGAGGCGGTGAACCAGTAAGCCGAGGTGATGTAGAGGCCGACCGCCATCGGCACCGCCTCGGCGCGCACCTTCAGCGTCGCAAGGATGGTGAAGACAAGCCCGAAACAGGCCACCCATTCGGAAAACCACTGCGCCCCGCCTGTGCGCACCGTCGTGGAGAACTGCAACAGATCGTCGGCGAACATCAGATGCGCCGCCCAGACGCCGATCACGCCGCCGGCGATCTGCGCCAGGACGAACAGGCCCGCCTCGCCGGCCGCGATCTCGCGGCGCATCAGGAAGGCGAGCGTCACGGCGGGATTGAAATGGGCGCCCGAGACCGGCCCCAGCATGGTGATCAAAACGACGAGGATGGCGCCCGTGGCAATCGTGTTGGCCAGAAGAGCGACGGCAACGTTTCCGCCCGCCAGCGTGTCGCCCATGATGCCCGAGCCGACAACGGCGGCGAGCAGAAAGGCCGTGCCGACGAACTCGGCGCCCAGGCGCTGCGCGGGTGAGGACATGAGACGCTCCGGATCGCCATACATCAATACATCATGAATTATTGATGTTTTGGCCAGGCGTCAACGCCATCGGTTGCAGGCTGGCAGAGCGTGGGCTTGTCAGGCCGACCCCGGCCGGCTGCTTGTCGGGGGGCCGGCCTCGATCATCGAAAGAAGATTGATCACCGCCGCGCTCGGCTTGGCCAGATCGGCAACCGTGTATCTGTCGAGAACCGCCAGAAATGCCTCCAGCGCCTCGCGCAGGGCGCTGGTCAGCCGGCACGTTTCGATCAGCGGACAGTCCGCATCATCGGGCTCGAAACATTCGGCCATCGTGAAATTGTCCTCGGTCAGCCGCACCACTTCGGCGAGCGTTATCTCGCTGGCCGGCCGCGCCAGCCGGATGCCGCCATTGCGCCCGCGCACGGTGTGCACCAGACCGCCCTCGACCAGCGGATGCAGGATCTTGAAGAGAAACGGCTCGGACGCGCCATAGACACGCGAAATGTCGGCCACGCGGCTCAGCCGGTCGCCGCCGGCGGCGCAGAACATCAGGATGCGGAACGCATAATCGGTCTGTTTGGTCAGTTTCATCGGGTCATCAATAGCATGGGCGCCCGGCTGCCGGAACGCATTTTGCGGCACCCACGCATTTCTCGATCAGTTTGGAATCGTTCCAGAAAAAACTTCCAAAAATCGTCAACTTTATGGCCGGCGACGGATTGACATGGTGGAAGCGCTTCTACAAAACATGATCGCCATTATCAAGTTAAGGAGTGCTCCCATGCCGCCCCTCAAGACAATGACGATTGCGCTGCTGGCGACGACCATGGCCGTGCCCGCCGGGACAGCCGCGTTCGCCGAAGGTGAACTGAACCTTTACTCCTCACGTCACTACGACACCGACGAACGGCTCTACTCCGATTTCGAGGAACTGACCGGCATCACCATCAACCGCATCGAGGGCAAGGCCGACGAGCTGATCGCCCGCATGGAAGCCGAAGGCGCCAACAGCCCCGCCGACGTGTTCCTGACGGTCGACACGGTGCGCCTGTCGCGCGCCAAGGATCTGGGACTGCTGCAATCGGTCGAAAGCGACGTGCTGGAACGGCAGATTCCCGCCTATCTGCAGGACGACGACAATCAGTGGTTCGGCTTCTCGCAGCGTTCGCGAATCCTGTTCTACGACAAGGAGGATGTCGCCAACCCGCCGCAGACCTATCAGGACCTCGCCAACGCCGAGTATGAGGGCATGGTCTGCATCCGCTCGTCGACCAACGTCTACACGCAGAACATTGTCGCCGCGCTGATCGCGCACATGGATCAGGACACCGTTCAGCAATGGGCAAACGGCGTGGTGGCCAACTTCGCCCGGGCTCCTCAGGGCGGCGATACCGACCAGCTTCGCGGCATCGTTTCGGGCGAGTGCGACATCGCCATGTCGAACACCTATTACTTCGCCCGCGCCATCCGCAAGCCGGTGGACGGCCTGTCCGACAGCCTCGATACGATCGGCTGGGTGTTCCCCAACCAGAACGATATCGGCGCCCACATGAACATTTCGGGCGGCGGCGTTGCCGTCAACGCGCCCAACCGCGACAACGCCGTCCGGTTCCTGGAATATCTGGCCTCCGAGCAGGCCCAGGAATATTTCTCCGCCGGCAATGACGAATATCCGGCCGTCCCCGGCGTCGGCCTGAGCCCGTCGGTGGCCGAACTCGGCATCTTCCGGCCCGACACGATCAACCTGGCCGACATTGCCGGCAATATCGACGCCGCCATCGACGTGCTCGTCGAGGCCGGCTGGGAGTAACCGTTCCTCCGGGTGGCCGGTTTCTCCCCGAGCCCGGCCAGTGGTCTTCAAGACCTTCCCGACTTGCCCGCACGCGCTCCGGCCGTGCGGGCTTTTTCGTTCTTTCGCCCCACAAACAACCGGTCGTCATTCCGGGGCCGCGCAGTGGAACCCGGAATCCGGAGCCTGTTGGAGGCAGGTGTTCGCTATGGTTAGGCGTTCGACACCCCCACCCTTCATCCCTCCCATGATTGCGAGGAAGGGATGAAGGGTGGGGGCACAGGCCGTCCGCTAAACCGCCCGCTGCGCTTCGGGTTCGGGCGCCGCATAGGGGTCGGCCAGCGCGGCAGGTACTTCCGAATGGTGCCTGGGCCGCTCCCTGGCGATGGCGCGCATCATGATGATGACCGGCAAGAGCCCGAAGGCGACGATGATCAGCGAGGGCACGCCGGCCTGGTCCAGCCGCTCGTCTGACGCGAGCCGATAGGCCTGCACGGCCAGCGTGTCGAAGTTGAACGGCCGCAGAATCATGGTTGCCGGTAGTTCCTTCATCACGTCCACGAAGACGATCAGGAAGCCGGTCAGAAGGCTCGCCTTCATCAGCGGCAGATGCACGCGGCCCAGCATCCGGCCGGTGGATGCGCCCAGCGTCCGAGACACCGCGTCCATGTTGGGCTTGATCTGGCTCATGCCGGTGTCGAACGAGGACAGCGCCACCGCCATGAAGCGGACCATGTAGGCAAAGACCAGCACGGCCATCGACCCGGTCACCAGAAGGCCGGTCGAGATGCCGAACCGCGCTTCCATGAACGCATCCAGCGCATTGTCGAACCCGGCCATCGGCACCAGAACGCCGACCGCGATCACGCCGCCGGGAATGGCGTATCCCATGCCGGCCACCGTCTTGATGAAACTCGGCCCGCGGCCGGGCTTCAGCCGCACCAGATAGCCGATGATCACCGCTCCGCCCATCGTCACCAGCGCGGCGACGAAAGAGACGGTCAGCGAATTGGTGATGAAGCCGACATAGCGGGCAGAGAACGGGTTCTGTTCGGACGACACCGCCATTTCGAACAGAACGGCAACCGGGACCGCAAAGCCGACCAGAACCGGCAGCGAACAGAAGGCGACGGCGCCCGCCGCCCGCCAGCCCTTCAGCGCGTGCGGCGCGATCGCCTCGATCCGCCGGCCCGCTTCATGGTGCCGGCGCGCCCCGCGCTCGATGCGTTCGATGAAGACCAGAAACAGCGCCACGATCATCAGGCAGAAGGCGAGCTGGGCCGCCGCCGCCCGGTCGCCCATCGCGAACCAGGCCTGATAGATACCGGTTGCGAATGTGTGCACGCCGAAATGGGACACCGTGCCGAAATCGGCGATCGTTTCCATCAGCGCCAGCACGACGCCGCCGGCAATCGCCGGCCGGGCCATCGGAATGGAGACGCGCAGAAACGCGCTCCAGGGCGAGTGGCCCAGCGTGCGCGCCGCGAAATAGGCGGTCGGAGACTGGCGCAGGAACGCCGCGCGGGCGAGCAGATAGACGTAAGGGTAGAGCACGCAGATCAGCATGATCGCCGCGCCGCCGACCGAACGGATTTCCGGAAACCAGTAGTCGCGCGGACCCCAGCCCATCACCGCGCGCAGCGTGGTCTGCACCGCCCCGGGATGATCGAGCAGATCCGTATAGGCATAGGCCAGCACATAGGCCGGAAAGGCCAGCGGCAGTGCCAGCAGAACCTCGAAGAGGCGCCGTCCGGGAAACTGGCAGACCGTGACAAGCCATGCCGCGCCCGTGCCGATGAACGCGGTCCCTGCCCCGACCATCACGACCAGCTGCACCGTCGTCCATGTGTAGCGCCAGAGAACGGTTTCGGCGAGCCGCGCCCAGGTCTCGAGGCTGCCGCCGAGCGCCGACACCGCCACCGCGGCGATCGGCAGGATGCACAGCGCCGCGACGACCCATGCGGCTGACAGCAGGAGACGGTGGGACAAGTGCCGGATCCGCATCGTGAACAATGAAAAGTGGAGTATGGCAACCGACTTTACCGGTCAACCATTGTCGTCTTGAACGCTTTTAGGAATGAGTTGCAAAAACCCTTGACTTACGCATGCGGGAGCGACATGTGTTGCAAATCGTTCCTAACAGCGTATGGAGAGACGCAATGCACCCTGCCCGACGATGGACGACCCTTGCGCGCACCGCGATCGCGACCGGCCTGGCCGCGACGATTGCTGCCGGCGCCACGACGGCCGCCTTCGCCGACGACAAGTTCAAGGCCGTCACCACCTTCACGGTGATCGCCGACATGGCCCGCAACGTGGCCGGCGACGCGGCGATCGTTGAATCGATCACCAAGCCCGGCGCCGAAATCCACGGCTACCAGCCGACGCCGCGCGATCTGGTCCGGGCGCAGGATGCCGATCTGATCATGTGGAACGGAATGAACCTCGAACTGTGGTTCGAGCAGTTCTTCGACAATCTCGACGATGTGCCGAGCGTCACCGTCAGCGACGGGATCGAGCCGATCGACATCCGTTCGGGCTCCTATGAGGGCATGCCGAACCCGCACGCCTGGATGGGCCTCGAAAGCGCGCTGATCTATGTCGAGAACATCCGCGACGCGTTCATCGCCCACGATCCGGACAATGCCGAGACCTATGCGGCCAACGCCGCCGCCTACAAGGACGAGATCCGCGCAGCGATCGAGCCGCTCAAGGCGATGGTCGAGGCTGTGCCCGAGGACAGGAGCTGGCTGGTCACCTGCGAGGGCGCGTTCTCCTATCTGGCGCGCGACTTCGGCATGAAGGAGCTCTATCTGTGGCCGATGAACGCCGACGCCACGGGTACGCCGCAGCAGGTCCGTTCGGTCATTGACGGCGTGCGCGAAAACGACATTCCGGTCGTCTTCTGCGAAAGCACGGTCAACACCGATCCGGCCGAGCAGGTCGCCCGCGAAACGGGCGCCAAATATGGCGGCGTGCTGTATGTCGATTCGCTGACCGATGCCGACGGTCCCGTGCCGACCTATCTCGACCTTCTGCGGGTGACCTCGGAGACGGTCGCGACCAACCTTTCGGCCGCGGTCAACTGATCGCAGCCGGCAGCCGCCCATTTCGGCGGAGTGCTGAAACCGGGGCATTCGCGGTCCGCCGCGAATGCCGTCATTTGTGAAGACGAGCCGCACCTTTCGCGGCGAAAGGGATATTGAACGTGCTCAATCCGCAACGCGTCGAAAGCGCGTCCGACGACGGTGCGCTGGCCGGCGAAGGCCTCGCTGCCCGCGACATCACGGTCACCTACCGCAACGGCCACACGGCCCTGCGCGATGCCAGCTTCGAAATCCCGCGCGGCACGATCACCGCCCTGGTCGGCGTCAACGGTTCGGGCAAGTCCACCCTGTTCAAGGCGATCATGGGCTTCGTGCCGACCGCGCGCGGCGAGATTTCCGTTCTCGGCATGAGCGTCGCCGACGCGCTGAAGCGCAACGTCGTCGCCTACGTGCCACAGGCCGAGGAGGTGGACTGGTCGTTTCCCGTGCTGGTCGAGGACGTCGTCATGATGGGCCGTTACGGCCATATGGGCTTCTTGCGCCGACCGTCGGCGACCGACCGCAAGATGGTCGACCAGGCGCTCGAACGCGTCAACATGACCGCCTTCCGCAAGCGCCAGATCGGCGAACTGTCGGGCGGGCAGAAAAAGCGTGTCTTCCTCGCCCGGGCACTCGCCCAGAACGGCCAGGTCATCCTGCTCGACGAACCCTTCACCGGCGTCGACGTCAAGACCGAGGACCAGATCATCGACCTTCTGCGCGACCTGCGCGCCGAGGGCCGCGTCATGCTGGTCTCGACGCACAATCTGGGTTCGGTGCCCGAATTCTGCGACCGCACCGTCCTGATCAAGGGCACGGTCCTGGCCCACGGCCCCACCGAAACGGTCTTCACGCCGCGCAATCTCGAAAGGGCGTTCGGCGGCGTGCTGCGCCACTTCGTGCTCGGCGGCAAGGACCTGCACGACGATGACGACGAACGCGCGCTGACCATCCTGACCGACGATGAGCGCCCGCTGGTCGTCTATGACGACGAGACCAAGAAGGCCCAGCCCGACGACGGACAGTCCGAAGCCGGAGACAAGGGCTGATGGCAGCGCTGCTCGAGCCGTTCCAGTACGGCTACATGGTCAACGCGATGTGGGTGTCCGCGCTGATCGGCGCGGTCTGCGCGTTCCTGTCGGCCTATCTGATGCTCAAGGGCTGGTCGCTGATCGGCAACGCGCTGAGCCACTCCATCGTGCCCGGCGTCGCCGGCGCCTACATGCTCGGCCTGCCCTTCTCGCTCGGCGCGTTTGTCGCCGGCGGCCTCGCGGCGGGGTCGATGCTGTTTCTCAACGAGCGCAGCGGCCTGAAGGAAGACACGATCATCGGCCTGGTCTTCACCTCCTTTTTCGGCCTCGGCCTGTTCATGATCTCGGTCTCGCCCACCTCGGTCGACGTGCAGACCATCGTGATGGGCAACATCCTCGCCATCACTCCGTCCGACACACTCCAGGTCGCGCTGATCGGACTCTTCTCTCTCGCCGTGCTGCTGCTCAAATGGAAGGATTTGATGGTCACCTTCTTCGACGAGAACCATGCGCGTTCGATCGGCATCAACACTTATGCGCTGAAAGTGGTCTTCTTCACGCTGCTGTCGGCCTGTTGCGTCGCCGCGCTGCAGACCGTCGGCGCGTTCCTCGTCATCGCTCTTGTCGTCACGCCAGGCGCCACGGCCTATCTTCTGACCGACCGCTTCCCGAGGCTGGTGGTCATCTCGGTCGTCATCGGCGCGGCAACCAGCTTCGCCGGCGCCTATATCAGCTATTTCCTGGACGGCGCGACCGGCGGCGTAATCGTCACGCTGCAGACGCTGGTCTTCCTGGTCGCCTTTTTCTTTGCGCCAAAGCATGGCTGGCTCGCCGCCCGCCGCCGCGCGGCCGAAGCGATCGCGGGCCGCCCGGGCACGCCTGCGGAGGCCCGGCCATGACCGGGACGCTGCTCATGCCGTTCCAGTTCGCGTTCATGCAGAACGCCTTCTGGATCTCGCTGGTCATCGCCGTGCCATGCGCATTGCTGTCCTGCTATCTGGTGCTCAAGGGTTGGGCGCTGATGGGCGATGCGGTCGCTCACGCGGTCCTTCCCGGCATCGTCATCGCCTATGTGATCCAGTTGCCATTGGCGATCGGCGCCTTCGCCTCGGGCCTGTTCTGCGCGCTCGCAACCGGCTTTTTGAAGAACAACTCCCGCGTCAAGCACGACACGGTCATGGGCGTCGTCTTTTCGGGCATGTTCGGCCTCGGCATCGTCATGTACACCAAGGTCAATGCGTCGGTGCATCTCGACCACATCCTGTTCGGCAACATGCTCGGCGTCGGCACGCAGGATCTGGTCGTCTCCGGCCTGATCTCGGCACTGGTGACCGGCATCATCGCGGTCAAATGGCGCGATATCCTGCTGCACGCCTTCGATCCGCAACAGGCGCGCGCCGCCGGCCTGCCCGTCAACCTGATCCATTACGGTCTTCTGGCGATCCTGTCGGCGACCATCGTCGCAACGCTGACCGCCGTCGGCCTGGTCCTCGCCGTCGGGCTTCTGATCGCGCCGGGCGCCATCGCCTTCCTGATCACCAAACGCTTCGGCGCCATGCTGCTGATCGCCGTCGGCGTGACGGTCGCATCCATGCTCGCCGGCGTCTATGCGAGCTTCTTCCTCGACAGCGCGCCGGCGCCGACCATCATCCTGATCCTGACCGCGGTGTTCTGCGTTGCCTTCGTCCACCGCCTGCTGGCCACCCGCGCCGCCTCGCGCGCCACGGCACCGGCCCAGTGACAGCGCGCCTGATCGCGCGCATGTCGCATTCAGGCATTCCCGTTGCGCGCGCCTTGACCGATCCTGACCGTCACAGCCGCATCGGGAGGGCCGGCCATGACGATCATGCCGCCGCAGCACGATCACGACATCGGCGCCGTGCTTCAGCCGGTCGACCGGGCGCGCGGCCTGCCCAACCGCTTCTACACATCGGCTGACACTTTCGAGCGCGAAAAGGATGCGGTCTTTGCACGCAACTGGGCCGGCATCGGCTTTGCCAAGGATTTGCCCGAACCGGGCCATGCCCGGCCGGTCGAGTTTGCCGGCCAGCCGCTCCTGATGGTGCGCGACCGCGCCGGCACGGTGCGTGTCTTCGACAATGTGTGCCGCCACCGCGGCATGATCCTAGTCGAACAGGCCGGGCCTATCCGTGGCGCCATCCGCTGTCCCTACCATTCCTGGTGCTACGATCTGGACGGCGCGCTCAAGGCGACGCCCCATGTCGGCGGGCCCGGCCACAACGCGCATGAAGGCATCGACCGCGCCACGCTCGGCCTGCGCGAGGTGCGGTCACACATCTGGCGCGACATCGTCTTCGTCAACCTGTCGGGCACCGCGCCCGATTTCGCCGACGCCCATGCGGCGCTGATCGCGCGATGGGCCGACTTCGACCATCCGCTGACCTTCGCCGGCCCCGACAGCGCTTTCTCGCTGGACATCGCGACCAACTGGAAGCTGGCCGTCGAGAACTATTGCGAGAGCTATCACCTGCCCTGGGTGCATCCCGGGCTGAACGCCTATTCGCGGCTCGAAGACCATTACAACATCGAGCAGCCGGGCGCCTTTTCCGGCCAGGGCACCCATGTCTACCGCCAGCTTGAGGGCGCTGGCGGCCAACGGTTCGGCGACGCGCCCGGCCTGCCCGGCAAATGGGATACGGCGGCTGAATATATCGCGCTCTATCCCAACGTGCTGCTGGGCGTGCACCGCGACCATTCGTTCGCGATCCTGCTCGAGCCGCACGGGCCCGAACGCACGGTCGAGCATGTCGCGCTCTACTATCACGATGCGGCCGATGCCGGTGAAGAGCGTGCCGAACTGCGCGAGAAGAACGCGGCGCAGTGGAAGACCGTCTTCGAGGAGGACATCTTCGTCGTCGAGGGCATGCAGCGGGGCCGGCGCGCCGCTGGTTTTGACGGCGGCCGATTCTCGCCCGTCATGGACAGCCCGACCCACCTGTTCCACCACTGGATCGCCAGCCAGTTCGCCGATGCGGACGGTTGACCGAAGCGCGCTTGACGCATCGCTGATCGCCGCTCATGCGGATGGCGATTGCGCGCAACTCAGCGGCCTTTACGATCGGGCGGCCAGCGCGCTGATGCGGGCCGGCGACACCGATGCCGCCTGCTTCTTCCTCACCCAGGCCTATGTGTTTGCGCTGGAAGCCGGCGCGTCCGATGCCGAGCGCCTGAGGCGCCTTCTGGCCGCGCACGGCCGGATCTGACCGGGGCCGTCACGCGGTGGCGCGCACCGGTTGCGCGCCGAATTCATGCACCGAATGCACATCGAACGGCGCACCGGACTCGCGCTCGACGAACAGCGTCAGCCGGTCCACCGAAAGCTCCTGCTCGGGCAACGCGCCGAAATGGCGCCGCAGCGCGATCTCCACCCGGTCACGCTCATGCTCCTCCACATGGCCGGTGAGCGTCATGTGGAAGCGGAACGCGTCGAACACGTAAGGATAGCCCCAATTGTACAGATTGCGCAGTTCGGCGCGCGACAACCGTTCGGGCCGGCGGCGTTCGAGCTCGGCATCGCTCAACGGCGCGCGAAACCTGTCGAAACCGGCGACCACACGGTTGGCCAGATCGTTCAGCCGGCCGTTTTCACGCGCCGGCACCAGCGCGAAGAACCCGCCCAGAAGGCCGATTGCCAGGTCGGGCAGCGGGACCGGCGCCATCGTGGCGCAGAATTCGCCCAACGCCCTCAGCAAATCGCCTTCGCGCGCATGCGATGCCAGCCGGAACGGCGCCTTGAGCGTGCCGTGAAACCCGTATCGGCGCGGCGCGGCGGTGTAATAGGCCTGCGCGCCGGCTCCCAGCGCGCCAAGCCCGGTCGCCGGGATCGGCAGGCCGGAAAAGGCGTCGCGGCCCAGCCACTGCGCGGCGGCGACCGTCAAATCATGGTCGCGCGGCGGACTGAAATAGATGGCATAACGCATGGTTTCGAATCACCCGAGCGTTTCGGTGCGCCCTTGCTAGTGTGCTCATGTGACAATTCGGCGAATCTCCGGTCGTTTTTTCCGCTCCGTCCGGCCGGCGCCAAACGCTTGAAAAATTCCGCCCGCGAACCGTTTACGGCATACAACCAAAGCAGTACACAGGCCAGTAGCCGGGCCAGCCATTCCGCCTTTAAATAACTGTATTTTAACACTTTTTTCATTGCGGCCCGAACCCTCGCTCAATGGCTTAGCATTAAGTAGTGTTGAGAAAACCGCCCCACTGCCATGTTATGCCGCTCAGCCTCACCATGCCGTCGCGTAACGTTTTGGCATGTGGCACCGGCGGGCATGGCGCGAGGCCGACCCGCATTTCACGGAGGGGTCAGGGAGGATCCCGCACGGCTTATTCCGGCGCGTCCGCTTGCGGGCGGTCCAACGGTGTCGTGCGCGCTTCTCCCCGGTTCGTTTTTGACATGCACTCGAGGGAGGACAACTCAATGAGTGACAACCAAGGTTCAGCGGACAACTACTGGACCAAGAACCTGCGGCTGATCGGCCTCTGCCTGGTGATCTGGGCATTGGCATCGTTCGGTTTCGCAATTTTGCTGCGTCCGCTGGTGTCGGGCATTGCGGTCGGCGGCACCGATCTGGGCTTCTGGTTTGCCCAGCAGGGCTCGATCCTGGTGTTCCTGGTCCTGATCTTTTTCTACGCATGGCGCATGAACGCGATCGATCGCGAATTCGGCGTCGACGAAGAGTAGGGCGGGACAGACATCATGGATCAAACAACGCTCAATTTCATCGTCGTCGGCCTGTCGTTCGCGCTGTATTTCGGCATCGCGATCTGGGCCCGCGCCGGTTCCACCTCCGAGTTCTATGCCGCCGGCCGCGGCGTGAACCCGGTCCTCAACGGCATGGCCACCGCAGCGGACTGGATGTCCGCCGCATCGTTCATTTCGATGGCCGGCCTGATTGCCTTTGTCGGTTACAACAACTCCCTGTTCCTGATGGGCTGGACCGGCGGCTACGTGCTGATGGCCATGCTGCTTGCGCCCTATCTGCGCAAGTTCGGCAAGTTCACGGTGCCCGAGTTCGTCGGCGACCGTTACTATTCCAACGCCGCGCGCGTGGTGGCCGTCATCTGCCTCATCGTCATCTCCGTGACCTACGTGATCGGCCAGATGCGCGGCGCGGGCATCGCCTTCTCCCGCTTCCTGGAGATCGACATCTTCTGGGGTCTGATCACCGCGGGTGCGGTCGTCTTCGTCTACGCCGTTCTGGGCGGCATGAAGGGCATCACCTACACCCAGGTGGCGCAGTACTGCGTGCTCATCGTCGCCTACACCATCCCGGCGATCTTCATCTCGCTGAACCTGACCGGCAACCCGATCCCGGGCCTGGGCCTGTTCTCGACGATGTCGGAAGGCAATGCGGGCGAAGGTCAGTATTTGCTGGTCACGCTTGACCAGTTGCTGACCGATCTCGGCTTCAGGGAGTATACGGCGACGACCAATCCATGGCTGATGGCGCTCTACACGCTGTCGCTGATGATCGGTACCGCCGGTCTGCCGCACGTCATCATCCGCTTCTTCACCGTTCCGAAGGTGGCCGATGCGCGCTGGTCTGCCGGCTGGGCGCTGGTGTTCATCGCGCTTCTGTACCTGACGGCTCCCGCCGTTGGTGCGATGGCACGCCTGAACATCACCACCACCATGTGGCCTGCTGGTATCGAGGGCGAAGCGGTGGCGGTCGAAGAACTGCCCGACTGGTTCGAGACGTGGCAGGTCACCGGCCTGCTGGGCGTCGAGGACAAGAACGGCGACGGCCGCATCCAGTACTACAACGACGCCAACCCGGACATGCAGGCCATCGCGGCCGAACGCGGCTGGGAAGGCAACGAGCTGGTCACCTTCAACCGTGACATTCTCGTCCTCGCCAACCCCGAGATCGCGCAATTGCCCGGCTGGGTGATCGCACTGATCGCGGCGGGCGGTATCGCGGCGGCACTGTCCACGGCGGCGGGTCTGCTATTGGCGATCTCGTCGGCGATCAGCCACGATCTGATCAAGTCGGTCTTCAATCCGAACATCTCGGAGAGAGGCGAACTGCTCGCGGCGCGCATATCGATGGCCGTGGCGATCGTCGTGGCGGTCTGGCTGGGTCTGAACCCGCCCGGATTTGCGGCGCAGGTCGTGGCGCTGGCCTTTGGTCTGGCGGCGGCAACGCTGTTCCCGACGCTGATGATGGGCATCTTCTCCAAGCGGATGAACTCCGCCGGCGCAACGGCAGGCATGCTGGCCGGTCTGATCACGACCTGTCTGTACCTGTTCCTGTATCTGGGCTGGTTCTTCATCCCGGGAACTGCGCTGCTGGACAGCTCCCAGTATCTGTTCGGCATCCCGCCAACCCACTTCGGCCCGATCGGCGCGGTGTTCAACTTCGCTGTGGCCTATGCGGTTGCCCAGGCTACCGCTGCTCCGCCCCAGCACATCCAGGATCTGGTCGAAAGCGTCCGGATTCCCCGGGGCGCCGGCGCTGCCGTCGACCACTGATCGAGCGCGGCGGGACATTCCGGTGTCCCGCCGCCCCCACCCGAACACGCAAGGCCCCGCCTTTTTTCACAAGGCGGGGCTTTTTGCATCGCACCAAACCTTCTATGACGCCGGACGAGACCGACCAGACCAATGACGGTTGAACCGATGACAGACAGAGCCCGGGCCTTTGCGGCCTTTGCCGAAGGGCGCGCGCCGTTCCGGGCGCTCAACCCCGACCATTTTTCCGCGCTGACGCGGAACGCGACCGAGCACAGCGCCGCCGCCGACGAGCTGGTCTGCGCGATCGGCGATCCGATCGCCGGGCTGCATGTGATCACCGCCGGCACGATGCAGCTGATCTCCGCCGAGGGCGAAGTGCTCGCCGACATGCATGCCGGCGACGTGTTCGGCCACCGCGCCCTGTTGCGCGAAGGCAGGGCGATCCTGCGCGTCGAAGCGCGCACCGATGCCGACTATGTGGTCATAGCGGCCCCGACCTTTCTTTCGATCATGGACGCCGATCCGGTCTTCGCCTCCTTTTTCAGGCGCCGTGCCGATGCGCCGGCAACGGCCGCGCCGCGCGCGGCGCCAGCCGTCAACATGGTCGCCACGCGCCTCGGCGACCTGATGACCGAAAAGCCCATGGCGCTGCCTGAAACATCCAGCGTCCGGCAGGCCGCCGAAGCCATGTGGGAGCGGCACATTTCCTGCACGCTCGTTACCGGAGAGGGTGGAAAGCTGGTCGGCATCGTCACCGCCGGCGATCTGGTCGGAAACGTGATCGCCCGCGGCATGGACGCCGAAACCCCGCTGACCGAGGTTATGGCCCGCGATCCGGTCGCGCTCAGCCCCGATGCGACCATGCTCGACGCCGTCATGGTGATGACCGAAAAGCGTATCGGCCACCTTCCGGTCGTCGGCGCCGACGGCACGCCGCAGGGCATCGTCACGCAGACCGATCTGGTGCGCCGGAACTCCAATTCGCTGATCTACATGATCGCCGACATCAACCGCCGCGAGACCTATGATGGGCTCGCCGAGGTCGTTGCGCGCAACCCGCAAATGCTGGTCGAGCTGGTTGCGAGCGGCCTCGAGGGCCATCAGGTCGGCCGGATGATGACCGGCATCACCGATGCGGTGACCCGACGCCTCATCGCGCTTGCCGAGCAAAAGCTCGGCCCCGCGCCCGTGCCGTGGCTGTGGCTCGCCTGCGGCAGCCAGGGACGCATGGAACAGACCGGCGTCTCCGATCAGGACAACTGCCTGTTCCTGTCCGACGATTACGACGAAGACGCCCATGGCGGGTATTTCGCCGAGTTCGCCAGGTTCGTCTCCGACGGGCTGGACGCGGTGGGCTATTTCTACTGCCCCGGCGACATGATGGCGACCAATCCCAAATGGCGTCAGCCGGTGCGGGTCTGGCGCCGCTATTTCGACAACTGGATCGCCAAGCCCGACCCGATGGCGCAAATGCTGGCGAGCGTCATGTTCGACCTGCGGCCGATCGCGGGCGACGAAACGCTGTTCGGCGATCTCAATGTGCGCACGCTCGAAAAAGCGAGCAAGGATTCCATCTTCCGCGCCCACATGATCGCCAACTCGCTGACCCACACCCCGCCGCTCGGCCTGTTCGGCGGGCTCAGCTATGTACGCGGCGGCGAACACAAGAACGCGATCGACATGAAGCTCTCCGGCGTCGTGCCGATCACCGATCTTGGCCGCGCCTATGCGCTGGAAGGCCGCATCGAGGCCGTCAACACGCGCCAGCGGCTGATCACGGCCCGCGACATGGACGGCATCCTGTCCAAGACCGGCGGCAGCGACCTGATCGACGCCTACGACCTGATCGTCGAGCTGCGCCTCAAGCACCAGACCGCGCAGATCCGCGCCGGCGGCAAGCCCGACAACTTCATGGTGCCCGACACGCTGTCCGCGCTCGAACGCAACCATCTCAAGGACGCGTTTTCCGTGGTCAAGACGCTGCAATCGGCGATTGGCCAGGGCGGCGCGCGGCGCTAGTCTCGACGGGGGATCCAAGTCATGCTGCTCACATTCATTGGCGCCATTGTTCTGGCCATCGGCTGCGTCGGTATGGTGTCCCTGGCGTTCCGCGCCACCGGGCGCAAGACGCCCAAGGGCGTGCTGCCGCTGACCGCCGGCGTCGCGATGATCGCCTTCATCGCCTATATCGAGAACTCCTGGTACAGCCGGATCGTCGCCGACCTGCCCGAAAGCCATGTCGTCGTGGCCACCGGCGAACCCTTTTCCAACTTCATCCAGCCCTGGACGCTGATCTTCCCGCGCATCAATCGCTTCATGCTGGTCGATACCGCCACCGTCCGCGTCAACCAGGCCGATCCGTCGCTGCGCCTTGCCGAAGTGATCCTCGTCCAGCGCTATGCGCGCACCATCGTCACCCGTCAGGTGATCGATTGCGAAAACGCCCGCCGCGCAGACCTGACCGACGACATTGCACTGGATGAAGACGGCCTGCCGCAGATCGAGACCTGGATCGACGTGCCCGCCGACGGCGAATTGCTCGGCACGGTGTGCAACGCGCCCGTCACCGGCGTGGAAACCGGCGCCGGCACCAACCCCTCATAGGCCCAAAGACGGGCTGGTTTCCCGGTCCCCGACGGCTCAAACTCCACCCGTCAATCGGGCACTTGTCCGCGCGGTGTTTGCGTGCGGCCTGTGCTGCGCCGACATTCGGGATCGGGAGGTCCGCAACATGCACTGGGTGGAGCGCCTCAGCCTGCGCGCCCGCATTGCCCTGTTCTTTGCGCTGATCGGTGCGGTCAGCGTGGCGCTGCTGGTCGCCGCGATCGTCTGGCTGTCGATCCGCCTTGGCGCCGAGGCGGCCGACCATATCGTGCTGATCGTCGGCGGTTCCGCCTTTGCCATCGCCGGTCTGATCGCCTGGGTGGCGCTCAAGTTCGACGAGAACCTCGCCAAGCCGCTGATGGCCATCGCCGCCGATCTCAAGACCATAGCCCACAGCGACGGCAAGGCGATGAAGCTCGACAGCGAGGGCGAATATCTGGGCATGATCGCGCCCGCCGCGCGCGAAGTGTCGAGCGCGCTGATCGAGGCGCGCGAGCGCACCGATGCAGCGATCGAAACCGCGATGCGCGACGCCGCGCGCCAGAAGGCGGCGCTGGAGGCGCTGTTGCGCGACCTGCATCAGGGCCTTGTCGTGTGCACCATGACCGGCCGCGTCACGCTCTACAATCATCGCGCCGTCGAAATCCTCCATGTCGAGGAATTCCGGCGTGACGACCCCGCCTCGACCGACGTGATGATCGGGTCGCTCGGCCTTGGCCGCGACTTCTTCAACATTGTCGATGCGGCGCCATTCAGCGCAGCGCTCAGCGCCTTCGAGGCGCCGGCCGACCCGTCCAACCCGCTGCCGATCGAGGGGCTCGGATCGTTCCCGATCGTCTTTTCGACCTGCGACGGCGCCGTGACGATGCGCGGCCAAGTCGCGCTGCGCCTCAACGAGGCGGGCAACGCGCCGGCCGGCTTCATCACCGTCTTCGACGATATCACCACCGAACTGGCCGCAGGCCTCGAACGCGACCGGGTACTGCGCGAGGCGATCGACGGCATCCGCACGGCGATCGATGACAGCGGCGAAACGCCGGCATCTGCACCGTTGACCACAGCGCTCAAGCGCCTCGAACTGGCATCGAACAACATCATCGCCTCGGCCTGGCCGATGGCCGATGTGGCTGCAGGCCGGCTGTTCGGCGCCGTGCGCAAGACACTTTCAGGAAGCGCCGTCGCCGTCGAAACCGCCGGAAATGGCGAACTCATCCATGCCGACAGCGCCACGCTGATCGCCCTGCTGCGCAACCTCGCCGACGGGCTGGCCGAACGCGGCGATGTCGAAAAACTCGCTCTGAAGGCGAGCGGCTTGGGCCATGCGCGGCAGATCGCCATCACCGTGACCGGCGCGCCGCCCGGCGCGGCATGGCTGGAGGCGCGCCTGTCGGAAAACGCCGATGCCGGCACCGCCTTCCTGTCGGGCCGCTCGATCCTCGAACGCCATTGCGCGACGGCGACCGTGAAGGGCGATACCATCCTGATCGATTTCCCCGTCAATACCGGCGCACGCGGAACGACCGGCAAGGACACCGCGCCGGTGCTCGATGCGCGGCCCGAATTTTACGATTTCGACCTGTTCGAGCGCGACACGTCCAAAGACCTGCTCGACGTGCCCCTCAGCGAACTGCATGCCGTGGTCTTCGACTGCGAGATGACCGGGCTCGATCCGCGCCGCGGCGACGAGATCGTCTCGATCGCCGGCGCGCGCGTGGTCAACGGGCGGGTGTTGAGCGGCGAGATCTTCGATCTTTTCGTCAATCCCGGACGGACCATCCCGGCGGCCTCGACCAACATCCATCACATCACCGACGCCATGGTCGCCGATGCGCCCTTGATCCCCTCCGCGCTCAAGCGCTTTCACGCCTTTGCCAAGGACCAGGTGCTTGTGGCCCACAATGCCGCCTTCGACATGGCGTTCCTGGCCAAGGGCGAAAAGGCGGCCGGTGTCAAGTTCGACAATGTTGTGCTCGAC
Source organism: Oceaniradius stylonematis (assembly GCF_965223445.1). Classification (NCBI taxonomy): domain Bacteria; kingdom Pseudomonadati; phylum Pseudomonadota; class Alphaproteobacteria; order Hyphomicrobiales; family Ahrensiaceae; genus Oceaniradius; species Oceaniradius stylonematis. Next base: position 754,994 of record NZ_OZ244994.1, read on the forward strand.
ACGGTTCTGCTCGCCGCGCACCTGCAGGGTGCCGAGAGCGAATTGTCGCTGGACGGGCTGGCCGAGCGGTTCAATGTCGAGATCGCGGAGCACGACCGCCACACGGCGCGCGGCGACGCGATCGCCACGGCTCATGTCTTCGTCAAGCTGATCCGGCTGCTCGAGGCGAGCGGCGTCGTCACGCTGGGCGACGCGCTGCGCGTTTCCGAGGACCAGACGGCAATCCGCCGCCGCCAGGCAGCCTACGGATAAGGATGGCCGTTGCGCTGTTGCGCACGGCGTATTAGCGTGCCGCCGAGGAGATATCAGATGACGAAAATGTCAATCGTACTGCAATCATACAGGTGCACGGGACCCTAGCGGGAACCCGATCGTTTGGTCATGCGCCCCCGAACACTGTTCGGGGGCTTTTTTGTTTATAAGGAACGGAAAAGCCATGCGGACTTCGCTCTCGCCGCCCGCCCCGACGACCTTGTTCATGCTGGCCGCCCTTCCGCCATTGACGTTGAACATGATCGTGCCGTCGCTGACCAACATCGCTGCGGACCTGAAGGCCGACTATGCTGCCGTCAGCCTTGCACTCGGCGGCTACCTGGCGGTGACGGCACTGGCCGAACTGGCCATAGGTCCGGTCGCCGATCGCATCGGCCGCCGTCCGGTCCTGCTCTCAGCGCTCACCCTCTTCACCATTGGCTCGGCCGGCTGCGCATTGGCGCAAAGCGTGACCATGCTGTTGGGTTTCAGAATGCTTCAGGCCGGCGCAATTGCCGGCTTCGTCCTGTCGCTGGCCATCGTGCGTGACCTGGAAGACGGCCCGGACGTCGCGCGGCGGCTCGGCCGAATCAGCATGGTCATGGCAATCGCCCCAATGCTCGGTCCTATCCTCGGCAGCTTGCTCGATGTCGCGGTCGGCTGGCGGGCCGTGTTTGCGCTCTATGCTGTCTTGGGCGCTGGCCTCTTGCTGCGTGTCTGGACCGACCTTGGTGAGACCCTGCCCCACGCATCGGGCGTTGAAGACCCGCATGCCCGGAAGGCGTCGCGGCTCCTCGGCGAACCCCTCTTCTGGTGCTACGCGCTCTGCACCGCCTTTTCGACCGGTGCGTTTTTTGTTTTCATCGCCGGCGCGCCGCTGATCGCGGTCACCGCGTTCGGGATCACGACGGCGCAATTGGGTGCCATCGTCGGCTCGATCACTGCCGGCTTTTTGATCGGCAGCTTTCTCACCACCCGTTTGGTTCTGCGCTTCGCCCCCGACATGGTGATGCTTGCAGGACGCATCGTCGCATGCGTGGGAATGCTGTCGGGTCTTGCCATCCTGGGAGCCGGTATCGCCACACCCTTCACCTTTTTCGGCTGCACCGTTTTCGTTGGATTGGGCAACGGGCTGACGATGCCCAACGCCAACGCGGGCGCCATGTCAGTCCGGCCGCATCTGGCCGGCAGCGCGGCGGGCGTCACCGGCGCGCTGACACTGGCCGGCGGCGCAGCGCTAACCAGCCTGACCGGTTTTGTGCTGACACCCGACGCGGCGGCCGCGTTGCTAGCCCTGATGTTGCTGACATCCTTAGCCGGGCTCGTCGCCGCAACCGGCGTGCTGGTCCTGAAAAAGCGGCAGCGTCGGCTTGCCGCGGCCCGCGCGGCGTGAGGCAACCGGCCCCTCCCTACTCGGCGGCTTCGGTCGGATAGTTGCGGCGGCGTTCGCGCTCGTCGAGCAGGTCGAGCAGGTTCTCGGCCGCTTTCAGAATGTCGGTTCCGGGCCCGAAGATCGCCGCCACGCCCGCCTGCCGGAGAAAATCGTAATCCTGCGCCGGGATCACGCCTCCCACGATCACCGCCTTGTCGGCCGCATCGCGCGCCGCCAGTTCCTTGACGAGAATCGGCGCCAGCGTCTTGTGGCCCGCCGCATGCGAACTCATGCCGACAAGCTCCACATCATGGTCGACAGCCATCTGCGCCGCCTCGTCCGGCGTCTGGAACAGCGGGCCGACATGGACGTCGAACCCCATGTCGCCAAACGCCGTGGCGATCACCTTGGCGCCCCGGTCGTGCCCGTCCTGCCCCATCTTGGCGATGAAGATCGACGGCGGCTTGCCGGCGCGATCCTTGCGCGCCTCGATCCGCGCCCGCACGCCGGCGAACCGCTCGTCGCCCGCATAGGCTTCGCCATAGACGCCCTTGATGGTGATCACATCGGCCACGTGCCGGCCGAACGCCGTTTCCATCGCCGATGATATCTCGCCGACGGTGGCGCGCTTGCGGGCTGCGTCCACGGCGAGTTCGAGCAGATTGCCCTCACCCGATTTCGCGGCCTCGGTCATCGCGGAAAGCGCGGCCTGGCATGCCGTCTCGTCGCGGCTCGCCCGGATGCGCTTGAGCCGCGCCACCTGGCTGGCCCGCACCGCCGTGTTGTCGATGTCCAGAATGTCGATCTCGTCTTCTTTTTCGAGCCGGAACCTGTTGACGCCGACAATCACCTCCTCGCCCCGGTCGACGGCGGCCTGACGCCGGGCGGCGGCCTCCTCGATCAGCCGCTTGGGCAGCCCATCCTGCACCGCCCGGGTCATGCCGCCGAGCGCTTCGACTTCCTCGATCAGCGCCCAGGCCTTGTCGGCCATCTCTTTCGTCAGGCTCTCGACATAGTAGGAGCCGGCCAGCGGATCGACGGTCCTGGTCACGCCGGTCTCGTTCTGCAGGATGAGCTGCGTGTTCCGCGCGATGCGCGCGGAGAATTCCGTTGGCAAGGCAATGGCTTCGTCAAAGGAGTTCGTGTGCAGCGATTGCGTGCCGCCGAGCGCCGCCGCCATCGCCTCATATGCCGTGCGCACTATGTTGTTGTAGGGGTCCTGCTCCTGCAGCGACACGCCGGACGTCTGGCAGTGCGTGCGCAGCATCGACGATTGCGGCTTTTTCGGCTCGAACTCGTCCATGATCTTCGCCCACAAGAGGCGTGCGGCGCGCAGCTTGGCCGCCTCCATGAAAAAATTCATGCCAATGCAGAAGAAGAAGGACAGCCGCCCGGCGAACGCGTCGACATCCATGCCTTTCTTGAGCGCCGCGCGGACATATTCGCGCCCGTCGGCCAGCGTGAAGGCCAGTTCCTGCACCAGCGTCGCGCCCGCCTCCTGCATGTGATAGCCGGAGATCGAGATGGAATTGTACTTCGGCATCTCCGCCGCCGTGTATTCGATGATGTCGGCGACGATCCGCATCGAGGCTTCGGGCGGGTAGATGTAGGTGTTGCGGACCATGAACTCCTTCAAAATGTCGTTCTGGATGGTTCCGGACAGTTTCGCCCGGTCGACGCCCTGCTCCTCGCCGGCGACGATGAACATCGCCAGCACCGGGATGACGGCGCCGTTCATCGTCATCGACACGCTCATTTCCTCAAGCGGAATGCCGTCGAACAGGATCTTCATGTCCTCGACCGAATCGATCGCGACACCCGCCTTGCCGACATCGCCGACGACACGGTCATGGTCGGAATCATAGCCCCGGTGGGTGGCCAGATCGAAGGCGACCGACAGGCCCTTCTGGCCGGCGGCCAGCGCCTTGCGGTAGAACGCGTTGGAATCCTCGGCCGTCGAAAAGCCGGCATATTGCCGGATCGTCCAGGGCCGGCCGGCATACATCGTCGCGCGCGGACCGCGTGTGAAGGGCGCCATGCCCGGCAGGCCGCCCAGATGGTCCGCGCCCTCCAGATCGGCCTCGGTATAGAGAGGCTTGACGGCGATGCCCTCGGGTGTCTTCCAGACCAGATCGTCCGGCGACATGCCCTTCAACTCGCGCTCGGCAAGCGCGCGCCAATCGTCCAGTGTCGGCTTTTCCCTGTCTGCCATGGCGCGTCTCCATCCCGTGATCGATGCCCGTTCATAATGCGCCCGCCAGCGCCCGCAATGCAACGAATGTATGGACGTCCCCGGCGCGCGCCGCTATCAGCCGCCCATGCGCGTGGTCTCCATCGGCGAATGCATGATCGAACTGTCCGGCCGCTCCGGTGCGAGCTGGCAGCAGGGCTTTGCCGGCGACACGCTGAACACGCTGTGGTATCTGCGTGCGCTTTTGCCCGATGAGGCGGTCACCGACTATGTCACCGCTTTTGGCGACGACCCGTTCTCGGCCGAGCAGATCGCTTTTCTGGCGGACAACCGCATCGGCATCGCCGAAAGCCCGACGGTCGCCGGCAAGGCGCCGGGGCTTTACGCGATCGCGCTGGACGCAGCCGGCGAACGCTCCTTCACCTATTGGCGCAGCGAGGCCGCCGCCCGTCACCTGGCCGACGATGCGGCCGCGCTGGGGCAAAGCCTTGCCGGCGCCGATCTCGTCTATGTCTCCGGTATCACGCTCGCCATTCTCGATGCCGACGCCCGCCAACGCCTGACGGACGCGCTGGAGGTCGCGCGCGACGCCGGCGCCATGATCGCCTTCGACCCCAATTACCGCCCCCGCCTTTGGCCCGATGAACAACAGGCGCAAACCGCCATCGAAGCCGGCTACCGGACGAGCACGATCGTGCTGCCGACCTTCGACGACGAAGCCATGCTTTTCGGCGACGCATCGCCCGAAGCAACCGCCGGGCGGATCGCCGCCCACGGCCCCGAGACGATCATCGTCAAATGCGGCGCCGCCGCCGCGCTTGTCCATCATGACGGCACACCCGAAACGGTCGCCCCAGAAGCAGGAATTGTTCCCGTCGATACGACCGGCGCCGGCGACAGCTTCAACGGCGGCTGGCTCGCCGCTCATCTTGCCGGTCGCGGCCCGGCCGATGCGACGCGTTTCGCCCATCGCGTTGCCGGCCGCGTCATCGGCCATCACGGCGCGCTTTTGCCGATGGGTGACCTTGACGATCTGCGGCGGGCGAACAGCGGCGCCGGCTGACCAAAACGGCCTTTTCCTTCGCGCCCAAACCGGATAGACACGCGCTCGAACAAAGGCTGGGCGAAAGGCCCGCGCGCCGCAACGCGCAAGAACAAAGGACACCGAAAGTGGCCACCACGTTTGACAAAGTCGCCGACATCATCGCCGAGACCAGCGAGATCGACCGCGAAACCATCACGCCCGAAAGCCACACGATCGACGATCTGGGCATCGACAGCCTCGATTTCCTCGACATCGTCTTTGCGATCGACAAGGAGTTCGGCATCAAGATTCCGCTCGAGCAGTGGACCCAGGATGTCAATGACGGCAAGGTTCCCACCGAGGAATATTTCGTCATCAGCAATCTGTGCGGCAAGATCGACGGGCTGGTCGCCGCCAAGGCCGCCTGACATCCCCCACACCGGAGGCAACCGGACATAGTGGCCCATTCCGCCGTCATCACCGGCATCGGCATCGTCACCGCCATGGGCGTGGGCGTCGAGGCCAACTGGCAGGCGCTGACCGATGGTTCCGCTCCGGTGGTCGATGCCGACCGCTTTGCGCCCTATCCGGTGCATCCGGCGCCAGAGATCGACTGGTCCGAACAGATCCCCAAGCGCGGCGACCAGCGCCAGATGGAGGCCTGGCAGCGCCTTGGCACCTATGCGGCGGGCCTCGCGCTCGACGATGCCGGCATCAAGGGCGACGAAGCCCTGACCGGCACGATGGACATGATCGTCGCCGCTGCCGGCGGCGAGCGCGATGTGGCTGTCGACGCCATGATCCTCGCCGAGGCCGCTGCGGGCCGCAACGACATCGGTGTCCTGATCAATGAAAAGCTGACCACCGAACTGCGCCCGACGCTGTTCCTGGCGCAATTGTCCAACCTTCTGGCCGGCAACATTTCGATCGTCCACAAGGTCACCGGCTCGTCGCGCACCTTCATGGGCGAGGAAGGCGCGGCCATGTCGGCGGTGCAAACCGCCGTCGCGCGCATCCGCGCCGGCCAGTCCACCCACGCGCTGGTCGGTGCCGCCTTCAACGCCGAACATCCCGACATGCTGCTCGGCTACGAGATGAACCGGCATCTGGCGCGCGGGCCGTGGAAACCGGTCGCCGAACGCGCATCCGGTGAAGGCGGCGGTCTCGTCGCCGGCTCCGGCGGTGTCTTTCTGGTCATCGAGGAGGCCCGCCACGCGGCCGCGCGCGGCGCGGCGGTCCATGCCGCCATCGGCCCGGTCACCGTCGATGCGGGCGATGCCGAGGCCACGCCATCGCGCCTCGAACGGCTCGCCAACGAGACCGGCCTCGACGACGCCGACATGATCGTCTCGGCCAATTCCGGCGCCCTTGCCCGCAATGCCGCCGAGGCCGCACTTGCCGCCGCGCGCTGGCCCGAAAGGCCCGTGCGCGCCATTGCCAACAAGACCGGCCATCTGCGCGAGGCGCAGTTTCCGCTCGCCATCGCCGTTGCGGCCCTGTCGATCGCCAAGGGCCGGCCGGTGGCGCCGCTCGAAGCCGCCGAAGCGTCCGCCGGCGGCCCGCCCGGCACCATCGGCGTGGTCGCGCTCGGCCATCAGGTTGCCGAGGCGATGGTCCGCATATCCACACCGGAGCAGGCAAGATGAGCGCCGTCACCGACAAGGCCGGCCGGCCGCTGATCGCCATCACCGGCGCGGGCATCGTCTCGCCGCTCGGACGCGGCAAGACCGACAATTGGGCGGCACTGACCGCTGGCCGCTCGGGCATTCACCGCATCGCCCGCTTTCCCACCGACCATTTGCGCACGACCATCGCCGGCACCGTCGATTTCATGACCGCGCCCGAGGATGGCTCCACTGCCCTCACCTACGCACTGGCCGAAGCCGCCGCGCTCGAAGCACTTGAGGAAGCTGGCTTTTCGAGTGATTTCGGCGGACCCTTGTTCGTCGCCGCCCCTCCGGTCGAACTGGAATGGCACCAGCGGCTGTCGCTCGATGCGGAAGGAGCGGCGCTGGGCGAAGGCGATGCGGGCTATGACCGGATCCTGGCCGCGGCCCGCGCAACGCCCCACCCGCAGCATTCCGGCCATGTCTATTTCGGCTCGACGGCATTGCGGCTGAAGGAAAAGACCGGCGCGCGCGGCCTTCCGGTGACGCTGTCGACCGCCTGCGCGTCAGGCGCGACCGCCATCCAGCTTGGCGCCGAGGCGATCCGGCGCGGCGAGGCCGAGCGCGCGCTCAGCGTCGGCACCGACGGGTCGGTCACCGCCGAGGCGCTGATCCGCTTCTCGCTCCTGTCCGCCCTTTCGACCCAGAACGACGTGCCGGAACAGGCCTCCAAGCCCTTCTCGAAGGACCGAGACGGCTTCGTGATGGCCGAGGGCGCCGGCGCGTTCGTCATGGAAACGCTGGAGAGCGCCCGCGCCCGTGGCGCGACCGTTCTGGGCATCCTGGAAGGCTGCGGCGAAAAGGCCGACGATTTCCACCGCACCCGCTCCAAGCCTGACGGTTCGCCCGCCATCGCCGCCGTCAACGCCGCGCTTGGCGATGCCGGCGTTGCCCCTTCCGATATCGGCTACATCAACGCGCACGGCACCTCGACGCCGGAAAACGACAAGATGGAATGCCTGTCGCTGACAGAAGTCTTCGGCGAGGGGCTGGGCGGCGTGCCGATCTCGTCCAACAAGTCGATGATCGGCCACACGCTGACCGCCGCCGGTGCCATCGAGGCCGTTTTTTCGCTGATGACGATCCGGACCGGAACGCTGCCGCCGACGATCAACCACGCCAACCCCGATCCGGCGCTGGCGCTTGACTGCGTGCCCAACGAGAAACGCGATGCGGCGGTGACGCGTGTCCTGTCCAATTCGTTCGGTTTCGGCGGCCAGAACACCTGCCTTGTCATCGCGGCCGAACCCGCTTAGAGCGGGCGCACTCGCAATCCGTCCGGCAAGGATCCTGCATGCGCGCGCTTCAGCTCGTTGAAGACCGGAAAGTCGAACGTGTCACCATCGGCCCGCCGCCGCCCCCCGGCCAGGGCGAGGTCCGCCTGCGCGTGCAGGCCGTCGCGCTGAACCATATCGATGTGTGGGGCTGGCGCGGCATGGCGTTCGCCAAGCGCAAACTGCCGCTGACGATCGGCGCGGAGGCGAGCGCGGTCGTCGATGCGGTCGGCGCCGGCGTCTCCAACCTTCTGCCCGGTCAGCTCGTCTCCATCTTCGGCGCGCGGACCTGCGGCCTTTGCCGCGCCTGCCGGCAGGGCCGGGACAATCTGTGCGAGCATGTCGGCGGCGTGCACGGCTTTCATCTGGACGGCTTTGCCGCCGAGATCGTCACCATGCCGGCGCGCAACTGCGTGCCCGCCCCGCCCGGCGTCGATGCCGTCGGTGCGGCGCTCGCGCCGATCACCTTCGGCACGGTCGAACACATGCTGTTCGACAACGCAAAGCTGGAACCGGGCGAGACGATCCTCGTCCATGCTGGCGGCTCGGGCATCGGCTCCGCCGCCATCCAGCTTGCCAAAAGCCATGGCTGCACGGTCATCACCACCGTCGGCTCCGACGCCAAGATCGAACCGGCCAAGGCGCTCGGCGCCGACCATGTGATCAACTATCGCGAGGACCGGTTCGAGGGCGCCGTCCGCAAGCTGACTAAGAAGCGCGGCGTCGATGTCGTCTTCGAGCATGTTGGCGCCGACACCTGGGCCGGCTCCATGCTGTCGCTCAAACGCGGCGGGCGGCTCGTCACCTGCGGCTCGACCTCCGGCGTTTCAGCGCCGACCAATCTGATGATGCTGTTCCAGCAGCAATTGCGGCTGATCGGCTCGTTCGGCTGCACGATGGCCAACATGGCCGACGCCATGGAGAAGATGGCGCGCGGGCTGGCCGCGCCCGTGATCGACACCGAGGTCGGCTTCGACGGCATCGACGCGGCGCTGGCGCGCATGGAGACGCGCGACGTCTTCGGCAAGATCGTTCTGCGGATGGATGGCTGAGCGACGGCCATGACGCCCGCCCAGGTCCGACTGCTGAAGCTGACCCAGCGGGCCAAGCGCGCGCGCTACTGGCTCGAAGCCCATCTGACCTTTGCCATTCTGGCCGTCCTGAAACTGCTGCCGGCCGATGCCGCGATAAACGCGCTGGCGGCCCTGCTTTCGCGGGTCGGTCCGCTGCTGCCGCGCCAGCGGGTGGTCCTCGACAATCTGGACAAGGCGATGCCGGAACTGTCCGGCGACGAGCGCCGCGCCATCGCCCGGCGCATGTGGGGCAATATGGGCCGCCAGGTGGCCGAATATGTCGTATTGGACAAGCTTTTCGATTTCGACCCCGATGCCGACCAGGACGGCCGCATCGAGGTGCGCGGCAAGGACATCTTCATTCGCCTTCACGAGGCCGGAAAGCCGGTGATCTTCTTCACCGGCCATACCGGCAATTTCGAACTGCTGCCCATCTGCGCGGCGACCTTCGATCTCGAGGTGACCGCCCTGTTCCGCCCGCCCAACAATCCCTACGTGGCAAAGCGCGTGCTGGCGGCGCGCAAGACGACGATGGGCCAGCTCGTACCGTCCAAGACAGGCGCCGCCGCCGGACTCGCCCGCGCACTGTCGGACGGCAGGTCGGTCGGCGTGCTGGTCGACCAGAAGTTCCACCGCGGCCGGCTCGGCACCTTTTTCGGACAGCCCGTGCGCACCAATCCGCTGCTGCCCAAGCTGGTGCGCCAGTTCGACTGTCCGGTCCATCCGGCGCGCTGCGTGCGCCTGCCCGGCAACCGCTTCCGGCTGGAACTGGAAGAAGCGATCGAACTGCCGCGCGACGGCGACGGCAAGATCGATCTGGATGGATCGACGCAGGTGCTCAACGATGTGGTCGAGCGCTGGGTGCGGGAGTACCCCGACCAGTGGATGTGGATGCACCGGCGCTGGGATCCCAAGACGCTGGCCGATCCCCGATCCCGCAACTGAAAACGGCGCCCGGAAGGCGCCGCCGTCGACCCATCGCTCAGTGGCGGATGCGCACCCGCATGTTGCTCGGCCCGACCTGGCGTGTCAGGTCGTAAAGACGCTTGGCATTGGCTGTGTGCAGCCGCACGCAACCGGCCGAGGCCGGACGGCCAAGCCGCGACACCGCGCCGGTGCCATGGATCGCGTAGGGCCCGCGGAAGAAGATCGAATACGGCATGTTCGACCCGTAAATGGTCGAACGCCATTTGCGGTGCATGCGCTGCGGCCGGAACGTGCCGATCGGCGTCACCTTGCCCGGACGGGCGGTGGAAACCGGCCATCGGTAGAGTACGCGGCCATCCTTGCGCACCGTCATGGTCTGACTGGAAATGTCGACATCGGCAATCAGTCTTGCGGCAACCGCATCGCCCGCCGTCGGAAACGCGATGGCGACCGCCAGCGCAAAGATCAGAAGAAACTGTTTCATCGGCCTCGCCCCCGAATGAACGCAAAACTAAAAGAACCGGCCTCAGCGTACTGCCAACGCCGGCAGGCGTCAAAGTCCGCCCGCCATCCTTCTGCCGTTAGTCTTAATGGCGGTCTGTGCGCGGGCGCACAGACGGCGCCGCCGCACAAAGGGGCCAAACCCCGAAAATCGCTTGCAAAACAGCCGGGCGCGCGCACTATGCCGGCCATGTCCGAGCATCTGCGCAAGGCCGTCGAGGACCGGCGCGACGAGGTCGTCGCGCTGACGCAGGCACTTGTCCGCTTCCCCACCGTCAACCCGCCGGGCGATGCCTACGGGCCATGCGCCGAGTTCATCGCAAAGCGCCTGCATCGGTCCGGCTATGAGACACGGCTGATCGTCGCCGAGGGCGAGCCGGGCCACACCGACCGCTTTCCGCGCGTCAATGTCATCGCCCGGCGCGAAGGCCGCGCGCCCGGCAAGACCGTCCATTTCAACTCCCATATCGATGTCGTCGAGGCCGGCCATGGCTGGTCCGTCGATCCGTTCGAAGGCGTGATCCGGGACGGCAAGGTGTTCGGGCGCGGCACCTGCGACATGAAGGGCGGTCTCGCCACCTCCATCATCGCCGCCGACGCCTTCATCGAAACCTTTCCGGACTATTCCGGCGCCATCGAGATTTCCGGCACGGTCGACGAGGAATCGGGCGGCTATGCCGGCGTCGGCCATCTGGCCAAACAGGGCCTGTTCTCGCGCCCGCGCGTCGACCACGTCATCATCCCCGAGCCGCTCAACAAGGACCGCATCTGCCTGGGCCACCGGGGCGTCTGGTGGGCGGAGATCGAAACCCATGGCCGCATCGCGCACGGTTCCATGCCCTTTCTGGGCGATTGCGCCGTGCGCCACATGGGCGCGGTGCTCGCCGCCTTCGAGCACGACCTGTTTCCGGCGCTCGCCGCCCGGCGCACCGACATGCGCGTCGTGCCCGATGGCGCCCGCGCCTCCACCCTCAACATCAATGCCATCCATGGCGGGCAGACCGACGACTATACCGGTCTGCCCTCTCCCAACGTGCCCGACCGCTGCGCCATGACCATCGACCGCCGCTTCCTGCTCGAGGAAAGCCTCGACGATGTGAAGGCGGAAGTGGTCGCCATCCTCGACCGGCTCACGCGTGAGCGGCCCGGCTTCGCCTATGCCATCCGCGATGTGATGGAGGTGCTGCCGACCATGACCGAACGCGACGCGCCGGTCGTCACAGCCGTCGCCGCAGCCATCGAGGCCGAATTCGGCCGCGCGCCCGATTACGTCATCTCACCGGGCACATACGACCAGAAGCACATTGCCCGCATCGGCCATCTGCACGACTGCATCGCCTATGGCCCCGGCATTTTGGACCTCGCCCACCAGCCCGACGAATGGATCGGCATAAACGACATGGTGCAAAGCGCCCATGTGATGGCCGGCGCAATCCATGGTTTGCTGACAGGGGCCGCCGAACCTGCTTAACTGACGACGGATTTCACGGGAGGCATTCCGCCATGATCGCACGTTTCGCCCTGGCCGCCACGGCCGCCTTCGCCATGACCGTTTCGGCCCATGCCGAGCGCACGGACCTGACCATCGGCGTGGTGCTCGAGCCGCCCCATCTCGACCCGACCGCCGGCGCAGCCGCGGCGATCGACGAGGTGGTCTATGCCAACGTCTTCGAGGGACTGACACGCATCGGCCGCGACGGCGCCGTGCAACCGGGCCTTGCGGAAAACTGGATCATCTCCGACGACGGGCTAACCTACACGTTCGAGCTGCGCGAAGGCGTCACCTTCCATGACGGCACCGCGCTCGACGCCGGAGACGTGGTCTTCTCGCTCGACAGGGCGCGTGGCGAGGACTCCGTCAACGCCCAGAAGGGCCTGTTCGACGCCATCGAAAGCGTAGCCCAGATGGACGAACTGACGGTCGAAGTGACGCTGTCACGGCCCGCCGGCGATTTCCTCTACAATATGGGCTGGGGCGATGCGGTGATCGTCGCGCCCGAAAGCGCCGAGACCAACAAGGAAAACCCCGTCGGCACCGGCCCGTTCACCTTCGTCGAATGGCAAAAGGGCGCCGCCGTCACGCTCCAGCGCAACGACGCCTATTGGGGCGATGCGCCCGCGCTGACCGAAGTGACCTTCCGTTTCATCCCCGACCCGGCCGCCGCCACAGCCGCGCTTCTGGCCGGCGACGTGCAGGCCTATCCGAACCTGCCGGCGCCCGAATCGATCCCCGTGTTCGAGGCCGATCCGCGCTTCACGGTCGCCATCGGCTCGACCGAGGGCGAAACCATCCTGTCGACCAACAACGCCAAGCCGCCCTTCGACGATGTCCGCGTGCGCCAGGCGATCGCCCACGCGATCGACCGGCAGGCGATCATCGACGGCGCCATGTTCGGCCTTGGCACCCCGATCGGCTCGCATTTCGCCCCGCACCACCCGGCCTATGTCGAACTGTCGGAAACCTATCCCTACGATCCCGACCGCGCCCGCGAACTTCTCGCCGAAGCAGGCCATGGCGACGGCATCACCGGCACGCTGAAACTGCCGCCGCCCTCCTATGCGCGCCGCGGCGGCGAGATCATCGCCGCGCAACTGCGCGAAGTGGGCATCGACCTGGAAATCGAGCCGGTCGAATGGGCGCAGTGGCTCGAACAGGTCTTCACCAACAAGGATTACGACCTGACCATCGTCTCGCACACCGAGCCCAACGATATCGGCATCTACGCGCGCGACGATTACTACTTCCAGTACGAAAACCCCGACTTCAACGCCGTGATCGAAGAGCTGTCGGTGACCGCCGGCGAAGACGCCCGCTATGAGCTCTTCCGCCAGGCCCAGCAGATTTTGGCCGAAGACGCGGTCAACGGCTTCCTCTTCCAACTCGCCAAGAACGGCATCTGGGACGCAAAGCTGGAAGGCATGTGGGAGAATTCGCCGGTCCAGGCCAACGATGTGACCGGGGTCAGGTGGACGGAGTGAGGGGGCTTGTCGTCACTGACGCCTGACCCCGTTGGTCGACCGACCGCTCTGCGGACGGAGCTGACGTGGATGGAACGCATCTCAATGGCCGCTTCTGAGAAGTTATCCATCGACGCGAGGGTGGGGCAAGCGTCGTGACGGTGTGGAGCGTAGGGCTCACCGAAAAGATGCGGTTCGATGCGCTGGATCCCTGCCTTCCACGGGGCACCACGAACCCAATCCCGCGCACGCGATCGTTCAAGACCGGGAAGCCTGGTTCGTGCACGACTTACTTCTATGCGTCCCAGGGGTGATATCGGATTTCTCCCGATGAGACGGACGTAATCCAGGCGAGATGGAGATGGACATCGAGGGAGAAGCACCGCGCACTGTGTAAGCGGGCGAGCTTTTCATTGTTCCGAAGGGTGTTGTACATCGACCGAGAGCAAACGAGGAAGTCAAGGTTCTTCTGATTGAGCCGAAAGGCGAGCCGAACTCCGGCGATTCCGAACGCGAACCAGCGCCGAAGCCACGCATCTAATCGAGGCACATATCCAGCTAAGAGCCCGAAGGTCCGTTTTCGTCGGCCATAATCGGCGGGACGTGCAGTGAGAAGTCGAGCGAGATGGGCGGTTGGGGATGGACATGAAAAGATCGAGCGGGACGACAAGGCGCGGTTCGTCAGCCGAGATCAAGGTTCGGAACTTGGAGACCGCCGATCGCCGGCGATGGGAAGATCTATGGGCCGACTACAACGCCTTCTACGGCCGTAAGGGCGAGACATCATTGGAGCCCGCAATTGTCGACGCCACTTGGACGCGCCTGCTCGACGATACCGAGCCCGTCCATGGACTGCTCGCCCTGAAAGATAACATCCCAGTCGGGCTGGCTCACGTCGTGCTCCATCCCAATCTGATCCAACGCGAGCTCACCTGCTACATGCAGGATCTATACACCTGTACGGAGGCGCGGGGCACCGGGGTTGCACGTCGCCTCATCGAAGCGGTATGCGATCACTGCCTCGCCGAGGGTGTAGCCGACGTGTATTGGCATACCCACGAAAGCAACGAGGTGGCACGCCGGCTCTACGACCGGGTCGCGCGGAACACCGGCTTCCTCGTCTATCGGATCAAACCGCTATCGAGCGAGGATGGGGCATGAGCGCAGTATAAAAGCCATGGCGTTGGCCAGCCGCTTCCGAGATTCGGAACAGATGTGGCGAGCGTTCCATCGGCACCTGCGCACCTCGCCCGCCAGCGATGTTCCGCGAAAGCTGATGTTCATGCGATATGCAGCATTTGGCAGGTGCGGGTTCTAAGCGGACATTCGAACCGCAGAAACTTATCCAACCGCCTCGCCCCTCCCCCATACTCCCTCCACCGCGCCCATCGGAACGCCGGATAGCGACTACCTTCGGCGCGCGCGGCGGAACCAGCCAATCCGCATGTCACGACAGGGCGCGACGCCGACGGCGGTTTGGCGGCCGCGTATGAATTTATTGCAGGACGAAGCGGGCGCGATGATGCGACGTCAGGAACTCGCGCATCTCGCGATAGGCCAGCGCTTCCAGTTCCCGGTGCAGGCGAATGCGGCCGGAAGCCTGCAGGCGGTCGTAATCGGCCTCGAGCGCGTCGATGGCGGCAAGATACCAGGCCATGCGCAACGCATCGTCGCCATACCGAAGACCTTCTTCGAGCGTGCGAAATGCCGCAACGCCAGCCGCGCAGGAAGCTGCCAATGCGATCAACGCGCGGTCCCAGCCTTCAAGGCCGAACAGCAGCGACAGCGCAAGCAGAAGCGAGGCGATCAGCATCGCTACGGTCAACGCGTCCGCGCCGCGATGCAGCCAGGTCGAGCGCACACCGGGCGCGTTGAAATGCTCCTGGACCGCAATGATCGCATAGTGCCGCTGAACGCCGAAACGCAGGCGCCGCAGGGCGTCAAGAAGTTCGCCGATCTCCGATGCGGGAAGGGCCTTGCCGGAGGGCGGAGCAGCCGACCAGCGCGCATCCTGCCAGACATGCTGTGCGGTGCTGTCGCGCAGCACATCGAAAAGCGCGGCCGGGGATTTGGGGTTCAGCCGATCGGCGAAACTCTTCAGCGCTTCGGCGCGCTTGGCGTGCAGTTCCTCAAGCGCGGCCGGATCGGTCATGGCACGGACGGCAAGTTCGAGATTTCCGAGGATGAACTGGAAGTGAAGTTGGCGCAGCCGTTCAGCCTTGAGCCGGGTGACGAGCCAATCGCTGCGGTCTCGGCCAAAAAGCAGAGGCAGAAGGCCGAGGCACACTCCACCGACCAGCAACAGGGTGGACACGATACCAAAAAGGACAGCCGCAGCGCTGCCCGGCGCCGCGAGCCAGGTGGCAAACGCTGCGAGCACAAGGCCGGACGTGGCGATCCAGACAGCGAGAACCCCCTGGCTGCGGACCTTTCTCTTGGCTGCGATCGCGTCTTGATCGATCTCCTTGAAGAGCGTCCGCATCTCGGGCCAATCGACAATCGGGAAGGCACGCGGACGGTCCTTCCTGACCTGGTTGCGCGTCTCCTCATCGAGCAGCAGGTCGTCATTCTTCCATTGCGCCAGCGGATTGCGCACGAAGCCGGTTTCGTCGGGCTGGGTCTCGGCCATGTCAACTCGAAGCGCGCAAAGGATCGCCTGCTCGGGACAGCCAAGCGCAACAGGTTCCGCCGCCGATTCCGCAACGGAAGGGTTGCGAACCTGGCAAGTCCCTGCGAGGACGGCAAAAAATCAAGCGGCGCGCCCCGTCAGCCATTCCTCGAAGTCCCGTTCCGACTGCTCGACATTGTTTCTGACCAGACGGTCGATCTCCTGGCTGACCAGCTGATAGACCGGTATGTCGTAATCGTCCTCCGCGCTCCTGGCAGGGGCATCGATGCAGTGGTGGGAGTCCAGAGGTTCCTGACTGAACCGCATCGTGAGCAGCAGCCGCCTCTCTGTCAGCGTCGCGCGAAAGGGGAGCTGGCGCTGCTCGGAGCGGATCAGGCGGAACGACCCCGAGGGTTTGAACCCTCGTCGCTCCGCCAGACGCTGCTGCTCTTCGATACCCTCGCGGAGCGTGTTCCAGGCCCGGAACGAGCGGGCGAGTTCATCGCGAAAATCGTCGATGGAGGCATATCCTTCCATCTTCAGATACTGATCGCTGATCCGATCGGGGTGATTGGTCACCACCGTAACGTCAACGCCGTCCCCGAGAACTTTCTCGGTGATGATTTCATCGATATGGGCCGGAGCGCCATGCCGGTCGGAGAACTTCCGCGTTCTGATCTTCATCCCTTTCGGCAAAACCAGGACAAGGTGTTTTTCGGCCTCGTTCATCATGTACGACCAGTCCGACATCTCGATCGCTTTCGAGAAGCGGTCATAGGTCCTGATCGATCCGTAGGAGGTGGTGGTCTCGGGCAGGAAATCGGGCTTGCTGCGCCGGCCACGCCGATTGATGCCGACGATCCGTTCGGCGATCTCTTTCGACTTGGGCGTCGGATCCGCCCCGTCCTCGCGCAGGGCTTCGGCGCGGCTCACCGCGACATGTTCGATGTCTTTCAGATCGGAGGGCTTTTCGGCGCCGTCGAGCACGATCAAAATGGGGCTCATCCACAGCCCGTAGGCAAGGCCCAGTTCCAGATAGGCGTTCGGGCTGGATGTATAGATCACCGCGATCACGGTCTCGGCGGATTCGATATCGCTGCCGATCTTGTTCCAGATACCCTTTTCCTGCTTCCGGTCGCGGCCCTCGACGATCTGGATGGCAAGCCCCGCTTCCAGGCAAACCCGCTCGACCGGCCGCAGAACGTTCTCGATGAGGCCATCGATGACCTTGGCGTGCTCCTTCTGCTCGTCGGTGCCCTCAGGATCGCCATAAGGCGTGATGACGAAACAAGTCTTCTTACGGCTCGCCCCCGGTGCCATAACACGTCTCCGCACGAAATCGTCTTCAGTAAAATTATAGTTAACTTTTCATTAATTGTTGTCAACGCATCCTTTCTTCATCTGCAGGGGATGAAGAATGGCCGATATCTTGGAGTTCCGGACGGGGGATAGCTGTGAGCGGGATCGATCGACCGGGCCCGGCGAAGTCATACCCATGAAGCATGTCGATCTAGACGTCGTGCTGCGCATGGTCGTCATGCTGCGGCGCATGGACAATCCGGCCTATCTCGACGACTTCAACCGTCGCACCGAGATCAATGAGCCTGTCGCGCCCGGGCGCACAAATCGTTGCTCGGCGATCTGATCGGGGACGCCGCGGCGCCCGATGCGGCGCGGAACCGGCCGCCGACAGTACCGGCCATCGCCCGAACGCCACCCCGTCAGCCGAGAAGTCCCCTGGCATAGGCCGCCGAGATCATGGCGGACGCGGCGACAGCCGTATTAAGGCTCGGCATGCCCTGCCGCGCAATACGCGCGGCTCGTTCGGAATCGATTGGATCGAAGGACTCCGGCTTCGGGAAATGGCCCGGCGGCATCGGAATTGTGACGCTTGCATGGCTGGCCGCCGCCAAATCCTGCGGGACCCCGTCATACTCGTTGCCGATCAGAAGACTGTCACCGGCCTGCCATTCGAACGCCAGATGGCTCTGCGCGCCAGCGACGGTGTCGGAACGGACAAGACGGCCGCGCAGGTCTGAAACGCTGAGGGTCTTCACGATGCTTGGCGGGTGACGCTGCAGCGCACCGCAACCGAAGTCGCTTATCGTCCTCACCTTTCCCTTGTCCGAAAACACGCCGTAAGCGTCGTGGATCAGCACTGCCACCCTGTAGATCTCGGCAGAGCGCAAGATCATGCCGATATTGATGGGCGACTGGACACCGCAGAGAACAAGACGCATATTTGATTAAACCTTGATCTATCTGTCCCGTCGATGACGGCAACGCGCGATTGGAGTTTCGTCACAATGGTGGTTCTGCCATTTGGACTCAAGTCATCGGCCCAGCAGGACACAAGCGCCGAAATTGGTGCCGACCGACGCAACGAACTGATCTTCAGCTCCGATCCGTTTGCGGCGAAGGCCACACTTCCCGGAGATCCGCGTTTTTATGTCCGGACGGAGACGAAGTCCGACGGCACCGTCATGTTCACCGACTTCAATGGCGGCGCCGAACCTCCGTCAGTGCTTGGCGCCGCCATTGCGCGTCTGCTGGACAGCGTGGACACATCCGGACGCCTGCTGTTCCGGGACATCTACCCCGACTGGCAAAGCGATCCGACCGGCAGGATCGAAGTCGAGCGACGCATCCGGTTCCTGAAAGAGGCCGTCAACGATTTGCCGCACGACGTGACGCGCGGTCGGACGCTGCAGATCTGGGAAGAGGCTGGAAAGATCTGTGCTTCGTTGGAGGCATGCGGCCAGAAATCCTGATTTCGGTCCGGTCCGGTTCATCGGCACCCCGGTTTGGGTATTGGAATCGAAGCTCCGGCACCAGCACCCGCAATTGACAATCGCCGCCTGCGCACGGGACGAGCGGTTGGGCCGCCGCGACGGGCGAAACGTCGGATCCCGGCATTCCGGGCCGTTCCTGCTTCTGGGTTTCGTTGCATGCGCCGGGCCGTGATCCGGGGTGCCGTGTATCGGGCGCACCGCACCCTTCATCCCTGCCTGCAAGCGTCGAAGCGACGACCGTTCTCCGAGATTTTGGAAATGGAATGAAGGATGTGGGCGGAACTGCGGCTGCCCGGCCGATCCGGGGCCGGCGGCCCGCCGCATAGCGCTGAATTCCTTGACAAAACGGTCTTTTCATGTGTCCGGTCGATCCACCGGGGGACACACTGAAAAGGCGGCCTGACATGCGATCGACCATCTGGACCATCGGCGAGGGGTTTGCCGCGCTTGGGCGCGTTGCGGCGCTTGGCATCCTGCTTGGCTTTGTCTCGGCGTGTCAGACCGCGGACGTGACGGCCCAGCCGGACTATTTCACGCAAATCCGGCTCGCCCAGGTGGATGTCGATTTCTCCGGCGCCCAGCGGCCGCTTCTGGTCGCCGACATCGACGGTCAGGTCAGCGCGCAGGCCGCCGGCGGAACCGGCGCCGGCGCGCTCGGCACTCGCCTTGGTCTGGTCAACCAGCAGGGCCGCCAATCCGCCCTTGAAGCTGCGATTGCCGAAACCGTGCGGGCCCATGTCGACGATGCGCTGCGGCCCATGTTCACCGGGACCCGCCCGGTGCGCGCCGTCGTCTCGGTCAGGTCGGTGTTCATCAGGAGCCGCGCGAGCCTGCAGCAGCTGACCGGAGCCGCGGTGACCGTCAATGGTCAAAGGCGGCCGAACCATGCCCAGTTCGTCGCCGAACTGACCCTTTATGATCTCGAAACGGGCATTCCCGTCCAGAACGTCCAGCCGATCACCCGCACCGACGATGGCACGATCGCGCTTGCCGGCGGCGGTCCGCGCGGGCCGGTCTACGGCCGCTCGCCGCGCCTCAGCCAGCTGGTCTTCGAATATGCCCAGGCGGCGGCCAATGCACTCAGACGCGGCGGCTCGGGCTCGGACTTCAGCATCCCCGCCGACCAGGCCGACATGACGACCATCTTCGAACGCCGGACCGTCACGACGTTCTGAGCCACCGGCTCACGCCCCGCCCGCTTCCCCATTCCGGCGATCCGGGCTAACCCTTGCCCATGCTCGCCTACACCGCGCGTCGCCTGCTGATCGTCCTCGTCACGCTGCTCGTGGCCAGCGCCATCGTGTTTTTCGTCCTGGAGATCGTGCCCGGCGACCCGGCGCGGCTGATGCTCGGCCTCAACGCCACCGAGGATGCCGTCGCCGCCCTGCGCGAGCAGATGGGCCTCAACGAGCGGGTGCTGACCCGCTATCTGTCTTGGCTTTCCGGCATGGCGCGCGGCGATTTCGGCGAAAGCCTGACCTATTCGGTGCCGGTGACCGAGCTGATCGCCGACCGCATCGTCGTCTCGCTGCCGCTGGCGCTGCTCGCGCTTGGCCTATCGACGGCGATTGCCATTCCGGTCGGCATCTTCACCGCCGCCCGGCGCGGCACACGCGCCGACACCGCCGCCATGGCCGGCACACAGCTGGGCATCGCCATCCCCAATTTCTGGTTCGCGCTGCTGCTTGTCTATGTCTTCGCCGTGACGCTGCAATGGGTGCCCGCCGGCGGCTTTCCGGGCTGGGACGAGGGCCTCTGGCCGGGCCTGAGGGCGCTGATCCTGCCGGCCATCGCGCTGGCGCTGCCGCAGGCGGCGATCCTCGCCCGCGTCGCCCGTTCGGCGCTGCTCGAGACGCTGGCCGAGGATTACATCCGCACCGCCCGCGCCAAGGGCCTGCCCGCGAACATCGTCCTGTGGCGCCATGCGCTGCGCAACGCGATGATACCGGTCTTGACCATCCTCGGCCTGCAGTTCGCCTTCCTGCTCGCCGGCACGATCATCATCGAGAACGTCTTCTTCCTGCCCGGCCTCGGCCAGCTTGTCTTCCAGGCGATCAACCAGCGCGACCTGATCGTCGTCGAGGGGGTCGTCGTCTTGTTGGTGGGCACCGTGGTGATCGTCAACTTCCTTGTCGATCTCGCCTATGCCTGGGCCGACCCGAGGCTTCGCCGCCGATGACCGATCATCTCGTCGCCGCCGAACATGAGGACTGGCGCCTGTTCCTGAAAAAGGCGCGGGCCAACCGCTCGTTTCAGGCGGGCGCGGCGATCACACTTCTCATCGTCTTCATCGCCGCGGTCTCTCTCATCTGGACGCCCTATGACGTCGCCAAGCTGTCGATCCCCGACCGGCTGCAGGGGCCGTCATGGAGCCACTGGTTCGGCACCGACCATTTCGGCCGCGACATCTTCTCCATGATCATGGAAGGCAGCCGGAACTCCATCGCCGTTGCGCTGATCGCCGTCGGCATCGGCATCGGCATCGGCGTGCCGCTCGGCTGCTGGGCGGCGGCCAGGCGCGGCTGGATCGACGAAGTCTTCATGCGCACTTCGGACATCATCTTCGCCTTCCCCGCGCTTTTGTCCGCCGTCATGATCACGGCGATCTTCGGCCCCGGCGCGGTCAACGCGATCATCGCCATCGGCATCTTCAACATTCCGGTGTTCGCGCGCGTCGCGCGTGGCGCGGCGCTGTCGCTCTGGCCGCGCGAATTCATCCTGGCCGCCCGCGCCAGCGGCAAGGGTCCGGCGCGCATCACCGCCGAACACATATTGCCCAACATCGCCAACCTGCTTCTGGTGCAGGGCACGATCCAGTTTTCACTCGGTATTTTGGCCGAGGCCGGGCTCTCCTATGTCGGCCTTGGCGCCCAGCCGCCGGCGACGAGCTGGGGCCGGATGCTGGCCGAAGCGCAGACCATGATGGCCATCGCGCCGCAAATGGCCATCGCGCCGGGCATCGCGATCATCGTCACCGTGCTCGGCCTCAACCTTCTGGGCGACGGTCTGCGCGACGTGCTCGACCCAAAGCTGCGGCGCGAACGATGACGGCGCCCATCCTGACCATCGACAAGCTCGATCTGGCGATCGGCGGCGTGCCGATCCTCAGGAGCATCGACATGGTGGTCGAGGCAGGCAAGGTGCATGCGCTGGTCGGCGAAAGCGGCTCCGGCAAGTCGATGACCGCGCTGACGGCGATGCGGCTTCTGCCCCATGGCGCGGACGCCGCAGGCACGCTGCGCTTTGGCGACGAGGATCTGCTGACGGCGACCGAGAAGCGCATGTGCGCGCTGCGGGGCGACGATATCGGCATGGTGTTCCAGGAGCCGATGACGGCGCTCAACCCGGTCAAGAAGATCGGCGAGCAGGTCGCCGAGGGCATCCGGTGGCACACCGGCGCCAACCGGCCGGACGCGGAGGCTCGCGCCGCGCACATGCTCGAGCGGGTCGGCTTGCCGCGCGCGCGTTTTCCGCTCGACCGCTATCCGCACGAACTGTCCGGCGGACAGAGACAGCGCGTTGTCATCGCCATCGCCTGTGCGCTGCGGCCCAAACTCCTGATCGCCGACGAGCCGACCACCGCTCTGGACGTGGTGCTGCAGGCGCAGATCCTCGACCTTTTGCGCGAACTGGTCGCCGAGGACGGCATGGGTCTTGTGCTGATAAGCCACGATCTGGGCGTCGTTGCCGGCATGGCCGACGACATCACCATATTGCGCCGTGGCGAGGTGCAGGAGGCCGGCCACGCGGTCGGCGTGCTGCGTCAGCAAAAACACCCTTATACGCAACAACTGGCCGAAGCATCGGCGCATGTGCCGCAATGGGCTGGCCGCACGAAACCGGCGGACCATTGGGGCCTTCTCGAGGTGCAGAACCTCGTCAGAGATTATCCCGGCCCGCGCACGGGACTGTTCTCGCGCGGCGAGCCGTTCCGTGCCGTCGACAATGTCTCCTTTTCGGTCCCGCCCGGGCGCTCTGTCGGGCTTGTCGGCCAGTCAGGATGCGGCAAATCCACCCTCGCGCGCATCGTCCTGGCGCTCGACAAGCCGACCAGCGGCAGAATCAGCTTCGACGGCATGGAAACCTCGGCGCTCGACGATCACGATGCGCAGATGGCGCTGGCCCGGCGCGAAATGCAGGTGGTCTTTCAGGACCCTTACGGCTCCTTCAACCCGCGCCAGACCGTCGAGCGGCTGGTTGCCGAGCCGCTGCATCTGGAAGAAAAGCCCTTGAGCCGTACGGAGCGGCGCGAGCGCATCGCATTCGCGCTGGAAGAGGTGGGCATGCCGGCCGATGCCATGCGCCGCTATCCGCATGAATTTTCCGGCGGACAGCGCCAGCGTCTCGCCATCGCCCGCGCCATCATCACCCGGCCCAAGCTGGTTGTTTGCGACGAGCCTGTCTCGGCACTCGATGTGTCGATCCGCGCGCAGATCCTCGATCTCTTCGCCAAGCTCAACGATGAACTCGGTCTCGCCTACCTCTTCATCACCCACGATCTGACCGTCGCCCGCGCGATCACGCACGAGGTGATGGTGATGGATCATGGCCGGATCGTCGAACGCGGCACGACGAGCGATGTGCTCGACAATCCGCAGACCGAAGCGGCGCAAAGGCTGGTGGCCGCGGCGCCGGATCTGAACAGGGCGATCGAGGCGCGGATTGGAAACACAATGCTTCACCTCCCCCTTGAGGGGAGGTCGGCGACTGCTGAGCCCCGCGAGGCAAAGCCGGGTGGGGGGTAACGGTGGTGGGCATCGATAATCCCCACCCGGATCAGCTTCGCTTCGCTCGCCTCTCCGACCCTCCCCTCAAGGGGGAGGTGGAACGCCTCTCACCCCGCCAAGACCGCCAACACTCCGGCCACAACCGCCAGCACCGTCATCGCCCGCCAGAAGACACCGAGCGCCGCGTCGATGTCATCCGGCCCGGTGTCCTTGCGCCCCTCGTCATTCATGAAAGGCTCATCGGCCATATCGCCGCGGTAAACGCGCGGTCCGCCAAGCGCGAGGCCGCTCACGGCTGCCATGGCACTTTCAGGCCACCCGGCATTGGGCGAACGGTGCAGCCGCGCATCGCGCATGACGGTGCGGATGCGGTCCCGCCACCGGTCCAATCCGCCGGCTGCGACGATCAGCAGCGCCGTCAGCCGTGCCGGCAGCCAGTTGGCGAAATCGTCCAACCGTGCCGACGCGCGGCCGAAGGCGCGATGACGATCGGTTTTGTGGCCGATCATCGAGTCGGCGGTGTTCAGCATCTTGTACGCCAGAAGGCCGGGCAGGCCGAACACGGCATACCAGAAGGCCGGCGCGACGACCCCGTCGGATGCGTTTTCGGCGAGGCTCTCGACCGCAGCGCGGCAAATGCCCGCTTCGTCCAGCGTTTCGGGATCGCGCCCGACGATCATCGACACCGCGCGCCGCCCGCCATCGATGCCGCCGGCGCGCAGACCTTGCGCCACCGCACCCACATGATCGGCCAGCGACTTCTGCGCTAAGAAAACCGCCACCAGCACCGCTTCGAGCACAAAACCAGCGCCGCCCAGCGCGTCGAACAGATCGCCGAGAAACGTTCCGGCAACGATCGCGCCGATCATCAGCACGGCGATCGTCGCAAACCCGTTTTTCTCACGCCGTGTTTCCGATGCGCCATTATCGTTGAAGCGGGTATCGGCCCACCCGATCAGCTTTCCGAAAAAGACCACGGGATGCGGCACGCGGCGCCACAGCCAGTCCGGATCGCCGATGAGGCGATCGAGGATCAGCGCGGCAAACAGGATGACGAGCGTTTCGGCCATTCCCGCGTGATGGGCCGATCAGACCGCCTGCGCAAGCGCCTTTTCGAGCCGCGCGAACGCCGCATCGTCTCCCGGCAGGCCGAAGCGCAGCCAGGCGGCATCCTTGTCGAAAGATCGCACCCAGATGCGTGCCCGGGCGAGTGCCGCGGCAATGCCCGGCGCGCGGTCATGAACGGCGAGCACGAACAGGTCGGTATGGCCTGCAATCGCAAAACCGTGCCGTTCGAGCAGCCCGGTCAGCCGCTGCCGGTCGCGCATCAGCCGCGTGCGGGTCTCGGCGATCCAGGCGATGTCGCGCAGCGCGCGGCCGCCAACAAAAAGCGCCGGTCCGGGCACCGCCCATGGGCCGAGCAGGCGGCGCAGCCGCGCCATGTCGCCCGGCGGGCCGATGGCGAAGCCGAGCCTGATGCCGGCAAGGCCAAAGAACTTGCCGAACGAGCGCAGCACGATCAGCCCATCGTTTCCCGTATCGGGCACATAGGACGCTTCAGGCGCCACATCGGCGAACGCCTCGTCGACGATCACCGTGCCGCTGTGGGCCAGAAGAGCGGCCACCGCCGTGCGGTCGGTCTCGCCGGCGTGTCGTGCGCCGTCGGGATTGTTCGGATTGCCGAAGACGACCCCGTCATAGCCGTCCTCATAGGCCGGGATCGCGCGGACCGTCCCGACCACCCGGTCGGGCGTTGCGAGGCACCAGTCATACTCGCCGTAGGTTGGCGTGACGATACCGATGCGCCGGTTGGTCCCGATGAGATCGCCAAGCCGCTGGATGATCGCCTGCGTGCCCGGCGCTGCAACGATCGCGGCGCCCTCGGGCACGCTGTAATAGGCGCGCGCCGCATCGAGGCAATAATCCTCGAGACTGTGCTCGGGCAGCCGTTCCCATATTTCGGCCGGAATGGGCGGCACCGGCCATGGAACGGGATTGATGCCGGTCGACAGATCGAGCCAGTCGGCATGCGCGCCGCCAAATTCGGCGACGGCACGATCGAGCGACCCGCCATGACGCGGAGGACGAGACATCACTCAACCCTGTCGATCACGTGGCACCAGGACCCGGACACGGTGCCGACTCGGCGCCCATAATGCCCCAGATCGGCGCCCTGCGCATCGCGCACCGCAAAAAGCGCTTCGGCGTCGCCCTCGCGCGTGACGGTTGCGTAGTGGAACTCGTGCGCGGTCAGCGGCATCGGCCAGGGCGCCCCGGCCATCGGATCGAGCCGGCGGTAGCCCAGATGGCGCGTGCGGGTGGCAAAGCTGGTCTCGACCGGCAACAGACCAAGCATGGCATGGCGGACGCCATCGGCACCGGTCAGCCCTTCGCCGAGAACCATGTATCCGCCGCACTCGCCATAGATCGCAGCGTTCCGGTCACGCGCGGCCTTCATGCCCGTCTTGAACCGCGTTGCGCCGGCGATCGTCTCCGGATGCAGTTCGGGATAACCGCCCGGCAGAAACACCGCGTCCGCATCGGATGCCGGCGCTTCGTCGGCCAGCGGGGAGAAGAAGGAAAGCTCTGCCCCCTGCCCGCGCCATCCCTCGAGCAAATGCGGATAGCAAAAGGCAAAGGCGATATCGCGGGCAATCGCCATGCGTTGACCAAGAGGCGGCAGGCGCGGAACGGACGCCTTGCCTGAAGCCCGTCGAAGGCCCATTGCGGCCAGCGCCTCCAGATCGCAGCCGCGTGCCATCACGGTGCCGGCATGGGCGATGAAGGCTTCGAGCGCCGCATGCTCGCCGGCCTGCACGAGACCGAGATGGCGCTCGGGAAGAGCGAGCGCCGTGTCGCCGGGCACCACGCCGAGCACGGGGACACCGAGCGGGTCGAGCGCGGCGCGCAGCATGGCCTCGTGCCGGGCGCTGCCGACCCGGTTGAGGATGACACCAGCAAAATCAACATCCTTGCGATGGCTGCGGTAGCCGGACACCAGCGCTGCAATTGATTGGGCCATGCGCGAGGCATCGACGACGAAGACGATCGAAAGGCCCAGAAGGGCGGCGAGATCGGCCGCGCTTCCGGTTCCATCTGCCGCGCCGTCGAATAGACCCATCATCGCCTCGGTGACCAGAAGCCTGTCAGCGCCGTGGTCCGGCGCCAGCGCCCGCAACAGGTCCGGCCGCATCGCCCAGGGGTCGAGATTGATGCAAGCCTCGCCGCTCGCCGCCGCATGGAAGGCCGGATCGATATAGTCCGGTCCGGCCTTGGCTGGCGCCAGCGCATGGCCCGCATCGCGCAGCGCCCGCAAAAGTCCGAGCGTGACCACCGTCTTGCCGCTGCCCGAATGGGGCGCGGCGACGAGAAATCCGTTCATCCGGTTTCGTCCCGGCGGCGCGCGCCGAGCGGGTCGGGATCGAGCACCCGGCCCGACGACAAGGCGCCCAGCCAGTCGAGCCCGGAACGAAGGCGCACCACTTCGCCGACAACGACGATCGCCGGCGGCTGGAGCCCGGATTCGGCGACATCGGCTTCGGCGCGCCCAAGCGTCGTCTCCAGGACCTGCTGCCGGTCGGTCGCCGCGTTACAGACAAAGGCGACCGGTTCATTGGGCGCACGGCCCTCGGCGATCAGCCGCCCGGCGATCGCGCCGATATGCTTCATTGCCATGTACATGACGATCACCGGAGCCCCCTTGGCGACATGGTGCCAATCGATCGCATCGGGCATGACGCCGCCCGAATCATGGCCCGTGAGGAAGGTGACGGCATGGTTGGTGTCGCGATGGGTCGCCGGAATGCCGGCATAGGCGAGGCCACCGATGCCCGCCGTTACGCCCGGCACGATGCGGAACGGCACGTCATGGGCGGCCAGCGTCAGCGCCTCTTCCCCGCCGCGCCCGAAAACGAACGGGTCGCCGCCCTTCAGCCGCAGTACACGCTTGCCCGAGCGGGCCAGTTCGACGAGGCGAAGCGAGATGTCGCGCTGTTTGGCGGACGGCTTGCCGCCGCGTTTTCCCGCATATTCGAGCGTTGCGCCCGGCCGTGCCAGTTCGAGGCATCGCGGATCGACCAGCGCGTCATGGACGATCACATCGGCATTCCCCAGCGCGTGCGCCGCATGCAGCGTCAAAAGACCCGGATCGCCGGGCCCCGCGCCCACGAGCCAGACATGGCCGGGCACGAAGTCCGGTGCCGTCTCGGGCCAAATGCTCTTGGGTGCGATGGGTTCGGTCATCGGCGGCACGTCATCTTCAAGTCATCTTCATGTCGCGTCACCCCTCACCTATAAGGCAGTGATGAGCGCCACGCCACCATCTCAGGCCGAGCCCGACGCCGGAGCGCGCAAGCCCGGCGGCCCGCTGAGGCGCGGATGGACGACGGGCGCCTGCGCCACCGCCGCCGCCAAGGCCGCGCTGACCGCGCTGCTGACGGACGCGTTCCCCGATCCGGTGACGATCACCCTGCCCAAGGGCGAAACGCCCGCCTTTGCGCTCGCGCATGAAAAGCGCGGCGACGGCTTCGCCGAAGCCGGTATCGTCAAGGACGCGGGCGATGATCCGGACGTGACCCATGGCGCCATGGTGATCGCGCGGGTCGGATGGGGCGAGCCGGAAAGCGGCATAACCTTTCATGCCGGCGACGGTGTGGGCACCGTGACAAAGCCGGGCCTGCCCATCGGGCCGGGGCAAGCGGCGATAAACCCCGTGCCGCGCCGGATGATGGCCGAAATCATTGGCGAGGTGTGCGCCGAACATGGCATTGCGCCCGACATTGCCGTGACGATCTGTGTGCCCGATGGCGCCGCGATTGCCGAACGGACGTGGAACCCGCGCCTTGGCATCGTTGGCGGCATATCGATCCTCGGCACGACGGGAATCGTCCACCCCTTTTCCTGCGCGGCATGGATTCACTCCATCCATCGCGGAATCGACGTGGCGCGCGCGGCCGGGCTCGACCACGTGCTCGGCTCGACCGGCTCCACCTCGGAGGCTGCCGCTCAGGCGCTCTACAATCTGCCTCAGATCGCGCTTCTCGACATGGGCGATTTCGCCGGCGGACTGATCAAATATCTGCGGGCACACCCGGTGCCGAAACTGACGATAGCCGGCGGCTTCGCCAAGATCACCAAACTCGCCCAGGGCGCACTCGACCTGCATTCCGCGCGCAGCCAGGTGGACATGGCTTTCCTAGCCGATCTTGCCGGAAACGGCTTGAATCAGGACATGAAGGCGCGGATTCTATCCGCCAACACCGCAGCGCAAGTGGTTGAAATCATGAGCGATACGAAAATCGATATCGCGGCGGACGTGGCCGGCCTGGCCTTGGCAACGGTCATGGACACGCTGCGCGGCGCGCCCGTCCAGGCCGAGATCGTCATCGTCGACCGCACGGGTGCGATCATCGCCCGCACGGGGTTTTCGTGACCGAAACTGTCCTCATTCTGGGCGGCACCAGAGAGGCGGCGACGCTGGCCAGACGACTCGTCGACGCCCATCCGGACTGGCGGGTCGTCACCTCACTGGCCGGCCGGACGGCCGAGTCCGCGCCGGTCGCCGGAGAGATACGCACCGGCGGATTTGGCGGCATCGCCGGCCTCGCCGACTTCCTGCGGCGCGAACGGATCACGCGGATGATCGACGCGACCCATCCCTATGCGCGGCAGATCTCGGCGAACGCGGCCGAAGCCGCAGCGCTTGCCGGCGTGAAGCTGGATGTCCACACGCGTCCGCCATGGGACCGGCAGCCCGGTGACGACTGGCGGGAGGTCGCTTCGGAAGCCGACGCAGCCGCAGCGATCCCGCCCGGCGCGCGCGTCTTTCTGGCACTCGGCAGCCAGCATCTCGCGCCGTTCGAGGCGCGGCGCGATGTCCACTTCATCGTGCGCATGATCGACCCGCCCGCATCGCCGCTGCCGCTTGCCAGCCACACGATCGTCACCGGCAAGCCGGGCCCGGCCGCCGAGGAGGAGCGTGTGCTCCGGGACCATGCCATCACCTGCATCGTCTGCCGCAATTCGGGCGGCGACGGCGCCTATGGCAAGATCGAAGCCGCACGCACGATCGGCATTCCCGTCATCATGATTGCCCGCCCGGCCTGATCGGGCAGGCGATCACCGCGCCGTGGGCAAGGCTGAAGCGCTCATGCCAAGGGCGGCGCTTGCATCTATTTAGCATTTATGTTAATTAACTGATATGCTAAATAATTCAGACCCCCAAATGCTCGATGCAACCTTCGCCGCCCTGGCCGATCCGACACGGCGCGCGGTCCTTGCGCAACTGGCCGACAAGGGCGAAGCGACCGTCACCGAACTTGCCGAACCGTTCGACATGTCGCTGCCCGGTTTTTCGCGCCACCTGAAGGTCCTGGAGAAGGCCGGCCTGATCGAGCGTTCCCGACAGGCCCAGTTCCGCCCCTGCACCATCAATCCCGAGCCGCTGAAGGAAGCGTCCGACTGGCTCGCCGATTACCGCAAGCTATGGGAGGCGCGCTTCGACCGGCTCGATGCCCTGCTTGCGCAGTTGCAGTCCACGCCGACCGCGGACGCAAAGGAGGATCATGGTGACCCATCCAAATGAATCCGCCAGCGCGCCGGATGACGACAGCTCCGCGACCGCCTTCACCATCGACCGCGTCTTCGACGCGCCGGTGGACCTGGTCTGGCGATGCTTCACGGAAAAGGCGCATGTCGACGTCTGGATGCTGCCCGAACGCTTCGCTCTGATCGAGCAGGACGCCGATGTCTCGGTGGGCGGAAAATGGTGGTCGAAAATGCGCGATCAGTCCGACGGCGCCGAATGGCATGTGGGCGGCACCTATCGCGAGGTGGTGCAAAACCAACGCCTCGTTTTCACCCATCGCTGGACCAAAACGCCGTCGGGCGGCGGCGGCAGCGAACATCTGATCGCCATCGACTTCGAGGCGCGCCATGGCAAGACGCATATGCGCTTTGTCATGTCCGGCCTGCCCGACACGGGCAGCCGCGACGGCCACCGCGAAGGTTGGGCCCAGACGCTTGGCCACCTCGAACAACATCTCGCAACGCTGGCGGAGGCAGCCCGATGACCGTCGCCCACGAAAAGATCGAGATCGAGCGCATATTCGAGGCGCCGGTTGCGCTGGTCTGGCGCGCCTGGTCGGACCCCGCGCTACGCGAGCGATGGCAAAACCCGTCGTCAAGCTGGACCATGGTGTTCGAGAACTATGACCTGCGCTCCGGCGGCACGGAGGTCTGCCGTTGCGGACCGGGCGACGAGATGATTGTGCACTTCACATCGCATTATCCCGAAGTGGTGCCCGAAAAGCGCATCGTCTTCACCACCGTCACCGCCGACAATGAAAACGTCGCCTCGGTCGCCGCGACCAGCGTCGAGTTCGAGGAAACGGGCGGCAAGACGCAGATGCGCTTTGTCGAATCGATCGCCTTCATCGACGGGCGCGAAAACCTCGCCGACCGGACCATGGGTACCAAGGCCTCCATCGACAAGCTCGCCGAGGTGATCGAGGCCGAAACCGCAAAGGAGCCGCGCCATGCCGGTTGAAACGATCCTCGAAATGCCCGGCAGCGATATTGTTCTGATCCGCGAGTTCGACGCGCCGCCCGAGCTGCTGTGGCGCGTTTGGATGGAGGCGGACCTGCTCGCGCGCTGGTTCGGGCCGGAGGGTTTCACCAATCACGACTGCGTCGTGGAGCCCAAGGTCGGCGGCCGCTGGCAGGCGATCATGCGCGGGCCGGAGGGGACCGAATTCGATCAGGACTATCCGATCAAATCGACGATCGTCGCGCTCGATCCGCCACACCGGCTGGTCGCCGCCGGCGGCAGCGAGGAGTATCCGGACGACTGGATGGAGCAGTACAACAGCTTCATGGCGGCCGACGAGCGGGAAACAAGCGTCGACATCGTCATGGAAGTGACGCTTGAGCCGCTCCCCGGCGGACGCACCCGCCAGACCATGCGCCAGACGTTCAAATCGCCCGAAGCGCGCGACGCGGCATTGAAAATGGGCGCCGAACAGGGCTGGTCCGGCAGCTTCACCAAGCTGGATGGTCTGCTCGAAACCCAGCCCCGGTGACACATGCCCCAGAAGCGAGACCGATGATGAGCGTAATTCCCGCCAACCGGATTTGCCTGATGTTCGACGGCGAGGCGCAGGAAGCGGCGCGCTTTTATGCCGAGACCTTTCCCGACAGTTGGGTGGGCGCCGTCCAGCGCGCGCCGAGCGACAACCCCTCGGGCAGCGAAGGCGATGTCCTGGTGGTCGAATTCACGGTGCTCGGCATCCCGTGCATCGGCGTCAATGGCGGCGCTTACTTCAGGCACGGCGAAGCCTTCTCCTTCCAGATCGCCACAACCGACCAGAAGGAAACCGATCGCTACTGGAACGCCATTGTCGGCAATGGCGGTGCGGAGAGCCAATGCGGCTGGTGCACGGACAAATGGGGCGTCTGCTGGCAGATCACCCCGCGCACGCTGACCGAGGCGATGGCCAATGGCGGCGCCGAGGCCAAGCGCGCCTTCGACGCCATGCTGACGATGAAGAAGATCGATGTGGCCGCCATCGACGCCGCCCGGCGCGGCGACCGGTCGCCAAGCTAGAGCCCTCAGCCCGCCTTGGCCTTCTTGCCCCTGTTGCGCAGCACATGGGCGAAATCGGCATTGTAGAGATCGCTGTCGCGGAACTCTGTCTTGCCGAACACCGGGCCGACCAGCACCAGCGCCGTCCGCGTGATCTTTGCCGCGCGCACCTGCGCCTTCATCTCGGCCAGCGTGGTGCGGATATAGAGTTCGTCCGGCCAGGTCGCGCGATAGGCGATCACCACGGGACAGTCCACGCCGTAGTGCGGCTCCAGCGCCCGGCGGATGTAATCGAGATTGCGGATCGACAGATGGATAGCGAGCGTCGCGCCCGACTGGCCGAGGACGTCAAGCTGCTCGCCCTCGGGCATGGACGACGCTTTCATGCCAGTGCGCGTCGCGATCACGGTCTGGGCGATTTCGGGCAGGGTCAACTCGGTCTTCAGCGCAGCCGCGGCAGCCGCGAACGCAGGCACGCCGGGCACCACTTCATAAGGGATCGACAGCGCCTCCAGCCGCCGCATCTGTTCGGCCGTCGCGCCATAGATGGACGGATCGCCCGAATGCACGCGCGCCACGTCCTTCCCCTCTGCATGGGCCGCTTCGATCTCGGCGACGATCTGGTCGAGATGCATAGGCGCCGTGTCGAGGACACGCGCGCCCTCCGGGGCGGCCGCAACGATCTCGGGCGGCACCAGCGATCCGGCATATAGGCAGACCGGGCAGCGTTCGATCAGCCTCAGCCCGCGTACGGTGATCAGATCGGGCGCGCCCGGCCCCGCGCCGATGAAATGGACGGTCATTGGCCGATGTCTCCTGCAATCTGCGTGCCGCGCTTGCCCGCATAGCCGCGCGGCGTATAGGCCCAACGGCGCCCGTCGCCCGTGCCGACCGTGCGCGTATCGGACGAGCCGACGATCACCACGGTCAGCATGTCCACATCGTCCACCTGCAATTCGGCGAGCGGCACCATGCGCACGGCTTCGCCGGGGCGCCCCAGATTGGTCGCCAGGATGACCGGCGTATCCGCCGGCCGATGATGCAGCAGTTCGTCGCGCGCCCAGGCAAGCTGGGTGCGCCGCTTCTTCGAGACGGGATTGTAGAAGGCGACGACGAAATCGCCCTCGCCCGCCGCGCGCACCCGGCGCTGAATGTCCTCCCACGGCGTCAGAAGGTCCGACAGCGAGATGGTGCAGAAATCATGGCCGAGCGGCGCGCCGGCGCGCGCCGCCGCACCCTGAAGAGCCGAGATGCCGGGCGCGACATCAATGCCGATGCGCGTCGCGCCGTCGCTCAGTCCGCCCCGGTCGAGCAGTTCGAAGACCAGTGTCGCCATCGCATAGATGCCCGCATCGCCGGAGCAGACCAGCGCCACGTCGCGGCCCTGCCCGGCCAGTTCCATCGCGTGGCGGACGCGATCCTCCTCGCGGCCAAGATCGAAATCGTGCCGCGCCTTGCCATCCGCCAGCGTGCCGAGCAGGTCCAGATAGAGCGAATAGCCCACCAGATCGCTCGCACGGCGCACCATGGCCGTGACCTCGGGCGACCGCCAGCCATCTCCCCCCGGCCCGATACCGACCACGGCCAGATGGCCCCTCGCCCGCCCCGGCAAATGGCCCGGCGTGAAAGGTTCCGGCGCCCTGCCGACCGCACACGTCGCCCGCGCGCTCTTGCGCTTCTCGATCACGAGTGCGCCATCCGGCCCCGCCGCCGCCAGCGCCGCACCCTCGGCCACGCCATGGCAGCCAACCTCGGCAAAGACGATGTCGGAGGGATTGGCCAGGCGCGGCGTCTCCGCGTCGAGCGTGGCCGCGTCGAAGAACCGCGCCGGAACGCCGAAATGGCCGGCCACCGCGTGCACCGCCGCCTCGTCCGCCTTCACATCGAGCGAGACGATCACGCCCACCGAGGCTTCTGCAAAGCCGGCCCCGGCAAGTGTAGCGCGCGCCAGCGACAGGGCTTCGTCGGGATCGCAGCCGCGCTCGCAGCCGATTCCCAGCGCCAGATGCCTTGGATGATAGACGAGCCGGTCGGCGGCACTCGGATCGGCGTTGTCGGTGACGGCGATGCGTCGGTCGGCATCGGCCGCGATCGGCAGGCCGGAGCCCGTCAGCCAGTCCGTCGCGCCGTCCAGCGCCACGCTGTGACCCGCCACCAGATCGGCCATGAACCCGGCTGCATGCGCCGGGTTGGCCAGCACATAACCCTCGGGCGGCGCATCGAGCGCGACGCCGAACCGGACATCGCCCGCCGTCGTGATCGCGGCCTTGATGCCGAGCGCATCGGCCGCCTTGCGCGCCAGATCGTTGGCGCCGCGATGCCCGCCCAGAAGCGGCACGACCGCACTGCCATCGTCGGCAATGGCGATCACCGGCGGCTCCGCCTTCTTGTCCGCAAGCACCGGTGCCAGCAGCCGCACCAGCGCCCCGGCGGCCATCACCGCGACAAGCGGCCGGCTATCGCGGTAAAGCGCGCGCAGATGATCGCCCGCATCGTCGAAAAGCAGATCGGCCCTGTCGGCGCGCACGCGCTTGCGCGCGCCATGCACCGCGCCGCCGACAGATTCGGCAACCCTGCGCGCGACCGGCAACCCCGCTTCGCTCAGGGCCACAATGACGGGTTCTGACGCGCTCAAGAGCCTGTCTCCAGCACCGGCGACGGCCAGGCCTCGTCGCCCTTGTAGACGAGGATCATCGAGAAATAGGGCGCCGCATCGCCCGGCATGTCGTCGAGCCGGGCCAGCTTCTGGGTCTCGAGCGTCAGCCGCTCGGCATAGCAGCTTTGCGCGGTCAGCCCGCAGCGGTCGAGCAGCGCCCTCATGCGGCCGAGATGCCGTCCGACCTTGATTATCGCGGCGGCATCGCACGCGGCAAGCTGCGCTTCGATCCGGTCATCGCCGAGCGGCGCCGGGATCACGCTGAACACCTCGTTGCGTGCCGCCAGCGGCCGGGCGATAGCCGCCCCGCCCGCCATCACCGAGGACACACCCGGTACGATCTCAAACGGATAGCGGTCCGACAGGCGCTGGAACAGATACATGAACGAGCCGAAAAAGAACGGGTCTCCCTCGCACAGGACCGCCACGTCGCGGCCGGCATCGAGGTGGGCGGCGATCTCGACAGCCGCGGCGTCATAGACCTCGGCCGCCGGAAAACGCTCGGTGCGCATCGGCACGCGGATCGGGATCTCGACATGATCGGCACGGATGCAGCCGGCGACGATGGATCGGGCGAAGCTGTCGCCATCGCCCGGCGCCGGCCAGGCGATCACCGGAACCCCGGTCAAAAGCCGCCAGGCGCGTAGCGTGATCAGGTCGGGCGCGCCGGGGCCGACGCCGACGCCGTAGAGCGTGCCCGTCGTCATGGCTTCTTGACCCACGACCATTGCGTGACCGGCATGGCCGGCTTCCAGCCCTCGAACGGGCCGACCGGCGACGCGGTCTCCACCGATATGCGCTGCAATTCGCCGGAGAACTGGCCATAGGCCGCCTGCAATACCGCTTCGCTCTCCAGCGTCACCGCATGGGCGACGAGCCGGCCCAGCGGCTTGAGCGCGACCATGCAGGCGCCGATCGTCTGCCGCGACACGCCGCCGCCGACGAACACCGCATCGGGCGGGTCCAGCGCTTCAAGCGCAGCCGGCGCCTCGCCGTCGACCAGTTCGAGCTTGGGCGTGCCGAGCGTCAGCGCGTTTTGTGCCGCCATCGCACGCCGCTCGGCCTTGGGTTCGATGCCGATCGCACGCGCTTCGGGCGCCGCGCGCATCCATTCGATGCCGATCGAGCCGCACCCCGCGCCCACATCCCACAAAAGCGCGCCCCGATGCGGCGCCAGCTTGGCCAGCGCCAGTGCCCGCGCGGTGCGCTTGGTCATCTTGCCGTCATGGGCAAAGGCATCGTCCGGCAGGCCCGTGCGCGGATGGATCACCGCATCCGGCCCGGCAATGCATTCGATGGCAAGCGTATGAAAATCCGGCACGCCCTTCGGCGGATGCTCGGCGGAACCATGCATGATTGCCTCGTCCGGACCGCCCATCGCGGCGAGCGCCGTCATGGTCGAGGCGCCATAGCCGCGCTCGGCCAGAAGCGCCGCGATGGTACCGGGCGATGTCGCATCCTTGGTCAGGACCAGCAGCCGCGATCCCGGCGCGAAGAACGGCACGATCTGTTCCGCCGCCCTTCCGTGCACGGTCAGCGTCTCGACATCGGGGATCGACCAGCCCATGCGGCAGGCGGCAAGCTGGAACGCCGACAATTGCGGGTGAAAGACGATCTCGGACGCATCGATCGCCTTCAGAAGCCGCGCGCCGACCGAGTACCAGAGCGGATCGCCGGTCACGAGCACGGCGACCCGCTTGCCCTTCTGCCCGCGGATCGTCTCGATCATCGCGTCGAACGGCGACGGCCAGGAAATCCGCTGGGCCAGATTGTTGAAGATCAGATCATGATGCCGGTCGCCGCCGATGATCACCTCGGCATCCTCGACCAGGCGCCGCGCCGCCGGCGACAGCCCGTCCATGCCATCCTCGCCGATGCCGATCACCTGCAGCCACGCGCGTCCGGACGTTTGATCGCTCATGTCGCAAGCCCGCCGGCCAGCCCGTTGACCGCGGCTTGCGCCATCGCCGTGCCGCCGCGCTTGCCGCAAAGCGTCAGATAACCCATGCCGCGCGGGTCGCGCACCAGTTCATCCTTGCTTTCGGCGGCGCCGACGAACCCGACCGGAAACGCGATCACCGCGGCTGGCCGGCCCACGGCACCCCGGTCGATCAGTTCCATGAGCCGGAACAGGGTCGTCGGCGCATTGCCGATCGCCATGACCTGGCCTTCCAGCCGGTCACCCCACAGATCGACCTGTGCGCCGGCGCGGGTCATCTTGTGCTGCCTTGCATGGGCTGCAACGTCCGGCGCCGATATCCGGCAATGCAACGCGCAGCCATCGGGCAGAAGGTGCCGCATGACGCCATGGCGCAGCGTTTCCACATCGCAATAGATGTCCGCACCCGCATCCAGCGCCGCGCGCGTCCGCTCGACCATGTCGTCGCTGAAGCGCAGATCGTCGAGCACGTCGGGCATGCCGCAGGCATGAACGATGCGCGTGGCGACGGGACGGATGTCCTCGGGCAGCGCCGCAAGCGCATCGATCCGCGAAATCTCCGCGAACGAGCGCTCATAGATGGCCTCGGGCGCCCGGACATAGTCGATCATCGGCCCGCCTTCGCCTGATCCATGCTCTTGGGGCCAAGCGGATGATCCGCCTGCGGATAGGGATGGTGATGATGGTCATGGCGATGATCGTGGCCGTGATCGTGGTCATGACCGTGCGCGTGGCTGTGGGAATGATCGTGGCTGTGCACCGGCGTCCAGGGCAGGCCATGCTCCTTGCAGAACGCTTCGTCACGGCACCGCGCATCGCAATCGCCATTGCACGGACAGTTCTCCGGCGCGCCGCCGACCCCTTCGACGTGATGATGGTGGCTTTCCTGCGCCAGCCCCACTTCCGCCTCGAACCCCAGAACCTGTTCGCGATATTTGCACATCTGGCAGTTCATGTTGTTGGTGCCTTCGACGATCTCGCGTACCCGCTCGACCATCGTGTCGATCACCAACCCATGATCGTTCAGATAGCCCGCCTTGATGAACTCGATCTCCGGATGAGCGGCAGCCACCGCATCGGTATGGCTGTAGATGCGCTTGACCAGAACGCCGGTGAACAGGAAATAGGGAAAGACGACAATGCGCCGGTAGCCGAGCTTGGCCGCATGGTCGAGCGCCGGCTGGACGAGCGGGAACGTCACGCCCGAATAGGCTGTCTCTCCCCAGCCGAACCCCATGCCTTCCCAGAGCATGCGCATGACCTTGGCGACGTTGGAGTTGGCGTCGGGGTCCGACGCGCCACGGCCGACGACGACCAGCATCGTGTCGTGCAGCGGATCGCCCTTTTGCCAGCCATGGGCGGCAAGCGCTTCTTCGATCCGCGCGCCGGCGGCCCGGATCATGCGCAGATCGATGCCCAGTTCGCGGCCGTAATCGACAACGATGTCGCGGTTCTGCGCCTGATAGGTGTTCAGAACCGACGGGATGTCGTTCTTGGCGTGACCGGCGGCGAACAGCATGCCCGGCACGGCGAGCACATGGTTGACGCCGCGCGCCTTGAGCGCGTCGAGCCCCTGATGGATCACCGGGTTGGCGAATTCCAGATAACCGTAATCGACCGGCGTGTCGGGAAAGCGCTCGCGCATCCGCTCAGCAAGCCGGGCGAACTGGCCGACCGCATTCTGGTTGCGGCTGCCATGGCCGCAGATCATGATGCCGTAGCGCTTGCCCGCGGGGGCACCTTCGAACATCAGCGGTTGCGCCGCAAGACGGCGCGATAGCCGAGAACCAGCGCGCCGGCGACGACCAGCAGCGCGGCGGCGGCCGCGCCCCAGCCGAGCCAGTGCGTATGGCCGGCCACTTCCTCGACGTGGCCCGGATGGCCGAATGCGGCGGTGGCGGCAAGCGAAAATGCGGCGGCGAGGGGCAGGCGGATGCGGGTCATGGATCGGTCTCCTGTCGGTTCGAGCGTTCGTCACCAACAGGTCCGACCCGGCACCGAGCGACGGGCGATCCACGCGGCAGTCCCGCCCTGGCGCTCCCGGATTGGGTCGGCGCGGACGGACACCGTTCGGCCACGCACGCGTGGCACTGCCGGCAACGGCGCGACGTTAGGGTCAAGCACCGTGCCGGTCAATCGGCGCGGCGGCACAGATCACGCCAAATGCGCCATCACTCGGCGGTGGGCGTGCCCTTGAGATCGAAGTCGAGCATGTCGGCGGTGCGTTCCAGAAGCCGCATTTCCTTCTGGTCGATCGCATGGTCCGCTTCGGCGATGGCGATCATGTGGTCGAGCAGCGCCTTGCGGCGCTCCAGCGGCAGATCGAGAAACACCGCCGAGGATTGGATGTCGCTGGTCTCGTAGGCATAATCGTGAAGATACTGGTAGACACCGTCCATCGCCTCCGGATCGAGCCCGAACGCCTCGCTGCAGATGCGTTTGAACGTATCAAGCTCCTCGCCGGTGACGGTGCCATCGGCGAGGATCATGCGGAACAAGAGCAGCAGTTCGGCCGTCAGCGCCGGGTCGCTCGCCACCAGCCGCACATTGCGCTCGCGGTCCAGCATGGACCGGATCGTGTCGATTATTCCCCCTGCCATCGCCCCCTCCAACTCGGCACATCGCATAGTTTACCGGGATTCGCCGCAAGGCCCAACGCCGTTCACGAAAAACGCCCTGCCCGATAGGGCACGGGATCGAAGTCCGGCGATTGGCCGGTCATCATTGCGGCCACCAGACGGCCCGCAACGGGACCGAGCGTGAAGCCCTGATGGCCATGGCCGAAATTCAGCCAAAGGCCCGGCAGTCCCGGCGCCTCGCCCATCACCGGCAGCATGTCGGGAAAGACCGGCCGCGCTCCCATCCAGGCTTCGTCGTCGACCGCTTCGTCCAGATCGAACAGCGCGCGGGCGTGGGGCATCGCCCGGTCCAGTTGCACCGGCGTCGGCGGCGCATCGTGCCGGGCGAACTCGGCGCCCGAGGTCACGCGCACACCGCGCGCCATCGGCGCCATGACGAATCCATGTTCGTCGTCGACAATGGTGCGCGTCAGATAGCCGTTTCCGGCCGGCGCGTAATGGCGGTGATAGCCGCGCTTGATGCCCATCGGCAGATTGAGACCGAGCGGCTCGAGCAACGCTTTCGACCAGGGCCCGGCGGCAAGAACGGCGGCCCCGGCCGCAACCGGGCCATGGTCGGTTTCGACACGCCACCCGTCCCCGTCGCGCCCCAGTCCGGCCACGTTGCGCTCGACGGTTTCGCCGCCGAGCCGTTCGAACAGGCGGGCATAGGCGCCGGTCAGGGCGCCCGGGTCCGAACAGGTCCACGGGTCTTCATAATGGACGGCGCCGGCCAGCCGGTCGGTCTTCAGATGCGGCTCGAGCGCAGCAAGCGCCGCTGCGTCGGGCGTCGAGACGGACAGGCCCAACCCTTCAAGCTCGGCCAGTTCGCCGGCAACCGCGCGCAGCGCCGCGTCCGATCGGAACACGCGCAGCCAGCCCTTTTTCGCGATGAGCTCTTCCGCACCTGCCTCGGCCGCAAGATCGGCATGGGCGTCGAGGCAACCGCCGAAGAGCGGAATGTTGGCTTCATAGGTGCGCCGCGCCGATCCGGGATTCGAAGCCCGGAAGTAGCGCCACAGGAACGGCGCGACCGCCGGCAGCGACGACAGGTGATAATGCGCTTCGGTGCGCCGGTTCAGCGCGTAGGCGATCAGTTTCGAAAGGCTGCGCGGGAACAGGTAGGGGTGAACGCCCTCGCGCTGAATCACGCCGGCATTGCCGAAGCTCGTCTCCCGGCCCGGCGCCCGGCGGTCGATCAGCACCACATCGGCGCCTCGCCGAGCCAGGGCAATCGCCGTCGAGACGCCGACCATGCCTGCGCCGATGACGGCGACGTCGGCCTTCACGACACGACTACCGGGTGATGATTGTGCAAATCAGTTGGCGCCCGCAGATGTTCGGCCCGCCTCGTCCGGACCCTGCTCCAAAACACGCAATATGTCGTCACGCGTCGACGCATCGTCCACCGGCATGCCGAGAAGCTTCATGCCCCGCAACAATTGCTGGCGCGACAATTGCTGCGCTAATCCCGGCGTCAAAAGGACATGTCTGATCGACTTGCGCGAACTTGTCTTCTCAGCCACAGCGTTTTCCATCATTCACCCTGCTGTTCTTCGGGCGGCCCGTTGAAACCAAGGTCCGTACTAAAATAGGTGTCGTAGATAGCATTGACAAGTTCGGGATACCCGCCCGGCAATTGCTCAAGACGCAACTCATCGATGATAAGGTCGAGATAGCGGACGCCTGCCGTCACCGACGCGCTGTTGGGTTGCCCGTCCGGCCCGCTTGCAAGGATAAGGTCGAGTGCCTCCTTGTAGCGCTGCAAATACCACCGGCGCAATTCGTTCAAGCGTCGTTCCTCGGCGATGGCCCGCGAACGATCGGCAATCGTGGCGCGCCATATGGCAAGCGCGAATCCGCCGACCGCGGTCGCGATCAGGGCAAATGTCCGCACATGATCGAGCGTCACGTCCGGAAGCGCCGTCAGGCCCGCAAGCACGCCGATACAGATGGCAATGACGAGCATGATCATTGCGATCACGAACTCGACCCAATATCGGTCTGCCGAGCCCGAAGGCCGGGCCATGCGTCCGGCGGGATCGACCAAGCCTACCACTCCACCCCGATCTGCGCTTTGACGCCGGAGCGGAACGGATGCTTGACCAGTTCCATTTCGGTGACGAGGTCGGCGAGATCGATCAGCTCGTCCTTGGCGTTGCGTCCGGTCAGAACGACATGGGTCATGGGCGGCTTTTCCTCCCGCAGGAACTCGACCACCTCCTCAACCGGCACATAGTCATAGCGCATGGCGATGTTGATCTCGTCGAGCAGCACCATCTTGTTGTCCGGATCGCGGATCAGCTCCTTCGCCTTCTTCCAAGCCGCGCGCGCCATCTCGATGTCGCGCTTCTTGTCCTGGGTTTCCCAGGTGAACCCCTCGCCCATCGTGTAAAATTCGCACAGTTCGCCGAAATGGCGACCGATCAGGTCGCGCTCGCCGGTCTCCATGCCGCCCTTGATGAACTGGACCACCGCGCATTTACGGCCATGGGCGATGTGCCGGAAGATCATGCCGAAGGCCGCCGTCGACTTGCCCTTGCCCTTGCCGGTATGGACGATGACCAGCCCCTTCTCGTCGGTCTTGGTGGCCATGATCTTGTCGCGCGCCGCCTTCTTCTTGGCCATCTTGGCATTATGGCGGACAGCATCGTCCTCGTGATCGTCAACCTGGTTCATGGTCACTCATCCTCGTGCTTGGGCAAGTCGTCGACCACATTCAGCCATGCAACGCGTTCGTTCCAGAAATCGTGCCGCCCGGCCACGAAATCGGAATGGTCGTCGAGGCTGGTGGTGTACAGATGGACTTCCCCGGGCTTGCCGTCCCATTCATAGGCAACAGGCGAGCCGCAGGTCCGGCAAAACCGGCGCATGACATTGGGCGACGAGCGATAGGCGCCCGGCTCGTCGCCGGTGAAAGAAAACCCGTCCCTTGGAACGGCGAAAAAGCTGGTGACCGGCGACGACGTCGCGCGCCGGCAGCTCTCGCAATGACAATGCCCCGTCCAGATGATCTCGCCGGCAAAGGCGTAGCGCACCGCGCCGCAAAGGCAGCGTCCCGTCTTGCTTGTCATGGCGTCACGGTTCCTCCGGCGAGAGCCTCAAGATCAAACTGCGCCGAATTGGACTTCGGTGTCCACAGGCCCCGTGCAATCGCTTCGGCGAGGCGGTTGGCCATCTCGGCCAGCGCATCGGGGTTCTTGTCCGCAATGAAGCTGCGCACCTCGTCGTCGACCAGATAGGCCTGGTAGACGGCGTCGAAATGATGGTCGCGAACCGCGCCAGTTGTGGCCGCAAAGGCGAACATGTAATCGACCGTCGCCGCCATCTCGAACGCGCCCTTGTAGCCGTGGCGCATCACGCCGGCGATCCATTTGGGATTGACGACGCGGGCGCGCACCACCCGGCCGATCTCGTCTTCAAGGGTACGGATGACCGGGCGCTCGGGCCGGGAATGGTCGTTGTGATAGACCGCCGGGCGACTGCCCGTCAGTGTCTCGACAGCCGCTGTCATGCCGCCCTCGAACTGGTAGTAATCGTCTGAATCCAGCAGATCGTGCTCGCGATTGTCCTGATTCTGGACGACAGCCTCGAGCGACGACAGGCGCGTTTCGAAAAGGCCGCGCTCGCGCGCTCCTTCCGCCCCGGCGCCATAGGCATAAGAGCCCCAGACCAGATAGGCTTCTGCCAGGTCGGCCTTGTCGTTCCAGCCCTTTTCGTCGATCAGCGCCTGCAGCCCCGCGCCGTAGGCGCCGGGCTTGGAGCCGAACACGCGAAAGCCCGCGCGGCGGTCCGCTTCCGCGTCGGTGATGCCCTCCGCAACCAGTTTTGCGCGTTCTGCCCGCATCCGCGCTCCGATCGGATTATCGGCTTCGTCTTCGCCGAGCGCGCCCACAGCGCGCACGGCCTTGTCGAAAAGCGCGATCTGGTCGGGAAAGGCATCGCGGAAGAAACCGGAAATGCGCAGCGTGACGTCGACGCGCGGCCGGCCGAGCTTTGCCAGCGGGATGATCTCGTAGCCGGTCAGGCGCCGCGACGCACCGTCCCAGACCGGCTTGGCGCCGATCAGCGCCAACGCCTGGGCGATGTCGTCGCCGCCCGTGCGCATGTTCGAGGTGCCCCATGCGGTGAGCCCCAGCGACGTGGGCCACTCGCCATGGTCCTGCACGTGGCGCGTAACCAGAAGGTCGGCGGACTTGCGGCCCAGTTCCCACGCGGTTTCCGTGGGGACGGAGCGGCTGTCGACGGAAAAGAAGTTGCGGCCTGTCGGCAAGACGTCCGGCCGCCCGCGCGTCGGCGCGCCGGACGGGCCGGGCGCGACGAAACGTCCGTCGAGCGCGGTCAGCATGCCCTCGATCTCGGCCGGCCCGCAGGCGGTGACCGAAGGTTGCAGCGCAAAACGTACATGGTCGAGGGCACCGCGCGTCCGTGCCCAATCGGCGGGGCAGTCGATCTCGCCTCCGACCAGCTTCGCGGCGAGCAGCTCGATCCGCTCCACCGTGTCGCCATTGGTCCGCCATGGATCGTCGGACAGTGTTCGCAGAATGTCAGATTTTGGCCCGCGCCAAGGCTCTCCCATGGCGCAATCGAGCGGGTCGAAGGTCGCAGCTTCCACCTCCCCCTTGAGGGGAGGTCGGCGAGCCGCAGGCGAGCCGGGTGGGGGTTTGCCACCGATTTTACCCCCACCCGGATCAGCGTCGCTGCGCTCGCTTCTCCGACCTCCCCTCAAGGGGGAGGTTTGGGGCGAACGCACCAGATCCGCATCGGCCGCGATCGCCCGATGAAGGCTGTCCTGATCGGCCGATGGGACCCTTGCCAGCGCCACGGTCAGATCGGTCAGAAGCCGGCCTTCCGGCGCTTTGCCGAAGACATGCAGCCCGTCGCGAATCTGCATCTCTTTCAGATCGCACAGATAGGCGTCGAGCTTTTCGAGCGCCGCATCGTCGGTCTCATCCGCCCCGATGCCCGCGTCATGGTCGAGCCCGATGTCACGCACGAGATCGAGAATGCGCGTCTTCAACAGCCGCAGCCGGCGCGGATCGTTGCCCGCCGCCTCGTAATATTCGTCGACCAGCGCTTCGAGGTCCTTGAGCGGACCGTAGCTCTCGGCACGTGTCAAAGGCGGGGTCAGATGATCGATGATCACCGCCGATGTCCGGCGCTTGGCCTGGCTCCCCTCGCCCGGATCGTTGACGATGAACGGATAGATGTGCGGCACGGGGCCGAGTGCCGCTTCCGGAAAACAGGTCTGCGACAGTGCCAGCGCCTTGCCCGGCAGCCATTCCAGATTGCCATGCTTGCCCATATGGGCGATGGCATGGACACCGGCCTGCCGGCGCAGGAAGGCGTAAAATGCCAGATAACCGTGCGGCGGCACGAGATCCGGCGAGTGGTAG
The DNA here is from genome assembly GCF_965223445.1 of Oceaniradius stylonematis. Taxonomy (NCBI): domain Bacteria; kingdom Pseudomonadati; phylum Pseudomonadota; class Alphaproteobacteria; order Hyphomicrobiales; family Ahrensiaceae; genus Oceaniradius; species Oceaniradius stylonematis. Next base: position 799,550 of record NZ_OZ244994.1, read on the forward strand.
CTTTCCTTGGGATCGATATTGTAGCCGCGCGCCGGCTGGATGCCGACAAACGCATTGCCAAAGCGTGTCAGCGGCAGCGCGAATTCTCCGTCCACAAAGAACGGATCGTCCTCCGGCGCGCCCCAGCGCTCGGTGACTTGAATCTGATTCTCAACCGGAAGCGTTTCGAAGAAGGTCTTGTATTCGCTCAAGGAAATCGTCTCGCGGAACTCCCGGCCTTCCGTTGCCGCATTGGTCGGCCCGGCCTTGAGATGGTCGATCAGCGCATCGCCATCGGCGGGAAAATCGCCGACATCGTAACCCGCCCCTTTCATCGCCCTGAGCACTTCCACCGTGCCCGCCGGCGTGTCGAGGCCGACACCGTTGGCAAGCCGCCCGTCCCGGTTGGGATAGTTGGCGAGCACCAGCGCGACGCGCCGTTCGGCCGGCTGCGTGCGCCTGAGCCGCGCCCAGTTGGCGGCAAGATCGGCGACGAAACCGACCCTGTCGGCGACCGGCCTGTGCCGGACGATGTTGCATTGCGTCGCCTCGTCGAACGTCTCGGCGGCCTTGAACGCCACTGCCCGCGACAGGACGCGGCCATCGACTTCGGGCAGCGCGACATTCATGGCCAGATCCCGTGCGCCAAGCCCCTGGCTGGACTCGGTCCAAGTCTCTGCGGAACCGCCGGCCAGCACCGCCTGCAGCACGGGAGCGCCGGTCGCTTCGAGAACGGTCGGCACCCGCTCCGCGCCCGGCGTCGAGACTGCAAAACCGGTCATGTTGACGACGATGTCCGGCGGGTCTGTCTCGAACAGCCGCGCGACCGTCGCCGCCGACACCTCGTCCTTGAGGCTGGACACGAAGATCGGCGTCACCGCCATGCCGCGTGCCGCAAGCGCCTCGGCCATCGCTTCGACCAGCGCCGTCTGGCCGGACTGGACCAGCGCCCGGTAGAAGATGATGGCGGCGCGGCCCTGCACGCTTTTTTGGGGAGGGTCGACGCGCGGCGTCGGGTCGGACATCGCTTCGAAGCCACCCCCCTCTGTCCCTTCGGGACATCTCCCCCACATGGGGGGAGGACGAGGACCTGCCTCGACTTCAGTGTTTTGCCCGACGATGCGTGAGCCGACCGACGATGAAGCGAACCCACTCTCCCCCCTTGTGGGGGAGATGTTGGCGAAGTCAACAGAGGGGGGTATGTCCAACACCCCTGCCTTCAATAGCGGCACGGCCTCGGTGGCGACCGCGCGCCCCGCGACCAGATCGTGGCACGCATCGAGAAACCCGCGCGCATTGGCCGGGCCGCCTTCGCGCAGCAGCGCCCAGAGCCGTGTCCGGTCCTGGGCACCCACCGTGCAATAGGGATCGAGCTGCGGGTCGGGGCGGTCGTCGCCAGGCAGCAGCGCCAGCGCGAAGCCGTGCCGGTCCGCCGCCGCACGCAGCGCTTCGACCGCATAGCCCCAATAGGATTGCCCGCCCAGAAGCCGCGCAACGACCAATCTGGCATGCCGGCCGGTGCGCTCGATCCACGTGTCGACGCTCATTGCATGGCGAAGCTGCATCAGATTGACGAGGCGCAGCGACGATGCGCCGCCGCGCGCGGCATGAGCCGCCGCAAGGCTCGCAAGCTCCGTGTCCGCCGCCGACAGGACGCAGATGTCGCCGGGCGTCTGGCCGAGATCGACCGCTTCGTCCTCGCCCTCGCCGACCGAACCCTTCTGTGCCAGCAGCAGATGCATTCAGCCATGCACCCCCGATAGCATCCACACCCCCCTTTGTCGGCCATGCCGACATCTCCCCCACAAGGGGGGAGAGTGGATGCCAAACCGAGCCACTTGCGCCTGCTCTCCCCCCTTGTGGGGGAGATGTCCCGGAGGGACAGAGGGCGGTGTGCCAAAAACCCTGGTCACTCGGCCGCCGCCACGGTTGGCAGCGTCGCCGCCGCAATCGCCGCTTCGATCGCGGATCGCTCCATGCCGTGCAGTCCGATGACGACCAGCCGCGTTGACGGCGTTTCGTCCGGCGCCCAGGGCCGGTCGAAATAGGTGTCGATGCGCCCGCCGACCGCTTGGATGACCAGCCGCATCGGTTTGCCCGGCACGGCGCAAAAGCCCTTTAGGCGCAAAATGTCATGATCGGCGATCACGCTTTTCAGCCCGCCGACGAACCCCTCCGGATTGCCCACCGCGCCGGTCTCGACGACGAAACTGTCGAAATCGTCGTGATCATGATCGTGCGCGTGACCGTCCGCATGGTGCATCTCATGATGCGATTTGCGCATGCCGATATGATCCTCGGCCGCCGCCCCAAGGCCGAGCAGCACCGCGACCGGCAGATCGCCGTGGCTCGCATGGATCACCTTGAGCGGCCGGTCGACCTGTCCGGCCACGTTTGAGCGCACCGCCTCGAGACGCGCTTCATCCACGAGGTCCGCCTTGTTGAGCACCACCATGTCGGCGGCGCGGATCTGGTCTTCGAACAGTTCCTCAAGCGGGCTTTCATGATCGAGGCTGTCATCGGCGGCGCGCTGCGCATCGAGGGCGTCATGGTCGCTCGCAAAGCGCCCTTCGGCGACGGCGGCCGCATCGATCACGGTCACCACGCCGTCGACGGTCACCTGCGTCTTGATGTCCGGCCAGTTGAAGGCCGCCACCAGCGGCTGCGGCAGCGCCAGCCCGGACGTCTCGATGACGATATGATCGGGCCGGTTCTCGCGTTCGAGCAGCGCGGTCATGGTCGGCACGAAATCGTCGGCCACCGTGCAGCAGATGCAGCCATTGGTGAGTTCGACAATGTCGTCCTCGGTGCAGGTTTCGATGCCGCAGCCTTTCAGCACGTCGCCATCGACGCCCAGATCGCCGAACTCGTTGATGATCAGCGCGATCCGCTTGCCGCCGGCATTCTGCAGCATGTTGCGGATCATCGTCGTCTTGCCGGCGCCCAGAAATCCGGTGATCACCGTGGCCGGTATCTTCGCGTTGAGCATGTCTCACCCCTTGAGTGTCAGCGGCAGCCCGGCTGCCAGAAAATGGACCGTGTCGGCATGGGCGGCGATCTCCTGGTTCAGCCGCCCGGCATGATCGCGGAAGTCGCGCGCCATCTTGTTGTCCGGCACGATGCCCAGGCCCACCTCGTTGGCAACCAGCACGACCGGACACGCGCACGCGCCAAGCGCGTCGAGCAGTGCAAACGACCGCGCGCGGATGTCGGCTTCGGCGAGCATCAGGTTCGTGACCCAGAGCGTCAGGCAATCGACCAGCACCGCCTGACCTGCAATCGCCTCCCGCAACAGCACGGATTCGAGCGCGTCATGCTCTTCGACAAGCCGCCATTCGGCGCCGCGCCGCGCCCGGTGATGGACGATCCGCTCGCGCATTTCCTCATCGAAAATCTGGGCCGTGGCGACATAGACGGGGTCAAGGCCCGAGCCGGCGACGAGGCGCTCGGCAAACCCCGACTTGCCCGAGCGCGCGCCGCCGAGCACCAGTGTCACACCGTCCCTGAGAGCCGGTTCGCCGGTCAAATGTCAGCCTCGCCCGTTGCGGGACCGGCGTTCGGGTGAACAGTGCCGTCGCGGTGGGCCGCAGGAGGATCGCATTGATCCGCATGGGGTCGCGCAGCGCCTGTCCGGGAACGCCCGCCCCGTGAGGTTTCGTTGCGATCGGCAGGTCTCCTGGCTCATGGCGACCGGGCAGTGCCCGGATCGGAGCGCCCCGCCTTCCCGGATTTCTCCAGTGGCCGCCGCACGAAGCGGCGATGGACGTCCGCGCCATTCTACAGTCGCGGGGTCGGCTGCGATGAGGGCGCCCTGTTTGGGTCCGCCCGCCGCATTCCCTTTTCATCCGCCGCACATATGCTTGGCGGAACCGGTCATCGGCACGACGTTAGGCGGCGCGGCAAATCAAAGTCAACGCAAATCGGAACGGCATCGCACCGGCCGTGCCGCCTCCAGCAACGCATCGGCGGCAACCACCGTTTCCAGTTCGTCGGCGATCGCATCCACGGCGGCCTCGATCCGCGCGCGATGGTCGACCGCCTCGGCTCCAATTCCGAAACCGGCCAGAAAGGCGCGCCGGAACCCGCCCGCGTCGAACAGGCCGTGCAGATAGGTGCCCATCACCCGGCCGTCGGCGGAGATCGCGCCATCGGGACGGCCGTCGATGATCGCGACCGGACGCGCGCAATCGGGACCGATGGTTTCGCCCAGATGGATTTCATAACCCGTCAGCGGCACATCGTGCACGACGGACCGGGCCGACGCGTTGCGGACGGTCTTGGCCGGATGCATCACCGTCTCGATGTCCAGAAGACCCAGACCCTCGGCCTCGCCCGGCGCGCCTTCGATGCCCTTCGGGTCGCGCACCACACGGCCCAGCATCTGATAGCCACCGCAGAGCCCCACCACATGGCCGCCACGCCGCGCATGGTCGACGATCTGCCGGCGCCAGCCATTCCGGTCGAGCGCCTTGAGATCGGAGACGGTGGACTTGCTTCCCGGAATGACGATCAGATGCGCATCGCCGGGAATCGGATCGCCCGGCGGCACCATGACGACATTGACGCCCTCTTCGGCGGCCAGCGGGTCGAGATCGTCGAAATTGGCGATCCGCCCAAGCAGCGGCACGGCGACCTTGACGGCGCCGGAACGGTTCGCGCCGCCGAACATTTCGACACCGACCGAATCCTCGGCCGGCAGACGCCTTGCATCGGCCAACCATGGCACGACCCCGAAAGAGGGCCAGCCGGTGAAATCGGTGATCGCCGCCAACCCGTCATCGAACAGCGACACGTCACCCCGGAATTTGTTGATCAGATAGCCGACGACCATCGCCCGGTCCTCGGGCGAAAGGATCGCGTGGGTCCCGGCCAGCGATGCGATCACCCCGCCCCGGTCGATGTCGCCGATCAGGACGACCGGAACGCCGGCGCGCGTCGCAAAGCCCATATTGGCGATGTCGCCGGCGCGCAGATTGATTTCGGCGGGCGAACCGGCGCCCTCGACCAGAACCAGATCGGCCTCGGCGGCGATGGTCCGGAAACTGTGCAGCACCGCATCGAGCAATTGCGGCTTCTTGCGCTTGTAGTCGGCGCCGCGCGCCGTGCCGGCCACCTTGCCATGCACGACGATCTGGCTGCCCGTGTCGCTCTGCGGCTTGAGCAGCACCGGGTTCATGTGCACCGAGGGTGGCACGCCGCAGGCCAGCGCCTGCAGCCATTGCGCGCGGCCGATCTCGCCGCCATCGTCGGCGACCGCCGCATTGTTGGACATGTTCTGCGGCTTGAACGGACGAACGGCCAGGCCGCGCCGGGCATAAAGGCGGCAGAGCCCGGCGACCAGCACCGACTTGCCGACATCCGAGCCTGTTCCCTGAAACATCAGCGCGCGCGTCATCGGCCTTGGTTAGACCGGTTGGGGCGGCGTTGAAAAGCGGTTTCGCCGATCGCGCGGCAAGAGGCTTTGGCGCAATGAAAAACCGCGTCGATCGTCATGATCGTCCGCGGCTTTGCATCACACCACACACATCCCCGAAACGCCGGGGAAAACAGGAGCTCCGGTACGCAGTACCTGATCCGGAGGCCGTGAGGCCGTGTTGTCGCCTCGGGACACAGCTTTAGGGGAACAACGTTACCAGCAGGTTGATGAGACCTTAGCAAAAGCTGAACATCGGTCTTTTCGGCGCCGTTCCGGCAAGAAAATTGCCCGCTCCGACCCGTGGAATTTTGGGGGGACTGCTCTTTTTTGCAGATGGGCGGCGCATGGCCTGCGGCAATTTCCGTGTTCAGATCGGCCGCCGAACGGTCTATAGTGCGCCATGGTCAATAAACCGAAACGGTCCGGCTAATGCGGCTGCAGCGAATGCTCCTGACCGGCTTTGTGGCGCTGGCGCTGACGGCCTGCACCAGCACCGCCTCCAACGTGACCACCGAATATTATCTGGTTTCGGGCACGACGAGCGAGGCCCTTGACCGCGACATCCGCCGCAAGGGACCGATGCAGGGCCATGCGCTGGCCGTCGCGGCGATCCGTTTTGTGCCGGTGTCCGTCCAGCAGGACCAGACCGATGCGGGCTGCGCCTTTACGGAGGCCCTGTTCCGGATCGATGCCAACATCACCTTGCCGCGCTGGAAGGAGCGGGCGACGAGCCGCGATCGCGAACTGCGCGCGGCCTGGGATTCGCTGGCCCGCTATGCCAGGGCCCATGAGGATATGCATGTTCAGATCGCCGAACGCTATGCCCGGGAGCTGGGCAAGGCGATCGAGGCGCTGCCGCCGCGCGAGAGCTGCGAGGCGCTCGACAAATCCGCCGAGCGCGTCGTCAAGCGCATGGCGCGCCGGCACCAGGCCGAACAGCTCGCCTTCGACCGTGCCGAACATGAACGGCTCGAACAGCTTCTTCGGAAGGCCAGCAACGGCGACAGCTGATCAGCGCTGCGGCGCGGTGCGCTTGCGGCCATCGGCGCGCAGGCGACGATAATTGGCCCGGACACGCCGCGCATGCGGTTCGATGCTCGCATCGGCCAGATCGGTCAGCGAGCGCGACAGCCGATCCGGATCGGGCATGGCACCGGAGAAGGCGTCGATCCAGAAAAGTGCAGCCGAGCGGGCCATTTCCGCCTGCGCGGCCCCATAGCTCTCGACGACAGCCGCCGCCTTCTCGAACACGGCCCGATGCCCTTCGGGCCGCCCGCGGCGGGCGGAGAATTGCGGCGTCGACAGTTCCCACAAGACCATGGGCAGACGCATCGCCATGACCATCGGCGACAGCATCAAAAGCTCGGCGCCGGGGGGCAGCCGGTCGTAAAAGGCCTTCGAGGCCACCATGTGCCGGATCGGCCGCCTGCCGCGCCCCTTGCGTGCCTGTGTCATCTGATGCCTTTCATTGTGCGCTGCACCATAGCATAGTGCAGCGCACAACAACAGCGAAAATCCGGAACGCGACCGGGCTCAGCGCAGGTCCTTTGCAGCCTTGTCGAGCGCGGCGCGAATCCGGTCGACGGCCGTGTCGATCGTCTCCCGCGTCCAGATCAGCGGCGGCGACAGAATCATCGTGTCCATCACCGCGCGCATCATCAGACCGCCCTCGATCGCGTGATCGCGGACAACGGACGCGGCATGCCCCTCGGGCTCGAAGCGGGCGCGCGTGTCGCGGTCCTTGACGATCTCGATGCCGGCCAGGAGGCCGAACGTGCGCACCTCGCCGACCAGCGGATGATCGCCGATCCCGGCCGTCAGCGCTTCGCCCAGATAGGGGCCGGTGTCCTCGCGCACCCGGTCGATCAGCCCCTCGCGCTCGATGATCTCGAGGTTGGCCAGCGCCACCGCGCAGGCCACAGGATGACCCGAATAGGTGTAGCCGTGATAGAACTCGCCGCCCTTGTCGACCAGCGTCTTGGCAATCCGGTCGCCGACCAGCAGTGCCGACAGGGGCTGATAGCCCGATGTCAGGCCCTTGGCCGTTGTGATCGTGTCCGGCGCGATGTCCATCGACTGGGCCGCGAACCATTCTCCCGTGCGGCCATAGCCCGTGATCACCTCGTCCAGCATCAGGAGCACGTCGTACCTGTCGCAGATGCGCTGGATTTCCGGCCAGTAGCTGGCCGGCGGGATCTTCACGCCGCCCGCGCCCTGGATTGGCTCGCCGATGAAGGCGGCGACATTGTCCGGACCGGCCTCGACGATCGCGTCCTCGACGGCCTTGGCCGCGCGCAGTCCGAAATCGTGATCGCTCTCGCCCGGTTCGGCCAGTTCGAACGCGTAGGGGCACATGACATGGCGGATGTTCGGCACCGCGCCATAAAGCTGCTCGTGCATCGCCGCCATGCCGCCGAGCGATGTCGCCGCGATGGTCGAGCCGTGATAGGCCCAGTCGCGCGAGATGACGATATTCTTCTCCGGCCGGCCTTCCAGCGCCCAGTAATGGCGCACCAGCCTGAGCGCGGTATCGTTGGCCTCCGATCCGGACGAACCGAAAAAGACCTGGTTGATGTGGTCGGGCGCGATCCGCGCCAGCCGGTCGGCGAGCAGCGCCGGCGTCGGCGTCGTGCAGCGGAAGAAGGAATTGTAGTAGGGCAACTCCTCCAGCTGCGCGGTGGCCGCGTCCACCAGCTCCTTTCGGCCATAGCCGGCATTGACGCACCAAAGGCCCGCCATCGCGTCGAGGATCTCGTTGCCCAGCGCGTCATAGACATAAGGACCGTCGGCGCGGGTGATGATGCGGCTGCCCGCCGCGCGCAGGTCGGCATGGTCGGTGAAGGGGTGCAGATGGTGCGCGGCATCCATCGCCTGCATCTGCTCGCGGGAAAAGTTCTGATAGCTCATGGAAATGCTCCTGTCGGATGTGATCGTGGCCCGTTGCGGGCCGGCGGGATCAGCGTCCGGCAGGCGGCGAATAGCCGATGCGCGCGCACAGCATCAGCAGGTCGAAATGCAGCGAATGGCTGGTTTCCAGAACGGTCATGACGCCATGCTACCGGCCAGAAGGGGTGGTGATCAACCCGTATCGTCCATGCCGGGCGGCCGGGTCCATACCCCTTACGGACGGGCCGGCGCCTGCGGCAGGCGCAGCACATTGGCGACCGACGCGCCAAGCGTGTTCCAGTCGTCGGCCGCCGCCTCCAGCGCGCGGGCGTCGGACCGGCCGAGCGATGTGCGTACCCGCTCCGCATCGCGGATCATCGCGATCACCAGCGGCGAGGAGGCAAAGCGCGTATGTTCGCCGCGCAGGTCGCGGCCGCCCACCGTGGTCAGGTCGATCACCGCGATGCCCAGCCGGTTGAGCTCGTCCACATCCGATCCGCTGCCGACCCGGGGCGCTCCGCCGCGCAGGCGCGACGACGCCCGCAGCGCCGGATCGCGGCGCGACACGAAGATCAGCCATGCCGGCGGTTTGGGCGCGATGGCGTGGTATTGCCGCTTGAACAGATCGACATCGATGTCGGGCGAGGCAAGGACGACGACGCCGATGCGGCCCAGCGTTTCGGTGTCGCCCGTCAGGCTGAGCTGCCGCAGCGCCTCCATGACCAGAACGCCGCCCATCGAATGGCCCATCACCGCGACCTCTGTCGCCGCGCTGCGGGCGACGATGCGCAGCGTCTCGACCAGATCGTCGCGGGCGATCTGCGCGCTTTCTCGGTCGAACAGATAGGCCGGCGGCATGCCCGCCGACGCCCATGAGAAATTGACCGACGTGCCGGGCACCTCGAAATCGTGCGCGATCTGTGCCTGCAGGAACACGCCCTCGGCAAAATCGGTGTTGTAGCCGTGCACGAAGACGAAGACGCCGCGCTCATCGGCGGGCTGCGCCGAAATCCGCTCGTTCAGCCGCTCTTCGAACGCCGTGCGGTCGAGACCGGTCTCGACACCGGCCGCGACGAAATCGCGGCGGGGATCCACATTGCGGCGCGGATAGTTCAGATCGCCCGGTTCCCGGTCGGGCGGGATCGAGACCCGCACATCGGCAAACGACAGCGCGGCCGAACGCGAGGTCGCATAGCCGAGCGCGCCCTCCGCCGACGGCGCCCGGGTGGTGGCGACCAGCAGCGGTTCGATCACCGCGCCTTCGGGCACGGCCGAAACCGGGGCGAACGATGTCGGGCCGGTCGCGCAGCCCGCGACGGCCAGGGCAGTGACGGCCAAAATGACATTGCGGCAAAGCACGCTGCGACCCCGCTCCGATACCGCGGGCGACCATAGTGCCCTGCCCCGCGCCTGCAAGTTACAAATGGGTCACACGCCCGGACACCAGCAGGCGCGCGTCATCCTCGCCGTGGCCTCGCAGGGCCGGTGCATGAAAGGCTGGAACAACGGGCGATCCGGAAAGCTTGCAGGCGATTTGAAAGTGGCGTTTGGAGCCTTTCCGCAGCATTATAGATGCTGCGGGGCCAAACGCGCTTGAGGGTTCATCACCCAGCCCCGCACCTCTGCGGCACCAGCCACGCCACCGTCCCTCTCCCGAACAGCCGGGGCATATCCGGGCTCCACGAAAGGGATCGCAGGAAGGATAAGGGCGGGCGGAGGATGGGGGATAAGTCTTTTTGGGGTGAACGTCGGCTTTGAGCCCAGTGTGAAGGATGCTGCGAACTACATGAACGACTGATATCGGGGTGGGCGGGGTTGTTCTCAACGTCTGAATTCGACTTACAATCGTTGCAGACGAGATACGCGCAAGATGGATTGAATCTTGCGCGCAGCCGTCGGATCAGCCTGTAATCGCCATCGCCATAACCAGTAAGCCACCCAAGCTTGCAATCCAGGCAAAGGTGCGCAGATACGGGACGCCGGTCAGATAAAGCGGCACGTAAATGATCCGTGCGCAAACGAAGATAATCGCGCCGAGCGCAGCACCGTCGGCAGCTTGCAACAGGAGAGCCAATGGAATGAACAGAATCATGGCCTCGGTTACATTGGCCAATGCGCGGTCGGCGCGGCCACAGACGAGGGATGCCTCCGGCATTTCGTCACGCGATTTCATCGCTTCCGGACTCCCTTTGAAGCGAAATGCGACTGGCAGCAGGGTTTGGACGAAGTAGAGGCCCAAGGCCATCAGAATCCAAAAGGTCATGTGTCATGCTCCACGTTGATATGTCGCGAACCTGCGCGTCGGTTGATCCCATATCAATTCCCTGCCACGGAATGGTCTGAACGGCCGGTTGTTGGTAGGCAGGTGTATGAAGAGCGGATCTGCCTCACCCCATTTCGGTGATCTCTTGCGTTCCTGGCGCGCCGATCGGCAACTCTCGCAGGCCGAACTGGCGTTATCGGTCGAGACGCCATCGCGTCACATCAGCTTCCTGGAAACAGGCAGGTCCAAGCCATCGCGTGATATGGTATTTCGCCTTTCGGTAGCGCTGCAAATCCCATTGCGTGATCGAAACCTGTTGCTGCGCGCTGCCGGTTTGGCGGATGCCTACGCCGTGGGCGACATTGCAAGCGATGACATGTCCCCGATTCATGGAGCCGTCATCCGCCTGATGACGGCGCATGACCCCAATCCATCGTTTGCGATCGATCGGTCCTGGGACATCGTAGAGATGAACGCGTCAGCGCGGTTTTTGGTCAGCCAACTGATTGGTGGAACTGCAGCAAGCCTGAACATTCTGGATCTTGCCTTCAGCCCTGACGGACTACGGCCTCATGTTCAAAACTGGGAAGACTTCGCGCGGCAAACGGTGCAGCGCATTCACCGCGAGGCTCTTGGACCGACCGATTTGAGAAATGCCTTGGACAGGATCAAGAGGCATCCAGCTCTGCCCGACAGGTGGTGGAACTTTGACGTAAAATACGCGCCCAATCCTGTCTTTCCGGTCCGCCTCAACATCGGTGGTGCGAAACTCGAACTGTTCTCGGTCATTGCCTCAATAGCGATGCCGACAAATGCGCTGGCACAGGAACTGCGCGTGGAGACTTTCTTCCCAGTCGACGAAGATTCCGAGGCTTTTTTGAAGCGGCTCGTTGACGGTAGTCAATAGGCTCCAAGGCAATGCGTCAGTGCGACGTGGTTGAATGGGCAAAGCAGACGCTTGAGCTTTCGATGGCAAGGGCGGTTTCGTCGGCATAACAGACGTCCCTCACCCCTCGCCCATCCGCCAGACCCCGTCATGCAGCATCTTGCCCACCTTTCGCCGCCCGCCTGTCTCCCTGGCTGTATCGGGATCGCTTCAGCCGAAGGCGTCGGGCATGGAGTCCTTCTTCTGCGCGATGAAGGCCAGCAGCGCCTCGTCGATCGAGGGGTCGGAATGTGCCAATATCAGTCGGTGATCGCACCCTGAAACGGCGTGAAGGTCGGCACGGGAATTTTCCGAAGCATCTCCAGCTCCTGGGCGCTGATGCTGACGATCGACAGATCGATCCTGTCCGCATGATAGGTCGCCGTGGCGTGCGCCTCGGGATCGTTGAAGCCCGAGAACTCCACCGTCAGCACCTGAGAGAACCAGTGCTCGAAGATGCTCTTGTTGGCGAAGGCCCAGACTTCCTCATCGGAATTCCACGGCCAACGGCATTGGTCCTGCACCATTTCGATCTCTTCGGGAAAGAAGAACGGAAACGGATGCCCCGCATTATGGGTGAGGTTCAAGACATAGTCCCATTGGCAGAAATATTGCTCCTTGTTCTCATCGTTATCGCGGTCATCGAGAACCTCGCCCCGCAGCCGGAGGAACCCGTTCGCGCGCTCATCGCCATAGCCGCCGTCTGGCGCCCGGATGTCCACCGAAACGCTGTTGAGGACGCCGCGATGAGCGTTGAGAAACACGCTGAGATCGGTTTCGGAGATCGAGTAGGTCCGTACGATCTCGTCATCGGCAGATGCATCGCCCGGCAGCCCCGTCAGGGCGCCGATCGCAAGCAGGGCCAGGGGTCCCAGCACATGTGCGGCGCGATTGCCGACGGTTGCGGCGCTGCTGGAGGCTGAACGGAGGGTCATGTTTGTGGTCCTCTCTTGTCTTGGATGTGCGAATGGGCCTTTCGCGCGCCGTTCAGCACGGCGGCAGAACGTTCTGCGGAAACTGGCCCTGGTAGTTGCCAGGCGGCGCATAGTTGCAGACCCACAGATCATTGCCCTGGCAGGTGGCCCGGCCGCAGCCGAGTTGTGTTGACGACTTCCAGACGATTTGGGTGAAATGGCCTGTCGACCCTGAAAACCCGGGCTGGCTGTACTGGTAGTTGGCAATCTCGGCGTACCAGGAATCGACCACCTGTGTCGGCGAGTAGTAGCCGGCGGTGCCCATCCACAGATTCTCGCCATATCCCGAACTGCTGTGCACGAAATTGCATTGGTTCGCCCATGCCTGCGCCTGCGCGGCCAGGGCGGGCGACCAGGTCAGCGCGGGCACGCAGTGCCTGTCGCGATGGTTGTTGTGGGCGCTGAGCACCTGCTGCATCTCGGGCGCCACGCCACCCCCGGGCGCAGGCTGTGGCGGCGGTTGCGAGCCCGCTGAGGGCTGGTCTGCCGGTTCGGGTCCGGGCGTGACCGGAACCGGCGCCGGCTGTATGATGTCGACGTTCGACGGCACGACGACATAGGTGAAGGTTTCCCATGCGGCGATGCGGTCGCTGACGGCGGCAAGCAGGCTTTCCTGTCCCACTCCGGCGCGCACATATTTGCCGTTCTGCGCCGATCTCAGCGCGATGCGGCTGCTGCCAAGATCGATCCATTCGAACGTTTCCCAGCCGGCGACGCGGTCGCTGACGGCCCCGAGGAGGCTGTTCGGCCCGCCGCCGGCGCGCACATATTTGCCGCTCAGGACGGCGCGTATCGCAACGCGGGTGCCGTCGATCGGGACCCGTTCGAACGTTTCCCAGTCAGCGATGCGATCGCTGACGGCGCCGAGCAGGCTTTCCTGCCCGCCGCCGGCACGCACATATTTGCCGCTCTGAACCGAGATCAGCGCAAACCGCTCGGCGGCCCGAACCGTGTCGGGCAGCGCAAAAAGGGCGATCCATCCTGTCAGAAAAGAGAGAAGAACGAACCTGTATCCACCGATCCGCATCAGCAGCCATCCATCACTGAAATTCCGCAGGCCAATCATCCGCCGGGCGCCGCAGCGCGCCTTAACCTGCGTCAAGATCGGCGCGAGTGGCGGGTCTCCATCGTCAACGGTGCCCAGGCCTTGCGACAGGCCACCTGCGGGCGGGAGCCGGCGACAGCAACGCCGCCACCGTCATCTGAGATCGGAAATGTCCCCTGATCGCCGTTGCAGGCGTTCTGAAGTCGAGAGCCTCGTCAAGGCAAAACTCAGGACCTGCCGGTGTTTCCGAACGCGATAGCTGCGCAAGCCCTCCAAAGTCCGAAGAAGAATGGTCGCCTTCAGTGCGACAAACGTCCGCTTCACGGCCAGACCGGCCCCTCAGCCGCCACCGGGATGGTCCAGGCCGTCGCGCGCGATCTGCACGCCACGGGTCTGGCTTTCGCCCTCACCCGTCCGCCATCCGCCAGACCTCGTCATGGATGAGGTTGCCGACCCGTCTGCGCCCGCCTGTCTCCCTGGCTGAAGCGGGTTCGCTTCAGCCGAAGGCGTCGGGCATCGACTCTTTCTTCTGCGCGATGAAGGCCAGAAGCGCCTCGTCGATCGCCGGATCCAGATCGGGAGGCTGGTAGGAGGCCAGCCAGTCCCGGCACAGCGCGTTGGCGCGTTCCTCGACGCGCTTGCCGCCCTCGGCCAGCCATTGCTCGAACGAATTGTTGTCGGCGACGGTCGAGCGGTAAAAGGCCGTCTGGAAATTGGCCTGGGTGTGGGCGCATCCCAGATAATGGCTGCCTGGCCCCACCTCGGCGATCGCATCCATCGCCTGGCCGTTGTCGCTCAGGTCGATCCCCTGACTCATTGCCTGCATCACGCCGAGCTGATCGACGTCGATCATGAACTTCTCATAGGACGAGACGAGCCCGCCTTCGAGCCAGCCGGCCGAATGCAGCGCGAAGTTCGTGCCGGCCAGAAGCGTCATGTTGATCGTGTTGGCGCTCTCATGGGCGGCCTGCGCGTCCGGCAGCTTCGCCCCGCACAGCGAACCGCCGGTGCGGAACGGCAGGCCGGCGCGCCGCGCCAGCTGCGCCGCGCCGTAGGAGACGAGCGAGGGTTCGGGCGTGCCAAAGGTCGGCGCTCCCGATTGCATGGAGATCGAGGCCGCGAACGTGCCGAACAGCACCGGCGCGCCCGGCCGGCACAATTGGGTGAACGCAGCGCCCGCGAGCACCTCGGCCAAAACCTGCGTCAGCGTGCCCGCCACCGTGACCGGGCTCATCGCGCCGGCCAGGATGAAGGGCGAGACGATGCAGGCCTGGTTCGCCCGTGCATAGACCTTGGCGGCGCCCAGCATGGTGCCGTCGAACACCAAGGGCGAATTGGCGTTGATCAGATTGATCAGCACGCAATTGTCGTCGACGAAATCGTCGCCGAAGACCAGCTTGGCCATCGCCACCGAATCCTCGGCGCGCTCGGGCGCTGTCACCGACCCCATGAACGGTTTGTCCGAATAGCGGATATGGCTGTAGACCATGTCCAGATGGCGCTTGTTGACCGCGATGTCGACCGGTTCGCAGACCGTGCCGCCCGAATGGTGGATCGACGGCGCCAGATAGGCCAGCTTCACGAAATTGCGGAAATCCTCGATCGTCGCATAGCGCCGCTCGCCTTCAAGATCGCGCACGAAGGGCGGACCGTAGACCGGCGCGAAGACGGTGGCGTCGCCGCCGATCTGCACCGACCGAGCCGGGTTGCGCGCATGCTGGGTGAAGACCGGCGGCGCCGTCTTCAGAAGCTCGCGGCACAGGCCCTTGGGGAAGTGCACGCGCTCGCCCTTGACGTCGGCGCCGGCCTGTTTCCACAGCGCCAGCGCCTCTTCGTCCTCGCGGAACTCGATGCCGGTTTCTTCGAGCACCCGGTCGGCATTGGCCTCGATCAGCGCCAGCCCCTCCTCGCCCAGCACTTCATAGACCGGAATCTTGCGGGTGATGTAGGTCAGTTGCGGGCCAGCGCCGCCGCCCGTGCGCGAAGCACGCCGCGCCGCCGCACCGCCCGAACCGCGGCGTCCGCGCCGCTCGCCGGCCGGCGCCGCCGTCTCCCCTGCGGGCTCTGCCATCTGATCCTGATCCATCTGCCCTTCCCGTCCAATGCAGCGCAGCCGTCATGCCGGCGGCCAAATCGTATGTCCGAACAGTGCCATGTCACGATACCATGTGCGTCCTCGGCTGGTTCGGCGGCGACACGCAACCGCTGTCGTACGGCTCTTGCAAACGAAACAAATAACGATATAAAGATGTTGTTATGTGTTCTATGTCGTAGGTCGGGCCGTTCGCCGCGGCCGCGATGCCGGAGGCGTTTGTCGTATTCGTTTCAGCACGAGTCGCAGTCGCCTCATTTGACAATCGGCAAAAACGCGTAGCATGTCGCGAAACTGCCGGCCGGTTGGGAGACCGCACACATGTCAGACGAAGACGAGATCATCCTGTCGGAACTGTCGGACGACGAGCTTGTCCAGCAGATGCATGACGACCTTTATGACGGTCTGAAGGACGAGATCACCGAGGGCACGCAGATCCTGCTCGATCGCGGCTGGGCGCCCTATGACGTGCTCACCAAGGCTCTGGTCGAGGGTATGCGCATCGTCGGCGAGGATTTCCGCGACGGCATCCTGTTCGTGCCCGAGGTGCTGCTGTCGGCCAATGCGATGAAGGCCGGCATGGCGATCCTGCGCCCGCTGCTTGTCGAGACCGGCGCGCCCAAGCTGGGCAAGATGGTGATCGGCACCGTCAAGGGCGACATTCACGACATCGGCAAGAACCTGGTCGGCATGATGATGGAAGGCGCCGGCTTCGACGTGATCGATCTGGGCATCAACAATCCGGTCGAGAACTATCTCGAGGCGATCGAGAAGGAACAGCCCGACATTGTCGGCATGAGCGCCCTTCTGACGACGACCATGCCCTACATGAAGGTCGTCATCGACACGATGAAGGAAAAGGGCATCCGCGACGATTACGTGGTGCTGGTCGGCGGCGCGCCGCTCAACGAGGAGTTCGGCCGGGCGATCGGCGCCGACGCCTATTGCCGGGACGCCGCGGTTGCCGTCGAGACGGCCAAGATGTTCATGAAGCGCCGCCACAACCAGATGGAAAACGCCTGACCTTCGCCGGGCTTTGGCGCAGTGCTCGAGCGGCTCCGGACCATCGTTTCCCGTGATTTTCTCGCCGATACGACGGCACTCGTGGTGTTCTTCACCATTGCGGGCATCATCAACGAGCGGTTCGTCGCCGGAATGGCCTGGGATGAGGTTGCCCGTTCGCGCGCGATCGGCGCGCCGCTGATGGTGCTGACGGCGCGGCCCTACGGCATCTGGCGGGACTGGGTCATGGCACGCGCCGAAACGTCCGGCCGCATCAGCCGCTTCGCCCACGACGTCGTCGCCCTGCTGCTGTTCCAGGTGCCGATCTACGTTGCGATCATCTATGCGGGCGGCGCGACCGGTGATGCGCTCTGGCGCGGCGCCCTGGGGGCCGCCGTCTACATGCTGGTGCTTGGACGGCCCTATGGCCTGTGGCTGGACGTGGTGCGGCGATGGTTCGGTCTGAAGGGACCTGGCCAGAAGCCCATGTCGTTGGGCGGCTGAACTCAGCCGTCGCGCCAGGTCACCAGCTTGGTGACGGCGAAGTTGAACAGCGCGCTCATCACCGCGCCCGACAGGCCCGCCAGCCAGACCGGCGCACCGAACTCGAATATGCGTTCGGCGACGGCCAGATTGCCCAGCGCGCCGATCGAGCAGATGGCATAGAAGGTCACCAGCCCGCGCCAGAACCGCAGTCCGGCGAGCTTGCGGTGGGCGAAGGTGACCTCGTTGTTGAACGCGAAGTTCGTCGTCATCGCGATATAGGTGGCGATCGTCTGCGACAGGGTGAAGTTCATCCCGGATGCCGACAGGCCGTAAAGAGATGCCATGTGGACCACAAGACCCGACGTGCCGACCAGCGCGAACAGCAGGAACTGCGCCGGCACAAGCCCGCCCGTATAGCGCGAAACGAGAAGGCCCAGAAACTGCACCGTCACCAGAAAGCCAAGCTTGCTCTCGCCGGCCACCCGTTCGCGGAACTCGAACGGCACCTCGCGTATGTCCAGCTCTGCGCCGCGGCGGCTGACAATGTCGAACAGGATCTTGAACCCCTCGCGCGACACCGTGCCCGCGACCGTGTCGGCGACGTCGCGCCGCAGCATGAAGAACCCGCTCATCGGGTCGGTCGTGTAGCTGCCGGTGATCATGTTGGCGAGCGACGTGGCAAGCTCGCTGCCCTTGGCCCGCGATTTCTTGTGGAAGCCGCCGCCGGCCCGGGTTCCGTCGACATAGCGCGAGCCGATCACCAGATCCGCCCCGTCGGCGATCTGGGCAAGCATGACCGGCAGCCGCGTCTCGTCATGCTGCATGTCCGCATCCATGACGGCGACGACCGGCGCGTTGGCCGCCATCATCCCTTCAAGGCAAGCGCCCGAAAGGCCGCGCCGTCCGACCCGGCGGATGCAGCGCACATGGGGATGCGATTTGGCAACCGCGCGGGTGACCGCCGCGGTCCCGTCCGGACTGTCGTCGTCGACGACGATGACCTCATGCGCGATCCCGCCCATCGCATCGGCGATCTTGCCGACGATGACGGGAATGTTCTCGGCTTCATTGTAAGTGGGCAGCACGACCGTCAGTTCCGGCGCCGCTGTCGGCAGGCGCGGATCGCTGTCCAGGTTCGGAGAAATCGTCTGGTGCTTCAAGCGCTGATTCTCGTTTTGCCGTGCCCGCCGGTCCTACACCGGATGACGCAAAGGCGGCAATCGGCTAGGAGATTACAGTTTCGCAATCCTATCGCGCGCCGTGATGCCAAACAGTAAACGACAACCCGCCGCCCAACCCGTCCGCGTCATCGGCTGCGGCATGATCGCGCGCGAAATCCTCGACGTGTGCCGCGCCAACGGGCTCGATCACGTCTCGCTGACCTGTCTGCCGGCCGACTTCCATCACCATCCCGAGCGCATCGCTCCTGCCGTCGATACGGCGATCCAAAGGGCGCGCAATGAGGGCTTCGAGCAGATCTTCGTCGGCTATGCCGATTGCGGCACCGGCGGCGACCTCGACCGTGTCTGCGAAAGACACGGCGTCGAGCGGATCGCCGGTCCGCATTGCTTTTCCTTCTATATCGGCAACGCCGCCTTCGCCGACGCCGATGAAGACGATTACCTGACCACCTTCTTCATGACCGACTTTCTTGCCCGCCATTTCGACACGTTCCTGATACGCCCGCTCGGTCTCGACCGGCATCCCGAATTGCGCGACATGTATTTTGCCCATTACACCCGGCTGCTCTATATCGCCCAGACGGACGACGCCGACCTGACCGAAAAGGCACGGCACGCCGCGGACCGCCTTGGCCTTGCCTTCGAGCGCCGCCTGACCGGCTATGGTGACCTCGCCCCGGCCCTGGTTGCCGCGGCATCGCCGACAGACAAAAGTCTGTAAAGAAAATCGTGTCATGATGGGGCACGAAACGGGATTGACGCCCATGGTGCCAACAGCCAGCCATGACCCAACGGCCGATGTTTGATCAGACCCCCATCGCCGGCGCGGCGGTCGATACGCCGGTCCTGCCGCCATACCGGCCGCGGCCGCTGTCCGTCGTGCTGCGCGAACTGGCCGCGCGCGAACAGGGCGACGTGACGGTGCGCTGCATCCGCAACGCCCTCGCCGACCGTTCGTTCGCCACCTTCCTGGTGTTCACATGCGTGATCAACATGCTGCCCTTCCCGCCCGGCTCCACGGTCGTTCTGGGCGTGCCGATCGTCCTGGTGGCCCTTCAGATGGTCGCCGCCCGCGATACGGTCTGGCTGCCGGAGTTCTTTTTGAAGCGTTCGATGAGCCATGAGAGCTTCGGCCGGATGACCCGCCGCGTCATTCCGCTTCTCGAAAAGCTCGAAACCTGGATTCGTCCACGCCGCTGGCCCTTCTCCAGCCACCGCGCCGCCGAACGGATCGTCGGCCTTTATGCGCTGATCCTGGGCGTGGCGGTGATCATCCCGGTGCCCTTCGGCAACTGGCTGCCAGCCTTTGCCTGCGCGATTTGCGGGCTTGCCCTGTCCGAGCGCGACGGCGGATGGCTTTGGATCGGCATCATCACCGGAGCCATATCCATCCTTGTCATCTTCGCGGTCGTTTTCACGGCCGGCGCGTTCGCACTGCACTGGATGGGCGGCTAGATGCCAGCTTCCATCGCCGTCCTGACCGCCGGCGGCCAGGCGCCGGCGATGATCGTCAACGCGCTCCGCGCGCACTATCGCGACCTCATCGTTTTCAGGGAACCGCCCGAATCGCGCGGCGCGTTCCTCAAGCGCCGCGCCCGCAAACTGGGCTGGCTCCAGATCGCGGGACAATTTCCGGTCATGGTCGGCTCGCGCCTCTCAAAGAAGATGCTCGACGCCCGCTTTGCCGAACTTGAAACCCGGTATGGCGTGTCGATGACGCTGCCGGATGCGCTGGACGTGCGCCCTGTTCCGTCCGGCAACGATCCCGCCTTCATTCAGGCTCTTGAAGCGGCCGCACCCGACCTCTTGTTTCTGGTCGGCGCCCGGATGCTCAAGCGGTCGACGCTCGACGCCATCGCCTGTCCGGTCGTCAACTTCCATGCCGGCATTACGCCGCACTATCGCGGTCTGAACGGCGGCTACTGGGCGCTGGCCGAGGGCCGGCCGGATCTCTACGGCGGCACCATTCACCGCGTCGATGCGGGCGTCGATACCGGAGCGGTCATCGCCCAGAAGGTTTGCGAGCCCGGGCCTTCGGACACCATATTCACGCACCAGCATGTCATCACAGCGCAATGCGCCGAACTTTGCGCGGCGGCTGTCGACGAAGCGCTGGCGGGCCGCGTGATGGACCCGCAGCCGGCAGGCCCGTCGCGGCAATACTACCATCCGACCCTTTGGGGCTGGATCGGCACGGGTCTGCGACGCGGCGTGTGGTAGGTGCGACAGCCTGTCGCTTTTGGATTTGAGCGCGTCGCCCGCAAGGAAGCCGCGCACCGTGATCTCCAACATTGTCATCGCTGAAAGGACTTCGAATTGGCTGACCGGATCATCGTCTACTGGCGCGACATTCCTGCCCAGGTGATTGTGAAGAAACGGCGCGACGCCGCGAAGCGCGAACTGTCGCTGCGTTTCACCGAGGCGATCGACATGTG
Organism: Oceaniradius stylonematis; assembly: GCF_965223445.1. Taxonomy (NCBI): domain Bacteria; kingdom Pseudomonadati; phylum Pseudomonadota; class Alphaproteobacteria; order Hyphomicrobiales; family Ahrensiaceae; genus Oceaniradius; species Oceaniradius stylonematis. The sequence goes on from NZ_OZ244994.1 coordinate 820,234, forward strand.
CGCCATGCGCGTCGGCGCAAGGGATAGCGATGCCTATCTCGCCGAGTGGCGCAAGGGCGATCCCGAAAAGGTCAGCGACGATCTGGAGGCCGAGGCCGACAAGGCGGCCAGGACTCTTGAAGACGACTATACGCCCGAACGTCTGAAGGCCCTGATCAAGGCCGAGGGGTTCGAGACCGACAACGCCGCATAGCGGCACAACGGAACCGGTGCCATGAACCAGCCGCGCATACCCGCCTCGATCGAGGTCGCTCCCAAACAGGCCATCGAATCGGCCGACCTGCCCGGCCTGTTTCCGCCCGGCACGCGCGTCTACATCACCGATGTCGGCTCCGACCCCTCTCCCACGCTCGTCCGCGCGGCACGGCGCGTGCGCGAGCTTGGATACGAGCCGGTGCCGCATTTCGCATCGCGCCGGCTGACCACCCGCACCGCGCTCGATGAGCGCGTCAGGGCGACCGTTGCCGAAGCGGGCGTCACCGACATTCTGGTGATCGGCGGCGGTCTGGAAAGACCCGCAGGCGCCTTCACCTCGACGATGGAAGTGCTGGAGACCGGCATTTTCGACGCCAACGGCATCACCGATATCGGCATAGCCGGCCATCCCGAAGGATCGCCCGATTTCAACGAACAGGTGGCGCTGGAAGCGCTGCGCCTGAAGAAGAATTTCGGCGAGCGCACCGGCGCGCGGATGCGCATCGTCACCCAGTTCGGCTTCGATGGCGAGAGATTTGCGCGCTGGGCCAACGGCTTGCGTGACAATGGCATCGACATGCCGGTGCATCTGGGCGTCGCCGGGCCGGCCAAGGTAACAACGCTGATCAAGTTCGCCGCCATGTGCGGCGTCGGCAATTCGCTGAGCTTCTTCAAGCGCAACACGCGCTCGATCGCCACGCTGGCCACCTCCCATTCGCCCGAAAGCGTCGTCGGCCCGATCGAACAGGCCTGGCACGACAATCCCACCGGCGCCATCCGCCAGATCCACGTTTTTCCGTTCGGCGGCATCAAAAAAGCCGCAGAGTGGCTTGATCAGCGCGGCTCATGGGATATAAAGACATCTTTATATCCTCATGTTCAATCGAACGGCCACTGACAAACGTCACGCGTTGGGACCCACATCATCATGACACGCACCGTTGTCGCCTCCGCGACCAAGGAAACCATCATCGGCTTCGACCAGCCCTTTTGCGTGATCGGCGAGCGGATCAATCCGACCGGCCGCAAGGTGCTCAATGAGGAGCTGGAGCGCGACGACTTTTCGCGCGTGGAAGCCGATGCGATTGCGCAGGTGGCAGCGGGTGCAACCGTGCTCGACATCAATTCCGGCGCGGTCTTCTCCGGCAAGATGGCCGAGGACCCGCGCTACGCCGACAACAATTTCGTCGAACCGATGCTGATGCCCAAGCTCATCGAGGTCGTCCAGAACGTCACCGACTGCCCCTTGTGCATCGATTCCTCGGTGCCCGGCGCGCTGGAAAACGGTCTGAAGGCCGCCAAGGGCCGCCCGCTTCTCAATTCGGTCACCGGCGAGGAAGAGCGGCTGGAACTCGTCCTGCCGCTGGTCAAGAAATACGATGTGCCGGTCGTTGCGATCTCCAACGACGACACCGGCATTTCCGAGGATCCGGACGTGCGCTTCGCCGTTGCCAAGAAAATCGTCGAGCGCGCCGCCGATTACGGCATTCCTGCCCACGACATCGTCGTCGACCCGCTCGTCATGCCGATCGGCGCCATGGCGACCGCCGGCCATCAGGTGTTCACGCTGGTGCGCCGCCTGCGCGAGGAACTGGGCGTCAACACCACCTGCGGCGCGTCCAACATCTCGTTCGGTCTTCCCAACCGGCACGGCATCAACAACGCGTTCCTGCCCATGGCGTTCGCCGCCGGCATGACCAGCGCGATCATGAACCCCGTCGCGCTGCCGGTCGGCCCGACGAAAATCGCCGAAAAGCGGGCCGAAGTCGAAGCCGCCGGCATCGTTCTGCCGCCGGACATGGACGACGAGACCTTTGTCCGGCTGTTCGGCCTCGGCTCGACCAAGCCCCGCCCGGGCAAGGAGATGGAGGCCATCCGCGCCGCCAACTTCCTGCTCAATCACGATGATGGCGGCGGCGACTGGATCAAGTTCAACAAGCCCGCCTCCGCCTCGGCAGCCAACACCAATGCCCGCGCCGGCGGCCGTCGTGGTGGCCGTGCTGCACGTGCGCGGGGGTGAACCCGGTTCTTCCCTCCCCCTTGAGGGGGGAGGGATGTGAGCACATCGGGGTTAGGAAAAACTCGGAAGCCAGCACCCTCATCCTGAGGTGCGACGCTGAGCATACCGAAGCGGAGCCTCGAAGGGCGAGGGTGCGGCGGCGCTCAATCCGGGTTCAGATGACCCCGACGCGACAAGTCAGGAAGGTCTTCGTAATGCAGACGGATCAATGCTTCCTTTTTGCGCCGCGACCAGCCCTTGATCTGCCTCTCGCGCGCTATCGCGTCCAGCAGACGATCATAAGTTTCGGTGAATACGAGCGTGACAGGTCGTCGTGTCCCGGTATAGCTTCGATCATCCGGCAGATTGTTATGCTCCCATACACGAGCCTCCACCGGTTGCTTGGTCAGGCCGGTGTAGTAGGAGCCATCAGCACAGCGCAAGATGTACACCGTCGCTTCCATGCTGCCAATTCCCCTCGCCCTTCGAGGCTCGCTGCGCTCGCACCTCAGGATGAGGGAAATTGCGGCCGACGGTCAATCTGGCGGCCTTTCCTAAAGCGGATTTTGATGCAGTTCATGAAAGTTACAATGCTGTCGCACCCTCATCCTGAGGTGCGAGCGCAGCGAGCCTCGAAGGGCGAGGGTGCGATACAGGGAACTAACACGTGACCACCCAAGACCCCCTTGTCCTGTTCATGCCCTCCGGCCGCCGCGGGCGCTTTCCCAAGGGAACGCCGGTGCTCGACGCCGCGCGTGACCTCGGCGTCTATGTGGAATCGGTCTGTGGCGGGCGTGGCATTTGCGGGCGCTGCCAGGTGGAAGTGGCCGAAGGGCGGTTCGCCAAGCACGGCATCACATCGTCAAGCGATCACATCTCCGCCTTCGGCGCCAAGGAACAGCGCTATGCCGAAAAGCGCGACCTGAAGGACGGCCGGCGCCTGTCCTGCTCGGCGACCGTTCAGGGCGATCTTGTCATCGACGTGCCCGCCGATGCGCAGGTCAACACGCAGATCGTCCGCAAGGCTGCCGACACCAAGGTCTTCCCGCGCAATCCCGCGCTCCAGCTCTGTTATGTCGAGGTCGAAGAACCCGACATGCACAAGCCGCTGGGCGATCTCGACCGGCTGTTCGCCGCGCTGCGCGACCAATGGGGCTTTGACGCCCTCAACGCCGACCCGCATTTGCTACCGCAGGTGCAATCGATCCTGCGCAAGGGCCAGTGGCAGGTCACCGCCGCCGTCCACCAGCCCGAAACGGACGGCCCGGCCACCCTCGTGGCGGTCTATCCCGGGCTGAAGAACGAAGCCTACGGCATTGCCTGCGACATCGGCTCGACGACCATCGCACTGCATCTGGTCTCGCTACTCTCGGGGCTGACGATTGCCTCATCGGGAACGTCAAACCCGCAGATCCGCTTCGGCGAGGACCTGATGAGCCGCGTCTCCTACGTGATGATGAACCCGGACGGGCGCGAGGCGATGACCAAGGCCGTGCGCGACGCGGTCAACGAACTGGTCGGCGAAACGGTCGAGACATCGGGAATCGACCGGGCCGACATTCTCGATGCGGTGTTCGTCGGCAACCCGATCATGCATCACCTCTTCCTCGGCATCGACCCGACCGAACTGGGCGGTGCGCCCTTCGCGCTGGCCGTTTCCGATGCGGTCGCAATGCCGGCCCGCGCCAACGGGCTCGATCTGGGCGAAGGCGCCCGGCTCTACATGCTGCCCTGCATCGCCGGCCATGTCGGCGCCGATGCCGCAGCCGCCACCCTGTCCGAAGGCCCGCATCGCTCCGACGACATCATGCTGCTGGTCGATGTCGGCACCAATGCCGAGATCGTGCTCGGCAACAAGGACCATACGGTCGCCGCCTCCTCGCCGACGGGGCCCGCCTTCGAGGGCGCGGAAATCTCGTCCGGCCAGCGCGCCGCGCCCGGCGCCATTGAGCGCGTCCGCATCGATCCGGTGACTTTCGAGCCGCGCTTCCGCGTCATCGGCGTCGATGTCTGGTCCGACGAGCCCGGCTTTGCCGACGCCGCCGAAACCTCCGGCGTCACCGGCATTTGCGGCTCGGGCATCATCGAGGTCGTCGCCGAGATGTTCCTTGCGGGCATCATCTCCGAGGATGGCGTCATCGACGGCACGCTGGCGCCCAAATCGCCGCGCATCATCGCCGACGGCCGCACCTTCTCCTACGTGCTGCACGAGGGCGCGCAGACGATCACCGTGACCCAGAACGACATTCGCGCCATCCAGCTCGCCAAGGCGGCGCTTTATGCCGGCATCAAGCTTCTGATGGACAGGATGGGGCTGACCACCATCGACCGGATCCGCTTTGCCGGCGCGTTCGGCACTTTCATCGACCCGAAATATGCGATGGTGCTCGGCCTGATCCCCGATTGCGATCTCGAAAACGTCAAGGCGGTCGGCAACGCGGCGGGCACCGGCGCGCGCATGGCGCTGATCAACCGCGACTATCGCCGCGAGATCGAACAGACCGTCCGCCGTATCGACAAGATCGAGACGGCGCTGGAGGCGAAGTTCCAGGACCATTTCGTCGCCGCCATGGCCCTGCCCAACAAGCAAGATGCGTTTCCGCGCCTGTCCCAGGCCGTCAGGCTGCCGGCGAAAAAGCCGCAGGCGGCCAATGACGAGCCGGGCGGCAACACGCCGCGCCGCCGCGGCGGCCGACGCCGGCGGGGGTGATGGCCTTCACAAGTCCGCGTGGAATTCCTCGATCAGATGGGTGACGACAGCGCGCGTGATCGTATCGGGATCGTCCGAACCGACCTCTGAGCGCACCGCCCGCTGCCGCGTCGCGCTGGTGCCGGTCAGCATGATGTCGCGCAACACGTCCATCTGCCGCATCGTGCCGAGCACGGCCAGGTCCGGCGTGACCAGGTCGATCAGCTCGTCGAGCAATTGTGCGCAGGGCACAACCTCGCCCTTGCCATAGTCGATCAGCCCTTCGGTGATGCCGTAACGCTGCGCCCGCCAGCGGTTTTCGCTGATCAGGAACCGGTCATAGACCCGCCAGCGCATGTTCTGCTGGCGCAGCCGCCAAAGCATGCGCGTGATCGCCTGCACGAGCGCTGCGATCGCGATCGTGTGGTCAAGCCTTGGCGACATGTCGCAAATGCGCGTTTCCAACGTGGGAAAACGGCATGAGGGCCGCAGATCCCACCAGACCTTCGATGTGTCCTCGATCAGGCCCGCCTTGATCAGAACGCCGGTGGTGCGCTCATACTCGCCGAAACTGCCGAAATGCGGCGGCAGGCCGGTGCGCGGCAGATTGTCGAAGACCCCGAGCCGGTAGGAGGCAAGGCCCGTATCCTGCCCCTGCCAGAAGGGCGACGAGGTCGACAGCGCAAGAAGGTGCGGCAGGAAATAGCAAAGCTGCGCCATCAGATCGACGCGCAGCGCATCGTCGTCGATGCCCACATGCACATGCATGCCGCAGATCAGCAGCCGGCGGGCCATCGCCGCCATCTCGACGCGCAGATCGTTGTAGCGCTCCTTGTCCGTGTGGTGCTGCTTGTTCCACTCCGCAGAGGGATGGCAGGAGACCGCAATCGGCACCCGATTGAACTCGGCCGCCCGCCGCGCCACCGTGCTGCGCAGGCGGCGCAGGTCGTCGCGCGCCTCGCCGGCGGTCCCGCAGACACGCGTGCCCACTTCCACCTGGCACTGAAGATATTCCGGGCTGACCTGCTTTTGCAGGTCCTTCTGGAGCACGTCCATCAGCGCATCGGGCGCTTCGGCCAGTGTCAGCGTATCCGCATCGACCAGCAGATACTCTTCCTCGATCCCGATGGTGAAGCTCGGCGTGTTCAACAGCTATGACGTCCCTCTCCGCGCCCCGCACCATAACCAAGCCTTGGCCCGATGCAAAAGCCGATAAATGCGGCAGACCTTTACCGCCACGGCCAACGCGCCATGGATCAAATGGTTCAGAAAAATTCGTTTCGCCGATTGGGTTTCAGCGGCTAGGGCAGGCCGATGCGCCGACTGTTCTCATCACCCCTGTTTCTGGTTCTCGCGCTCTGGCTGGCCGGCCTTGGCTGCGCGGCCCAGTTCGCCAAGATGGCCGTGATCCTGCCCGCGCTTCAGGACCATTATGGCGAGACCGGCGTGGCCTCGGGCTTTCTGGTCTCGCTGATCGCGCTGATGGGAATCGTGCTGGGGCTCGTCGCCGGTGTCCTTGCCATCCGCATCGGGCTGCGGCGGCTGCTCCTGACCGGGATCGTGCTCGGCGCTGTCGTTTCCTTCATCCAGGCCACTATGCCGCCCTTTTCATGGATGCTGGCGATCCGGTTCGTGGAGGGCCTGTCGCACCTCGCCATCGTCGTCGCCACGCCGACATTGATCGCGCAGATCACGCCGGCCCGGCATCAGGGCGCGGCACTGACGTTGTGGGGCACGTTCTTCGGTGTCGCATTCGCAGCCGCCGCGCTCATCGCGCCCGCCCTTGTGAGCGCCGGCGGTCCGGGTGCGGTTTTTTTGGCGCACGGCGTCTATATGGCCGTCTTCGCCGTGCTGCTGGCCCTCGTGCTGCCGCGCCCTGCCCCGCTCGCCGTGGCCGCGCCGCCGCTCGGCCCGCGCCAACTCATTGCCCGTCACATCGACATCTACACATCGCCGACGATCGGCGCGCCGGCGATCGGCTGGGTGTTCTACACACTGACCTTTGTGGCCCTGCTCGCCGTTCTGCCGCCATTCATCGATGCTGAGCAGCGCGTCCTTGCGACGGCGCTGATGCCGCTTGCCAGCATCGTCTCCTCGATGACGCTGGGCGTCTTCCTGCTGCGCTACGTGCCGGCCACCACGGTGGTCCAGATCGGCTTCGTGGCGGCGGCGGTCTTCGGCGCGCTTTTCGCTGTTGCCGGGCCGGCGGCATGGCTGGCGGTGGCGCTGTTTGCCTGCCTGGGCCTCGTGCAGGGCGCCAGCTTCGCCGCTGTGCCGCAACTCAACGCCGGCACGGCCGACCGGGCGCTGGCCAATGGCGGGCTGGCCCAGACCGGCAATCTGGGCAACACGACCGGAACGCCGCTTCTGATCGCCATCATCGCCGTCACCGGATTTACCGGCGTGCCCTGGTTCCTGCTTGGCTGCTATCTGATCGCCATCGGCGCCAATGCCGCATTGGCACGGCGCCGGCGCCAGGCAGGTTCAGGGGCTGTTTCTTAACGCCCTGTTTACCCTTGCCGAACGGCGGCGTTCGGGTGGCGCAAAATTCATATCCGACTTCGCATTTGTCATCGCAATTCCGTCACACAAGGCCCATATGCGGGCCATGAGCCGCCCCAACGGGGACGTCGATATCGGGTCGGACCCAACCGCCCGACAAGCGTCCTGATAATAGCCGGCGGGTTCCTGCCAAACGACGGGTCCAAACCGTCGTCGGAACCGTCCGGTCGCGCCAAGGCTGCTCCGTGTGAAATGGCAAACCGCATGGAGTGATGAAATGTCCATTTTTGCGAAATTCTTCCGCGTCGGCACCCTGACCGCCTACGCTCCCACCAACGGCGCAAACCTGACAACCGCGTTCGAACGCAATCGCCTGGGCCGCACCATGCCCGGCGAGACCGCCGCGCGCGCCGGCTCGCGCTACGGCCTGTTCGTCTGACGGGACCATGATCGCCGCTCACAGCCGGTCGCGTCGGGCTTGACGCGGCCGGCTTCCGCATGCCTTGACACATCATGATCAGGGCTGCGCTTTTCGATGTCTACGGCACCTGTGTGGACTGGCATACCGGCATGCGAACCGCTGCCGAACGCATGCTCGCCGAAAAGGGCCTCGATACCGGCGCGGGACGCGCCATCGCCGAAGGCTGGCGGCGGCGCTATCAGCCATCGATGGACCGCGTCCGCTCCGGGCGCGACCCCTACCGCCCGCTCGACGCGATCCAGATCGAAACACTCGACGACGTGCTGGACGAGATGAACCTGTCGCATCATGTCGATGCCGGCGACCGCGCCGCCCTCAACGCGGCATGGGATGCCCTGCCCGCATGGCCGGACACAGCGGAAAGCCTGCGAAGACTGGCAAGCGTGATGCCGGTTGCCGCCTGCTCGAACGGATCACGGGCGATGATGGCGCGCCTTGCCGATCATGCCGGCCTGACATGGACGACGATTGCGGGCGCCGAACTGGCGCGGACCTTCAAGCCCGAACCGGCCGTCTATCTCAAATCCTGCGCGGCGCTGGGGACAAGCCCGGCCGAATCGGTGATGGTGGCCTGCCATGACGACGATCTGGACGCGGCCGCCGCGTGCGGGCTCGCCACCGCCTTTGTGCCGCGTCCGGCCGAGTGGGGCGCTGACGCCTCGCCCGAGCCGGTCGATACCGGCCGATTCACCTTCCACGCCGATACGCTCTGCGCGCTGGTGGACCGCATCGCGCGCGCTTCGGCGTGAAAAAACGTTGCGCGGCGCGCCGGTGGCTGATTGTGTGTCGGCCAGATGACATTGTCCACGTACGCCTTGCGCGTGCGGCCTGATGGGAGCCGGGTCATGGACGAAAGCAAGCCGGGCACACGGGCGCCGACGCGCACCATCGTGTTCTTCCTCGTGCCGGAATTCACGATGATCGCCTTCACGTCGGCCGTCGAGGCATTGCGCTCGGCCAACCGCATGCTGGGCTATGACGCCTATGTGTGGCGACTGGCGAGCGAGACGGGCGAACCGGTCACCGCGTCGAACGGCGTCCAGGTGTCCGTGCACGCCGCCATCGAGGGCGAGCGGCGCATGATCTCCAAACCCGACCGGGCGTCGCTGTTCCTGGTTTGCGGCGGCGTCAATGTGGAAAGCCACACCACCAAGGCGGCGACGGGCATCGTGCGCGAGATGCATGCGCGAGGCATCGGCGTCGGCGGCCTTTGCACCGGCGCCCACGTGATCGCGTCCGCCGGGCTGCTCAGCGGGCGCCGCTGCGCCATTCACTGGGAGAACCTTCCGGGTTTTTCGGAAAAATTCCCCAAGGCCGAGGTCTATGCCGACCTGTTCGAGGTCGACGGCAACATCTACACCTGCGCCGGAGGCACCGCCGCTCTGGACATGATGCTGTCGCTGATCGCCGAGGATTTCGACGACGATCTGGTCAACCGCGTCTGCGAACAGATGCTGACCGACCGCGTGCGCGCGGCGACCGATCGCCAGCGCCTGCCGCTGCGCGCCCGGCTCGGCGTGCAGAACGCGCGCGTCCTGTCCATCATCGAACTGATGGAAGCCAATCTCTCCGAGCCGCTGTCGCTTCTGGAGATCGCCGACCATGTCGGCCTGTCGCGCCGGCAGATCGAACGGCTTTTCCGGCAGGAGATGGGCCGTTCGCCCGCGCGCTATTATCTGGAAATACGGCTCGATCGCGCCCGCCATCTCCTGGTCCAGTCGACAATGCCCGTCGTCGAGGTGGCGATTGCCTGCGGTTTCGTCTCCGCGTCGCATTTCTCAAAGTGCTATCGCGAACTTTATGCCAAGTCGCCGCAACAGGAACGGGCCGAGCGCAAGCAACTGCTCGTCGCCTGATCCACGGTCCCGACCCCCGGAGCGATGATGTCCGCATATCTGCGTTTCGCCGCCGTCCTTCTTCTGGCGCTGATCGCCATCGCCCCCGCCAACGCGGCGGAGAAGCGTTTCCTTCTGGCCACCACCACTTCGACCGAGAATTCCGGCCTTCTGGATGCGATCATCCCGCAATTTGCAGCCGAAACGGGCATTGCCATCGATGTCGTCGCGGTCGGCACCGGGCAGGCCCTGGAAATGGGCCGGCGCGGCGATGCCGCCGCTATCCTGGTTCACGACCGGATCGGCGAGGATGCGTTCGTCGCCGCCGGTCACGGCTCCGACCGCCGCGACGTCATGTACAATGATTTCGTCATCATCGGCCCTCGGGACGACCCCGCCGATCTGGCCGGAGCGTCGGACACGGCGCAGGCTATGACGAGGATTGCCGACAGCGGCGCGGTGTTCGTCTCCCGCGGCGACGACAGCGGCACCCACCGCAAGGAACTGCGCCTTTGGGCCGAGGCGGCGCTCGATCCGGCCACGTTCGGCGCCTGGTATCGCGAGGCGGGTGCCGGCATGGGCCAGACCATCCTGACGACCACGCAGATGGGCGGCTACACCATGACCGACCGGGCGACCTGGGTGAAGTTCGGCCGCAAGGACGGTCATGTGATCGTCTTCGAGGAAGACCCGCCCCTGTTCAATCCCTATGCCTCGATCGTCGTTACCAACGAAGCGGTTCCCGCCGACGAAACCAGATGGGCCACCCGATGGCACGAATGGCTGACCAGCGAGACCGGCCGCGATGCGATCCGGGCCTACACCGTCGATGGCCAGCAGCTCTTCTTCATCGCCGGCGACGAAGAGGCGGGCTGACCGCTTCGCCCGGGTTCATGCGGTATTGGTCCGCTGCCCGCGCTCGCGTGTCACCCACCATGTCAGGACCGTGACAAGAAACGAAATCGCAACCAAAATCACGCCCAGCGCCACGGCGACGTTGAAATTGCCCTGCCGGGTTTCGAGCGTGATCGCCGTCGTCATCACGCGGGTCGATCCGCGAATGTTGCCGCCGACGATCATCACCGCGCCCACTTCCGAGATCGCCCGGCCGAACGCCACCAGAAAGGCGGTGACCAGCCCGGCCCGCGCCATGCGCATCAGTTCGCTCACCTGACGCCAGCGCGCCCTGATGTCGAGGCGGATCTGGTCGCCATGCTCGGCCCATTGGCCGGCGCATGCCCGGTGCGAGAACACCGTGATCACCGGCAGCGTGATGATGACCTGGGCGATGACGATGGCCGTCGGGGTGAACAGGATGTCGAGCCAGCCCAGCGGGCCCGATCGCGACAGCAGGATGTAGACGATCAGGCCGACCACCACCGTCGGGACCGCCAGAAGCGCCGAGAAGATGGCCAGCCAGATGCGCCGTGCCCGCCCGCGCAGCGTGCATATCCAGCCGCCCAGCGGCGCGCCGATCGCCATGCCGATCAGCGACGCGGTCAGGCTGACCTGAACCGACAAGACGACAATGCCGAAGATTTCGCGCCCGTCTCCCATACCGGCACGCTTAACGGGAATCGTCGGCGGTGCAAATGCACTTGGCAGGCTCAGAGGCCCTACCGCAGTTCCCTGATCCCGCGCAGCCGTTCGCCGATCGTGCAGTCGACCGGGCCGTCATTGACCAGATGGACCGGCATTGCCCGGACGACGGCCTTGTCGTCGGGCGGCGTCTTGCCCGCCAGTTCGAGCACGATCTTGCGGCGCACCGCCTCGGCAAATTCGTCCCAGTCCCGGACCGGCAGCAGGAACGCGCCCGGCCCGCCGATCACGCAGTCGCGGTAGTAGACGTCGAGACCCGAAATGTTGAAACCCAGCCCGCCCATCCAGGGCTCGGCCATGATCGGCAGGCCGTTGATGACGATGCCGCGATCGACGGCCTCGTCGCGCGCCCGATCGACCCGTCCGCCCTGATTGTTCGGGCCGTCGCCGGAAATGTCGATGACACGGCGCAGGCCTTCGAACGCATTCTCCTCGATGGCGGCGATGCCGTAGAGGATCGCGCCGGTAATCGACGTGTTGCGCATGTTGGCGATCGGCGCCTGTTCGAGACGGTCGGCGAACGCGTTGGCGCCCTGCGCATCGCTGATCACCGTCCAGGGCACGATGACGCGTTGAAGGTCGACGCGCGCCCATTCCACATAGGTAACCGCCACTTCCCCGATCAGCCCGCCGGCGATCGCATCGTGGACCGCCTTGGTCCGGAACGCTTCGGCATAGCCGCGCCGCTGAAGCGCCAGTTCGTGATCGCGCATCGAACCGGAGACATCGACGGCGAGCACCAGCTCGACATCGACCTGACGATCCTGCGCCCAAACCTGACCGGCCGCCGGAACCAGCAGCATCGCCAGAGCGACGAATCGCGACAGGAACGCTTTCATGGACCCATGATACGTCATCGCCATCATTGAAGAAGCCAATCGCGGTAACGATATGGCGAGGCGCTTTCGCCGCCACGGGGCTTGACGGCTTTTTGGCCGCGCGCCCGACATCTCTCCGTCGCAGGCAGGACAGGGCGTTGACGCGGCATTTCCGATAAGGCTGGAATGAAGCGGTCCGGCCATGAGCCCGGATGCAAACGATGCGCGGAGACCGAGCCATGGCAGCCTTTCCCGAACAGGCCAAAATCGTCATCATCGGTATTGGCGGCATTGTCGGCGCCTCGGTCGCCCACCATCTGATCGAACGCGGCTGGGACGGCATCGTCGGCATCGACAAATCGGCCGTGCCCACCGATATCGGCTCGACGTCGCACGCCTCGGACTTCTGCTATGCGACCAGCCACGACCAGCTCTCCTGCTGGACGACGGCCTATTCGATCGATTTCTACGAGAAGATGGGCCGCTACGCGCGCGTCGGCGGGCTCGAAGTGGCGCGGGTCGGCGACGACGAACGCATGGCCGAGCTCAAGCGCAAGGTCGCCTCGGGCAAGGCGTTCGGCACCCGCGCGACGATGATCTCGGCCGCCGAGGCCAAGGCGAAATTCCCGCTTCTCGAAGAGGAGATGATCCAGGGCGCGCTTTGGGACCCCGATGCGGGTCTCGTCACGCCCCGCAGCCAGGTCGTTACCGGCGAACTCGTCGAGAACGCCGAAAAGAGCGGCAAGCTGACGACGTTCGCCAACCTGCCGGCCACCGATCTGGTGATCGAGGACGGCCGCATTGCCGGCGTCGTCACGCGCCGCGGCACGATCAGGGCAAACCATGTGATCGTCTGCGCCGGTCTCTGGGGCCGGCTGATCGCCGAAATGGCGGGCGAGGACCTGCCGGTGATGCCCATCGACCACCCGCTCCTGTGGTTCGGGCCTTACGACGAGTTCGCCGGCACCGGCAAGGAGATCGGCTGGCCGCTGCTGCGCGACCAGGGCAATTCGGCCTATATGCGCGACACGGGCGATCCCAAGTCGACCGAGGGCGGGATGATCGAATGGGGATATTACGAGGAAACCGAGCCGCGCCTGGTCCATCCGCGCGACATCCTTGAGAAGGAACAGGCGCGCCTGTCCCCCTCCCAGCGCGATCTGGAGATGGAGCAGGTCATCGAGCCGCTCGAAAAGGCGATGGAGCTGACCCCGATCCTCGCCGAGCTCGGCTATGAGGAAAAGCGCTCCTTCAACGGGCTTTTGCAGGTGACGACCGATGGCGGCGCGTCGCTGGGCGAAAGCCAGAAGGTGCGCGGCCTATGGTACGCCGTCGCCGTTTGGGTCAAGGACGGCCCCGGTGTCGGCAAGCTGATCGCCGACTGGATGACCGACGGCCGCACACCGATCGACATCCACGCCGCAGATTATGCCCGCTTCTATCCGCACCAGACCGAAGAAGGCTTCATCCGCGACCGCTGCACCGAAACCGCGATGAAGGTCTACAATCCGGCCGTCCACCCGCGCGAACCCTTCTCCAAGGGCCGCAACATCCGGCGCTCGCCTTTTTACGAGCGCGAAGTGGAACTGGGCGGCCATTTCATGGAACTGGGCGGCTGGGAGCGCGCCCATGGCTATGCGGCCAACGAGCATCTGCTCGACAAATGGGGCGACAGGGTTCCGGTCCGCCAAGACGAATGGGACAACCGCCACTTCTGGCGCGTCTCCAACGCCGAGCATCTCGAGATGAGCGACAATGTCGGCATGGTGAACCTGTCGCATTTCGCCATCTACGATGTCGAAGGACCCGGCCATGTGGACCTGATGGAATGGCTGTGCGTCGCCAAGATCGGCGGCGAGAACATGGTCGGCAAGGGCATCTACACCCATTTCCTCGAAGACGATGGCGGCGTGCGCGCGGACCTGACCGTCATCCGCATGCAAGACCGCTGCCGTGTCATCGACGGCGCCGATGCCGGCCCGCGCGATTTCAACTTCATGAAACGTGTCGCCGCCGACATGGGGTTCGATGTCGCCATCACCGATGTGACCGAGGACTTCACCACCATCGGCCTTTGGGGGCCGAACGCGCGCGCCACGCTGCAGAAGCTGGTCGCCGACCCGGACACGCTGGAGCACGAGAACTTCCCGTTCGCCACGCTCAGGCAGATCGAGATCGCCGGCAAGGCGGTGACGGCCTTCCGCATCTCTTATGTCGGCGAGCAGGGCTGGGAGCTGCACATGCGCTACGAGGACGGGCTGGCCGTCTGGGACGCGATCCGCGACCTGGGCGTCATGGCGTTCGGCGTCGAGACCTATGCAAACTCGCGGCGCATGGAAAAGAGCCTGCGCCTTCAGAACGCCGACCTTCTGACCGAATACAATCTGCTCGAAGCCGATCTTGCCCGCCCGAAGGTCAAGCAGGCCGATTTCCGCGGCAAGGCCGCCTATCTCGAGCAGCGCGCCCGCAACCACCAGCCGGCGACGCTGTGCACGCTGGTCATGACCGACAATGTGGATTCGCACGGCGTCGCCCGCTATCCGGTCGGCATCTGCCCGGTGATGGATGAGGCCACCGGCGAAGTACTCATCGACGAGCTGGGGCGGCGATCCTTCACGACCTCGATCGCCTATGGCCCCTCGATCGGCAAGAACATCGCGCTGGCCTACCTGCCGCACGACCGCGCCAAGAAGGGCAACGGGCTGATGATCGAATATTTCGGCGAGCGGTTTCCCGTCGAGGTTGCCGGCATCGGCTATGCGCCGCTCTACGACCCCGAGAACCTCAAACCGCGCTCGTGACGCAACGGAACGGCCGTAACCTTAACGACAATTGAACGGCCGGCATTAACCTGCCGGGCAGGCCGGCACGCTATGATGGGCCGACGACGCGCGCGTGCGTCAAGTGCCGTCTTGCAAGAGTGCCTGCCCATGAGTGTCACCACGCTCGATCAATCCGCTGCAATGCCCCGTCTCGGGCTGGCCGGTCTTGTCTGGCTGGTCATGGGCGCTCTCGTCGCGCTGATCGCCGCCGGTCTGCTGCTGCCGCTGCGCGCGCCGCTCGGCTCGATGTACTGGGACAGTTTCCTCTATCTCGATGCCGCCAATCGCCTTGGCCAGGGCCAGGTGCCCAATGTCGATTTCTTCACGCCCGTCGGCCCGCTCGAATATTATCTGAGCACCTGGACGATGGCGCTGTTTCCCGACGCGCAACCCATGTACGCGGCCAACTGGTCGATCGCGATCGTCACCATTCCGCTGATGGCGCTCGTCCTTTGGGACGTGGCGCGCCGCAACCCGCTCATCGCGCTGGCGCTGGCGGTGCCCTTCGCGCTGTTCACGCTGCTGCCGTTCAACACCACCGAATATTACAATTATCCCGGCTCGGACGGTTTCGGCATCTACAACCGCCATGCCAGCCAGCTTCTCTACGTTCTGGCGGCGGCGCTGATGTTTGTGCGCAACCGCTCGCTTCTTGTCGCCCTGGTCGCGGCGCTGATGCTGGTGCTGTTCCTGGTCAAGATCACCGGTTTCGTGGCGGCGGGGCTGCTGTGTCTGGCCGCCCTGGCGGCCGGCCGAATCCGGCTTTTCGGCGCTATCGCCAGCGCCGTCATCTTCGCCGCCGCGCTGGGCGGTCTCGAACTGGCGACGGGCATGATCTCGGCCTATCTGGCCGACATCGTCGCGCTTTTGGACATCAATGATTCCAGCCTTGCCTCGCGGCTGATCCAGGGCGCATCGCGCACCGGCGGCACGGTCATCTTCGCCGGGCTTCTGGGCGCGCTTCTGATCATCGTGCTTCCCGCCCGTACTGCTGCAGGTCAGCCGCTCTGGCGCGCGGTCTGCGACCATCCGTCCATCTGGCTCGGCGCCGCCCTTGCCGGCGGCATCTTCTTTGAAAGCCAGAACACCGGCAGCCAGGAGCACATCGCTCTGTGGCCGGTCGCCATCCTCGCGCTTGCGCGCATGTTCGCGGCGGACGGCAGCAACGGCGCCAAGGCGGCCGCCGCGCTTGTGGCCGCCTGTACGGTCCTGCCGCCGGCGGTCCAGACCATCCAGCACGCGACCAGGGCCAATCTGGCGATGATCCGGCAGGTGCCGCTGGAACATGAAAACCTCGGCGCGATGGGGCAGGTAACGGTCCGGCCGCGCAAGCTGGAGCGCTACGAGCGCATGCGCGCCCACTACATCGAATACCCGGAGGCGACTCGCGCGATCGCCATGCGCCGCGAACTGCCCGCTTTCGTGCTGTACTCCGAACACGATTTCCAGATCGGCCTGATGAAGGACGCCGACGAACTGGTCGGCGAACTCAAGCGTCTCGAAGCCGCCGGCCTGCGATACGAGACGATCATGACGCTCGACTTCGCCAACCCGTTCCCGTGGCTTCTCGGCAAGTCCGGCCCGCGCCACATCGCCATCGGCGCCGATCCCTATCGCGCCGTGCCCAAGCCGGACGCGGACGTCTACGACGCGGTCGCCGACGCCGACATCGTGCTGGAACCGCAATGCCCCTATCGGGACAATGGCCGCCAGCTCTACGGTATCTATGCGCCGGCGCTGACCGGCCACGTCAAGGTCCGGCTGACCGATTGCTATGCGGCCTATGTCAGGCCGCAGATCGCGGCCCGGCTTGGCGGCTGATGTCGCGGGTGCCGGGCAGGAAACGCAAATCGCGCAGCGCGCAGATCAGCACCAGGCCGAACACGATCAGATAGGGCAGATGGAACCGCGTTTCGTGCAGCGGGAACACCACCATCTTGGCGCCCATCGCCAGAAGCGTCGCGACGAGAACCGTCGTCTCGCGCCGCGAGAAGCCGAAGCCGCGCAGCGTCATCTGCCACCATGCAAAGCAACCCAGCAGCAGAACGGCCAGCCAGGTTTCCTCGACCAGTGAGCGGACGATGACGCGCACCACCGCATAGGCATAGACGGTCAGAGAAAAGTCCGGATCGAACCCTTCCAGAGTCGGCACGAACTCGACATGGGTGAACCAGAAATGGACCCACCAGCCCGGATGGCCGCCGGCCTGGGTCATCGGAACATAGACGATCGCGGCGGCGGCAAACGCGACGAACGCGCCCCAGGAAAAGGTTCGCGTGAAGACCGAAACGAACCACAGAACGCCGATATAGGCCGCATGGTCGGGACGCGCCAGAAAAGCGGTGAAAAGGAGAATCGCCACCAGCGCTTCGCGCCTGGCCATGAAGGCCAGCATGGCCGCAACGAACAGCATGGTCGACAGCGCATCGGGCGTTCCCGAGCGGGCGCGCTCGCCGAAGGCGCAGACCAGAAGCAGGGCAATCGCCAGCGGCGCCAGATGAAGCGCCCGCTCCCGCGCCAGCCACCATGCCACCAGCCCGACCGTCAGTGCCGCCGGGACGACCGACAGAAGCCGCACGGCAATGTACGGATCGACGAAATCCGAAAGCCAGCCCAGCAGCTCCACATAGAGGAACTTCACCCGGTAAAAGCCGAGCATGGTGAAGAAGGCTTCCGGGTCGGCATATTGGCGCACGCGATAGTCGCGGTCCTGGGTCAGGACAATGAAGTCACCGGCCGGCGCGTTCTGTCGCATCGTCTCAAAGGCATGCCGATGCAGCGCTTCGACCGAAATGCCGGGCGCTTCGTGCGCGGCGGCCAGATAGGCGAACATGTCCCAATTGTAGATGGGAAAAACCCAGCCGGCGGCGGCGATCGTGGCGGCCAGCGCCAGCAGCAGCACAAGACCCAACGTGCCGGCAAACGGCGCTAGCCGCCGGGCCAGCCATTCGCCGGTCGCCAGAATGCGGATGTTGATGTCCTCGATCACGACGCTTGTTCCGTTGCGTCATCTGATCAAACACGATGCCCCTTGCGCCGGGCTGGCGGCGCAAAGGGCAGGCGTTCGGGGTCCTTTGCCGACAGGGCTGTGTCAGCTCACCTGGCTTTTGACGAAATCGCGCACGATGGCGACGATTCCGCGTCCGAGCAGCGCGTCGAACCCGGCGATGAACCGGTCGACGTGGCTGCGCTCGCAGATGAGCGGCGGCTCCAGCCGGATGACGTTGCGGTTGTATTCGGTGAAGGCGACCAGAATGTCGTGATCGCGCAGCAAAAGCGCACCGATAAAGCCCGAAAGCGAGCCCTTCAGCTTGTCGTCCAGCATCGCCACGGCCGGCCTCAGCACCGCAGGCAGCGTCTGCGAGAAATCGTGGAATTCGAGACCCACCATGAAGCCCTGGCCGCGCACATCCTTGATGATCTGCGGATATTTGGCCTGAAGCCGTTCGAGTTCGGCGATCAGATAGGCGCCCGTGTCGGCCGCATTGTCGATCAGGCCTTCCTCATAGAGGACGTTGATCGTCTCGAGCGCGGTGACCGACGCTTCGCCGATGCCGCCGAAGGTGGCCTGGGCGTGGATCATCGCCGTCTTCGGCGTGCCGTAGGCCTTCATGTAGATGTCGCGCCGGGCGATCATCGCCGCCATCGCGCACTTGCCGCCGCCCAGCGATTTGGCAAGCGCCGTGACATCGGGAACGACGCCGTGATGCTCGAACGCGTAGAACCGGCCGGTGCGGCCAAGCCCGCATTGCACTTCGTCGGCCACCCAGATGACGTCATGTTCGTCGCAAAGATCGCGCAGCTTGTGCCAAAAGGCGCTGTCGGCGCCGATGATGCCGCCGCCGCCCTGCACCGTCTCAAGGCAGATCACACCGATCTCCGGATGCGCCTTGAACGCGGCTTCGACCGCTTCGATGTCGCCGAACGGAACTTTCACACCATTGTCGAGCAGTTTGAACTCGCCCCGGTAGAGCGGCCCGTCGGTGATCGACAGGACACCCTTGGTCTTGCCGTGGAACGAATTCTCCGCATAGACGACGAGCGGACGCTCAGGGCCGGCGGCGCGCTCGGCAACCTTCAGCGCCGCTTCCATCGCCTCGGAACCGGACGATCCCAGAAACACCATGTCGAGGTCTTCGGGCGAGCAGGCCGCGATGTTGTGCGCCAGCGCCGCCGCATATTGCGACATGAACGCCATGGCGATCTCGTGGCGCTTTTCCTCCTGGAACACCTTGCGGGTTTCGAGGATGCGCGGATGATTATGGCCGAGCGCGAGAGAGCCAAAACCTCCGAAGAAGTCGAGGATCTTCCGACCGTTCTGGTCGGTGTAATACATCCCCTCGGCGCTCTCGATCTTGATCTTGTGAAAACCCAGCAGCTTCATGAAGTGAAGCTGGCCGGGGTTCAGATGCGCCTTGAACAGTTCGGTCATCGCCGGAACGCCCATCGCCTTGGCGTCGGCCACCGACATCAGGTCCGGCTTGTCCAATTGTGCGTGTGCGGCGCCTTCCGGCATCGGCGTCTGCATGGCGGGCGCCTCGACGACCGGTTTTTTCTTGGTCAGGAAATCAAGCATTTTCGGTGTCCTCACTCTGCCGCCACGACGGTCGAATTGCCGACCGCAAGGCCGCTGTCCCTGGCCTTGCGGTATTCCGCATAGGCCGCCTGCAACATGTCCTCGTCGCGATATTTCGGCGCCCAGCCAAAATCGCGCTTGGCCGCCTCCGTGTCGCGCACGCAGTATTCGTCGGCGATCAGATACTGCTCGGGGTCCATGAGCGGCATGTTCAGTTGGTCGAGCGCGGCAAGCGTCCATTTGACGGCGAAGCCGGGCGTCGGCAGCAGGATGGATTTCGAACCGGCCGAGCGGATCAGGTCGCCCAAGAGCTTCCTGACCGGAGGCGGATTGTCCGACCCCAGATTGTAGGCCTTGTTGGGCACGCCATGTTCCCAGGCAAGGCGCGCCACCTCGGCGCAGTCATAGACCGAGATGAACTGGTAGGGGTTCTTGCCCGCGCCGATCATCGGCACCGGCAGGTTCATGTCGATCAGCTTGAACAGCTTGCCCAGAATGCCGAGGCGCCCGGGCCCGATGATCAGGCGCGGCCGCACGATGGTGATCTTCAGGCCGCGCATGCGCCAATCGTCGGCGATCGCTTCGGTCTCGGCTTTCGAACCGCCATAATGGCCGAGCGGCGATATCGGATGGCTCTCGTCCTGCGGCGTCTTGACCGTTTTGCCGTAGACCATGTCGGTCGTGTACTGGACGAGTTGGGACGCGCCCGATGCAGCGGTGTGCGCCATGATGTTGGCGGCGCCGAACGTGTTGACCGGATAGAAGAACGGATAGCGGTCGATGCGCTTCTGGATCGGCGACAGCATCATCGCCGACAGGTTGTAGACCATGTCGTCGCCATCGACCGGCACGCCGGAGACGGACGCCGAGTTGGTCACGTCGCAATGGACATGATCGACGGTGGCGTAATGCGGCAGGTCCGATTTGTTGATGTCGGCGACCAGTACCTTTTCGCCGCGTTCGGCGAGATCCTTGGCGAGAAAGCGGCCGACGAAACCGTCGCCGCCGAAGATCACATGTTTCATGACTGTGCTTCGTCCGTAATGGCGGTTGCGGGTGAGGAATGGGTCGTGCGCGGCGCGTCCGACAGCGGCGAACCCGATTGCGCGACGAGGACCGTGCCGACGCAGATGAAAGCGATGCCGGCGATCTTGTAGGCGCCCAGATCCTCGCCGAAGAGCTGCCAGGCCAGAACCGCCACCGCCACATAGGCGAGCGACAGGAACGGATAGGCAAAGCTCAGATCGACCTTGGACAGGACGAACATGTGCGAGGCCATCGAAATGACGAACGTCGCCAGTCCGAAGAACACCCAGGGCTGGAAGATGATCAGCAGCGTCTTGAAGATCAGGTTCGGCTGTCCGAGGACCGCCGGCGACAGCGTCATCATGCCCTGCTTGAGCATGAGTTGCGCCGCTGCGTTGGTCGCGACCGTGAACAATATGAACGGTATGTATTTCATTGTCTGCGCCCGGCCCTCATCCGGTTTCTGTCTTAGGAGACCTTCGTTAGAGTTTGCTGAAGATCGTCGGTCGCAATTGACCCATTCCCGTTTTTGGACAGCATCAGCGCCGTCCGCCGCCAGAAATCCGAGCAAAGCGCGGGGTCGCGCAGTGCCTCAAGTTGGTGCCAATGCGGAAAGCAGGCGGCGAACGTCTCCGCGCCCATGCGGGCATCCTTGTAGGGATTGACGCGTCCGCCCGCCTCCACCGTGATCCGGTCGAGTTCGTCCAGAAGCGCCAGCGTCTTCGGTCCCCGGTTGGGAAAATCGAGCGTCAGCGTGTAGCCCGGCACCGGAAAGCTCATCACGCCGGGCGATGCGATGTCGCCGAACCGCTTGAGAACGGTCAGGAACGAGGCCTGCCCCGCCCTGCGCGATGCGGCCAGCATGGCCGGGATCGCCGCGCGCGCCGTCTCGAACGGTATGGCGCTCTGGTGCTGGAACAGGCCCGCCGGCCCGTAAAGCCGGTTCCAGTTGCCGACCGCATCGAGCGGATAGAAGAAACCGGCAAAACCGGTGACGCGGTCGCGTCCGGCCTTGCGCGCCTTGGCGAAATGGAACGCCGCATTGAAGGCTCGGAGGCTGAAATGGTTGAGCGCCGAGAGCGGCAGTTCGAACGGTACCGACAGGCGCGGCGCGTGAACGGCGGTGCGGTAGTCGCCATCATCGGCGTGGTTCGCCGTCATCAGGACGCCGCGTTCGCCGTTCAGCTGATCGAGCCAGGCGACCGCATATTCGTTGGCCGCATCGGCCACATCGGCCTCGTCGAAATAGGCGTCGAGCGTCGCAAAGGGCTGCAGCCGCTCGATGAGGTTGAGCGAACCGACCTTCATCATTTTCAGGCGCACGCGCGTGATGATCCCGGTCAGCCCCATGCCGCCGATCGTCGCGGCGAACAGTGCCGGGTTCGCGGTGCGCGACAGCGTGTGGGTGCCGTCCGAGCGGACCAGTTCGATCTGCTCGACATGCCGGCCCAGCGTGCCGCGGACATGATGGTTCTTGCCGTGCACATCGTTGGCCACCGCGCCGCCCAGCGTGACGAAGCGGGTGCCCGGCGTCACGGGCAGGAAGAAGCCGTAGGACGCGCAATAATCGATGATCCGATGCAGCATCACGCCGGCTTCGGCTTCCAGAACGCCGCTGTCCGGGTTGAACGCGACGATCCGCGCCGAACCGCGCATGTCAGCGAGTGTGCCGGCATCGTTGTGGCAGGTATCGCCATAGGAGCGGCCATTGCCGTACGGCAGAAGTGAGCCGGGCGCCGCATCGCGCAGCGCCTCGGCGGTCAGCGGGCCGGCAACCGCCGCACGCCTGGCCGGACGGACCCGGCCGAACCCGTCATAGACCGAGCGCATGGAAATCGACCGCGCCGGCGGCGAACATCAGAGCGGCGCCGAAGACGATCATCAACTGGCTGCGCCAGTCGGTCGCGATGAAAACGACCGGGTCGTCGTTGAACTCGCGCCGCTTGGCCAGAATCCAGATGCGCATGATCAGATAGAGGACCAGCGGGCAGATCGGCCAGATCATCCAGGGATGGTCGTAGAGCTGGTAGACCGCCGGGCTGTCGAGATAGAGTGCCAAAACGACGATCGCCGAAAAACCCGACGCCATGCCGGCCTGGGCGATGACTTCCTTGTCCTCGGGACGATAGCCGCGGCCCGACAGCCGCTGTCTTTCCGAGATCTTGGCCAGATCGAGTTCGACATAGCGTTTGACCAGCGCCAGCGACAAAAAGAAGAAGATCGAAAAGGCCAGAAGCCAATAGGACGGCTCGGCGCCAACCGCCGCCATGCCGGCAATGATGCGCACCGTATAAAGGCCGGCCAGCGTCAGCACATCGAGCAGCAGCCAGCGCTTGACCTTCAGCGAATAGGCGGTCGTGGCGACGAAATAGAGCGCCAGCACGATGCCGAACAAGGGCGGCAGCGTCATCGTGATCAGCACCGAAAACGCCATCAGACCGAAGGCGATCTTGATGCCGGTCGCCGGATCGATGCGCCCGGCGGCCAGGGGCCGCTTGCACTTGGTCGGATGGCGGCGGTCCATCGACAGGTCGAACAGGTCGTTGAAGACGTAGACCGCCGACGCCAGGAAGCTGAACGCGAAGAAGGCGCCGATCAGATGCACCAGCGTCACCGGCTCGAAAACCGTATGCGCCAGCACGGCCGGCACGGCGATCAGCACGTTCTTGGCCCATTGATGGACGCGCAGCATCCTGACCACGTCGGTCAGGCTGGTCTGGCCGTGATCGACAAGGATCGCGCCGCCATGGGCATCCGACCAGGCGCGCGCCTCGCGGTCGGGCGCCACCACATAGGACCGGCGCGCGGCTTCGAAGACGGCCACATCGTCTCGGCTGTTGCCGACATAGTCAAAGCCCGCATCGCCATAGTCGGCGACGAGGCGCGCCCTCTTGGCGGCCGATTTGAGATTGGTGTCCGGCGTCGATCCGATCACCCGGTCGAACAGGCCGAGATAGGCGGCGATCCGTCCGGCATGGTCCTGGGCGCTGGCCGTCGCCAGTATCAGAACGCGACCGCGTTCCTTTTCCGCTTCCAGAAAGCGCAACACTTCGGGCCGATAGCCAAGGCTGGCAGGATCGACGCTGACCCGGGAGAACACCTCATGTTTGAAGCGCGCCTTGCCGCCGAGCAGCCAGACCGGCAGCATCAGCGCGAAAAGCGGATTGGCGCGCACGAGGCGGAACACGCATTCCCACAGAAGATCGCCGGAAATCAGCGTCCCGTCGAGATCCACCGCAAGAGCGATTGCTGTGTCGTCAACGCGCGCATCCATGTCCGGCCCCTTGAAATTTCCCTTGGGTTAGGCGGACAAATTACCGGATCGGCGCGAAAAATGCGGTGAACGGCTTGGGTTAATGGGGGTTGAAGCGCCGCTTATCGGCGGTGATGGTTAGCGCATGCTGAATGCCTGCGAAGGCATTATCGTCAAATGCTGCCTATTGGCTGATGATGGCATCCGAGCCGAGCAATTCGACGGATTCGGAGCCGGCCAGCGCGGCGCGATCGCCATTGGGCAAGGTGATGAAACAGCCCGCGGCGCAGAATGACACCGTCTGCCCCGCGCCGATAACCAGTTCCGATTTCACCCCGTTTTCCGTGACGACAAGCGTGCGTGGCTCGCTGTCCTGATTGGTCAGCGAAGCGGCCAGAGCCGGCGATGCGATTTGGACGGACACCGCCAGAACGGTTATCGCCCGGAAAACATGTCGCTTTTCAGACATGGCGCCAACCTAGAACCGAAACGGCAATCGTTCAACTGTCATCGGGCCGGCGTGCTTCGCCCGCTTCGATCTCACCGAACGGCTCCTGCGGCAGCTCGACCGGAACGTCCGCCTCGGGCTGCACCATGCGCAGATTGACATCGCGCTGCGGGAACGGGATTTCGATGCCCGCCGCCTTGAAGCGCTCGAAGATCGCCATGCGCAGTTCGGTGCGAACCGTCAGCCCGTAGCCGATGTCGGACAGGAAACCGTACAGCGTGAAATCCAGCGAGGACGCCCCGAAATCGTCGAACGAGACGAACGGTTCGGGATTGCCCAGAATGCGCGGATGGTCGGCGGCGATCTCCAGCAGCAGATCGTGCACCTGTTGCGGGTCGCTGCCATAGGAGACGCCGACCGAAACCGTGACGCGGCCGAACGTGTTGCGGTGCATCCAGTTGGACACCGCCGAATTGATCAGTTCCGAATTGGGCAGGATCAGCGTCTTGCGGTCGAAGAGCTGGATCTCGGTCGCCCGCACCGAAATGTTGGTGACCGTGCCGGTATAGCCGCCCGCCTCGATGATGTCGCCGGACTTGAAGGGCCGTTCGGCCAGAAGGATGAGGCCCGAGACGAAGTTGGAGACGATGTTCTGCAAGCCGAAACCGATGCCCAGCGACAGGGCGCCGGCGACGAGTGCCAGCTGGCTGAGGTCCAGCCCGGCGGCCGAAACGCCGATCAGCGCGGCGACGGCGATCCCCGCATAGCCGATTGCGGTTCGGATGGAGTTGCGCACGCCCGGCTCGACCCGGCTGCGCTCGAGCACGCTGCCGTCGAGCCAGCGCTGGAAACGCTTGGTCACCAGATAGCCGACAAAGAACAGCACGACGCCGGCGGCGATCGAGGTGAGCGAAATGGAGATCGAACCGACCGGAATGTCGGTGAAGAAGCGCGCGCCGAAGGCGCGGATTTCAGGCCAGCGAAAACCCCATTGCAGCGCCAGAACCGGAAGCCCGACGAGGAAGACGATCGCCGACAGCGCCATGCCGAGCACCAGCGCCAACTGGTCGACGGAGGTTTCCGAAAGCGACAGTCTCCGGGTGAGTGCCGTGCCCAGCCGCGACTGCCCGAATGCATGGTCCTGCGCGATCGCCTGCGCCGCCCGGTGACCCAGATAGACCGTCGCAAGGATGGCGCCCGTGATGACGATCTGCTGGGCGGCGAAGCGGGCAAAGCCGATATAGCCGGCCAGGGCCGCGCCGATCAGCAGCAGGCCCGACGCCACCAGCGGCCATTTAACCCAGCCCGGCCATGGGCGGGCCGCGGCATCGGCGGCCACATCGTCCGACACCGCGCCGGCATGGGGCGGGAACGGGCGAAGAAAGGCGATCACGACGAGCAGCGCGCCCACGGCGAGGCTGGTGATCAGGCTGCGCGCAACGGTGATCGGCAGCGATGCGCCGACGATCGTGTTGACCTGTTCGATGACGGTATCGATGACCGTCACCGTCGCCATGGCGACAAAGAACGCCTTGAGCGAACGGGCGGCCTTGTCGGTCACGCCGATCAGCCGCCAGTTGGGCTTCGACGGCGCGAAGACCGCTTCGGACAGGCGCCAGACCAGAACGACCGCCGCAACGCCGACCAGCAATCGCGTCAGTATGAACAGGATATCCGGCCGCATCAGGCCGGCCTGGTCGAGACCCAGAAGCGAGATCGCCAGGAACGCCCAGAACGCCAGCGTCGGCATCAGCGTGTACCAGAAGGCGTTGGTCATCCGCGCGAAATAGGTCGGCGGATCGTCGCCCTCGGCCCGCTCGATCCAGATGACGATGGTCCTGCGCGAGGCCCGGATCGCCACCAACGCCAGAGCAAGGATCATGAACACGCTTGCCAGAACGGTGTTCTGCTTGGTGCGCCAGGTGAAGCTGGCCCATGACGCAACCCGCCTTTCCAGCGCCGCACTGCGTTCGGCCAGATCGGCGATGAGCTGCGGACTGAATGCGCTGGTGATGTCGTATCGGCGCGAAAGCGTGTCGGTGAACAAGGTCCGCCGGCGCTCGGCGATCCGGTCGACGCCGTTGCGCGCCCGGATCGATTGGGCCTCCAACTGCCCGATCAGATCGTTGATCAGCGCCCGCTCGGCGGTCAGCGCATCACGCTCGTCCAGCCTGTCGGGGGCTTCGGCCGGCTCGCTTTCCGGCGGCGCAGGACCGAGCTGGTCGAGGCGGCCCCGCACGGTGGAAAGGCGCGGCGTCAGCGCGACACCCGCCGCAAGCAGATCGTCCTGCAAGGCGGTCAGTTCGGTCGCGATCTCCGCCAGCCGCGCATCGTCGTTCGCGCTCTCCTCGATATCGTTGATCAGCCGCTCGACGTCGCGGGTGAGCGCGACGACCGGCGTTTCGGCTCCGCTGCCGACGGGCTGGGCCTGCACCGGAATGACCAGGATCGAAAGAGAAAGGCAGAGGAGAAAAGTGCGCAACCAGATCATGCGCACACGCATATCACATCTGGAAGGAGTCGAAAGATAGCTTGACGGTCAATGACCGTCGCGGGAACGTCATCGGACGGCGAATTTGTATCATGCACGAAACGCCGCGCTGATGCAGATTGCGGGCGGCGTGCCGAAAGGTCCTTCATCCATGGCGGAATATTCTGCCCTCTCCATCGTGAAGAACGCTCTGACCGGAAACCGTGACTGGAAGCCGGCCTGGCGCAAGCCCGAACCAAAGCCGGCCTATGACGTGATCATCATCGGCGGCGGCGGGCACGGGCTGTCGACGGCCTATTATCTGGCCAGCGAGTTCGGCATCCGCAACGTCGCCGTTCTCGAAAAGGGATGGGTCGGCTCCGGCAATATCGGCCGCAACACCACCATCGTGCGCTCGAACTACCTGCTGCCCGGCAACACGCCTTTCTACGAGCATTCGATGAAGCTGTGGGAGAACCTCTCGCACGAACTCAACTACAATGTGATGTTCTCCCAGCGCGGCATCATCAACCTGTTCCACACGCCGGCCCAGGAAGACGACCATGCCCGGCGCGGCAATGCGATGATCCTGCAGGGCGTCGATGCGCGCTTCGTGCGGCCGCCCGAACTCAAGCGCCGGGTGCCGGCGCTGAACCTGTCGGGCTCGTCGCGCTTTCCGGTCCTTGGCGGGCTCGAACAGCCGCGCGCCGGAACGGCCCGGCACGATGCCGTCGCCTGGGGCTATGCCCGCGGCGCCGACCGCCGTGGCGTCGACATCATCGAAAACTGCGAAGTGACGGGCTTTGTCCGCGAGGGCGATCAGGTCACCGGCGTCGAGACGAGCCGCGGCCGCATTCACGCGCGCAAGGTGGCTGCCGCCGTCGCCGGCTCGACATCGCGCGTCATGGCGTTGGCTGGCATCGACCGGCTGCCGATCGAAAGCCATGTGCTGCAGGCGTTTGTCACCGAAAGCGTCAAGCCCTGCCTCGACACGGTGGTCACCTATGGCGGCGGGCACCTCTACATCTCGCAGTCCGACAAGGGCTCGCTCGTCTTTGGCGGCGACATTGACGGCTACAATTCCTACGCACAGCGCGGCAACCTGCCGATCGTCGAAGACGTGATGAGCGAGGTGCTGGAGCTGTTCCCGGCATTTGCGAAACTCCGCCTGCTGCGCTCATGGGGCGGCATCATGGACATGTCGATGGACGGCTCGCCCATCATCGCCAAGGGCCCCCTGCCCGGCCTCTATCTGAACGCCGGCTGGTGCTATGGCGGTTTCAAGGCAACGCCCGCCTCGGGCTGGTGCTTCGCCCACACGATCGCCCGGGACGAGCCGCACGAATTCAATGCCCCCTTCACGCTCGACCGCTTCCACCGCGGCTATGTCATCGACGAAAAGGGCCAGGGAGC
Organism: Oceaniradius stylonematis; assembly: GCF_965223445.1. NCBI lineage: Bacteria > Pseudomonadati > Pseudomonadota > Alphaproteobacteria > Hyphomicrobiales > Ahrensiaceae > Oceaniradius > Oceaniradius stylonematis. The sequence goes on from NZ_OZ244994.1 coordinate 848,360, forward strand.
GACACCGTGGAAGCATTGAGATGATCATCCCCTGCCCCTTCTGCGGTCCGCGCGATCTGAGCGAATTCGCCTATTGCGGCGATGCGGACAATCTCGCTGCACGGCCCGATCCGGCGGCGACCGACCCGGCGGCATGGAACGCCTATGTCTATGACCGCACCAACCCCGCCGGCGATCATGCCGAAATCTGGCAGCATGCCGGCGGCTGCCGCCGGCATCTGCGCATTGTCCGGAACACGGTGACGCACGCGGTATCCGACGTGACGATACCCGGGGCGAAGCCATGACCAGCCATCGGTGCGCAGAAGGCGGAACGGCCATCGACCGAACCGACACGGTCGGCTTCACCGTCGATGGCCGGCAATATTTCGGCCTTGCCGGCGACACGCTCGCCTCCGCGCTGCTGGCCAATGGCGTGCGCGTGATGGGCCGCTCGTTCAAATATCATCGCCCGCGCGGGCTGATGGCCTTCGGCGTCGATGAGCCGAACGCGCTGTTCACGGTCACCACGGACGGCGTGCGCGAGCCGAACGTGCGCGCCACCGAGATCGAGATTTTCGACGGGCTTGCGGTCGAAAGCCAGAACCGGTGGCCCTCGCTCGACAACGATCTGATGGCGATCAACCAGCTCGGCGGCAAGGCGCTCGCCGCCGGGTTCTACTACAAGACCTTCATGGGTCCGGTGATCGGCCCGCTGAAGGGAACGCGTTTCTGGATGATGTGCGAGCATGTCATCCGCCGCGCGGCAGGGCTTGGCCGGCCGGGCACGGCGCCCGACAAGAGCCGCTATGAGCGCATCAACGCCTTCTGCGACGTGCTTGTCATCGGCGGTGGCCTCGCCGGACTTAAACAAGCGCATGAAGCGGCCGAGACCGGCAGGCACGTCATCGTCTGCGAACTGGAGCCGCGATGGGGCGGCGCGGCCGATGGCAAAAAAGAGTCTGAAATCAGACAGATCGTCGAATCGCTTGAATCACGACCCAATGTCACGCTGCTCACGCGCACGACGGTTTGGGGCTGGTATGACGGCAACATGTTGGCCGCGACCGAGCGCGTCAGCGACCATCTGAAGACGGCGCCCGAAGGCGCGCCGCGCCAGCGTCACTGGGTGATCCGCGCGGAGCACGTCGCGCTGGCGACAGGCGCGCTGGAACGCCCCATCGTCTTCCCCGGTAACGACCGGCCCGGCGTGATGCTGGCCGACGCGGGCCGGCGCTATACGGAGACGTTCGGCGTGCTGCCCGGCCAGCATCTGGCGGTCTTTGCCAACAATGACAGCGCCTATGCGACCGCCGCGGCCCTGCGCCATGCGGGCGCCAACGTTCGCGCCATCGTCGATGTCCGGCCGGAGATCGGCGCCGCAGCGCAACGGTTGGCCGACCGCGCCGGCGGCGCCCTGAAGCTCGGCCACGCGGTGGTCGGCACGAGCGGTGCCAAGGGGCTCAAGTCGATCTCTGTCGCCCGTTACAATCACGAGACGCGAAGCTTTTCGGGCGGCGCCGAGGAGATCGAGACCGATTGCCTGCTCGTCTCGGGCGGCTGGTCGCCGGTCGTCCATCTGGCGAGCCAGGCCGGCGCCAATCCGGTTTGGGATGATGCCCTGCAAGCCTTCCTGCCGCCCAAGCCTGACGCACACTGGTCGGTCCATGGCGCGGCCGCCGGCGATCTGGATTTCGATCACGATCTCTCCCCTGCCCCAGCCCCGGTCTTCGAGATAGGGCATCCGGGCAAGGCGTTCGTCGACTTCCAGCACGATGTGACCGCCGACGATGTGCGCCTCGCCCATCGCGAGGGCTTCCGCTCGGTCGAGCATCTCAAGCGCTACACGACGCTCGGCATGGCGACCGACCAGGGCAAGACCTCCAACGTGCCGGGCCTGGCCATCATGGCCGACGCGCTCGGCAAGCCGATCCCGGACGTGGGGACCACGCGCTTCCGCCCGCCCTATACCGCTGCGTCCCTGGGCTCGATCGCCGCCGAGCGCTTTGGCAACCTCTTCCCGCACCGGCTGACACCAATGCACGACTGGCATGGAGACCATGGCGCGCGCATGTATGCCGCCGGCCATTGGCAGCGGCCCGAAAGCTACAACCGGCCCGGCGAGACCGTCGAACAGGCCTATGTGCGCGAGGCGAAGACCGTGCGATCCGGTGCAGGCCTCGTCGATGTGTCGACGCTCGGCAAGATCGACATTCAGGGGCCTGACGCGGCGGACTTCCTCAACCGCGTCTACACCAACGGCTTTGCAAAGCTCCCCGTCAACAAGGCGCGCTACGGATTGATGCTGCGCGAGGACGGGTTCGCCATGGACGACGGCACCACGTGGCGCCTCGCCGAGAACCGTTTCCTGATGACCACCACCACGGCCAATGCCGGCAAGGTGATGAGCCATCTCGAACTGTGCCTCGATGTCCACTGGCCGGACATGCGCGTCCATGTCACCTCGGTGACCGACCAGTGGGCCGGCGCGGCGATCGCAGGGCCGAAATCGCGCGACGTGCTGGCCGCATGCGTCACCGGGACCGATGTCGGCAACGATGCCCTGCCCTTCATGGGCATTGTCCATGGCGCGATTTCCGGCGTGCCGGTGATGATCTGCCGCCTCTCATTCTCCGGCGAACTGGCCTATGAGGTCTATTGCGGCGCCCATCACGGCACCCATGTCTGGGAAGCGCTGATGGCGGCCGGCGAACCTTTCGCCATCGCGCCCTACGGGATCGAGGCGCTGGGCACGCTGCGCATCGAAAAGGGCCACGTCACCGCCGCCGAGATCGACGGCCGCACCACGGCGCGCGATCTGCATCTCGACTGGATGCTGTCATCGAAAAAGCCGTTCGTCGGCTCGGCCATGATGGACCGTGAGGGCCTGACGGACAAAAGCCGATGGACGCTCGTCGGCGTCGTCTCGCGCTCCGGCGAAAAGCTGCACGGCGGCTCCCATGTGGTCGCCGGCGACCGCGATGAGCCGGGCCCCGGCCTCGGCCATCTGACAGCCATGGCCTTCTCGCCCGAGATCAACGCCTATGTGGGTCTCGCGCTGGTCGAGGATGGCGGCAACAGGATCGGCCAGCATCTTTACGCGACCGATCCGGTGCGCTCGGGCACGCACATCCCGATCGAGATCGTCAGCCACCACATGGTCGACCCGAAGGGGGAGCGGATGCATGGCTGAACCCTTCGTCTCGACCCCGGTCATCATCGATGCCGCCGAAAGCCCGCTCGCCGGCCACTATGAACAGGGCGAGTTCGGCAATCTCGATCGCGGCGCCCGGGTCACGCTCACCGAGCGCTTTGCGTTGGCCATCTGCGATGTCTGCGCGTGGCCAGGCAGCGAAACCAAGGCGGCAAACGCCATCAAGCGCGCATCCGGTGCGTCTGTCACCAAGACGAAGGACGCCATTGCCGAAGACGCGCAGGCGTTCCGGCACGCGCCGGGGCGCTGGAGCGTGGTCGCCCAAAATCCCGCCCTGCCCGAAGCGCTGGCCAAGGCGGTGGGTGAGAACGGCACCGTCGTCGACCTGTCGCATGGCCGCACGGTGTTGCGCATCGACGGGAGGCAATCACGCCGGGTGCTGTCGAAGCTCTTTCCGATCGATTTCAGGTCGGACGCTTTCCCGCTGGAAAAGGGCCTGGCGACGAAGCACCACGAGATCTTCGCGCAGATCCAGCGCGTCGGCGAGGATGCCTTCGACATCATCGTCTTCCGCTCCTACGCCCGCGCCTTCTGGCACGCACTTCGAAAGGCCAGCGAGGAAGTGGGCTACGCGGTCGATTAACCCCCACCCTTCATCCCTCCCCCATAAATGTGGGAGGGAGGACCTTGGCAATAACTCCCGACCATTCAATGCCGGAGCCTGGCTCGATTAGAACGGTGGCCTGAGATGCTGAGGGCCTCCCTCCCACGCTTGCGGGGGAGGGATGAAGGGTGGGGGCTGAGCACGGTGCCCTGATCAAGCCGTGGCGTGAGTTATCCGCCCCGCCACATAGGCCGCCGTCACCGCCCGGTCGTCGCCGAGCGTCTGCAGGACGAACAGTTCCTCTGCCAGCACCTCGACGGTTTCCATGCGCAACGCCATCGCTTCGGTCGCCCGTGCATCGAGCACGATGAAATCGGCTTCGGTGCCCGCGTCGAGCGTCCCGATCCTGTCCGCCATGCCGATGGCTTCCGCATTGCCCAGCGTCGCCTGCCAAAAGGCACGCATCGGATGATAGCGATGGCCCTGGAGGTTCAGCACCTTGTAGCCTTCGTCGAGTGTCTTCAGCAGCGACCATGAAGTGCCGCCGCCAATGTCCGTGGCTATCGCATGCCGCACGCCGCCGCCCTTGATGCGGTCGAGATCGAACAGGCCGCTGCCCAGGAACAGATTGGAGGTCGGGCAGAACACCGCCACCGCACCGGTCTCGGCCATTCGCCCGATCTCGCGCGCGCTCAGGTGAATGCAGTGGCCCATCAGGCTTTTGTCGGTCAGAAGGCCGAAGCGCTCATAGACATCGGTATAGTCGGCAGCGTCGGGAAACAGCGCCTCCACCGCTTCGATCTCGCCATGGTTTTCGGACAGATGGGTCTGGATCAGGCATTCGGGATGCTCACGCGCCAGCGCCCCGGCCGCCTCCATTTGCGCATCCGTCGAGGTCAGCGCGAAACGCGGACTGATCGCGACTTCGAGCCGTGCTTCGCCGTGCCAGTCGGCGATCAGCGCCTTGGTGTCGTCATAGCCGGACTGGGCGGTGTCGGTCAGCGCCTCGGGCGCGTTGCGGTCCATCATCACCTTGCCGGTGACCAACCGCATGTTGCGGGTCGCCGCTTCGGCCAGAAGCGCGGTCGCCGACCCCTTGTGCACCGAGCCGAAGGCAACGCATGTCGTCGTCCCGTGCGCCAGCAGCATGTCGCAAAAGCGTTTGGCCATCGTGGCGGCGAAGCGCGGATCGCCATATCTCTGCTCTTCGATGAAGGTGTATGTGTTCAGCCATTCCAGGAGCGAGCCGGCATAGGAAGCCACCACCTGACCCTGCGGGAAGTGGATGTGCGGATCGATGAAGCCCGGCACGATCAGGTGCGGACGATGGTCGGCATAATCCGCGCCGCGATGGTCGGCCGGCAGGTCGGACCAGTCGCCCACCCAGGCGATGCGGCCGTTGCGGCAGACCAGCCCGCCATCCTCGATCAGGATGAAGGACGCTTCGTCGTCGGCACCCAGCGGCTCGTGGTGAAACCACAACAGCCGCCCGCGCACGATGGTGATGGTCCCGCCCTGCGTGCCAGATGCCATGTCCCGTTCCTTCCGGCCAAACGAGCCGACTATGGGCGAGATATGGGGCGGTTGGAAGGGTCGCGCTGCGACTTGGGCGGCAAGGCGGTTCGGCGGACGGTTAGCGGTTTTGCATGGGCGCGAAACCGCCTATGCTGGCGGCCCGGACACGGCGAACGCAAAGGCCCGCACCCATGACTTCCTGGCCCGACATGCAAGACATCACCATCGCGGACTTCGAGGCGCGCCGGCAAAGCGCGGTGAAACTCGTCGCCGAAGGCGAGTCGATGCCGCTCGAGATCGCCGAGATCAACCCGATGGGCCAATCGCAGCGCGAGGGCGGCGCCTTTTCGGTGGTGCTGCGCGGCCCGCGCGAACCGGTGGTCGACCAGGCGACGCACCATCTGGTGTTCGAGGATGACGGACCGATCGACCTGTTCCTGGTGCCCGTCGGCGAGGACGCCTTGGGCATGCTCTATGAGGCGGTGTTCACCTGACGGCGAGCTTCGTCGCCGCTCAGTCGGCGTCCCTGCGCATCAGCCAGTAAACGCCCTTGTCCTCGCGCGGCGTGAAGCCGAGGCGCTCGTAAAGCCGCATCGCCGGATTGTTCTTTTCGACATGGATGCCGACGCCGAGGCCGTCGGCACCCGCAAGCGCGATGACGTCCTCCATCATGGCGCGCCCGAGCCCCTGCCCGCGCATTTCGGGCATCAGGGCGATGTCGATGACCCGGATCTCCGAGGGCCAGCGCTCCAGATAGAGCCGGCCGGCCGGCGCACCGTCGCGCTCGGCGATCAGCCAGTCCGCATCGGGATAGTGCTCCATATAGTGGGCGTGCTGGGCTTGGAATTGCTGGTCGAGGAATGCCGCCTTCTGCGCATCGCTCCACGGGAGCGGCGCGACCTCCTCGGCGCGGGTGGCGGCATAGAGCGCGGACAGAAACCCCATATCGGCATCGTCGATATGGCGGAAGGCCAGGCCGTTTGCGGCGGCGCGCGGCAGGTGCGGCAGCGGCCGCGCGGCGGGCGCCCCACCGGCCGCCGGCGCATGTGTCGGCATGTCAGCTCGTCTCGGGGGGTGTCAGGTCGCGCACGACGCCATAGGTGAAGATGCCATTGTCGGCGAGCATCGACCAGCCGGCGGACCAGCTTGTCGAATCGGTGACGAACTGCGTGACGATCTTCAGGCTGTTGGTCTTGCTCATGCCCTGGAAATAGGTCAGCCGGCCATCGGCATTGTAATCCATGTCCATCAGGCCGAAATCCTCGACCTTGCCGACCTGCTCCCAGGCCGTCCATTGCTGCAGCAGCGAATCGACCTGCTGCTTGTAATAGAGCTGCGCATGTTCGCCGACGGCCATCAGCGAAATGTGCCCGTCACCGTCGATCGCCGAGGTGACATTGAAGATGACGCCGCCCGTCATGCCGGGCCGCACCCATTCGCTCCAGCCCTCACCACCGGGAGGATCCTGCCGGATCTGCACCACTTCGGCCAGATTGCCGACCATGAAGATGTTGACCGCGCCCTGCCGGTCGAGAACGGCGGTCGGCACCGAACCGGCGCCGCCGCTCATCGCGTCATCGATCCGGACCCAGCCGGTCCAGTCGCCGGCCGCCAGCGCGGTGCCGGTCTTTTGCTGGTTGACATAGACCGCGCGATCCTTGGGATCCTGCCCCAGCCCGATCACCATGACGCGGCCATCGGCATTGTTGGTGACGGCGATGGACGAGACGTGCTCACCGGGCAATGGAATCCACGCGCTCCAAGGCTGGTCGGGCGGCTCGGCCACCTTGACATGCACGGTGATCGGCTCGGTGGCGCCGGGCGGCGTGATCTGCTCGGTCTTGTCGACGATCTTGGGCGGGTTCTGATAGATCCACCAGACATTGCCGCCGGAATCGTCGACACCGAAAATCTCGATCCGCCCGTCGGCATCGCGCGTCATCGCGAGCACATGAAACCCGGCAAGCCCGTCCGGCATGCCAAGGCTCACAGGCGCGTTCCAGCGCTCGGCGCCGCCGGGCCCCTGCGGCGCCTCGTCGATATAGTGCACCGCAAGCGGCGCATCCTTGGTCTGCGCGACAAAAGCCACACGGCCATCGGTGGTCGAGCCGGTGCCGAGCACGATATAGGCGTTATCGTTGATCGTCGCCCATGTGCCGCTCCACGGCCCGTTCGGCGCGGTCTGCGCGGTCCACATGGGCTTGTTGCCCTGATTGACGTCGAGCCCGACCACCATCAGCCGCGACAGTTCGGCGAACGGCGTCTCTTCCAGTTCGCCAGCGGCCGGCAGGCCGGTTTCGTCTTCAAGGTCGATTTCGGTGCGTTCGGCGTCGCTCATGGTCGCGCTCCCTGATGTCCGTCTTGTCGGTCGGCTAGCCGCGCGACGGGTAAAGCCCGACCAGCGCGATGATGAAGTTCATCACCAGAAAGGGCTGCAAATTGTTGTGGGCCTGACTGCCGCCGGCATTTGGCAGCGCCGCCATCGGCACGAGATTTGCCGATGTGTTCGACTGGTAAAGCGAACCGCCCCTTGACCTTGCCAAGGCAACATTGGCCGCCAGCGTGCCCTGTTCACCATTTTCGCCCGACGCGCGCATCGTGTGGTTGTGGTTGGGCATTTGCGCTTCGCTCAGCGTCACCATCTCGGTGCCGCCGCGCTGGCCCAGGCGCCGCGATGTCAGCCCCGGCCCGCGGCCGGGATGCATCGGCGCACGCCCTTGCATGTTCGGCAGTGCGGTCGTCGACCGACCGTCACCGCCATAGGTGGTGCCGATCAGCGAAAACAGGGCCGTGTTCTGCGAAATCGGCAGCAGCTGGCCGTTGCAGAACGCCCAGCCGCGCGGCGCGAAATTGCCGGCAAAGATGCGAATCTCGGCGGTGAACGGTTCGGACATGGTGCGTCTCCCTCAGTGCCGGCTCGGATAGATGCCGAACAGCGCGATGATGAAATGGACGCACAGATACGGCATCAGATTCGTGTGCGATTGGCTCCCACCGGTCCGGGAGACCGCCGTCGCGGCCATGTTCACGTCAAGCGCCTCTGTCGCGCTGAAAGGTTCGAGCACCGTACTGGTGCCAAGTCGGTTGCCGGAAGGATCGGGCAAGTTGGCGTTGCTGGTCGTTCCCTGCTCGGGGTGGGTATGGCTTGGCAGTTGGTTGACCGTAAGCGTGACCTTCTCGGCGCCGCCCTTCGCGCCCAGGCGCCGTTCGGACAGGCCCGGCCCCTGACCGGCGTGGATCGGCAAACGACCGCGCATGTCCGGCAGGCCGAAGGTGGTGCGGCCGTCGCCGCCATAGATGGTGCCCAGAAGCGAGAACAGCGCATCGTTCTGCGACACGGCCAAAAGCTGGCCATCGCAAAACGCCCAGCCGCGCGGGGCAAAATTGCCCGCAAACATCCGGATTTCTCCGACGAAAGGTTCGGACATGTTCGCGGCCCTCCCAAGCCCTTGGTAACGTACTGGCGCCGATCAGTTGCGCGAGGGAAACAGGCCCTGCAGGGCGATGCAGAAATTGACGGCGATGTAGGGCTGCATGTTTTCGTGCGACTGGCCGCCGCCCACGTTTGCGATGGTGCCGGATCGCAGGTTTGCCAGATTGCTCGCCGACGCGGAGTATGGCCCGCCGACCTCTCGCGCGAGAACGGCGCCGGTCGTGTTGATCGAGTTTCCGTCGGTCGACGACGCCTCAACATTGTGCGTGTGTTGCGGCATCTCGTTGGCCGCAAGCGCGTGGGTTTCCTCACCGCTCTTCTGCCCCTCGGTGTGGAACTGGCCGCCATTGGAGCGGCCGGTATGCATCGGCGTGCGTCCGCGCATGTCGGGCAGCGCAAAGCTCGTCCGCCCGTCGCCGCCATAGGTGGTGCCCAGAAGCGAATAGAGCGACTGGTTCTGGTTGATCGGCAGGATCTGCCCGTCGCAGAAAGCCCAGCCTCGAGGCGCAAAGTTGAACGCCATGATGCGAACTTCGGCAAGGAACGGTTCGGACATTCGGAAACCCCTCGGCGCAACTGGTCAGCCAAGCCTACTTGTCAGCATTATGTCATTTTTTACTGGCTGTCTTTTTTGAAGGCTGCATGACAATCGCCCTTACTGTCAATGAAATATTTGAAGATTATTTGTTGCACTGCAATGACTTGTCGCCTTTGCCGGGTATCGGAACACTCTTCTATCGGAAGGTGCAACGCACCCTGCGGGGGATGCCGGCCAACGCGGATACACCGCGACCACGAGCGTCTCGCATTGCCGAGCTTTCAGGCGTCGACAAGGCAAGGCGCCCGCCGGCGCCAGGATGACACGGGGCGGAGCCGGCGTGTTGGCCTACGGTCCGTGTCGGCCTCTACGGCCTATGGCAGCGCACAGGGTGCCACACCGAAACTGATCGTGCCGGCGGTCTGCCGCAGGCGCATGACGCCGGTTGTGGCGTTGAACGGCGTATCGCCTCGGATTGTGCCGAAGAAGGCATGCCGCTGATGCTCGAGCAGATCGTTGTGCCTATGGCAATGTGCAGGCAGCACTGCCGAAGTTGATTGTGCCAGTAACCGTTACAATACCGGTTCCGCCATTCACAGCCTGTATATTGGCACCGCTTGTCTGAACAGAGTTATGCGTACCTGCAGTCTGTCGAACTCGAATGATGCGGGAACCTGCACCAAAGGGTGCTCCATCAATTGTTCCGGAGAATGAATTACCGGAAATATTGGAGCATGTTGTACCGCCTGCAATTGTGTTGGCAACCTGGATCGGCCGGTCGAAGTCATGTTCCCTGAAGACGTTGTTGGTGATGGTGATGTTGCTGGTTCCCGCCATCACGTTGTTAGAGGCGGACACGCCTTCAAAACTTGCGATCTCCTGAATCGTGTTGTTGTTGATGTTGACGGTCATGGTGCTGCCGCCCTCGTTGCCGACACGGATGCCGCTGCCCAGTTGCGATCCCGACCCGGCCGTCCCGAGCGTGCCGATCGTGTTGTCGGTGATCGTGGCGCGGAGTGTGCCGACACCGGGCCCAAGCGTGCCGTTGGTGAACAGGTTGATCGCATTGGAGCGGATGCCGGTAATGGTGTTGCCAGCCCCTCCCGCATCGGCGCCATCGCGGATGTTGACCGTAAGCTGTGGCCCGGCGCCGACGCCATCTGAATCCAGGGTACCGGAGATTGCGACATTCATGCCATTGAACGTGCTGTCCTCGACGGTCAGCGTGCCGACATGGCCACGACCGACGTCCAGTTCCAGGCCGGTGCCCTGCAGACCGCCGGCAGCCCCCGACGCTGTGCCGTTGCCGAATATGGACGTGTTGACCGAGACATTCGTCGTTCCGGCATTGCTTGTGTTCACGCGGAGACCACCCGCTCCTACGCCAACCAGTGTTTCCTGGAAGGTCGATCCGGTCACCGTCATGGTCAGGTTGCCACCGGCGGCGGTTCCCCCATCGCCGGTATTGTCGATGGCAAACAGATCGCTGCCCGTATCCCGGTTGATGAGGTTGGTGATGGTCACAGTGCCCGTCAGGCCCTGGAACTGGATGTTGTCCTCTCCAGCCGCATTGCCGAAGGCCTCGACGGTCGTATCGGTGATCGTCAACCCGGAAACAGATTGACCGGAAATGCCCACCTGACCGGCATTGTTGTTGCCATTGATATCGAGATTGTTGAGCGTCAGATTGGCAACGTTGTTCAGCTTCACTCCCGCATTGTAGTTCGCGATATTGCCGCCGAACACGGTTGAACCCGCGCCTTGCGTCGTTGCCACATTGGTCAGGTTCATGTTGCGCAGATCGACATTGCTGGCATTGGCGAGCTGAATGGCGTTGCCCGTCACGTTCTGGATCGTGCCGCCGGACCCGTCCGTGGTGCCCGTTCCCGTCACCGTAAACCCGCCCGCACCCGTATTGTTCAGCACGATGGCGTTGGTTCCGCCATTTTGGGTCACGCTCTGGAACGTCACGCCCGCCGCGCCGATCGTCGTCCCGGAGATCGTGATGCTCGTCCCGCCCGTCGAATTCACTGTGTTGCCGGCATCCTGAACCGTCACCGTGCCGCCGCCGGTGGCGCTGAAACCCGTGCCGGAAGTGGTGTCGATATCCAGCGCGCCATTGGTGAAATTGACCGTGCCGTTGGTATTGCCGGTGACGACGACACCCGCGTTCGTGACCGTATTGACCTGCTTGGTGGTGCCCGAAAAGGTCACCGTCGCGGCCGTACCATTGTTGATGCCGCTGACAAGCAGGCCGCCCCCAGTGGCGTTGTTGTCGGTGAAATTGCCCGAAAGCGTGACCGAACCGCCCGTCAGTTCGGCCACTTCGGCGGCCAGACCGGTCGCGCCGGACGAGTTGACGTTCGTTGCGATGTTGATCGTCGCGTTGCCGCCGCTGGTGTTCGACCCGGCAGAACCAATCCTGATGGCCTGGAAGTTGCCCGTATTCGTGATCGTGCCGCCTTGAACGGTCAGACTTCCGGAGACGGTTTGCAGGTCGATGGCGCGATCGCCGCTGATGGCACTCACGTTCACGCTGGCGAATGTGGCGTTGAGCGCAGCATTGAAATAGCCGCCGATGGCCATTCCGCTCGTCGTCTGGATCGTGTTGCCCAGGCCCGAGACATTGACAGTGCCGCCGCCGGCCGCCCGGAACGCCCTGCCGACGGTCGTCGTGATGGCCAGTCCGCCATTGGTGAAATTGATGGTCGACGTGCCATTGTCTCCAACCGCCACGGCCGCGCCGGCCGCGCCGGTCGCACCGGTCCTGTTGACCACCTTGCTGGCGCCCGAGAAGGTATAGGTGCCTGCGGTGTTGGCTGCGACCGAAATCGCGGCATTGGCACCGGACAGGTTCAGGTTGCCCTGGAAATCGACGGTGCCGGCAGTGTTGCTGCCGGCGCTGATCCCACTGCTCGTTCCCGTCGTCGTCACTGAACCGCTAATGGTGACATTACCGCCACTGCGGTTGATCACGTTCGCGCCGGCGCCAGAAGCGCCGCTATGGGTCACGTTCGCGGCGATATTGACGGTGGTGTCGCCACCATTGATGAGAAGAGCGCTATTTGACTGAGTGGCGGTTGCGCCGAATGTGCCGCCATTGATGTTAACCGTGCCTGTCGGCGCGAAGCCACCGGTTTCGCCGACAAAAAGACCGAACGCACCGCCGTCGATGTCCACGGTTGTGAAGGTTACGGTTCCCGCCGGATCGAGAATTCTGATGCCTATTCCGCTTGCATTGTCGATCGTCGCCGATGCAAAGCTCATATTGGAGGTCGAACCTCCGGTTATCTCGATGGCGTCGCGCGTGCCGCCACCGGTCGTCCCGGCGCTGGTCACCGCACCGCCGCTCAAAGCGCCGCCATCCACATCCGACAAGAAGATCGCGTCGCCCGCCACCGAGCCGCTGTTCTGCAACGTGTCGAAATTGACCCCGGTGCCGATTGTGACCTGATTGAGGTTCAAGATCTGGCCCGTGGTCGTGTTGATCGTCTCGGTGCCGGCATTGGCGACGTTGAGCGTCAGCGAGCCGCCGGAACCGTCAGCGCTGAAGCCGGTGCCGGTCGTCGTGTCGATGTCGAGACCGCCGGTAAAGCTGACTGTCCGATTACCGGCACCGTCGATCTGGACACCGCCGCCGGCTGTGCCGGTGTTGTCGATGACAGTGTTGCCGAAGCTGATCGTGCCGTCGGACGCGTTGACGTGAATGCCGGCGTTGGTCGAGTTGGTGATGGTCGTTGTGCCGGTGACCGTGAAGGTGGACCCGGCGCTGCCCAGATCGATCTCGACGCCTGAATCGGTGCTGTTGGTGGACGTCACGTTGCGCAGCGTGATGTTGGTCACGGTCGGGTTGATGAACACCGCCGTGCCGTTGTTGGAGGTGATCTGGTTGGTGCCGCCCGGATCGTTGATCGTCACCGTGCCTGAATTGGTGGCGCGGAAGCCGAACGCACCAACGCCGTTCACGGTGATGTCGACGCCGTTGAACGTGTAGGTGCCGGTGTTGAAGCCGCCTGCGCTGGTGCCCAGATCGACGCCGTCGCCATCGAAGCCGACGGCGTTGTTGATTGTCGTCGTGCCGCCGAATGTGACATTGCCGGCCGAATTCTCGATCCGGATGCCGTCCAGCACCGCATTGTCGATGGTCGTTGTGCCCGTCACGCCGACCGCGGCGCCGGCAATATCCACATTGTCCACCCAGAAGCCGGTCCGGGCCTGGTTTGTGGTCAGCGACGCGAAATCGGTGCCGAAACCGGTCGCGCCCGCCCCGACACCGCTGACGAGAACGCCGAGCGTCGTGGTGGTTCCGCCCAGCCCTATCCGGGTGGCGCCGAAATCGATATCGACGCCGGTGCCGCCGATGCTGTCGATCACGATGCCGCGACCGGTTGCCTGGGCCGCCGTCCGGTTGATGTCGGTGGCGGCGAAATCGATGTCCTGATTGTTGCTGCCCAGGTTCGTGATCTGGATGCCGGCATCGGTGTAATTGTCGATCGTGGTCGTGCCCGTGACGGCGAAGCTCGAGTTGGCGGCAAGATTGAAAAGCACGACCCCGTCGGCGACGGTGCCGCTGCCATTGGCCGTGATCGAGGTCAGGGCGAAATTGAGCGCCCGAACGCTGCTCAAATTGACCGCCGGGCCACCGGTGATGTTGAAGTCGCCGGAGGTCGCAGACACGGACAGTCCTGCGCCGCTGGCGGTAAGTCCCGCGCCGTTGGCCGTGGCGACGTCGAGGTCGGCAAATGTCACCGAACCGGTGCTGCCGCCGGGGCCGGTCAGCTCGATCGCAGTGTCCGTGCCGCCATTGCCGAAGCCGGTGATCGCCACATTGCCGAAGGTGAGCGTGCCAGCGCTGTGGGCAGTCACTTCGATAACGCTCTCACCGGTCGCATTGGCCGATGTCACCGCGCCGAACTGGATGGCGCCGCCCGATTGGCTGGCAATGTCGATCACATTGTCGACGTTGTTCGCCGCGTTGATGGCCGCGTTGAACGTGACATTGCGCGCGCCCGCGCCGATCGAGACGACCGTGCCCGTCGTGCCGTCTATGTCGGACGCAGCGTCAACCGTGATCGCCGCCGTCGAGGCACCGCCCGCATCGATGCCGAGCGCGGTGCCGGCATTGGCCGCAACCTGGTTGGTCAGATCGACATCGGTCAGCGCGACGCCGCCGGCATTGTTGTTGAGCAGCACGCCCGTGGCGCCGGCGCCGATATTGGTGATCTCGACATTGTTGATGGTCACCGCATTGGCGGCGCCATTGACCGAGATCGCCGCATCGCCGGCGCCCAGACCCACCCCGTCGAACACCGTGTTGCGGATGGTCGAATTGCCTGCACCTGCCGCCGTCGCGACGATCGAGGTCGCTCCGCCATTGGAGTTGCTGGCGATGACCGTATTCTGCGTGACAGTGCCGCCGGTGGCGCCCAGATTGCCCTCGACATTGGCCGGCTGCGTGGTGCCGAACGCGATCACGCGGCCATCGTCGAAGCCGTCGAGCGACTGGCCGTCCTTCAGCGTGAAACCGTCCGCGCCGCCGCCGGTGACATCGATCGTCCCTCCAGCCGTGTGCGCGACAAACACGAACGTCTGGTCCGCATCGGCAAGCGCTTCTGCCGCAGCGACCGTGATCGTGTTCAGGCCGCCGCCGGTCGAAACGTTGAGCCCGTGCGTGCCGGCGGCGATCACGCCGCCCGTCTGGCTGACGAACACCGCCGACCCAGCCGCGCCGGGCAGGTTGGCGCTGTCGCCGGCGCCGAACATCACATCGTTGAAATCGAAGCTGGAAGCCGCCAGCGTGCCGCCGCCCACATCGACGGTGAAGGCGCCGGCCTGGCCGTTGACGTTGATCGACGATCCGGTGTCGCTGCCGCTCTCGCCGTCGCCGAAGGTGAACTGGACCGCGGCCGTGTTGTCGATGACCACGCCGCGATGCAGGTCGGTGATCGAACTGGACGGGCCGCCGGCCGGGTCGATCTGGCTGCCCAGATTGACGATCTGGTTGCCCAGCACGCCGGTCAGATCGACGCCGATGGAACTGGTCGACGTGTCGGGTCCCGAAATGGCGACGGATTGGAAACTGACCGTGCCGCCCAGCGTCGCCGTTGAAAAATCGATGCCCTTCTGGCCTGCTGCGGCGCCCACATTGGTGATCGTGGTGACACCGAAGGTCACCGTGCCCGGCGTTCCGGCGATCGAGATCGCATCGGCGTTCGCAGCCCCGGCTGCCATCTCGATATCGACCTGGCCGAAACTGACATTGGCATTGGCGTTGACCAGCGCAATGCCGCCGGCGCCGGCATTGTTGATGTCGACCGCGCCGTTGAAGGCGATCGCACCGACATTGTCCGACAGGTTGATGCCGGTATTGGCGGGACTATTCAGGGTGACCGTTGTTCCGGCGGAAAAGGCGACGTTGGCGCCAGCGGCCACGTTGGCGATCTGTATGCCGATGGTATCGGTAATGGTCGCGCCGGTGAAGCTGACCGTGCCGCCTGTCACGGTGTTGATGTCGATCGCGCGTCCGCCGGTCGTGTTGGCGATCGTGCCCGACACGGTGATGTTGCCGGTCGTGCCGCCCCGGATCGAGACCGCGTCGCCGCCATTGGAGGTGTGGCTGATGTTGGCGCCGAAATTGACGGTCATCGCGCCGCCATTGATGTCAAGCGCCTCGCCGGTTCCGCCCTTGGTCACCGTGCCGCCGGTGGCGGTGAAAGAACCGCCGCCATTGTTCTCGATCAGCACCGCGGTGCCCGTGGTGCCGCTCACATTCAGAGTGCCCAGATTGACCGCCGCGGTGGAATTGACCGCACGCACGCCCTGGGTCGTCGAACCGGTGACCGATGTCGTGCCGGTGACCGTGAAGGTGCCGGCGATCGTATCCAGATTGACGCCGCGCCCGGCGCTGTTGGCCGACGACAGATTGTCGAAACTGACGCCGGCGGCGCCGATGGTCGCGCCGTTGAGATTGATGGCCTGGCCGGCGGTCGTCGTCACGCTCTCGTCGCCGCCGGTCGCGGCCACGGAGATCGTGCCGCTCAAGGCCTCGAAGCCGGTCCCGTTGACGGAGTCGATATCCAGCCCGCCGGTGAAATCGAAGGTGCCGCCCGCATTGGAATTGGCGATGGACACGCCGGTGCCCGCGCCGGTCACATCGATGTCGACAAGCCCGGCGAATGTCGCGGTGCCGCCGGTGGTGGCATCGATGTTGATCGCCCCGGCATTGTTCGATCCGGTCCCTGTGATCGTGCCGTTGAAGGTGACATCGCCGCCGGTGTTGTTTTGCAGCGAGACCGCGCCGGTGGCGCTGGTCACCGTGCCGCCCACCGTGATCGCGCCTGACGCGCCGTTGCGGTTGGTGACCTGCACCGCGTAACCGGCGTTCTCGGAGATGTTGGCGTCGATCTGGACGGTGCCCGCGCCGGTGCCGTTGATCCGCGCGCCGTTGGCGATCGTGCCGCCCGAGACCACGACATTGGACGTGCGGGCATTGCCCGAGATGTCGAGGCCGGCGGTGACCGCCGTACCGTCGATGTTGACGCTGGCCAGCGTGATCGCGCCGCCCATTGCGTCATTGATGTCGATGCCGCTGCCGGTCGAGGTGCCCGCCGTCGTCGCCTGATCGAAATTGATGCCGCCGGCCGCAACCGTCACACCATCGAGATTGAGCGCCGTACCCGTCCCCGTGGCGACAAGCCGCTCCGTACCCGCATTGGCGACACCAACCGTGCCGCCACCGGTGGCATTGAAGCCGATACCGTCTGCGGTCGTCACATCAAGCCCGCCGGTGAAATTGGCCGTGGTGTTGAGCAGGTCGACACCGTTGCCCGCTGTCGTCGCGACCGTCGTGTTGTTGAACGTGACCGTGCCGGTGACATTGTCCAGATCGATGCCCTGGCCGCCGGTGATGTTGCGGATCGTCAGGCCGGTGGATGTGATGCCGATGGCACCGGTGCCGGCCAGCCCGTCGCCGCCGGCCGTGTTCTCGATGATGAAATCCTGGGTCGTCACCGCGCCCAGCGCGGTCAGCGTGTCGCCGGCGCCGGTGTTGGTCAGCGTGGCCGCGCCGTTGCCGGTCGGATCGTTGATAACGGCCCCAGCGCCGGGCACGCCGGTGAAGTTGGCCGGAATGATCAGGCCGCTGGAGGCGAAGGTGCGGCCGTTGCCGAACGAGGCCATCGTCTGGTTATTGTGCAGCGTGAAGCCGTCGACATCGTCGATCGCAGCGCCGTCATTGATCAGCACGAATGTCGTGTTGGCGGTGATGATCGCGTCGGCGGTGATGACATTGGCGCGGTTGTTGACGTCCGAACCCGAGCCGTCGCCGGTGGCCGTCGCGGCGACGAAGACGAGGCCGTTGCCGCCGGCAGCGTTGAAATCGAGCGTGCCGGTGAAGATCACATCGTCGAAATCGTAAGAGCCGTTCGTCACCGCCGAACCGTTGGCGATCGCGGTGGTTCCGGCAATCGTCGAGCCCTGGTCGGTCGGGCTTTCGCCATCGCCGAAAATGAAGGTTGCGTTGGACGCGGCGCTGAACTGCACGCCGACATTGAAGCCGGCGATCGATGCGCTCTGGCCCGCGACATTGCTGTCGCCCAGCTGGACGGTGCCGGTGCCCGACGTGCCGGACAGATCGACGCCGGTCGTGCCGACGGCGGTGGTCGATGTCACATCGAAATCGGTGGCCGTCACATTGGCGTTTATCATTGCGCCATTGAGGTCGAACGCGGTGCCATTGGCACCGGAGAGCGCGATGTCGAGATCGGCGAAGGTCACGGCGCCGCCGGTCGTGCCCTGGAAATCGACGCCCGTGCCTGCGCCCGCCACATCCACCTGCGTCATGGCGCCGAAACTGACCGGCGCCGTGTTGCCGTTCAGGTCGATGCCCGTGCCGGTGGTCGTGTCGATATCGAGATTGCCGGTAAAGGCGATCGTGCCGGCATTGTTCTGGAGATTGATGCCGGTCGCCGTGCCTGTGTTTGCGGTGACCGGGCCGCCGAAGGTGACGGTGCCGCCCGTCCGGTTGCGGATGTCGATGGCGCTGGCGGCACCTGTCTGGGTGACCGCGCCGTCATGGCTGATCGCGCCGTTGCCGCCCTCGATGCGGAACCCGCCGCCGGCGCTCGTGACCGTGCTGCCGGTCATCGAGAACGTGCCGGTGAGATTGGTCAGCGCAACCCCGATGCCCGCGCCGCCATCGAACATCGAATTGGAGACGTTGATCGTCGCGCCCGTGTTCTGGAACGCCAGACCGCCATTGGTGCTGCGCACGTCGTCGATGGTGGCGATACCGGTGAAACCGTTGCCGCCGATGCCAGCCGCCCCGTTGGTGGCGATGCCGCGCACGAAGGGGTCGGCATTGGCGCCGAAATCGACGCTCGCCACCGTCGGCCGGCCGCCAAGCCCGCCCAGCGTCAGCACCGACTGCAGCGCATCGGTCAGCGGCACGCTTACCGTGCCCGTGTCTCCTGCGCCGACGACCCGCTGGTTGGCCGCGTTCAGCGCAAAGGCCGATGCGATGTCGCCAGCGACATCGACGGCGACGAACGTGTCGCCCGCACCGGCCAGCGACTGCGCGACGGTGAAGGTACAGGCATTCTGGACGCTCGAACAATCGCCCGTGCCCTGGGCGGTCTGCGCCACATGGAAGACCTGCAACGTCTGGCCGGTCGCCGCGTCGGTCACCGGTCCCATGTCCTCGACCGGCCCGTCCACTTCCGGCGCCACGACATTGTCGAAGCGCTGCACCGGCCGCACCATCAGATCGTCGATGTCGCCGAAACCCGCGCCCTCGTCGCCGCCATTGCGCGATATGCCCAGCGGCATGCGGAAGCGCAGCGTCGCATTGCCGTGCGTGCCGTTGTAATTGTCGTTGCGAAGTTCGCCGCCAATGCTCAGGCTGGCGCCGTCGAAGCCGAACGGATCGTCGAACTGCAGTTCGGCGCGGGCCAGCCCGCCCTCGACCCTGGTGCCGCCGCGCGCGAACCGGTAATAGCCGGCATTGACCCGGAACGTCGTGTCGGGATCGAGCTCGAAACGCAGGCCGGCCTCAACATCGAAGCCGGGAAGCGCCTGCTCCTGCCGCGAGGTGCCCGTCAGCACCACATTGGTGCCCTGCAAGGTGATGCCGCTGGTGGTCGTTCCGGCAACCGTGTAGGTGCGCGAGCCCGGCAGATAGCCGTTGATGCGCACCTCGAACCGCTCGGTGATCAGTTCGGCGCCGACCGTGCCCTGGACGAAGCTGTTGCCATTGCTCGAATTGCGGAAATCGACGAAGCCGTAAACGCCCAGGATCGTGTCCTGGCCGAAGATGAAATCGGGCACGATATGGCGCACGCCGCCGCCCAGCCCCGCTTCCTGCGAGGGCTCGCTGGTCAGCGTGCCGCGCGCATTGAGAAAGACCAGCCAGTCGTCGGCCTGCGCGACCGGCACGAAAAGATCGACCGTGCCCGTCGATGTGGGCGTCCCCGGCCTGGCGATGAAATCGATATAGGGGCCCCATTTGGGGCCGACCGACAGCGGGTCGGGCCCCGCGCCGAACGCGTTGAGAATGCGCTCGCCGGCCGTCAGCGCGTAAGTCTCGGTATCGTGCCCGGACGGACCGGCGGCGGCCGTACCGACGTCGGCATCGCGGTCGTCGCTGAACGCGGCCCCGATCCGCTGGTCGATCGTCGCACTGCCGGAAGGTGAATCGAGAAAATAGTCGTGCGTCGCGTCTGTCCCGACCGGCACCATGGCCGGCTGGGCACCGGCGGATTGGATGGATGCATCTCCGGACGTCGGATCAAGACCGTCCAGCAATCCCGAAGCCAATGTGTCGCCGATACCGGCTGCGACCGCGAGCGCCGTCAGCGAAGCCGTCGCTGCAAGCCTGTGCCGGACTGCTTCGGGAACATGAAGGTGCTGCGACTCCGCCACGTCGAAACCGAAGGCGCCAGCCCGACCAACATGCAACATCCTGTCCACCCCCAACCAGGGCCCATAGCTCATCGCGGAATCGCGTCGATCCGCACAGCCATTGTTAGCCCGCCTGCCTTGCGCAGACCTGCCTTGCTAGGTCCTTGGCGGCATTGGAATTCTTCAATGCAGACTTGGCCGGGCCAGCAAGACACTTTCCCCTGGGAAATCGTTAACTGATGTTGCGCTTGTACGCCATGCGTTTGAAAACTCTATTCTTCCGATTGTTGCCATTTCGACACAGCCTTTTTGAGAAAAACGACCGAATGCGTTCAGTGAAAGGCCCCAAAAACAACCTATGGACGCTGAATCGACTATGTGCAGGCCAAACGTGCAGTCGGTCGGGCTGGACAGGACCCACACCGGTTGCCGATAGAGGATGCCGGCGCCGACACGTCCGACGGCGAAGGATGAGACTGCCGTGCACACAGGAAACACAGCCATGACTGGCCGCAACCGCCTCGCCCACAATACCGCGGTTGCGCTTCTTTTTGCCCTGTGGCCGCAGGCACAGGCCAACGCACAGACGCTCGCCGAACCGCATGGCGACTGGGTCGTGCAGTGCGCCGACCCTGGCAACCGGGCGTCGCGATGCCAGATGGCCCAGACTCTGACCGCCGACGGCACGGGCCAGCATGTCATGACGATGATCGTTCGGCCCGCCGATGGCGCCGCCGGCCTGACCGCGCTCGTCCGGCTGCCGCACGGGCTTTATCTGCCCGGCGGCATCGCGCTGCGGGTCGACGGCGGCGCGCCGGTGACGGCCCTCATCCAGACCAGCGATGCCGGCGGCGTCTATGCGTCCGTCCCGCTGCCCGCCGCGCTTGTCGATGCCATGAAAGCCGGCCGGTCGATGACGGTTGCCATGCAGTCGGTCAAGCGCGAGCCGATCGCGCTGACCGTGTCTCTGGCCGGTTTCACGGCGGCATCGGGCGCCCTCGCCGCCCGTTCAGGGGGAGATTGAGGCCATGACCGTCCATGAAGGCCGGAGCTTCAACAATGCGCGCATCGATCTCGATGGCGCTGCGTTCCGCAATTGCCGCTTCACCGGTTGCGAGATGGTCTATTCGGGCGGGCAGCCGCCGGAAATCACCGGGTGCCATTTCGACGATTGCAGCTGGTCGTTCGGCGGCAGCGCCGCGCTGACGCTCGGTTTTCTGTCGGCCATGCATGGCGGGGGCTTCGCGGATCTGGTGGAACGCACGTTCGAGATGGCGCGCCAGGGCCGGTTCGCCGACCTGCCGGCATCCGCCGCCGGCAGCGCGACGCCGGCCGGACCCGTAGAAAAATCAGACGCCGCCGACCGGGATCATCCGCTGATGTTCCGGATTCCAAGAGTGCTCAAACGGCCTCTGCGGCGGTAAACGGCCTGTCACGGTCGGGGAATGGTGGGTGAGCAGGGACTCGAACCCTGGACCCGCTGATTAAGAGTCAGCTGCTCTACCATCTGAGCTACACACCCGGCCGGAGCGTTATCTAGGCCCGTGGCCGGGCTGTGTAAAGGGAGCGCGGCCCGCCGCAGGTCCGCACCAACAGGCCCGGTCAGCCCCCGTCAAACCGTCAGCCGTCCTTCGGCCACCTTGACGGCATGGCCGCCGATGCGCGCCGCATCGATCGCGCCGTCGCGTCCGGTGATCTCCAGCCTGATGCGCGACGGCCGGCCCATCTCGACGCCCTGCTCGATCCACAGCGCGTTCGGCCCTTCGGCAAGCCCGTCGAAATGGTGGACGGCGCCGGCGAACGCGGCCGCCGCCGAGCCGGTTGCCGGGTCTTCCGGTATGCCGTGATGGGGCCCGAACATGCGCGCGTGGAAGGCCGCATCGTGGGTGACCGTGTCCCGGCAGTACAGATAGGGACAGATGACGTCGAGCGGGTCCTGGCCGGGAAAGTGGGCGAGCCAGGCGGCCATGTCGAACCGGGCCCGCGCCATCGCGTCGAGCCCGGCGAGCGGCACGCACAGGAAGGGATTGCCCGCGCTCCACTGGCTGACGCGGTGGTTCTCGAACCCGATGTCACTGGGTGCCAGGCCCAGCGCAACCGCCACCGCGCCCTCGTCCAGGACCGCCTGCTGCGCCTCGGGCAGGCGCGGCAGGTCGAATTCGGCATAGGGCACCTCGCCGCCATGCAGCGCCACGCGCACCGGGCCTATGGCTTCCTCGATCACCATCAGCCGGTCATCGGGCCCGCCATCGCGCTCGGCCAGCGCGATCGCTCCGCCGACGGTCGGATGGCCGGCGAACGGCAACTCGCCGCCCGGCATGAAGATGCGCGCCGCCGCTGTGTGCGTCCGGCTGACGGCGGCGGAAAAGAAGATCGTCTCCGACAGGTTGAATTCGCGCGCGATCGCAGCCATCGCCGCGTCGTCGAGCATGTCGGCGTCGAACACGACCGCCAGCGGATTGCCCGCAAAGCGCTGGTCGGTGAACACGTCGTAGACCGCATAGGCAAGGCTCATCGCCCCTCTCCCCTCTCCACATCGTCAAAGTGCCACAGGGCCAGCGCCCGCGCATAGGGACGCAGCCGGTCGGTATCGTCGCGCGATCGGATGGCGATGAGCTCGGCCAGCTCGTCGTCGCCGGTCGCCGCCTGATGGGCACGCACCCGCGCTTCGCATTCGGCAAAGCTCAGCGCAAGCCGGCAGCGCCGCGCCACATACCAGGCATGATCGATGGACGCAGCGACCATC
Organism: Oceaniradius stylonematis; assembly: GCF_965223445.1. NCBI lineage: Bacteria > Pseudomonadati > Pseudomonadota > Alphaproteobacteria > Hyphomicrobiales > Ahrensiaceae > Oceaniradius > Oceaniradius stylonematis. The sequence continues at coordinate 871,225 of NZ_OZ244994.1, forward strand.
GCCGGATCGAAATCGGCCAGCGGCGGTTCAAGCCCGGTCTCCTCGGCCAGCTCGCGGCGGATGTTGCCGGTGATGTCGATCCGGCCGCCTGCGACATCGCCGGGATCGAGCGAGCCGGCGGGAAAATAGATCTGGCCGGCATTGGCCGTATGGTCGGCCATGCGCGCGGCGATGATCGCGCCATCTGTGGTCACGCCCAGCGAAGCGCCTGTGATGTGCACCGCGCTGCCATCGCGCCGATGATCGCGCCAGAAAAGGAAGGCGGCATAATCGGTACGGTGCGCCGTGCCGTGCAGAACGCCGCCATGGACCCTGACATCGGTGAACAGGAATTGCGGCCCGTTCCAAAGGCGTGGTTGCGCGGCGACCCGCCGGTTCCAATGGGCGGCGATCGCGTCCGCATGGCGCTCGGCGAATGCCAGCGGCGCTTCCGTCACGGTCAATTGCGTCGAATCAAGCCGTACCAGCATGGGCGGGCCTTAGCATGATCGTTGCGGCCGGCGCAGCGGCACAACAGCACTTGCGGCTTGATCTCGATCAATTATATAAATGATCATCAATATAAAAGATATCCCATATTCCAATGGAGGTTCACCGATGTCGAACGCATCATCCCAACCGGCTCCGGCCTGGCAGCCGCTCTACTTCCTGGCGGCGCTGGGCGCAGGCGGCCTTGCCGTTTCCTTCTTCATGTATCTGATGTGGATGACGCCGCATGCCGGCCAGCCCATCCCGTCTTTCACCACGCTGCTCGCCGCCTTCAGTGACGGCACGCTGGCGATGAAGGCGCTGATCGCCGTCGGCGTGGCCGGCATCGCCGTCTTCACCGCGCTCTATGTGCGCCTGCTGATCTGGAACGTCGTCCGGTTCCGCGACTGGCATCCGTCGGAAGCGGCCATCACCATGCGCCGCACCAACACCGGCTCGTCCATCATGGCCGCGCCGCTGACCTATGCGATGGGCATCAATGTCGGATTCATCGTCGGCGCCGTGTTCGTGCCCGGTCTTTGGGAACGCGCCGAACTCCTGTTCCCGTTCGCGCTTTTGGGCTTTGCGGCGATCGGCGTCTACGCGCTCAAACTGTTTTCCGGCTTCATGACGCAGATGATCGTCGAGGGCGGGTTCGACTGCGCCAAGAACAACTCGCTTTCACAGATGCTGTCGGTCTTCGCCTTCGCCATGGTCGGCGTCGGCTTTTCGGCGGCTGCGGCCATGAGCCACAACCAGATCGTCTCGGTGATCGGCTTCATGGGCGCGAGCTTCTTCGTCGTCGCCGCGATCATCTTCGGAGCGATGTTCCTCGTCATGGGCTTCCGTTCGATGCTCGAGAACACGGCCAATCCGGAGACGGTTCCGACGCTGTGGATCATCATCCCGTTCGTCACCGTCGTCGGCATCGCGCTCTACCGCATGAACATGGCGCTCGACCACAATTTCGGCGTCGAGTGGCTGGCCGGCGACCGTTTCGCCTTCCTGACCACGCTGTTTGCCATCCAGATCCTGTTCGGTGTTCTGGGCTACGCGGTGATGAAGCGCACGCGCTATTTCGAGACCTACGTCTCGGGCCCTGCCAAGTCGCCCGGCTCGTTCGCGCTGATCTGCCCCGGCGTCGCGCTGTTCGTCTTCGCAAACTTTGTGATCAATCCCGGCCTTGTCGGTCTGGGCGTGATGGACAAGTTCTCGATCGGCTACTTCATTGCCTACGCGCCGCTGGTTGCGCTGCAGGTGCTGACGATCCGGACCTTCTTCCGCCTGTCGGGCAAGCTGATCACCACCGACCGGGCCGCACCAGCCGCCGCTGTCCCCGCCGAATAAGACACGAGGCGCAAACGCATTTCCGAGCCGCCGGCACCCTGCCGGCGGCTTTTTGCCGTTGTCGCTCTTCTCAATCCGGCGGCGCGCGATCCGTCGAACCGTTCTCGTCTGCGCGGCGCACCGGCTGCGGCAGGATGCGGCCGATCGCGGCCTCGCGGTCGCGCGCGCCGCCCACCGCCTGCCTTTGCCGCTCGAGCCGCGCCCGGTCGCGCTCGCGCGCCGTACGCACGGCCTGTACCCGCGCCTCCGCATCGTGGCCAAGCAGCGCCAACGCGCGGGCGCCCATCTCCATCCCCGACGCAGCCGTCTCGCGGACCACATCATCGACGCCGCGGTCGAGCAGCTGGATCGCGTGAATGCGGTCATAGGCCCGCACGATCAGCCGCGCCTGGGGAAACTCGCGCATGACAAGATCGGCGATCGCATCGGTCGCGCCCTGCCCGTTGGTGCATATGGCGATCAGTTCCGCAGAACCGGCGCCGGCGGCGGCCAGCACATCGCGCCGCGCCCCGTCGCCGAAATAGACGCGCGTGCCGAACCGGCCCGCCTCACGCACCCGGTCCGCATCGCTGTCCAGATAGGTCAGCGGCACGTTCCGGACGAGCAGCGGCTGCGCCACCATCTGGCCGAACCGGCCAAAGCCGATGATCAGCGCGGTACCGCCCGCATCGGCGAAATCCTCGTCCATGGTGGCGGTCTTGGCGGGCGGCTGCAGCCACGCCAGCAGCCGCTCGTTCTGCGAGGACAGCGCCATCGAAATGGTGACGATGGAGACCATCACCGCCGCCAGTTCCGCGTCGATCACCTGTGCGGACGCCGCCGCCGCAAACAGGACGAAGCCGAATTCGCCGTGCTGGGCCAGCGCAAAGCCGAGCCGCATCGCCTTGTCGTGCTCGGTGCCGAACAGCCGGTTGACCAGATAGACGACAACGCCCTTGACCGTAACCAGCACCGGCACCGCCAAAACGATCAAAAGCCAGTTGCGCGCCACCGCCGACAGGTCCAGCGACATGCCGACCGCAACGAAGAACAGGCCCAGAAACAGCCCCCGGAACGGTTCGATGTCGGCCTCGACCTGGTGGCGATAGGAGGATTCGGCCAGCAGCACGCCGGCAATGAACGCGCCCATCGCATAGGACAAGCCGGCAAGCGCCATGATGAGAGATGCGAAGATGACGACGCCGAGGGCTGCGGCGGTCATCAGTTCGGGCGCGCGCGTCCGCGCCAGCACGTTGAACATCGGATCGAGCGCGTAGCGCGCCACGCCGATCAGGAGCACGATGGCGGCGATGCCGGTCAGGACGGCGGTGATATTGGACGCAGCGGTCGCCTCGGCGCCGGCGACGGGCGCCAGCAGCGCAACCAGCAAAAGGAGCGGCACGATCGACAGGTCCTCGAACAGGAGCACGCCGATCGTCGTCTGGCCGAAGGGCGTTGCCGGTCGCCGGCTTCGTCGAGCGCCTTGACCACCAGCGCCGTCGACGACAGGCCCAGCCCGAGACCGACAATGATCGCCGCGGTGAGGTCCAGCCCATAGGCGTAGACGACGAGGAAAAGTGCCGTGCTGGTCGCCGCAAGCTGGACAAGGCCCCGCCCGAAAATGGTGCCGCGCATCGCCCACAGCCGCGCCGGCCGGAATTCGAGCCCGATGACGAACAGGAACAGCACAACCCCGAACTCGGCAAAGCGCAACAACGCCTGCGGGTCCTCGGTAAACGACAGGGTCAGCGCGACGCCCGCCGTGATGCCCGACAGCAGATAGCCGATCACCGTGCCCAGGCCCAGCCGGCGCGACAGCGGCACGAACAGGCAGGCCAGCGTGATCAGCGCCAGCGCCTCGGTGAAACGCCATTCCAGCGGCGTCAGTCCGAACGGTGTGGCAACATCCTGCGCCAGCGCATCGCCGCCAAGCGACAGCCACACGGCGATGCCGGCAAGGGCAAACCGCGCCATGGCGAAAATGATCGTCATCTCTGGTGCCTTCGGACCATCATTGCGGGAAGATCGCAGCCGGCAGGCCGCGCCTTGCGCGCAAGCCGGCCCGCCGACTATGAAGGGCGCACGCCAACCCGACAAGTGGGCCAACCGGCCAGCAAGACCGGCCCGATGCACGCCAGTTCGACACCAGATGACCATCCCGCCAGCCGCCGGCCAACCCTGTCGGTGTTCGCGCTCGCCGTCGGCATCGTCTTCTTCGCCTTTTCGCTGACGCCGTCGCTGATCCCGCGCGATTATGTGCTGCAGGGCGTGCTCGGCGGCGTGGTGATGGCACTTGGCTACGGGCTCGGTCAGTTCGGGCTGTTGCTGTGGCGCTATGTCGAACTGCCCCTCGCCCGCGACAGGCTCGGCCGCGTGCTCAATGCGCTGGCGCTGGTCGTCGCCGTCGGCCTTGCGCTGTACTTCCTGTTGGAGGTGGTGGACTGGCAGAATTCGATCCGTGCCCGGGTCGGCATGGCGCCCGTCGATGCGGCCCATCCCGCCTATGTCGCGCTGATCGCGCTGATCGTCTTCACGCCGCTGTGGATCGCCGGCTGGGCGTTCCAGTTGCTGATGGACACGCTGCGCCGCCAGTTGCGGCGGGTGATTCCCGTTCGGCTCGCCAATCTGTTGGGTCTGGCGCTCGCCGCCTATGTCGCCTGGGCGCTGATCGACGGCTTCGTGATCCAGCGTTTTCTGGCGTTTGCCGACGATGCCTATGGCCAGGCCTCGGCCCTTTTCGATCCCGACATCGCCCGGCCCGAGGCCGAACTGGCATCGGGAGGGCCCGTATCGCTCATCGACTGGAACGATATGGGCCGCTGGGGCCGCAACTTCGCCGCAACCGGTCCGGATGCCGATGCGATCAGCGCCTTCACCGGCCGGCCTGCCAAGGAGCCCATCCGCGTCTATGTCGGCCGCAACTCGGCGCCAACGCCGGCGGAGCGCACCGAGATCGCCTTTGCCGAGATGCTGCGCACCGGCGCCTTCGAGCGCAAGGTGCTGGTGATCGCCATGCCTGTCGGCTCGGGCTGGCTCGATGCGGGCTCGCACGATCCGCTGGAGATCATGCACGATGGCGACATCGCCACCGTTGCGGTGCAATATTCCTATCTGACAAGCTGGATCTCGCTGGTCTTCGAGACCGATGCCGGCCTCGACCAGGCACAGACCCTGTTCGACCGCGTCTACCGGCACTGGCGTTCACTGCCCGAAGACCGCCGCCCGGAACTCTACCTGCACGGGCTCAGCCAGGGCGCGCTCGTCTCCCAGTCCTCGGTCGATCTGCTGACACTGATGGCAGCGCCGATCGACGGTGCGCTGTGGGCCGGCCCGCCCTTTGCCAGCGGGCTGTGGGGCCGCATAACCCGCGCCCGCGCGCCCGACAGCCCCTACTGGCTGCCGCAGGTCAATGACGGCGAAGTGGTCCGCTTCGTCAATCAGGACACGGACGTGCTGGACGATGCCGCGCACCGATGGGGTCCGGTGCGGATCGTCTTTCTGCAGTATGGCAGCGACCCGATCGTCTTCTTCGATCCGTTGTCGGCGCTGCGCCGGCCGGTCTGGATGGACGAAGAACCAGCGCCCGACGTCTCGCCCGAGCTCAGATGGTACCCGTTCGTCACCCTGTTCCAGCTTGCGCTCGACATGGCCTTGTCGCTGAACATCGAACGCGGCCACGGCCACAAATACATCGCCGAGGACTATATCCCCGCCTGGGTCGCCGTCACGCGCCCTAAGGGCTGGACCGATGAAGACACACAACGGCTGATCGACCGGTTCCGGGGCTTCGATGCGGGGTGAGTCACATCCGGGCGACGAACGGCGAACCTCTGTCCGCCGTTTGCCGATTCACCATTCGCCTGCCGTCAGTTCTTTTCCTTGTCGACAAGCGCGTTCGACTTGATCCACGGCATCATGCCGCGCAGCTTTTCGCCCACTTCCTCAATCTGGTGCCCGTCATTGACCCGGCGGATGCCCTTGAAGCGCGCCGCGCCCGACCGGTACTCCTGCATCCACTCGGAGGTGAACTTGCCGGTCTGAATGTCGGTCAGCACCCGCTTCATCTCCGCCTTGGTCTCCTCGGTGATGATGCGCGGACCTGAGACATATTCGCCCCATTCGGCGGTGTTGGAGATCGAATAGTTCATGTTGGCGATGCCGCCTTCATAGATCAGGTCGACGATCAGCTTCACTTCGTGCAGGCACTCGAAATAGGCCATTTCCGGCGCGTAGCCGGCCTCGACCAGCGTTTCGAAACCGGCGCGGATCAGTTCGACCAGACCGCCGCACAGCACGACCTGCTCGCCGAACAGATCGGTCTCGCACTCTTCCTTGAAGTTGGTCTCGATGACGCCCGAGCGGCCGCCGCCGACGCCGCATGCATAGGACAGCGCCATGTCGTGCGCATTGCCCGACGCGTCCTGATGAACGGCGATGAGGCACGGCACGCCGCCGCCCTTCATGTATTCGCCGCGCACCGTGTGGCCCGGACCCTTGGGCGCGACCATCAGCACGTCGACGCTCGATTTGGGTTCGATCAGGCCGAAATGCACGTTCAGCCCGTGCGCGAAGGCGATTGCCGCGCCGTCGCGGATGTTGGGCGCGATATGGTCCTTGTAGATGTCGGCCTGCAGTTCGTCCGGCGTTGCCATCATCATCAGGTCGGCCCAGGCCGCGCCTTCGGCAACGTTCATGACGGCGAAACCGTCGGCTTCGGCCTTGAGCGCCGTCGTCGAGCCTTCGCGCAGGGCGATGCGGACGTTCTCGGCGCCCGAATCCTTGAGGTTCATCGCATGGGCGCGGCCCTGCGATCCGTAGCCGACGATCAGCACCTTCTTGCCCTTGATCAGGTTCAGATCCGCATCGCGGTCGTAATACACACGCATGATTGTCTCCGTTGGATTTGTGTGGGTCAGGATTGCGCATCCGCCCCGTAAAGGCGGAAGAACTGGTCGACGGCCCTGGCGACGTGGGTTGCCATGGCCCGGTCGGAATTGGTGGCGGGAACATGTTCACCGAGCATCAGGCGCACATGCATGTCACGCAGGATCAGCCCGTACAGCGTCTCGAACGCGTCCAGGGTGTCCTCGAACCGCAAATGGCCGGCGCGCCTGCCCGCTTCGAGCAGCACCTTGGCGCGCGACGACACGGCGCGGCGCCCCCGCGCCACCAGAAGGTCGCCGAGCCGGGAGCCCTCGCGGCTCGCCTGACCTATGGCGAGCCGGTTGAGCGCCAGCGACGCCGGTCCGGACAGAACCGTCAGAAGATCGACGCCGAACCCTTCAAGGTCGGCGCGGTATGTGTCGGCGGGACGCTGCGGGCCGGAACCGCCGACGGCAACGCGCACCTTGGACGCCTGATAGGCGATCATCGCCGCCAGCACCCCGTCGCGGTCGCCGAACCATTTGTAGAGGCTTTCCTTGGAGCAGTTGGCCGCACGCGCAAGGCCGGCGGTGGTGATCGCCCGCTCGCCGCCCTCCACCAGAAGGCCAAGCGCCGCTTCGAGCACCTCCTCCTGGCGCGGCGTGAACGCCTCGTCCAGCGGCGCGCCCTCCATGTCGGCATCGTGATGCGCATTGAGGTGGTGATGGTCCATCTTGCCTCCCACCCGTCCGTACCGTACCGTTCGGTACGGTGTCAAGAGACAGGGCGGCGCCTCTTTCCGGCATGACCCGACAGGTGCCATAAGACGGCCATGACCGCGCACCCTCCGATTCCCGTCCGCGCCACGGAAGCCGCCGACATCGCCGCGCTGGCGGCGATCATCAACGCGATCATCGCCATCGGCGGAACGACGGCCTACGAAGACCCGTTCACCGAGGATCGGTTGGCGGCCCTCCTGCTCGACGATCCGCGCCTGATCTGCTGCCACACGGCGATCGATCCTGCCGACGGAATGCCGGCCGGCTATCAGGTGCTCAAGAACCATCCCGATCTGCCGCCGCACTGGGGCGACATCGCCACCTTCGCCCGGGTCGAGCCGAAACTGCCCGGCGTCGGCCGGGCGCTGTTCGCCGCAACCGCCGACTTTGCCCGCAAGACTGGCTTGGTCGCCATCAACGCGACCATCCGGGCCGACAATGAAAGCGGGCTGGGCTTTTACGGCACGATGGGCTTTGAGGACTATGCGGTCGCAAAGGCCGTCCCGCTCAAGGACGGCACACCCGTCGACCGGGTGTCGAAGCGGTTCCGGGTCGATGCATTGGCCGTTAAGGGCCCGCAATGACGGCATGTTGCCAGCCCGAAGACGGTTCGGCCATCTGCTCAACCGCAGCGCGATCAATGCCAGACGCGGCAGTGACCGATCGAGCTACCGGTCGGGAAAGCTGATCGACGTCACATCGGCCTTGAAGAACGGAAAGTAATCGTCCGTGCCGAACCAGTTGCCGCCCTCGATGCGGGTCGGCAGCCGGTAGCCGCCGAACTCGCGAAAGTCTGATGTCGTGCCGCCAAACGGCTGGACCTGATACACCTTGTCGGCATTGACATCGCTCCAGCGCGCAATGACGACGCTGGTCGGCTGGCCCTGCGAATCGACAATTATGTCCACGCTCTGTTCGAGGCCGGCAAAAGACACGATGGCGCGCGCGCTGTCCGCATCAAGCGCCTCCCAACGCACGTTCGGACCGGGCAGCAGCGCGGCCGGCGTCCAGAACGCGGCCTCGGCCACGGTTCGTCCGAACGCGGAACGGAAATGGTCGGCATCACCGCTGATCCTTACCACCGGCACGAGGCCGAACAGCCAGAACCGCGTCCATGACGTATCGGGTGTGGCAGCGTCCGATCCGCGGATCGCACCCGCCCGGACCCGCCAGACAAATCCATGTGGCGGCGCGAGAACCTGACGCGCCTGCATCGGATCGAAGTGCGACCGGTTCCTGTCTCCCCGCCCCAACTGCCCTTCCATCTCGATGATGGTGATCGTTCGAAGCGGCGTGCCTTCGGCAATCGTATAGAGAAAATACCGCTGTGCCGGCTCGGGCAGGCCGGCGACCATAGCCGGCGAAAACGATCCGGACTGGATCGGGCGCATCTCCAGCAGCGCCCGCCAGGCCGCCGCGTCGGCCCGCCGATCCGCATGCCGCCAGCCGAAGAGCGCGGCGACCGCAACAACCGCGATCACGCCGACGCAGACGAAAAAGACCGTCACTGCGTGCGCCATTGTTCCGTCCTCTCGCCGTTCCTGTCGTGAGCAACGGTGGCACGGCCAGGCTCTTGCGACAACGCGCGGCCTGCTTCAGGACGGCCGTTCTGTGAGGGCACCGAGGAACCGCGTCACCGCGCCCGCCATGCCGAATTCGAGCGCATCGGCCGTCAGGCCGTGGCCGATGGAGACTTCGGCCAGATCGGGCACGCGCGCGACCAGCGCCGGCAGATTGGCGACCGTCAGATCGTGGCCGGCATTGACGCCGAGCCCTGCCGCGCGCGCCGCGTCCGCCGTCTCGCCGAGGATCGCGATCTGCCGTTCGGCCTCGGCCGCATTGTCGTGGCAGGCGCCATAAGGTCCGGTGAACAGTTCGACCCGGTCGGTGCCGGTCGCCCTTGCCGCCGCAATGCCCGCCTCGCCCGCGTCGGGGTCGCAGAACAGCGATACCCGCATGCCGCCATCTTTCAGACGCTGCACGCAGTCGCGCAGGAAATTGCCCTGCCCTGAAAAATCCCAGCCATGGTCGGACGTTGCCTGGTTCGGATCGTCAGGCACCAGCGTGACCTGTTCGGGCTGGTTGGCTTCCACCAGCGCCAGGAAATCCTCGGACGGATAGCCCTCCACATTGAACTCGGCCTCCGGAAATGCGTCGTCGATCAGCGCCCGCAGCTCCGGCAGATCGGAAAAGCGCACATGCCGCTCGTCCGGTCTTGGATGGACGGTCAGCCCGTACGCGCCCGCCTCCAGCGCCATCCGGCCCAGATGCGTCACCGACGGCCAGGGCAGATCGCGCCGGTTCCGCAACAGGGCGACGGCGTTCAGATTGACGGAAAGTCGCGTGGTCACGGCCAGCATCCCCCGGTGAAAGCAATTTCCGGCTTGATATAGCGCAATGCCGCACCGTGCCAGTCATAGGAGTTTTTCCGGACAATCATTGTCCATGGCACCTGTTCGGAGCGCCCGATGATCGAAGTTGAAACCCTGCCCGGCGGAATCGTCTCGATCGACGTGACCGGCAAGCTCGACAAGGCCGACATCGAACACGTCATCACCGAACTCGAGGCTGCGCGCGAGGCGCACGGCAAGATCAGTGTCATTGTCGACCTGACCGGCTTTGCGGGCATGACCGCCGAGGCGCTGATCGCGGACCTGCGCTACGGCTTTTCCCATCTTTCGGAACTGGACCATTATGAGCGCATCGCGGTTCTGACGGGACACGACTGGATCGAAACGCTCGTCCGGCTCGAAGGCAGGGTTTTCCGGCGGGTCGACATTCGCTGCTTCAAGCCCGAAGAGCGCCAGCGGGCCCGCGCTTTCGCCAACGGCATGGATGTGGCGCCCGCCGAAACCACGCCGGGCATCGTCCGCGTGCCCACCGATCGCGGCAACATGCTTGCCTTCCGGATCACCGACACGGTCCGCGCCGCCGACGCCAAGGCCGTGATGGGTTTTCTGAACGACACCTATGCGCGGCACGACAAGATCGACCTGATTGTGATCATCGATGAGTTCGAGGGATTCGACCCGGCGATCCTGTTCGACACCGGCACATGGAGCACAAAGGCCAAGAGCCTCTCCCATGTCGGCCGCTATGCCATCGTCGGCGGCCCCGGCCATGTGCGCAACACGGCTTCGTTCCTCGGCGCATTCATGCCGGTGGAGATCAAGGCGTTCGCGCGCGACGAGGAAGACGAGGCCTGGGCCTGGCTGAACGCGGGCCCGCTTCTGGAAGTCTGACGGCGCTTGTCCGGGCCGTCCAGACGCACGTGTCGTGCAGAGGTTAAGCCCGAGGGTCACGGCGGTGGAAGCGTCCGCTTGCCGGCCTGATCACTTGACGATGGTCAGCCGCTCGGCGGCGCGGGTGATCGCCGTGTAAAGCCAGCGGTCGCGCATGTCGCGGAATGCAAAGCTCTCGTCGAACAGCATCACATTGTCCCATTGCGATCCCTGCGCCTTGTGCACGGTCAGCGCATAACCATAGTCGAAATCGTCGAACCGCCGCTTGAGCTGCCAGCCCAGGTCCTCGTCGGGATTGTCGAAGGCGGCCTTGAGCAGCTTGATCTTGGCAACGCCACGATCCGTGTCGCCATCGTCCGGCGAGACCAGAAGGTTGATGCCGGGCTTGGAGCCCGGCGCCGAGGCGGTCATGACCTTCCACAGCGACCCGTTCAAGAGCCCCTTGGCCGGATCGTTGCGCAGGCACACCAGCTTGTCGCCGGCCTGCGGATAGCGCGCGTCGAACCCGGCCAGTTGCCGCAGGCGCTGATTGTAGCGCCGCCGCGTCCGGTTGATGCCGACCAGCACCTGGTCCGCCTCGGTGACCATCGCCGTGTCGAGGTCGCCCTTGCCGATGATCTGCGCGGTGCCATAGTCGCCATGCATGATCTCGCGCCCCTCGCGCACATCCATGGCGAGCCGCACGATCGGGTTTTCCGCCGCCTGGCGGTGGATTTCGGTCAACAGGAAATCGGGCTCGGCGTCGGTGAAGAAACCGCCGCCGGAGATCGGCGGCAACTGGCCAGGATCGCCCAGCACCAGCACCGGCGTCCCGAAGCTCAAAAGATCGCGCCCCAGTTCCTCGCCGACCATCGAGCATTCGTCGACGATGACCAGCTTGGCCTTGGCGATGTCCGACTGGCGGTTGAGCGCAAAGGTCGGCGCTATGCCGGTCTTGCCGGTGACCTCGTCCGTCACCTCCTCCTCGCCGCGCGGCCGGTAGATCAGCGAATGGATGGTCTTGGCGTTCGAGGCGCCCTTGGCGCGCATCACCTGCGCGGCCTTGCCGGTGAAGGCGGCGAACTGGACGGTGCCATCGACGCCTTCGGCGAAGTGCTTGGCGAGCGTCGTCTTGCCCGTGCCCGCATAGCCGAACAGGCGGAACAACTGACTGTCGTCGCGCTTGAGCCAGTCGGCGACGGCGACCAGCGCATCGTCCTGTTGCGGGGAAAACTGCATGCGTCGGATTTAGGGGATTCGGCCAGCGGAGGAAAACGGAAAAGGCGCTACCTCCAACCGGCAGATGTCCACCTCGTGCCAATCATACGTCGTAACCGTCCCGTTTTCGGTGTCGCATTCCGGTTGGCCGTCCCGCCAACTCAACTCGACAAGCGAAAACACCATCCCGCTAGGCTAGCGCCCACCAAAGCTGTTTTCCGCATTTGTGCGAACGGCTTCTATGGCAGACGCCGTCGTCGCGAAGGTTTCTTCCAGCTTTCGAAACTCTTCGTTCTCCCGCTCCAGCTGGTCCAGCAAGTCGATCAGGTTATCAGTGTCGTTCCGCTCGCGGTTCTGGGCTTTCCTGCCAGCGATCCTTGCCACTGCGGCGCCCCATCTGGCTGCGCGTCTGACTTGTGCGACGTCAGCAGCTTCCTCGGCCATAGCTTCGCTCACTTCCTCAATCGCCTTCCACATCAGCTCCGTCGCTTCGTCTTTGGATGCCTTTGCGCTTTCTCGCTTGGCCCGCTGCAATCGCTCGCGCCACGAGAAAGAAAGATGTTGCTTCCGAAAATCCAATAGGCGCCGGCGACGTCCCTTTAGAAGCTCCGTCGCCTGCCACAGACTTCGCTCCGCCTGCATCTCCAATTCGGTGGCATTACTGAGAGCAGCGACGTAGTTTTCGTTGAGGCGTTTCCTGGCCGCTCTGATATTTGCCAGTTCCTCACGCGCGCTCGCGAGCGGCGAATTGCTGCTCGCCGTGATCGGCTTGCCCATTGCGCGAACGGGTGTCGCCATCACTTCGATGGCCAAGGTTTCCTGTGCCAGCTTGAGGTGCAAAGACATCGTCGCGATAGAACTCATCACCAAGGCGGCTGCGCGATCAAAGTTGCTCAGCATTTGTCGGGTTTGCTGAGCCCATTCGCGGACGCGGTCGCTCTTGCCCCACTTTTTCTCAAAAAAGCCCTCGAGAAATTCAATCGTGATCTGTTGGCCGTCTCGACGGACGTCCTCAAGATAGTCGTCGATCTCTGCGGTACAGGCGTCAGTAGCCGTTCGTCGGCGGGATGCTATGGCTGTGAAACGAGCAAACAGCTCCTCAGACTGGCTGACAAGCTCATTTTCCGGCAGTTCTTCCTTGCTTGTCATCGTCCCAAGATTCATCCCGTTGTATTGCCAAGTTTTCAGTCTTCCTCGAAAAGCAAACTGCGCGAAACTCTATTTGATGGCAATGCCACTGTCAGACCGGCCTGCCCGGTGGATCGACTCACTCTCTCTTCTCGAAAGTCGGGCACCGATTCGTGATCCAAAAAGCGAACTCTGGCTTCAAAGCGTGTGTGGCTCCAAACTAGGAGTGCCAGCCAAACCAACACCCCCCGCCCTGTGACCATTCGCACGGCGACGCCGACTGATGGCGCTCATGATGGCTCCCAATCGCGCGGTGGCACACGCCGCCGCGGCCAACAGCCAGGATTGGAGCGAACCATGAACCGCATTCTCTTCCCCCTTCTTGCATCCGCGCTTGCCGTGGCCGCCCCACCGGCGACGGCGCAGGAGATCGACGGCGTCTCGGTCGAAATCCGCACCGGCGGCGACGATCTGCGCGGCAATGACGACAACGCCTTTGCCTCGATCTGGTCCTACCGGGCCGACGGCCGCCAGCGCGGCATTCGCCGGCAGGTCAATCCCCGCGACCGCAGGATCAAGGACCACACGACGACGCACCTTTATTTCGATACGCCCGATGGCACCGAGGCGGACGACATCACCCTGTTCATCCTGAATGTGGAGGGGTTCTCGGGCGGCTTTGACGGCGACAACTGGAACGTCGATGCCATCCGCATCACCGGCATCAAGGACGGCATCACCGTCAAGGAATACATGAACGAGTTCGCCAACCCGCTGATCCGATTCACCGGCGACGTTCACACGTTCAGCCGGGACCTGCGCGTGCGATAGGCCAGCGGGCGCGGCAATTGCGGGCGCCACAACGGCGCCCGCCCGTCCCCTCGTCTTTCACTGTCGGCCGGCGCCGCATCACAGGGCGGCTGAACGCAAGAGCCTCCCCGGCACGATGGCCGGCGGCGTGCCGGCGTGCCCGAACATCTGCCAGGCAAGGGCGAGATTGCTGGTGACGACCGGCAGGCCAAGACGCTCCTCGACATCGTCGACGATGTCGAGCGTGCGCAGGTTCGTGCACGAGACGAAAACGGCGTCGACGTCCGCCCTGCCGCCGACGGCCAGCGCGGCCTGCCGGATCGATTCCGGATCGATCCGCGCCACCCGCGCTTCGACCTGTTCGCCAAACGACAAGATGGCCGGCACGTCCAGCCCCGCCGCCACGAGCGCTTCGCGGATGGGCCCGGCAACGCTGTCGATATAGGGCGAGACCAGCCCGATCCGGCGGACGCCAAGCGCCTGCAGCGCTGCGATCGTGGCCGTCAGCGGGTCGGCCACCGCCCTGGTCCGGGTCGCGCCACGGACGAGTTGGGCGACCCGATCGGCGCCGATCAGTGTTGCGCCCGACGTGCAGGCATAGCCGACGCTGTCAAAGGCCGCGGCTGGCGGCAACAGGCTTGCGGACTGCGGCAGGGCAGCCTCCATCGTCGCGATCGTCTCGGGCGTCAGATCGTCGCCGGAAGCGATCCGCGTGACGTGCAGCGCGATGTCGGGCGCCGCGCACAGCCGCCGGAAATCGTGTTCGACCGTCTCGTCCACGCGAAGCGCGATCAGCCCGAACGTGGCGCGTGTTCCGGTTGGCCCCGACAGCCGGTAGGACGCGCCCGTCACGGCACGAGTTCCGGCAACTCGGCGGGCGCGCGCTTTGACAGAAGTTCCGGCCCGCCGGCCCGCAGCACGATGTTTTCCTCATGCACCATGAACCGGCCGGGAACGACCTCGGCGCCGGGCTCCAGTGTCAGCACCATGCCTTCGCGCAGGATCGTCTCGTCCTTTGGCGAAATCGATGGCCACTCCGTCAGCGAAATGCCCAGACCGTGACCGAACCGGCCCGGTGCGGGCGTTGCTCCGTGCGCGCGCAGCGAGGCGCTCAAAAGCCCGTGGACGGCTCGGGCGGACATGCCCGGGCGAACCGCGTCGAGCGCCGTATCGGTTGCGGCGAACAGGGCCGCATGCGCCCGAAGGACCGCGTCGGTGGGCCGGCCGACCGCATAGTTGCGGTCGAAGTCGCAGAAATAGCCGTCCTTGACCGCGCCCGTGTCGAGCATCAGCACCTCGCCGCGTTGCAAGGGCCGCTCCTCGGCGGGCGAGATGACATCGCCATAGCCGTCCCTTCCAGCGCCGCCGGCGAGATAGCTGACCCAGTCGGCGCCGGCCGCGAGCAGCGCGGCCTGGAACGACCGGAACAGGCCGGCAAGCGTTCCGGCACCATGCGCAATCTCGGGCACGCGGGCAAACGCCGCGTCCGCGACGGCACAGACTGCGCGGATGCGCTCGATCTCCGGCTCGGACTTGATCTCGCGCACCCGCCGCACGGGCTCGGTCGCATCGACAAAGCGTCGCGGCCCGATGCGGCCCGAGACGGCGTCATAGGTGGCAAGCGGCATCCGCAAATGGGTTTCCTCGCCCATCGGGACGCCGATCCGCCCACCTTCGGGCACCATCTCGCAAAGCGCCTCGGCGAGCAGGCTTACGCCGTCGTCGTCCGGATCGGGCGCATCCCACGACCGGATATCGCGGACCCAGCTCCGCCCCATCAGCGCGGCACCGATGGCCGGGATCACCGCAACGGGATCGCCGGACGCCGGTACGATCACGAACCACGGCCTTGCCGGGCTTTCCCAGAACCGCGTCAGGAACCCGGTGACATAGAAGATGTCGGCCGGTGTCGTCAGGAGCAGCGCGTTCAGTTCCGCGTCATCCATCTGCGCCTGCAGCCCCGCCACACGCCGCCGGAACTCCGCCGCCGGAAAGACCAGCGAACGCTCAACCATCTTCGGGGCCTTCGCTGAGAAAGGCGAGAACGCGTGTCGCAAGGTCAACGCCGACCGCGCCCGTCAACAAGGCTGCCACGCCCGCGGCACCGGACGGCGTCGTGGCAAACCCTGCACGCCCGAGCGCCGCGACACCCGCCGCGGCCTCCGCCTCGGTGATCGTGACGAACAGGTCGGCGTCGCGCGCCAGGCCGGCCAGCGCGATCATCGAGGGCGTCTTGCAGTCGAGCCGGCCCATCGAGGACACCGGCCCGTCCGTATCGATTACCCTGCCGGCGCGGATGCTGTCGATCAGCGCAGGCGCGGCTTCCGGTTCGACGACGACGATCCGCGGACCATCGCCCCAGACCGACCTTGCATGGGCCGCGACCGCCGCCGCCATGCCGCCAACCCCGGCCTGCAACAAGATGACGCCGGGCGGGTCGCCGATCTGCCCGGCGGCCTCGCTCGCCATCTGCAGATAGCCCTCCATCACGCGATACGGCATGTCGGTGTAGCCGGGCCAGGAACTGTCGGACAGCAGCGTTGCGTCGGTGGCGGCGGCGGCTTCGGCGGCAGCCATGCTCTCCTCATAGGTGGCGCCTGCACGCCGAACCTGCGCACCCTTGGCCCGCAGCCGCTCGGCGAACGTCTCGGGCACGGTTTCGGCCAGGTAGACCACGGCGTCGGCGCCGAAAATCCGCGCGCCTGCGGCAACCGACAGGCCGTGATTGCCCGCACTGGCCGTCACGAAGGTGCGCCCGGCGAGCGCGTCCGACCAATTGTCGCCCTTACATGCCTCGGCTGCCTGGCGCGCAATCGCATATGCCGCGCCCAGGGCCTTGAAAGAGCCAAGCCCCATTCTCGACCGCTCGTCCTTGAGCATCAACTGGCCGACGCCGGCCTTTTCGGCCAGCCCCGGCGCATCCGCGAGCGGCGTCGGCGCGTGGGCCGGGCACAGGTCCAGAAGGTCGGCGACCGCCCGCCCATCATGGGCGGGCAAGGGCGAAACAAGGTCTGGCAGACCAGCGCCGCGGTGGGGGTTGATCAGGCGGTCGGCCAACGACCGTCTCCCCTTTTCGGTCTGCGACGCCGGCCGTGCACGCTCACATCACCTCGCGGCCACGTCGCATGGCGGCAACACCGGTGCGGCAGACCTCGACCAGGCCGAGCGGCGCCATGATGGCGATGAACTGCTCGACCTTGTTGGTCCGGCCGGTCAGCTCAAAGACGAAATGATCGACATTGGCGTCGATCACATTGGCCTTGAACGCATCGGCCAGCCGCAGCGCCTCGAGCCGGTTTTCCCCCGCACCGCGCACCTTGATCAGCGCCAGTTCCCGCTCCAGCGGCTTCTCGTAGCCTTCATGATGGGCGATGACGGTCAGGTCCGTCACCTTGTGCACCGGCACGATCCGTTCGAGCTGGGTATGGATCTGCTCCATCACCTGCGGCGTGCCGCTGGTGACGATGGTGATCCGCGACAGGTGCTTTTCGTGCTCGGTCTCGGAAACCGTCAGGCTTTCGATGTTGTAGCCGCGGCCGGAGAAAAGGCCGATCACCCGCGCCAGCACACCCGGTTCATTGTCGACCAGGATCGACAATGTGTGGCTTTCGGGCGCCGACGTGTCCTTGGTGATGAAATAGGCCGAGGCCGGTTCGGATTGCGGTTCGTTCATGGTCTGGGACTTTCATTGACGGGTGAGGAACGGGCAGCCGGCTTGAGGCGGGCGACCACCACGCCGGACACGATGATGACGAGCGCCGCCAGCGCGTTCAGGCCCGGCCGCTCGCCGGCGAACATGACGCCGACCAGAACCCCGGCCAACGGCACAAGAAGGTTGATCTGGCCGAAAAACGAAGCGCCCTGCCGCTCGATGATGGCGAACATGAACAGCGCGCCGACAGCGGAGGGGAAAACGCCCAGTGCGACAAGCGCCAGCACCGACGACTGCGTCGGCGTCGCGGCGAAGGGCTGCTCGAACAGGAACGTGAGCGGAACGAGGATCACCAGCGTCCACAGCGTGATATAGGTCATCAGCACCATGGGCGGATGACGCACGAGCTGCTTGACCGACAGCGCGTTGACGCCATAGGCCGTCGCCGCGCCGAGCACGGCGAGCTGGCGCCACACATCCCTGCCGAACCCTTCGACCAGCGCCGGCCAGAACAGGATGGCAAGGCCGATCAGGCCGAGCACGACGCCGGCCACCTTCGGCACCGTCAGCTTCTCGTCGCGCGTCAGGAAATGCGCCAGCACCAGCACGACCAGCGGCATGAAGCCCATCAGGATCGCCGCCAGCCCGCTGTCGATCACCGCAACGCCCCAATTGATGGCGGTGAACGGGATCACCGTGCCGGTCGCCGCGCAGACGATCATGAACAGCTGGTCGCGCCGCGTCGGCCGGAACAATGGCCGGCGCAGCGCCAGAACGATGCCGCCCAGAAGCAGTACGGCAAGCACTTGCCGGACGAGCGTGATCGTCAGCGGTGCGAAGTCGGCCACCGCGATCTTCGACAAAAGGAACGCGCTGCCCCAGATCAGCGAAAGCGTGACGAGCAGACCGTAGTCGGCAACGCCGGGAGCGGATCGGTTCATCTGCCGGCGCCGCGCAGGGGATCACACAAGCGCCTTGCCTTCGGCGCCGATCGCATTGGCGACCGCCTCGTCGGTCGCTTCGTCCGGCAGAAGCATCTCATTGTGTGCCTTGCCCGACGGGATCATCGGGAAACAGTTGGCCAGCGCCGCCACCCGGCAGTCGAAGATGACCGGCCCGTCGATCTCGATCATTTCGGCCAGCGCATCGTCGAGCTTGCCGGGCTTGTCGCAATAGATGCCATGGGCCCCATAGGCCTCCGCCAGCTTGACGAAATCGGGCATCGCCTCGGTGTAGGAGTGCGAGCGGCGATTGCCGTGCAGCAATTGCTGCCACTGGCGCACCATGCCCATATACTGGTTGTTGAGGATGAAGATCTTGATCGGCGTGCCGTACTGGATCGCCGTCGACATTTCCTGGATGTTCATCTGGATCGAGGCGTCGCCGGCAATGTCGATGACCAGCGCGTCGGGATGGGCGATCTGCACGCCCAGCGCCGCCGGCAGGCCGTAGCCCATCGTGCCCAGCCCGCCCGATGTCATCCAGCGATTGGGCTTGTCGAAACCGAAATATTGCGCCGCCCACATCTGGTGCTGGCCCACTTCCGTGGTGATGAACGTGTCCTTGCCGCTCGCCCTGGACGCCTCGTAGAGCCGCTGGATCGCATATTGCGGCATGATCACGTCGCCCGATGGCGAATAGGCCAGCGAGTCGCGTGCCTTCCACTTGCCGATCTGCTCCCACCAGAGCGCATGCTTTTTCCTGTCGGGCCTGTGGCCGGCCGATCGCCACGCGTCCAGCAGCGCCTCGAGCGCATGGGCCACATCGGCTACGATGCCGACTTCGGTGTGGACGACCTTGTTGATCGACGAGGGATCGATATCGATGTGGATCTTGCGCGAGTTCGGCGAGAACGCGTCGATCCGGCCGGTGATGCGGTCGTCGAAGCGCGCACCGATATTGATCATCACGTCGCAATCATGCATCGCCATGTTCGCTTCATAGGTGCCGTGCATGCCCAGCATGCCGATCCAGTTTTCGCCCGAGGCCGGATAGGCGCCCAGGCCCATCAGCGTTGAGGTGATCGGAAAGCCGGTCTCGGCCACCAGTTCGCGCAACAGCTCGCTGCCGCGATCGCCGGAATTGATCACGCCGCCGCCCGAATAGATGATCGGCTTCCTGGCTGACGCCATCAGCGCGACGGCGCGGCGGATCGCATCGGCGTCCGGGTCCATGACGGGCCGGTAGCTGACACGCTCCTGGGCAACGTGCGGCCCCTCATAGATGCCCGAGGCGAACTGGACATCCTTGGGTATGTCGACGACGACCGGACCCGGACGGCCCGTCTGGGCGACATGGAATGCCTCGTGCAGGATGCGCGGCAGGTCGGCGACCGATTTGACCAGCCAGTTGTACTTGGTGCAGGGCCGCGTGATGCCGACCGTGTCGCACTCCTGAAACGCGTCCGAACCGATCAGCGTCGTCGGCACCTGGCCGGTGATGCACACCAGCGGGATCGAATCCATCAACGCGTCCTGCAGCGCGGTGACGCAGTTGGTCGCACCCGGCCCCGACGTTGCCAGCACGACGCCGACCTTGCCGGTCGACCGCGCATAGCCTTCGGCCGCATGGCCGGCGCCCTGCTCGTGCCGCACCAGAATGTGCTCGATCGCGTCCTGCTGGAACAGTTCGTCATAGATCGGCAGCACCGCGCCGCCCGGATAGCCGAATATGTGCCGGACGCCATTGTCCTTCAGCGCTTCCAGCACCATCTCGGCGCCCGTCATTTCCTGGCCCGCTTTCGTGTCCGCCTTGGCATCCATTGTCTTCATCCCGTCCGGCTCTCTGGCCTGTGCACAAATTTTCGTCGTTTGCTTGCTGAAAGGCAATAAAAAAGGCTCCTCGAAGGGGAGCCTGTCATCGCGCATGGGTGGATCGTGCCCGGTGGCTACGCCACCTTGCCCATGCGCGGTCCTACTACGATAAGCATCGTCGTCATCATCATTGCGGTGTCATAGTCCCGGTATCGGAGCCGGTCAAGCCGTCCGCTGCGGTAGCGTTTCCTTAACCACGATGCCATAGCCTCGTGCGGTAACAGGTCCGGCTCCATGTACCGAAAAGAACAACCCGATCCGGGCGAGGCCCAACTGGCCAAGGAGCGCGCGCCGCTGCCGCGGCGCAACCGCACCGAAGGCCATGTCATCGAGTGCGACGGCAACCGTGCCGTCATCAGCGCGGATGTCGAGCCGGGCGGTGCGGTTTCGGAGGACTACTGGTCGGTCGGCACGCTGATCACCATCCGCGCCGACTCCAGGCGCACGGTCGGCATGCTTTACCAGATCGAGAGCGTCGAGCAGTTCTGGCAGTCCAAGACGCCCAACAAGGTGCGCCTTCATGTCGAACTGGTTGGCGAGATCGGCGACGATGCCGATGGCCGGCCGGTCTTCAACGGAGGTCTGTCGAGCTATCCGCATCTGGGCGCCGCAGCCCACCGCATCCGCAACGCCGACCTGCAGGCGATCTTTGCCAACACCGATCCGTCGGCTGTCTCTGTCGGCGCGTTGTCGCAAAGCCGCGACATTGACGCGATGGTGTCGATCAATTCGATGATCTCCCGCCATTTCGCCGTCGTTGGCACGACCGGCGTCGGCAAGTCGACGACCGTCTCGCTGCTCGTGCGCAAGCTCGTCGCCACCCGTTCGGATGTCGGCATACTGGTCCTCGACCCGCACAATGAGTTCGCCAGCGCGTTTCCCGACATTTCGGTGAAGATCGACGACACCAATCTCGACCTGCCGTTCTGGCTCTTCCGGCTCGAAGAATTCGTCGAAGTGCTGTTCCGCGGCCGGCCGGCCGAGCCCGAGGAGGTCGACATTCTGCGCGACCTCATTCCCGAGGCCAAACAGAAATTCAAGGCCGGCGGCACGGGCCGCGGCGCACGCAAACCCGGCGCTCACGGCAACATCACCGCAGACACGCCGATTCCCTACCGCGTGTCCGATCTTCTGGCGCTGATCGACCACCGCATGGGCAAGCTCGACGGTCGAGAGGCCCGCAGCGCGCTCAAGTCGCTGGCCGCGCGGATCAATGCTGCGGTCCACGATCCGCGCTATCGCTTCATGTTCGCCCATAAGACCATCGTCGACAATCTCGCCGAGGTTCTGTCGCACATCTATCGCGTGCCGGCGGATGGAAAGCCGGTCACCATCTTCCAGCTCAACGGCATCCCCTCCGAAGTGGTCAACGCCGTGGTCAGCGTGCTGTGCCGGCTGGCATTCGAGATGTCCGTCTGGAGCAAGGCGCGCATCAAGACAGTCGTCCTGTGCGAGGAAGCGCACCGCTACATTCCCGCCGACGTCGGCGCCGGCTTCGGCCCTACCCGCGCCGCCATCGCGCGCATCGCCAAGGAAGGCCGCAAATATGGCGTCAGCCTGGGCATCATCACGCAGCGGCCCAGTGAACTGGATCCGACAATCCTGTCGCAGTGCAACACAATGTTCGCCATGCGGCTGGGCAACGATGCCGACCAGCAGATCATGCGCAAGGCGATCACCGGAGCCTCGCGCTCCTACATCAATTTCCTGCCATCGCTGGCCAACCGCGAGGCGATCGCGTTCGGCCAGGGCGTCAGCACGCCGATGCGGCTGATGGTCGAGGCCGTTGCCGACGACTGCCTGCCGGGCAACGAGTTGGGCAGCCAGACAGAGACAGAAACCGATGACGGGAGCACCGTCGACATGGCGGCCCTGCTCCAGACCATCCGCGACCCAGGCGACGCGCTGACCGACGACGAAACAGACGACGGGCTTGCCGTCTATGCCGAAACGGCGGCGGTGGGCGAGCAACGGCCCTCCGTCAGCGCTCGCCATTCAGCGGCCGAAACGCGCGAACCCATGCCCGCCGGACCTGTGCCCGCCGAACCGGTGATCGGTGCCGGCGACGCCCATGCCGGCCTTTTTACCTATGAAGGACCGTTGCGCCGCGATCGCGACAAGCCCGCACACCGCCGCTCCGACCCGCCATCCTCTCCGAAGCGGCCCGAGAAGTCCGGCTCGTCGCGCGACCTGATCAGCCGGTTCCGCACAAGGGACAAGGACTGACGGCGCCGAGTGAACCGCTTCAGGGCATCGTCGCCGGCGCGACGGCTTCGCCGGCATCGACCCTCTGCCACTCATCGCCCAACTGATTTCGGAACCAGGTCATCTGGCGCTTGGCATATTGACGGGTGGCGGTCTTGGCGCGGACGATTGCCGCGTCCTCTTTCATCGAACCGTCCAGGACCGCGCCCAGTTCGCGCACACCGATTGCCTTCATCGCCGGCATGTCAGGCGGCAGGCCGAGCGCGCGCAGCCGACGCACCTCGTCCAGAGCGCCGGCGGCGATCATCGCATCGAAACGCGCCTCGATCCGCGCATGGAGCTCCGCCCTGTCGGGCATCACGAGCCATCTTTGCGTGATCGCGCCGGGGGAAAGAACCGGCTCGGCGGC
The DNA here is from genome assembly GCF_965223445.1 of Oceaniradius stylonematis. NCBI lineage: Bacteria > Pseudomonadati > Pseudomonadota > Alphaproteobacteria > Hyphomicrobiales > Ahrensiaceae > Oceaniradius > Oceaniradius stylonematis. The sequence continues at coordinate 894,117 of NZ_OZ244994.1, forward strand.
CCGCGCCTGCCAGTCCGCCAGCGGCAGGCCCGAGGCTTTCAAGACCTCCAGCGCCCGCACGATGCGCTGGCCGTCGCCCGGTTCGAGCATGGATGCGCCCGCCGGATCGCACGCCGCCAGCTCCGCGTGCAAGGCCGGCGCGCCTTCGGCCGCAAGCCTGGCGCGCAAGTCGGAGCGGACGGCGTCCGGCACGTCCGGCATAGGCGACAGGCCCTCTGTCAGCGCGCGGAAGTAGAGCCCCGTTCCTCCGACGAAGATCAGCGGCGCGTCCGCCGGCAACCGTTTAAGCAAGGCCCGCACGTCACGCGCCCATGCGCCGGTCGAATAGGCAACCGCCGGCGCGACATGACCGTAAAGATGGTGCGGCACCGTCGCCATCTCGCGCGCCGCCGGACGCGCGGTGAGGATGCGCAATCCGTCATAGACCTGCATGGAATCGGCGTTGACGATGTGACCGCCGTGCCGCGCCGCAAGGTCGAGCGCCAGCGCCGACTTGCCGCTTGCGGTGGGGCCGGCTATCAGCGTGATCGTTCGTTCCATCTGTCCGTGGCTCTACCGGGCCGCATCTGCGCTCATGTCCCATATCATCACGCTGATTGCCAATCCTGCAACGCGCGCGCTCGATCCCGCGCTGGCCGAAAGCGCGGCGACAGCCGTCGGCGCACACGCGGTGACATGGCTCGGCGAGAGTCTGGCGGCCGATCTCGCCGTCGATCGGGCCGAGGGACATGCGGCAGCGCTTGCCGATGTCATCGGGAACGCTCCGATCGACCATGTCGTCCAGACCGATGAGGGGCCCGACGCGCGGCGCAGGGCGATCCTGCTCGCCGACATGGATTCGACCATGATCCGGCAGGAGTGCATCGACGAACTGGCCGCCGAGGCCGGCATCAAGGACAAGGTCGCGGCGATCACCGCCCGCGCCATGAATGGCGAGATCGAATTTGAAGGCGCGCTGCGCGAGCGCGTGGCGCTGCTCGAAGGTCTGCCTCTTGATGTGATCGACACAGTCATCGCCGAGCGGATCGAACTGACCCCGGGCGGGCGCGAACTGGTCCGCACCATGGCCGCCAACGGCGCCCATTGCGCGCTGGTTTCAGGCGGCTTCACCCATTTCACCGCACGGATCGCCGATATGGTCGGCTTTCACGAGCACCGCGCCAACCGCCTGATCCACGAGGACGGCAAGCTGACGGGCAAGGTGGCCGAACCGATCCTGGGCAAAAAGGCCAAGGCCGATGCGCTGACCGAAATCGCCGCCCGGCTGGGCGTCGGTACCGGCCGGGCGATCGCGGTGGGCGACGGCGCCAATGATCTGGCGATGCTCGAAATGGCCGGCGCCGGTGTTGCCCTGCACGCCAAGCCGGCGGTTGCCGAAAAGGCCGGCATGCGCATCGACCATGGCGACCTGACCGCGCTGCTGTTCATCCAAGGCTACCGCGAAGACGAGATCGTGCGCTGAAGCTGCGGCGCCACCACGCCTCGCCCTTCGAGGCTTGCCAACATCCCTCATCCTGAGGTGCGAGCATGGCGAGCCTCGAAGAGCGAGGGATGTTGGCGCCCACCTCAGGATGAGGGCGTGGCGGAGCAGATCCTCAGTCGATCCGGATGGTCACGAAGCGCAGCGCGCCGTCGGTGCCCGCAAGCATCAGCAGCGCATTGCGTCGATCGCTCTCCTGCAGCGCGGTGATCGCCTCTTCGACATCGGCGGGCGTCGAAACGCTTTCCTGCGCGATCTCGACGATCACGTCGCCGGCCGCGACTCCCCGGTTTGCGGCGGCCGAACCCTCTTCGACCGCCGTGACGACGACACCGCCGGACACCTCGTCGGAAATGCCGAATTGCTCGCGCTGCGCATCGCCGAGTTCAGCGAGCGTCATGCCGAACAGTTCGACCGTCTCCACGGCTTCGCCGCCATCCTCGCCGGCCGGTTCGGCGGTCAGCGCAAGCTGCTCGCCATCCTCGAGCCTGCCCAGCGTGACCTGGACGGTCTGCTCCTCGCCATCGCGCAGCACGACGACATCGACTTCCTTGCCGACCGGCGATTCGGCGACGATCCGCGGCAGTTCGCGCATCGTCTCGACGGGCTTGCCATCGAAGGTGATGATCACATCGCCGGGCTCGATCGAGCCATCATCGACGGGCCCTCCTTCGATCACGCCGGCAACCAGCGCGCCCATCGTCTGGTCCATTCCCAGGCTTTCTGCGATATCGTCGGTGACCTGCTGGATGCGCACGCCGAGCCAGCCGCGCCGGGTCTCGCCGAACTCGCGCAACTGCTCGATCACGCCGATGGCCAGATCGGTCGGAATGGCAAAGCCGATGCCGATCGAACCGCCGGACGGTGAGATGATCGCCGTGTTGATGCCGATCACCTCGCCATTCATGTTGAACAGCGGACCGCCGGAATTGCCGCGGTTGATGGCGGCGTCCGTCTGGATGAAATTGTCGTAGGGGCCCGAATTGATGTCGCGTCCGAAAGCCGAGACGATGCCCACCGACACCGAACCCCCAAGGCCGAACGGGTTGCCGATCGCCAGCACCCAGTCGCCGACCCGCATCGCCTCGGAATCGCCGAGCGGCACCGCCTGCATGTCGGGGTTTTCCGACGGATCGATCTTCAGGACCGCGAGATCCGTCTTGGGGTCCGTGCCGATGATTTCGGCCGTGATCGAACTGCCATCGTTGAAATTGGCGACCACCTCGTCGGCGTCCGCGATCACATGGTTGTTGGTGACGATGATGCCTTCCTCGGCATCGATGACGAAACCCGATCCCAGCGACTGCACGCTGCGCTCGCCGCGTCCCGGGCCCTCGCCGTCAGGCAGGCTGTCGAAGAACTCGTCGAAGAATTCCTGGAATGGCGATCCTTCCGGCAGGCGCGGCCGCGGCACGTTGCGTTCACCGCCGCTGACGCGCTGCGAGGTCGAGATGTTGACGACCGAATCGATCAGCCGGTCGGACAGGTCCGCCAGCGATTGGGGCCCTTCCTGGGCATGCGCAATGCCGCCCTGACCAAGCGGCACGGGTACCGGCTGCACCGCCGTCAGCGCGGCGATGCCGAGCGTTGCCAGAACCATTTTCGCGCGCGGCGCGGTCGAGCCAGAACCCATTGGCGCTTTCCTCCAAAGGCTGTGCCCTTGCGGGCGGAACAATGCCGACCGGACATCATCCGGACATGCGGTCGAAAATAAGGCCGCCTGGTTGTGATGCAAGCGCGGCGCGGGTCGGCGCCGCCCATGTCACGTCTTCGTGACGCGGACCCTCACAGAAAGGTCCGCGCCAGCCAGACGATTCCCACCCCGATCGCCGCCGAGACGAGCCCGGCGATGCGCAGCTGGTCCGCCGGCGCGGTGCGCAGGAACTCGCCGATCCGCCGCCCCAGGTCGGGAAAGGCGCCATAGACGATGCCCTCGATCACGAGAACCAGCCCGAGCGCGGTGACAAGGTCGGCCATGTCGGGCCGTCGTGCCGCTTACGGTGCCCGCCTCGGCGCCGGCGGCCGGCCTTCGGCATCCTGGAAGAACTGGAAGAACTCCGAATCGGGCGAAAGCACCATCGTCGTGCCGCCATCCTGCATGGCCCGCTCATAAGCGATCATCGACCGGTAGAACTCGAAGAAGTCCGGATCGCGCGTGAACGCCTCGGCGAATATGCGGTTGCGTTCCGCGTCGCCCTCACCGCGCAGGATCTCCGATTCGCGCCGCGCCTCGGACAGGATCTCCACGACCTGGCGGTCGGCCACGGCGCGGATGCGCTGGGCGTTCTCACGGCCGCGCGCACGAAGCCGCTCGGCTTCGGCAAGGCGCTCGGCGCTCATCCGGTCGAAGGTCTGCTGCGAGACCTCTGCGGTCAGGTCGGTGCGCACGATGCGCACATCGTCGATCGTCAGGCCGAGTTGCTGGGCGTCCGGACGCAGCAGGTCGCGCACCTCGCGCATCATCTCGGTCCGCTCCTCGGACAGCGCCGCCTCGAAGCCGCGCAGACCGTAGACCCGGCGCAGAGCCGCATCGAAACGGGTGCGCAGACGGGCCGCCGCCGAATTGAGATCACCGGAGACCTGCTCGCGGAAGCGCCGCGCATCGGTGATCTGGAACGTCAGGAAGGCGTCGACTTCATAGAAGCGGCCACCGGACACCTGCACGGGCGGCGAATCAACCAGATCGAGCCGCAGCAGGCGGTCCTCGATAATCTGCACCGTGTCGAAGCCGGCAAAGGCGAACGGCGCCTTGAAGTAGAGGCCCGGCTCGGTCTTGACGTCCTGGATTTCGCCGAAGCGCAGCACGATCGCCTGTTCGCGCTCATTGACGACGAAGATCGACGCATAAACCAGAACGAGGATCAGGCCGAGAACAAAGGCGATGATCGGGATACGGTTGCCTGAAAACATTACTGGTTCACTCCATCCTGCGCGGTGGTCTGCCGGCGGTTCTGGATCTCGGGCAGCGGCAGATAGGGCACGACGCCCGAGCCTCCGCCTTCCTCGTCGAGGATCACCTTGTTGGAATTGCCAAGCACGCCTTCCATCGTCTCGAGGAACAGGCGCTTGCGCGTCACGTCCGGCGCCAGGCGATACTGGTCGTAGATCGAGATGAAGCGCTGCGCCTCACCCTCGGCTTCCTGCACGACCTGGGTCGCGTAGGCCGCCGCGTCTTCGCGGATCTGCGCCGCTTCACCCCGGGCCTGACCGAGCTGCTGGTTCGAATACTGGTTGGCTTCCTCGCGGAAGCGGTCCTCGTCCTGCTCGGCACGCTGGACTTCCTCGAACGCGTCGGCCACTTCGCGCGGCGGCGCGGCGTCCTCGATGGAGACCGTGTTGATCTGGATGCCGGCGCCATAGCTGTCCAGCGTCGCCTGCATGGAGGTGCGCACCTCGTCGGCGATCGCCGCACGGTTGTCGCGGAAAACGTCCTGTGCAGGACGGCGGCCGACGATCTCGCGCATGGCGCTTTCGGCCACCTGGCGAACCGCATCGTCGGGACCGGCCACGTTGAACAGGTAAGAGCGCGGGTCGATCACCGAATAAAGGACCGAGAACTGCACATCGACAATGTTCTGGTCGCCCGACAGCATCAGCCCGTTGGAACCGCCCCGCCCCGTGCCCGAGCCGACCTGGATCTGCTTTTCGACGATCTGAACCTTTTCGACCGTCTCGACCGGCCAGAAATGGAAGTGAAGACCCGGCGCCGACAGTTCGGCCTTGGGCTTGCCGAACAGAAGTTCGACCGCGCGCTCGTCGGTATCGACCTGGTAGAAGGCCTGCAGCCCGTAGAGCACCAGCGCACCGACGACGAGCAAGCCGATCAGGGCGCGGCCGCCGCCGCCACCGCCGCCCGGAAGGGCGCGTTTGAGCCGGTCCTGGCCCTGACGGATGATGTCCTCGAGATCCGGCGGCTGGCCGCCGCCGCCCGGACGGTTGGGGCCGCGCGGCCCCTGCCCCCACGGGCCGCCGCCATTGCCGCCGCCACCGCCCCAGGGGCCGCCATTCTTGTCGCCGCCGCCGCCCCAGGGGCCGCCGCCGCCATTCTGATTGCTCCAGGGCATCCAAAACCTCTCGATACGAAAAAACAAGGCGTTGAGCCGAAAGGCCGAACGCACTCCGTAGAGGGGTTATAGGAACGCGCCCCTGCCCTTTCAACGAAAACCGGAGCGAAATCGGCATGGCCCGGTGCGGCCAAATTGCCGCGCGGGCATCCATCGGCGCCTGCCGGGCCGCCGCCCGCACGAACCGAAAATCCGTGACTTGCACGGCGACCGGGCCATATAGTGGTCGGTGCGCGCTGCGCGCGCTGTGTCAATTGGGAGGTAGGCATGACATTCATTTCACGCAGAACGTTCGTTTCGGCCACGCTCGCCGCGGGGCTCGCGCTCGGCTCGGCGAGCGGCGTGTTTGCGCAGGAAGCGCGCAATTACATCCTGGCGACCGCATCGACCGGCGGCACCTATTATCCGGTCGGCGTCGCCATCTCGACGCTCACCAAGGTGCGGCTCGAGCCCAAGGAAAAGATCGGCATGAGCGCCATCTCCTCGGCCGGCTCGGGCGAGAATGTCCGGCTTATCCGCGAGGGCGAGGCGCAGTTTGCGATCCTTCAGGGCCTGTTCGGCTATTACGCGGCGACCGGCACCGGCCCGGTCGAAGCGGACGGTCCGCAGGAGCATCTGCGCTCGGTCTCCATGCTGTGGCAGAATGTCGAGCACTTCATCATCGCCTCGGACCGCGTCGAAAGCGGAACCGTATCCGACGTTCTGGCGCTCAAGGGCGAGGCGATGGCGATGGGCCGGCAGAATTCCGGCACGATCGGCTCCAACCGCACCATCCTGTCGGGCTTCGGCGTCGACATGGACAATGAGTATGAACTGGTTTTCGGCGGCTACGGCCCCAGCGCCGAAGCCGTCCAGAACGGACAGGCCGTCGGCATGTCGACGCCCGCCGGCGTGCCCGTCGGTGCGGTCACGCAGCTCTTTTCGGCCGCCGGCGACCGGGTGACGCTCCTGTCTTTCACGCCCGAGGAAATCGAAATGGCCGATGGCGGCCGCGGCCTGTGGACCGAATATGTCATCCCCGCCGGCACCTATCCGGGCGTCGATGAGGACGTGACGACCATCGCGCAGCCCAACTTCCTGGCGACCCATGCCGACATCCCCGAGGAGGATGTCTACCAGATCACCAAGACCATGTATGAGAACCTGCCCTTCCTGCAGGCGATCCACCCGGCGACCAAGGCGATGGCGCTGGAGCGGGCGATTGCCGGCCTGCCGGTGCCGCTGCATCCCGGCGCGGCCCGCTACTATCAGGAACAGGGTCTGGAAATCCCCGACAATCTGATGGCGCAGTAATGGCGCTTGCGGCGGGCGCGACCGTGCCCGCCGCGCTTTCTTCCTGACCGGCCGGTAAATCCATGCGCGCCGACACCATCCAGCAGACGCGCAGCCCCTCGCTGTTCGACCGGCGCGGGCTTTCGCTCGCCGCGCTGATCGTCGGCGTCACCATCTCGCTCGCCCATATCTGGATGAACTCGTTCGGCAACGTGTCGACCATCCACCAGAACGGCTTTCACTTCGCCGGTTTCGTGCTTTTGTGCGTGCTGGTCACGCCGCTGGTGAAGAAGGGCTGGGCCGAGCGCCCGCTGTTCCGCGCCTTCGACATCGCCTTCGGCGCCATGGTCGCCTTTGCCGCGCTTTGGGTCGTCAACGCCGAAAGCGCCATCTACGACCGCGGCGTGCGCCTGATCTGGTCGGACTGGCTGGCCGGGAGCCTGTGCATCATCGGCGTCCTCGAATTCACACGCCGCACGACCGGCTGGATCATCCCCTTCCTGATCGTCGCCTCGCTCACCTACATCGTCTGGTGGGGGCAATATGTGCCCGGCGTCTTCCGCTTCGGCGGCCTGTCGCCCGAAACGATCATGTTCCGCGCCATGTATGGCGACGACGCCATGTTCGGCACGATCGCCCGCATCTCGTCGACCTTCGTCTTCATGTTCATCCTGTTCGGCGCGTTCCTTCTGAAATCCGGCGCCGGCGATTTCATCGTGGATGTCTCACGCGTTGTCGCCGGGCGGTTCATCGGCGGGCCGGGCTTCGTCGCTGTGATGGCTTCGGGGCTGACCGGCACGATCTCCGGCTCGGCCGTCGCCAACACCGCATCCACCGGCGTGATCACCATCCCGCTGATGAAGCGGGCGGGCTTCCCGAAACACTTTGCCGGCGGCGTCGAGGCCGCCTCGTCCACCGGCGGGCAACTGATGCCGCCCATCATGGGCGCCGGCGCCTTCGTCATGGCGTCGTTTACGCAGATTCCCTACACCACCATCGTCACCGTCTCGATCCTGCCGGCGATCCTCTATTTCGCGACCGTGGGATTTTTCGTGCGCATCGAGGCCAAGCGTTCCAATGCGACGGCCTTGGCCGAAGAGGACGGGCCGGGCTTCTGGGAAGTGTTCCGCCGCGGCGGGCCGCCCTTCATCCTGCCGGTCGGCCTTCTGATCGGGCTTCTGGTCTATGGCTACACGCCCACCTATGCGGCCGGCTTTGCGATCCTGACCTGCATCGCCGCCTCGTGGCTGACGCCGAACCGCATGGGCCCGGTGAAGATCATCGAGGCGCTGGAACTGGGCGCGCGGAACATGATCATGACCGGCATCCTGCTGTGCGGCGTCGGGCTGATCGTCAACGTCATCACCACGGCGGGCATCGGCAACACCTTCTCGCTGATGATCGCGCAATGGTCGGACGGCTCGATGCTGATCGCTCTGGCGCTGGTGGCGCTCGCCTCGCTCGTGCTCGGCATGGGTCTGCCGGTCACCGCCGCCTACATCGTCCTTGGAACATTGTCGGCACCGGCACTCAACCAGCTCATTCTGGAAGGCCAGACGGTCGAACTGATCGCCGCCGGCCAATTGCCCGAAACGGCCAAGGCCATGTTCATGATTGCCGTGCCCGACCAGATCGCCGCGCTCGCGGCGCCCATGTCGATGGCCGAGGCGCGCGCCATCGTCGATGCCCTGCCGCCCGAACTGATGCTGCAGGTCTACGATCTGGCGTTCGATCCGGCGGCGCTGACATTGGCGCTTCTGTCGGCGCACATGATCATCTTCTGGCTGAGCCAGGATTCAAACGTCACCCCGCCCGTGTGCCTCGCCGCCTTCACCGCCGCGGCGATCGCCGAGTCGCCGCCCATGAAGACAGGCGTCGCCGCCTGGAAGGTGGCCAAGGGGCTCTATTTCGTGCCGCTCCTGTTCGCCTATACGCCCTTCCTGTCGGGCAACTGGCCGGAAATGCTGGAGATTTTCGCCTTCGCCCTGCCCGGCCTCTGGGCTGTTTCCGCCGCCATTCAGGGCCATTGGGAAAACCGGCTCCATCCGATCGAGCGCGTTCTCGTCCTTGCTGTCGGCGCAACGCTGATGTGGCCCATCGGCGGGCTGGTGCATCTGGTCGCGCTTGCGGCGTTTGTGGGGCTGTTCTGGTGGAATGTCAGGAAGGGGCGGACGGCGGCGGCATGAGCGTTGGTGCAGCGCTCTACACCCTCCGTCATCCCGAACCTACCCTCCGTCATTCCTGTGCTTGTCACAGGGATGACGGCGGATCGGAGACGCCTCGGCGCTTTTTTCTGCCCAAACGGAGCGACGCTCGACCGTCTTTGGCGCCCGTCTGATGCGGCCCATCGGCGGTCTGGTGCATCTGGTGGCACTGCGCGCGTTTGTCGGGTGTTGTGGTGGAATATGCGGAAAGCCAGACGCAGTAAAATGCCGTTCTGCGGACTTGGCTGCCGTTCATCTTGGCACGGCGAAAGTCTGCTACAGGTTTTGCCGTGACACTGTCATTTCAGGCCAAGGTGTCACCCGTTCCTGCAATCAAGCGGCGTAACATCGAGGCGAACTGATCCACCTCTTCATCCTCCCACCGATCGCCGAAAAGATAGCCTGCCCGCTTCGAAAACGTTGAAAGCGCTTCAGATAGCTTTTTTCGCCCGGTATCCGTAGCTACCACGAACACCAGCCGTGCATCCCGCTCATCGAGCTCTCGATCAACGAGACCGATTTTTTCCATTGGCGCGGCCATTCGCGTGATGGTGGATGCGCTGACATGCATGCGTTTCGCCAAATCAACACGGGACAGTTTGTTCGCCGCTGAGCGCTCAAGATGAAGCATCAAAAGAAACTCGTTCACAGATATTCCGTGAACTGCTGAAAATTCGCCGCTTAGCCCGGCCCGGAAGTCGTCAGCGACCTGAAGCAGACGCAGCGCATTGGTTGTGTGTGAATCGGTCATATGACATATCTATTGCAAATCGCTTGCTTGTGCAAGCATATTGCAAGATATAGAGCGCAACTTTTCCACATGAAAGGCAACTCCCACCATGGACTTTGAAACCTCATTCTCAATCGCTGGGATTCTCGCAATGATCGGATGGTTATCTCTGCTGATCTCACCGCTCATTCCGAAATGGTCGGACTGGATCGCAGGGACGATCATGCCAATGATCCTATCATTGGGCTACGTCATCCTGCTGATTATGCCGTCCTCGGGCAGTGGCGGTGGCTTCGGCTCGCTGGCCGATGTGATGGCGCTGTTCTCCTATGAGCAAGCCGCGCTTGCGGGTTGGGTTCACTTTCTCGCCTTTGATCTTGTCATCGGCGCATGGGTCTGTCGCACAGCTCGTGCGGAAGGCGTGAGCTTCTGGCTGGTTGCTCCCTGCCTGCCGGTGATCTTTCTATTTGGCCCTGCCGGGCTCCTCGCGTTTCAAGCCGTCCGCGCCGTTCGTATTCGAACAACGCAGGCGCAAGTATCTGTGTAAGCCGTCATTCGTACACAGCGCGGGATTGATCGGTTTGGGCTCAGAGCCCCCGCTCCCACACAACATAGCGCGTGGGGTGGCTGTCTCTTTCCCCCGCCGGCACACCTTCTTCGTGCGTGACCGTCCACACCCCCGGGTCGATATCGGGAAAAACCGTGTCCCCTTCGATCTCGGCGTCGACATGGGTAACGTGGAGCACATCGGCCAAAGCCATGGCCTGCGCGTAGATCTGGCCGCCGCCAGCGATGAAGATCGTATCCGGGGGCTCGGCGTCGGGATCGTCCGGGTCCGGCTCGAAGCTTTCCAGATGTGCTTTCGCCAGTTCCAGCGCCGCGCCGAGCGAGGAGACGGCCATGGTGCCGTCGGCGTGCCAGTCATGATCGCGGGTGACGACGATGTTGAGCCGGCCCGGCAGCGGCTTGCCGACGCTTTCGAACGTCTTGCGGCCCATGATCACCGGATGGCCTGTTGTCAGCGCCTTGAAGCGTTTGAGATCCGTCGACAGGCGCCAGGGCATCGCGCCGTCCCGGCCGATCACGCCGTTCTTCGACACCGCTACGATGACGGCGATGACCGGCGCGTCCGCCGCCATCACCGGTTGGCAACGATGAACAGCACGTCGAGATCGCGCTCCGGCCAGAAATCGTCCTTGACCATCTCGAACGTCGTCGGCCCGGTCTTGCTGACGCCCTCGCCGCAGAACGAGACCAGATTGCCGGTCGAGCCCTTGTCGACGACCAGCCGGAAGCGCTTGATCGGCCCGGCCCAGTTGGCGCCCGTCGTCAGCACATAGGAGAGCCAGGACTCGGTGTAGTAGGGCCCGCTGTCGGCGTCGGCCGATTCGAGCCGCCGCTTGGCCCCGTTCACGAAGGGCGCATCGATGCAGTAGCGCTTTTCATAGTCCGCATAGAGCGCGCTGCCTGCGCCCTCCATCAGGAAGAAGACGCCGGCCGCGCCGCCGACCGCCGGCGTATAGGTGTGGCGGACCTTCACCTCGGCATTGGCAGGGAAGGTCATGGTCCAATGGTAGGCCGATTCCACCGTCCAGCGCGGATAGGCCATGCCGGTCGGCGTGGTGCCGTCCGTGGCGACGGCCATTTCCACCGCGCCCGCCGCCTTCATGGTCGCGAGGTCCGCCGGCGCAACGCCGGACATGTCGATCTCATAGGCGTCATAGGGCGCAATGGGGACGCCCGCCCCGGTCAGAAGGCCGGTAATGTCGATCCCGCCGGCGCTCACCGCCCGCTGCTGAAGTTCGGGCGTCACCGGCATACCATCCACCTCCACGGTGAAGCCCAGGAAATTGTCGTCTTCGACCGGGATCGAGTTGCCCTCATACGGATTGAAGGCGATGTCGGGCATCGGGAAGGCGACGACCGTCTCGACATCGTCAGCCGAATTGTTGCGGAACAGATAGTCGACCCGCACCTGGTCCATCGAGAGGTACAGCGTCTCGCTTTCGATGGAAACGACGTCCGACCGGCCGAGCACCAGCCCGCCCGCGCCGATCTCGGCCACCGAATCGTTCGCCGTCGCGCCACCGGTCGAACCCGCCAGCAGCCCGAACGCCAGAAGATATCGCAACATCTGCATCACACCGCCACCTTGGCCTTGATGTGCGGGTGGGGATCGTAACCGGAGATTTCGAAATCCTCGAACGCAAAATCGAAGATCGACGGCACGGCGCGCGTGATCTTGAGCGTCGGCAGCGGCCTCGGTTCGCGCGCAAGCTGGGTTTCGACCTGCTCGAAATGGTTGGCATAGATGTGCGCGTCGCCGAATGTGTGCACGAAATCGCCGACCTCGAGATCGCACACATGGGCGATCATGTGCGTCAAAAGCGCATAGGAGGCGATGTTGAACGGCACGCCGAGGAAGATGTCCGCCGAGCGCTGGTAGAGCTGGCAGGAGAGCCTGCCGTCGGCGACGTAGAACTGGAACAGGCAGTGGCAGGGCGGCAGCGCCATGTCATCGACCAGTGCCGGGTTCCAGGCCGAGACGATATGCCGGCGCGAATCGGGATTGGTCCGGATCCCCGCGACCAGCTTTTCGATCTGGTCGATCGTTTGCCCGCCGCCCGCCGGCCAGGATCGCCACTGCGCGCCATAGACCGGGCCGAGATCGCCGTTCGCGTCGGCCCATTCGTCCCAGATCGAAACGCCGTTTTCCTTGAGCCAGGCGATGTTGGTGTCGCCGCGCAGGAACCACAGAAGCTCGATGACGATCGAGCGGATGTGCAGCTTCTTGGTGGTCACCAGCGGAAAGCCATCGGCGAGATCGAAACGCATCTGGTGGCCGAAGACCGACCGCGTGCCCGTGCCCGTCCGGTCGGCCCGGTCGGTGCCATTGTCCATCACCAGCCGCATCAGGTCGTGATATTGGCGCATGCGCCCTTATGGGCCGATTCCGGCGCAGGCGTCCATCCGCGCACCGCGCTTGCCCCAAGGAAAAGCCCCCGAACCGCGTGGCCGGGGGCTTTCGAAATTCGCGATGACGGGGCGGCTAGAGGTCGCCGAGCTTGCCCAGGTGTTTGGCAACCAGGTAATAGAAGGTCACGCGCGCCTTCGAGCGGTCGCCCTTCATCTCCTCGCACACCTTGGCGACCACCTCGTCGCCGGCTGCCTGGTCGGTCACGCCCAGCTTCTTGGCGCACCATTTCTCGCGCACCCGCTCCAGTTCCGACGGATCGGAGCAGGAAACGAGCGATGCGTCGCGCGAGCGCAATGCGATGCCCAGATGCTTGACGATCTTGTTGACGGTCGCCTCGTCGGCGCCCGCATCGTATTTCTTCACATCGGCGAGATAGTCGGTCATGGGCATTCCCCCTCCAGTTAGCGCCGGCGCAAGGCATTCCGGACCAGAGCCCTGCACCGCTCTCGTGCACGACTGTTCTCAACGCCATAACCATTGTCAACCGGCAAACAGGCGTTCGGCCTTTGAATCGTCGCGGCTTTCATCCTATATTGGGCGTGCCGGTTCGCCGGCTATGGCAATAAACGGGCGGTACAATAAGCCATTCGGACCCGGGGGCGGTACCCGGCGCCTCCACCAGGAACGCTGCTGCAGCCGATCGCAGCGCTGCTGATGGGGGCGAAACAGGATCGACGAGGGTGTAAAAACCGTACTTTTGCCCGGCATGATACCGCCGTTATCGGGTCACAATGTTAGTTGCAAACGACAACTACGCAGAGGCACGTCTCGCTGCCTAATGGCGGTGCGACAGCTTCACCTGAACTCCTAGCCGGTTTGCTCGGCTAGGCGGGGTCCGGAGGCACCTGGCAACAGAAGCCTCCACTTCTCCCCCTGCCCGCATTCGCCCTTCACGCCCGATCCGATCCGGCTTCCGTCCGCCCGACAGCCATGCCGGCCACTTGACCTGCGCGCGGCGACAGCGCACATCTACGCCATCTTGGCAACGGTGGGAAAACCGGCTGATGAGCGAAGACATTATCCGATATGACATCCTGGTGCAGAACGCGCTTCGCGGCGTGATCCGCAAGGTGTTGTCGGAGGTGGAGAAAACCGGCCTGCCCGGCAACCACCATTTCTTCATCACCTTCGTGACGACCGCCCCCGGCGTGCGCATTTCCAACCGCATCCGCGAGCAATATCCCGAGCAGATGACGATCGTGCTGCAGCACCAGTTCTGGGATCTTGAGATCGGCGAAACCGGCTTCGGCATCGGCCTGTCCTTCTCCGACGTGCCCGAAAAGCTCTATGTGCCCTATGCGGCGGTGCGCGGCTTCTACGATCCTTCGGTCAATTTCGAGCTGGAGTTCGACGTCGCCGACGGCGACGCGGACGCGGTCGACGAAGGGGCCGCCAATGCCGACGATCCGTCCGGCGCGAGCCCGATGCCGGCCGAATCGGAAACCGTCAAGGAAGGTCCCGCCGCCAAAGGCGAGGACGAAGACGGGACCGCCGACGTCGTCTCGCTCGACGCCTTCCGCAAGAAGAAGTAGCGCGCGGCGTCATCCATCCCATGGCTGTCCGCAAGCGCTCGGTCTCCATTTCAGGCCACCGCACCAGCTATTCCGTCGAGGACCCGTTCCAGGATGCGCTTCAGGCGCTGGCGGAAGATGAAGGCCTGTCGCTCGCCAGGCTGATCGCCCGCATCGATGCGCAAAAGCCGACCGATTCCAACCTGTCCTCTGCGCTGCGGCTATTCGTGCTGGATGCGGCGATTGCCGGCCGGCTTACTGGCCCAATCCCTCGATCAGCGAACGAACCGCGTCCTCGCTGAAGTCGATGCCGGGCGCGGGTGCGGCAGGCTCCCCGGAAACGGGCGGCAGCGGCGCGCGCACCACGCCGTCGCCGTCTATGGTCCCGGGCGCCGGCATGGCGGTATCGGCAGGCTGGACGGTCTCTTCGGGCGCGCTTTCGGCCGTCGGCGTTTCAGGCGGCTCGGCGAGAAGCGGCGCGGGCGGCGGCGCCGGCGCATTGATCCGCTCGATTGCCGCAGCTTCCGCTTCGGCGGCCCGCCGCGCCTCGATCGCCGCAAGACGCTCGTCGGCGATGGCGCGCAGCCGGCTCTCCTCGCGCATTGCATTGTCCTCGGCGCGCAGATAGCGCGCATATCGCAATTCGCGCCGCATGCGCTGGCGCTCCAGAAGGCGTGCCTGCAGCCGCTCAATGCGCGCCTGTTCGATTTCGAGCGCGCGCTGCGTCAGATAGGCGGTCACCGGCTGATAGCCGATCTCGGCGGCAAGCGTGTCCGCTTCGCCCGGGCCGAACGACAGATCGACCGCCGGCGCCATGCCGGCGATCGCCTCGGCGCCCGGATCGAGCGTCACGGTCAGCGCGCCGGCCGGCGCCCGTTCGATGAGATCGAGCGTCACATCGCCGGTCAGCCGCAGCCTGCCGTCTTGGTCGCCGACGGAGAGATTGGCGGCGCGCGCCACACCGCCGGTGACCGTCAGCGGGGCTTCGGCCGCGCCCAGCCCGGTCTGCCCGGCAAACAGCGCCTCGCGCACGACCGCTTCGATCTGCGCCGGCGTGATGCCGAATCCGATCGCGTCGGCGCGTGAAACGATCGCCGAAAACGCGTCGGGGTCGAGCCCCTCCACCATGATATTGTCCACGGCGACGACGCCCGTCCCGGTCAGCGATCGCCCAAGATCCCAGAACGTGCGGCCGCCACCGGTCAGCGACAGCGCCAGATCGGCCGTACCGGTAACCGGCACAGGCACCGCCACCAGATCGCCGAGCGCAAACGCCGCAAGCTCCACCTCCCCGCCGAGGCTCACCGCGCCGCCGGCATTCTGCACACGCATCGTCGCTGCGAACTGGCTGTCCTTGCCTGAAAGCGCGGTCATGTCCTGCACCGTGGCCATCCCGCCGTTCATCACCAGCGTGCCGTCGGCCTGTTCGAGCGTCAGGGGGCCGGCGAACAGCCGGTCCGCCGACCAGTCCAGATTGACCGCGACGCCGTCATAGATCGGCGCGCCGAAGCCCGTATCGGCCCCGATCGCATCGACGTGACCGGTCAGAAGCCCGGCAAGCAGCATCGCATCGAATGCGCCCAGATCGAGCCGTCCGCGCAGCGACCGGCCAAGCAGCGCGTCGTCCAAAAAGGTCAGTGCGCCGGCCATCCCGGTGCCCGCGACGGCGCCTTCCAGTTCATCGAATTGCCATTGCGTACCGGCCCTGCCGATGGTGGCGGAAAGATCGAGCGGCGTGCCAAGCCCGGTGCCCGGCAGCACATGGCCAAGCGCCGACAGCCACGGTTCGGCATCGGACAGCGCGAGCACCGCATCGCCGGCGAAATCGGCGCCGTCGCGCGTGCCGTCAAAGTCCAGCCGGTCGGCGCCGGAGGTCGCGGTCAGCGACACCAGATCGTCGCCGCCCTCGGCGCGCCGCAGGGTGATCGCCACCTGACCGGAGGCGCCAAGACCCACCGTCGCGCCATCGGCGACCGCGGGCACGATGCCGGCAAGCGGCAAAAGACGCAGCGCGTCGTCATGGGCGACCGAACCGTCGACGGCCAGCCGGTCGATCCCTTCGGTCGCGCCGGTGTCGGCGAGGTTCGCCTGTGCAAACACGTTGGCGCCGCCCAACATGCCTGAAAGGCTTGCCGATGCCTCGGTTCGGGCGCCACCGTCGGCGGTGCGGGCCGAGCCGACCAGCGTCAGTTGCATGTCGGCAACCGCCGCCGGATCGCGTTCGGCGACGCCGGCCAGATGATCGAGCAGTTCGTGGCCGGTGAACCGGCGGGCAATGCCGGTGAAGAACGGTGCGCCGCGCGCGCCGATCACGCTGACATCGAAAGCCGCCGCCAGATCGCCTGCGCCCAACCGCTCGACGGAACCGGCCCCCGTCACCGACGCGCCGAAGACGCCGGTCGCGACCAGCCGGTCGATCTCCGTGCGGAGGCCGCGCGTGCGGATTGCGGTGTCGAGCTGCTCCAGCGTGATCCCGCCCGCATCGACGTCGCGCAGATCGAGCAACAGGTCGACATCGTGCCCGGCAAGACCGCCCCCGCCCTGCCCCGCGCCGAACACGCTCGCCATCGCATCGAGCGTCGGCCGGCCGATCGTCTCGCCAGCCAAGGTGACCGACAGATAGGGCGTCGACAGCGCGCCGCCGCGCCGTGCGATGCGTCCCGTCAGCTGCGTGCCGCCGATGATCAACTCGACATTTTCGGCAAGCTGGCGCTCGGCGCCCAGCGTCACCCGCGCGCTCAACCCCGCGCCCGGCAATTGCCGGATCGCCTCGTCCACATCGCCTGCCAGCCAGCGCGCAAGGCCGGAAGGCTGGCGTGAGGCAACCACCAGATTGCCGGCGAACGATGCTGTCTCCATCGTCTCGCCCGGGCGCGGCAGCGTCAGAACGCCGTCGGCTTCCAGCGCGGTGCGGCCCGGAAACTGGGCGTCGAGCCGGTCGATCCGCCAGCGCCGCCGGTCCGCATCGCGCGGCTCGGGCCGGGCAAGCACCTGAACGTCGCGGATGGTCGTGTCGCCGGCGACGATCGCCGGCAGGTCGAGATTGACCGTGCCGGGCACTGCGGGCAGCGGCAGGCCGGCCAACATCGCGTTGATCGCCGCCATCCGCTCGGCGAGCCCCGCCGCATCGCCTTCCGCGGCTTCCGCACCGGTGGGCACGTTGACCTGGGTGCCGCGCGCGTTGAGCGTGTAACCGGGCTTTGTGCCGCCGAACACCGATGCCGTGCCGGTGATCACATAGGGGTCCGCCGGATCGCCGAAGGCCGCGCGATATTCGGCGACATCGAGCCGCCGCGCCGTGGCGGCGAAATCGCCGTCGACGCGATAGGTCTGGTCGATGCCGTGGGGCATGAGCGTCAGCCCGCCCGCATAGACCATCTCGCCGCTGTCGGCGTCGGGTGCGATGCGCCCCTCGGTGACGATGCGCACTAGCTGGTCTGGCAGGTTGGCGGCAACCCGCAGCGAAAACCCGTCGCGTTCGAGCGTCCCGGTTCCGATGGTGAATTGCGTGTTCAGCGTATCGATGCGCGCGGTACCCTCGGCGCGCCAGGGCCCGAAAAAGCTGTTGGCCGAGACCGCCATGTCGATGCCCGAGACGGTCCAGCGCCGCTCGTCGAACGGGTCGAGCACGACCAGCCGGCCATTGCTGATCGCCGCGTTTTCAAGCGTGATCTGCGCCGGATCGATCGGGCCTGTCTCGGGCAATGGCCAGATCGGCGCGCCGGTCTCGTCCAGCGTGACGGTCATGACGGGGTCGGCGACACGCAGATCGAAGATCAGCACTTCGCCGGACAGAAACGGCGCCAGTTCCGCATCGAAGGAGAATTCGGCGGCGGTGATCAGTGGCGCCTCGGGCGGGCCGACCTCGACATCGGAAAAGCTGACCGAGGGAAAGGGCAGGATGCGCGCGCTCGCCTCGCCGGCCACGCGCACCGGCTGGCCCAGCAGCCGTGACGCCTCTGCCTCGAAGCGCCCCTTATAGTCGGACCAGTTGACGAACAGCGGCGCCAGAAGCGCGGCGAACAGCACCGCGACGATCAGCCCTCCGATCACAACGAAAAGGCGCAAAGTGCCGTTTCTCCTGCGCTTTCAAGCCAGCGTGCCCCGGGGTCAGGGCGGCATGCGCCTGTTGTCGGGCCTCAAAGCGACAAGATCAAGACGCAGGGCGCGCCGTCACAGACGCAATATCTTGCCGGGGTTCATGATGTTGTCTGGATCGAGCGTCCGCTTGATCGACCGCATCACGTCGACCGCGCCGCCCATCTCCATCTCGAGGAAAGCCATCTTGCCCTGGCCGATCCCATGCTCGCCCGTGCAGGTGCCGCCCATGGCCAGCGCCCGCAGGTTGAGCCGCTCGACGAAACTTTCCGCGGCGGCGATCTCCTCCCGGCTGGTATCGTCGATCAGCAGCAGCACATGGAAATTGCCGTCGCCCGCATGGCCGACGATGGGCGCCACCAGATCGTGCTCGGCAATGTCGGTCTCGGTATCCACGATGCAGTCGGCAAGCTGCGAGATCGGCACGCACACATCGGTGGAAATGCCCTTGGCACCCGGTCTCAGCGTCAGCGCCGCCCAATAGGCATCGTGGCGCGCCTGCCACAGCTTGGAGCGGTCCTCCTCGTGCGCCGACCAGATGAACGGTCCGCCGCCCAGATCGCCGGCGATCTCGCCGAAGGTTTCGGACTGTTCGGCAACGCCCCGTTCGGTGCCGTGGAACTCCAGAAACAGGCAGGGACCGACCGGCAGATCGAGCGAGGCATAGTCGATGATCGCCTGCATCTGCAGCGTGTTGGCCAGTTCGATGCGCGCCACGGGCAGGCCCATCTGGATGGTCGTGATCACCGCCTGGACCGCCGCCTCCAGCGTCGGAAACGGGCAGACGCCGCCGGTGATCGCCTCGGGCTGTCCGGCGAGCCGCAACGTCAGTTGCGTGATGATGCCGAGCGTGCCTTCCGAGCCGATCATCAGCCGCGTCAGGTCGTAGCCGGCCGAACTCTTGCGCGCCCGCTTGGCGGTGGTGATCTTGCGGCCACTGGGCAACACGACATCCAGCGAGATCACATTGTCGCGCATGGTGCCGTAGCGCACCGCATTGGTGCCCGAGGCGCGCGTCGCCGCCATGCCGCCAAGGCTGGCGTCGGCACCCGGATCGATCGGGAAGAACAGGCCGGTGTCGCGCAGATGGGTGTTGAGCTGCTTGCGCGTGACGCCCGGTTCGACCACGCAGTCGAGATCCTCGGCATGCACTTCGATGATGCGGTTCATCTGGCTGACATCGATCGAAATGCCGCCGCCGGGCGCGTTTACCTGACCTTCGAGCGATGTGCCCGTACCGAACGGAATGATCGGCACCCGGTGTGCCGCGCACACTTCGACCGCCGCCTGCACATCGTCGGCCGATTGCGCGAACAGCACGCCGTCCGGCATCTGCGCGGGAATGTAGGTCGTCGTGTGCGCATGCTGGCCGCGCAGCGCCGTGCCGGTCTGGAACCGCTCGCCGAAGCGCTGCTTGAGGATGCCGAGCACCAGCGCGATGCCGTCATCGTTGCGCGCCACCCGCGCCAGATCCTTCAACGCCATGTCCGTGCTCCCAGAACGTCCGTGCGTCAGGTGACAGCTTGGCCATGGCCTTGTCAAACCGGTCGCCGTCGGCGTGACGCCGCAGCGTGGCGGCAACCAGCGCGATCGAACCATGCGGCGCGAAATTGTGGTCGGGACGCAGAGCGCGCACCTCCGCCTCCAGCGCATCGCGCGCCGGAAAGTCGGCGCTGTGTTCGCTTGCCGTCCAGCCGGCAACGAAGATCGCCCGCAAAACGGCTGGCAACGCGTCGGCGAAGACGAGCACCTCGTCGGGCCCGAGACGACGGCGAAATGCGAGCAGAACCGCCTGGACGACGGTGTAGGTCTGGTTGCGCGTCGCAAGGCCGAGCGCGTCGCCCGAATCGGCCAGGAACGCATCGAAGCGCTGCGTGGCGAGCTGGTATTCCTGCGGCATGGGCATTGTCGGGCAACGGGCTCGTGTTAACAGTCTGCATCAAATTTGGGCGATCACCTTGCCGCGATGCGCTGAGACCGTAATGTGGGAGCCGGTCGCAAACAAGCGGCCCGAGTCGCAGGAGGCGGCCGGAAGTCGCGGTGGGCAACGCAGACAGTCACACAACGCAGTTCATCAGTCCGGTAGCGGGTATCGAGCCCGGCTGGATAGACTATAACGGCCATCTGAACATGGCCTACTATCTGGTCCTGTTCGACAGAGGCTATGACGTCGTCGCCGACCATCTTGGCATGGGCGCCGAATATGCGCGAACCCGCCGGATGACCACCTATACGGGCGATGCGCGGATCGCCTATCTCAACGAGGTGCACCGGGACGCCGATCTGGTCACCACCTACCAGATCCTCGATCACGACGAAAAGCGCATCCATGCGTTCCAGGAACTGCGCCATGCCGGCGACGGCAAGGTTGCCGCCACCTGCGAAACGCTGACGCTGCATATCGACATGGGAGGGCCGAAAGTCTGCCCCTTTCCGGCCGACGTGATGGAACGCGTTGCAGCGCTGGCGGCCAGCCATGCCGGCTTGCCGGTCCCCGACGGCGTCGGCCGGCCGATCGGCATAAGGCGCCGGCCGAAGGTGGCGCCATGACGCCCGTCGAGCGCCTGCGCTTCTGGGCCGATGTGATGTGGCGCTGGGTGCGGCCGAACCTGCGCACCTTCCGGGAAACCCGCACGCCGAAACTGTGGCTCTTGTCGCTGATCATCGGCGCGGCCGTGGCGGTCGCCGCCGTCATGTTCCGCGAGGCGATCGGTCTTGTGCAATATTGGTGGCTGCGCAACACCACCGAACAGACGCTGACGGCGGCGCAGAATGTCGGCTGGTACTGGGTGCTGGCCGCGCCCATCGTCGGCGGTCTGGTGGTCGGCCGGTTGCTGGAGCGGGTTTCGGCGCGCCGCGCCGGCAATGTCGCCGACGTGATCGAGGCGCGCGCGCTGACCGGCCGGCCGCTCGGCCTGCGCGACGGGCTCTGGTCCGCGGCGATTTCGGCGATCTCGCTGGGTTCGGGCGCCAGCGCCGGCCGCGAAGGACCCGTCATCCATCTGGGCGCGACGCTCGCCTCGGTCATCGCATCTCGCCGCAAACTGCCCGAATGGTGCGCGCGCACGCTTCTGGCCTCGGGCGTCGCGGCGGCGATCTCCGCCTCGTTCAACGCCCCGATTGCCGGCGTCCTGTTCGCCCATGAGGTGATCCTGCAGCACTATTCGATGCGGTCCTTCGTGCCGATCGTCATCGCCTCGGCCGTCGGCTCGGTGATCTCGCGCATCTGGTTCGGCGAGGCGAGCGCCTTCATCATCCCGGACTACCAGATCACCTCCTATTGGGAGTTTCCCGCCTTCGCGCTTCTGGGCGTCGTCGCCGCGCTCGTTGCGATCGCATTCCAGTTCGCGCTGTTTTCGGCCGACTATGTCGCCCGCTCCGTCACCATTCCCCTGCGCTACAAGCCGGTTGTCGGCGGCGCGATCATCGGCGTCATGGGCATCTTCTTTCCGCACATTCTGGGCGTCGGCTACGAAGTCACCGACAAGGTGCTGTGGAACCAGCTGCCGCTGTCGCTGCTGATCATGCTGATCGTCATGAAGACGGCGGCGACCGCGATCACGCTGGCGGCGCGGTTTGGCGGCGGCATCTTCTCGCCGGCCATCTATCTGGGCGCGCTGACCGGCGGCGCCTTCGGGCTGATCGCCGGCTCGGCCTTCCCGGACATGGCTTCGTCCGAGGGGCTTTACGCGATCCTCGGCATGGGCGCGGTGGCCGGCGCGGTGCTGGGCGCGCCGATCTCGACGACGGTGATCGTCTTCGAGCTGACCGGCGGCTACGCGCTTTCGATCGCGCTCCTGCTGACGGTGGCCATTGCGCACGGCGTCAACCAGGCGGTGCACGGCCATTCCTATTTCCACTGGCAGCTCGAAATGCGCGGCCTGTTCGACCATCAGGGGCCGCACCGGCAATTGATGCGCACGAAGAAAGTCATGGATTTCATGGATGTCGTCGCCGGGGACGCCGGACGCGAAACCATCGATCCCGACAAGGACACGCCGGCGCTCAAGCCCGGCGACACGCTCGAACATGCGCTGCGCCAGTTCGATTCCGGCGGCCATGCGCGCCTGCCGGTGGTCGATCCGCGCGATCCGACGACGATCATCGCCTGGGCGACCCAGGTGCGCGCGCTCAGCTATTTCAACAAGGCGCTGATCAAGGCGAGCGAGGAAGAGCATAAGTAAGGGCCCCCGCCTCCCCCTTGAGGGGAAGCACACGAGACCAAGCGGAGCGATGGTCGAGTGGGTGGGGGTATCAATTGTCCGAGGCATCCGAACAAGACCCCACCGGGCTCTGTCTCGCTTGGCTCGCCAGTCGCCGACCTCCCCTCAAGGGGGAGGTGGAGACCAGCGCCGCTTCCTTTCGCCCCCCAAATCCCTACATTGCGAATCAATGAGCAATCCGTTCGACGATATTCCCTTCGACGACGCCCACGGCGCGGCGCCCGCGCCAAAACCGGCAGGCGGCGGCTCGGGCATCGCCGCGCGCGCCATGGGCGCCCGGCAGCAGCCGGACTATCTGACAGGCCTGAACCCCGAGCAGCGCCGCGCCGTCGAAACCACCGAAGGCCCTGTTCTGGTGCTTGCCGGCGCGGGCACCGGCAAGACGCGGGTCCTGACCACACGCATCGCCCATATTCTCGCCCAGGGGCTCGCCTGGCCAAGCCAGGTGCTGGCCGTCACCTTCACCAACAAGGCCGCCCGCGAGATGAAGGCACGCATCGGCCTTCTGGTCGGCGGTGCGGTCGAGGGCATGCCGTGGCTCGGCACGTTCCATTCGATCGGCGTGAAGATGCTGCGCCGCCATGCCGAGATGGCCGGCCTGAAGTCCGATTTCACCATCCTCGACACGGACGACCAGATCCGGCTCTTGAAGCAGCTCATCCAGGCCGAGGGGCTGGACGACAAGCGCTGGCCGGCGCGCCAGTTCGCGATGATGATCGACGGCTGGAAGAACAAGGGTTTCGGCCCCGCCGACATTCCCGAGGGCGACGCGCGCGCTTTCGCCAACGGCAAGGGCCGGGAACTCTACACCGCCTACCAGAACCGCCTGAAGACACTGAACGCCTGCGATTTCGGCGACCTTCTGTGCCATCCGATCCGCGTCCTGAAGGCCAATCCCGACGTGCTCGCCGAGTATCAGCAAAAGTTCCGCTACATCCTCGTCGACGAGTATCAGGACACCAACACCGCGCAATATCTGTGGCTGCGGCTTCTGGCGCAGCGGCGGGTGAGCGCCCCCACCTCCCCCTTGAGGGGAGGTCGGAGAAGCGAGCAAAACGAAGCTGATCCGGGTGGGGGTGACATGGGTGCCGATACCCCCACCCGGCTCGACACTGTCTCGCCGACCTCCCCTCAAGGGGGAGGTGGAAACGCTGCACCGCCGAATATTTGCTGCGTCGGCGATGACGACCAGTCGATCTATGGCTGGCGCGGGGCCGACGTCGACAACATTCTGCGCTTCGAAAAGGATTTTCCGGGCGCCACCGTCGTCAAGCTGGAACGCAACTACCGCTCGACCGCTCATATCCTCGGCGCCGCCTCCCACCTGATCGGCCACAATGAAGGCCGGCTCGGCAAGACCCTGTTCACCGACGCAGCCGACCCGGACGACCCCAAGGTCAATGTGCATGCCGCCTGGGACTCCGAGGAGGAAGCGCGCGCCGTCGGCGAGACGATCGAGCGCCACCAGCGCGACGGCAACAATCTCAACGACATGGCGATCCTCGTGCGCGCCTCCTTCCAGATGCGCGAATTCGAGGACCGCTTCGTCACGCTGGGGCTCAACTATCGCGTCATTGGGGGCCCGCGCTTTTACGAGCGCATGGAGGTGCGCGACGCGATGGCCTATTTCCGCGTCGTCTGCCAGCCTGCCGACGATCTGGCCTTCGAGCGCATCGTCAACACGCCCAAGCGGGGCCTCGGCGATGCCTCGGTGCGTCTCGTGCACGATTACGCGCGCAGGAAGGGCATGCCCATGCTGGCCGCCGCCGCCGAGATCGTCGCCACCGAGGAAATGAAGCCCAAGCCGCGCGCCGCCCTGCGCGGCGTCGTCGAGAACTTTGCCCGCTGGCAGGAACGGCTCGACAGCACGCCACACGCCGAACTGGCCGAGACCATCCTCGAGGAAAGCGGCTACACCGCCATGTGGCAGGCCGACCGCTCCGCGGACGCGCCGGGACGGCTGGAGAATCTCAAGGAATTGGTCCGCTCGATGGAAGAGTTCGAATCCATGCGCGCCTTCCTCGAACATGTCTCGCTGGTCATGGATGCCGAGCAGAACGAGGACATGGACGCGGTGTCGATCATGACGCTGCATGCGGCCAAGGGGCTCGAATTCGACACGGTTTTCCTGCCCGGCTGGGAGGAAGGCCTGTTCCCGCACCAGCGTGCCCTCGACGAAGGGGGCCGGTCGGGCCTCGAGGAAGAACGGCGCCTCGCCTATGTCGGGCTCACCCGCGCCAAGCGCAACTGCCACATCTGGTTCGTCTCCAACCGGCGCATTCACGGCCTGTGGCAGTCGACCATTCCCTCGCGCTTTCTCGACGAACTGCCGACGGACCATGTGGACGTTGCCGAACCGCCCACCTCCTATGGCGGTCATGGCGGCTACGGCCAGTCGCGCTTTGACCGCGCCGATACGTTCTCGACCAGGCGCGAATCGCCCGGCTGGCGCCGCGCGCAGGCCAACCAGACCGAGGCGACGCGCGGCAATTGGGGCTCGCGCTCGGGCATCGCCGTGGAGCGCATCGGCTATGGCGAGACGGATTCAGGCTTCGGCGCCGGCAAGGGTTCGGTCAAGGGCCGGGTGATCGAGGGCGAGCTGATCGCCAAATCCGTCGCCGACGAGCCCTCCGCCTTTGCCGTTGGCGACCGGGTGTTCCACCTCAAGTTCGGCAATGGCAACATCACCGCCATCGAGGGCAACAAGCTGACCATCGCCTTCGACAAGGCCGGCGAGAAGAAGGTGCTGGACGGGTTCGTGGAGATGGTGTGAGGGTCACTCGCTGTCACTGTGAAACTGTGATACTGTGTCGACATGAAGAATGTGACCATATCGCTGGACGATGATCTCTACCGCCGCGCCCGCATCCTTGCCGCCGAGGAGGACACGACGGTGACCGCTATGGTGCGCGCCTATCTGGAGGAGAAAACGCGGCAGAAGGATGAGTTCGAGCGGTTGTTGAAGTTGCAGGAAGACCTGCTGGCCACCGAGACAGGCCTCGACCCCGCCGAAAACCTCAGCCGCGACGAAATCTATAGCGAAAAGGGTGATGCCCGCTTTCGTTGACACCAATGTGCTGATCTACGCCATTGTCGGCGAGGAACATGAGCGGGCAAAAAGGCATATCGCCAGAGACATGCTTCGCCGTGACGATCTCGTGTTGTCCTACCAGGTCCTGACCGAGTTCTGTCACCAGGCGACGCGCCGAAACCGGTCAGGGGCGCTGACACCGGAAAGAGCGTCGCAATATGTACGGGCGTTTTCGCGCTTCCACATTGTGCCGGGAACGACAGACCTCGTGCTCACCGGCCTCGAACTGCGCCGCACCACCAACTATTCCATGTGGGACTGCATGATCATCGCTGCGGCGAAAGCCGGCGGCTGCGACACGCTGCTGAGCGAAGACATGGATCACAAACGTAACGTCGCTGGCGTCACTGTCGTCAACCCGTTTGCGTGACGCCCGGCGGCACCTCCGGCGCCAGCACCTCCAGGGCCCCCGGATCGATCCGGATATCGACCGGGCTGCGCATTTTCACCAGTTCGCCATCGATTGCGGCACGGATCGTCCCGCGCCGGGTCAGCCTCAGCGCCGTCGCCGTCGTTTCCGAAACGAACGGCAGCTCCTGCCAGCTGCCCGTCTGGATCGCCGCGGCCAGCCTTGCAACATGCGCCGAACCGCGTGACCGGATGGCGTAAACGCCAAGCACGCCCTCATCGAGCCGGTCGGCGAACGGCAGATGCCCCGGCCCGAGCCGGTTGTTGGAGACAAACAAGGCGGCCATCGCGACCGGCCGCTCCACACCGTCCTGGTCGAGCCAGAGCCGCACGCGCGGCGGCCTTGCGATCAGGCGCAGCGCGGCACGCGCCGTACCCACCAGCTTGCCCAGCCGGGAGCCGTACTTCACCCGGTCGCGGTCGGCGATCAGCTCTGGATGAAGACCCAGCGAGAATTCGTGGATGAACGGCCGGTCGTTGGCATATGCGATGTCGACTTTGCGCACATCGCAGCCCGACAGCGCTTCGGCGGCGGCAAACGGATCGACCGGCAGGCCCAGCGAGCGGGCAAACAAGTTCATGTTGCCGCCCGGCACCACCGCCAGCGCCTTGCCGTGGCGGACGGCAAGCCCCGCCGCGAGCGATACCGTGCCGTCGCCGCCGGCCGCCAGCAGCCCGTCGGTCGTGCGGTCGGCGGCTGCCTCGCGCAACGCCTTGGCGGCATCCTTGTCCTGATCGCTGAAATCGATCCGGTGGCCCTGCGCCGCCAGCGCCTCGGCGATCCGCGCCTTCAGGGCGTCGATCTCCACGGACTTGAGCGTCGACGCGCCCGGATTGATCACGCCGGCGAAGGACAAGTCCCTCATCGCTGCGTCTACTCCGGCGCGCCGTTGGCCCAGGTCACGTCCTGACCGTAGAGCGGAACGGTCGACAGGCTCATCTTGGCCGAGCCTTCCTGCACCTGGCGTGAATGGGACAGGTAGATCAGCGTTTCGTTCTGCGCGTCATAGATGCGCTTGACGACGAGCTGCTTCCAGATGATCGAGCGGCCCTCGCGGAAAACCTCCTCGCCATCCTCGTCCAGCGCGATGTCGCCGATGGTGATCGGGCCGGTCTGCCGGCACGCGATCGACGAGTTGGACGGGTCCTCGAACCAGTTGCCCTGCTGCAGCCGGTCGATCAGGCCGCGCTCGAAATAGGAGATGTGGCAGGTCACGCCCTGAACATCGGGATCGTTGATCGCGTCGATGATGATGTCGTTGCCGAACCAGTCGACGCCCACCTCGCCGACCTGTTCGGCGGCGGCCGGCGCCATGGAGGCGACCGCCGCTGCAAGAACGGCCCCGCATGACAGGGCAACAATCTGCGGACGAAAGAACATGGCAAACCTCTTTGTCATCTGTGGCAAACGCCACGGTCAGATGGAGGGTTCCCCGCGCCGGTTCAATGCCCGCTTTCTATTGCACCGCCTTCTTGTAGATGTGCCATGTGGCGTGGCCGAGCACCGGCAGAGCCACCAGAAGCCCCAGGAACACCGGAATCATCGCGGCGATCACCATCAGCGTGACGATGACGCCCCAGCCCAGCATGACCATGGGGCTTGCCGCCACTGTCTTCACCGAAGTGATCATCGCTGTGACGAAATCGACGTTGCGGTCGAGCAGCATCGGGATCGACACCACCGTCACCGAAAACAGCACCAGCGCCAGCACGGCGCCGACCACATGGCCGATGGCGAGAAACAGCCAGCCCTCAGGCGTCGTGAAGACGACATCGGTGAACCGCTCGAGCGTCGAAAACGACATGCGTCCCAGGATCAGCGCGATCAGCAGCCGCACCTGGTACATCCAGATCCAGAAGATGAACAGGACGACGAACGCCATGAACGCCAGTTCGCGCTTGGACTGAAAGCGGATGACCGACAGGATTTCGTTCCAGGCCAGAGGCTCGCCCGCAGAAAGGCGCCGGCTGACTTCATAGAGCCCGACGGCGGCAAACGGCGCGATCAGCGGAAAGCCGATCGCCACCGGATAGATCATCCAGGGCATGTCCCAGACGAACAGCGACTGGGCGATCAGAAGGCCGCCGATGACGTAGACGCCGGAAAAGAAAAAGCCGAACAGAGGCGCTTTCAGAAAATCGGCATAACCGGCATTGAAGGCTTCGCGAATGTCCTTGGCGGTCAACGTGTTGACGGCCGGCATTGTGCCGGCAACGCCGTTGCCATTGTCCGTTTTCGTGGTCGACATGGCGTCCTCCCTGCCAGTCTGTGGATCGTAGGTCTCCCAACCGACCGACCCGGCGCGATCATGCCCGCCCTCGCCTGCCGAAATCAAGCATAACCGGCGCCCGCCGCCGATTTGCGCGCAATCCCCGCCGGGTAGTGTCTCAGTTTGAAAATAGGCGGGGTTGACGATGCTGCCCAGGTATCGCCGAATGGTCGCGCGGGCGCTCATGAGAACGGCCTTCGTTGTGAATTATGGGAATTTGCCCTATATTTCCGGCAACGGGCGCGATTTCGAATCACGTCCGCTTTGGCCGTTTGGCCGAAGGAAAGGCGGCGATCGTGCCGCGCTTATGAAAGGAACAACAGATGCCAAAGGGGCCGAGGGGCGAGAAGCGCCCAGCCGATCTGATCGGAATGTCGGTCATGGTCGGCAAGATCGCCACGGGCGAGATCGAGGACAATCAGAAATCGGGTCGTGTCAACTCAGGCAAGGCCGGAGCGAAGGCGCGCGCGGAGAATCTCAGCGCGGAAGAACGCAGCGAGATTGCGCGCAAGGCGGCGAACGCGAGGTGGGGGTGATGGTAAAACCAGACTTCGACCGATGCAGTCGTGAAGCAAAAAAGCTTCTCAAGAAGTACCACTTCAGCAAGCCGCCAATCGACCCGGAGGCGATTGCTGAAGGGGAAGGGCTTCGAGTTCTTTACGCTGATTTTGAATATCCAGATAATGAGAACGTGTCTGGATTTTTCGACATGAAGAAGAATAGTATTTTCGTCAATAACGAAATTTCGGATAATCGAATTACGTTTACGATTGCGCACGAGCTTGCGCATAATGTACTACACCAAGAATATATTCGATCCCAGAACTATGTTCCAATGCCAAGGAACAATAACTATCCGAACGGAAAACCGAAAGAGGAGACAGAGGCTGATCAGTTTGCAGCAAATTTACTTGTACCTCTGAATATGTTAAAGAAATACAAGGAGTTTGCCAGCGTCAGAGAGCTTGCGGGCCTATTCTTTGTTTCCGAGGACACGATACGTTTTCGCCTTGACGTATTGCGAAGATATCCCTCACTCGCCGAGTAGTCATCTTGAGCGTAAAGGTTCGTTCCGGAACTGAGACGGAAACCTCCGATCGAAAAGAAAGGGGCGTTTCCGCTGCCGAGGCAGAGCGAGTCGAGTTAGATGGTAGGAGGAAGTTCTTTCAACTGAGGTCCAGTTGGTCAAACTGGATGATCGGTTGGATTACGGCGCTCATTGCCTTCAATGTGATCTTGACGCTTTTGGTAGGGCTGGGCTGCTTGGATTTTACCAACTATCAATGGTTCGTTACTGCAGTAACGATTGAGACATTTTTGCAGATTGTCGCGTTGGGGGCTATTGCCGTGAAATATCTGTTCTCTGACTGATAATGAAAATAATGCTTGATATTGAGCGATAAGTTCAGTATGAAATGGGTATGGCAAACGTCCTACCCACTGCAAAGCGCGCTCAAATCCTTCACATGCTGGTAGAAGGGAATTCCATGCGAGCCACGTCTCGGATGGCCGACGTTTCAATCAACACCGTGTCGAAACTGCTTGTCGATGCTGGCGAGGCTTGCGCCGAGTATCACGACAAGACGGTTCGCAACGTCAAAGCCGAGCGCGTCCAGTGCGATGAAATCTGGTCGTTCGTTGCGGCCAAGCAGAAAAACGTCGAGACGATGAAAGAGCCGGTGGACGGTGCCGGCGACGTTTGGACGTGGACCGCGCTTGATGCTGATAGCAAGCTGATCGTGTCGTATCTGGTTGGCGGGCGCAGCGCTGAATACGCGGACGCGTTCATTGCAGATGTTGCCGAGCGGCTGGCCAATCGTGTGCAACTGACGACAGATGGTCATGCGGCGTATCTTGAAGCGGTCGAAGGCGCGTTCGGTGCGGACGTGGATTTCGCCCAACTGGTCAAGCTTTACGGCACAGCGCCGGATGCCGCGAAGGGCCGCTATTCACCGGCAGAGTGTATTGGTGCTCGCAAGACGCCCGTCGAAGGCGATCCCGACGAAGCGCATATCAGCACGTCCTACGTCGAGCGCATGAACCTGAACATCCGCATGGGCAATCGCCGCTTCACACGGCTGACCAATGCGTTTTCGAAGAAGATCGAAAACCATCTGCACATGCTGTCGCTCTATTTCGTGCACTACAATTTCTGCCGGATGCACAAGAGCCTTCGCATGTCGCCCGCAATGGCTGCTGGCGTGTCCGACACGCTGCGCGATATGGAATGGATCGTCGGGCTGATCGACGCGCGTGCGCCTAAGCCAAAACGGCCGAAACGCTATAAGCGCAATGCCGACTAGTCAGGGCCGGGTCGCCCCCCCCAAATTTCCGCCATTCGAAAGGCCGCGTCCAGCGATAAGGCTTTGCCAAGAACCGATATGCCATTCACGTTTGGCGCGTCATTAGATTCAAAAAGGAAGTAACCGCTAAACCCAAGGTGCTCAGCCCCAGCGTCAATTATTGTTTGACGGGCGAGTTCTGCGATATGAATACTGCGGTGGTCATCAATCGCATATGATGCAAGGATTCCATCCATGGCGCGTCAACCGGCAACCGAACGGACGGAACCTAGAATATCAGTAAACGATTTGGCGCTGTTCATGGTGTCCTCCGAAACTGCGCGAATCGGCATCATTCGACGGGCCAAATTTCCGCAAGCACCACCAATAATCCGTTACCGGGACGCGCGGCGATCCATCTGTGCCTACCTAGCAGACCAGAATCGCTCAGTGAATCATCTCCTGGTTGTAGAAGATACGTTGCGGCAGCGCATAGATGACCCTTCTACCAGCCCTTTGATGCGAGATGATGCCGCCCATTCGATTGACGTGCTCCATGCAGTTCAGGGCATGCAAAACCGACTTGCAGGATACGACTTCCGGGTGGCGCCGACGCAGCAAGCCCCTCTACATCTTGGCGGGGTGACTGTTTCGGTGCGAGCAGATTTGCTTGTTCATGGCGCGTCGCGCGGCGTGGAGCAAATTGGATCGGCCCTCCTGCGAATGACCATGGACGATGCAGACAGCGAAGTTGCGCGAGATCGACGCCGTAATATGGGGCTCTACGCAGCTACGCTCGCCAGACTTCATACCGATCAAAACATCACAACCAACCGCGATCCGGCTAATCGGCTCTGCATGTCCATCGACATTCAGCACGGAGAGGTTTTCGTCGCGCCCAACTCCAACACGCGGCGCACCAATGACCTCGGCAGTGCGTGCCAAATGATCGCTGCGATCTGGCCGACGATAACAAATTCAAACTGAGACACTACCCCCCGCCGCCCGCGCTGGCCATTCCGGTCTCGTCTTGCTAGTCTGGAGCCATGGACGCAACCGCCCCCAGCCGGCCCAAGACCGCCCTTTTCGCCCCGGTCGCCATCACCGCCGCCATCCTCGCGGCGGGGCTTTCGGGTGTTTACGCGGTTTCGGACCGGGGCGCGGCGCTTTTCGTCGCGCTGATCGAAACCGGAATGGCGTGGTGCTTCTGACGCCTCACGGTCGGAATTGACGCCGCCGCCTGCGCGCAAATGCGCAGGTGAAATCGGGGCGCCGCGTGCGTAAAAGGACGGCATCCATCCCCGAACATGGACCCGTCCGATGCGTTATCTGTTCGCCGCCCTTGTCGTTGCCCTTGGCATCGCGCTGTTTGCGCTGACCTTCTCGATCGTCAACCAGCGCGAACCCGATGCCGCCTATGGCGTGCCGTTCGCGCTCGTGGACCAGGACGGCGCGCCGATCACCGAGGCCGCCTTCAGGGGGCAGCCGACCGCGCTCTTTTTCGGCTTCACCCACTGTCCGGAAATCTGCCCGACCACGCTTTACGAACTGGACGGCTGGTTCGCGCAGCTGGGCGAGGAGGGCGCCGACATCGACGCCTATTTCGTCACCATCGACCCCGAGCGCGACACGCCCGAACTGCTGGGCGACTATGTGGCCTCGGTCACCGACCGGGTGCGCGGCATCAGCGGCGATCCCGATGCGGTGCGCGAGATGGCGCGCGGCTTCGGCGTCTATTTCAAGCGCGTCGAACTGGACGATGGCGACTATACGATGGACCACACCGCCTCGATCTTCCTGCTCGATTCGGCTGGCGCCTTCCGCAAGACGATCGCCTATGGCGAAAACCCCGATACGGCAGTCGAAAAGCTGCGCGACCTTGCCGGAACCTGAGCTTTGTGCAGGCTCCAGGGAACCGACAGGCCTCTGGGCGGTTGACGTTGGCGCACAAGCTGCCATGTGATTGGCTGGCGCCACGCTGCGCGGAAGGGACATCCGCTTGGAACTGATCGCGATGAAGATCGCCGCCATCGGCGCGGCAGGCATTGCCGCCCAGTGGCTGGCTTGGCGGCTGCAACTGCCGGCCATCGTGCTGCTTCTGGCCGCCGGATTTGCAATGGGGCCGGCCACCGGTCTCATCGATCCGGTCCGCGACTTCGGCGAGATCTACAAGCCCGCGGTCGGGCTCGCCGTCGCGATCATCCTGTTCGAGGGCGGGTTGACGCTCAACTTCCGCGAGATCAGGGAAACCTCCCAGACCGTCCGGCGTGTGATCTTCCCCGGCGGGCTGTTCGTCTGGATCGGCGCGGCGCTGGCCGCCCACTATGCCGGCGGGCTGAGCTGGCCGGCCGCCATCATCCTGGGCGCGGTGCTGGTCGTCACCGGCCCAACCGTCATCATGCCGCTCCTGCGCTCGGCCAAGCTCAAATCCCGTCCGGGCGCGATCCTGCGCTGGGAAGCGATCATCAACGACCCGATCGGCGCGCTCTACGCCGTCGTCGCCTTCGAAGTGTTCCTGGTCTGGCAGGGCGCCACCAGCGCCGCGCAGATCGCCGTCGACATCGCGGTGGCCTTCGCCTTTGCCATCATCGCCGGATACGGGCTCGGGCGGGCGCTGGCCTGGGCATTCGGACGCGGCCATGTGCCCGACTACCTCAAGGCGCCGGTGCTGTTTGCCACCGTCATCGCCCTTTTTGCCCTGTCCAACCTGCTGCTGGAGGAATCCGGACTGCTGACGGTCACCATCATGGGCATCACGCTGGCCAACTCCAGGATTGCATCCCTTACCGAAGTGCGCCGCTTCAAGGAAACCGTGACGATCCTGCTGGTCTCGGGCCTGTTCATTCTCCTGACCGCAGCGCTCGACTGGCCGACGATCCGGAGCCTCGACTGGGGCGCGGCGGCCTTCGTCGCCCTGCTTCTGTTCGTCGTGCGCCCGCTGGCCGTCTTCATCGCCACCATCGGCAGTCCGCTGAGCTGGCAGGAACGCCTGCTGGTCGGCTGGATCGCGCCGCGCGGCATCGTCGCCGTTGCCGTGATCGGCCTGTTCGGCACCTCGCTCGTCAATCTGGGGATCGAGGACGGCACCAAGATGATCGCCTTCACCTTCGCGGTCGTCGTCGCCTCGATCATCCTGCACGGCTTCTCGCTCGGCCCCCTCGCCCGCCGGCTCGGTCTGCGCTCGACCGAGGAGCCCGGCCTTTTGATCGTCGGCGGCTCGCGCTGGACGACCGCGCTTGCCGGCAAGCTGCACGAGATGGACGTGCCGGTCCGGATCTCCGATCCCAACTGGAACCATCTGAGCGAAGCCCGCTTTGCCTCGATCCCCGTCCATTACGGCGAGATCCTGTCGGAGCACGCCCACCACCATCTCGACCTGAACCGCTATGGCGCCCTGCTCGCGGCGACCGATAACGACGCCTACAACGCGCTTGTCTGTACCGATTTCGGACCCGACATCGGCCGCACCAACATCTTCCAGATCGGCGACCACAGCCAGCGCACCGAGCGCCAGACGCTCAGCTTCACGCTGGGCGGCAAGCAGCTCTTTTCGCCCGGCCTCGAAATTCACGAACTCGACCGGCGTGTCAGGCAGGGCTGGACCTTCCAGTCGACCCGGCTGACCGACGAGTTCACCCATGACGATTTCGTCGGCACCCGGTCGGTCGACACCCGCGTGATCCTGTGGCGCAAGCCCGGCGGCCGGCTTGTCTTTGCCGCTGCGGCCGCCGACCAGAAGCCGCAGAAAAACGACGTCATCCTGTCGTTTGCCCCGCCGCGCCCGAAAAAGGATGTGCCGGCGGCCAGTACGGCCAAGCCCGTTCCCGATCTTCCCGACGCGTGACCCCAGCCCCGATGAGCCAGGTCCGCGTCCACTTCACCGCCGCAAAGGCCGTCGCCGAACCGATGTTCGCGGCGATCGAGGCGGCACTCGAGGATGAGGGTTGGCCGGTCGCCATCTCCGAAACAGGCGAAGACAGCGGAGTGTTCGAGGTGTCCGTCTATGTCGAAGCCGACCGGGCCGAGGCCGCACGAACGGCCATCGCCGGCTGTTTTGGCGCCGATGCGGCAACGCCCGACTTCGGCATGGAGGAACTGGGCGATATCGATTGGGTGCAGAAATCGCTCGAATGCCTGCCGGCGGTCGAAGCCGGCCGCTTCATCGTGCATGGCGGCCACCAGCGCGATGCGGTTCGCGCCGGCACGATCGGCATCGAGATCGAGGCGGGACAGGCCTTCGGCACCGGCCACCACGGCACGACGAGCGGCTGCCTGATCATGCTCGACCGGCTGATCGCCCGGCGCAAACCCGAAATCAGTCTCGATCTGGGCGCCGGCAGCGCGGTCTTGGCGATCGCCATCGCCAGGCTGGCGCGCGCGCCGGTGCTGGCGACCGATATCGATCCGGTGGCGACCCGCGTCGCCGCCGAAAATGCGCGGCTCAACGGCGTCCACGCGCTGGTGCGCTGCGAGACTGCGACGGGATTCGGCCACCGCGCTTTCGCCGAAACCGGCCCGTTCGACCTGATCGTTGCCAACATTCTGGCCCGGCCGCTCATGGTCATGGCGCCCGACATTGCCCGCCATCTGTCACCCGGCGGCGACGTCATCGTGTCGGGCATTCTCACCGAACAACGGTGGAAAGTGCTGGCCGCGTTCCGTCAGGCGGGGCTTTTTCACTGCCGCACAATCGAGCGCGCCGGCTGGGTGACGCTGCACCTGCGCTAGCGAAGTCCAGTCTCAGCCCTCTTCGATTGCTTTTTTGAGTGCGTCGTCGATCCGCGACTGCCATCCAGCGCCCGTCGCGCGAAAATGCTCAACCACGTCGGCACTTAGCCGGATCGAGACCGGAACCTTTTTGGGCGTTTTTTGCGGTCCGCGCGTCTTTGGGAAAGCGTCGCGCACTTTCGGCGGCAGTTCGGCAGCAGGTTTGGCGCGCACAAAATCGGCGTCGGTCCATTCCTTCTCGGCCCAATCGTCGTTTTTGGTTTTAGGATCGGCTGGCAACATATCGCCCGATCTCCTTTTCATGCGCGCGGCGCAGCATAATCACTCTGGCGCGGTCGCCGCGCATCGTGAAGGCCAATGCGTGGTAGACACCATCAAGCAGGCCCCAAGCACGATATCGCGTTTCGCCATAGTCGAACCGCGTGTCCTCGATGAATGCCAGAATCTCGAAATCGACTGCCCGAGCCAATGAAATGTCGCGCTTTTCGAGATTACGACGATCCTTCTCAGGGTCGAACTCGATCTCCACTTCAGAAACCTAGCACGGATAAAGCGACAACGAAAGCAAATTGCATATACAATAAAAACGCAAACCAAACAAAAAGGCAGCCCCGGGACACACCCTGCGGACTGCCTTGATGGACTTTTCTCAGACGCCGGTCAGAAGGGCGAGGTGAAATGCGGGCGGCGCTTGAGGGTTTCGCGGTCGTAGCCGTTCGCCTTCAGCGTTTCATCGTCCAGCATCAGAAGCGTGCCGTTCACATATCCGGCCACCTGGCGCGAACGCGCTTCGATCATTGCGTCGAGCGCGGAGCGAAAGAAGCTTTTGCGGTTCTGGTTGGCCATGTCGTGTCTCCTTTGGAGCGTTGTGACACCGCCAAGATGGGCCATGCCGGTGTTCTCCGGTAGGCCGGAAAACGCAGGGCGGCCATGCGTTTTTCGCATATGCGAACAATCGGTTTTGCAACGCAATATTCATGTTTGCGGCGGGACGCCCGTTGAAGAAGCGGCGGCGGGCGGCTAGCGTCCGGCGGCAACACACGAGCCCCGGGTTTCATGTTTCAGTCCTTCAAAACGCCATCCGATCCATCGACCGGCAAACCGCGCCTGAAGGCGGTGCGCGAGCGCATGGCCGCGATGGACGTGGACGTGTTTCTGGTGCCGCATGCCGA
Source organism: Oceaniradius stylonematis (assembly GCF_965223445.1). Classification (NCBI taxonomy): domain Bacteria; kingdom Pseudomonadati; phylum Pseudomonadota; class Alphaproteobacteria; order Hyphomicrobiales; family Ahrensiaceae; genus Oceaniradius; species Oceaniradius stylonematis. The sequence continues at coordinate 930,627 of NZ_OZ244994.1, forward strand.
CGCGCACCAGAGCGAATATCTGCCGCCCCACGCAGAACGGCTGGCCTGGCTGACCGGTTTCACCGGGTCGGCGGGCATCGCCGTTATTCTGCGCAATGCGGCCCATGTCTTCGTCGACGGCCGCTACACGCTGCAGGTGCGCAATCAGGTCGATACCGGCCTGTTCGCGCCCGAAAGCCTCGTCGATACGCCGCCGCACGAATGGCTGGCCGACAATCTCAAGGCCGGCACACGCGTCGGGATCGATCCGTGGCTGCACACCATCGCCGATACGCGGCGATTGGACAAAGCCTGTGACACGGCGGGCGCGACGCTGGTCCGCTGCGCGGTCAACCCTGTCGATGCCGCCTGGCAGGATGCGCCGCCCCCGCCGGCGACGCCGATCCGTGTCCACCGGCCCGAACATGCCGGTCGCAGCGCCAAGGCAAAGCTGCGCGATCTCGCCAGGGCCGTGCGCGACAAGGGTGCGTCCGCCACCGTGCTCACCGATCCGGCCTCGGTCTGCTGGGCGTTCAACATTCGCGGCTCCGACGTGGTGCACACGCCGCTCACCATGGCATGGGCGATCGTCCCGGCGCGCGGGCGGCCCACGCTTTTCGTCGATCCGCGCAAGCATTCCGGCGATGTCACCGCCTATCTGCGGAACCACGCGAACCTGGCCGCCCCCGACACCTTGGAGGAGGCGCTCGCCGAACTCGGGCGTTCGGCCAAAAAGCCCGTCATGCTCGATGCGGCGCGTGCCAACGCCGCCATCGCCGACGCCATCGAAGCGGCTGGCGGAAGCACCGTCGCCGGCACCGACCCGGCCATCCTGCCGCGCGCCATCAAGAACCGTGTGGAGCGAAAGGGCGCCATCGAGGCGCAGCGCCGCGACGGCGCCGCCATGGTCGCCTTTCTCGCCTGGCTGGACGCACAGGATCCGGCCAAACTGGACGAGATCGCCATCGTCAAGCGCCTGGAAACGATCCGCGTCGAGACCGCCGGGCGCCTGGGCAAGCCCATGCGGGAGATTTCGTTCGACACGATCTGCGGCACCGGCCCCAACGGCGCCATCGTTCATTACCGGGTCGATGAAAGCAGCAACCGCAAGGTCACGCCGGGCGAGCTGATCCTGATCGATTCGGGCGCGCAATATGATGACGGCACCACCGACATCACGCGCGTGGTGCCCACCGGCGCGCCGTCGGACGCACATCGCCGCCATTTCACGCTGGTGCTCAAGGGCATGATCGCCATCTCGCTCGCCCGTTTTCCCGAGGGCACGCGCGGCGTCGATCTGGATGTTCTGGCGCGCCGCGCGCTGTGGGCGGCGGGCCTCGACTACGGCCATGGCACGGGCCACGGCGTGGGCTCCTATCTGGGCGTCCATGAAGGTCCGCAGAACATCTCACGGCGCGGCATGGCGGCGCTGAAAGCCGGCATGATCGTCTCCAACGAACCGGGCTACTACGCCGAGGGCAGCCACGGCATTCGCATCGAAAACCTCGTCATGGTCGAACCGGCCAAGGTGCCGGAGGGCGGCGACATCGCGGTGCACGGGCTGAAGACGCTGACACTGTGTCCGATCGACCGGCGGTTGATCGAGACCAAAATGCTCGAACCGCCCGAACGGCGGTGGCTGAACCGCTATCATGCGCGCGTCCGCCGCGAACTGTCGCCGTTGATCGACGACCGGGCGGTTCTCGACTGGCTTGAGCAGGCAACCGCGCCCGTGCGCTGAACTTGCAGGACCGCGTCAAACGCCCCCCACCCTTCATCCCTCCCCCGCAAGCGTGGGAGGGAGGACATCAACCGCCGCCACTCTCTCCAAGGGTCGGGCCGGGTTCAAAAACCGCAGGTACGCTGCGCCGCCGAGGTCTTCCCTTCCACATTCATGGGGGAGGGATGAAGGGTGGGGGCAACACTTAGCGGCAGCTAGATCGCCTGCCGCAGCAGCCAGACCAGTGCCCAGCAAATGCCCAGCATGGCAAGCGTCGGCAGGCGCAGGGCCAGCACGATGGCGGCGGCGATGGTGATCGCCTCGGCAAGGCCGAAGAACACCGCGTAGGGCGCGACGATAGCCGTCAGGACGGCTGCCGGCACCGCGTTCAGCGCCGCCTCGACACGCGGCGGGATACGCTCGAAGCGCGACAGCACGGCGTGGCCGCCCACACGCGTCAGATAGGTCGCAACCGCGCCCGCAAGGATCACCCAGGCCGTCGCCGAGAGCACCATCGCCTCACACCACCAGCTTGTGGCCGGGCCTGACGCCGATGATGGCGGCAACCGCAACGCCGGCCAGCCCGCCAAGGCTGACATGCCAGGGGCTGCCGACGAAATGATAGGCGGCGACCGAGGCGACTGCGCTGGCTGCCACCACCGGCAGCCAGTTGGCGCGGCCGCGAAAGCCCATCACCATGCCAAGAAAGTAAAGCGGCAGCAGGAAATCGATCGCATAGGCGGCCGGATCGTCGATCAGGCTGCCGAACACCGCGCCCAGCCAGGCTTCTGCCACCCATAGCGCATAAACCGGCAGCGCAAGCCCCAGATACCAGGCAAAGGGCGTCGCAATGCCCTTCTCCGCCTTCTGTTCGGTCGTCGCGAATTGCGGATCGGTCATCAGCGCGAAGGCCAGCGCCTTCTGCATCCGCGAATAGGCGCCGATCGTCTGACCCATCGTCGCCGAATAGAGAACATGCCGGAAATTCACCGCCAGAATCGAGAAGACGACGATCCACGGCGCGATGTCGGCGCCGAACAGCTCGATGCCGACCATCTGGCTGGCGCCGGCATAGACGGTCGCACTCATCAAGGTGGCCTCGAACGGCGTCAGCCCGTTCTCGGCGGCCAGCGCGCCGAACAGGAGGCCGAACGGCGCCACCGCGATCATGATGGGCACCGCGTCGCGCACGCCGCGCCAAAAGTCCGACTGAGTCGCTGTCATGAAGATCTCCGATCCTCCGGTTAGCGCGCGGCGGGCCGGGGTGTCACGTCAGTTTTTGTCACCGCGACAATCAGCGTGGCTGAAAGGCGGTCTCCGCCGCGTCGCATCGGCCGTCGCAAACGGCGAAGCGCGGGCCGGACGGCCGCGATAGGGTTCACGGTGAAGCGAGACCGCCATGACGCATCATCTCAGTGACGACGCCGACCTGTTCTACCTGCTCCGCGAATTCGATGTGGCCTATCGCTACGCGCCCCATGGCGGCAGCGCGGCGATCCGCGCCCACATGCGCCGGGTCCGCGAGCGTATCAGCCGGGTGCTGAAGGACAATCCGGCCGTCGAATTCACCGTACCGTCGCGCGTGCCGGTCAACGCGCACATGACCCGTGCGCTCGACAATGGCCAGCAGGACGCCGCCGAGGGTTTCGTGCGCGCCACAGCCAAGATGGCCGACCGGTTCGCTTGGCAACACGGCTATGAGAAGATGCCGGCGGCGCTGGCGCGCAAATACGGCTATGCGGACATTCTGGGTCCGGGCGGGCTGGTGCGGGCAGAAGACATCGCGCTCGGCTTCGTCCTGTTCGGGCCCGGCTGCGTTTATCCCTCGCACAAGCATGACGGCATCACCGAGAGCTACATCGTCTTGTCGGGCGCCTGTTCGCAGAACGACATCGGCGTCTTCCGCGCGCCCTCGATGATCTTCAACGCGCCGGGCACGACGCACACCATCCGTACCTCGGCGAACGAGCCCTGCCTGCTCGCCTATGCCTGGACCGCCGAACCGCAGGACATGGGCGCCCACAAGATGCGTTTCAGCCGCACACGGCGCCCGAAGGACGCGCCCGGTCGGTCGTGACCGGACATCGACGCCCGGCGCCGCTCACAGCCCTTCAGTGCGGTTGAACCACTCGTCCTCGTCGATCACCTCGATGCCCAGTTCCGTCGCCTTTTTCAGCTTGGAGCCGGCACCCGGCCCGGCCACGACCAGATCGGTCTTGGACGAAACCGAGCCGGACGCCTTGGCGCCCAGCCTGTCGGCCATCGCCTTGGCCTCGTCGCGGCTCATCCGTTCGAGCGATCCCGTAAAGACGATGGTCTTGCCGGCGAACGGGCTTTCCGTGGCGGGCCGCTCGGCGTCCTCGACAGTGAGCTGGCCGACAAGATCCCCGACCATCTGGAGATTGTGGTCCTCGCCGAAATAGCGCGCCACCGCATCCACCACCGCGCCGCCAATATCCTCGATGGCATCCATGTCCTCGCGCGCGCCTTCATCGCCCGCCGCGATCCTGCGTGCGGCCGCATCGAACTCGGCCCATGATCCATAGGCGCGCGCCAGCGTCCGCGCCGTCGTCTCGCCGACATGGCGGATGCCGAGGCCGAAGATCAGCCGTTCGAGCGGGATCGTCCGCCGCGCCTCGATCGCGTCGAACAGGTTCCTGGCCGAGACCTCGCCATAGCCGTCGCGGTTCTTCAGCGCGGTCAGTTCGGCGGCATCGTCGCGCGCCCTGAGCGTGAAGATATCGGCCGGTGCGCGGATGCGCAGCGGGTCGTCCTCGGGCAGATCGTGGAAATAGTCGATCTGCTTGTCGCCGAGGCCGTCAATGTCGAACGCCTTGCGGGAGACAAAGAGCTTGAGATGCTCCTTGCGCTGGAACGGACAGGCAAACTCGCCCGAACAGCGCCGCACGACCCCCTCGCTGCCGCCGGCCGTCGCCTCGCGCACGATCGGCGTCTTGAGCGGACACGGACATGTCTCGGGAAAGGCGAAATCGGCGGCATCGGCCGGCCGCTTCTCTGGCACGAACCCGAGGATCTGCGGGATCACGTCGCCAGCGCGTTGAACGATGACGGTGTCGCCGATCTTGATGCCGAGCCGGGCGATCTCCTCGGCATTGTGGAGCGTCGCGTTTTCGACCACCACACCGCCGACGGTCACCGGTTCGAGCCGCGCCACCGGCGTCAGCGCCCCCGTGCGTCCGACCTGGATGTCGATGGCGTTCAGCACCGTCATCGCCTTTTCGGCGGGAAACTTGTGCGCGATCGCCCAACGCGGCGAGCGCGAGACGAAACCGAGCCTTTGCTGCAGCGCCAGATCGTTGACCTTGTAGACCACGCCGTCGATGTCATAGGGCAGTTCGCCCCGCTCCAGCTCGACCCGCCGGTAATGGGCGAGCAGCGCCTCGACATCGTCGAACACGCCCATCAGCGGATTGGTGACGAAGCCGTATTCGTCGAACTTTTCCACCATGCCCATCTGCGTGTCCGACGGCATGGCGCTGACTTCGCCCCACGCATAGGCGAAGAATTTGAGCGGGCGGGACGCGGTGATCGACGCGTCGAGCTGGCGCAGCGAGCCGGCCGCCGTGTTGCGCGGGTTCACATAGACCGGCTTGCCCGCCTCCTCCTGCCGGCGGTTCAGTTCGGCGAAATCGTCCTTGGTCAGATAGACTTCGCCCCGCACCTCGAACACCGCTGGCGGGTCGCCGGCGAGCGTTTCGGGAATGTCGGCGATGGTGCGCGCATTGGCGGTGACGTTCTCGCCGACCGCGCCATTGCCGCGCGTCGCCGCATAGGCGAGCCGGCCATCCTCATAGCGCAGCGACAGCGACAGCCCGTCGATCTTCGGCTCGGCGGTCAGCGCCAGCGGCGTGTCCTCGCCCATTTTCAGGAAGCGCCGCACCCGCGCAGCGAAGTCGTGGACGTCCTGATCGGAAAACGCATTGTCCAGCGACAGCATCGGCACGCGGTGGGCGATCTTCTCGAACTTCTCGGAGACCGCCGCGCCGACCAGTTCGCTTGGGCTGTCGGCACGCTTGAGATGCGGAAACGCCGCCTCGATGGCAAGGTTGCGGCGTTTCAGCGCGTCATAGGCGGCATCGGAGATGACCGGCGCGTCCTTGCCGTGATAGGCGATGTCGTGCCGCGCGATCTCGTCCGCCAGCCGCGCCAGTTCGGCGGCTGCTTCGGCTTCGGTGAGGGTTTCGACGGATTTGGTTTCAGCCGTCATGGCAGTGTCCGCTGTAGATACGACAGCGCAGGATTAGCGGGATTTGCCGGGCGCGGAAAGGCCCGTCGCGCACCCACCTCCCCCTTGAGGGGAGGTCGGAGAAGCAAGCGAAGCGAAGCTGATCCGGGTGGGGGTATCAACTCTCCCGGCCGTTGCAGAAACACCCCCTCCCGGCTCTGCCTCATTGCATTCGGCAGTCGCCGACCTCCCCTCAAGGGGGAGGTGACACGTTCAACTACCCAGCCCCCGCAAGAAGCTGCTCGGCCGCCGCGCGGGCTTCGGCGGTGATCTCTGCGCCGGCCAGCATGCGGGCGATTTCCTCGCGCCGCGCATCGCGATCCATCTCGGTGACCGAGGTCACGACGCCGCTGCCGTTTCCGCCGCTCTTTTCGATCAGGAAATGGTGCGCGGCGCGCGCCGCCACCTGCGGCGCGTGCGTCACGGACAGCACCTGCACGCCGTCCGACAGCCGTCTCAACCGCCCGCCGATGGCATCGGCCACCGCGCCGCCGACGCCCGTGTCGATCTCGTCGAAGACCAGTGTCGGCGCCGAGCCCCGGTCGGCCAGCGCGACCTTGAGCGCCAGCAAAAAACGCGACAGTTCGCCCCCCGAGGCGACCTTCATCATCGGGCCGGCGCGGGTGCCCGGATTGGTGCGCACCCAGAACTCGACCTCGTCTATGCCCGCCGGCGTGCGGCGGTCGGCGTCCGTCGTGCGGTGGACGATGAACTCGGCCTTGTCGAGCTTGAGATCGGGCAGTTCGGCCATCACGGCGCCGGTCAGCGCCTCTGCGGTCTCGGCGCGCCGGGCCGACAGGTCGGCCGCCGCCCGGTCATAGGCGACAAGCGCCTCGCGCGCTTCCCGTTCGAGGCCCGAAAGCGCCGCTTCGCCGGCATCGAGATCGGCAAGCTGGTCGGCCATCGTCACGGCCAGCGCCGGCAGATCGTCGACCGCGCAATCATATTTGCGGGCCGCCGCGCGCAGGCCGAACAGCCGCTCCTCGGTGCGTTCGAGCGCCTGCGGATCGTGGTCGCTGTCGGCGATCGCCTGCTCGATGCGGTTCTGCGCCTCGGCAAGATGATCCAGCGCTGCGGCCAGATGCTCGTTGACATCGTCGAGCAGCCCCGGAACTTCGGGCGCCTTGCGCTCCAGCCGCCGCAGCAGCCCGGCAATCTCCGGCACCGACGAGGCTGGCCCGCCCAGCGTTTCGTTCGCATCGTTGAGATCGCCGGCCACCTTTTCGGCGGCCATCATCGCGGAGCGCTTTTCCGCAAGCGCCTCTTCCTCGCCCGCTTCCGGCGCGAGCTTTGTCAGTTCATCGACCGAGGCGCGCAGGAAATCGGCCTCCCGCGCCGCCGCCTCGATGCGCGCGCGCTGCCGGGCAAGCGTCGCTTCCGCGTCCTTCCACGTCCGGTGCAGGCTCGCCACATGGGCAGCATCAGATGCAAGGCCGCCAAAGGCGTCCAGCAGATCGCGGTGGGACGCGGTGTCGACCAGCGCCCGGTCGTCATGCTGGCCGTGAATTTCGACAAGCTGCCGGCCGGCGTCGCGCAGGATGGCAACGCTGACCGTCTGATCGTTGACGAAGGCGCGCGTGCGCCCGTCGGCGCTCTGCACCCGGCGGAAGATCACCGGTTCCCCCGGCTCCACGGCGACGCCCGCATCCTCGAACAGGCCATGCAGCGGATGGCTGGCGGCCAGATCGAACACCGCCGTCACCTGTCCGTCTTTCGCGCCCTGGCGCACCAGACCGGCATCGCCGCGCCCGCCAAGGGCCAGCGAAAGCGCATCGAGAAGGATGGATTTGCCGGCGCCCGTCTCGCCGGTCAGAACCGCAAGGCCCGCCTCGAAGCGGATCGCCAGCCTTTCGATCAGCACGATATCGCGGATCGACAGCTCGCTGAGCATTGCAAGATGTCCGGGTCAGCCGCCGGCCGGGCGGACCAGCACGTTCTGCGTCGCACGGGAAATCCACGAGCCGGCGTTTTGACGCGGCTCCAGGCCGCCGGTCGCCAGCAGCGCGTAGGAATCGGCATACCACTGGCTGTCGGGGAAGTTGTGGCCCAGGATCGCCGCCGCAGTCTGCGCCTCGGAAGCAAGGCCCATGGCGAAATAGGTCTCGGTCAGCCGCGCCAGCGCTTCTTCGACGTGGCGTGTATTGCCATATTCCTCGACCACCAGCCGGAAGCGCGGCAGCGCGGCGGCAAATTCGCGCCGTTCGAGGTAATAGCGGCCGACCTGCATTTCCTTGCCGGCGAGCTGGTCGCGCGCGGCACGGATCTTCGCCTTGGCGTCTTCCTCGTAGATCGAGCCCGGATAGCTCTCCAGCAGCCGGTTAAAATTCTGGATCGCCAGCTGCGTGTCGCGCTGGTCGCGCGTCACTTCGGGCATCTGGTTGAAATAGGAAAGCCCGATAATGTACTGCGCGTAGGCCGCGTCTTCATGGGTCGGATAGAGATTGACGAAGCGCCGCGAGGCCGCGATCGCTTCGTCGAACCGGCCCATCCGGTAGGATGTGAAGGCGGCCATCACGTTCGATTTGCGGGCGAATTCCGAATAGGGATGCTGCCGGTCGACGGCCTGGAACTTGCGCTGCGCCTCGCGCAGCCGGCCCGTGTTCAGATTGGCCAGACCCTGATTGTAGAGCACGTCGGCGGGCTCGATCGTGTCGACATAGCTCGACAGATCGACGGAGTCGTTGTCGCGGGCACACCCGCTGACGCCCGTCGCGGCCAGCGCGACAAGGGCCATCATCGTGCCGATGCGCACGGTGCGCGATGCTGATACTCGATTGGCGCTCATGAACCAGCCCGTCTCCTACTGCGCGCAGCAGGTTTTCCCCGCCGCGCGAACACCCGCCCGTTTACCCGTTCGGGAACCCTGCGGCAACGCCTGCAAAGGAATTGGCGCGATTTTGTGGCGGTTGCCGTTAACGGCGCCTGCCGCCGCCCGTCAAACCGCCCAAGGCGCGTAGACCTGGCCGGTCACGGCGACCAGATCGCCGGCATAGACGATGGCGTGCGGCACCGGGGTTTCGACGATCTCGTAAGCGGCCGGATCGGCCAGCAGCGCGCGCAGCGCGATCGCGTTCAGCCGGTGGCCGCCGCGATAGGACGAAAAACAGCCGATGAAATTGGCGCCGGCGAGCGCCAGATCGCCGACCGCATCGAGCGTCTTGTGCCGCACGAACTCGTCGGCATAGCGCAGGCCTTCGCAATTGACGATCGTATGATCATCGCCGATGACGACAGAATTGCCCAGCGACGATCCGAGCGCATGGCCCGAGGCCCAGAGCCGCTCGACGTCCTTCATGAAGCCGAAGGTGCGCGCATCGGCCAGCTCGGCGCAGAAAACGTCACCATCGATCTCGTCGCGGAATTCCTGCCGCCCGATCGCCTTGCTTTCGAAATCGATGACGATCTCGTAGCGCGTGCCCTCATGCGGGCGGAACTCGGCCCAGGAACCGCCATGCTCGACACGCACGGTCTTCTTGACGCGGATATAGCGGCGCTTGACCAGATGGTGCTCGATGCCCGCTTCCTCGATCGCGGCAATGAAGATACGCGCGCTGCCGTCCATGATCGGCACCTCCGACGCGTCGATCTCGACGATCACATTGTCGAGCCCCAGCGCCGAGAAGGCGGCCATGATGTGTTCGATGGTGGAAACGTGGACGCCGGCGGGGTCACCGAGCATGGTGCACAGATCGGTGGCGCCGACCTGCGAAACCACTGCGGGAAGATCGACCTTGGAGCCGTCATCGAGAATGCGCCGGAAGACGACGCCGGTATTGGGCTCGGCGGGATGCAGCGTGATCGACACTTCCGCGCCCGTATGCACCCCGATTCCCGACAGGCTTACCGCTTTGCGCAGTGATGCCTGATAGGCCCGCAGATCAGTCCCCATGAGCTATCCCTGCTCTTATTGTTGTGCGAAACGTCCCGTTCCCCGGACCTGTTTCGTAGCGTCTGACGAAGGGACACCCTCTCCACTTCGCGCCGCACATTAGTCGCGAGTCGGCGAAACGGCCAAATCACGGATGGTTACCATATGTAACGCGCATGGCCCGCCGGTTATGTACATTCACGAGTACAATCAGTGGTTTAACAATTGGCGAACGGGGCGCTTGCGGCGCCCCGTGAGCAGGTTGGCGACGAGCCGGCGGCCGGAGCCGAAGTCAGTTGGCCTGGCGCCGCAGGAAGGCAGGGATTTCCAGCTGGTCGTCGCTGTCGGCCACCGGCGACGGCGCCTGGGCGCGGCCATGGTCGTCGAGATGGCCCTTGCGCGGCGCATACAGCGCCGCATCGGCACCGAGCGTGCGGCGCGGCTGGCCGGCTCCCTGCTCGATCGACCCGGCCGGGCGCAGGCGCGGCGGCTCGGGCGCATCCATCTCGTCCTTGCGCGACAGGCCGTGCGTCAGCCGCTTGAGCAGGCCCAGGGGACCGCGCTCGTCATGGGCGTCGTGATCGTCATGCGCGGTGTCGCGGGCTTCCACTTCCGCCTGTACCATGGGCGGAAAATCCTCCACCTGCGGCATGCGCGGCTGCGGTGCAGGCGCTTCGGCCGTCGGTGCTTCGGGCATCGGTGCCGGCCGGGCCGGCGCACTGGCGGCTGCGGACGCTGGCAGGTCGGTTGCCGGGCGGGCCGGCATCGGCTGCGGCGGGGACTGGAACAGCCGGCTCTGCGGCCGGAATTCGCTGTCGGCCTGCGCCGGGGCGGCGGCGCCGGTCGTCGTGGACGCCATCTCGAAGGCCGCCATGTCGCGCTCGGTCTCGGCGATCACGTCGTCGCTGACAGACGGAGCCGGTGCCGCCGGCGCGGCTGCAGGGGTCGAAACGGTGGTCTGCACCGGAGCCGGCTGGCTGCGCGCGGCGGGCCGCAGCACGGACGGCTTGTCGGCACCGCTGTCGGGCTTTGCGGCGGGCGCTGCCGCACCGGTCACGGCCCGCGGGATCGACGAGGGCGCCGGCCGCGCAGCAGCCGCAACACCCGATTCGATGCCGGTCGCGACGACCGATACGCGGATCAGCCCTTCAAGCGACTCGTCGAACGTCGCGCCCAGGATGATGTTGGCGTCCTGATCGACCTCTTCGCGGATGCGCGTTGCCGCCTCATCCACCTCGAACAGGGTCATGTCGCGGCCGCCGGTGATCGAGATCAGAAGGCCGCCCGCGCCCTTCATCGAGGTTTCGTCAAGCAGCGGGTTGGCGATCGCAGCTTCTGCGGCGGTCATGGCCCGGCCTTCGCCGGACGCTTCACCCGTGCCCATCATCGCCTTGCCCATGTCGCGCATCACCGAGCGCACATCGGCAAAATCGAGGTTGATCAGCCCTTCCTTGACCATCAGGTCGGTGATGCAGGCAACGCCGGAATAGAGCACCTGGTCGGCCATGCCGAACGCGTCGGCGAAGGTGGTCTTGTCGTTGGCGATGCGGAACAGGTTCTGGTTCGGGATGACGATCAGCGTGTCGACATTGGCCTGCAGTTCCTCGATGCCGTCATCGGCGGTGCGCATCCGGCGCTGGCCTTCGAAGTGGAACGGCTTGGTGACGACGCCCACCGTCAGGATGCCGCGCTCGCGCGCCGCGCGGGCGACGACCGGCGCCGCGCCGGTGCCGGTGCCGCCGCCCATGCCAGCGGTGACGAAGCACATATGCGTCGAATTGAGGTGATCGTTGATCTCGTCGATGCATTCCTCGGCCGCCGCGCGGCCGACATCGGGCTGCGAGCCGGCGCCCAACCCTTCGGTGACGCCCATGCCGAGCTGGATGATCCGGCCCGCCTTGTTCATCGACAGGGCCTGCGCATCGGTGTTGGCAACCACGAACTCGACGCCGTCGAGCCCGCCGGTGATCATGTTGTTGACCGCGTTGCCGCCGCCGCCGCCCACGCCGAACACGGTGATCCGCGGCTTGAGCTCGGTGATGTCCGGCTTTTGGAGATTGATTGTCATGGTTTCATCCTCTGTGTGTGCCAGACCGGCCTGCGGCGCTGGGGCCTTGTTGCCTTCGTCCGTGTCTAGAAGCTCTCTTTTATCCATTGTGTCATCCGCCCGAGCGGCCCTTCTGTTCCGGTCAGCCTGACCGACGCGGTTCCACGAAAACGTTCGCTTGAGTGATCATTGGCCGCCACCTGCGGATAGACCATCAGGCCGACGGCGGCGGCAAAGGCCGGACCCTTGGCGGCAGCCGGCAGCCCGCGCACGCCCAAGGGCCGGCCGATTCGCACATTGCGCCCCAATATCCTGCGCGCCATGTCGGTCAGCCCGCCCAGTTGCGCCGCGCCGCCCGTCAGCACGACACGCTTGCCGACCACCGACGAATAGCCGGACGCATTGATGCGCTCGCGCAGCATTTCCAGCGTCTCCTCGACGCGCGCAGCGATGATGCGGTTCAAAAGGCTGCGCGGGATCTGGTGTCCGCCCTCGTCGCCGTCCTCGCCCATCGCCGGCACCTGGATGATGTCGCGGTCATCGACCGAGGTGGCGATCACCGAGCCCTGCATGACCTTGAGCCGCTCGGCATCCTCGAGCCGGCAGTTGAGCCCGCGCGCAACGTCCATCGTCACGTGATGGCCGCCCAGCGGGATCGACTCGGCATGCACGAAACGGCGTTCGGAGAAGATCGCGATCGAGGTGGTGCCGCCGCCCATGTCGACGCAGGCGCAGCCCAGTTCCAGTTCGTCATCGACCAGCGTCGCAAGGCCGCTCGCATAGGGCGTGGCCACCAGCGTCTCGATGGTCAGATGGGCGCGGTTGATCGCCAGTTCGAGGTTGCGCACCGGCGCCGCATCGGCCGTCAGAAGGTGCATGTTCAGCGCCAGTTCGTTGCCGATCATGCCGCGCGGATCGACGATGCCGCGCTCGCCGTCGAGCATGTGGTCGATCGGCAGAAGGTGGACGACGTGGCGGTCGACGCGCGCCGCCCGCGCGATCGCCGCGCGCAGCACCTGTTCAATTTCACGCGGCGAGACCGGCTTGTCCTTGAGCGGCAGTGTCGCCGTGCAGGTCGATGATTTCGGCCGCCCTGCGCTCAGATTGACGATCATCGAATCGACGGTGACGCCGGCCATCCGTTCGGCGGCTTCGACCGCATGGCGGATCGCCCGTTCGGCGGCGTCCAGATCGACCAGAACGCCCGACTTGATGCCGAGCGAACGGGTGTGGCCGATGCCGATCACTTCGCCCTGATGGGTGCGGCCCGACAGGAAACGACCGGTCTCGGACGGCATCATCCTGGCGATCATGCAGACCGTCTTGGTGCTGCCCAGATCGAGCACCGTGACGGTCGCCGTCCGGCGGCTGCGCTTGCCGGTTTCCTGGGTGCGGGCGGGCGCCATCAGATGCGGTTCCCCCGCCGTGCCTGTTCGCGGGCCGCATCGCGCGCCTCGATCAGCGCCTGACGCGCTTCAAGGGCGTTGCCGGTCAGCGCAAAAAGGGTGCGATCCTCCAGCCGCATGTCGATGGCGGCCAGATCGCGGCCGAACACGTCCAGTTCGTCTTGCATGGTGACGAGACGTTCAAGCGCCCGCTCGACGCCCGTCTCGGGCAGGCGGACGGTGATGCCGTTGTCGAGCCTGAGATCCCAGCGCCGCTGGCCGACGCGAATATTGGCGCGCACGCGGTCGGCGACGATCGGGTATTGCTGGACGGTGGCGACAAAGCCCGCGCCGGTCTCGGCGGCGCCCTTGCCGACCAGAAGCGGCAGCGCGGCAAGGCGCGGATGGGCCGCATAGCCGCCGATCACCGCGCCGTCCTGCTCGATCACCGACAGGGCCTCGCCGGTCTGCCAGACCGCGAACGGCGACCGTTCACCCACTTCGACGACGAGCTTGGAGGGATACACCTTGGCGATCCGGGCGCTTGCGATCCACGGCAGGTCGGTCAGCGCGGAGCGTGCGGCGGCCGGCTCGATCGAGACCAGCGACCGCCGCCCGTCGAGCCCGAGCGCGGCAAAGACGTCGTCGACCGGAGTATAGGTGTTGCCGGACAGTTCGATCTCTTCGACGGCAAAGCCCATCGCCGCGGTCGTCTGCTCGACAGCCTGGCCGAACTGGCCGCCAAGAACCGATCCATAAAGGATCGCCCCGCCGATCACCGCGCCGAACAGCATGGTTTCGGTGCGCGGCGGCACGCTGACATCGCCGGAGACCAGACGCTGGATGAACCGGACGGGTCGGCGCAGCGCGCGCGGCAGCACGCGGGTGCGTGACCCGCGCTTCGCCGAGGCCGCGCCGGCTCCCGCTCCGATCCGATCTGACGTCAACGCATGCAAGTTGCGTCCTCCACCATCCACTCAAGCAATTCACCGAACGAATGACCGGCATGAAGGGCGATCTCCGGAACCAGCGAAGTCGCCGTCATCCCCGGTTGCGTGTTGATTTCCAGCCAGATCAGCTCCCCGTCGGCGGAGAACCGGTCATCGTAGCGAAAATCCGAACGCGTCACGCCCCGGCACCCGAACGCCTGATGTGCTTTCAGCGCCAGTTTCGTTATCGTTTGGTAAATATTTGGTGAAATTTCCGCCGGGCAGACATGTTTTGAACCGCCTGAAACATATTTTGAATCATAGTCGTAGAACTGGTGGCCGACCGGTATGATTTCGGTCACGCCCAGCGCCACATCGCCCATAACGGCACAGGTCAGTTCGCGTCCGTGAATGTAGCGCTCGACCATCACCCGGTCGCCATAGGCCCATTCGTCGGAGGTGATGATCTGCGGCGGATGGGCCTGGTCGGCTTGGACGATGACGACGCCGAAGCTCGACCCTTCGGACACCGGCTTGACCACATAGGGCGGCTGCATGGGGTGCTTGGAGGTGAAGGCATGCCGGTCCATGACCTTGGATTCGGCGACCGGAATGCCGTGCGTCTTCGCCAGCCGCTTGGACATTTCCTTGTCCATGGCGAGCGCCGTCGCCAGAACGCCCGAATGGGTGTAGGGGATTTCGAGATATTCGAGAATCCCCTGGATCGTGCCGTCCTCGCCGAACGGGCCGTGCAGCGCGTTGAAGGCAACGTCGGGCTTCAGATCGGCCAGTGTCTGGGCCACGTTGCGGTCGACATCGACGCGCGTGACGCGATAGCCGACCTTTTCCAGTTCGTCCGCGCAGGCATTGCCGGAATCAAGGCTCACAGGCCGTTCGGAGGAAAATCCGCCCAAAAGGACGGCGACGTGTTTGTTGGGCATGGTCTCTCCGGTCTTGCGCGCACCGCCGGCGCACGGCACCGGACGGCGCAATCATAGGCTGCGAAACTTGACGCACGCTGGAATGGCGGGACCGCTGAATGCCTGCCGTCAAAGGCCGATATTGGGCCGCAGCGCGAAAAAGCGGTGGCTGAGAAGGATCGCCGCGACCAGAAGCCCGAGCGCCATGCCGACCCAGACGCCGACGCCGCCGAACCCGAGCGGAAAGGCGAGCAGCCAGCCCAAGAACAGGCCGACCGGCCAATAGGCGAAGACCGCGATGATCATCGGCACGCGCGTGTCCCTGAGCCCGCGCAGCAGCGCGGCGGCGATCGCCTGGGCGCTGTCGACAAGCTGGAAGCAGGCACCGACGAACAGAAGCGGCACCGCATAGGCCAGAACCGCCGCCGTGTCCGGATTGCTCTGGTCCAGAAACAGCGCGATCAGCGTTTCGGGAATGGTGAAGAACAGGAGCGCGCTGGTCGCGGCGAAGGCCAGGCACATTGCCATGACGGTCTTCGCCGCCCGGTCGAGCCCAAGCGCATCGCCACGGCCGTGATAGTGGCCGACGCGCGCGGTCGCCGCCTGCGCCATGCCCATCGGCACCATGAAGGCGAGCGAGGCAAGCTGCAGCGCGATGCCGTGCGCGGCGAGCGCGACGACGCTGATCCAGCCCATGAAGATCGACGAGAAGATGAACAGGCCCGTCTCGGCGGTGATCATCGTTCCGATCGGCAGGCCGATGCGGAACACTTCGCCGAAGGCCGGCCAGTCTGGCCGCCAGAACCGCACGAACAGTTCATAGGGCCGCGCCCGCTCGTTGAGCGCCGCGTAGGCGACCAGCAGCCCGAAGACGAGAAGATTGGTGCCCAGCGTCGCGATCGCCGCGCCGCGCATGCCCAGTTCCGGCGCGCCCCAATTGCCGAAGATGAACGCCCAGTTCAAAAGCGCGTTGAGCACGACGCCGGCCATCGTCGCCCAGAAGACGATCCGCGTGCGCTCGATCACCGTCAGAAAGCCGCGCAGCGTCCACCACAAAAGGAGCGGGAAGATCGACCATTGCGCGATGCGCATATAGACGCGCGACAGTTCGGCGACCGCCGTGTCCTGGCCGAGCGCCAGCATGATCGGCTCGATGAACCACAGGACCGGCATCACGGCCAGGCAATAGAGCGCGCCGACCCACAGCCCCATGCGCACCGAGCGGCGCACCTGGCGCTGATCGCCCTGCCCCTCGGCGGCAGCCGCCATGGGCAGCACCGCATAGGCAAAGCCGGCGCCGAACATCATGATGGTGAAGAGAAGCTGCGTTGCGATCGAGCCGGCCGCCAGTTCGGTCACGCCGTACCAGCCGAGCATCACCGTGTCGGTGGTGTTCATCGCCATGCCGCCTAGCTGCGAACCCACCAGCGGCACGCCGAGCGCCAGCGTCGCCCGCGCGTGGGCGGACCAGCTCATCGGCGCGGGCGCCGAGCCGAGGCTGTGCGATGCTGTGCTCATCGCCCGCCTCTACGCCCGCCGCCGTGCCCTGCCAAGCCAATTGTTGTGACCGGGACAAAGATTGGCAGGGCCGCTCAAGCAAGAAAACCCCGCCGATGACGGGGCTTATTGTTGGTGCTTGGCGCTCTGATCGATCGATGCTTGAAGTCCGCAAGAACTTGCCCCGGTGGGCGTTCACTCCGCCGTCAGTTGGGCGACAACCGATGTCCAGTCTTCAAGATGATAGGTCAGAACAATGCGGCCATTTTCGACGGTCAGTATGTCGATTGACATGGCTTCGAAGCTCTTGCCCGTAGCCGGGTCAACACCGAAGAACGGACCTACAGGCGTCCCCCGGAACAGGCTGCGCACGACGAACCGCCCGTCATCGAGATCGATGATTTCCTGTGGTTCCCACACCAAATCCGGCACCACCTGGCCAAGAAAGGCGATGGTGTTCAGCATGCCCTGCGCGCCCTCGCCGCCGGGCGGTGCGGGAATTGAGACAACGTCGGGCGAGAACAGCTCGTAGTACCGCTCTTCCGTGGTCCCGGCCGGGTCGGTGAGCACATCGGTATAGAATGCACGTACGGTTTCCTGGTCGGATGCCAGGGCCGGGCTGCCGAGGGCGGCGAAGACAAGGGCGGCAGCAAGAGTCTTTCTCATGGTAAAGGTCCTTTCAGATCGATTGGCTGGCCGAAATGTGGGCCGCGCCCGTGGTTAGACAATTTGTTACCAATAGGTACGAATAAGTGGCACACGACGTCAAGAAAAAAATACCGGATGGTATAAAAATGACTGGAGACGGTACGAAACGCGGCAGGGGCCGCCCAAAAAGTCTGAGCAGGCAAGAGGTGATTGACCTCGCCATGAACGCCTATTGGCGCGAGGGACCGGCAGAGGTTTCCCTTAACTCGATCTGCCAGCGCGCCGGCGTTGCGAAACCGTCGCTCTACCGTGAGTTTGGTGATGAGGATGGACTGACCGCTGCGGTCCTTCAGGCCTACGCGGACGCCGTGCTGAGCCAGGTGCTGAGGATCGTCACGGGCCCGGAAAGCTTCGACCAAAAAGTCGAGGATCTCATCCGTTACGCGAGCGAAGACGTACTCTCGGACAATGGCTGCCTCTATGTGAAGATGCAGGCCGCCACCCACCGCTTCGGGGAAAAAACGCAAGCGCTGATTGCCGCAATAGATGCCGGCGCCGAGGAAGCCTACGCTGCCCTTCTGACGGATGCCCGGCGCACGGGCCATGCACCCGAGTCGATCCCGACTCGGCTGGGTGCCCGCTACATGATGTCGCAAATCACCCTTGCACTCGTCTTGCGGGCGGCAGGCGAAGAGCCGCTGCTCGTCAGGGACCTGTTGACGCTTGCCCTGTCGGTTTTCCGGTCGGACAAACAAGACCGGCACTGACGGGCGCGCCGCCAAGACAATCAACCGAAGGCCAAACTCGAGCCCCCCCGGGGACCTGTCATTGGAAAGGTCGACAGGTCACGGCCGCAGCGCGCTGCGGTCGTGCCGTTCCTTGATGCCGGCGATCTCGCGCAGCATCACCGAAAGATCCTCGATCGCGTGGCGCTCATCCTCGGTCAGGTCCGCATCGGGCTTGAAGTGCCTGAGAAGGACCGTCAGCACATCGCCCATGCGCCCCAGCTGCTTGCCGTATGAGCCCACCTCGTCAAGCACCGCCTGCTCGACTTCCGGCGCGCTCGACCGGCCGAAATTGACGTTGATCAGCCCGACCTGGCTGCCGGTCGCGGTGAACATCGAGGTCCATTGCTCGAACCATTGCGAAACGTCTCCGGACGGAAACTCGACTTTGATGGGGCGATAGACTTCATTCATGGCGCGCTTCCCTTACCTATGCTTGCGATGCTGCATTGCAGCATGAAATGACATGGTGGGGAAGGCGGAAAGCATTGGGCGATGGTTGGGGATTATTGTTGATCTGTTTGTGCCGTCACGTATCGTGGCTGTTACAAAGAGAAGGCGGTACCGTTGCACACAAATCAAAGCAAATATTCGATTCTTTTCGTCTTCATCCGATCTGCCGCAGAAGAGTGTCTCGATTCCAATGGAAAAAAGAGAAGAGTTATTCGGCCAACTCTGTGAGCGCTTCTCCCGGAGCAATGCTGCCGACGGACGAAGCGCATGGGACATAGCGTTGGATACCGTGACCGAAGTTGGCGGAAGCGCGCTGAACGCCGTGAGCATGAACTCCCAAACGAAACAGTTGTTGTGGGCCCGTAGCTCTATGGAACGGTGCTGGCTCGACGAATATGAGGCCAACGACTATCAGCGCGCTGACCCGTTTCTCGCCAGCTTTCGAAGGGGAGAAAGCACATTCCGCATCGACGCTGGTACACTGACGCGTTCAGAGCAGACGCACGATCGGGCATTTGAGCTCAATCACAATCTGGCCCTGGGCGGCTATGGCTCGTTCCTATCAAGCGCATTTGGCGACTTTGGATGTGGAGAACGACTGATGGTCGTCTTCTGCAGCCGCTATCGTCTCCATGAAGTCGATGCATTGGCTGGAATAGGCAATGTCCAGCTTATCAACGCGTTCATTGCTGCAAACATCCGCGATGCAAGGCCGGAGCCACTGTCCAGTCAACGCATTGAGCTAAGAAATCAAGTTCTTACACCGAGGGAAAGGGACATACTGCTCTGGCTTGCCAGTGGGCTCCGCAACGATCAAATCGCATACAGAGCAAACATTGCGGAAGTGACGGTGCGAAAACACCTAATTTCGATACGTAGAAAGCTGAATGCACGGACCCGAGAGCAGGCAATTGCAATCGCCGTCCGCGATGGCTGGATAGTCCCGTGATTTACTATCGAATTCGATAAGGTGCAACGAACTAGCTTTCGCGTCATCATGCGCTCGACATTCCCAGAATGAACGGTTGCAGCCGGGAGGGCGTTATGGAGTTGAGACTTTCCACGTGGCTTCAGGCAACCGCAGCGTTGTTAATCTCATCGACCTCGTCCGGCTGGGCGCAAAGCCCCTCCAACGAACTGACGCTCAACCAAGTCAGACTTCACGCTCTGGTCCAAAGCTACACCGACCATGCAGACTGGGTCGTCGAAATAGCAAGTGCAGACGACGGAGCGATCGTCACGATAGACTCGATCGAGCTCCGTGGCGGAAAAGTCACGGTTGACACCCGAGTGCTCGCATATGGGTCGGCTGGGAACAGCTCAGACAGGTCTGTCAATTTGACCGACTTTTTCCATGACAACCTAGCTGGCACATTTATCAGGGGCGGCAACACCAGGCGAGCGACAAAGATATTTCAGGCTTTTCTCCGCAGTCGGGCTTTCAAATTCCGAATCCTTTGCCATAATTTGCGAGGTGAATCAAGTATTGATTATAGAATTCTAAAGAATAATCAAGAGATATATAACAGAACAGGTGTCAACCGGCGCGTCTGCTCGAATACCACTGGCGATAGCGGTGGCACTGAGTTCGAAATCATCAGGATTGATGGAGCTGAGTTCTTGAAACTGAATGGCGAATTTTGAGCGAAACTACACTCAGCGTCAAGACACGAACGACTCGCTGGAGTTCCGACGGGACTGATGCCAGTAACTAGAACGATTTCTCCACCCCTGCCCCAGCAACTTCTCCTCAAACGGATAGTTCGACAAATTCTCAAACCCCGTCCCGGTGATCAGCACCTGGTCTTCGAGCTTCACACCGCAGCTGCCGCCGACCTTGCCGGCATAGACGTCGACGCACAGCGCCATGCCCGGCTCGAGCGGATAGTCGAACGCGCCTTCGACGAAGTCTTCCGGGTAGTAGATCGAGGGGAACTCGTCGCACAGGCCCACCCCGTGCATGAAGACGCCATATCGCTGCGCCCGGTACGCTTCGGGCAGATGCACGCATTGCGCGGTCAGCTCCGAAAAGGTCACGCCGGGCTTCAAAAGGTCCATATTGGCGAACATGTGGTCGTGGGCGACGCGATAGGCCTCACGCTGCTCGGCGGTCGGCGCGCCGTCGCCGACGAACCAGGTCCGGCTCATGTCGCAACACATGCCATAGGGGCCGATCAGGTCGGTGTCGAAGGCCAGAAGATCGCCCTCAAGCAGCCGGCGCGGCCCCGCCTCCTGAAACCAGGGATTGGTGCGCGGGCCTGAACTCAAAATCCGCGTTTCGATCCACTCGCCGCCGCGCTTGATGTTCTCGGCGTGCAGGATCGCCCAGAGTTCGGTCTCGGCGATGCCGGGCTCGCACGCCTCTTCCATCTTGGCCATCGCGATCTCGCAGGTGGCGATCGCACAGCGCATGGCGTTAATCTCGTCGTCGGACTTGATCAGCCGCGCATGCTCCATCACCTGCTGGCCCGAGCCGATCGCGAGCCCCCGCGCGGTCAGGGCGCGCGCGCCGTGCAGTTCCATCTTGTCGATGGCCAGCCGCCGCGAGCCATTGCCGTGAGCCCGCATCAGATCGTCGATCTGGGCGGCGAACTCGGCGGCGATCGCGTCCTCCTGGTCGCCGGCGACGAAATAGAACATGCCCGCGCCGACGCGCACCTCGTTGACCAGCGGCAGATGCGCCGACAGGTGCTCGCAGCGCTTGTAGTCCCAAACCACCATGTGGCCGTCGGCGCCGACAAAGCAGGCCCGCGCCCAATTGTGCAGGATCCACACATGCATGTTGGACGAGTCCGACGCATAGCGGATGTTCAGCGGATCGAACATCAGGCAGCCGCCATAGCCGCGCCTGTTGATCTCGGCGACGGTGCGGTCGAGCCGCACCTTGCGCATCCGCTCGACGTTCGGCGGCGTGATTCCCAGCGCCTCCCATTCGGCAAAGGCGACATCGGTCGGCCCGATTTCGAGCCGGTCGGGGTCGAGCGGCGTGCCGTCCGGCTTGAACAATTGCGTCGCCCGCCGCCGCGACGGGTCGATCTTGCGGTTCGACGAGGAAAAGGGCTGTTCGACGTTCATGGGCCACCCGGAAGCACATGCGGGCAGAAGCATCCGCATCGGCCCATCAGGCTGCCGAATTGCGATTTTGTCGATTTCAGAAAGCGGCGTTCAAGGTCGCTTTTCGGGCAGGCTACAAAAGCCGCCCCAGGAACGGCTGCACGGGTTCTTCGCCATCGGCATATTCGCCGATCCGCTTGATCTCCCAGTCGAGCCGGATGCCGGAATGGTCGAGGACGCGCGTGCGCACCGTCTCGCCCAGCATCTCGAGGTCATGGCTGGATGCGCTGCCGGTGTTGATCATGAAGTTGCAGTGCATCGGCGACATCTGCGCGCCGCCGATGGTCAACCCGCGGCAGCCGGCCTTGTCCACTTCCTTCCAGGCCGAACTGCCCGGCGGGTTCTTGAAGGTCGAGCCGCCGGTCTTTTCCCGGATCGGCTGGACGGTCTCGCGGTGCTCCTGCACCTCGTCCATCATCTTTGTGATGACCGCCTTGTCCTCGGCATAGCCCTGGAAGATCGCCTCGGTGAAGATCAAGTCCGCCGGCGCGGAGGAATGGCGATAGGCATAGCCCATGTCTTCATTTGTCAGCACATGTTGGCGGCCCTGACGGTCCACCGCGTGCACCTCGACGACCCGCTCCTGCGTTTCAACGCCATTGGCGCCCGCATTCATGCGCAGCGCGCCGCCAACCGAGCCGGGAATGCCGTGATAATGGTGAAACCCGCCAATGCCCGCATCGCGCGCGGCGGCGGCCAGCCTTTTGTCAGGCACCGCCGCACCGGCACGGATGCGGTGGCCGTCCAGCACGTCGATCTGGCCGAACCCCTTGGCCGAGAGGCGAATGACCACCCCCCTGACCCCGCCGTCGCGCACCAGAAGGTTCGAGCCGACGCCGACCACAAGCACCGGGACATCGGCGGGCACCGCGGCCAGAAAGGCGGCCAGATCGTCCGCATCGGCTGGCTGGAACAGGAGTTCGGCCGGCCCGCCGGTGCGGAACCAGGTGATCTCGCTCATCGGCGCGTTGGCCTTCAGCCGGCCGCGCAGATCGGGCATCAGCGGTTCGAGCCGCGCCAGCAGCGCCGCACCGTCGACCGTGCTCATGCGGCCGCCTCGCCGGCCAGTTCGCCGGGCAGCGCATGGGCCCATTGCGTGATGTTGCCGGCGCCCAGATAAAGCACATAGTCGCCGGCCTTGGCCTCGGCGCGGACGATCGGCGCCACATCCTGGGGGCCGGCGATGGTGCGGGCGTCGCGATGCCCGCCGGCCTTCATGCGGCTGACAAGCTCGTCGGAATCGACGCCTTCAATGGGCGTCTCGCCGGCCGGATAGACCGGTGCGACCAGCGCCGTGTCGGCCTGGTTGAAACAGGCGGCGAACTCGTCGAACAGGTCGCGAAGGCGCGTGTAGCGATGCGGCTGCATGACGGCGATGACGCGGCCCGTGCCGGCTGCCTGCCGCGCCGCCTCCAGCACCGCCTCGATTTCGACGGGGTGGTGGCCGTAGTCGTCGAAGATCCGCACGCCGTTCCAGTCGCCCGTATGGGTGAAGCGGCGCCTGACGCCGCCGAACGCCAAAAGCCCCTCCTTGATCGCCGCCGGCGTCAGGCCGAGCTCATGGGCGACCGCGATGGCTGCCGTGGCGTTGGAGACATTGTGCGCGCCCGGCATGGGCAGGCGCAGCCCGTCGAGCGCGATCGTCCTGCCGCTCTTGCGGTCGCGGATCTCGACGTCGAACAGCGAGGTCGCGCCATCCATGCCGCGCGGCGTAAAGCGCACATCGGCCTGCGGATTGCGGCCATAGGTGACGAGCCGCCGGTCGGTGACACGGGAGACCAGCGCCTGGACCTCGGGATGGTCGATGCAGCAGACGCCGAAACCATAGAACGGGACGTTCTCGACGAACTGCCGGAAGGCCGCGCGCGCCGCATCGAATGTGCCGTAGAAATCCAGATGTTCCGGATCGATGTTGGTGATCACGGCGACATCGGCCGGCAGCTTCAGGAACGTGCCGTCGCTTTCGTCCGCCTCGACGACCATCCAGTCACCCTCGCCCATGCGGGCGTTGGTGCCATAGGCGTTGATGATGCCGCCATTGATGACGGTCGGATCGAGCCCGCCCGCGTCGAGAAGCGTCGCGACCATGGAGGTGGTCGTCGTCTTGCCGTGCGTTCCGCCGATGGCGATCGCGTTGCGGAACCGCATGATCTCGGCCAGCATCTCGGCGCGGCGCACGATCGGCAGCAGCGTTTCGCGGGCGGCGATGAGTTCGGGATTGTCGGGCTTGATGGCGGTGGACACGACCACGACTTCGGCATCGCCCAGATTGGCCGCGTCATGGCCGACAAAGACCTTTATCCCCTTGTCGCGCAGGCGCTGCTGGTTGGCACCATCGGCCTGGTCGGAGCCCTGGACCGAATAGCCCAGATTGTGCAGCACCTCTGCGATGCCGCTCATGCCGATACCGCCAATGCCGACAAAGTGCACCGTTCCGATGTTTTGCGGCATTTTCATCAGCGTTGTTCCTGTCGTGTTTCACCCGTGCCGGGCTCGAAAGTCGGCCGGCGACTGACCTTCCGCAATAGCCTCGGTCAGATCGGCAAGCAAGGCGGCCGCATCGGCGTGCCCCGCCGCTTTCGCCCTGGCCGCCATCTCCGAAAGTCCCGGCGGATCGCCCAGAAGCTCTGCGAAAAGGTCTGCGATGACCTGCGGCGTCAGCTCCGACTGGCGCCGGACCAGCGCGCCGCCGGCATCGGCCAGCGCCTCGGCATTGGCCGCCTGATCGTGATCGAGCGCGTAAGGATAGGGCACGAAGATCGCCGGCCGGCCGATGGCGGCGATCTCGGAGACGGTCGAGGCGCCCGAACGCGCCATCACCAGATGCGCGGCGCCGATCCGCGCCGGCAGATCGGCAAAGAACGGCGACACATCGGCCTTCACGCCGAGCGCCTCATAGGCGGACATGGCGTCGCGCTCATCCTCGGGCCGTGCCTGCTGGGTGATCTCGATGCGAGCGCGCAGCTCTTCGGGCAAAAGGGCAAGCGCGGCGGGAATCGCCTCGGAGAAAAAGCGCGCGCCCTGGCTGCCGCCGAAGACGACGAGCCGGACCGGACCATCCGCGTCCGGTGCATCATAGGGCATTGCGGCCGCCTCGATCACCGGCGGGCGGACCGGATTGCCGGTCACGACGATCTTGTCGGCCATCGGGCCATCGGCCTTCAAAAACCCGCCGGCGATGGCCGTCACCCGGCCGGCCAGCATCCTGTTGGCCCGGCCCATCACCGCGTTCTGCTCGTGGATCATCGTCGGGAATGTCCCGGCAGCCACGAATACGGGCGGCACCGTGGGATAACCGCCAAAGCCGACCACCGCGCCGGGCTTGAGTTCGGCCAGCAGGCGGCGCGACTGCCGCATGCCGGCAAAAAGCGAGAGCCCCGCGCCGATCAGCCTGAGCGGGTTCTTGCCCGAAGGCGTGTCGGAACGGATGACGTGCATCGGGCCCGGGAAACGGCCGGCATATTTCTCGGCGCGGGCGTCGGTCGCAAGATGGACGGACCAGCCGCGCGCGATCAACTCGTGCGCCAGCGCTTCGGCGGGAAACAGATGCCCACCCGTGCCGCCCGCCGACAGAAGGACCGTGCCGCCGACCACCGCCATCTATTCGGCGGCCTGCATCGCGGTATCGCCGGAAAAGCGCACGTGGCCGAACCGGGTCGCCGGCCGGCGCCGTGTCAGCGCGAGCACGAAGCCCGCGGTGATCGCCACCGCCAGCATGGACGACCCGCCATAGGACACGAACGGCAGCGTCATGCCCTTGGCCGGCAGCAGTTGCAGGTTGACCATGATGTTGATCATTGATTGCAGGCCGATCAGCGTGACGAGACCGGCAACGGCAAGCCGCCGGAAATGGTCGTCCTCGCGGAAGGAGCGTGTCAGGCCGCGCAGGACAATCAGCGCGAACACGGCCACCAGAACCATGCACAAGAGGATGCCGAATTCCTCGGCCAGAACTGCGAAGACGAAATCGGTGTGGCTGTCGGGCAGGACCCGCTTGATCGTGCCCTCGCCCGGCCCCTGGCCGAACCAGCCGCCGCGCACGATCGCCTCGCGCCCGGTGTCCACCTGGAACGTGTCGCCGGCGCCGGACAGGAACCCGTCGATCCGGCTGGCCACGTGGGGCAGCGTCAGATAGGCGCCGGCGAGGCCCAGTATGCCGATGCTGCCAAGGACGACGATCCACAGCCAGCTCATGCCGGCCATGAAGAACATCGCTCCCCAGGTGGCGGCGACCAGAACGGTCTGGCCCAGATCGGGCTGCGCGACCAGCAGCGCCGCGATCGCCGCGAACAGAACGCCGGCAAGCAGGTTTCCGGGTATGTCGGGGCGCCGCAAATGCTCCGAGAACAGCCAGGCACAGATGATCACGAAGGCCGGCTTCATAAATTCCGACGGCTGAATGGAGACGCCGGCCAGACGGACCCAGCGGCGCGATCCCTTCACCTCGACGCCAAAGAACAGCGTCGCCACCATGAGCGCCATCGATCCCAGGAGCACGACCAAGGCCACACGGCGCACCTGCCGGTCTTCGAGAAAGGAAATTCCGATCATCACCGCGATCGCCGGTATGATGAACATGGCGTGCCGCTCGACGAAGTGGAACGTGTCCAGACCGATGCGCTGGGCGACATCGGGGCTGGCCGCGAACGACAGGACGATGCCGAAGGCGATCAGCGCGAAAAACGAGAACAGGAACCAGCGGTCCACCGTGCGCCACCATTCGGTGACAGGCCGTCTGTCGCTGCGTCGGTGCATCACTGTCCTCCCTGCGCGGCGCGCGCCGGCGCGGCATCGGTTTCAAGCGCTTCGACCGCCACGGTGAACGCAGCGCCGCGCTTCTCGAAATTGGCGAACTGGTCGAAACTGGCGGCCGCAGGCGCCAGCAGTACGACCGGTTCGGGTGCCTTGCTTTGCGCCGCATCGGCAGCGGCATGACGCACGGCGACATCGATGGTCGCGGCGATCTCGAACGGCACATGGCTGCCGAGCGTGGCGGCGAAAGCGGGCGCCGCCTCGCCGATCAGATAAGCCTTTGCGATCCGGCCAAACAGCGGCGCAAGCGGCGCGATGCCGCCTTCCTTGGCCAGGCCGCCGGCAATCCAGTGGATCGCATCGAAGCTGGCGAGCGACCGCGCCGCCGCGTCGGCATTGGTGGCCTTTGAATCGTTGACGAACAGCACCTTGCCCTTTTGCGCGACGATCTGCATCCGGTGCGCGAGCCCGCCGAAAGAGGCCATCCCGGCCATGATCTCTTCATCATCGAGACCGAGCATTCGGCAGGCGTGCAACGCGGCCAGCGCGTTTTGCAGATTGTGGTCGCCGCGCAGCGCCGGCGCGCCGGACAGATCGACCGCATCGCGATCCGTCGCGACACTGATCCGCGTCACGTCCCGGCCGTCCTTTTCCAGAAGGTTGGCGATCGACGCGCACCAGACATCGTCCGTGCCGATGATCGCCGTGTCGGCGCGCTTGACGAGCTGCTTCTTGACCAGCGCGTAGTTCTCCATCGACCCGTGCCGGTCCAGATGGTCGGGCGACAGGTTCAAAAGGATGCCGATGCCGGGATCGAGACCCGGCGCCAGATCGATCTGGTAGGACGACACCTCTACGATATGGATACGGGTCGCGGCGGGCGGTTCGAGTTCGAGCACCGGCACGCCGATATTGCCGCCCATCTGCACATCGCGGCCCGCTTCGCGCAATATGTGCGCGATCAGCGCCGTGGTCGTCGATTTGCCGTTGGTGCCGGTGATCGCAACGAACGGGGCGCCGGGCGCGATCCGGTCGCGCTGCCGGCAGAACAGTTCGATGTCGCCGATCACCGGAACCGCATGGGCCCTGGCCTTGTGCACGGTCCAGTGCGGCTCGGGATGGGTCAGCGGCACGCCCGGCGCCAGCACCAGCGCGTCGAACGCCGCCCAGTCGGCCGTTGCGAGGTCGCCTGTTTCAATGCCCGCATCCGCCGCCTTGGCGACCGTGTCGGGATTGTCGTCCCATGCGGTGACCCGCGCCCCGCCCGCCACCAGCGCACGCGCGGTCGCCATGCCCGAGCCGCCGAGCCCGAACAGCGCGCAGTGCATGCCCTCAAATGCGGTCACCGGGATCATCGGCCTACCTGAGCTTCAGCGTCGACAGGCCGACCAGCGCCAGGATGACGGCGATGATCCAGAAGCGGATCACCACCTGGCTTTCGGTCCAGCCGAGCTTTTCGAAATGGTGGTGAATGGGCGCCATCAGGAAGACGCGGCGCCCCGTCATCTTGAAATAGGCGACCTGGATGATCACCGACATGGCTTCCAGGACGAACAGCCCGCCAATGATGATCATGACGATCTCGTGCTTGGTGGCGACGGCGACCGCGCCGATCAGCCCGCCCAGCGCCAGCGAGCCGGTGTCGCCCATGAAGATCGCCGCCGGCGGCGCGTTAAACCACAAAAAGCCAAGACCGGCGCCGATCACCGCGCCCAGAACCACCGCAAGTTCGCCGGTGCCGGGCACGAAATGGATCTGCAGATAGTCGGCGAAGATCGCATTGCCCGACAGGTAGGCGATGACGCCGAACGATGAGGCCGCGATCATGATCGGAACGATCGCCAGCCCGTCCAGCCCGTCGGTCAGGTTCACCGCATTGCCCGCCGATACCATCACGAAGGCGGCGAACGGGATGAAGAAGATGCCCAGATTGATCAGGAAATCCTTGAAGAAGGGAAAGGCCAGCGACGAGGAAAACGGCGTCGCGCCCGCCCGCATGATCACATAGGCCGCAAGCCCCGCGATCACGAACTCGATCGCCAGCCGGGCGCGGCCGGAAAAGCCCTTGTCGGTCTGCTTGGTGACCTTCAGATAATCGTCGTAAAAGCCGATCGCGCCAAAACCGAGCGTCACCGCGACCACCACCCATACGTAAGGGTTGGTCAGATTGCCCCACAGGAGCGTCGCGCCGATGATGCCGAACAGCATCATCAGCCCGCCCATCGTCGGTGTTCCGGCCTTCTTGAAATGGGTCTGCGGCCCGTCGGCGCGGATCGGCTGTCCCTTGCCCTGGCGCAGGCGCAGCGCATCGATGATGCGCGGTCCGGCCAGGAAGACGATGAAGGCCGAGGTCAGAAGCGCCCCGCCCGTCCGGAACGTGATGTAGCGGAACAGATTGAAGAACTGGACCTGATCGGAAAATTGCGTCAGCCAGTGAAGCATATGGTCGGTTCCCTCAGGTCGGGCCGCTCAGGCGCGCGGCTTGGCGTTCTCGAACATCGACACCAGCCGCGAAAAGCCGATCCCGTTGGATGATTTGATCATGACGACATCGCCGGCCGATACGTCGCTCCGCAGCGCTGCGGCAAGCGCGTCGACATCGTCGAAATGGTCGGTGACCGGCCCGTCCTGGCCGATTGCGGCGGCCAGCGCGCGCATTTCCTCGCCCGCCAGATAGAGCCGGTCGATCCCGGCCTTGCCGACCGGTTCGGCAAGCCCTTCATGCAGACGCGCCGAATGGCTGCCCAGCTCCAGCATGTCGCCCAGAACGGCGATCCGCCGCCCGCCCGACTTGGGTTCCAGCGCGGCCAGAAGTTCGAGCGCGGCGGCAACCGACGCCGGATTGGCGTTGTAGCTCTCGTCGATCAGCGTGAACGGCCCGTCGCCCGCCTCGAACGCATACTGCCGGCCGCGGCCGTCCGGCGCCTGCAAGTCCGCCAGCGCATGGGCAACCGTGGTCATGTCCGCGCCCATCAGATGGCAGGCGGCCAGGACGCCCATCATGTTCTGCACCACGTGGCGTCCCGGAAGGCCGACCTTGAAGGCGACTTCCTCGCCGAAGACCCTGGCCGTTACGGTCGAACAGTCGGCGTGATATTTGGCGTTGACCAGCCGCGCATCGGCCTTCTTGTCGGCGCCATAGCCGATGATCTTGTTGACGCCGGCCTGCCCGGCAAGGTCGGCAAGCAGCTTGAACCGCTTGTCGTCGCGGTTGATCAGCGCCGTGCCGCCGCGCACCACGCCGGCAAAGATTTCCGCCTTGGCGTGCGCGATGCCGTCCAGATTCTTGAAATTGCCCAGATGGGCGGCGGCGATCAGCGTGATCATGCCGATATGCGGCCGCACCAGCTTGACCAGCGGCGTGATCTCGCCGGCATGGTTCATGCCGATCTCGAAGACGCCATAATCGGTGTCGGCTGGCATCCGGGCCAGTGTCAGCGGCACGCCCCAATGATTGTTGTAGGAGGCGACAGAGGCATGCACCTTGCCGCAGCGGCCGAGCACATGGCGCAGCGCATCCTTGGTGGTCGTCTTTCCGGCCGATCCCGTCACTGCGATGATCTGCGCCTTGGTGCGCGCGCGCGCCGCCCGGCCAAGCTGGCGCAAGCCTTCCAGAACGTCCGGCACGACCAGCAGCGGCACCGTCAGCCCGCCGAGCGCGGCCAGCTTGCCCTCCTGCACGACAAGGCACGATGCGCCGGCCGCCACCGCCTTGGATGCAAAGGCATGGCCGTCATGCACATCGCCCTTGATGGCGAAGAACGCGTCGCCCGGCTGGAGCGTGCGCGTGTCGATGGAGATGCCGGTGACGGCATCGGCAACACCGCCGACCGGCCGGCCGTCCATCGCGTCCAGCATGTCCTGGCCGGTCCACAGCGGGGTTGGTTCTATCTCCGCGCTCATGCGGCCACCTCGGACAGGGCCGCCCGCGCCTCTTCATGGTCGGAGAAGTGCCGTGTGACGCCGCCCGTGGTCTGGCCGGTCTCGTGGCCCTTGCCGGCGATCACCAGCGTGTCGCCGGTCGAAAGCGCCGCCACCGCCGTGCGGATCGCCGCGCGCCGGTCGCCGATCTCGGTGGCGCCGGGCACGGCTTCCATGATCGCCGCGCGGATCGCCGCCGGATCTTCAGAGCGCGGATTGTCGTCGGTGACATAGACGAGATCGGCCAGCCGGGAGGCGATCTCACCCATGATCGGCCGTTTGCCGGGATCGCGGTCGCCGCCGCAGCCGAAAACGACGGCGACCTTGCCGGTCGTAAAGGGCCGCACGGCCTCGAGCACCTGTTCGAGCGCTTCGGGCTTGTGCGCATAATCGACATAGACCACCGCGCCGTTCCTTGCGGTGCCGATCAGGTCGAGCCGGCCCGGCGCGCCCTCGATGTGCTCGAGTGCGCCGAAAGCGGTCTTCGGCGCGACGCCGGCGGCGATCGCCAGCCCCGCCGAGACCAGCGCGTTGGCGACCTGGAAATCGCCGGCGAGCGGCAGCACGATGCGGTGGGTTTCGCCGTCATGGGTCAGTTCGACCACCTGCTTGTGCTGTTCGTGTTCGACACGCTTGAGCGTGATGAACGCACCCTTGCGGCCGACCGTGAGAACGTCGCAGCCGGCGGCCTGCGCGGCGTCGATGGCACGCGCCGACCAGGCATCGTCGGCGAAGATGACCGCCGGCTTGCCGGCGCCGAGAAGCGTGTCGAACAGGCGCATCTTGGAG
This sequence comes from Oceaniradius stylonematis, assembly GCF_965223445.1. Lineage (NCBI taxonomy): Bacteria > Pseudomonadati > Pseudomonadota > Alphaproteobacteria > Hyphomicrobiales > Ahrensiaceae > Oceaniradius > Oceaniradius stylonematis. The sequence continues at coordinate 961,680 of NZ_OZ244994.1, forward strand.
GCGAAATAGCTCTCCATGTCCGGATGGTAGTCGAGATGGTCGCGGCCCAGATTGGTGAAACCGGCTGCCGCGAGTTCGACGCCGTCGAGGCGCCGCTGGTCGAGCCCGTGGCTGGACGCCTCCATCGCGCCATGCGTGATGCCGGCCGCCGACAGGTCGGCGAGAATGCGGTGCAGTTTGACCGGATCGGGCGTCGTCAGCGCGCCCTCGATGGACATGCCCGCCGCGATCACGCCCGTCGTGCCGATCGCGGCGGCCTTCAGGCCCGCTTGTGCGAAGATCTGCCGCGTGAAGGCGGCGACCGAGGTCTTGCCGGCGGTGCCCGTCACCGCGACCATGGTTTCGGGCTGCGGGCGGTGAAGCTTCGCCGCGATCAGCGCCAGCGCGCGGCGCGGGTCTAAGGTTCGGATTACCGGCATATCGACCGAAACGGCCGCATCGGGGCCGCACAGGACGGCGACCGCGCCCTTGGCGGCGGCATCGGCGGCAAAGGCGGCGCCATCGGTCGTCGACCCGGGCAGCGCCACGAACAGGTCGCCTGCCGCCACGAGCCGCGAATCCGCCGTCACGCCGGAAAACCCGCCTTCGGGCAGGGCATCCGGTGCAAGGCCGGCGACGGCGGTCAAATCGGAGAATCTCATATGCCGTTCCGTCAGAATCGGGCTCCTTGTTAGCGCCTAATACGACACAAGCAAGGCGTCACGGTCCGCCTCGTAACGCGGCGTCAGCCCCAGAAGCGGCACCGCGCGGCGGATCACCCGGCCGACCGTGGGCGCCGCGTTGAGGCCGGCCGTCGCGCTTTGCTGGCCCTCCTCGGGCTTGGGCTCGTCGATGATCACCAGGACCACATATTTTGGGTCGTCCATCGGAACGGCGCCGAGAAACGCGTTGAACCGGTGATCGCTCGAATAGCGGCCATTGATCACCTTTTCGGCGGTGCCGGTCTTGCCGCCGACGAAGAAGCCGTCCACCTCGGCGCGCCGGCCAGACCCGTTTTCGACATTGAGCCGGAACAGATAGCGCATCATCGCGCTGGTCTCGGGCTTGATCACCTGGGCGGCGACGGCGTTGGCCTGCGCCTGGGACCTTGGCAGGAAGCTCGGCGGGATCAGCTTGCCGCCATTGACGAGCGCGGCGGCGGCGACGGCGGTCTGCAGCGGCGTCGTCGACACGCCATGGCCGAAAGAGATGGTGATCGAGTTGAGCTGCTTCCATTCGGACGGCTCGGTCGGCCGCGCCACCTCGGGCAATTGCGTGTCCATCCGGTCCAGAAGGCCGAGCCGGGCAAGGAACTCCCGGTGCCCCTCAATGCCCACCACCTCGGCCATCTTCGCCGTGGCGATGTTGGACGAGTAGATGAAGGTTTCCGGCACCGACAGGATGCGCCGCTTGGCGTGGAAATCATCGATCGTGAAGCGGCCGTATCGGATCGGATTGCGCGCGTCGAACCGGCTTTGAAGATTGACCCGGCCGCTGTCGAGCGCCATCGCGGTGGTGAACGCCTTGAAGGTCGAGCCCATCTCGAACGTGCCCGCCGACATGCGGTTGAGCCGGTCCTTGTCGTGCGCGTTGAACGGATTGTTGGGATCGTAATCGGGCAGCGAGACCATGGCGACGACTTCGCCCGTCTTTGCATTGAGGATCACCCCGCCCGCCGCGATCGCCTGGTAGCGCTGCATCGCCTGCACCAGTTCGTCGCGCAGGACATGCTGGACGCCCGTGTCGATGGAAAGCCGCACCGGTTCCAGGGCGTCGGACTGGTCGAGACCCAGATCCTGCAGCGTGCCCAGCCCCTGATCGTCGACATATTTCTCGATGCCCGCCGTGCCGGCATTGTCGACATTGACCAGACCGACAATGTGCGAGGCGGTTGCCCCGCCGGGGTAAAAGCGCCGCGTCTCGTTGCGGAAGCCGATGCCCGGAATGCCGAGCGCCATCACGTCGGCCTGCTGTTTGGGCGTGATCTCGCGCCGCAGCCAGACGAAGCCCGCGCCCGAGGACAGTTTGCGGTGCCAGTCCTGATAGTCGACATCCGGCAGGACGCTGGCAAGCGCCTCGACGGCCTCGTCGGGATCGATGACGCGGCGCGGTTCGCCGTAAAGCGCGGGCACGCGAATATCGGTCGCCATCAGCTTGCCGCGCCTGTCGATCAGGTCGGGCCGCGCGGCGAGGATACGGTCGTTGACGCCATAGTTTCGGGCGTGGTCCAGATCGGTCAGCCCATACTGGACGAGCCGGCCGCCGATCAGCGCATAGACGGCGACGAAACAGACAATCGCGATGCCGAGCCGGCCGCGCCCCATGCGCAAAAGCGCATCGCTGCGCCGCAGAGGCGGCCGTGCCGGGCCACCGCCGAAACCGCCGAACCGCAAACGGGGAAGCGTCAGCGCCATTCTCACCGCTCCCCGCCGATCGAGCCGGTCGTCAGCGCGTCATCCGGTTCACCGGCAATGATGTCGCCGACCGCGTCGCCGGGATCGAATTGCGGCGGACCGGGCAGTTCGCTGGCCGTGATGAACTGGCTGGCATCCGGCGTTTCGAGGCCGAGCTCTTCGGAGTAGCGCTCGGCCAGCGCCTGCAGGCGCTGCGGGTGGCTCAGATGCGCCCAGTCGGCGCGCAACAGGTCGATCGTCTCATGTTCCAGCGCGATCAGCCGTTCGAGCTTGCGGATTTCGGCCAGCCGCTGCTCGGATTCGTGCTTGACGGAATAGGTCCAGGTGGCGGTCGCGATCACCAGCGCGATGAGCGCGATGTTGACAAGACGCATCATGCGGTCGGCTTTCCCTGTTCGCCATCGCCCGGCCAGGGCAGGTCGGGCAGGCCGAAGATCGCCATGTCGGCGTCGCGGGCCGGCGCTTCGGTGCGGGTGGCCGCGCGCAACTTGGCCGAGCGCGCGCGGGGATTGACCTCGACCTCCGCGGGCCCCGCCGCCACCATCGCCTTGCCCCTGACCTCGAATGTCAGAGCACGCGGCTCCGCCGCCGGCAGATGGCGCGAGCCCGATGCCTGGCTGGTCCGGTCGGCGATGAAGCGCTTGACGATCCGGTCTTCCAGCGAATGGAAGGTGACCACGACGAGCCTCCCGCCCGGTTTCAGGCAGGTCTCGGCGGCAAACAGCGCCCGGGCCAGCTCCCGCAGTTCGTCATTGACGAAGATGCGCAGGCCCTGGAACGTCCGCGTCGCCGGATGGATGGTGTCTTTCGCCTTGCGCGGCTGCGCCTTTTCGATGAGCGCGGCGAGCTGGCCGGTCGTCTCGAAGGGCGCTTCCTCTCGTGCGCGGACGATGGCGTGGGCGATCCTCGGCGCGTTGCGCTCCTCGCCCAGAATGCCGATGATCCGGATCAGATCCTTGACGCCGAAATTGTTGACGATGTCGGCAGCGCTCGGCCCGGACTGCGCCATGCGCATGTCGAGCGGACCGTCCTGGCGGAACGAAAAGCCGCGCCCGGCCTGATCGAGTTGCATGGACGAGACGCCGATATCGAGCACCAGCCCGTCGAGCGAGGCCGGCTCGACATGATCGGCAATGGTGGAAAACGGCGCTTCGACCAGCCGCAGCCGGCCGTCGCTGGCGTCAACGAGCGCATGTCCGGCGGCAATGGCATCGGGATCGCGGTCGAACGCGACAACGTCGGCCCCGGCATCGACAATGGCCCGCGTGTAGCCGCCCGCGCCGAACGTGCCGTCGGCCATGGTCTCGCCGTGCGCCGGATTGAGCGCGGCCAGAACCTCGGCCAGCATGACGGGAATGTGCGGCGCGTCGGCGCTCACGGCGATTGCGTCCCGGCCTGCGCCTCGCGTTGAGCCAGAAGCCGCGCCCGCACCGTTTTTCGATGCTCGGCAAAGCGCTCGGGCGACCACATCTGAAAGAACTGGCCGCGCCCGACGAAATGGACCTCGTCCGAAATGCCGGTGTGCTCGCGGATGAAATCGGTGACCGTGATCCGGCCGGTGCCGTCCAGTTTCAGGAACGCGCCATCCCCGTGACAGTAAAAGGACATGTCGTCGGAGGCGCGCATGAACGGATCGTCGTCCGCCAGCCGCTGCTCGAACCGTTCCAGAAGGTCCATGCCGCCCGCATCGATCGCCGCCATGTCGATCGATTGCAGTGCGTACAGATCCGTCAGCCCCCTGGCCTGCAGCACGGAGCGGAAATGCGCCGGAACGGACACCCGCCCCTTCGCATCGATCCGGTTCACCGCATTCGACAGAAACCGCTCCACGCACGACACCCGCTGTTTCCGTCCGGCCAAGAGCCCTGCCACGAGCCATTGCCAAACCTGTCCCCTTCACCGCGGATCCCGATCCGCCGGCGGCCCCGCCGGCCGCTGCAACGGCATCGTTCCGTTGCGCCTTTTGCTGTGATGCACCTGCGCGTTCGCGCACGCCCGGGGTCTCCGGACATGGGCTGCATGCCGCATCACAAAACGCTGAAAGAACGAATACGCCGTTGCTGTTTGGGGTAACATGGGCTGGCATGGGCGTCAACGGGATCAAGCAACCCGGAAGCGGGTTCGAGCCGCGCGAACGGACGCTTCGGCGCAACCGCACCGTTTATCCACGGTTAACCTTAAGGAATGGTTGAAGTGCGGACGGCGGCCCGCGCCAGAGCCGAATATTGCCAGTCGGCCTGTAAGCCGGGTTCTGTGAGCCGCAAAGCGGCCCGGCAGCCATTCATCTGGGACGGCCATCGCTGACCGCCTCATGCAACCCACCCGGACGACTGGTGCGGAGCCACCGGGCCAAGGCCCGCGCCGTCCCTATTCGGTCTTGCTCCCGGTGGGGTTTACCCTGCCATGACCGTTACCGGCCACGCGGTGGGCTCTTACCCCACCCTTTCACCCTTACCTCAGCAACTTGCGCAGCAAATGCGAAGGCGGTTTGCTTTCTGTGGCACTTTCCCTGGGGTCGCCCCCGCCGGACGTTATCCGGCACCGTTGCTCCCTGGAGCCCGGACTTTCCTCGACGCCCGCCTTTCGGCATTGGAACGCCGCGGCTGCCCGGCCGACTGGCAATGATCGTATGTAGTTGAACCAACGCCCGACCGCAACGCGCCCGAACGGTCAGAGCGCGCTCTGCATCGCATAGCGCCCGCCATGGTCGGCAAGGCGGTTGAGCGCGAGCGCGGCCTCGGTGACATGCAGCGCCTCGGCGGCAAGCCGCGTGCGCCCTTCCCCGCCGGCCGCGATGCAATCGGCGATCGCGGCGATCCCCGCACAAAAGTCGATCTGCGACGGATAGGCCGGAAGATGGGATCGGTTGGCTGGCGCGCGATAGGCCAGCCTGCGGCCGGCCGCCAGCCGGAGCGGCAGCGGCCGCCCCAATTGCCGTTCGAGCCGCCGGACGATGCGATGGCCGAACGCGGCCTTCTTTCCGGCCGCCTCGAGATGGATCGCCGCGCGATTGTCCCACAGATCGGCGACGGTCAGCGTACCGGTTTCGCCCATCACGGTCAGCGCCCGGTCGCGCGGCGCGGCAAGGCCCGAGGTCAGCCGTGCCATCACGCCATTGTCGAACTCCAGCAGCGCGCAGGAGAAATCCGGCGCCATCTCATTGGCCGGAATGCCGGCGCCCTTGTCGAAGAAGAACGTGCCGGACTGGCCCGTGATGCGCCGCACCGGGCCGAACAGGCCGATCAGCCAGGTCAGCGCGTAGCCCGCATGTTCGAGCGTGCAGCCGATGCGGAACTCGTGCGCGCCCGGCCATGGCGCGCCGGAGACCGAACGCCAGTCGCGCCAGTTGAGGCGGAACACCGGCCCGTCCTCCATCTCGGCATAGACGAGCTTGGGCGCACCGATTGCACCAGCGTTCAGTGTCGATTGCATCAGCGCGAACGCGTCCGACCGTGCATTGGCCGGCGCGCCGGCCAGAACGAGCCCGGCCTTTCCGGCCATCCCGGCCAGTGTCCGCGCATCGTCGAAGGACATCGCCAACGGCTTTTCGCAGTAAAGATGCTTGCCGGCGCCGAGCACGGCCATGCCGATCTCGAAATGGCTTTCGGGATTGGTCAGGACCGCGACCGTTTCGACCGTTTCGTCCGCCAGAAGCGCGGCCTGCGACCCAAACGCCGGCACATTCCAGTGGGCGCAGAACTGCGCCAGCCGCGCATCGTCGCGGTCCCACACGCCGGCCAGGTCGAGGCCGGGATGGTTGGCGAGCGTCGTCATGTAATAGTCGGCGACGAACCCCGTGCCGATGATCGCAAAGCGCATGAACCGGTCCCCAGATCAGGACCGAAGGCTAGCGCCGATCAGCGAAAAAACCGTTTACGGCTGCGGATCGGCCGAGCCGGACGGCACGTCCTCGTCCTCATCGTCGCGCGCCGGGATCACATAGGCCCCCGACAGCCAGCGGTTGAGGTCGACATTCTTGCAGCGCGTCGAGCAGAACGGATAGGTCTCGCGCGACGAGGGTTGCCCGCATTCGGGGCATTTGCGCTTCGGGCGCAGCGGTTCGACGGTGGCGGACATGGCTCAAACGCCCCCCGACAGCCAGTTGAAATGCACCCGGTAGCCCTCGCCTGTCAGAAGCGCGACGGTCTCGGCCAGCGGCAGTCCGACGACATTGGTGTAGGAGCCGACCAGCTTGACGACGAACGTGCCGGCAAAGCCCTGAATGGCATAGCCGCCCGCCTTGCCCTTCCATTCGCCCGACGCCAGATAGCTCTCCAGTTCCTCGCGGGTCAGCCGCTTGAAGCGGACCCGCGTCTCGACGACGCGCTGGCGCATCTGGCCCCTGGGCGTGACCAGCGCCAGCCCGGTATAGACGCGGTGCGCCCGGCCCGACAGCATGCGCAGGCATTGCGAGGCTTCGTCCAGAAGTTCGGCCTTCGGCATGATGTTGCTGCCGACGGCGACCACCGTGTCGGCGGCCAGCACATAGGGCGCAGCACCGCGCTCGTCTTCGGGCAGCGCCTTGCGCTCTTCGTCGATCAGCGCGCGCGCCTTGTGCGCCTTCTCGCCGGAAAGCCGGCGCGCCAGCGAGCGCGGATGCTCCGATTTGAAGGGCGTTTCGTCGATGTTGGCGGGCAAAAGCCGCTCGGGCTCGATGCCGGCCTGTGCCAGAAGTTCCACGCGCCGCGGCGAGCCCGAGGCCAGAACCAGTGTCTGCGGCGCATCCATGGCGGGTCTGGTTACTTGAAGCGGTAGGTGATGCGGCCCTTGGTCAGGTCATAGGGCGTCATTTCGACCAGCACCTTGTCGCCGGTCAGCACGCGAATGCGGTTCTTGCGCATCTTGCCGGCGGTGTGGGCGATGATTTCGTGCTCGTTTTCCAACTGTACGCGGAAGGTGGCGTTGGGCAAAAGCTCCGTAACGACACCGGGAAACTCCAAAAGTTCTTCTTTCGCCATGCGATCCTGTTCGATCCCTGTTCATGTGGCTGGAGGGGAATGCCCGGCGGCGGCCGGACCCCGCCGCCCGGATGGGCGGGTCTTTAGCGCAAAGATGGTGATTTGAACAGCGGCTTTGAAGGGGCGGCGCAATCGGGCTTTCCGGGGCTGGCGCGTTGCCCGGCCATCAGTACGGCACGCCCGCATCGGACCGCGCCAGAAGCCGCGGCAAGGCCGGGTGGGGATATTTGCGCGGCGCGGTGACCGCATAGAACGGCTCGACGATGTCGAGCGCGAACGGCGCGGTCTTCACGCGGCCCGTCCGGATCTCGTCGGCCAGCACGACCGAGGGCGCCACCGCAAGGCCCGCATCCTCGCGCGCCAGCAGGCGGACCATCGCCATGTCGTCGACAAGGGCGGCGATGCGCGGCGTCACGCCGTGCCGTGCGAACAGCCCTTCGAGCTGCTGGCGGATGTCGCCGCCCGTCGGCACGATGAGCGGTTCGTTGGCCAGAAGGTCGGTCAGCGTGGCATGCCGGTCGACACGGGCCGGCGCGCCGTGCACGCGCACAGGCTGCTCGTCGAGCCGCTGCACGGCGAACCCGGCATCGTCGTCGCCGACCGGCGCCTGGGTGGTCAGAACGACGTCGAGCGACAATGTCTTCAACCCATCCAGCAGCACCGGCAGGCTGCCCGACCGCAGGACGATATCGACGCCGCCCTGCGCCATGGCCGGCCGCAGGAAGGCGATCTGGAAGTTGCGCGACAGGGTCGACAGCGCCCCGACGCGCAGCGGCGGCTCGGCCGAACCCGACCGGTCGAGCGTTGCCAAGAGCTCCTCGCCGACGCCGAAAATGCGATCGGCATGGTCGAGCGTGATGCGCCCCACTTCGGTCAGGACCAGCGTCCGGCCGACGCGCTCGAACAGGGCATGGCCAAGACGGGCTTCCAGTGTCCTGATCTGGCTGGACAGCGCCGACTGGGCCACGTTCAGCCGTTCGGCCGCGCGGCTGAGATTGCCCTCATGGGCGACCTCCCGGAAATAGCGCAGATGGTGATAGTTGAGCCGGTCCATGTTCTTAAAAATAGAACGAAATGTGAAAAAAGATATGTTTTTCTGAGGATAAGGCGGCCTGTATCGGGTGCGGCGTCAACAAATGGAGGGACGCCGCATGGAAACCGTGTCGGACATCGCATCATCGATCCTCAACCAGTTCCAGAAGCCCACGCTCGCCTTTCTGATCGGCGGCATGGTGCTGGCCGCGGCGCGCAGCCGGCTGGAAGTGCCCGAGGCGATCTACAAGTTCATCGTCGCGCTGCTTTTGCTGAAGGTCGGCATGTCCGCCGGCATGTCGGTGCGCAGCGCCGATCTGATGGCGCTGCTCGTCCCGGCGGTCCTGGCGATCGCCGTCGGCGTCGGCATCGTGCTGCTCGGCACCGTAACGCTGACGCGGATTCGCGGCGTCGCGCCCATCGACGGCTATGCGACGGCGGGCCTGTTCGGCGCGGTCTCCGCCTCGACGCTGGCCGCCGGCATGGCGGTGCTGGAGACCGAGGGGATCGCCTATGAGGGCTTCATCGGCGCACTCTACCCCTTCATGGATGTCGCCGCGCTGATCACCGCGATCGTGCTGGCGCGCATGGCGACAGCGCGGCGGGTGGCCGCCGCCGGCGTCTCGCCGGACGGCACGATGGTGCTTGGCGGCGGACGGCCGGCGGCTGCGCCGGGCCAGCCGGGCGAACCCGGTCTTCTGAAGACCATTCTTCTGGACACGGTGCGCAGCCCGGCCATTTCGGCGCTTTTCCTTGGCCTTGCGATCGGCCTGCTGTCGAAACCCGAAAGCGTCTATCAGAGCTTCTACGAGCCGCTCTTCCGGGGGCTGTTGTCCATCCTCATGCTGATCATGGGCATGGAGGCCTGGGCCCGGCTGTCGGAATTGCGCAAGGTTGCCCACGCCTATCTGGTCTACGGCCTTTCGGCGCCGATCATTCACGGGCTCGTCGGCTTCGGCGCGGGGCTGATCGCCCACCATCTGACCGGGTTTTCGCCCGGCGGCGTGATCCTTCTGTCGGTGATCGCCGCATCGAGCTCGGACATTTCGGGCCCGCCCACGCTGCGCGGCGCACTGCCCGAGGCAAACCCGTCCGCCTATGTGGGAACGTCGACCGGCATCGGAACGCCGATCGCCATCCTGTCGATCCCACTGTGGGTGGCGCTTGCCGATCTCACCATCGGGCTCGGCTGAAACGGACGAGGCGTCCGCCCCTCGCAGGCGGGCGCTTGCGGTGCGGTTCAAAGATCCGAGTATTGTTAGCTGGACTGTCCAGTTGCCAGATCGAACAAAAACTGCTCGCTCGGGACGCCGTTACTCAACTGCTCAGCAATATCCGGATTGCCCGACGCGGCGTAAAACAGCGTATCAGCGTTGAGCGCACGCCATTGTGGGCTGGTGCCCACAGCCGAACCCACTGCCGCGGCAGTTATCGCCGCGTCAGTTGTGCCTTCCGAAAAGAGGAAATAGTCCGCATGCCCCGAACCCGACATAGCATCGGTGACAAACTGTCCTCTGGACGCAGCGCGCGCAAAATCGTGCAAAGCAACGGCTAACCGATCAGACGTATAGGTCTTGAAACGGTCGATGTTCTCGGGCGACACGTTCACAACAATGTTGTCAGGCGACTTTACACCCAACCTGCCAGCAAGTGCTGCCAGCTCGCTCTCATATTCAAGAGAGCGGTCACCCGAGCTTGCTCGCGCAAGCAAACCTGCAAACGCGCGCTGGGCCCCGCCTTCGCCCAAGATGGAGGCAAGCTCGCGACGGTAAGCATCAACCGCAAGGTCGTAGGCAGCAGCCGCCACGGCAAGATCACCGCCAGCTTCAAGAGAAACCGCTCGGTTCAAAATCTCCGGCGCCGGCAGGTCCGCCCATTGCCTGCTCAGAAACTCGGCGATCATGATGCTTGCGTACTGACCAATTTCTCGCTCTTCCGCAGCTTTGATGAGGGGGCATGAAAGCAACTCTCTATCGAGTCGACTGATAGAGTTTTTCAGCTTCATCTCTCTGATGGCCGTCACCCACTCAATGTTGGATACGCTGCCATCCTGGAAAAGCATGGCAATTTCGCGCCGCTCGATCGAATTGCCGCTGGAATGACTGACCAGTCTCTCGACGAAACTCGACACATCATTCTCCAAGCGGAATACGTTTATCAGTCGATCCTCATAGCGATACATGGGATGAACCAACGCTTGACCCGAACCCATCTGCCGCAACACCAGTCCTATGACGTTGCCATTGCGCAGAAAGACGGGCCCGCCACTGTCTCCACCGTCAACCGATGCCGCAATCCTGTAGACGCCCTCTTCGAGCCGGGCCAAATCCCATTCGCTGTTGTCGATTATGCGCGGCGCCACGGGCGCTTCGGGCCTCACAATACCGTATCCCGTAAAGCGGACACGATCGCGTTCCGGCCGTGACCTCGGCTTGCGGATGGCCAGTTCCAGCGGATTGGCGTCGGCAGGAAGCTCAAAATCGATCAGCCTCAAAAGCGCTAGGTCATCAACCTGATATGCAAGCTGCCCGTCATCCGAACTCTGGCCGCCGGCAAACACATCGACGAGTTCAAGCTTGAGGCGCCCTTCGCCAACGAGCGGGTTGCGCGCGAAGACAAAAGGAGCTTGACCGTTGGCACGTCTTTGCTCCACGCGCTTCATGACGACATGCGCAGCAGTCAGATACAAGCCGTCGGCATCGATAAGGAAAGCGGTCCCTCGGGCATCATTGTCATTTATATATAGAAGTGATTTTTCGTAACGCTGCTCCATCTCAGATGGGCTCAAATCGCGCTTACCGAAGAAGAAGGCGCATTCGTCGGCATGCGCATCATTACTTGTGAAAAAAAATGCAACAAGAAGATATGGCAAAAAAGAGAATCTGGAAAAAAATGATCTCATGACCATTTTCTAACATTCACTAGAGCAAAATTTCAAATGAATCTCATGAGTTTTTACACTCGAAACTCCGCCTGATACATCAACCGTCAGCGGGAGAATTTTGAATCCGGCGCCAGCAGTCCCGTCTAGCTCGACGATGAACTTCAACGTGGACTCTATGCTGTCCAGCCGGAGCGGCGGGTCGCTCAGTTCGGCCGATGCAACCGCACCATGCGCTTCGATAATTGCCTGTGCCAACGCATCGCCGACATCGGCAACCGGTATGTCGTCACCCGAAGCCGGCGGGCGCAAATTCATGACCAATGACTGAGTGCTGGCTTCCTCAACCGAGCCGCCAGCCGACACGACCCAAAGAGACAGCTTGCCGCCAGCTTCCTGCCGGTAGACGGTCGATAAACTCAGGCGCGCATTCGTTAACCGCAGACCATCATTGGTGCCCTCACGAACGCGAATAAGCGTGTCGCGAACCTGATAGAGCAATGAATCAACAAGAACACCTGTCTCTCCATTGCTTCGTTCCGCCGCAACGGCCGAACTCACAGTTAAACCGCCAGCTGCAAGAGCAGACACCGCGCAAATCACAAAGGCTCTTGAGAAATTTGCAAACATGGCAAAAAATTCCAGAAGCTCCGGACCACCATCATTGTAGACAATTTTCCGGAAAACTCCAGTTATTCGTTCCAAGTCGCAGAACAGATAAACGAAAAACGAGAATCCAATGGCGTTCGATCTGCGCGAGTCGACAAGGCGCCTGCCATCCAACTCTGGCCAAGCCGGTAAATGACAACTGCTCGCGATCGATTGGCGCTTGTGTTTGTCGATGATCGGTATTGGGGCGTTGATTGTCCCGCCCCAGCGGAAATCCGCCCCTCACCCCTTCCAGTGCAGCACGCAGACCAGCGTGAAGAGGCGCCGGGCGGTGTCGAAATCGATGGCGATCTTGCCGTCGAGCCGGTCCATCAGCGTTTCCGAGCCGTCATTGTGAACGCCGCGGCGTGCCATGTCGATCGTCTCGATCTGGCTCGTCGTCGCGCTCTTGATCGCCTCGTAATAGCTCTCGCAGATCATGTAGTAATCTTTGACGATCTTGCGGAACGGGCCGAGCGACAGGATGTGCGTGGCAACGTCCTCGCCACCCTCGCGCTTGACGGCGAAGACCAGCTTTCCCTCGATCACCGACAGATGCAGCGTGTAGGGGCCATTGCCCGCATCGCCCACCGGCTTGAACCGGTTTTCCTCGATCAGGTCGAAGATCGCGACGGCGCGCTCATGCTCCACATCGGGCGTCGACCTGCCGATGGAGTCGTCCAGCGTCAGATCGCTCAGCCGGTCTTCCGGCGCAAAATCGGTCTCATCCGCCATCGGGCCCTCCCGGGTTCATGCGGATGGCGACCGAGCGCGCATGGGCGCCCAGACCCTCGGCCTCGGCGAGCCGGATCGCGGCGGGGCCGAGCGCGCGAAGCTGGTCCGGGCCGAGTTTCAGGATCGAGGTGCGCTTGACGAAATCGAGCACCGAAAGTCCCGACGAAAAACGCGCCGACCGGGCCGTCGGCAGCACATGGTTGGAGCCGCCCACATAGTCGCCGATCACTTCGGGCGTGTGCCGGCCGACGAAGATCGCGCCCGCATTGGTGACCCGGTTCGCCAGATCGTCGGCGTTCTCGCAGGCCAGTTCCAGATGTTCGGCGGCGATGCGGTCGATCAGCGCGAGCGTGTCGCCGGAATGGATGTCGTCGACCGTGACGATGCCGCCGAAATCGCGCCAGCTCGCCGCCGCGGTCTCGCCGCGCGCCAGCGTGGTCAATTGCCGCTCGACCGCGCCGGCCACCGCGTCGGCAAAGCCCGCATCGTTGGTGATCAGGATCGATTGCGCGTTTGCGTCATGCTCGGCCTGGGCCAGAAGGTCGGCGGCGATCCAGTCGGGATCGTTGTCGCCGTCGGCGACGACCAGCACTTCGGAGGGGCCGGCGATCATGTCGATGCCGACCGTGCCGAAAACGGCGCGCTTGGCCGCCGCCACATAGGCGTTGCCCGGTCCGACGATCTTGACAACGGGTGGAATCGTCTCCGTGCCATGGGCGAGCGCGGCCACCGCCTGCGCCCCGCCGATCCGGTAGATCTCGGTGACGCCGGCCAGATCGGCCGCCGCCAGCACCAGCGGGTTGAGCACACCGTCGGGCGACGGCACGACCATGACGATGCGCTTGACGCCGGCGACGACCGCTGGCACCGCGTTCATCAACACGGACGAGGGATAGGCCGCCGTCCCGCCGGGAACGTAGAGCCCGACCGCCTCGACGGCCGTCCAGCGGCCGCCAAGCGTCACGCCGATCGCGTCGGTGTAAATGTCGTCCTTGGGCATCTGCCGGCCATGGTGCGACCGGATGCGGTCGCGCGCCAGGGTCAGCGCCTCCAGCGTTTCGGCGTCGATCCCGGCGACGGCTTCAGCCACCTCGTCGGCGCCGACGCGCATCGGCACCGCACTCAAATCCAGCCGGTCGAACTTCTTGGTCAGCCGCGCCAGCGCTTCATCGCCGTTCTGGCGCACATCATCGATGATCGCGCGCACTGTCGCTTCGACATCGGCCGACACTTCCCGCTTCAGCCCCAGAAAGGCACCGAAACGGGCGGGAAAATCGCGGTCTGCGCTGTCGAGAAAATGCGGCACGGCGAACGATCCTGTTGTCAGCCGGCCGGGTGGCGGGGTTTGAAGCGTGTCTCCCACGCAGCGCCCAGATCGGCCATCTGCGCCTCGATCACCTCGACATCGAGCCGGATCGCCGCGTCGTCGGCAAAGATCAGTTCGATCGTGCCGGCCGGCGCCTCGCCGGGATGAAAGCGGATCGCCAGAAGCGACAGCGCCTGGCTGTCATCGCCGCGCCGGATGCCGATCGTCCGGACACCGGTGACGCGGGCGAAGGAAAGCGCGGTCTTGCGCCGTTCATGCGTGGCCGAGCCGCCGCCCTTTTCGGCATCCCATGCGAACCGGTTGGCGACGATGGTCAAGCGCTTCGCGCCCGGCGCGTAGTCGATCTGGTCGGGCTTGGTGATCGCGTCCTGCATCTGCGCGGAGATCACCGTCAGATCGGACGCGTCCAGCGCCATCAGTTTCAAGCCGTCCATCGGTCCGTCACGCGCCTGCCGGTCGGGGAAAAGGGTCTGATCGACTGCTACGCCTTTCGCTTTCGCGGTGCAACAGGAGCGCTGCCGCAATCAGCCCGAAACGCGGGCGATTTCCGCGCCGCAGGCGCCCAGCTTCTCTTCCAGGCGCTCAAAACCCCGGTCCAGATGGTAGACCCGGTTGACACGGGTTTCGCCTTCGGCGGCAAGGCCGGCAATGACCAGCGACACCGAAGCGCGCAGATCGGTCGCCATCACCGGCGCGCCCTTGAGCACCGGAACGCCGGTCACGGTCGCCGTCTGGCCGTTCAGCGTGATGTCGGCACCCAGCCGCGCCAGCTCCTGAACATGCATGAACCGGTTCTCGAAGATCGTCTCGGTGATGTGCGAGACGCCGTTCGCCTTGGTCATCAGCCCCATGAACTGCGCCTGCAGATCGGTCGGAAAGCCCGGAAAGGGCTCGGTCGTCACATCGGCCGCCTTCAGCCCGTTGCCGTTGCGGTAGACGCGCAGGCCGTCCTCTTCGGCCGTGATGTCGATCCCGGTCTCGCCCAGAACGTCGACGGCCGTCTGCCAGCTCGACGCTTCGGCGCCCTTGAGCAGCACGTTGCCCCCGGTCATGCCGACCGCCATCGCATAGGTGCCGGTTTCGATCCGGTCGGCGATCACCCGGTGCCGCGCCCCCGAAAGCGAGGTGACGCCGTCGATGGTGATGGTGCGCGTGCCGGCGCCTTCGATCTTCGCGCCCATGGCGTTCAGGCATTCGGCCAGGCACACCACTTCGGGCTCGCAGGCCGCATTGTCGATCACCGTCTGGCCGTTGGCGAGCGAAGCCGCCATCAGCGCCACATGGGTCGCGCCGACCGAAACCTTGGGGAAGCGGTAATGCGCGCCGGTCAGCCCGCTGCCCGCCGTCGCATGCACATAGCCGTTTTCGATCTCGATCTGCGCGCCGAGCGCCTCGAGCACCTCGATGAACAGATCGACCGGCCGGGTGCCGATGGCGCAGCCGCCCGGCAGCGACACGCGCGCCTCGCCCATCCGCGCCAGAAGCGGCCCGATCACCCAGAAGCTGGCGCGCATCTTCGAGACAAGCTCGTAGGGCGCGGTGATGTCGACGATGTCGCGCGCGGTGAAATCGACCGTGCGGGCATAGCCCTGCCCCTCAGCCCGGCGCCGGCCCTTCACCGCATAGTCGACGCCATGATTGCTCAGAATGCGGATCAGCTGCTCGACATCGGCCAGATGCGGCACGTTCTCCAGCGTCAGCGTATCGTCGGTCAGGAGCGAGGCGATCATCAGCGGCAGCGCCGCGTTCTTGGCGCCCGAAATCGGAATTGTGCCGTTCAGTTCATGGCCGCCGACGATGCGAATGCTGTCCATCTGGAAACTGGTCCCCTTGCTGCGTGCGCCCCTGCACCGGAACCCGCCGGTCCGCGGCATCGGCGCCCTCTAGACGATGATCGGGGCCGGTTCAAGGCAGGCGCCCCTGCGCCGCCAAAGCCGCCATGGCGGTCAACACGGCGGGCGGACGCGAACCCTATGTGTGCCAAACAGGATTGAAGGGATGGTTAACGCATGGTTGACCGCAACGGCCGCATTTGACGGAACCGGCCATCCGGACGGCTCTGCGGCAGCGGCGGCGCCGCCCGACGCCCGCCTCGCGCGCCGCGCTAGCCGCCCTCGCCGCCTTCGGCGCCCGGCTTGGTGTCCTTGGCGGCGGCAATGCCCTCGTCACGGCAATCGGCATCGCCCGCCCGGCGGGCGCGCGCCTGGGCTTTGCGCTTTTGCAGATTGGCGCGCAGTTCCGCCGCCAGCCGTTCCTGCCGCGCCCTGGCGCTTTCGTTCTTTGCCATCGGCCTTCGCCTCCTTGCCGCCAGCGCCGCGCGGCGCATCGGTCCGCCGCTTCGCTCCGGACATGCGCCGGACTGGCCATCCGCCGCCCATGATGTCCGTATCGCGCATGCGGTCAATATCGCTTGACGCGGGCAATTGACGCCTTGATATGCGAAATGGGCTGTGGCACAAGCCGCCCGTCGCGGACACCGCCGCCAATGCTGCTATAGCTCAGGGGTAGAGCACTCCCTTGGTAAGGGAGAGGCCGTGAGTTCAAATCTCACTAGCAGCACCATTTTTCAGCATCATAGCGCACGTGGGCGCCATCGCTTGGCAAGCCCGTTTACGGGAGCGGCCGCCACGGGCGGCCGCTCCCGCGCCCCATCGCCCCGATCATTCGTCGACGCAGTGGTAGGAATGGTTGGTCCGGGTACCGTCGGGCAGTTCGTCATACATCACGAAGACATTGCCGGCGCCGCCGCAGGCCTCGAACGCCTTGCCCGGCGTCGGATAGCCGTCGGCGGCCGACCCGCCTCCGGCCTTGGCAGCCAGCTGCATGGTGCCGGCGGCGGCAATGCCGTGGCGCTTCATGCCGGCATGGCCGGCGGTGGTGGCCGCCGTGGCGATCAGCGCGGCGCCGGCGGCAAGGGCGGCAAACTTGGAAAGACGGGTCATGGCAAAAATCCTCTGTGCTGTGCGGCGCGTCCGGTGCGCCCTCAACCGCAACGCTAGCGCTGCACGGCCCGCGGCCCTGTGCACTTGCGCACATGCCGCAACACCATTGGCGCGAAAACCCGGCCAGGGCGGCATCCAGTGCGATTTTCACCGGAATCCATCGGCTTGGCCCGATGGTGATCTGGACTTTTACACCGCTGTCACATTGGGTTGTTAGCCGCGCCCTGTCTCCCACCCATCAGAGGACCTCACCCATGCGCACGCTTCTGTCCGCCCTTGCCATCGCCACCATGCTCTCCGGCCCGGCCCTTGCCGCCTCGGGCAAGCTGGTGCTCTACACCTCCCAGCCCAACGAGGACGCCCAGGAAACAGTGGACGCCTTCACGGCCAAGCACCCCGATGTCGAGGTCGAGTGGATCCGCGACGGCACGACAAAGGTCATGGCCAAGCTCGCCGCCGAGTTCGAGGCCGGCGCGCCGCAGCCCGACGTGCTGTTGATCGCCGACATGGTCACCATGGAAGGGCTGAAGGCCGAAGGCCGGCTGATGGCCCATGAAGGCGCCGACATCTCCGCCTACGACCCGGCCATCATGGACGACGAGAAATTCTATTTCTCCACCAAGCTGATCACCACCGGCATCGTCTACAACACCGCCGCCGAGATGGTCCCCACCTCCTACACGGACCTGCTGGACGAGGCGGCGAAAGACAGGATCGCCATGCCTTCGCCACTGACCTCGGGCGCCGCGACCATCCACATGGCGGCGCTGACCGCCAACCCCGATCTCGGCTGGGCCTATTATGAGGGTCTGGCCGACCAGGGCGCCAACCCGCAGGGCGGCAATGGCGGCACCTACCGGGCGATCGCCGGCGGCGAAAAGCTGTACGGCTTCGTCGTCGACTTCCTGCCGATCCGCGAAAAGGCCAACGGCGCGCCGGTGGAGTTCGTCTTCCCCGAAGAGGGCGTCTCCGCGGTCACCGAGCCGGTCGCCATCCTGTCGACCGCGCAGAACCCGGAAGCCGCCAAGGCCTTTGTCGACTTCCTCCTGTCGCCCGAAGGCCAGCAACTCGCCGCCGACCAGGGCTATCTGGCCGCCCATCCGGACATTGCGCCGCCCGAAGGCTTTCCGGCCCGCGACCAGATCAAGCTGATGGACTTCGATCCCGCCGCAGCCCTTGAAAACGATGCCGCAAACAAGGAACGGTTCGTCGACATTTTCGGCGGCTGACCCTTGAGCGAACGCATCCTGCCAAGACCCGATGGCGAGGGGCTGACCCTCGCCATCGTCATTGCGGTGGCGCTGGTCCTGTTCGTCATGCCGCTGGCGCTTCTGGCGCGCGCCGGGCTGACGCTGGACGGCGCCGTGACGCTCCAGCCCATCCTCGATGCGCTCGACAGCCGCTCGGTGCCGCGCGCGCTGATCAATTCGCTCGACAGCGCTTTCTTCTCCGGCCTGATCGCGCTGGTCCTGGGCACGATGATCGCGCTGGTCATCGGGCTGACGGACGTGCGCGCCAAGGGCATCTTCACCTTCCTCTTGCTGATCCCGATGATGGTGCCGCCGCATGTGACGGCTATCGCGTGGATCCAGGCGATGGGGCCGTCGAGCCCGCTGCTGCAAATGCTCGGCATCGCGCCCGAACCGGGTTCCACCCATCCGCTCTATTCGCGCGGGGGCGTGATCGCGCTCCTGTCGATCCAGCACATGCCGCTGGTCTTCCTCGTCGTGCTGGCCGCACTGCGCGCCCTGCCGCGCGAGATGATCGAGGCGGCGCGGATCGCGGGCGCAAGGCCGCTCGCCGTGCTGCGGCGCATCGTTCTGCCGCTGCTCGCCCCGATCCTCATCTCGGCCTTCGCGCTCGCCTTCGTCTCGGCGCTGGGCAACTTCGGCATTCCGGCGCTGCTCGGCATTCCGGCACGCTACACCACGCTCCCGGTGCTGCTGTGGCAGCGCCTTGCCAGTTTCGGCCCCGATGTCCTGACCTCGGTCGCTGCCATCGCCGCGCTTCTGGCCGCCATCGCCATCGCCATCATCGCCGTCCAGATGACGCTTCTGGCGCGCACCCGCAGCCCGCTGATCGGCCCGCCCCAGCCGCCGCTCGCAATCCGGCTCGGCGCGCGGCGCCCGCTGGTCGAGACGCTGCTAGCCCTTCTGGTCGCCGCAACGCTGGTCCTGCCGGTTGTCGCGCTGACGACCACGGCACTGATCCCGACCTATGGCGTGCCGTTCAACCTGACGACCATCACCTTTGCGAACTTTGCCGAGGTGCTGTTCCGCCAGCAGGTCACGCTCAGGGCCTTCGCCAATTCGACGCTCGTCGCCGGCCTTGCCGGGCTGATGCTCGCGGTGATCGCCATGGCCGTCGGCCATTTTCTCAATGCGCGGCAGAAGGGCTACCGGCGCGCCGGAACCGCGCTCGCGACCCTTGCCGAGACGACCTATGCCATTCCCGGCCTCGTCATCTCGATCGCCTTCATCCTCGCCTTCATCCGGCCGATCCCTGTCATCGACGTGTCGATCTACAACACGCTGATCATCATCGGCCTTGCCTATGTCTGCGCGTTCCTGTCGATCGCGCTCAAACCGGTGACGGCCGCCTGCGCCCAGCTCGACCCGGCGCTCGACGAGGCCGCGCGCATATCCGGCGCACGCTTTTTCATGCGCATGCGCCGCATTTTCGCGCCGCTGATCGCGCCGGCCGCCGCCTCCGGCGCCATCCTCGTCTTCCTGACCGCCTACAATGAGATCACCGTCTCGGCGCTTTTGTGGTCGACAGGCAACGAGACCATAGGCACCACGATCTACAATTACGAGGATGGCGGCTACACGACGCTGGCCGCAGCCATGTCGGCGGTAACGGTTGTTGCCACGATCGCGCTGATGGTGGCGCTCGACCGCTTCGGCAAGCGCCTGCCGCCGGGTGTGGTGCCCTGGCGGATTTAAGCCGCGAGAATGGAGGGAGAGAGTGTTTGCGTTAGGCGCATGCATCTCCATTCAGAGGCCAACACCTACTCCTACGAGGAGCAAGCTGGATTTTTTGACTGTCAAGAGGAACAAAAGAAGAATATCTTGTCCCCTTCCATTTAGAAAATGAAGTCAAGTTGATTTTGCGATTCGGGACTCGCCTTGTTCCTCTTGACGTGCACGCTCGTTTGGGCAAACCAATAATCAGCGGTTCGCAGCAAGAAGCATTTCTTAAGCTGGGACTCCGCTCATGGGCGAATCACCAAAAAGCAAGAAACCAAGTCAGGGCAGCCGACCAATCATTGGTCGCACCATCGACATTCTAAACGACTCCGAGTTCGACGTCCGAATTTTTGGCGCGCGGTTCAAGGCCAGAGGCATTCTTGCCATCCTCTTGGTTTCGATGATCGCCGGAATCTTTTTGTGGCTCGGGCAGTAGGCGGCTAGAAACACTCAATCCTTCAATCAGGCAGCACCCACGCCTTGTCGAACGCCACGCGCACCGGCTCGCCCGCCGCCAGCGGCTCCGTGCTCGTTGCATGCACCGGCGTATCGATCCCCGGCAGCAGCAGCGTCGCCTCCCAGTGCCCGCCCCGATAGAGCGCAGCGCCGACACGCCCCTCCATGCCGCCCGCATTGCCGAGCGTCACATGTTCGGGCCGGATGAAGGCCGTCGCCGGCCCGTCGGCAAGCTCTCCGTCAACCGCGACCGAATGCCCGTTCACCGTGGCGCGGCCGCCATCGACCGTGACCGGCACCAGCGTCCCGCGCCCGATGAAGCGCGCCACCGCCGCATTGGCCGGCCGCTCGTAAATCTCGCGCGGCGTGCCGACCTGTAGGAATCGACCCTTTTCCATCACGGCCACCCGGTCGGCGACAGCCATCGCCTCGCGCTGGTCATGGGTGATGTAGACGGTGGTCACGCCCGAGGCGCGGTGAAAGCGCGTCAGCTCCTCCTCCATCACCGCGCGCAGATGTGGGTCGAGATTGGCGAGCGGCTCGTCCATCAGGATCGTGCGGGCGCCGCCGGCAAGACACCGCGCCAGCGCCACGCGCTGCCGCTGCCCGCCCGAAAGGGCCGCCGGCTTGCGGTCGGCGAACCCGGTCAGCGACACGGTTTCAAGATGGTCCATCGCCTGCCGGCGCGCCTCGGCCTTGCCAAGCCCCTGCGCTTCTCCGGGAAAGGCGACATTGTCGCGCACGGACAGATGCGGCCATAGTGCATAGGACTGGAAGACGAAGCCGGTCCGGCGATCCTCCGGCGGTACATGCCGGTCCGGACCGGACATGGTTTGGCCGCCGAGCGCGATCCGGCCCTGATCGGCCATTTCCAGCCCGGCGATCAGCCGAAGAAGCGTTGATTTTCCGCAACCCGAAGCACCCAGGACGCAGAAGAATTCGCCCGTCGCGATCTCGGCATCGACGCCGGCGACCGCCCGGTCGGCGCCGAAGCTCTTGTGCACATTTTCAAGAACGACGGACATTGATACACGCGGCGGGTTGGCAACGGCCCGATCCATAGGGCGCTCCGGCCGCCGGCACAAGCACGTCCGGCTTTCGCGCGGCCCGGCCTTGGGTGCGGCGCACAAAAAGTGTTAGCCTTGTCGCATCCCTGTAACAGAGTTGCGTTTGTTCACCGCCATGCCCGCCGCCGCGCCCGACCGCCCGCTCATCGTGTTCTCCGATCTGGACGGGACGCTGCTCGACCATGAGAGCTATGACTGGCGGCCGGCGGAACCGGCGCTCGCCGCCCTGCGTGAGCGCGCCATCCCGCTCATCCTCGCCTCATCGAAGACCGCCGCCGAGATCGCGCCGCTGCGGGCCGGGCTGGGCTTTGCGCATTGCCCGGCCGTCGTTGAGAACGGCGCCGGCATCCTGCCCGCCGAGGGCGAAGACGCTGGCGACGGGCAAGCCCGCTATGCGGAGCTGCGCGCTGCGCTCGACCGCGTGCCGGCCAGGTTGCGCCGGCATTTTTCCGGCTTCGGCGATCTGGGCACCGTCGGCATCGCCGCCGCGACCGGGCTCGACGACCGCAGCGCGCGGCTGGCCGCCGAACGCCGCTTTTCCGAGCCGGGCCTCTGGGCGGGAACGGACGGCGACAAGGCGCGTTTCGTCGAAGCGCTGGCGGAAATGGGGGTCAAGGCCCGGTCCGGCGGCCGCTTCCTGACGCTCTCCTTCGGGGGCACCAAGGCCGAACGCATGACCGAGATCACCGCCGCCCTGTTCGGCGCCCGCCTGCCGTTCATCGTCGCGCTCGGCGATGCGCCCAACGACACCGAGATGCTTCAGGCGGCCGACCGCGCCTTCATCGTCGCCAACCCGCACGGCACGCCTCTGCCGCACCTTGCCGGCGAGACAGATGGCACCATCAGCCGCACCGCCGAACCCGGTCCCGCCGGTTGGAATGACGCCGTGCTGCCGCTAGTGTCGGCCTGGCCCCAGGCGGGCGGCGCCTGAACAATGCAAGTGTAACCGGAGTGCGATCGGACCCATGGCAGATTTTCACCAGAACGGCGCCGTCGCCACGCTTCACAATCTGCGCACCCGCACGCCCGAGGATCTCGAGCGCGAACTGATCACCATCACCGGCCGCCAGAAGGTGACGCTGATCCTGCCCTCGCTCTATTCCGAACTCGAAGGCCCCGCCCTGCCCGCCATTCTGGACGAACTCAACACGGTCAAGTTCGTCCACCATGTGGTGATCGGCCTCGATCGCGCGACCAGGAAGGAATACAAGGCCGCGCGCAAGTTCTTCGACCGGCTCGAACTGCCCCACTCGGTTCTGTGGAACGACGGGCCGCGCCTGCGCGCCATCGACGAGCGCCTGGCCAGCGCCGGCCTGTCGCCGACCGAGCCCGGCAAGGGCCGCAATGTCTGGTATTGCATCGGATACACGCTGGCGCGCGCCGAAAGCGACGTGATCGCGCTGCACGATTGCGACATCCTCACCTATTCCAAGGAGATGCTGGCGCGGCTGGTCTATCCGGTCGCCAACCCCGAATTCGCCTACCAGTTCTGCAAGGGCTATTACCCCCGCACCGCCGACGGCAAGATGAACGGCCGCGTCAGCCGGCTTCTGGTCGCCCCGCTGCTTGAAGCCATGCGCAAGACCATCGGCGAACGCGACTATCTCGATTATCTGCGCTCGTTCCGCTATCCGCTCGCCGGCGAGTTCGCCATGCGCACCTCGATCCTGCCGGCCATGCGCATCCCGTCCGACTGGGGGCTGGAGATCGGCACGCTGTCCGAAGCATGGCGCAATCTCGCCCCGCGGGCGGTCTGTCAGGTGGAGATTTCCGACGCCTATGACCACAAGCACCAGCCTTTGTCCGAGGACGATGCCAAGAAGGGCCTGTCGCGCATGTCGACCGACATCTGCAAGGCGCTCTACCGGAAGCTGGCGACCGACGGCACGGTGTTCTCCAAGGAGACCTTCCGCGCGCTCAAGGCGAGCTATTACCGCACCGCGCTCGACTTCGTCGAAGCGTATTACAACGATGCGCGCATGAACGGCCTGCATGTCGACCGGCACAAGGAGGAGCGCGCGGTCGAGCTGTTCGCCGGCAACATCGTCGATGCGGGCAAGACCTTCCTCGACAACCCGATGGAAACGCCCTTCATTCCCGCCTGGTCGCGCGTCCAGGCCGCCGACCCGGACCTGGTGCGGGATCTGTTCGAGGCGGTGCAGGCGGACGACGAGGAGTTCGGATAGGGGCGCCCGACCTCTACACAGACAACCCGCCGCGGTCTGACCCGGTATCGGCGGCCAACACGGTCAATCGCGCTTAAAGGACCGTTCAGCGTTTTTGGCTGGCCGAAACGGCTGCTCAATGCTCGGTAACGGCAGCCAAAGCCTGACAATCCGGGAGTGCCGCTCATGTCCGTGCTCGACCTGCCCAACCGTTTCCTACATCGCGGCGCCAGCGTCGCCTGGGGTCGCCTCGGCGAGGGGCCGCCATTGGTGCTGGTTCACGGCACGCCCTTTTCCTCGCAGGTCTGGCGCCGAATCGCACCGCTTCTGGCGCGGCACCGGACGGTCTACTGGTTCGACCTGATCGGCTATGGTGCCTCGGACAAGGGCGCCGGCCTCGATGTTTCCCTCGGCGTGCAGAACGGCCTCATGGCGGCACTGTTCGGCGAATGGCAACTCGACCGTCCGGACGTGCTGGCCCACGATTTCGGCGGCGCGACGGCGCTGCGCGCGCACTATCTCGACGGGTTGGCCTACCGGACACTGACGCTCGTCGATCCCCTCGCCGTCGCGCCGTGGGGCTCGCCCTTCGTCTCCCATGTCCGGCAACATGAAGCCGCCTTTGCCGGACTGCCCGCCTATGCCCATGAAGCGCTGCTGGCCACCTACATTGCCGGCGCCGCCCATCGGCCGCTCGACGAAGACGCGCTGGCCGTCCACATGGCGCCCTGGCTCGGCAAGGCCGGACAAGCGGCCTTCTACAGCCAGATCGCCCAGATGGACCGGCGTTTCACCGACGAGGTCGAGCCGCGCTACGGCCCCACCGGTTTTCCGGTCACGCTGCTCTGGGGCGAGCAGGACACATGGATCCCGATCGAACGCGGTCATGCGCTGGCCGAAAGGATGACAGGCGGCCGGCTGGTCGCCGTGCCCGAAGCGGGCCACCTGGTACAGGAAGATGCGCCCGAAGCCATCGTCGCGGCCATGGTCGCGATCTTCGCCGACCGGGCGTGATGCGTTGACCGGCATGCCCCTGTCGGCATCCTTCGCCGTGGCAAGGACGCGCCGCATGCCTGGCCGGAAAATCCGCGCTCGGCAAAGCGCCTGTCGCGGCAATGCGACCGCCAGGGCAGGAACCGCGTCAGTCAACGAACAAGGGCACGCCCGCTCTGAATGACCAACCGGCGCCACCCTCCCCCAAAAACCTTCCCGCCAAACTCAAAAATAAGTTGCGCAAATCTCGGTTGATGCTCCACCTTCGCGGGTTCACGGCCAAAAGACCGTGCAACGGTAGCAAGATTGGGGAGGAACATGGCTCAACCGGACAGGCCGTGGACGGCATTTTACGGACCTGGCGTCCGCACCGACATCGAGGCCGCATCCTATCGCAACCTGCCGGATCTGATTCGCTCGGTCGCCGAGACCTATGGCAATGCCAAGGCGTTTACCTGCTGCCTGCCCAACGGCATGAACGGCACGCTCACCTACGCGCAGGTCGACGAGATGTCCGATGCGCTGGCCGTCTATCTGCGCGAGGTGGCCGGGCTTGAGGCCGGCGACCGCGTTGCCGTGCAGATGCCCAACTGCCTCAGCTTTCCGGTCGCCGTTTTCGGCATTTTGAAGGCCGGCTGCGTTCTGGTGAACGTCAACCCGCTCTATACGGCCGAGGAGATGGAGCGGCAGTTCACCGACGCCGAGCCCCACGCGCTGATCATCGTCGACATGTTCGCCGACAAGATCCCCGCCGCCACCCGCGGCCACCCGATCCCCAACGTGATCGTCACCCGCATCGCCGAATTCTTCCCGGTCATGCCGCGCGGCATTGTCGGTCTGGTGCAGAAATATTGGGACCAGTCCGTCAAGCCGGTCGAGGTGGCCCATCTGCGCCTGCCCGAGGCGCTCGACGCCGGCCGCAGCCACATCGCCAGGGACCATGTGGAGGTCGATGCCTACCATCAGGCGATCACCCATGACGACATCGCTGTGCTGCAATATACCGGCGGCACGACAGGCGTCGCCAAGGGCGCCATGCTCACCCACGGCAACCTGATCCTGAATATGGAACAGGCCATGGAGCTTCTGGGCGGCGATCTGAAAAAGGGCGAAGAAGTGGTGCTGACGGCGCTGCCGCTCTATCACATCTTCGCCTTCACGGTGAATTTGCTGGCGTTCTACTGGCTGGGCGGGCGCAACATCCTGATCCCCAATCCGCGCCCCCTGTCCAATTTGAAGCGCGCCTTCGAGAACTACCGGATCACCTGGATGAGCGGCGTGAACACGCTCTTCAACGGGCTCACCAACGAGATCTGGTTCCGGGACACGCCGCCAAAGCATCTGAAGTTCGCCGGCGCCGGCGGCATGGCGCTGCAATCCTCGGTCGCCGCCCGCTGGCGCGAGATCACCGGCACCGAGGTTCTGCAGGGCTACGGGCTGACCGAGACCTCGCCGGTGCTGACGTTCGAACCCTTGGGCAAGGCGCGCGAGGGCACGATCGGCATTCCCGTGCCGTCGACCGAGATCGCCTGCTTCGACGACAACGGCAAGCGCCTGCCGATCGGCGAAACCGGCGAGATCGGCGCGCGCGGACCGCAAATCATGAAGGGCTACTGGAAGAAACCCGACGAGACCGAAAAGGTCATGGCCGGCGACTGGTTCCTGACCGGCGATATCGGCGTGATCGATGAGGACGGCTATGTCCGCATCGTCGACCGCAAGAAGGACATGGTCGTCGTGTCGGGCTTCAACGTCTATCCCAACGAGGTCGAGGACGTGCTCGCCGGCCATCCGGCCGTGCTGGAAGCGGCGGTGATCGGCGTGCCCGACGATGCGGCGGGCGAAGCGGTCAAGGCTTTCATCGTCCGCGCCGATCCGGGCCTCGACACTGACGCCGTGCGCGCCTTCTGCAAGGAGCACCTGACCGCCTACAAGGTGCCCAAGCTGGTCGAATTCCGCGACGAACTGCCGAAATCCAATGTCGGCAAGATCCTTCGAAAAGAACTGCGCGCCGAACAGATGGCGCAACTGGCAGCGGAGTAAGCCTCGATGGTTGATGAGTTTACACAAACGCTGCTCGGCCTGATGGTCGCCATCATCATGCTCGGCATGGGCGCCTCGCTGACGCCGCGCGACTTCTATCTGGCGCTGCGCCGCCCCTATGGCCTCGCCATCGGCGTCATCAGCCAGTACGGCATCATGCCGCTTCTGGGCTTCATGCTCGCGCTGACGCTGGCCGTGCCCGAAACGATCGCCATCGGCATCCTGATCATGGCCTGCATGCCCGGCGGCACCACCTCGAACATCTTCACCTATTTCTCCAAGGGCAATCTGGCGCTGAGCGTCCTGATGACGGTCACCTCGACCGTCGCGGGCGTCGTGATGATCCCGCTGATCCTTCTTCTCTATGCGGCCGCGCTCGACCTGCAAATCCCGCGCGAGGACATCGTCGCCGTGCTGATCGTCCTGCTGGTTCCGGTCGCCATCGGCATGGGCATCCGCAAGATGAACGCCAATGCCGGCGCGGTGATCGAGTTTTGCGGCTCGATCCTGGCGCTGTTCTTCATCGTCTTCATCATGGCGACCTGGGTGCCGCAGAACTGGCAGTTCCTGCGCGACACGACGCCCTCGACCTATGTGGCGGCGATCGGCCTGGGCCTTGTCGGCATCACGATCGGGTATTTCTTCGCCAAGGCGCTCAGGCTGCATCCGCGCAATGCGCGCACCGTGGCGCTGGAGACCGGCATCCAGAACGGCCCGCTGGCGATCGCCATCGTCATCTTCTCGTTTCCGGCCGAACAGCAGCAGGCGGTCATGGCCGTGCCGGCGCTCTATTCGCTGTTCATCGTGATCGTGTCGACCTTCGTCACGCTGGTCTTCCGCCGCGCCAACACCGCGGCCGAACAGAAAATGCCCGACAGTTTGTTGTGAGGGAGTGGGGCCGGCCCTTGGTGGCCCACCCCCCCCCGCTTGCCGCGATGCCGCCCAACCGCTAGCGTTTCAAGATGGTCCCGGCGGCAGGAGGGCGATGTGCGGCACGCGGC
This sequence comes from Oceaniradius stylonematis, assembly GCF_965223445.1. Taxonomy (NCBI): domain Bacteria; kingdom Pseudomonadati; phylum Pseudomonadota; class Alphaproteobacteria; order Hyphomicrobiales; family Ahrensiaceae; genus Oceaniradius; species Oceaniradius stylonematis. The sequence continues at coordinate 989,290 of NZ_OZ244994.1, forward strand.
GACAATGACGGGATGGGCCTTGGGCCTTTCCCTCTCTGCATCCACGGCGTTTGCGCAGGATCCGCCGCCGCCGGACGATCTTCTGACGCTCGCCAAGGGCGCGGTTCTGGTCTCCGCCTCGGTCGATCCCAACGCCGCGCTGGCGCTGACCGACGGAAATCCGGCGAGCAACTGGAGCACCGGCACGGCGAAGAACCCGCCGCCCTATACGTTCGTCTTCGAACTGGTCGCCCCCGCCACGATAGAAGCGGTCGGCATCCATGGCGCCGGCGAGCGGCCCGGCGGCGTCGCCGGCGGCTCGGCCGGCCCTGTCAGTGTCGAAGCCTCGGCGGAAGGCCCGGGCACCGGGTTCGCGCCCATGGCGACCCTTGAGGCAGGGCCGGAAGGCGCAACCATGGCGGCGAGCACGATCGATACGCCCGTGCGCTGGCTGCGCTTCACCGTCGACGGCCCGATCGGCGCCGACGCCGCCTGGGTCTATTTTGCCGAAGCCATCGCCCATGGCGCGGTCACCCCACCGGACGAAGAGGGCCGCTTCACCGGCATCTTCCAGAGCGGCCGCGCCGATTTCATCGAGCTTCGGCAAGACGGCAGCTCGGTCAGCGGTTGCTATCTGGACAATGGCGGCCGCACCAACGGCACGCTGTCGGGCGCGGTCGACGAAGGCGTCGCGCGGCTCAACTGGACCTCCGACCAGGGCATCACCGGCACCGCGCTCGCCACCATCGACAGCACCGGCGCGCTCGCCGGCGTGCGCTACCGTCAGCGCAGCCGCAGCGCCTGGGGCGGACCGCCCGCGCCCGACGGCACGACAACGCCCTGCAGCGCCACGGAACCCGCTAACCCGATCGTCACCGCGCTTGAGGAAACCGGCGAGGCGCGCATTTACGGCATCCATTTCGACCATGACAGCGATGTGCCCAAATCGTCCGCCACCGCCGCGCTCGAACAGCTCGCCGAGGCGCTCGAAAGCGCGCCCGAACTGAACGTTGTGATCGAGGGCCACACCGATGCGGACGGCGAAGACGCGTACAATCTCGACCTGTCGGACCGGCGCGCGCGGTCTGTCGTCGCCTGGCTTGCCCAACGCGGCATCGATGCGGGCCGGCTGACGCCGCAGGGCATCGGCGAGGCTGAGCCCGTCGCCAGCAACGACACCGCCGACGGCAAGGCGCTCAACCGCCGCGTCGACGTGGTGGCGCGGTAGAAAGACGGCGCCTCAGGCCCGGTTGGAGATCCAGCGGCACTGATAGGGCGCAAAACCGATGTCGCCCTTGGAGCGCGCCCGGTCGCCGGCCAGAACGTCGGTGCCGTGCGCGCGCACATGTTCGCCCGACAACAGGTCCGTCCAGTGGTCGCCGCCGATCAGATTGATCGCGCCGACCGGGATCGTCACCTTTTCGGCGCTGACATTGTGGATGGCGAAGATCGACTGGTCGCGGTCCAGCGATTGCCGCCAGAAGCCGAACAGCTTCGGCCCGAACTGCATGGTGAACTGCGTCGCATTGGGGTGGAAGGCCGGCTGCGCGCAGCGGATGCGGATGCGCGCCGAAAGCCGTTCGAGAATGCGCGCATGGACGTTGTCGCCCTCGCGCCGGTCGAGCAGCGCCCGCAATTCCGGATAGTCCCAGCGCTTGCGGTTCAGCGCCCGGTTCTGGCCGGTCTTTTCGAACCCGGCCTGATCGTTGTGCGTGGCGATCAGCGAATGGATGTAGAAGGCCGGCATGCCTTCGAGGGCCATCTGGATGGTCTGGCTGCACAGGAAGCGCTCTTCCTGCCACTGGTCGGGGCCGGCGAACGTGCCGGCCATCGCGTCGAAGAAGGTGATGTTGAGTTCATAGGGCCGGCGCGTGCCGTCCGGCATCGCCCGCATCGACACCTTGCCGCCGAACGCCTCGACCGTCTCGGTCATCCGTTCGAGGTCCGGCTCGGTGATCAGCCCCTCGCCGCCGCGCACGCCGATCCCGTCATGGGAGGCGGTGAAGTTGAGGTAGGCGCAGCCCAGCGGCGCCGGCGGCATCGCCATCTGCCAGCGGTTCAAGAGCTCGGACGAGCCGCACCACATTGCGTGCAGCACAAGCGGCGGCAGAGGGAAGTTATAGACCGCGTGTGCCTCGTTGCGGTTGCCGAAATAGGAAAGGTTCTCCGTGTTCGGCACGTTCGTTTCGGTCAGGAGCACGATCGGCTCGGCCGCATAGTCGGCCAGAACCCGCATCAGCCGGACGATCGCATGGGTCTGCGGCATGTGGATCGACGGCGTGCCCACCTGCTTCCAGATGAAGGCGACCGCATCGAGCCGGATGATCCGCACGCCATTGTCGACATGCAGCCGCATGATCCGGATGAATTCGAGCAGCACCTCTGGATTGGCGAAATCGAGATCCACCTGGTCGTGCGAGAAGGTGCACCAGACGTGGCGCGTGCCCTTGGCGGTCTCCACCTCGCGCAACAGATCGTGGGCGCGCGGCCGCACCACCTGGCTCAGATCGTCCTCGGGCGAGGCTTCCACGAAAAAGCCGTCATAGGGCTCGTGCCCCTGCAGATATTCGTTGAACCATGCGCTCTGGCTGGAGACATGGTTGAGCACGAGATCCGACATCAGCGAGAAATCGGCGGCGATGCGGCGGATGTCGTCCCAGTCGCCAAGCGCCGAATTGACCGCGCGGTAGTCGGTCACCGCGAACCCGTCATCGGAGGTGAACGGAAAGAACGGCAGGATATGCACGCCATTGACCGTGCCGCTCATATAGCGGTGCATGAAATCGTTCAGCAGGTCGAGCGGCTTGTGCGTGCCGTCGACGAAGCTGTTGCCGTAGGCGATGACGATCGCGTCCTCTTCCGACCACAGCGTGTTGCTCGGCTGGCGGCCGCGCTGGCGCGATTTGAGATTGTCCGGCCAGAACGCGTCGCACATGGACTGCACCAGCGCATCGGCGTCCTCGTCGGGATAGACGAAGGCGACAAGGCTTCTCAGCTTGGCGCGCAACTGCGCGTTCTTGCCGCGCGTCGGTCCGCGCCGCGGCACCCGCGCCAGTGGAAGCCGCTGCCATGCGTCCCGGTCGATCTCGGTCCTGTCCATCCGGTCCCGTTGCCCACTGTTTCGGCCGTCCATTCGCGCCACCCTACAGATCGCTGCATACCGTTCAATTAACAAGTCCGGCACGGACGGCCGGTCATTGTTGCGGTGCGAACACCTCGGTCGGCCCGTCAATGCCGCGCAGCTTCACCGTTGCGACCCGCCGCAAGGCCCCGCTCGCCGCCGCCGCGCAGGCCGGCCCGGCCAGCACCGGTTCGCCAAGCTGCTTGCACTGCTGTTCGAGCCGCGACACGATGTTGACCGCCGGCCCGATGGCGGTGAAATCGACGCGGTCGGCGGTGCCCATATTGCCGACCGAGCAGGTGCCGGTCTCGACCGCGGCGACCACCGACAGCGCCGGCAGGCCCTTTGTGGTGAGTGATGCGTTCTCGCGTTCGACCCGCGCGACGATGGCCTGCGCCGCCTCAATCGCCAGATCGGCATGGCCGGGCTGTTCGACCGGCGCGTTCCAGAAGGCGAGCACCGCGTCGCCGAGATATTTGTCGATCGTTCCGTTGCGCGCGAAGATCTCCGCATTGGCGATGGCGAGGAAATGGTTGAGCGCGGCGACCGTCTTGTCCGCCGGCCAGCTCCCGGTGAGCGCGGTGAAGCCGCGAATGTCGACCATCATCACCGTGATCGGCCGGTCCTCGACGGCCAGCGCGGCGCGCGCGTCGGTTTCGGCCAGCCGCCGCACGATCTCCGGCGACAGGAACTGCGCGAACTGGGTCTGCAGCGTCCGGCGGCGGCGCTCGGCCTGCCGGTAGAGCCCGTATCCACCGGCCAGCGCGACGAAAAAAAGCCCCGCCGACGGCTGGGTCCAATCGATCAGCAGCCCGTTCGCATAGGCGGCGAAACCGATCGCCGGCGGCAGGGCAATCATGCCCAGCGCGGTCAGGGCGGCCAGCGCAGGCCGTCGCGCGAGAAACGCCAATGCCAGCAAAATGGCGAGCCCGCCAACCGCCAGAAGCGCGAACTCGGCCAGCCGCGCGCCGGGCATTTCGAGCAGGAACCGGCCCGCCAGCATCTGGCTGACCGCGATGGCATGAAGATCGGCGCCAAGGCGCAACTCGCCGCGCGCGGTCAGATGGTAGCGGTCGAGCCCGGCCGCATCGACCGCCAGCACGACGATCCGGCCGTCCAATGCAGCGTCGGCGCCATTGGCGAGAAGGTCGGCGGCCGACACGCGCATCGGCGAAGCCGGCACGTCGATCAGCCGCAGCCGCCCGTCTCCCAGCGGCACGATGGCCGCGCCGACCCGCAGCGCGTCATCGCCAAGCCCGCGCAGGCGCACCGCAAGGCCCGCTTCGCCCTGCGCGACGCGCAGCATCTCCACCGAAAAGGCCGGCCAATGGCGCAACGGCGCCCCCGGCCCCTGTTCGGCCCAGACGAGCGGGATAGCCCGCATCCGCCCGTCCGCATCGGCAAAGGAGCGTATGACGCCGAGGCCGCCTGCGGCGTCCGCGAGCGGCGCGATCGGTGCAACGCCGCCGCCATAGCCCCGATCGAACGCGTCCGCGCCCGCGCCGATGAACGAAAAGCCCGCCTTGGGTTCGGCGCGCACCGGCGGCGCATCGGCGGCGAGCGTCATCGCCAGGACGGATGGTGTCCGCGTCAGGGCTTGGGCGAACGCCGCATCGCTGGCAGCGCCATCGGCAGAAGCGTCCGGCTCGGGGAACAAGAGATCGAGCCCGATCGCCGCCGCACCGCTTTCGGCAATGGTCTCGACCAACATGCCGATCCGCGCGCGCGGCCACGGCCAGCGCCCCTCGGCGGCAAGGCTCGCCTCGTCGATGGCGACGATCGCCACCCGGTCGAGCGGCACGTCGCCCGGCCACAGCGTCTGGTAGAGATCGAACCCGCGCTCGCGCAGCGCACCGAACGGCGCCATGGCGGCGAGGACGACCGCCAGGGCGAGCGCGGCGACCGCAACGGGATGGCTCAGCCGGACTGACCCCATCTCCGCTCAGGGACCGCAGGTCGCCGTCTGGGTATCCCAGAACCCGCCCGCCGCGATGCAGTCGGCAACCGGATCGGCGGTCGTTTGCCCCGGCGGCGGGGGCGGCGGCGGAGGAGGTGGCGGGGGCGGCGGATCGGGCTGGTCCGGCTCCGGCGGAGGTGGCGGGGGCTCGGGCGGCGGGGGCGGAGACCCGCCCGGCGCGCCGCCGGCCGGCGATGCGCCGAAACCCGATTGCGGGCCGGGAAGTCGGCCGTCCCGCGTCGCGCAGGCCGGCGAACCCATGCCCGCCTCAGAGGCGCAATGGTTCGACACCGTCCGCGACCCGCTACCGCCCTGCCCGCCCGCCGGATCGACGAACCGGCTATCGCCGCCGCCAAGCCGGACGGTCTGCACGCCCGATCCGTCCGACACGCACGAAAAGCCCGGATTGGTCACCGTACGCCGCTCGCCGCCCGCTTCGCACGTCATCGTACCGGCGAGCAGCGTGCCCGACGAGCCGCCGGGCCCGACGGTCACGTCGGCGATGCCGCCGCGCAGACCGAGCACGATATGCGGCGTGCGCACCTCGGACCGGCCGCGCTTGGATATCTGGCCGCCGAAGATGCGCGCCGTGCCGCCGCGCTGCAACAGGCGCACCGTGCCGTTCCGGCGCTGCGTATCGTAGACGAAACTGTCGATCGTCAGGTCGGCATTGGGGCCGAGCCGGGCGCTCGATTCGTCCTGGAAGACGATGATCCCCTCACCCGACGCATTGCTGCGCAGCCGGTCGCCCAGCGCGATCGGATCGCCCGCCCGCACCCGTCCGCCATCGCGGGTCACCGCCGCGCGTTCGGCGGTCATCGTGCCGACCGTCTGCGCCGCCGCGGGCATCGCCGCGCACGCTGCCAGGGCGGCGAGGCCGGCGGCAATCGTGCGCGAATGTGGTCTCATGGCGGGCATCCTAGTCGAACCGGTACGTGTAGCGCAGCCGGCCGGTCCATGCGTCTGTCCGGGAACTGGTGCCGCCCGGCCCGATGCGTTCGTGATGATAGCCTACCCCGAAACGCAGGCGCCCCTGTGCGCTCAATTGCACAGTGTGATCCCAATCGACGCGCCAGACCTGCCGGCCCTTGACCAGCGCGCCGCGCCCGGCGCCGACCGCGCCATAATCGAGGATCGTGTCGTCGGCATAGCTGGCCGCAAGCGTCTGGAACCAGGCGCGCCCGTCCTCGAACACATGCAGAAGATGGGTCAGCGCCGCCCCGCCTTCTGTGCCTTGGGTACGATAGCCGAACGCCGTTCCGCCCAGCACCGCCGCCGGCACCGTGCCGCGCCGCTGGTAGTGGCGCACGAACCCGTCCGCCGTCCAGCCCGGCGCGATGCGATAGCGCGCGCCGACCCCCACCGACCATTGGCCGTCGGCGAACAGCGCGCGCGATTCGCCGAGCCAGCCATAGGACGCATCCAGATAGATCTGCGTCTCGACGCTCGGCCTGAAGCCGATGCGCGTGCGCACGCCCAGTTCGCGCTTGTCGCGGCCGCCGCCCAGATCCTCATAGTCGCCGAACAGCGTCAGATCGGCGCGCAGCGTGTCGATGACGTCCGGCAGCCCCTTGGACAGGGTCAGCGCGCCATGGCCGGCAAGCGCGGTGAAGCCGTCGCCCGTGCCGTTGAAATCGGTGTCGAGAAACGGCCGGTCGACCGATATTCCCGCATCCAGCAGGACGAGGTCGCGGGTCGCCGTGTCCGGATCGAAGACGACCCGCCCGTCGATCATCGCATAGCCGCCGACATTGGTCTGGCTCGTGCCGGCCGCAAAGCCGGTCGGGAAGGCCGCGCGCCGATGCACGATCTGCCCGCCGGCGGTCACGTCCAGATGGGCGCGCACCGGCTGGCGGGCCCGTTCGATGCGTGCCTTGAGCTGTCGGAGCGAGACCTCCAGCGACGGCACGCCCAGCGCCAGCGCCTCGTTGACATGGCCCATCGCCAGATCGAACGAGCCGACATGGAAATAAAGGCGCGCCAGCGTCAGCCGCGCGCCGGCATCGCCCGGGTCCTGGAATATGACCTGTTCGAGCGTCGAGATCGCCTGGTCGTACTGGCCGGTGCGGACGGCTTGGCCGACGAAGGCGCCCAGCGTTGCCGGGTCGGCATAGTCGGTCAGGCGGGCCTTAAAGGCGCGGTCGTAGAGGCTGTCGGCCCGCGCCGGCGCGAAACCGGCCAGCACGATGAACACGGCAAACGCCGCCAGTGCACGCGCTGTCATCGCTGTACCGACCATCTTCAATGCGCCCGTCTGTGCCAACGTATTAGCCCGTCCGACCTTAGACCGGCCCGGCGCGGTCATGCCAGTGCAGGCCGGCAACACTGGCCGCATTCGGCCCGCGTAACAGGTGTCGTGTAACCGGTTGTAACCTGCTGATACCTGACCATGCGGCCCGCCAGCCAGTAACAGGAAGACGCGCGGCGGGGGATCACCATGATCGATGGGGCGCTGATCCTCTCAGCCAGCCGCGCCAATCACAACATAAAAAAGACCGAACGGCAGCGTGCTCGCCGCACGCTGCCGTTCCTCGTTCCAAAGCGCTGTGAATGCGTCCTGCCCGATCAGGTGCAGGCCGCGCAAAAACGCTGGATGCGCTCGCAGGCTTCCGTCAGCGCCTCGGTCGAGGTCGCATAGGAGATGCGGAAGTTCGGCCCCAGCCCGAACGCCGAACCGTGCACCACCGCCACGCCCTCGGCCTCCAGAAGCGCGGTGACGAAGTCCTCGTCGGTTTCCATCTTTGTGCCGTTCGGCGCGGTCTTGCCCATCAGCCCGGCGCAGGACGGATAGACATAGAACGCGCCCTCGGGCATCGGGCATTGGATGCCGTTCGCCTGGTTGAGCATCGAGACGACCAGATCGCGCCGCTCCTCGAACACCGCGCGCCGTTCGGCGATGAAGTCCTGCGGCCCGTTCAGCGCCTCGACCGCCGCCCATTGCGCGATCGAGCATGTGCCGGACGTCTGCTGGCCCTGCACCTTGGTCATCGCCTTGATCAGCTCGACCGGGCCGCCGGCATAGCCGATCCGCCAGCCGGTCATCGCATAGGCTTTCGACACGCCGTTCATCGTCAGCGTGCGCTCGTATAGCGACGGCTCGACCTGCGCCGGCGTCGTGAAGGTGAAGTCGCCGTAACAAAGATGCTCGTACATGTCGTCGGTCAGCACCCACACATGGGGATGCTTCAACAGGACGTCGGTCAGCGCCTTGAGTTCGTCGCGCGTATAGGCGGCGCCCGACGGGTTGGACGGCGAGTTGAAGATCAGCCATTTGGTCTTCGGCGTGATCGCCGCGTCCAGCGCCTCGGCGGTCAGCTTGAAGCCGTCCTCGAGCGCGGTTTCGACGAACACCGGCTCGCCGCCGTTGAGCAGCACCATGTCGGGATAGCTGACCCAGTAGGGCGCCGGGATCAGCACCTCGTCGCCCGGGTTTAGTGTCGCCGCGAACGCGTTGTAGAGCACCTGCTTGCCGCCGGTTCCGACGATGATCTGGTCGGGCGCATAGTCCAGCCCGTTCTCGCGCTTGTACTTGGCCGAAATCGCCTCGCGCAGCTCGATGATGCCGGGCACGGCGGTGTATTTGGTCTCGCCCCGGTTGATTGCCTCGATCGCGGCCATCTTGATGGTGTCGGGCGTGTCGAAGTCGGGCTCTCCGGCGCCCAGGCCGATCACGTCACGGCCGGCGGCCTTGAGTTCGCGTGCCTTGGCGGTGACGGCGATCGTCGCCGATGGTTTCACCCGTGCAAGCGTATCGGAAAGAAAGGCCATGTCATCACTCCGTTGGGCAGCCCGGCGCGACCGTGGCGCCGGCGGCGCCGTTATTGCGCCATCGGCGCCCATGCGCAAGACGGTCGGACGGCACCGTGGCGTTAACCATGTGGCCAGATCGCGCAACAATCCATTAACCACGATGGTTAATAATCGTTACCTTGACGCGACAGCGCCCCGGAGACGGCACACATGATCATGACAGACAGGGACGGCACCGCCGGCGGACGCCGTTCGGTTCGCAATGAGGACGGCACGCTCAGCGCCGTCGACGGCATGGTGCTTGTCCGCTCGGCGTTTCAGCCCGTCTTCCGCTGTCAGGGCGAGCGCATCGTCCCCGTCGCTTTCGAGGCGCTGGCGCGCCCGTTTCGCGGCGACGTTCCGCTGCTGCCGGAGAGCTATTTCGGCCAGATCGCGCCGGGCGAGTTGCGCAGCGTCGAGGCGCTCATCCGCCACATCCACGTCCAGAACGCCAAATCCCTGCCGCATGGCGCCAAGCGCCTGTTCCTCAATTTCCATCCGGCCGCCGTCAACGCGCCGGCCACGTTCGAGCCCGCGCTCGCCGCCCTTGGCGAAGATCTGCGCCAGGCGGACATCTCGCCGCGCGATCTGGTCTGTGAGTTCACCGAGCATGAAGCGACCGCGCCCGACGCGTTGCGCCATTTCGTTTATGCGCTGCGGGCCCGCGGCTTTCTGATCGCGGTCGACGATTTCGGCGCCGCCTTTTCCGATCCCGACCGCATCGCCCGGCTGACGCCCGACATCGTCAAGCTGGACGGCGCGCTCGCCCGCCGCCATCTGGACTCAGAGGACGGCTTCAATGAACTGTCGCGCATTGTCGATACGTTCCGCCGCCAGGGCATTCGCTGCGTCATCGAGGGCCTGGAGACGATGCGCCAGGTGGACCTGGCCCGGCGCACCGGCGCGCATTTCCTGCAAGGGTTCGCACTGGCCCCGCCGCAGGCCGCGCCCGGCGACTTCACCGCGCTGATCGCCGCCAGCCGCAACGAACCGTACACCGGACGCATCGCCGCCTGGAACTGAGCGCGCCGGTTCAACGCGGTTGAACGCCGCTTCACCAAAACTGCTTTGACAGGGTCGCCGCCCGCGACTACGCAACGCGCATGCTGACTCTCTGGTCGATGCCCTCCTCCGGCAACTCCTACAAGGTGCGCCTGCTTCTGGCGCATCTGGGCCTGCCGTTCCGCCATGTGCCGGCCGAACAGGGCTCGGGCGTGACCACGAGCGCCGAATTCCGTGCGATCAACCCGGCCGGCAAGGTGCCGCTGCTGGTTCTGGAAGACGGCCGGACGATCCGCGAATCGAACGCCATCCTGCTTTATCTCGGCGACGGCACGCGCTTCGTGCCGGACGACCGCTACGCCCGCGCGCTCGTCCATCAATGGATGTTCTTCGAGCAATACAGCCACGAGCCGGCGATTGCCGTGCGCGCCGGCATCCTGACCTATGACGACCGCGCTCATCTGCGCACGCCGGACGTGCTCGACCCGCTTCTCGAAAAGGGCCATGCGGCGCTCGGCCTGATGGAGCGGCAACTGGAAGCCACGCCATTTCTTGCCGGGGACCCCCTGTCGGTCGCCGATATCTGCCTTTACGCCTACACCCATTCGGCCGGCGACAAGGGCGGGTTCGAGATGGAGCGTTTCCCGGCGGTCAACCGCTGGATCGAGCGGGTTGCGGCCGAACCGGGCCATGTGCCGCTGGAGTGGCTGCCGGACGCGGTCTGAGCGCAAAAACAGGCGTGTTGCCACGAAATCGCCGCACTTTTTCCCCGTGCGCGGCCCAATCCGATCCACATCGTGCCCCAAAGCGCAACTATCCGTGACCATAGCAGTTTCGGACAACGCCCCGCCGGGAGCACGGACCATGTTCATGGACTACACCGCACGGCGCGCCCAATGGCGCCAATCGAGCGCCAAGGCGTTCGCCGCGATCGCCGGCGTCTTTGCGTTCGCGACCGTGATCGCCCTGTTCGGCCTGTCGTCGGCGGCACACGCCGCCACCTACACCTCGTCGCTCGACGCAGCGGCGCTGGCGACCATGCTGGCCGCGCCGCAACTGACCCTGCCCGCCCCGCTCTTCGGCCGCGAGGCCTTGCTGGCCCTGATGAGCCTCGGCCTGGTCGGCATGAGCGCTGGCGCGTTCGCCTTCTGGCGCGGGCTCTCCGCCGATTGGCAGAACGCGCCGGTCCGCCGCACCCGCTGACGCAAGGCTGCCACGCACCCTTTTTCCGGGCTGCCGCCCTTGGTCGGGCAGGCATGCGGCCTACATGATCGGCAGAGCCTCAACGCCCGGAGAAATCATGCGCCCGAACCTCTTGTCCGCCGCCCTCCTCGCCGCCGCGACCGCGCTGACGGCCACTGCCGCCGCCGCGCAGGAACGCACCGCCACCACCGCCGACGGCATATCGCTTCGCACCGAAACCCTCGCAACCGGGCTTTCGAGCCCATGGGCTGTCGAGATCATGCCCGACGGCGCGCTTCTGGTCACCGAACGGCCCGGCACGATGCGCATCGTCCGCGACGGCACCCTGTCCGCACCCGTCTCCGGCCTGCCCGAGATCGCCGCCGGCGGCCAAGGCGGGCTGCTCGATGTGGCGCTGGCGCCCGATTTCGCCGAAACGCGCGAGGTCTTCTTCACTTTCTCCGAACCCGGTCCGGGCGGTTCGGGCACGGCTCTCGCCAGGGGCGTCCTGACCGGCGAGACGACGGGCAACCCGGCGCTCGAGGGCACCGAGACGATCTTTTCGATGAACGTCAAATCCTCGGGCGGACGCCATTTCGGCTCGCGCACCGGCTTCTGGCCCGACGGCACGGTCTATGTGACGACCGGCGACCGCGGCGAACGGCCCCGCGCCCAGGTGATGGGCGATCATGCCGGCGCGGTGATCCGCATCAATCGCGACGGCACCATTCCCGCCGACAATCCGTTCGTCGGCCAGCCGGGCGCTGCGCCCGAACTCTGGTCCAAGGGCCATCGCAACATTCAGGGCGCCGACATCGATCCCGAGACCGGCCTTTTGTGGACGGTCGAACACGGCGCGCGCGGCGGCGATGAGATCAACCGGCCCGAAGCCGGGCTCAATTATGGCTGGCCGGAAATCTCCTATGGCCGCCACTATTCGGGCATGCGCATCGGCCAGGGCACCGCGGCGCCGGGCTTCGAGCAGCCGCTCCATTATTGGGACCCGTCGATCGCACCGTCGGGCCTCGCCGTCTATCGGGGCGAAATGTTTCCCGAATGGGAGGGCGACCTTCTGGTCGGCGCATTGCGGGCCCAGCTTCTGTCGCGGCTCGACCGCGACGAAAGCGGCGCGATCATCGGCGAGGAGCAGCTGTTCGAGGGTGATCTTGGGCGCATCCGCGACGTCGAGATCGCACCGGACGGCTCGCTGCTGGTGGCCATTGACGCCGATCCCGGCCGGATCGTAAGGATCGTGCGCGATCCCGCATCCTAATCACTCCCGATCCCGGACAATTTGCCATGAACTGGTTCGTCGGCCTTTTGCTGCTGATCGTCGCGCTCGCCATCGTGGCGACCGGCGCATTCCTCCTGATCGGTCGCGAGCAGACCTGGCAGATGGTCGCCGGCGATCCCGATCTGGGCCCGTTCGACCTGGCCGCGCCGCAGCGCGCCGGCCGGCCCAACGACGCGCTCCTGTGCTCGCCCGGCCTGTGCGACGGCGTCAAGACCGACGGCGAACTGCCGGTCTATGCCATGACGCCCGAGGCGTTGATCGCAGCGCTGGGCACCGCCATCGAGACGCAGCCCGAGCGCAAAGAGCGCGTCGATGACGGCGCCGACCCGCGCGCGCTGCGCTATGTCACCTGGACCGACACGATGCGCTTTCCCGACACCAACCAGTTCCTGGCCGTCGATCTCGGCGACGGCACCAGCGGCCTTGTCGCCTATGCCCGCGCGCAGGTCGGCTATTCCGATGCCGGCAACAACCGCGCACGCCTCACCCGCTGGACCGGCGCGATCGAGTGAGCGCTTTTCCCTGTCCCCACAAGCGGGGAGAGGGTTGACCTCCTACCCCGTCCACGCCTTGCGGCCGTCGGCCAGGGCCTCGGTCTCCGCATCGATCAGCGCCCGGATTTCGGCGAGCAGCGGATGGGCATCCGTCCGCGCCTTGCCGTAGGCGAGATTGAACCGGTAGTCGAAATCGGGCGCGTTGGCGCCTTGCGTGTGCTGCAGGATCGTCTCGAGCTTGTCGAACCCCTTGGCGAGCACCGCCTCGGGCGTCGCGGCGGCGGCATATTCGTCGTAGAGCGCGCGGAACTCGTCGCGCAGCGCGGCCGGCAGCACGGCCGTCAGCTTGTGGAAATCGGCCCGCTCGCGCGCATCGCGCCCATCGTCCGCATTCTGGTGGATCGCCGGCACATCGCCCTCATAGATCTCGCCCAGATCGTGAATGATGGCCAGCTTGAGCAGTTTGAGCCGGTCGATCTCCGCCGGCAGCAGATCGGCGAAGGAAAGGATCGTCACGCACAGCCGCCAGGAATGCTCGGCAACGCTCTCGGCGCGCCCCGATGCCGTGATGCCCGAGCGCAGCGTGTCCTTGATCCGCTCCACCTCGCGCACGAACGCCAGCCGCGCGCCGATGTCGCCTGTCACGACTTGTCGCCGGCCGCCGGCCAGACGCGCTCCCAGCTTTCCAGCGTCTCGTCGAAGACGCCGTCGCACTCGTCCTTGACGCGCATTTCGGCGAGCACGAAGCCATAGCCGAAGCCGACCTCGCCGACGTTCCAACTGGTGACGGTGCCGCAATCGCCGATGCCGCGTCCCTTGAAGAAGGATGTGACCTGCCGCGCCTCGGCGTCCCAGATCGCGTTCCAGGCGACCATCACCGCGCCGGGGCCGTCATCGGTCATCACCGGCAGCGGCAGCCTGTAATAGGTCCCGTCGATCTCGGTCCAGAAGGCGAACGGCGCGTTGTAGGCCCCGCCAGAGCCGCAGCGCAGGCCGACAAGCCGCACCTCGTCGTCGATATCGGCGGAAAAGCCGCCCAGCGGATCGGGCACGGTGCCGTCGAAATCCGCGCATGGCGCGCCTTCGCCCTCATAATAGCGGCGCAACCCGGCGGGCACGGCATCCATCGCCGCCATCTGGCCTTCGTCGGCCGGCGCCGGCACCGCGCCGATCGCAGCCAGCGCGTCCTCGCGGCCGACCCGGCCCTGCACCTCGTCCATGAAGATCGCCCCGGCGACGACGCCCGAAAGCGAATAGGGCGCGGTCGACTGGCCCGAGCGGGTGCGGAACGTCACCTGAAGCCGCTCGCCGGCCTTGGTGGCCCCGAACAGCGCGCGCACCTCGTCCTGGTTGGCATAGGAATATTCGGAGATCGCGGCGCGATAGGAAAAGGCGCCTGAAGGCACCGTCAGCACCTCGGCGCCGTCGATCGAAAAGCGCACGTCCGATCCGGCGGCCAGCGGCTCGCGCATCGTCATGTAAAGCGCGACCGGCGCATCGAATGCCGCGGCCCGGCGGAAGCCGACGGTGAACAGCGTGACGCGCGCATTGGTGATGAACAGGTCGCAACGCAGTGCATCGTTGCACGATACGTTGACGTCGCGGATGCGCTTGAACTGGCTGGCGTCCGCCGGCAGCGGCATGGCGGTTGCCAGAAGGCCGGCCAGGGCCATGCAAAGGCAGGCAAGAGCGCCGAACGGCGATCGGAAAGACTGCTGACGCAAGGGGGAACTCCCGTTCGATTTTCCTGGGCTTAACATAGGCTGTCCACCGGCCATGATAAGGGTGCCCGTCTGCGCAATCCCGTGATCGGCGCGAATGTGCCGCGCGCCCGGGGCGTTGGCAAGCTTGTCACGGTGACATGTTTGCCGCTTGCCCGGCCGGCGCCGCCGTGGCACGGGCGCACCATGCAGCGCGCGACCGCCAACGCCCTTTTGCTCGTCACCGGTGCCGTTTGGGGCATGGGCTTCGTCGCCCAGTCGACGGCGATGGACGCGATCGGGCCGGTCTTCTTCACCGGCGTGCGCTTTTTCGCCGCTGCGCTGGCTGTCGCGCCTCTGGCCTTGTGGGAGGCACGGCGTGCCAAAGCCGCCGGCACGCCGCCGCTGACGCCCCGGCAATGGCGCAGCTTTGCCATCCTCGGCTGTCTTCTGTTCGCCTCGCTCGCCGCCCAGCAGATCGGGCTCCTGACGACGACGGTCACCAATTCGGGGTTTCTGACCGGCACCTATGTGGTCTTGGTGCCGGTGCTGGCCGTGCTGGCGCTGCGCGAGTTTCCCCATCCGGTGGTCTGGCCCGCCGCCGCGCTGACGCTCGGCGGCATCTGGCTCCTGTCGGGCGGCGCGCTGTCCGGGCTCACCGAGGGCGATCTGTGGACGCTTTTGTGCGCGGTCCTGTGGGCCTGCCACGTCATCGCTCTGGGCCGCTTCGTCAAGGGCGCGCCGCGTCCCTTCACGCTGGCCTTTACGCAATTTGCGGTCTGCGGCGTGATCGGCTGCACCATCGCACCGTTCATCGAGCCCGTATCGTTGGACCTGATCGTTGCCGCCGCACCCGAGATCGCCTTTGCCGGCATCGTCTCGGGCGGCATCGCCTTCACCATCCAGGCCGTCGCCCAGCGCCACACCACCGCGCCCCAAGCGGCGATCTTCATGTCGACGGAAGCGCCTTTTGCGGCCCTCTTCGGCGCGTTGTTCCTCGCCGAGCGCATTCCGGCGATCGGCATTTTCGGCTGTGCGCTGATCTTCGTGGCGATCCTTGCCGTCGAACTGGTGCCGATGCTGCGCCCGGCGCATAGAACCGCCGCTCACGAACCCTGACAGCGATCAAATTCGCATCCCGGCCCGCCCCGCGTTACCGCGCCCGTCGCGACGCGTCGCACGGCCTGCCCCATTCGATGTCCGCAGCGGGTTCGAAAAAGATTGGCCGAACCGCAACTTGGATTGCGCCCGAAGCCAATTGTGGCATGCGTCGGCCGATCATGGCCGAATTATGTCGTTGTTTTTGCTGACTTTTGGCAACCGAACGTGAATTGCGCCGCCGCCGCCGGCTCGCCAGTTTCAGCCCGTCACCAGCGCCGGCACGCCGCGCAAACGGCACCTTCCCCGCCGGCGCCGGTGGCACCAACGGGAGACAGAAAGGGATACGATCCATGACCAACAAACTGACCGCAGCACTGGCAGGTGGCGCCCTGCTCGCCTCGACCATCTTCGCCATCGCCGGCGAGGGACAGGGCGTGATCGCCTCGATCGATCCGGAAACCCGGATGATCGTCCTGGAGGACGGTTCGAGCTGGCTCGCCGCCGACGAGGTCGAACTGGCGGGCCTTGCGCCCGGCGACACGATCAGCGTCGTCTACACCGACGGCACCACCACGCTGACCGAGGTCACCAGGGTCGAGTAAGGCCGGACGGGCCAAGGGACGGCTCCGGACGGGCGGCAAAAAGCCCGTCCGGAGCCGCGGCGACCGCGCCGGCGCGATGGGCTTGGCGCCACGCCGCGCCATCGCCGGAGAGCTGGCAGAACCGGTCCGCCACAATCGCCGGGCGGGATTCGGGGACGGCAAATTTCAATGAATGATTTCAGAGACTTGCGTCGTCGCATACGGCGTCGAATCCGCTTGCTCCGCCACATTTGCCCGCATACTGATTCATGGCCCGGCAGCGCTGACGGTTTGCGCCGCAGCCTCCTGAGACCGGGTGCACCAATGGAAGTCATGAACATGAAGAAACTCTTCATTGCCCTTGCGGCCGGTCTGGCCGCGACTGCCGGCGCCTTCGCCGCTCAGATGGAAGCCGTGATCCAGAGCGTCGATGCCGACAGCCGGCTCGTTGTCCTGGAGGACGATTCGGAACTGACCGTGGCCGAAGGCGTCGATCTGAGCGCGCTTGAAGAAGGCGCAGCGGTGATGATCACCGTCGATGATGCAACCAACGAGATCACCGAGATCGTCGTCCAGTAAGTCATGAGCGCGCGGCGGAGCATGCCTCCGCCGCGCCGTCCCTGAACGTCCGTCACGGGCGCACCGGTGCATCCTCCATCACCAGATGCAGGTCCGGCCCCTCATAGGGGTGCGCGCGGGCCACATCCTCGTTCAGGGCCACGCCGAGGCCCGGCTCGGTCGGCACCAGCGTATCGCCATCGTCGAACACCAGGGGCCGGTCCAGAAGATCGGCGTGAAAGCCGGTCCAGTCCCTGATCGCTTCGAGAATGAGGAAATTCGGCAGCGTCGCGGCAAGCTGGATGTTGGCTGCCGCCGCGATCGGCCCGCAATAGCAATGCGGCGCGACCAGCGCGTGATGTGTTTCGGCGATCGCCGCGATCTTCTTGGTCTCCAGAATGCCGCCCGAACGGCCGAGGTCGGGCTGGACGATCTGCGCGGCCCCGAGCGCCAGCAGCCGCGCGAACTCGTATTTGGTCGTCAGCCGTTCGCCTGTGGCGACCGGGATCGTGGTTTTCGCCGCAAACTGCGCCATCGCCTCGGGCATGTCGGGCGGCACGGGTTCCTCGAACCACAGCGGATCATAGGGTTCGATGGCTTTCGCCATGCGTGCCGCGCCCGAAGGCGTGAACTGGCCGTGCGTGCCGAACAAGATGTCCGCCCGCGTGCCGACCGCTTCGCGCACCGCGGCCACCATCGCCGCCGAGCGCTCTATGTCGGCCAGAAGCGGCTGGTGCGGATCGTGGATCGTATAGGGCCCGGCCGGGTCGAACTTGACCGCGGTGAAGCCGCGCTCGACCCATTGCAGCGCCGCCTCGGCGGCCATGTCGGGATCGTTGTAGACGTTCCGGCCGTCCGTCTCGGCCGGATAGATCGAGCCGGTGGCGGGATAAAGATAGGTGTAGGAGCGCAGCCGGGTCTGCACCGCACCGCCGATCAGCCGGTGCACGGGCTGGCCGGCATGCTTGCCGACAATGTCCCAGCAGGCCATCTCCAGCGCCGAGAAGCAGCCCATCATCGACACGTCCGGCCGCTGCGTGAAGCCGGACGAATAGCAGCGCCGGAACAGCGCCTCGATATTGTGCGGATCGCGGCCCACCAGATGCCGTTCGGCGGCGTCGGCGATCATCGCCGCCATGGTCTTGGGGCCGAAGGTCGCGCCATAGGCTTCGCCGTAGCCGACGCCGCCGTCCGAATCGGTCAGCTTGACGAAGATGAAGTAGCGCCCGCCCGGCGTGCCCTCCGGCGTACCGACGATGAAGGTCTCGATGTCGGTGATCGTTGGCATGGTCAGAACACGATCACATTTCGCAGGCCCTGGCCAGCCCTGGTCGCCGCGATCGCCTCGTTGATCTGATCGAGCGTGTAGCGGGCGGTAACCAGCCAATCGAGTTGCAGCACCCCGTCGCCATAAAGCCCGGCCAGATGCGGCACGTCGCGGCACACGCAGGCCGAGCCCATTTTCGAGCCGAGGATGCGCTGGCCCCAGCTTGCCACATTGGAGGGGTTGTAGCCGATCGTGACATCGCTGTGGGGCATGCCGACGATCACCACAGTGCCCGCCTTGCCGACATAGCTGGCCGCGCTTGAAAGCGCGGCGGGCGCGCCCGAGGCGACGAACACGAAGTCGGCGCCGCGCCCGCCGGTCGCCGCCAGCACCTTGTCGACGGCATCCTCGTGGATCGGGTCGATGGTGGCCGTCGCGCCAAGCCGTTCTGCGGCATCGAGTTTCTCGCGCGACAGGTCGATGGCGATGATCGAGGCGGCACCGGCGATGCGCGCGCCCTGCACCGCGTTCAGCCCCACCCCGCCGCAGCCGATCACCACCGCATGGGCGCCCCGGGGCATCTTCGCGGTATTGGTCACCGCGCCGACGCCGGTAATCGCACCGCAGGCAAGAAGGCTCGCCGACTCGAAGGGAATGGCCGGATCGACGCGCGCCAGCTGGCTTTTCTCGACGACGAGCTTTTCGGCGAACGCACCGGTGCGCAGGCCATGGCCGAGCGGTGCGCCCGATGCGTCGGTCAACGGCGAACGCCGGTCGAGATCGAAGACCGTCTCGCACAGATAGTCCCGGCCGGCGCTGCAATAATGGCAGGCGCCGCAGGCGCGGATCAGCGTGACGACCACCGTATCGCCCGGCCTGACATGGCTGACATTGTCGCCCACGGCCTCGACCAGACCCGCCGCCTCATGGCCGAGCACCAGAGGCAGATCGCCGCCCCAGCCCCCGTCGGCATAGGTGATGTCGGAATGGCAGATGGCGCACGCCTTGACGGCGACCAGCACCTCGTCCGGCCCCGGATCGGCGAGCGTGACATCTTCGATGCGCATCGGTTCGCCGAAGGCGCGGCAGACGGCGGCACGGATTGTCTGCGGCATGGCCTGCCCTCCCCCGGCATGGCATCAGGCCGCCATCTAAACGCGCCTCCGGCCGCGGAAAATTCTGCCGATGCGACATGCCGCGTCGGCTTTTTGAAAAGACGGGCCGACTGCCCGAAAACGGACCATCCTGCAACCGCGGCCGCTCGCAAAACAAATTGTTAAGTCCGGAAATCTACAATCCGCAACCCGAACATAAGCTGCGGGCGACACCAATGAAATCCAGCATGAAATGTGATGCATGCAAAAACGGGGCAACATTCGACATACCGTTGACCATGGCGTTTCAGCCGATCGTCAATGTGCAAACGGGAATCGTTCTGGCGCAGGAAGCATTGTTGCGCGGCAAGGACGGCGCCGGCGCCGGATGGATACTTGCGCAGGTCTCCGACGACAATCGCTACGTGTTCGACCAGACCTGCCGGAGAACGGCCATCGAGGTGGCAACGGCGGCCGGGCTTGCGGCAACCGACGCCCTGCTTTCGATCAACTTCCTGCCCAACGCGGTCTATGAGCCGCGCGCCTGCATCCGCATGACGCTGGAAACGGCGGAGCGCTCAGGCTTTCCCCTCGACAAGATCATGTTCGAGTTCACCGAAGTCGAGCGGCTCGATGCCGAGCATCTTCTGGGCATTCTGCGCGCCTATCGCTCGCTCGGGTTTCACACCGCGATCGACGACTTCGGCGCCGGCTATGCCGGTCTTGAGCTGCTGTCGCGATTTCAGCCCGACTTCGTCAAGCTGGACATGGCGCTGATCCGCGACATCGACAGCGAGCCGGTCAAACGCGGCATCGTGCGCCACATGATACGCATGCTGGCCGATCTGGGCGTGGAGCTGGTCTGCGAGGGGATCGAGACGGAGGCGGAATATCGCGTGCTTCGCGATCTCGGCGTGACCCTGATGCAGGGCTATCTGTTCGCCCGTCCGGAGCTCGAGCGGCTGCCGGTTCCGGTCTGGCCGGCAGAAGCCCCGGACCTTGCAGCGGCGGGTTGACGGACAGGGCCGTTCACGGCAACCAGAGCCCCTGATGGCGATGGGGACCTTTCGATGAATGACACCGATCTGTCCGCGCCGGCGGGCACGCCGACGCTCAGGACGCTGGCCATGCCGGGCGATGCCAATGCGGCGGGCGACATTTTCGGCGGCTGGGTGATGGCGCAGATGGATCTGGCCGCCGGCATCGCCGCCGCCGAACGCGCGCGCGGGCGTGTGGTCACCGCGGCCGTCAACGAGATGGCGTTCAGGAGCCCGGTGCGGATCGGCGACACGCTGTCGATCCACGCCCGCGTGGAAAGCGTCCGGCGCACCTCCATGGTGCTCTATATCGAGGCTTGGGCGCAGCGCTATCTGAGCGAGGACATGGAGCGCGTCACCTTTGCGCGCTTCACCATGGTCGCGCTCGACGGCAGCGGAAAGCCGACCGCCATCCCGCCCGAGACCTGATCGCGATCAGTCGCAGTGGCGATAGCCGGTGCGGCGCTGGCGCAAATCGAAATGGAAATGATCGGCATGGTCGGCATCGCTGCCCGGCCCGAGCACCGTCGAGAACTCGTCGCACGCGCCAGCCCGCGCCGCATGCAGGAAGCCGCGCGCCCGCATCGCGAAAAGGCTCTGCCGCGACACGTCGATCACATGGCCGTTCTTCAGCGTGAACGAGCCGATATCGAGCGCATTGCCCCTGGAATGCTCGGACCAGCGGCTGGTCCCGCGTATCCGCCGGCACGAATAGGACGACATGTTGTTCACTTCGGCGATGCCGGTCAGATAGCGCTTGCGCGCGGCAGGGCCCACATCCTTTTGCAGCCATTCGGCGGCGGCCAGCGCCGTCTGGCAGTTCAACGTCGCCGCCGGCTTGAGCGCGACCCCGCGCGCCAGCGTCGACACGCGCACCGGATGGTCGATGCCGCAGGCGGCCGAATCGCGGATCGGCGCCAGATCGGTGAATTCGACGCCGCGCCGCCTGAGCGCGGCCCGGCACTGGCGTTCGCTCGCCGACATCACGCCGCCGCGCCCGCCGAGCCCGAGGCCGGGAAAGCCCATCCGCGGCAGCGAGAAAACCGAGCGCGTCGGCGAGGGATCGACGGCGGTCGGCGGCGCTTTCGACCCGCCGCCCATGAAGCCCCAGTCGAGAAAGCTGCACGACGCCAAAGCCAGGCCGCCGGCAACCACGGCCGCCAGCCGCACGCCGGTGCGCCAAGGCGCCGATCCGCCAATTGGTTCGTGTTTGTCGCTCATCGCACCACTCCGTCCTCGGACGTCCGCTCCCGCAGCGAGGCTACGCCGGCAAGGTGAACGGGCCGTTCGGAGAAGTGGTTAAGCGCCGGTAAACGGACGCGACGGCCAACATGACCCAGATTTAACGTGCCCGGCCTTGTGAGCCGTGGTACCGGGTCGTACAAATCGGCGGCACGGGCGAATGCCTCGCGGCACGTCCCCGGCCGCCAGGATCGAAGTCAAGACGAGACCGATGGCCGACACCGACACGAAAAAGCCGGCGGACGCCCCGGCAGGTGAAATCATTCTGCCGCTCGAAGTGATCGACCGGGCGCCGGACGCGGACAGGAAACGGCCCCGACGCCGCTTCCGCCCCATTTTCCTTTTGCCGCTCGTCCTGCTGCTGATCCCGACGGGTGGCGTTCTAGGCATGTATTTCCAGCCGACCGGCCTGCAGCGCTTCTTCCAGACCTTCGGCCTGACGCCCGGCGGCGGCACCGAAACGCCGATCGCGATCGCGGTCGAGCGCCCGCCCGAAGGTGACGCGGCAGCGCCGGTGCCGATGGTCGTCGGGCTTGGCCGGCTGGTACCGCAGACCGACATCCGCACGCTGGCGCCGCCATTCGGCGCCGGCGATGCGCGCATTGCCGAACTCAATGTGCGCGAAGGCGACCAGGTGGCGAGCGGCGACGTTCTGGCCGTGCTCGACAATCGCGGCGCGCTCGAACAGGCGGTCGCCACCGCCCGCGCCAATGTCGAGGTGCGCACGGCGACGCTCGCCCAGACCCGGCGCAACACCGAAAGCGCAGCCGCCGAAGCCGAGGCGGGCCTGCAAAAGGCGCAGGCCGCGCTGACCAATGCGCAGGCCGAGTTCGACCGCTACCAGACCCTGTTCGAACGCGGCATCGTCACGCGCGCAGCGCTTGACCAGCGCCGGTCTACACTCGATCAGGCGACACAGGAGGTCGAGCGCGCGGCCGCCACGGCAAGCCGCTACGAGCGCAACGGCACCGACGATCAGGTTGATGTCGCCGTCGCCAAGCGCAATCTGGACGCCGCGCTGGCCGATCTCGAGCGCGCCCGCGCCGATCTCGAAAAGGCGTTCATCCGCGCGCCCGCCGACGGCACGGTCATCGCCATCCATGTGCGCGAGGGCGAAAAGCCGGGCACGTCGGGCGTGCTCGATCTGGGCGACATTTCCGCCATGACGGCAGAGGTCGAGATCTACCAGTCCGACATCCGCCGCGTCAGCCTTGGTCAAAGCGTCATCGTGACCGCCGACGCGTTCGAAGGCGAACTGACCGGCACGGTCGCCGACATCGGCCTCGAAGTCGGTCGCCAGACCATCGTCGGCGACGATCCGGCGGCGAACACCGATGCGCGCGTCATCACCGTCAATGTCGATCTCGACGAGGAATCCTCGCAGATCGCCGCCCGCTTCATCAATCTAGAGGTGCTGGCGCGCATCGAAACGGACGCGCGGGCCACGCCATGACCGCTCTTCTGGGCGCGCTCATCGGCCGTCTGCCGATCGGCTGGCTGCAGCTGATCCACTCCAGAACGCGCCTTGCGGCGGCGATGGCGGGCGTCGCCTTCGCCAACATATTGGTGCTGGTCCAGCTCGGCATCATGGGCTCGCTCAACAATTCGATCCTGATCTCCTACGGGCTTTTGAACGCCGACATCATGATCTCGGCCGAAAACGCCAACACGCTGACCGAAGGCGACAATGTCGCCCGCCAGCGCATGTTCCAGGCGCTCGGCGTGCCCGGCGTCCAGAGCGCCATGCCGTTCTATGTCGCGACCGCCGACTGGGAGCGCGCCGACGGGACTTCGACGGCGTTCGTCACCTTCGGCATCGACCCCGAAAAGGGCGACTATCTCGATGCCGGGCTTGCGCCCTTCGCCCCGCGCCTCAGGCTGCGCGACAGCGCCGTGGTCGACCGCCTCGCCCGCAACATGGATGCCTCGGCGCTCGAAACGCTGGGGCCGGACGATCCGCTGCGGTTCGAGGTGCGCGGCGTGACCCTGAGTGCCATCGACAGCTTCGCCGCGGGCGGCGGATTTGCCGGCGACGGCTACATGCTGGTCTCCGACCAGACCTTCCACCGCATCTTCCCCAACCGCTCCACCGGCGCGCCCGACCACATCCTGATCAAGATCGCCCCGGACGCCGACCCCGGTGTCGTGCTCGCCGCGCTTCAGGCGCAATTCGACGGCACCGGCCTGCGCGTGCGCAGCTTCGCGGACGCCGCGCTCGAGGATCAGGATTACCAGACCACCGAACGCCCGACCGGCCTCATCTTCGGCTTCGGCGTCGTCATCGGCGTGCTCGTCGGCATCGTCATCGTCTACCAGATCCTGTCGACCGACGTGGCGGACCATCTGGCCGAATATGCCACCTTCAAGGCGATGGGATACGGCCAGTCCATGTTCCTGGGAATCGTGCTGGAGCAGGCGGTGATCCTCGGCATTCTGGGCTTCGTGCCCGGCATCGCCGTCTCCTGGCTGCTTTACGAAATGCTTGGCGCGATGACCGGCCTGCCGGTCGAACTGACCTTTGCGACCACCGCCGCCGTGTTCGTCGGGACCATCATCGCCTGTCTGGTCTCGGGCGCCATCGCCACGCGCCGCCTGGCGGCCGCGGATCCGGCGGACCTTTTCTGAGATGAATGCGCCGGCCAGAAATCCCGCCCTGCCCGCCGTTGCCGAAGTGCCGGCGATCCGCGTTGCCGGGCTGAACCACTGGTTCGGCGAGGGCGAAGCGCGCAAGCAGGCCCTGTTCGACGTCGACCTGACGGTGCGCCCTGGCAGCCTGACCGTGCTGATGGGGCCGTCCGGCTCGGGCAAGACGACGGTGCTGACGCTGATGGGCTGCCTGCGCGAGGTGCAGGACGGCTCGGTCGAACTTCTGGGTCATGAACTGAACGGCGCACGCGAGGCCGATCTCGTGCTCTATCGCCGCCGGCTGGGCTTCATCTTCCAGGCCCACAATCTGCATGGCAGCCTGACGGCGCGGCAGAACGTCATGATGGGGCTGCAGGTGCACGGCCACAGGGACGAAGCCACCCAGCGCAAGGCTGCCGCGCACATTCTGGGCGCGCTGGGCCTGGGCGACCGGCTCGACTATCTGCCCGGCAATCTGTCGGGCGGCCAGAAACAGCGCGTCGCCGTCGCCCGCGCGCTTGTCGGCAATCCGGCGGTCGTCTTCGCCGACGAGCCGACCGCCGCGCTCGACAAGGAAAGCGGCATGACCGTGGTGCGGATGCTCAAGGAACTGGGCCGCCAGCGCGGCACGACCACCATGATGGTCACCCATGACAACCGCATCCTGGAACTGGCCGACAGGATCGTGACCATGGAAGACGGCCGCATTGTCAAAGACACGGCGCCCTGAGAAGGGGCACCGTGTCTTCGCGCGCATCGATTGACTGGAGGGGTGCGCTTATTCCGCGTAGGCGGCGAAATCCTCGGTCACCGGCTCCTGCGTGGCCAGGACCGCCATCGTCATCGTCAGGCCGACCTCGGCACCGTCGAATTGGACTGCATCGACCGGCACATAGACCGGGTGGGCCAGCGCGGTTCCCGGCGCGGGCGTGATGATCACCTCGTCGATCGAACCGTCGGGATTGACGAAAGCGTCGCTGACATAGCCGGCGACCACGCCATCGGCGGTCACCGCGTTCAGGCCCATCCACGCATCGTTCAGCGGGTGGCCGTCATGGGCGTCATGGTTTTCGAGGCCGCGCTGCCCGGCGAACGGGTCCGCGAAGCGCTCGGGCGCCGGCTCGGCATAGGCAAGGACGGCCGGCTCGCCACTGTCCAGCGCATCCAGATCGCCCGCCTGGGCCGTCACGGTTCCGGCGACCAGCCAGATGAGGGCGGCGACGGCGGCCAGTTGGGCGGCGAGGACTGCGATGGCGTCGCGGCGGCGCGGTGCCCGCCGCGTCTGCATGGCCAGTTCCGTCAGGGGCGTCGTCCGCGAAACGGGCGAACCCGAAATGTGCGAGCCATTGTACATCATGTGCTTTCCGGAAGTCATCATGTCTTCCGCCTCCTTGCGATCACCCTATCGCCGCTGCCGGCGCGGGCTTGTGCGCTTGGTCACACCGCATGCGGTGGTGCAGGAAGAAGTCGCCAACGGCCCGAAAGTTCCATATCGTGGTCGACATTGGGGCGCGCGCGACATCTCATTGCGACACAAGGAACCAGTCAAATGCTTCTTCGGACAACGGTTTTCGCCGCCATCATGGCGGGTACGGCATCGCTCGCCCTCGCCCAGGGCACCGGCTCGGAAGGCTATTTCGAGGTCTACAACAACACCGGCGGCAACGTCGTCGTCGGCTTTTACACCAATGACGGATCCGGCTGGAGCGACAACTGGCTGCAGGATGCCGTCGACCCCGGCCAAAGCGCCACGGCAAGGTTCACCGCCGACACCGGTCCGTGCGACCAGGTTTTCCAGGTCGGCTGGCTTGGCACCGACGGGGGCGAGGTGCTCGACGAGCCGATCAGCATCGACATTTGCGCGGCGAGCAATATCTATCTGGACGACAACGAAATCTATTATGACTGACGGCACCAGTGCGGCAAGGCGCCTGCACGCTGCGCCGCATTGATCGCCCGCCCTTTGCCGATTAACGTCGGAAGCACGAGACAAACCGGAATTGACCATGCTTGCCAGAACCGGCCGGACGGCCATCCTGATCGCCGCACTCGCGCTGCCCGCGGGCTGCAACGCCGTTTCCGATCTCAATCCGTTCGATCGCGGGTCGACCGAACCGCTGCCGCCCGTCCAGGGCAATGTGATCGCCACCTCGTCGAGCCGCACGCTGGCAACCCGCATCGGCACCACCAACCCCGCCGCGCTGCCCGGCGATCCCGCCGCGCCGACGATCACCGGTCAGGCCGGCACGAGCGTCGAGGAATGCCGGCAGATCAACCAAACGCCGGGCGCGCCCGGAGCGCCGCCCCTGCCCGACGGCGCCGAGCCGGAAAACTGCGTGCGCGGCACCATCTCGACCAACTGACCGGTTCGGCGCGTTCGCACCAGCCGATCGTTGCCCCGCGCCGCGCGCTCCCCATATGAAGGGCAAACGGCGGCAATGACGCGCGCCGGAAGTCTTCGGGAGATCGCGCGCAGGTGGCGCTTTTGGGCATCATCGCACTGGTCCTGATCGGCGCCGTGGTCGTGCTGCCGCAACTGTGGGTGCGGCGGACGATGCAGCGCCACGGCACGCCGCGCCCCGATTTTCCCGGCACCGGCGGCGAACTGGCAGAGCATCTGATCGCGCACTACCGTCTCGACGGCGTCGGCGTCGAGCAGACCGGCAAGGGCGATCATTACGATCCCGCCGCGCGCATGGTGCGCCTGTCGCCCGACACCCATGGCACCCCGTCCCTGACGGCGGTCGCCATCGCCGCCCACGAGGTCGGCCATGCGCTGCAGCACCATCGCGGCGAGCGCGGCCTGAAGCTGCGTCAGACGCTGGTGCGCATCGCCGGCGTCACCGACTTGTTCGCCGGCCTGTTCTTCATCGCCGCCCCGGTGCTGGCCGTCATCGCCCGCACCCCCGGCGCGTTTCTGGCGCTGGCCGCCACCGGCATCGCCCTTCTGGCGATCCGCGTCCTGGTCCATCTGGTCACGCTGCCGGTCGAATATGACGCCAGCTTCGGCAAGGCGCTGCCGATCCTCAAGGAAGGCGGCTATCTTCAGGACGGCGATCTGGCCGGCGCCCGCTCCGTGCTCAAGGCCGCCGCCTTCACCTATGTCGCCGCCGCGCTGATGGGCTTGGTCGATCTTGCGCGGTGGGTGAGGATGTTGCGGTAGGTGGGCAGAGGCGTTTGACAATTTCGACGTGCAATGTCTGTCATGGACCAACAGCGAATGCCGTTCTCATCTGATCACCGTAAACTGGAAAATGTCGAACAACGGAACAGACTGGACCGACGATGAGGTGGAAGCTTGCGTGGCTGCATACTTCGAGCATCTTGCGTTGGACGTGAGCGGTGAGCGCTTCAACAAGGCGCATCTCTACAGGGAATTGACCAGTTTGATCCCGCGCACCGAAAAAGCCATCGAGTTCAAATTCCAGAATATCTCAGCCGTTCTCGATCAGATGGGTGTCGAGTGGATTCGCGGTTTGGCACCGCGCAATAACTTCCAACGTGCTTTGGCAGATGCCGTTGATAGAAGGCTGCCGCATTTTCTAGCGCTGGATTTGTCGCAGCCCGAAACCGGCATGAGCGACCCAGCCGGACTCTACATTGAGCCGGCGCCCGAACGAGCCACCAAACCTAACCCTCTCCCAACATACATAGAACGATTAATCCGAAAGTTCGATCCCATCGAGCGCGACCAGAAGAATCGAGCATTGGGAGAAGCCGGGGAAGAACTGATACTTCATTTCGAGCGGCATTCCCTTGAAGGGCACCAACGAGACGATCTTGCACGGAAAGTGCGCTGGGTTTCAAAGGAGGACGGTGACGGCGCCGGATATGACATCCTGAGCTTCGAACCCGACGGGCGGGAGAAGTTCGTGGAAGTGAAAACCACTGCTGGCAGCAGCCGAACACCGTTCTTCATCAGCCGCAACGAAACGGAGTTCTCTCGTGAAAGCGGCGATCGCTTTCGGCTCATGCGCCTGTACGATTTTCGGCGCGACCCAAGAGCGTTCGAAATGGCCGGCTCGATCGA
This sequence comes from Oceaniradius stylonematis, assembly GCF_965223445.1. Classification (NCBI taxonomy): domain Bacteria; kingdom Pseudomonadati; phylum Pseudomonadota; class Alphaproteobacteria; order Hyphomicrobiales; family Ahrensiaceae; genus Oceaniradius; species Oceaniradius stylonematis. The sequence goes on from NZ_OZ244994.1 coordinate 1,017,343, forward strand.
CAAACATGTTCGACTAACGGCCGAGCACTACCGGGCCGACTTTGAAGCGTAGGCCATATTTGCGGTGAAATGCTGCGCTTTCAGCGCGTCAGTTCACCGCGCCGGCGACATTGCCGGCGGCCTGCTGGGTGGCGTTGACGGCGTTGGCTGTGTCCTGGCCGACGCCGCGGATCGTGTTGGCGCAGCCGGCAAGGGCAACGAGGATTGCGGCAACCGTCACAAGTCTGATGGAGTTCATGGGTTGGCTCCTGCTGTTCGGGACACATGGTGATGCACAATGCCGCCGGGGTCCAGATATTCCGGCGGGCCGGCAGCCGCGGCGCACGGTGCCGTGACGCCCGCGATGACGCCGATCACGCATCCTGCCAGTTGATGCGCCGCCACCGCGCCTCGATCAGCGAATAGAGCGCAAAGGCAATCAGGCCCAGCCCCATCGCCGTCAGAAGAAGCGGCCCCGCCGGCAGCCCCGCGATGAAGGCCAGCGCATCGGACAGGCCGGGCGGGTCGTCCGCGCCGCCGCCGGCGGTCAGGAACCTGTAGAAGGTAAGCAGGGCAAGAATGACGAACACGCCGCCGCGCGCGCACAGCCCGGTGATGGAGATCGGATGGATCCACGCCATCGCCTCCTCGCTGGCCTGGAAGTGGTCGGCATATTTGCGTTTGATCGCCTTGACGAAATGGGCGATCGCCACCGCCAGGAAGACGAGACACAGGATCAGCGCGACCCAACGGTCCGCGACGAAGCTTTCCAGCCACCTCGCCGCACCGCCCCCGCTGCCGCCCGAACTGCCCGCATTGCCGAACACGCCCAGCAGGGAGAGCGTATACTGGCCGAGCGCGCCATAGGTGACGGCACTGGCGAGCAAACCGGCTCGAACGCCAAGGCCCTTGATGCTGGTGCCATGGTCGTCGGTGTCGAAGATCGCCTGGACAAGCCGCCATGCCACATAGCCTGCAAGACCGATCACCAGAAGCCACAGGATGAACGTGCCGAACGGCTGCTCGCGCAAGGTCCGCACCGCATCGCGCGTCGCCGATCCCCCTTCTCCGACGCCCGCGCCGATGACGATCAGAACACCGATGACAAGGTAAACGACGCCCCGCGCGCCATACCCGAACCGGGCCAGATATTCGATCCAATGTCCGTGTTGCCTGAGCGTCACCGGCCCGCCTCCTCTGGCTGAAGGGATATTGGTGCGGCCTCGCCGGGCCGGAGAAGATCGGCCATCAGCCAGCACAGCACGGCCCATGCGGCGCCCAGGCACCAGCCGGCCAGCACGTCGGACGGCCAGTGGACGCCGAGATAGACACGGCTGATGCCGACAATGAGCGACAAAGCGAGCCCGGTGGCGACGATATAGACCCGGAAGGCGGGACGTTCGACGGCGCGCAGAAGGGCCAGTGCCAGGGCCAGATAGGCAACCATGCTCACGGTCGCGTGGGCACTGGGAAAGGACGACGTCATCGTGCGGTCGAGATGGTCGACGAGATCGGGCCGGGCCCTGTCGAATGCGGCTTTTGCCAGTTGCGCGACGGCGGTGCCCGATGTCAGCGTCAGGGCGAAGAACAGCGCGGCCGCGCCCTGCCCCACGGCGGCGAGGCCGACGGCCAGCACCACGGCCAGCGTGACGAGGAATGTGTAGCCGCCCAGCACGGTGTAGTCGATCATGATGTCCTCGAACCATGACGGGCCCCACGGGTCGGCCAGATCGGCGGGCGAGCGCAGCGCCCGGACGATGGCCTCGTCGAAAGCGGCGGTCCAACCCTGGCTCACCGCCACCGCGACCAGCGCGAAGACGGTCATGCATCCGATGATGACGAAAACGGCCCACCATCGCCCCCCGCGCCGACCGCTTGCGGCCCGTGCGGCGGGCGTGTTGGCGGGGCTGGATTGCAGCAGAAGGTCAGGCGAGGACATGGTCCGTCCGTGAATGGCGGTGGCAGCCGGGTCGCCGGCCTTCGCGCCGCCCGTCCTGCCGATGGTTGTCGACTGTGTTGGCGGTCAACGCCGACATGGCCGCGATGGTTCCCGCTGCGGCTGACGCGATTGGAGGGCGCCCTGGCTCATGACACCCTCCTGTCAGCAGCAGCGGATCAAAGGCGCGCGTCGGCCTTCCTTTTGCCCCGCCTTTTTCCCATATTGGGCGCATGGCCAGACAACAAAAGAAATCCGGCAAGCCCGCCGCCATGGAAGGGTTTGAAGAGGCGCCCCAGCGTGACCTGGAAGGTGCCCCCGTTTCCGGCGGCTCGATCGAGGACTGGGTGCGGCAGCTCGAAGAGGACGCGGCGCGCGAACAGCGCGACGCCGAGATGCGCGATATCCGGTCGCGAGCCGGCAAGCATCGGAAGAAAGCCGAGAAATCGAGCGACGGCCCGAAGGACCGAAAGGGCGAGCGCACCAGCGACAGTCGCACGTTGACCCCCGGCGAAAGCGGGGGGAAGCGCAAGACCGGCGCCAAGCAAAAGACCGACCGAGTTTACGAGGTCGGCGACAAGCGCACCGGCGGCGGCGTCTCCATCGGCGGCACCAACGATCCCAAGGAACGCGCCGCCGCGGGCCTGAACCCGGTGGCGGGTCTCGATGTGGGGCTGGAAGAGGCCGAAGAACTTCTCGCGCGCGCGCGCGCCGCATCGCACGTGGCGCGCAGCGCCGCGCAAGAATCGGCGCCATCGGAAAGTGGTGTCACGGCGACGGTCGAGGCGCTCAAGAGCCTGATCGACTCGGGCAACCCGCTGTTCAAGGACGGCAAGATGTGGGTGCCGCACCGTCCCGAACGGCCGGAGAAATCCGAGGGCGGCATCCCGCTCAAGATGGTGACCGAGTACGAACCCGCCGGCGACCAGCCGACGGCGATCAGGGATCTGGTGGAGGGGTTGCAGGGCCAGGCGCACGTTGAGCCGCACGGCGGCGAAGCGCAAGACTTGGCCCCACAAGGAGACAGAACACAGACTCTGCTTGGCGTCACCGGTTCCGGCAAGACCTTCACCATGGCCAAGGTGATCGAGGAAACCCAGCGCCCGGCGATCATCCTGGCGCCGAACAAGACGCTCGCCGCCCAGCTCTATGGCGAGATGAAATCGTTCTTTCCGGACAATGCGGTCGAGTATTTCGTCTCCTATTACGACTACTACCAGCCCGAGGCCTATGTGCCCCGCACCGACACCTACATCGAGAAGGAATCGACCATCAACGAGCAGATCGACCGGATGCGCCACTCGGCGACCCGCGCTCTGCTCGAGCGCGACGACGTGATCATCGTCGCCTCGGTCTCCTGCATCTACGGTATCGGCTCGGTCGAGACCTATACGGCGATGACCTTCGAGATGACGATCGGCGACCGGCTCGACCAGCGCCAGCTTCTCGCCGATCTGGTCGCCCAGCAATACAAGCGCCAGGACATCAACTTCGTGCGCGGCTCGTTCCGGGTGCGCGGCGACACCATCGAAATCTTCCCGGCCCACCTTGAGGACCGCGCCTGGCGCATCTCGCTGTTCGGCGACGAGATCGAGCAGATCACCGAGTTCGACCCGCTGACCGGCCACAAGACCGATGAGCTCAAGTCGGTGAAGATCTACGCCAACTCGCACTATGTGACGCCGCGCCCGACACTCAACCAGGCGCAAAAGGCGATCAAGGAAGAATTGAAGCACCGGCTTACCGAGCTTGAGAAAGCGGGCCGGCTGCTGGAGGCGCAGCGGCTCGAACAGCGCACGCGCTACGATCTGGAAATGCTCGAAGCCACCGGCTCCTGCCAGGGCATCGAGAACTATTCGCGCTATCTGACCGGCCGCAATCCGGGCGAGCCGCCGCCGACGCTGTTCGAATACATCCCCGACGACGCCATCGTCTTCATCGACGAGAGCCATGTGACCGTGCCGCAGATCGGCGCCATGTATCGCGGCGACTTCCGCCGCAAGGCGACGCTCGCCGAATATGGCTTCCGCCTGCCGTCCTGCATGGACAACCGGCCGCTCAGGTTCGAGGAATGGGACGCCATGCGCCCGCAGACCATCGCCGTGTCGGCAACGCCCGGCGGCTGGGAACTGGACCAGTCCGGCGGCGTCTTCGCCGAACAGGTGATCCGCCCCACCGGCCTGATCGATCCGCCCGTCGAGATCCGGCCCGCCACGAACCAGGTCGACGATGTGCTCGGCGAGATCCGCGCCACCGCGCAGGCCGGCTACCGGACCCTGTGCACGGTGCTGACCAAGCGCATGGCCGAGGATCTGACCGAATATCTGCACGAGCAGGGCGTCCGTGTAAGGTACATGCATTCGGACATCGACACGATCGAGCGCATCGAGATCATCCGCGATTTGCGGCTCGGCGCGTTCGACTGCCTGGTCGGCATCAACCTCTTGCGCGAGGGCCTGGACATTCCCGAATGCGGGTTCGTCGCGATCCTCGACGCGGACAAGGAGGGCTTCCTGCGCTCGGAAACCTCGCTGATCCAGACAATTGGCAGGGCAGCACGCAACGTCGACGGCAAGGTGATCCTCTATGCCGACCGGGAGACCGGCTCGATGCAGCGCGCGCTGGCCGAGACCGGCCGCCGCCGGCAAAAGCAGCTCGAATACAATGAAGAGCACGGCATCACGCCGCAATCGGTCAAGGCCAACATCGCCGACATTCTCGACTCGGTCTACGAGAAGGACCATGTGCGCGCCGACATCACCGGCAAGGGCGGCAAGGGGCTGGCGGCCGACGAGGGCGCGCTGGTCGGCAACAATCTGGCCGCCCATCTCGAGGCGCTCGAAAAGCAGATGCGCGACGCCGCCGCCGACCTCGATTTCGAGACCGCCGCGCGCCTGCGCGACGAGATCAAGCGCCTGCGCGAGCAGGAACTGGCCGTGTTGGACGACCCGCTGGCGCGCGACGCGGGGATCGAGAGTGAGAAGCGGTTTGCGAAGCAGAGAAGACGATCCGGCGAATCGTCTTCAGCGACGAACGCCCGGAGCCCTAGCGGAGGGCCGCGGAAGGAGGGCGGCAAGGAAGAAAACTCCTACTTCCGCAAGAACACGCTCGACGAGATGACCGTCGGCCGCACGGAGAAACCCAAACGGTGACGGCCCCCGCGCCCGTCCCCGCCCTTGCGCGCCGGGCCGCCCTCGCCCTGATCGCGCTCGCCCTGACGGACCTGCCCGCCCGCGCGCTCGACTGGACCGCCACCGAACAAACCGTCCACTACGCCATCGACGGGTCGACCGGCATGGCGCTCTACCGGTCGATCGGCCAGAACGGCCCGGTCGTCAGCCTCAGGCGCGCCATCGCGCTCACCGAATATGAATTGTTGTGGGGCCGCGACTATGTGCCCGACGGCGCCGCCTGCCGGCTGGCCGAAGTGCGCCCGTTCCTGACGATCACCTACCGCCTGCCCCGCCCGCGCGCCGCGCTCGACGGCGCGACCGGGACCAAATGGGCGACCTTCATCGCCGGCATCACCGCCCATGAGCATGTCCATGGCGCGCTGATGCGGGGCATGGTCGACGACATCATCGGTGAGACGCTGGGGCTGGTGGTCGAAGCCGATCCGGGCTGCCAGAAGATCCGCGCCGAGGTGGAGCGCCGCGTCATCGCCGCCCATGCGCGCTACAAGGCGAAGAACCGCGCGTTCGAGCAAAGCGAAATGGCGCCGGGCGGCAATGTGCAGCGGCTGGTGTTGGGCTTGGTGCGGTAGCGGTGGCCTTGCCGGCGTCGGTGGCGCGGGCGGCCCCGCCGCCGTCATCCCTGTACTTGCCCGCGCTCACACGATGAACACATGCGGCGTGAAGCCGTCACCGACGCAAATCACGGCCCGAGCTACGCTCCGCTAAAGGCAGTACCCGACATGATCCATATGACAACACCGGCCGCGCAGTTCGACCGCGCCAGCAGATCACTCCGATGGAAGCGGCAAGCAAACATGACCATAACCACTTGTCTGAGCGCGAGGGAGTCTGCTATGTCCCATTAAGCAAAGCCAACGCGGATACTGGATCTTGATTTTCACCGAAGAAAACATCGACCTAATATTTGGTAAAGAAGATGCAGAGAACGAAGACGAGGTGCGGTTTCGTCAGTATTTTTATGGCAATGACGCGTACGAAAGAATATTATCGGACACTTCATTTCGAATCTTAGTTGGCCACAAAGGGGTTGGCAAGAGTGCTCTACTAAAGCGGGCATACCTACAAAAAGTAGATGAGCAAAAGCTAGCACTTTTTTTGAGGCCTGACGACATTATTTCCGTCGTGCAAACCGCGCCCAGAGGCGCTGATTTTATCTCTCTTGTTGAACATTGGAAACGCGGGCTCGTTTCCGTCATAGGACAAAAAGTACTGACTAGCGCTTCTAGCGTTTTCATTGACAGGATTTCTGAAGGATCAACACTAAACTTCACGAACTTCGTGCCAGTCTTATTTGATGTCGCAAAGAAGCGGTTCGAAGAAATTAGCTCTTCGATCGAGAAGGGAAATCTCAATCAATACATACAACAGAACGAACTGAGTGTATTCATTGATGACATTGATAGGGGTTGGTCTGCATCAAAGAGCGATATTGAAAACATATCAGCACTGATAAACGCGATTCGCGACATAGCCGGGGTTCAGAAAAACCTCCGATTCCGAATAGGCCTAAGGTCCGACGTCTACTTCCTAGTTAGAACATCCGATGAATCAACAGATAAGATTGAAGGAAATGTTATATGGCTAAAATGGACTAATCACGAAATCCTATCAATAATTGCGAAGCGTATATCGACTTTTTTCGATCTTGGTTTTGGCGAGTCTAGTATCAATAATATGACTCAAATTAGTATAGATGAAAAAATACTGTATAAAGTTATTGAGACGAACTTTTCTATTGGAAGAGGCCATTGGGCTCAGAGGCCAATTCATAACGTGCTACTTTCTTTGACAAGGAAAAGGCCTCGTGATTTGGTAAAGCTGCTACGTGGTGGCGCCCATGCGGCTAGAAAAGATGCGATTATTTCATCGACAAAGCTCGAGTCGACATTTGAGTCATACTCAAATGAAAGGCTTCAAGATGTGATCAATGAATTTCGCTCAGAGTGTAGTAATATTGAGAATATATTACTTCTCATGAGGCCAACGCGAAGGCAAAGATCAACTTCCCAATCGTATCGATTTACAAATGATCAGATATCTAAGAAGATATCAGATGTAATGAGGGCAACAAACGTTGTCTTTACAAGCGGCCGGGCTGCAAACTCGCGAGCAGTTTTGCAATTTCTTTACAAGATTGATTTTGTTACGGCGCGCATTGATCATGGTGATTATATTGAACGAAAGCATTTTGATGAAAGTAGATTCTTGGCGCATGAGGCCATCGATTTTGGGTATGATTGGGAAATTCACCCAGCCTACCGCTGGGCATTACAGCCGCAAGACGTTAACGACGTAATTAGCTCCTTGCAGGATTCAGTTCGAGTTCGGTTCAGCTGATACGTGGTTTAGAGGTGCCGTCCGCACAACTCCGTGGATAATCGCGCGAACCATCCGGCGAGAGCGGCGGCGGCGCGGCCGACGGTTCAGAGGTGGATCGCTGGATGGTGAGCCCCAAGCCCTGCTCCATCGTCATCCTCGGGCTTGACCCGAGGATCCATTCCGTGAAGCTCACCAAATGGGCGGATATGTCTACATGCTCGCCAGCAAGAAGGGCGGCACGATCTATATCGGCGTCACCAGCGACCTGTCGCGCCGCGTTCACGAGCACCGGGAGCGCGACAAGGGGTTTACCGCCAAATACGGCGCCATCCGGCTCGTCTGGTACGAAGAGCATGACGACATACGCGATGCCATTCAGCGGGAGAAGTCGCTGAAGCGCTGGCGGCGGCAGTGGAAAATCGACCTCATCGAAAGCATCAATCCGGAATGGAACGATCTTTATCGCGGGATCGGTTGGTGAGGCATTCGGGGGCCTCGGGCGTCCTGCGTGGCACCGCACGGAATGGATCCTCGGGTCAAGCCCGAGGATGACGGAGTGTGGGTCGGTCGTCGGGTGCCAAGACGATTGGACTTCAAAAAACTTATCCCCCTTCCCTCACCCTCCCCCATACTCCCCTCACCTCTTTCGCGAAGGCTCGGGTCTAGAACCGATGACCTGCTCCCCTGAATGTACCCATTCATAGGTTAGCCCTGTTCACGTTGTGGTCCATTGCGGACCGGGTTGCAAACTCGTTCGGTGTGAGCCCGTCGAGGCTCGTGTGTGGCCGGTTGAGATTGTAGTCGATCCTCCATTTTTCGATGATCTGCCGGGCATGGCGGTAGCTGCGGAACAGATGCTCGTTCAAGCACTCGTCCCTCAGCCTGCCGTTGAAGCTTTCCACGAGGCCGTTCTGCATCGGTTTTCCGGGCGCAATGTAATGCCATTCGACGTTGCGGTTCTGCTGCCAGGCGAGCATGGCATTCGAGGTGAGTTCGGTGCCATTGTCGGAGACGACCATGCAGGGATAGCCGCGCCTTTCGGCGATCGCATCCAGTTCGCGAGCGGCACGTTCGCCCGAGATCGAGTTGTCCACGACGGTCGCCAGGCATTCCCGGCTGAAGTCGTCGATGACACACAGGATGCGGAAGCGGCGTCCATCGACCAGCGTGTCCGACATGAAGTCGAGTGACCATCTCTGGTTTGGATCCTGTGGAATGGCCATTGGCGCTCGCGTACCCAAGGCTCGTTTCCTGCCGCCGCGTTTTCGAACCGTCAGACGCTCTTCCCTGTAAATCCGGTAGAGCTTCTTCCAGTTCACCGCCACGCCTTCGCGCTTCAACAGCAGGTGCAGGCGGCGATAGCCGAACCGTCGCCGTTCCGATGACAGGTCCCGCAAGCGCTGTCGCAGACCGGCATCGTCCGGCCTGCTCGACTGGTAACGGAAGACGCGCGGCGCAATGCCGACCAGGGCACAGGCCCGCCGCTGCGAATAGTCCTTCATCTCGATTGCCCAACTCACGGCTTTTCTCCTGGAGCCGGGCGTCAGAAGTTTTTTGTCAGCATCTCACGAAGCGTCGATACATCCATCATCTGCTCCGCCAGAAGCCTCTTCAGCTTCGCGTTCTCTTCTTCAAGCGCCTTCAGCCGCTTGGCGTCCGATACGTCCATGCCACCATACTTCTTGCGCCACGTGTAGAACGTCGCGTCACTGATGCCGTGCTTGCGACACAGCTCAGCCGGTGTCATGCCCGCCTGATGCTCCTTCAAAATGCCGATGATCTGCTCTTCCGAAAACCGTGATCGCTTCATGCCCTGTCTCCTTCGTTGGGGAACAGGCTAACCCAAAAACGGGGACATCTAAGGGGAGCATGTCACCGACCATCCGGGGAAAGGGGCGGCGGCCTGCCGGGTGTCGCAGAGGTGCGGCACTGGATGCTGAATCCCCACGGCAGGGCGGAATGAAGGTGGCTTCGGATCGCGGGCGTTCCCCGCAATCCACCGCCGCACCCTGTCGAGCGACAAGCGAGACAGAAAGGTCTGCGGCGGCAGAAAAGCAGTCGCGGCCCCGTCGAGCTTCGGCGAGACCGTAAGGTTGCGGCGGCGAAAGAGCCATGCCGATCACCGCAAGCCCGCCGAACGGGCGGTCGCAAGATCGCACATAACTCAAGAACGGCTCGCGCTCTTCCGGCCGCCCGTTCCTTCGGTCTTTCAAGCTGGCGCAAGGACTTGCGCGGGCCAAGGCCCACGTGCGCCTTGCGCCGGGTTGCGGGGCACGCCCGCCCGACGCCGGAGGAAAGGCTCGGACGCGCTCGCCCAAAGCGCACGTTGAGTGTCCGCATGACGCGAAGCGCAAGTCTTTGGGCCGAAAAAGGAGCACCGAGGCGCCGGATCGCGGGCGTTCCCCGCAACCACCGCCGCACCCTGTCGAGCGACAAGCGAGACAGAAAGGTCTGCGGCGGCATCAGAGAAAGGAATCATCATGACCGAACCCAACCCCGAACCCGACCTTAATGCTCAACTCGACGCCCTTCTCGGCCCCGATCCGGAGGCCGATGCGCGCGCAGAGGCAGAAACGGCGGCGCTCGCCGCCCGCGCCGCGCAGTTCGTCTCCAACCGCGCGCGCCGCTGGAAAACCTGCCCGAAGCGCGCCTGCCGCCGCGCCCGGGCCTGCACCGGCGAGGGGCCGCCGGCGGCGCTGCCGCCCTGTGGCGCGGAAGGCGACTGGCGGGCGATCAACGGTCTCGCCCTGTTCGCCGTCCTCGAGCGTCTGCACGCGATCAGGCGGGATTTGAGGGCGCAAGCGATCGAGGGACCGGAATTGGCGGACCGGGAGTTTCATGACGAGATGGCCGGCGCGGCGCCGTTCAGCCAGCGTTCAGGTGCGCGGCGCTAGACCATGGCAAGGGCAACGATTGCCGAAGGAGACAGCCATGAAGGCCATCCGCACCACGCTGGGCGCGCTCGCCGTCGCAGCGATCGCGCTGACCGGCCTGCCGGGCGCCACCGCGCCGGCCCATGCCGAGAGCGAGAACGTGACGATCTATCATTCCGACGGACGGGTCAGCCATTGCGGCCCGCTGGGCAACTGCAACCAGGTGCAGCGCGTGCGCCCGCGCCAGTGGCACGGCCAGCGCGGCTACCAGCACCGCCCGCGCCATCACTACCGCCATGGCGGCCGCGTCGATGACGGCACCGCGGCGGCGATCCTGGGCATCACGGGGCTTGCCATTGTCGGCGGCGCGCTGGCCCACCAGAACCGCACGCTGCCCAGCCATGCGGACCCCGCCTACCGGCACCGGTCGCCGCGCGGCGGCGGCGCCTACTATCCGCCGGCGCCCTCGGGCCCGAACGTGATCACCTATGAGAGCGGGCTCGAGCCCTGGTCGCCGGGCTGGTACCAATGGTGCGACCGGCGCTACCGCTCGTTCGATCCCCGGCGCGGCACCTTTCGCGGCTATGACGGCCGGGACCATTTCTGCGTGCCGCGCTGATCGCGCGGCCCGCCGGGGGCGTCATGCCGCCATGCCATTCCGCCATGCCATCGGCGCCGCCAGGGGCGACCGGCGCGGCATGGCGGACGGTCTGGACCCGAGGGGATCTAGACTTGGCCGGCGAGGAACGGATTGGTCCGCCGTTCCTCGCCGAGCCTGCCGCCAGGCCCGTGCCCGCAGATGAAGCCGAAATCGTCGCCCAGCGGCATCAGCTTGTCGCGGATCGAGGCCAAAAGCGTCTGATGGTCGCCGCCGGGCAGGTCCGTGCGGCCGATCGAGCCGGCAAACAGGACGTCGCCCACATGGGCGAACTGCGCCGCCCGGTTGACGAACACCACATGGCCCGGCGCATGGCCCGGGCAATGCAGCACCTCGAACGTGTGGCCGTCCAGATCGAGCGTGTCGCCCTCGGCGAGCCAGCGGTCCGGCGTGACGTTGCGCACGGCCGTGTCCAGGCCGAACATCGCCGCCTGCTGTTCCAGCGCGCCCAGCAGCGGTTCGTCGTCGCGGTGCGGGCCGACGATGTCGACGCCGAGCCGGTCCTTCAGGTCCATCGCGCCGCCCGCATGGTCGATATGGCCGTGCGTCAGCCAGATCGCTTCGATCGTCAGCCCGTGCCCGTCGGCGGCCTCGATGATGCGGTCGATGTCACCGCCCGGATCGACGACGACGGCTGCCTTGCTGTCGCCGTCGAACAGGAGCGTGCAGTTCTGCTGAAATCCCGTTACCGGGACGATGATCGCCTGAAGCGCGCCGGACATGATGGTCAACCTCTGTGGGAACGGACCGCGCATCCATAGGCGCCGCGCCCGCCCCATGCAATCGCCGGACGTCCATTCGGCACGAGGGCGGTCGGCGCGCCTTACTCGGCGGCGACGGCCGTCGCCGGCATCACCTCGGCCTCGTAGTCCGCCATCAGCGTCCTGGCGATCTCGCCGACGGCGAAGCTGTAGGGTCCGATCTCGGAGACCGGCGTCACCTCGGCGGCGGTGCCGGTCAGGAAGCACTGCTCGAACCCGGCCATCTCCTCGGGCATGATCACCCGCTCGTTGACGGTCAGTCCGCGCCGCTTGGCCAGATCGATCACCGTGCGCCGCGTGATGCCGTCAAGGAAGCAATCGGGCACCGGCGTGTGCAGTTCGCCGTCCTTGACGAAGAACACGTTGGCGCCGGTGGCCTCGGCGACGCGCCCGCGCCAGTCCAGCATCAGCGCATCGGCATAGCCCTTGGCTTCGGCGGCATGCTTGGAGATGGTGCAGATCATGTAAAGGCCGGCAGCCTTGGACTTGGACGGCGCGGTCGCCGGATCGGGCCGGCGGTACTCGGCCATGTCCAGGCGGATGCCCTTGAGCTTTTCGGCGGGGTCGAAATAGCTCGGCCATTCCCACACGGCGATCGCAAGATTGATCCGGTTCTTCTGTGCCGAAACGCCCATCATCTCCGAACCGCGCCAGGCGACGGGACGGACATAGGCATCGGTGAAGCCTTGCCGGACCAGCGTCTTGTTGCAGGCATCGTCGATCTCGGCGACGGTGTAGGGGATTTCGAAGCCCAGGATGCGCGCCGATTCCACCAGCCGCTCGGAATGTTCGGTCAGCTTGAAGATCCGGCCGCCATAGGCGCGCTCGCCCTCGAATACCGAGCTTGCATAGTGCAGGCCATGCGTCAGCACGTGAATCTTTGCATCCGCCCACGGCACGAACGCGCCGTTCATCCAGATGTCGCCGTCAAGCTGATCGAAGGGAACTGCTGCCATGGCCGGATCCTCGCCTTGCCGGTTCGCGGGTCGTCATCGGCGATGCGCCCGGACCGTTTATTGTGTGCGCTGCATCATCGCCCGGCGGCGGCGCAGCGATCGGCAATCTTTACAGAGATAGCCAAAATATGTCAATATGGCTGACATAATTTTGCAGGCACAGAAACCCATGTCAGACCCCGGCGCCGACACAGACACGCTGATCGAACTGCTGTTTTTCGCCTATCGCGATTTCATCGCCGATCCCGACGCGATCCTCGCCGAACTCGATTTCGGCCGCGCGCACCATCGCGTGCTGCACTTCATTGACCGCAAACCGGGGCTGACGGTCGCCGAACTGCTCGATTTTCTCGGCATCACCAAACAGAGTCTGGCCCGCGTGCTCAAGCAGCTCGTCGATGGCGGCTTCGTGCGTCAGGATGCCGGCCATGGCGACCGGCGCCGGCGCGAACTGCATCTGACGCCGAAGGGCGCCGATCTGATCGCCCGGCTGCGCGAGCCACAGTCTCGCCGCATCCACGCGGCATTGACCGAGTCCGGCCAATCGCCGGACGAGATGGCCCGTTTCCTGCGCGCGATGACCGATGCGCAGGGCCGTGCCCAGATCGAGGCGCTGACGTGACCACGGGACCGGCGGCGACGCAGCCAAGGGAGGCAGCCATGGCGCAACCGCAGCACACCGACCGACCGGTGCCCGAACCGCCGGACGATCAGGCGCCGCACATTCTCATCGTCGATGACGACACACGCATCCGCCAGCTCCTGACGCAATATCTGTCGCAGAACGGCTATCGCGTCACCGCCGCCGAGGACGCCGCCGATGCCCGCCGCAAGATGGAGGGGCTGGCCTTCGATCTGATGGTGCTCGACGTGATGATGCCCGGCGAGAACGGCGTGTCGCTGGCGCGCTCCCTGCGCGGTGCCGAAAGCGATGTGCCGATCCTGATGCTGACCGCGCGCAGCGAAACCGATCAGCGCATCGAGGGGCTGGACGCCGGCGCCGACGATTATCTGGGCAAGCCGTTCGATCCGCGCGAACTGCTGCTCCGCATCGGCAATATCGTGCGGCGCCGCATCCCCGAGGATATCGGCCTTGTCGAGCAGATCGTCTTCGGACCGTTCATCTTTCTGATCGGCAAGCGAGAGCTGAAGAAGAACGGCGAGGTGGTCAAGCTGACCGACCGCGAGCGCGACATTCTGGTGCGCTTTGCCCGCAATCCCGGCGAAACCATCGCCCGCCACGCCCTGGTCGACGACGATGCCGAGATCGGCGAACGCACGATCGACGTGCAGATCAACCGCCTCCGCCGCAAGCTGGAAGCCGACCCCGCCAATCCGCGTTATCTTCAAACGGTGCGCGGAATGGGCTACCGTCTGTCGATCGAGTGACGGTGGCGCTGCCACCGCCAGGGCGGAGATGACGGGCGGCCGGGCGCGATGACACTGGCACACAATGACGGCGCCAGGGCCGGCGCCCCGCAGCGGCGCAGCCTGCGCCGGCGTCTGGCGCGCGCCAGCCGCTACACGGCGCTCAAATGGCGCCAGTGGATTTCGCGCGCCACGCTCACCCTGCCGCGCGGCCTTTATGCGCGTTCGCTGATCATCATCATCGCGCCGATGGTGCTGCTGCAATCGGTGATCGCCTTCGTCTTCATGGAGCGGCACTGGCAGACCGTCACCCAGCGCCTTTCGACCGCCGTCACGCGCGACATCGCCGCGATCATCGATGTGATCGAAACCTACCCGCAGGACCAGACCTACGCGGAAGTGACGCGCATCGCCCGCGAGCGGCTCGCGCTGAACGTCGCCATCCTGCCGCCCGATCCGCTGCCCGCGCCGGCGCCCAAACCGTTCTTCTCGATCCTCGACCAGATCCTGTCCGAAGAAATCACCCGGCAGATCGGCCGGCCCTTCTGGATCGACACGGTCGGCAATTCCAACCTGGTGGAAATCCGCATCCGGATGGAAGACAAGGTGCTGCGCGTCTTCGCCCGGCGCAGCCAGGCCTATGCCTCCAACACCCACATCTTCCTGTTGTGGATGGTCGGCACGTCGCTCGTCCTCTTGTTCATCGCCATCCTGTTCCTGCGCAACCAGATCAGGCCTATCCAGAAGCTCGCCGAGGCAGCCGAGGGCTTCGGCAAGGGCCATGCGCTTCCCGACAGTTTCCGGCCGCGCGGCGCCATCGAGGTGCGCCAGGCGAGCCTTGCCTTCATCCGGATGCGCGAACGCATCGAAAAGCAGATCGAGCAGCGCACCGAGATGCTGGCCGGCGTCAGCCACGACCTGCGCACCATCCTGACGCGCTTCAAGCTGCAACTGGCGATGAGCGAGCCGTCGGACGACATTGCCGCGATGGAAAAGGACATCGACGACATGCAGTCGATGCTGGAGGGCTATCTCGATTTCGCCAAGGGCGATGTCGAGGAGGAGACCGGCGAACTCGACCTGCGCGAGGCGCTTGACGAGATCGCCGCCCAGGGCCGGCTGCACGATCGCGAGGTCGTCGTCAGCGTCCTGGGACGGCGCGACATCGTTGTCCGGCCCGTCGCCTTCCGGCGGCTTCTGGCCAACATCGCCTCGAACGCCTTCCGCCATGCCGAGCGGCTCGAAGTGGTGGCTCAGGTTTCTCGCGGCCGGCTGACGCTGACGATGGACGATAACGGCCCGGGCATTCCCGAGGACGAGCGCGACGACGTGTTCCGGCCCTTCTACCGGATCGACGATGCGCGCAATCTGGACAAGAGCGGCACGGGCCTGGGCCTGTCGATCGCCCGGGACGTCGCCCGCAAGCATGGCGGCGACATCGTGCTCGACGATTCGCCGCTTGGCGGTTTGCGCGTGACGGTGCGCCTGCCGGTCTAAGGGATTGGCATCGTCCACCTCCCCTTGAGGGGAGGTCGGCGAATGGCGAGCAAAGCGAGGCAGAGCCGGGCGGGGGTAATCGCCAGCCCATACATCTGACTGTCACCCCCACCCGCTCGCCCGACGCAAAGCTTGGTCTGGCGTGCCTCCCCTCAAGGCGGAGGCTGGCAGGCGCCTACATCAGCCGCTGGCCGTTCTTGACGGGCTTGTCGATGGCGGCCAGCACGACCGCGCCGTCTTCGTCCTCAAAGCCCAGGGTCAGCACCTCCGAGCGCATTGGCCCGATCTGGCGCGGCGGAAAGTTGACCACTGCCATCACCTGCCGGCCGACCAGTTCCTCGGGCGTGTAATGCACGGTGATCTGCGCCGAGGATTTCTTGATGCCGATCTCCGGTCCGAAATCGATCTTCATCCTGATCGCCGGCTTGCGCGCCTCTGGGAAGGGCTCGGCCTCGACGATCGTGCCGGTGCGGATATCAACCTTCAGAAAGTCGTCGAACGCGATAAAGTCGTCGCTCATCGGTCACGCCTCGCCGACGGTCTCGAACATGGCATGATCGAGCGCGACGCGCGCATTGACGCCCGACCAGACGACCGACTGGAACGCCTGGAAGTAGCTCTCGCACGTCTCGATCGCGCTCGAGAGCATCACCTCCACCTGCGCTTCGGTGGGCTCGGCCCCGCCAGCCAGGATCAGCGAATGACGGAACATCACCGCCCCTTCCTGCTCCCAGAAGTCGAAATGGCCGATCAGCAATTGCTCGTTGATCAGCGACAGGAGCCGGGTCAGCTCGACCATCCGGTTCTTCTGTACCGTCACGTCGAACGCGCAGGCGAAATGCAGCGATTCAAAGTCTGGCATCCAGGCATAGGAGATGTGGTAATTGGTCCAGTTGCCGGCCACCGCGACCGCGATCTCGTCATCGCCGGTGCGCTCGAAATTCCAGTCGCGCGCATAGGCGACATGCTCGATCACATCGACCGGGTGGGCGATCCTGTCATCGTCCAGTTCAAGAAGGCTCATCAACGCATCCAAGGCTAGGCCGGAACAGTCCGGCGTGCAGGGTGCTTGGGCACCGCTGCGAATCACTCAATAATTTCAGTGTATTGATGAGAGGGCGCGGGGAAAGCCCCGGCGGGGCGTCATCGATCAAACAGATGTGGACGGCCGGTTTTGCCCACAGATTCGACCGTAGCGTAAGCGACTCTCGCCAAAGGGCTTTTTGAAGGCGCGGACTCGGTTCGTTCCTGTGGAAAAAAACCGTTGTACAACGGTCATCAAAGCCGCGCAGGCGGCCCGATTACGTGTCTTCGAGCTTGGCGACCCGCGCTTCCAGCGCATCGACGCGCTCTGCGAGCGCTTCGGCCCGGGCGCTGGCGGAAAGCGCGGCTTCCTTCATCGCCTCGAACTCCTCGCGCTGGACAAGATCCATCGAGGCAAGAAACTTTTCCGCCTGCGCCTGGAACATCGTCTCGGCCTCGCGCCGCATGCCCTGCGCCGCGCCGGCGGCATCGGTCATCAGCTTGGCGAAATCGTCAAATATCCGGTTGGGGCCTGTTGTCATGTCGCTATCTCCACTATGGCACCTTACCTATGAGACCGCGCCGTCACAGACAAGGCGCCAACCGAATCAGGACCTGCGAAAGCCGCGCGCATGGACGTTTTCACCCCCGCCCTTCTCACACAGACCGCTCTCGCCTTTCCCGACATCGACCCGGTGCTGATCCAGATCGGCCCGGTGGCGATCCGATGGTATTCGCTGGGGTACATTGTCGGCATCGTCATCGGCTGGGTGCTGGCCCGCCGCATGGTTCACAACGAGCGCCTCTGGGGCGGCCCTGCGCCGATCCAGCCGGTCGACATCGATGATTTCCTCCTCTGGGCGACGATCGGCATCATCGCCGGCGGACGGATCGGCTATGTGCTGTTTTACGATCTGGGCACCTTCCTCGCCGAACCGCTGCGCATCTTCACGGTGTGGCAGGGCGGCATGTCCTTCCACGGCGGGCTGATCGGCACGACGCTGGCCATGCTCTTTTTCGCCCGCTCGCGCGGCATCGATCCCTGGCGCCTGTTCGATGTCATCGCCGCCGTCGCTCCCATCGGCATCGGTCTCGTGCGCATCGCCAATTTCATCAACGCCGAACTCTATGGCCGCCCGTCGGACGTCGGCTGGGCGATGGTCTTCCCGACCGATCCCGAGCGCCTGCCGCGCCATCCCAGCCAGCTCTACGAGGCGTTTCTGGAAGGGCTGGTCCTGTTCATCCTGCTTTGGGTCGCCGTCCACATCTGGCTCAAGCTGAGAAACCCGCGCTTCGTCACCGGCCTGTTCGTCGGCGGCTATGGGGCGGCGCGCACCTTCGTCGAGTTCTTCCGCGAGCCGGACCCGCAACTGGGCTTCCTGCTCAGCACCGAATGGCTGACCATGGGCATGGTGCTGTCGATCCCCATGGCGCTTTTGGGTCTGGCGCTTGTGCTGTCGGCCCGGCCGGCCAAACCGGTCCCCGCCGCCACCGACGAAACAAAATGACCACGCCGCTCGCCGCGATCCTTGCCGCGCGCATCGCCGCGGCGGGGCCGATGACCGTCGCCGGCTATATGGCCGAATGCCTGCTGCACCCCGAGCACGGCTATTACGCCTCGCGGGAACCGTTCGGAGCGAAGGGTGATTTCGTCACCGCGCCGGAGATCAGCCAGCTCTTCGGCGAGATCGTCGGCGCGGTCCTCGTCAATGCGTGGCGACAGGCCGGGCGTCCCGCGCCCTTCCTTCTCGCCGAAGCCGGCCCCGGACGCGGCACGCTGATGGCCGACATAGTCCGCACCGGGCGGATCGATCCCGCCTTTTCGGCCGCCGCGCGCATCGTTCTGGTGGAAGCGAGCGCCCGCCTGCGCGACGTGCAGCGCAAAACGCTCGGTACCGATGCGCGCCGCGCCACGTGGGTGGACCGGTTGGACGATCTGCCGGACCTTCCGCTCTTTCTGGCCGCCAACGAATTTTTCGACGCGCTGCCGTTCCGGCAATTCGTCAAGACGACCAATGGCTGGCGCGAACGCATGGTCGGGCTCTGCAACGACAGCGCCCTCACCTTCACCGCCGGCGCCTCCGTGCTTCCGGACGGCGAACGCCCGCCCGGTCATGCCGATGCGCCGGACGGGTCCGTCTTCGAGATCGCGCCGGCGCGCGAGGCCGCCGCAGCCACGATCGGCGCACATCTCGCCGCGCATGGCGGGCTGGCCGTGCTGATCGATTACGGCCATCTTCAGACCGGCATTGGCGACACGTTCCAGGCGATGCGCGGTCATGACTTTGCCGACCCGCTCGCCGAACCGGGCCTTGCCGACCTGACCAGCCATGTCGACTTCGAGGCGCTCGCTCGTGCCGCCGCTTCCGAAGGCGCGCGTGCCCTGCCGGCGATGACGCAAGGCGCGTTCCTGCTCGGCGGCGGCATCGTCGAACGGGCCGGCGCGCTGGGTGCCGGAAAGGATGCGTCCGCACAGGATGCGATCCGCGCCGACGTTACCCGCCTATGCGGCGATGGCGACGGCCAGATGGGGGCCCTCTTCAAGGTTTTGGGCCTGACCGGACCCGGCCTTGAAGGTCCCGTCCCGCCCTTTCAAGCCGGTTGACAGCGCTGTGCCCATCCCACACCGTCGCCCCGCGATGAACAGGTCATGCACGCATGAATGAGCACGGACCGCCGCCGCTTCAACCGGTGATTTCGAACGCGTTCGGCGCTGGCCGCGCCATCCGGCACGGCTTCTTCACGCGGGCGGGCGGGGTTTCCGAAGGTCTTTATGCCGGTCTCAACGCGGGGCTGGGCTCGGCGGACGATCAGGACCATGTGCGCGAAAACCGCCGCCGCATCGCCGGCTGGTTCGGCGTCGGAGAAATCGCCCTCAGCGGCTGCCATCAGGTCCATTCCGCCGATGTCGTCACCATCGACGCGCCGATCCCGATCGATGCCCGCCCCAAGGCCGATGCGCTGGTCACCGCAACGCCCGGCATTCCGATCGGCGTTTTGACCGCCGATTGCGCGCCGGTCCTGTTCGCCGACCCGGACGCGCCGGTCGTCGGCGCCGCCCATGCCGGCTGGAAGGGCGCGCTGACCGGCGTTCTTGAAAATACCGTCGATGCGATGGTCGCCCTGGGCGCCGAAAGGGGCAACATAGCCGCCATCGTCGGCCCGTCGATCAGCCAGCCCAACTATGAGGTCGGGCCGGAGTTCGCCGAGCGCTTCATGACCGCCCATCCGGACAATGCCGGCTGGTTCCGGCCAAGCGGCCGACCGGGCCATCATCTGTTCGACCTTGCCGGCTATTGCGTTGCCCGGCTTCAGGGGGCCGGCGTCACCGCCTCGGCCACCGGCGAATGCACCTATGCCGACGAGGCACGCTTTTTCTCCTACCGCCGCACCACCCATCGCGGCGAATCCGATTATGGCCGGCAGATGTCGGCCATCATGATCGTCTGACGCCCACCACCGAGGAGAGTGCCGATGGCCCTGCATTTCGACGATGACGAGTTCGCCGCGCGAAAAGGGCGTCTTCTGGCTGCCATGGCCGAGGACAAGCTCGACGCGATGCTGCTCTTCGCCCAGGAGAGCATGTACTGGCTGACCGGCTACGACACGTTCGGTTTTTGCTTCTTCCAGTGCATGATCGTCGAAAAGAACGGCGATGTGGCGCTTCTGACCCGCTCGGCCGACCTGCGGCAGGCGCGCCACACCTCCAATGTGGAGACGATCGTCGTCTGGGAGGATCGCAGCCATGCCAACCCGGCCAAGGATCTCAAGGAGCTTCTCGCCGACCGCGATCTGGTCGGCGCCCGTATCGGCGTCGAATATGACAGCGCCGGGCTGAACGCCCATTACGGCCGGCTGCTGGACGACCAGTTGGCAAGCTTTGCCGACATGCGCGACGCCTCGCGCCTGGTGTCCCGTCTTCGCGCGGTCAAGAGCGCCGCCGAGATCGCCTGCGTACGCAAGGCCGCCGAACTGGCCGACGACGCTTTCGACGCGGCGATGAAGAAGGTGCGCGCGGGCGCCGACGAGGCGGCGATCCTGGCCGCGTTGCAGGGGCATATCCTTGCCAAGGGCGGCGACTATCCGGGCAACGAGTTCATCATCGGCTCCGGCCGCGACGCGCTGTTGTGCCGCTACAAGTCCGGCCGGCGCACGCTCGACGAAAACGACCAACTGACCCTGGAGTGGGCCGGCGCCTGGCGCCGCTACCATGCCGCGCTGATGCGCACGGTGATCATCGGCAAGCCCACCGACCGCCATGTCGAGATGCACGCCGCCGCGTCCGCTGCGCTCGAGGCCGTCGAGGGCGCGATGCGCCCAGGCAGCACGTTCGGCGACGTGTTCGACGCCCATGCCCATGCGCTCGAGGATGCCGGCATGACCCGCCACCGGCTGAACGCCTGCGGCTATTCGCTGGGCGCCCACTTCACGCCGTGCTGGATGGACCGGCCGATGTTCTATGCGGGGAACCCTGAAACGGTGGCCGAAAACATGACGCTTTTCGCGCACATGATCATCATGGATTCCGACAGCGGCACCGCCATGACGCTGGGCCGCACCTATCTGACCACCGAAGGGGCGCCCGAGCCGCTGTCGCGGCTGGGCCTTGATTTGACCGTCGCATGAGGTAAAGGCTCTGTAACAAAGGGTGAAAGGTCCATGCAGACACAGCGCACCGTTGCGACCGGTCGAAATGCGCCAGCCCGCCTGGCCGCTTTGGCGACCCTTCTTGTACTGACACTTGCCGCAGCCGCCTGCACGACGCCCGACGATGGCTCCAACACCGTCGAAAACGCGCTCAGTGTCGAGAGCACGCCCGGCGCCGCGGTCGCCGTCGATCCGAACGCGGCCACGACCACCGGTGAAGCGCTGATCTCCGGCTCCGAGACTGCCGCCGCGCCGCAGGCCTTTGCGGCCAACGCCGCGCGCGTGCACTTTGCGCCGATCGTCGGCGCGCCGGTGGACCGCGTCGCCGCCCTGTCGCGCCGCCTGTCGGCATCGGGCGCCCGGAACAACATCAGCATCCTGCCGTCGGCGTCCTCGGGCGTCGATCACGAAATTCGCGGCTACTTCTCCGCCCTGTCCGAAAACGGGCAGACGACGGTGATCCATGTCTGGGACGTGTTCACCCCGTCGGGCCAGCGCGTCCACCGCATCCAGGGCCAGGAACGGGTGCCAGGCACCAATGCCGATCCGTGGCAGGCCGTGCCCGCATCGGCGATGGAGCGCATCGCCGACACGATGCTGTCGGACTACAATGCCTGGCGCGGACGGGCCGCCTGAACGGCGTTTGCGTTGCCGGTTTCGGCGCCTGCGGCAATTGCGCCGTGTGAAACATTGATGACAGCTTGCAATAGCCCCCGTGACCGCTAAAAGGCGGGCCAACCGATACGGCGAACGCGGGGCGGCCCATGAAACTCTTTGCTGGCAATTCCAACCGGCAATTGGCCGATTCGGTCGCCAAATATCTCGGCATGAGCGTCGGGCGCGCCAATGTGCGCCGTTTCGCCGATGACGAGATCTTCGTCGAGCTGCAGGAGAATGTGCGCGGCGAGGATGTCTTCATCCTGCAGTCGACCTCGCGTCCGGCCAACGATCACCTGATGGAAATGCTGATCATGATCGACGCGTTCCGGCGATCGTCGGCGCGGCGGGTCACGGCGGTGCTGCCCTATTTCGGCTATGCCCGGCAGGACCGGCGGGCACAGGGACGCACCCCGATCTCGGCCAAGCTGGTTGCCAACCTGATCACCGAGGCCGGCGCCAACCGCGTTCTGACGCTCGACCTGCACGCCGGCCAGATCCAGGGCTTCTTCGATATTCCGACCGACAATCTCTACGCCGTGCCGGTGATGGCGCGCGACATTCGCATGCACCACAAGGACATGTCGTCGGTCATGGTGGTCTCGCCCGATGTCGGCGGCGTGGTGCGGGCGCGCGCGCTCGCCAAGCGGCTCGACGATTCGCTTCTCGCCATCGTCGACAAGCGGCGCGAGCGGCCCGGCGAATCCGAGGTGATGAACGTGATCGGCGACGTGACCGGCAAGGACTGTTTCCTGATCGACGACATCGTCGATTCCGGCGGCACGCTGTGCAACGCCGCCGACGCCATTCTTTCCAAGGGCGCCAAGAGCGTGACCGCCTATATCACCCATGGCGTCCTGTCGGGCGGAGCCGTCGCGCGGATCGAGGCGTCGGCGCTGACCGAACTGGTCACCACCGATTCCATCCAGCCGACCCCCGAGGTCAACGCGGCCAAGAAGATCCGTGTCATGTCGATCACCGACCTTATCGGCGAAGCCATCGCCCGCACCGCGCACGAGCAATCGGTGTCCAGCCTGTTCGACTGATCAGACCATCATCGTCGCCAAGACGCCGGCCACCGCCGCCGCGCCGAGGACGGCAAACAGGCCAAGCTTGAAGCGGATCAGCGCGACCGCCGCCGCGATCCCGATCGCCGCGGCCACCCGGTCGAAGCCGGCCCAGTCGATGTCCGGCACGAAGAACGGTCCCGTGCGGACATTTTCGAACGCGCCGAACAGCACATTGAGGCCGAACCAGACCGCCAGATTGGCGATGACGCCGACGACGGCCGCCGTGATCGCCGCGAGCGACGCGGCCAGCCAGCGCACATTGCGCAGCGCCTCGACATAGGGCGCGCCGGCGAAGATCCACAAGAAGCAGGGCACGAAGGTGAAGAAGGCGGCGACCAGCCCGCCCAGCAATCCGCCGACAAGCGGCTCCATGCCTCCGAGCGACGCGCCGCCGACAAAGCCGACAAAGACCAGCACCAGAACCAGCGGTCCGAGCGTGGTTTCGGCAAGGCCCAGTCCCGCCAGCATCTCGCCGGGCGTCAGCCAGCCATGGAGGTCGACCGCCTGCTGGCCGACATAGGCGAGCACCGCATAAGCCCCGCCAAAGGTGACGATGGCGGTCTGCGAGAAGAACAGCGCCGCATCGGCAAACACGTCGCCCCGCCCGAGAAGCACCAGCAGCGCGGCGAGCGGCACCAGCCATATCGCCAGCCACAGCACGGTGGTGCGGGCCACTGCGCCATGGTCCTGTCCGCGCACGGTGATGCTTGATGCGTGCGCTTCATCGCTGCCCTTTGCGGCGGGCAGAAGATGCGGCGCGGCCATGTGCAGCACAGCGCCGGTCAGCGCGGCCAGCGCGATGATCAGCGGGAACGGCAGCCGCAGCAGCGCGATGCCGACGAACGCCGCAATCGCGATGACGATCATCGCCGCCGAGCCGAGCGCCCGCCCCGACACCTTGATCAGTGCCTGGACGACGACGGCGAGAACCGCTGCCTTCAGCCCGTACAAAAGCCCGGCCACCACCGGGACGTCGCCGGCGACGACGAACACTGCCGACAGCCCCAGCATCATCACAAGTCCCGGCGCGATGAACAACAGACCCGCGATCAGACCGCCGCGAACGCCATGCATCAGCCAGCCCGCATAGGTGGCAAGCTGCATCGCCTCGGGCCCGGGCAGCAGCATGCAGAAATTGAGCGCGTGCAGGAACTGCTTTTCGGTCAGCCAGCCCTTTTCCTCGACAAGGATGCGATGCATCACCGCGATCTGCGCCGCCGGCCCGCCGAACGACAACAGTCCGATCCGGGCAAAGGCGCGGGCCGCCTCGGCCGGCGGCACGTCGAGCGGGGCATGGGGGTTGGAGATGTCTGTCATTGCGGGTCCGGCGCGCGTGCTGTGCCCGGCTCATGTGACAAACAGATGTCAGCCGTCAATCACCAGTCGATCGGCTTGCCGTCGCGGAAAAAGCCCCCCGTCGGCCCGTCATCGGGCAGCGTCGCCGCCCAGACGATGCCGCGCGCGCCGTCGGGCACCGGGCGCCCGCCGCCGCCCATGTCGGTCGCCGTCCACCCCGGACAGACCGCGTTGACCAGGATGCCGTCGCGCCGGAACTCGCTGGCCATCATGCGCGTCAGGCCGTTCAGGCCCAGCTTCGACAATGAATAGGCCGGCGTCGTCCCGGTCATCGACGACCAGGCCCCCGATTCCGAGGACACGTTGACGATGCGCGGCGCCTCCGAGCGCCTGAGCAGCGGCAGCGCCGCCACCGCCATCCGCCAGGCGCCGACCGTGTTGACCGCCAGCGCCTCCTCGACGATGGCGAAGTCCGGCGCCCCGACGCGCTGGTGCGTGTCGTAATGGACCGCCGCATTGTTGATCAGGACATCGAGTTGGCCGGCCGAATGCCAGATGGTATCGGCGGCCGCCTCGATCGTTTCGGGCGCGCGCATGTCCAGTTCGACGAAATCGGCGGCGATGCCGGCACCGCGCAACAAAGCCTCGGCGCGCCGGCCCGCTTCCGGATTGCGAACGCCGGCGAACACGTGAAAACCCTTCTCGCCAAGCTGGTGCGCCGCCTCCAGCCCCAGCCCGCGGTTGGCTCCCGTGATCAGCACAGTCTTCATCGCCGCCTCCTGCAACAGATCCGACATGACCGAAGCTTAACTTGCACCTCGGCGCCACTGCCGCCATGCTTTTCTTGGGATGATGCCTTTCGCAAAAGGATTTCGCCATGAAGAAATTTTGCATCACCACAATGGCCGTCATCGCTGCATCGGCAACCGCTGCAACGGCGCTTGCCCATGACAATCATGTCTCCATCGAACAGACCGGCGACCAGATCTGCATCACCTCGAACGGACTGCCGAACCATGCGACCGGCACATTCCCCAATCGCGGCAACCCGCATTCCATCTCCGAACAGCGGCTGCGCTATTGCGTCAGCGCCAATCCGGTCAAGGGCAGCCGCAAGACCGACATTACCCGCGGGCCGGTCGGCATCGGGCTCAACGGCATCCTGTTCCGGCCCGAAACGGCGGACTATTACGATCCGTCCTCGCCGCGCGGCTTCTCGCGCGACCGGTCTTCGGGCTGGAACCTCGAGGGCATGGGCGCCGCGGAGTTGCTCGGCATGGACCAGCACAACGCCCATGTCGACAATCGCGGAATCTATCACTATCACGGCAAGCCCGAAGGCCTGGTCGCCTCGGTCTCCGGCACCCATATCGGCTATGCCGCCGACGGCCACGAGATCCACTATGTCGGCTCCGCCGCGCAATCCGGCTGGACGCTGAAGTCGGGCACCCGGCAGGGCGGCCCGGGCGGGCGCCACGACGGCACCTATGTGGAAGACTGGGAATATGCCGGCGCCGGCAATCTCGATGAGTGCAATGGCGGCACGCTGGATGGCCGGTATGTCTATTTCGCCACCGACACCTTCCCGTTCTACCCGCGCTGCTTCTGGGGCGATGTGAGCAGCGACTTCCGGTAGCGATGACGCCGACCGGTAACGGCGAACCTGACCCGCTAGAGCCGGCCCGCCAAACGACGCATCAGGTCCATCCGCTCGTGAAACAGTGCGATGATGATGGCCTCATCATCGCCTCTCAAGAAGAAGATGACATGGTGCTGGCATCGATGGGAATGAACCCCTCAGCGCCAGGCACAACCCGGCCCGGCGCAGTCCCGGCAGAAATCCTGGCACTGCAATCAAACAATGCCTCGACATACCGGTCGGCTTGGTCTTCGCCCCAGGTTTCTTCCGTGTACAACCAGATGTCCGCCAAATCTTCACGTGCGCCGGGCGTGAAGAGATAGCCTGCCATGTCAGGCTCTACGGCGCGCCTTGGCCCGGCTTTTGACATCGGAAAGCGTCACGCCGACGGCCTCTCCGGCATCCGCTTCCGCGATTCGGGGCGCAAGAAGCTGCTTGAGCGCGCCGAGTGCCTCCTCGTCCGTCATTGTCTCGGCATCCGGCATATCCACAAGCGCGCGCGAAAGGACATAGTCCTTGATTGACTGCCCCTTCAGGGCCGCCATGGCCTTCAGTTGCTGATGCTGGCGTTGATCGAGTTCGATCGACAATCGCGGCATTATGCTCTCCAACGTTGGCGGCACACTAGCTGCAAACGCCAACGGCGACAACAATTGTTGTCAATGGGGTGGGCCAACCACTGCTCATTGCACCGGAAGCGGCCGATACAAGTCGCTCGTCACGCCGAAATAGGAATCCCAGGCGAACCAGTAGGCCATGTGCCCGGCCACACGGTCGAGCCGCGTACCGTCGGGGCCGACAAGCGCGGTCTCGGTGATCCGCCAGGGTTCGCCGTCGCGCGTTAGCGTATCGGTCGACGCGCCCTGTTCAAATTCCCGGTCGCCGCGCTCATAGGCCCGCACGGTGCCGACATCGGCATCGCCGATCAGTACCAGCGCCCGGTCGCCGATCGCGTCGTTGATCACCGGCTCGGCGGCGAAGGCGGCGATCGGCCAGGCCTTCTGGATGCCGACATCGCGCACGCCGAACACCCGGTCCTTGCGCGCAACCACGCTCTCGTCGCGCACATTGACGGGAAACATGAGGTCGGGGCTGGCGAAATAGTCCGCATAGGCCGCGCCCTCGCCATAGTCGCGCAGATGGCCCGTGTTCGGCGACAGGACCGTCGTGTCCGGATGTCTGGCGAGCCATTCGCCCCATGTGGTCAGCACGATCGGCCGCACCTTCAGCCGCAGCCCCGAGAAGGCGACTGGCCCGGTGACCGGCTCGCCGGAAAACTGGTTCCACAGGCTGTCGGTCTGCCGGTCGTACATCAGCTTGTTGGACCGG
Organism: Oceaniradius stylonematis; assembly: GCF_965223445.1. Lineage (NCBI taxonomy): Bacteria > Pseudomonadati > Pseudomonadota > Alphaproteobacteria > Hyphomicrobiales > Ahrensiaceae > Oceaniradius > Oceaniradius stylonematis. The sequence continues at coordinate 1,044,545 of NZ_OZ244994.1, forward strand.
TAGAGAAGGCCCGACGTGCCGAAGGTGAAGGGCTCGTCGAACCCGTCGACATCGGTCTCGTACAATATGCCTGCGCCGCACAGCGTGCAGAAGGCCAGCGAGACCGGCACACCGCCGATGATCGCATTGGCCATTTCGTGCCAGGCGAGGATGCGCAGAGGATAGGCCCGCGTGTCACCATTGATCGACACGCCGAAAACCAGATTGCCGTCGGCCATGAAGGTGGCGTTCTCCGGCAGCCACATGATCGGATCGTCCAGCGTCGGAATGTCGCCCATCATCACGCCGCCCCAGACGATCTCGTCGAGCCGGATGCGCATCTTGTCCGGCATCGACCGCTCACCGCCGAGAAAGCGCATGAAACGGGCGTCGCGGCGCATGAAGACGCGCAGCCGGATCTCGCGCGCCACCGGATGGGCCCTGACCTGCGGATTGCGCTCCTGCCAGAGCATCGCATCGCGCCAATTGTTGATCGGCTCGCCGGCCAGCTGCGTGAGCGCGATCCGCACCTCGTCGTCGATCACCACATGGCGCATGCCGACGATCAGCGCCGCGATTGCGTCCTTTGCGTCGCGTTCGACCAGAGCTTCGAGCGCGGCATGCCGTTCCGCCTTCCAGCCGAAGACGGCCGTGCGGATCAGTTCGGCATGGGCGGCATCGTCCTCCGACACGGGTTCATGGAAGACTGGCGCATCCATCGGGTCGTCCGCATGGGCGGGCAGCAGCGTCAGGCCAAGAACGACAATCAGCGAAACGGAAACGAGGGTGATGAAACGCGGCATGGTCGGCTCCGGAACGGAACGCCAGACTAGCCGCGCCCCGGCGGTCCCGGTAGCGCCGGTCACCGGCTTGTGTTCAGACGTGAAGGGCACCGGCCGCCGGCGCTTGCGCGCGCGGGCCTTTTCCGTTATGGCACCGCCACCCGCGCGGACACCCTTGGAGGCAGCGCGGCGGGCCGCGCAGCGGCCGGAGCGATGCTCCACCTCTCCTATGCCCTCGAAAGGACAATGCCATGAGCGACAGCTACGTGCTCACGGCCGAGGCGCGCGACCGGGTCGGTAAGGGGTCCGCCCGGGCCATTCGGCGCCAAGGCAAAATTCCAGCCGTGATCTACGGCGACAGCAAGCCCCCCATGACGGTAACCCTGCCGCGCAAGGACGTCTTCATGCATATGCAGGCCGGCGGTTTCATGACCACGGTCGGCGAAATCGATGTCGACGGCACCAGGCACAAGGTGCTCGCCAAGGACTACCAGCTCGATCCGGTCAAGGATGTCGTGCTGCATGTCGACTTCCTGCGCATCTCGGCCAAGACGACCGTGACGGTCAACATTCCGGTGCACTTCGAGAACGAGGACATCTGCCCGGGCATCAAGCAGGGCGGCGTTCTGAACATCGTGCGCCACGATGTCGAGGTGAACTGCCCGGCCGACTCCATCCCCGAGGCGTTCACGCTGGATCTGGCCACCGCCGAGGTGGGCGACGCGCTGAAGATTTCGTCGATCACGCTGCCCAAGGGCGTCGAGCCGACCATCACCGACCGTGACTTCACGATCGCGACGATCGCGGCCCCCGGCGGCGGCGTTCAGGATGATGATGAGGCCGAGGCCGAAGTGGCGCCCGACGAGGTGGAAGCCACCGAGCAGAAGGCCGAAGGCGAAGAGGACAAGGGCGAGGAGTAAGCCCTGGTCCGGACATGCGGAGCGGCCGGCATGCAGATCATCGCAGGTCTTGGCAATCCCGGCCCCCGCTACGCAGAGAACCGGCACAATATCGGCTTCATGGCGGCGGACGCGATCGTTCGCCGCCATTCTTCGTTCGGCCCCTGGCAGAACAAGTGGAACGCCGAGATCGCCGAAGGCCGCATCGGCACCGAAAAAGTGCTGGTCATCAAGCCGCAGACCTTCATGAACCTCTCCGGCCAGGCGGTCGGCGAGGCGATGCGCTTCTACAAGCTCGGCCCGGAGGACCTCACCGTCCTTTACGATGAACTCGACCTGGCGCCCGGCAAGGTGCGCATCAAGCGCGGCGGCGGCTCGGGCGGCCACAATGGCATCAAGTCGCTCGATGCCCATTGCGGCAAGGATTATCGGCGCGTGCGCCTGGGCATCGGCCATCCGGGCGACAAGGCCCGGGTGCAGGCCCATGTATTGGGCGATTTCGCCAAGGCCGACCAGCAATGGCTGGAGCCGCTGCTCGACGCGCTCGCCGACAATGTCGACCTGCTCGTCGCCGGCAACGAATCGGGCTTCATGAACAGGCTGGCGCTGGCCGTCGGCGACAAGGCGAAAGGCGCGGTCGGCGCCCCCGCCCCAAAGGCGCCCTCCGCCAAGGATCAGTCGGGCAAATCACCGCCCAAGCCCGCACCCAAACCCCAGAGCCACATCCGCCAGGCGCGGCAATCAACGCCGGACGCCAAGCCGACCGGGCCGATGGCGGAGATGCTCAAGAAGCTGTTGGGGAAGTAGGCGCGGCGGATGGCAGCTCTGCGGACAAACCTGCTATTTGATAGAGGTCCGCTTTCAGTCCAAGACCTAAAGTTCGACCAACCGCTCTTCGACCGGTGACGACTGAACGATAGACGAGTTTGTCGCGCCGAAAGGCACGATCCGGTCGATCACGGCCTCCATCTCGGCGACATCGCGGACATGCGCCCGCGCAACGAAGCAATCCTCGCCGGACACACGATCACAAGCGACAATCTGCGGCGTCTTCTGGATCGCCTCGATCATGTTCTTCATCTCGCCGGGTAGCGGGCGCGCGCGTATCAGGATCGTCAAGCCGTAGCCAAGGCGAGCCGGGTCAATGCGCGCGCCGTAGCCTGTGATGATGCCCACATCCTCAAGACGCCGCACGCGGTCCGCCACGCTTGGGGCGGACAAACCAACGCGGCGGGACAATTCGGCACGGGGAATGCGGGCATCCGCGCAAAGCTCGCGCAGAATCGCGGCGTCGATGCTGTCGAGACCGGCCTCTTCGGATCGAAGGTTTTCAGATGCCTTTTCCTTCTTTCTTGATTGCAATTCGGTTGGCGACATAGCCAATCTCCATATCATAATCTGTTTCTACCTTGCATTATAGATGCATGACAGATCAAGCCCCCGCAAACCCCGCCCCCGCAAACGCCCCCGGAGCCATGTCGCGCATGTCCGAGGCCGTTCCCCCTCACGCATGGTTCGGCGTCTCGGCCGTTTTCCACTATCTTGGCCCGGCTTTCGCGGTTCTGCTCTTTCCGGTCGTTGGTGTGCTTGGCGTTGCCTGGTTCCGCATCGCGTCAGCCGCACTGGTTTTCGCACCGATCACGAAGCCCTGGCGCACGTTCAAGGAATCGTCTCCCCGCGAGCGCCTGCTTCTACTCGCGCTTGGGGGCTGTCTTGCCGTGATGAACAGTTCCTTCTACTTGGCGCTCGACCGGCTGCCGATCTCGCTGGTCGCCGCCATCGAGTTCGTCGGCACCATCGGGATTGCCCTGTGGGGCCTCCGCACCGGGCGCAACTATCTGGCCTTCGCCTTCGCCATCATCGGTGTGGCCCTCCTTATCGACGTGCCGTCGCTCTTGGCTGCCGATGGACCTGCCCTAACGTCTGACCTTCTGGGGCTGTTCTGGGCGGTGCTGAACGGGTCCCTGTTCGTCCTCTACATCATCCTTGGCCACAAGATTTCCGAAGGTGGTGCCTCGGGCGGTGTGGAGCGTCTCGGCGCTGCCATGACAGCGGCATTCATCTTCGTGATGCCCATCGGCTTCCTGCAAGCTCTCGACGCCTTCGGTGCGCCACTTCTGGTTCTGGCGGGGATTGCCGTAGGCATCTGTTCTTCAGTCATCCCCTATGTCTGCGATCAACTCGCGATGGCCCGTCTGCCTCGCGCCAGCTTCGCGTTCCTGCTCGCTCTTCTTCCTGCGACCGCCACAATCATCGGCGTCATCGTCCTTCGTCAGATTCCGAGCGCCGTGGATGTCCTGGGCGTGGTCCTCGTCATGATCGGGGTGGCCGTCCACAAGCCCGCACCGTTGCCGGTCCCGGCGGCGAACGGTGACTGAAACCGGTCGTTCGCCGCACCCTGACGAATGTGCAAGATAGGCTCAAAGCCGCCATTCAGCGAAAAACTTATCCAACGGCCCCCACCCTCACCCATACTCCCTCCACCGCGCCCTTCGGAACGTCGGATGGCCACCACCTTCGGCGGGCGCGGCGGTGGACCGGTTGGGTGAGGAGTCGTCGACCCTTGGTCGGCCGGAAGCCAACGATTTGGCTTTCGGAACGACGAACGCCCGAAGCGCAAGCGGAGGGCCGGGGTCACACATGGTAGCCTCACCTGGGCGATGAGCCCCCAAGCCGGTGCGGAATGAAGATGTGCGGTGTCCGTCCGCGCCTGTCACCGGCCGGACCCGGCCGGCGGTCAGGACCGGACGGGGCCAAAGGATGGTTTGATCGCGTCGCGGGTCTGCGGCGGATGGAACCGGTCCAAAGGTCACGGCAGGGCGCGAGCCTCGCGCCGGCGCCGCACATGACGATCACCGCAAGCCCACCGGACGGGCGGTTTGGCGACCGCATATACAAACTACGGATCGCGGCTCTCCAAACCGCCCGTTGTTCTGTTTCGGCAGCAAGCTCTCGACTTCGAAAGAAAGTGCGGCGTCGATCATGCACGCCCGCCTCCCCCTTGAGGGGGTGAGCCTGCGAACGGCGATTGGTCCAGCGAAGCCGGGCCAGAGCGGGTGGGGGTGGCAAATAAGCGCGAGGTGAGCCACGACCCCCACCCGGCTCTGTCTCGTTTACACTCGCCACTCGCCGACCTCCCCTCAAGGGGGAGGTGGGTCGGCTTGTACATCGCACGTCCCGCACCCCTTGACCCCTCACCCCGCTTGCCCGAAAAGCCGGGCGACAGATGCGAAGGACCAATCCCCATGGGTTTCAAATGCGGCATTGTCGGCCTGCCCAATGTCGGCAAGTCGACCCTCTTCAATGCGCTGACCAAGACCGCCGCCGCGCAGGCGGCCAACTATCCGTTCTGCACCATCGAGCCCAACACCGGCGAAGTGGCCGTGCCCGACCCGCGCCTGGCGCAGATCGCGCAGATCGCCCGGTCGAAGGAAATCGTGCCGACGCGCATTTCCTTTGTCGACATTGCCGGCCTGGTGCGCGGTGCGTCCAAGGGCGAAGGGCTCGGCAACCAGTTCCTCGCCAACATTCGCGAGGTGGACGCGATCGTCCATGTGCTGCGCTGCTTCGAGGACGACGACGTCACCCATGTCGAGGGCCGCATCGATCCGGTCGCCGACGCCGAGACGGTCGAGACCGAACTGATGCTGTCGGACCTTGAGAGCCTCGAACGCCGCATCGCCGGGGTGCGCAAGAAGGCGACCGGCAAGGACAAGGAGGCGCTCACCGTGTTGCCGATGATGGAACAGGCGCTGGCGCTGCTGCAGGATTCAAAGCCCGTGCGGCTTTTGCTCGATGACATCGCCGCCGAAGATCTCGCCATCCTCAAGGGGCTGAACCTTCTGACCTCCAAACCCGTCCTTTACGTCTGCAACGTCGCCGAGGACGAGGCCGCGACCGGCAACGCGCATGCCGAGGCCGTCGCCGCCATGGCCGCCGAACAGGGTGCGTCCACCGTCACCATCTCCGCGGCGATCGAGGCGGAAATCGCGCAGCTGGATGCGGACGAGGCGCGCGAGTTTCTCGACACGCTCGGCCTTGAGGAAGCCGGTCTCGACCGGCTGATCCGCGAGGGCTACGACCTGCTCGACCTGATCACCTTCTTCACCGCCGGCCCGAAGGAATCGCGCGCCTGGACGGTCAGGAAGGGGTCGCGCGCGCCGCAGGCCGCCGGCGAGATCCACACCGATTTCGAAAAGGGCTTCATCCGCGCCCAAACCATCGCCTTCGACGACTATGTCGGCCTTGGCGGGGAAAACGCGGCCAAGGAAGCCGGCAAGGCGCGCGACGAGGGCAAGGACTATGTGGTGCAGGATGGCGACGTGATGCTGTTCAAGTTCAACGTCTGAGCTGCGCTCAAGGCGCCGCCGCCGGGCCCTGCAATCGTCCACAACCGCGTCACGCCGCCTTGTCGCCGCGCGTGTTGATGCCGAGCAGTGAATAGAGCGCGCACCGCGACATGATGCCCGTCGCCAGCATCACGACGCCGACCAGCGCGACAATCCAGCCCCATGCACCCAGTTCGACGAAGAAGAACAGGGCCAAAAGAACGGCACCCGCCACAATGCGGATCATGCGGTCGGTGCTGCCAACATTTACGTCAAACATCTTTGCCTCCAATGTCATTGACCGGATCATTCCGGTCCTGAAGATCGAGGATACACGGAAACGCCGACGAATGTCTGTGACCATGTCACCAAGAAGCGATGCGGCCGGTCATGTACCCGCGATCGCCGCCAGCCGTGCGCGGTCGCGGATCAGGATCTCCTTGCGCCCGCCTTCCACGATGCCCTCGTCGGACAGCTTCTCGACATGGCGGGACACGACCTCGCGGGCGCTCCCGATCGCCGTCGCGATCTCCGCGTGGGATGCCGCGGCCCTGCCGCCATCATCGGCATTGTCGAGCAGCCAGCGTGCCAGCCGGATTTCGATCTTCTGGAAGGCCACCATCTCCAACAGCGCCGTCATCTCGCCGATCCGCTCGGCAAAAGCGCGAAAGACGAACTGCCGGAACCGGTCGGACCCGTCCATCAGCTCGCGAAAGGCCTTGAACGGCACAATCGCGGCGACGACATCGGTGTCGGCAATCGCCTCGCCCGAATAGGGCTGGGCGCCAAGCAGCGCCAGTGTCGTCATCAGGCAGGTCTCTCCCGGCTCGATGGAATAAAGGCGCAGCTCGCGGCCTGTCCGGCTGTTGAGATAGACGTTGATCCGGCCGGACAGGACCAGGGCAAAGCCGCCGGGCGCTTCGCCGGGCCGGAACAAGATCGTGCCCTTGGGCACCAACCCGGGCGTCAGCCGGCCCAAGGCCTCCATGGTCGGCGCATCGAAGGCGGTTTCGAGTACGGTTCCCTTGAGCCAGTCAACGGCCATCGGAGGTTGCTCCTTCGCCTGTTATGCGGACCACACCCGACGACAGGGCGAGGCCCGACAAAATCAGCGCTCCGCCGGCAAAGACGGCGAAACCGGGCCGTTCGCCCAGGAACACGATACTCGCCACCACCGAAACCGCCGGCATCAGCATGACGAAGGGTGTCACCTGCGACACCGGATTGCGGCGCATCAGGTCGAACCAGATCACATAGGCCAGAGCAAAGGCAACCAGCGCGATGAATGCCAGGCCGGCCCAGGCGGCGGGCGAGCCCGTGGTCAGCGCGGTCCACTGGCCGTCCTCGAAAAGAAGGGTGAACAGGATGAGCTGTGCCGCGCCGTGCAGGGCCACACGCTTGAGCAGGACCGCGCCATCGTCGCGGCCGAGCTTGGCGATCAGGGCCTGGCCCAACCCCCAGACCGCCCCGCCGGCGATCATCAGCGCAACGAAGCCTGGCGCCGGACGGTCCGCGGGAAGGCCGGCAATGATCATCACGCCGCAAAGGGCGATCACGAACGCGACAAGCTTGGAGGGCTGGAACGGCTCGGTGCGCAGCAGCCATGCCCACAGCACCGCCAGCGGCACCTGGAACTGGGCTATGATCACGCCCGTGGAGGCTTCGAGGCCGGACAGTGCCGTGAAGATCAGCGCGGCCTGTCCCGAAACAGCGAAAAGCGCGATGCAGGCCGCCGCCAGATGCCCGGTGGCCGGCCTTCGCCGCTCAAAGGCCATCAACAGCAGCGCGGTGGCCGTGAAGCTGACCGCCATGATCAGGATCGGCGGGAACTGCGCCATCGTGGGCTTGAGGACGGTGAACCCCAGCCCCCACATGGAGACGACGAAAACGGCCAGCGCGATGTCGCGTGGCGACACGGGTTCAGTCGCCCTCGAATTCGATCAGCGTGCGCACCGGAACGCCCAGCGCCTCGATCTTGGCGCGGCCGCCCAGATCGGGCAGATCGATCACGAAACAGGCCGCAACGACGTCCGCGCCCATCTGCTGGAGAAGCTTGACGGCGCCCTCTGCGGTGCCGCCGGTGGCGATCAGATCGTCGACCAGGATCACCTTGTCGCCGGGCTTGACGGCGTCCCTGTGCATCTCCATCTCGTCGACGCCATATTCGAGACTGTAGGCAATGCGGACCGTGTCGTGCGGCAGCTTGCCTTTCTTGCGGATCGGCACGAAGCCGGCGGAAAGCTGGTGCGACATGGCCCCGCCGAGGATGAAGCCGCGCGCTTCGACGCCGGCGATCTTTTCGATCTTGGTGCCGGCATAGGGATGGACGAGTTCGTCCACCGACCGGCGGAACGCCGATGCGTCGCCCAGAAGCGTCGTGATGTCCCGGAACATGATGCCCGGCTTGGGATAGTCGGGAATCGTGCGAATGGCGGTCTCAAGCGTTTCATGCAGCGTCATCGTCGGGTCCCGGCACAGAGCAAACGCGCCTTTGATAGCCAGCCACCAGCCAAACGGCAAAGGAAAAGGGCGCCCGGAGGCGCCCTTTCAAATGTCACACCCTGTGCCGACGCGTCTCAGTGCTCGACGCGCGCCCAGACCTGCTTCTTGGACAGGTACAGGAGCGCCGCGAAGATCAGCAGGAACACCATCACGCGGAAGCCGAGCTGCTTGCGCTCGTCCATGTGCGGTTCGGCTGTCCACATCAGGAATGCGGCAACGTCCTTGGCCATGTTCGAGACGGTGGCCTCGGTGCCGTCGTCGAACTCATGCATGCCTTCGAACAGTGGCGGCGCCATCGCAAGCGCCGTACCGCTCGCGAAATAGGGGTTGTACCACAGGCCCTCGGGCACCGAGACGTCCTCGGGCACCTCATCCTTGTAGCCGGTCAGAAGCGAATAGATGTAGTCGGGACCGTTTTCCGCATAGTTGCGGAACGGGTCGATCACGAAGGCGGGAAAGCCGCGGATCGGCGCCCGCGCCTTGGCGATCAGCGACAGGTCCGGCGGATAGGCGCCGCCATTGGCCGCGCGTGCCGCTTCCTGGTTAGGGAACGGCGAGGGAAACGCATCCGCCGCCGTGGCCGGGCGGAAGAACATGTCTCCGAAATCGTCGGGACCGTCCTCGACCTCGTAATTGGCCGCGAACGCCTTGATCTGCTCATCCGAGTAGCCAAGGTCGGCCAGATTGCGGAAGTTGACGCGGCTGAGGGCGTGGCAGGCCGAGCAGTTCTCCGCATAGATCTTCAGGCCGCGCTGCAGCTGCGCCTGATCGTACATGCCGAACGGTCCGGCGAACGACCAGTCCTGCTCGCGCGGCTTGTTCTTGGGATAGGCGCTGGCAGCCCACGCCCCGGTCGCCATCACCGTTGCGGCGATGGCGGCGGCTCCGAGTTTAACAACAAGGTTTTTCATCATCGATTCCATCGTCTGTTCGAGGCCGGGCCGTCAGGACTTGTCGGCGGACGCTGTCGCATCGCCCAGTTGCGGTGATCCGCCGCCGGTCTTGGCCGATCGTTCGAGCACCGCCTCGGTGATCGAATTGGGCAGCCGCCGTGGTTTTTCGACCAGCCCCAGAACCGGCATGACGATCAGGAAGAAGCCGAAATAGATCGCCGTCGAGAGCTGGGCGAGCGCCACATAGACGCCTTCCGCAGGCTGCGAGCCGAGCCAGCCCAGGAACACCGAGTTGATCACGAACAGCCAGAAGGCCAGCTTGTACCAGGGACGGTAGACCGCCGAGCGCACCTTGGACGTATCGAGCCAAGGCACGACGAACAGCACCAGAACCGCGCTGAACATGGCGATGACGCCGCCCAGCTTGGCCGTGATCGGGCCGATGTCGAACGTGATGGCGCGCAGGATCGCGTAAAACGGCAGGAAGTACCATTCGGGCACGATGTGCGCCGGCGTCACCATGGGATCGGCCGGGATGTAGTTGTCGGCGTGGCCCAGGAAGTTCGGCATGTAGAAGACGAAATAGGCATAGAGCGCCAGAAACAAGATCAGCGCGAACGCGTCCTTGATGGTCGCGTACGGCGTGAACGGCACCGTGTCTGTCTTCGACTTCACCTCGATGCCGGTCGGGTTCGTCTGCCCCGTCACATGCAGAGCCCAGACGTGCAGGATGACGACGCCGGCGATCATGAACGGCAGCAGATAGTGCAGCGAGAAGAAGCGGTTCAGCGTCGGATCGCCGACCGCGAACCCGCCGAGCAGCAGCTCCTGGATCGGAACGCCGATGACCGGGAAGGCGGTGAAGAAGCCGGTGATCACCGTGGCGCCCCAGAAGGACATCTGGCCCCAGGGCAGGACGTAACCCATGAAGGCGGTGGCCATCATCAACAGGTAGATGATGCAGCCCAGGATCCACAGAAGCTCGCGCGGCGCCTTGTAGGAGCCGTAATAGAGCCCGCGGAATATGTGCAGATAGACCGCGAGGAAGAAGAAGTGGGCGCCATTCTGGTGCATGTAGCGCATCAGCCAGCCCGAGTTCACGTCGCGCATGATGTGCTCGACGCTGTCGAACGCCTTGGTCGCGTCCGGCACGTAATGCATCGCAAGAACGATGCCGGTCACGATCTGGATGACAAGGAAGATCGAGAGGATGCCGCCGAACGTGTAGGCATAATTGAGGTTCCGCGGCACCGGATAGGCCACGAAGCTGTCATACATCAGCCGCGGCAGCGGCATGCGCGCATCGATCCATTTGCCGACGCCGCTGGTCGGCGTGTAGGTGCCGTGATGCTCGAGTTTGCTCATCGGGCGGCCTCCTAGACCTGGTCGGAGCCGACGATCAGGGTCGACTCATCGGCAAAAACATAGGGCGGAAGCGGCAGGTTGGTCGCCGCCGGGCCGCGCAAGATGCGGCCGACCATGTCGAACACCGAGCCGTGGCACGGGCAGAACCAGCCCTCCGGCGCGTTGTCGACGATGTTGGGCACGCAGCCCAGATGGGTACAGGTGGCCGAGACGATCACCCAGTTGCGGGTTTCGGCGCCGTCAGGACCGGCGATGCGTTCGGCGGCCGGCTGGTATTCCTTCATGTCGCCCTCGCCGAGCGTGTCGGCGGCGGCGATCTCGTCGTCCAGCAGCTGCCGGATGAAATAGGGCTTGGAGCGCCAGGTGACGACAATGGTGCCGCCCGGCTCGATGGCGCTCAGATCGACCTCGATCGGCAGGCCAGCGGCGCGAACCGCCGCATCGGGGCGCATCTGGTCGATGAACGGCCAGGCAGCCGCAGCGGCGCCGACAACGCCCATCATCCCGGTGGCCACATAGATGAAATCCCGGCGGGTGGGCAGTTCGCCTTCCGGCTCCTGGGTCGCGTCTGTCACGGCGACGTCCTTTCCTTGCCAAAAATATTCGTCAAAAACTCAGGAATAATGCACGTCCCCGAGCGCAATCCGGCGCGTTAATAATGCCGGCTCACCGCCATTGTCTACCCCAGACCAAGGCATGATGACACTGTGTCGCGCACTATTCGGCAGCCTCGGCGAAGCTGAGGAAGCCGCCCGACTGGCGCGTCCACATCCGGGCGTAGAGACCGCCCTTGTCGCGCAGCAATTCGTCGTGCCGCCCGGTCTGGACGATACGGCCATTGTCGACGACGACCAGCCGGTCCATCGCGGCGATCGTCGACAGGCGGTGGGCGATGGCGATTACCGTCTTGCCGTCCATCAGCGTCGCCAGATTGTCCTGGATCGCCGCCTCGATCTCCGAATCGAGCGCCGACGTCGCCTCGTCGAGGATCAGGATCGGCGCATCCTTGAGCATGACCCGCGCAATCGCCACCCGTTGCCGCTGGCCGCCCGACAGCTTGATGCCGCGCTCGCCGACATGGGCGTCATAGCCCGACCGCCCCTTGGGATCGCGCGCGTCGAGGATGAAATCATGGGCCTTGGCCTTCTTGGCCGCCGCCTCGATCATCGCCTGCGTCGGATCGGCGGCGCCATAGGCGATGTTGTCCCTGAGCGACCTGTGCAGCAGCGACGGTTCCTGACTGACGACGCCGAACTGCCGCCGGAGCGAGGTCTGCGTGACCGACGCGATGTCGGTGCCGTCGATCGCGATCCGGCCGGTTTCCGGTTCGAACAGGCGCAGCATCAGCGACACGATGGTGGACTTGCCGGCACCCGACGGGCCGACAAGGCCGACCTTCTCGCCCGGCTTGATGTCGAGATCGAGCCCGTCGAACAGGCCGATATCGCCCTTGCCGTAATTGAAGCGGACATCCTCGAACCGGATATGGCCCGATACGGGCGCCATGTCCGGCGCATCGGGCCGGTCACGGATCACCGGCTCGACGGAAATCGTCTCGATGGCGTCCTGAACGGTCGAAAAGGCGCGGATCAGCCCGTTGATGTTGAACATCATCCAGCCCGACATCTGGTTGAGCCGGAAAACGAGACCCATCGTTGCCGCGATCGCGCCGGTCGAGATCGTGCCGGCCATCCAGCCCGAAACGGCGAGCACCGCGACCGCGCTCATCATCAGCCCGTTCAGCACCGCGACCGAGGTGCGCACCAGGGTGATCATCCGCGTCAGATGCGTGACCGCGCCCAGATAGTTGCCCATCGCCTGCTTGACGTCGCCGTGCTCCCGGCGCCCGGTGTCGAAGAGCTTGACGGTCAAAATGTTGGTGAAGATGTCGACCAGCCGGCCATTGAGGACCGAGCGTTCGTTGGCGTTGTTCTTACCCGCCGCCCGCAGCCGCGGCAGCAGGTAACGCACCACCGCGCCATAGCCGAGCCCCCAGACGGCGACGACCACGCCCATGCGCCAGTCGAGCGTTGAAAGGACGATGAACGTCAGCGCGATGAAGGTCAGGAACGACCAGAGCGACTGCAGCGAGGTGATGATGAAGTCGCCGACCGATTCGCCCGCCTGCGCGATCTTGGTGGCGATGCGGCCGGCGAAATCGTCCTGGAAGAAGGCATAGGGCTGCTCGATCACCCGGCGGAACGACTGCCAGCGCACCATGGTGTAAAAGCGCGGCACGATCACCTGCTGCTCGATCAGCGCGGCGCCGACCATCACCAAGGCCCGCACGATCAGCAGCAGCGACAGAAGGCCGGCCAGCTCCCAGCCATGATCGGCCAGAAGCGTCGCCGGGGTCGAGCTGTCGAGAATGTCGATCAGCCAGCCGACGCCCCAGTAAAGCGCCGCATCGACCGCCCCGACCAGACCGCCGACGAGGAGCAACACGATGAACGGCCCGCGTGCCTGCCGCGCGAAATAGGCGATGAACTGCCAGGCGTTCTGCGGCAGCACCTCGCGGTCGGTGTCCCCGAACGGTTCGATGAACCGCTCCACCCGGTTCCACACCGGGTGTTCGGTCCGCCGGTAGGCCGGATCGGGGTCCTGGCCGGTGCTGCCGTAACGCGCCATCTACTCCGCCGCCTCCGCCTTGGCGTCGACGCCGATGAACCCGCCGGACTGGCGCGACCAGAGCTGGGCATAAAGCCCGCCTGCCGCGGCCAATTCGTCATGGCTGCCCTCCTCGATGATCGCGCCCTTGTCGAGCACGACGAGCCGGTCGAGATTGGCGATCGTCGACAGGCGGTGGGCGATGGCGATCACGGTCTTGCCTTCCATCAGCGCGTTCAGATTGTCCTGGATCGCAGCTTCCACTTCCGAATCGAGCGCCGACGTCGCTTCGTCCAGCGCCAGGATCGGCGCGTTTTTGAGGAACACGCGTGCGATGGCGATGCGCTGGCGCTGGCCGCCGGACAGTTTCACGCCGCGCTCACCGACATGGGCGTCATAGCCGGTGCGGCCTTCAAGATCGACCAGATCCATGATGTAGTCATGGGCATTGGCGCGTTTGGCCGCCTCGATGATCTGCGCGTCGGTGGCCTCGGGGTTGCCATAGGCGATGTTGTCGCGCACCGAACGATGCAGCAGCGAAGTGTCCTGCGTGACGACACCGACCCGGCTGCGCAGGCTGTCCTGCGTCACTTGGGCGATGTCCTGCCCATCGACACGGATCACCCCGTCTTCCAGGTCGTAGAGCCGCAACAGCACATTCATCAGCGTCGACTTGCCGGCGCCGGACCGGCCGACCAAACCGACCTTTTCGCCCGGACGGACCGTCAGCGACAGATCGTCGATCACACCGCCTTCCTTGCCGTAATGGAAGCGGATGCGGTCGAACTCGATTTCGCCCCGTTCGACAACCAACGTCTTGGTACTGTCCGTGTCGGTCACCGCCTGCGGCCGGGCGATCGTGTGCATGCCGTCCTCGGCCATGCCGATGTTCTCGAACAGGCCGGCCAGTTCCCACATCACCCAGTAGGACATGCCTTCGAGCCGCAGCACCAGGCCGACGGCCACCGCCAGCGCGCCGACGGTCGCGTTGCCCGCCGTCCAGCCCCAGATGCCGATCGCCGCCACCGAGAACAGCAGCAGCGCATTGGCGATGTCGAGGCTGACATTGAGCGTCGTGACAAGCCGCATCTGCGGATGAACGGTCTTGAGGAAGTCGTCCATCGCCTCGCGCGCATAGCCTTCCTCGCGGCCCGCATGGGCGAACAGCTTGACCGTCATGATGTTGGTGTAGCTGTCGACGACGCGGCCGGTCATCGTCGAGCGCGCATCGGACTGCCGTTCCGAGATGACCCGCATCTTCGGCAGATAATGCCACATCAGGAGAATGTAGGTGCCCAGCCAGACCAGGAACGGCACCATCAGCCACGCCTGAAGCGTCGCCACCAGAATGACGGCACCGCCGAAATAGACGCCCACATAGATGAAGATATCGACGATCTTGGTGACCGATTCGCGCACGCCGAGCGCCGCCTGCATCACCTTGGTGGCGACGCGGCCGGCGAACTCGTCCTGATAGAAGCCGAAGGACTGGCCCAGCATGTAGCGGTGCGCCTTCCAGCGGATCACCATCGGGAAGTTGCCGAAGATGGTCTGGTGCATGATCAGCGAGTGGAACAGGCCGGTCAGCGGCAGGCCGACCACGATGATCGCGGCCATCCAGAACAGCGACCAGCCTTCATCGGCCAGGAAGGTTTCCGGATTGGCGCCGGTCAGCCAGTCGACGATGTTGCCAAGAAAGCTGAAGATCAGAACCTGCAGGATGCTGATCAGCGCCGTCAGGACGGACGTGACCGCAAGCCACGGCCAGATATCCCTGGTGTAATGCCAGCAAAAGGCGAACAGCGTCGCCGGCGGTTGGACGGGCCGCTCGGGCGGAAACGGATTGATGCGATTTTCAAACCAGGCAAACATTTTTGGCCTCGAAGCGTAAGGATGTAGAGCCGCAAAACGCGAGCGCCAGCACCGGCACCGTGACCGGCGCGGTTTCATCAGGGGCGCGCGACGCGCGAAGGGCTGCAGACAGAATCATGGTCGTGAACCGTTTGGCGGAACCAAACCGGCGGTCACGACGCGATGTCTTGAATGGAAGGTGTCGGAACCGCTGGTGCTAGAAGTCGGACGCGGCCGTGCAGAAACGCGGCAGGCCGATCCGGGGCGCGAACAGGATGTTCGAGCTGACAAACATCATAATTTTCATGCCTGCCTCCTGTTCGGTGAGCACCAACGCGTCTGGCCATAGCGCAACGGGGCGCCTAAAGCAACGCACACTCGACCAAACCGGCACCCATACCGACATGACGCTGTCATCATCACCGCGCCCCGAACGCCTCTCCATCGCCCTCTACCAGCCGGACATTGCCGGCAATGCCGGCACGATTCTGCGCACCGCGGCGTGCCTCGACTTTGCCGTCCACATCATCGAACCGGCCGGGTTCGATCTGTCCGACCGTGCATTGAAACGCGCCGGCATGGACTATCTGGAGATGGCGGCGCTGATCCGGCACGTGACGTGGGATGCCTTCGAACAGTGGCGACGGCGTCAAGGATTGCGGCTGGTGCTGCTGACGACCAAGGCCGACACGCCCTACACCGCCCACCGGTTCACATCCGATGACATCCTGCTGTTCGGGTCGGAATCGGCGGGCGTGCCGGAGACCGTACACAGTGTGGCGGACGAACGCCTGGCCATCACGATGGCCGAAGGCGCCCGCTCGCTCAATCTGGCCGTCTCCGTCGGCATCGCCGCCGCCGAGGCGATCCGGCAGATCAGCGTCCATAGCTGACCACTTCGAACTCGATGCCGTTCTCGTCCTTGAAATAAAAGCGCCGCCCGGGCTCGTAATCGTCATGGCTGTAAGGCTCGTGGCCCTCGGCCTTCACTCTCGCCTCCGTTGCGTCGAGATCGTCCACCACGACGCCGACATGGTTCAGATGCCCGGTGCGCATCTTGTCGAACGAAGCGGCATTCGGCTCCGCCGGCGGCGTGAAGACGGCCAGATAGCTCACCTGGTTGCCGACATGGACAGTGTGGCCATTGCCCAGCGCCGGACCCTCCCATCGCACATGCCAGCCAAACAGGCGGCAGAGCATGGCGGCCGTGGCCTTGGCATCGGGAACCGTCAGATTGACGTGCTCGAGGCGGGCGACATTGGCGTCGGACATGGTGATCTCCTTCTTGATGATTGGCTCACCGGGAGTCATACTTTCTCAAGTGAACTTGAGATCAAGGAGAAAATCGTTTGCCGCGCAAGAGCCCTTTCCTGACCATCGGCGAGGTGGCCGCACGCACCGGTCTCGCGGTCTCCGCGATCCGCTACTATGCCGACGAGGGCCTGATCACGGCGCTGCGCAGCGAAGGCGGCAACCGCCGCTTCACGCGCTCCGAAATCCGCAAAGTGTCGTTCATCGCGATATCGCAGCGCCTGGGCTTCTCGCTGGCCGAGATCAGGGGCCAACTGGACCGGCTTCCCGGCGACCGCCCGCCCACCAAGGCCGACTGGGCGCGGATCAGCACCGGCTTCCGGGACGCGATCGATGAACGGATGGCGCAGCTCGAACGCCTGCGCGACCGGCTCGACGGATGCATCGGCTGCGGCTGCCTCTCGCTCGACACCTGCGCGATCTACAATGGCGACGACAAGGCCGCCGCGCTCGGTCCCGGCGCCAACTGGGTGGAAAAGCGTGAATCGGACCTGGGCCGGCCGGTCAGGCCCCAGCCGGCGGGATGACCGGCGCCTGCATGTCCCGGTGCGGGATGCCTGCATCCATATAGACGCCGGAGCAGACCGAAAAGCCGAGCTTTTCGTAGAACGGCAGGGCATGCACCTGGCTCGACAGAAAGAAAGTGCGACCGGCCGCCTCGGCCTCGTTGGCCAGATCGGCCATCATGAAGCGCATCAGCGCCGCGCCAAGGCCGGTGCCCCGCGCCCGGGGCAGCACCGCGACGCGCTGGATTTTGTAGCGGTCTTCGAGCGGCATAACGCGGCCGGTGCCGACCGGCCCGTCGGCGCCCAAGGCCAGATAATGGATGCAGTCGCCGTCGCGGCCGTCGCGCTCCAGCGCTTCATCCACGCATTGCTCGCGCACGAACACCTGATGGCGGATCGCCACGCAGGCCGTCATGTCGTCTTCTCCCTGCGCCCGGCGCAGCGTCCAGTCATTGTCGAGTGTCATGGGTCAGTCCGCGGTCGGCAGGCGGCGCATGGTGAATTCGATGACATCGCCGTCGAGCACGCGCCAGCTCTCGACCTGCGTCCAATAGGCGGCCTTGGGGTATTGATCGAACCATTCGCGCGCCTTGCGCCGCGCTTCGGGCCGGCTCAGCCGGTAGGTCTCCCGCACAAAGCCCGACGGGCCGCTTGAGCGGCTGGCTTCCAAATGGCGATTGACGAGCGCGCGCGGCGGCCTGGGCGGAGCCATCTGATACCTCCGCGTCAGACGATACCATATCGTTCCCGCGCGCCAAGTCCCCATCTGAAAGGTCACTGCTTGGCAAGGCCGGCGATGCGCGATAGGCACGACCCGATCGGGCACAAAGGGCAACGGGTTTGAAACATGGTTGAGCGGCCACAGCTGCCGGCGGGACTGCCGGCGGACATCGAGGACAAGAAGCGGCAGGCCAGCGCCTGGTTCGAGGAACTTCGCGACCGCATCTGCGCCGCTTTCGAGAAGATCGAGGACGATGTCACCGGCCCGTTCGCCGAATATGTGCCCGGCCGGTTCACCAGATCGCCCTGGGAACGCGACGACGGCAAGGGTGGCGGCGGCGTCATGTCGATGATGCATGGCCGCGTTTTCGAAAAGGTCGGCGTGCACACATCGACCGTGCATGGCGAGTTTTCCGAGGAGTTCCGCAAGCAGATCCCCGGCGCCGACACCGACCCGCGTTTCTGGGCGTCCGGCATCTCGCTGATCGCCCATCCGCAAAACCCCAACGTGCCGGCCGTGCACATGAACACGCGCTTCGTCGTCACCACCTCCTGGTGGTTCGGCGGCGGCGCCGACCTGACGCCGGTGCTCGATGCGCGCCGCACCCAGGACGATCCCGACAGCGTCGCCTTCCACAAATCGTTCGAACTGGCCTGCTCCAAACACGCCGTCGCCGACTACCCCAAATTCAAGGACTGGTGCGACGAATACTTCCACCTTGCCCATCGCAACGAGCCGCGCGGCATTGGCGGCATCTTCTACGACTGGCAGCATTCGGACGATGCCGCCGGCGGCTGGGAGGCGGACTTCGCCCTGACCCAGGATGTCGGGCGCACTTTTCTGGTGGTCTATCCGCATCTCGTCCGGCGCAACTTCAACGACAACTGGACCGACGCCCAGCGTGAGGAGCAGCTGGTCCGCCGCGGCCGTTATGTCGAGTTCAACCTGCTCTACGATCGCGGCACCATTTTCGGCCTGAAGACCGGCGGCAATGTGGATTCGATCCTCTCATCCATGCCTCCGGCGGTGAAATGGCCATGACGCCCTGTCCGTTCGCCACTTAACCTCAGGCAAGGCGCACCGGCACAAAATCGTCAAAACTGCCCGTCATGATGACCTGGCGTCACCAGAGGAGGTGGATGATGAAGGAATTCAAGTGCGGCCAGCTTGTGCCGGGATGCCACTGGCACACCCATGATGACGACGAGGCCGAAATCGTCCGGCGCGCCGCCGAGCATCTGCGCTCGGCCCATGGCGAGGCGCGTCTGCGCGAGACCATGGTCGAAGAGATCAAAAAGCGCGTGCACGAGGTGCCCGCCTGACAAGAGCGGCCCCAAGGGTTACTCCGGCGCGGGCACGTCGGCCAAAAGCCTATCGCGGTCGAGCGAAAACCCGCTGTCGATCCAGCGCTTCTCGAGGGTCCGCAGGGCGTCGCCAAGCGCCGGCCCGCTGTCAAATCCCAGCGCCATCAGGTCGCGGCCGCTCAATGGAAAGGACGGTCGCGTCCATGAACCGGCATGATCGAGAAGGCGCACAAGGGATTGCGCGCCAACGTCGTCAGTGCCCAAAGCGGCGATGTCGAGCCGCATCCGGTCGGTGATCGCCTGCGCATTACCTTCATAAAGAAGCCGTTCGAAACCGCTGACCGGCGTGTCGGGCGCCACGCCATGCGCCTGGCTGACGGCGACCAACCGGTCGCGCACGCGGCTCCCCAGCTTCCAGCGCTCCGCAAGTCCCTGCACGACCTCCTTGCGCAGCGGGATCAGCACCATCAGCCGCAGCACCGCGTCCGCTGGCCAGCCAAGGGCCTGTTCCGCCGCCATCAGCCCGTGGATGCCGTCAATGCCCCACTTTTCGCTTTTCGGCAGCACCAGAGACAGGACACCGGCCTGCCGCATCCACAACAGCGCACGCGACGGGTCGGGCGCCGCAAGAAGCTTGCGCATTTCCGTCCATATCCGTTCGGCCGATAGCCCGGCCACGCCCTCTTTGAGCCGCGCGCACGCCTTCAGCCCGTCCGCGTCGGGCCGGCCATGGCCATACCATGCAAAGAAGCGGAAAAACCGCAGGATGCGCAGATAATCCTCGCGGATGCGCTGCTCGGGATCGCCGATGAACCGCACCAGCCGCCCCTCGATGTCAGCACGTCCGCCGACGGGGTCACGAAGCGTGCCATCGGCATCGGCATAAAGCGCGTTGATCGTGAAGTCGCGCCGCTCGGCATCGTGCTGCCAGCTGCGCCCGAACCGAACCACCGCCCGCCGCCCGTCGGTCTCGGTATCCTCGCGCAGCGTCGTGATCTCATAGCCGTGCCCGTCGATGACCGCCGTCACCGTGCCGTGCTCCATGCCCGTGTCGACCGCCTTGACGCCGGCCGCCTGAAGCCGCCGCATCGTCTCGCCCGGCTCGCTTGTGGTGGCGATGTCGATGTCCGTCACCGGCTGTCCCAGAAGCGTGTTGCGGATTGCGCCGCCGACGATGCGCGCCTCCTCGCCATCGGCGCCAAGCAGCGCCAAAAGCCGCTGCAGGCCGGCATCGTTCAGCCAGGAGGCCTCCAGTCGTCCCGCGCTCAAGCGTAGAGCCCTTCATAAACCGTGCGGATGATGCCCGCCGTCACGCCCCAGATGCGATATTCGCCATAGGGCATTTCGAGGAAATAGCGGCGCTTGCCGTTCCAGACGACGCTGCCTTTCCGGTGATTGTCGCGGTTCATCAGAAACGCCATCGGCACCTCGAAAACGCTTTCAACCTCGTCCGGGTTCGGCCGCACCGGCGGGTCGCCCTCGATCACCGCCAGCACCGGGTGGATGCGAAAGCCCGATCCGCTCAGATAGACCGGCAGCCGTCCAACCGTCCGCACCGCGTCCTGCGGAATGCCGGTCTCTTCTTCGCATTCGCGCAGCGCCGCCGCCTCCGGCGTCAAGTCGTCAGGATCGATCCGTCCGCCGGGCAGCGCGATCTGCCCCGAATGGGTGCGCAGCGCCTCGGTGCGCTTGGTCAGCACCATGTGGGCGCCGTCGCCGCGCTCGATCACGCTGACCAGAACGGCGGCATCCTTGCGCGCCATCGCGCGGATGGCATCGGTCGCATCGGGATTGTAGCGGAAATCGCCGGCTTCGGGACCGGACCCGTCGCCGCGGCGGACGGCCCGGTCGGAAAAGTCGGCGACGCCGAACGGTGCGGAACGCATGTCCACCGTCACGATGCCGCCTCGGCCAGCGCCGCCTCGAGATCGGCGCTCTTCATGACCGGGAACGCCTGCCCGCCCGAATGGACAACGAACATCGGCGTGCCGTCGATTGCCTCATGCGCGCCGAGCGCGATCAGATCGTACATCACCGCGCGTGTCACCAGCGCCTCAAGCCGGCCGCGCACATGCACATAGGGCTTGACGCCCATTGTCTCCGGCTCGATCTCAAAGCGAAGCGGATGGTCTTCACCCGCCTCGACGACATCGCCCACATGGGTGCGGAACGTTAGCACCTGCGCGCCGTCGCGCGCGCCCACATGCATCTCGACGGCCAGAAACGGCGCATCGGCAACGCGGATGCCGACCTTTTCGACCGGCGTGACCAGGTATGTCTTGCCGTCCTCGTCCTTGCGCAACACGCTCGAAAACAGCTTGACCAGCGCCGGGCGGCCGATCGGCGTGCCCATATAGAACCAGGTGCCGTCGGCGGCGATCTCCATATCCAGATTGCCGCAAAAGGGCGGGTTCCACTGCTCGACCGGCGGCGTGCCGCGCCCCTCGCCGGCACGCGCGACCAGCGCTTCGAGCCCTTTGAGGTCCGCCGGTGCCGCCGCCTTTGATTCGCCGTTTTCCGCCATTCACCTTCCCGGAGCCTGTTCGCGGCCAAATGCTGTGAAGTCACGAAATAGTCACCCCCGGCGCACTTGTCAGCACCCGGCCTTGATTTACCTTCGGTCGGGCAACCCTGTGCGAAGCGCGTGCCACGGGTCGATGGGAGATTGAGATGAGCGTTCATGCCACCACCGAGACCGTCGATGAGGCCGCTATCGTCGCCCAGGCGGAAACCGCGCTCGGCGATATCGCCAACATCAAAAGCGAGATCGGCAACGTCATCTTCGGTCAGGAAGACGTCATCCAGAACGCGATCGTTGCCATCCTGTCGGGCGGCCACGCGCTGCTGGTCGGCGTGCCCGGCCTTGCCAAGACCAAGCTGGTCGACACGCTTGGCACGGTTCTGGGGCTCGACAGCGGCCGCATCCAGTTCACGCCCGACCTGATGCCTGCCGACATCCTCGGCTCCGAAGTGCTCGAGGAAGGCGAGGGCGGCAAGCGCCACTTCCGCTTCGTCAAGGGGCCGATCTTCACCCAGCTCCTGATGGCCGACGAGATCAACCGCGCCAGCCCGCGCACCCAGTCGGCGCTGTTGCAGGCCATGCAGGAATACCACGTGACCGTCGCCGGCCAGCATTACGATCTGCCCGCCCCGTTCCACGTTCTGGCGACGCAGAACCCGCTCGAGCAGGAGGGCACCTATCCCCTGCCCGAGGCACAGCTTGACCGGTTCCTAATGCAGATCGACATCACCTATCCCGAAGTGGAGGCCGAGCGCCGCATCCTGATCGACACGACCGGCATCGACGCGGCGGTGGCAAATCCGGTGGTCACCGCGCAACGCCTGCAGGAGTTGCAGACGCTGGTGCGCCGCATGCCGGTGCCCGAAAGCGTGGTCGAAGCGATCCTCAGGCTGGTCCGCTCGGCGCGTCCGGGCACCGGAACCGACGCCACCGACCGCCACGTGGCATGGGGCCCCGGACCGCGCGCCAGCCAGTCGCTGATGCTGTGTGCCCGCGCCCGCGCGCTTTACGAAGGCCGGTTTGCGCCGTCCGTCGACGATGTGCGCGCCCTTGCCGAGCCGATCCTCCAGCACCGCATGGCGCTGACCTTTGCCGCCCGCGCCGAGGGCATGAGCGTCGGCACGGTGATCGCCGGTCTCGTGGACGCACTGGAGTAGCCGGCCCCGCATGGCGACCATCGGACAAAGAAGCGAACGGGCCAGCCAGGCGCACACCCTGCAAAGGGCCCGCCACCGCGCCTCGCTGGTGCCCGATCTTCTGGTCGATGCCCGCCGCATCGCCAACACGGTGATGGCCGGCTGGCACGGACGCCGCCGGCGCGGCATCGGTGAGACCTTCTGGCAGTACCGGCCCTATCAGGCAGGCGAGACGCTGGCCCGCATCGACTGGCGCCGTTCGGCCCGCGACGACCAAACCTATGTCCGCGATCTGGAATGGGAAGCGGCGCACACGGTCTGGATCTGGGTCGACCTGTCACCCTCCATGCTGTTCCAGTCGCGCGGTGCGCGCACATCGAAAGAAGAACGCGCGCTGATCGTCGCCATCGCCATGGCGGACCTCCTATCCCATGCCGGCGAACGCGTCGGCTATCCGGGACTGTTGCGGCCGCGGGCCTCGCGCAACGGCGCCGAGCGGCTCGCCACCGCGCTGATGGGCGATCTTGGCCATCCCAACGATGACTGGCCGCCGCTGACCATGGTGCGCCGCTTTTCCGAGATGCTCATCGTCAGCGACTTCCTGCGCCCGGTCGAAGAGTGCGAAGCCTTTCTCAACGACGTGGCCCAGCACGGACCGCGCCCGCATCTGGTCGAGGTGGCCGACCCGGCCGAAGAGGATTTTCCCTACAAGGGCCGCACCGAGTTCCTCGATCCGGAGACCGGCGAACGTATCACCTCCGGCCGCGCCCAGGACTGGCAGTCCGACTATACCGAATTGCGCGCCGCGCGCCGCGATGCGCTGCGCCAGCGCGCCCATGCGCTCGGCGGCAGTTTCACCGTCAGCCGCACCGACCGGCTGGCCTCGGAGACGCTGGTGCGCCTGCACGGCCTGATGACCGGCAATCCCGAAGAAGTCGCCGCGACCGACGCACCAGGTGATTCGCCATGATCGGTGCGATCGGCTTCACCTTTCCCGCTGTGCTCGCCGCATTGGCGCTGCTGCCGCTGATCTGGTGGCTGCTGCGGCTGATCCCGCCGCGCCCGCAGACCGAACTGTTCCCGCCTCTCAGGATCCTTGCGCGCCTCGTCAAGAAAGAGGAGACGCCGGCCAAGAGCCCCTGGTGG
Source organism: Oceaniradius stylonematis (assembly GCF_965223445.1). Lineage (NCBI taxonomy): Bacteria > Pseudomonadati > Pseudomonadota > Alphaproteobacteria > Hyphomicrobiales > Ahrensiaceae > Oceaniradius > Oceaniradius stylonematis. The sequence goes on from NZ_OZ244994.1 coordinate 1,068,396, forward strand.
CTGACGGCGCTGCGCCTTGGTTTGACCGCGCTCGTCATCCTCGCGCTCGCCCGACCGATCCTGAACCCGCAGAGCGAACTGGCTTCGGGCGACGGCCCGTTGCTGATCCTCATCGACAATGACTGGTCCGCGGCCCCCGACTGGGACGATCGGGTCCGGACGGCGCAGGCGCTCATCGCCCAGGCCGGCGATCAGGGCCGCCCGGTGGCCTTGGCCCCGACGGTGGCCGGACCGGCAGCGACCGTTCAGCTCACCGACGCGGGCGCCGCCGCCGACATGCTGGGCGCGATCCAGCCGATTGCCGGACGCGCCGAGCGCGACGCGACATTGGCGCGGCTGCTGGCCGCCACAGAGACCGCCGACGCGCCGCCGGTCCTCGCCATGATCGACACCGGGCTCGCCGAACCGGACGGCGAAGCGCTGAACGACCGGCTCGCCGGTGCCGGCCTGAGTGGCCTGTTGCGCTTTACCGCCACCGACCGGGACCTCGTTGCGATCACCGCCGCCGACAACCGCACCGATGGTTTCGCCTTGAGCCTTGCGCGCACGCCGGCAGCCGCCGAAACCGCGAGCGTTGCACTCTACGACAGCCGCGAGCGGCTTCTGGGCCGGGGCGAAACCACGTTCGAGGCCGGCGCCGCCGAAACCATTATCACCTTCGACATCCCGTTCGAGCTGCGCAACGACATCGCCACGGCGCGGATCGACGACGCGCCCCATGCCGGCGCGGCGTTCCTTCTGGACGAGAACAATCGCCGCCGCCGCGTCGCGCTTCTGACCGGTCTTGCCGGCGACGAGGCGCAGCCGCTGCTGTCGCCGCTTTTCTACATTTCGCGGGCACTCGCCCCGTTTGCCGACCTGATCGAGCCGCGCACCGGCGATCTGAGCGTCGACGTTCCCGAGATGATCGACCAGGGCCCGGCGATGATCGTCATGGCCGATATCGGCGTTCTGCCTGCGGCGGCCGCCGACCGGATCGATGAATGGCTGGCCGCCGGCGGAACGCTCGTTCGCTTCGCCGGGCCGCGCCTTGCCGCCTCGGCCCAAGACGATCCCTACCTGCCCGTGACGCTCCGCGCCGGCGAGCGCGCCCTTGGCGGAGCCCTCTCGTGGAGCGAGCCGCAGGCGGTCGCCGCCTTTGCCGCCGAAAGCCCGTTCGCCGGGCTCGAAGCGCCGCGCGATGTGACCGTGACACGCCAGATCCTTGCCCAGCCCGATGCCGACCTCGCCGACCGCACATGGGCGAGCCTCGCCGACGGCACGCCGCTTGTCACCGGCGTCCGGCGCGGCGAGGGTGCGATCGTCCTGTTCCATGTCACCGCCGAGGCGACCTGGTCGAACCTGCCGATCAGCGGCACCTTCGTCGACATGCTCCGGCGGATCACCGATTTCGCGCGCAACACTGAACCGGGTCAGGCGCCGGTGACCGCTGCGGCCGAGAGCACGGCCGCCCTGCCCCCGCTGCGCATCCTGCGCGCCGACGGCACGCTCGCCATTCCGCCCGCCCATGTCCGCCCGCTCGACGCCGAAGCCGACGCCCGGCCCGGTTTCGAGAACCCCGCGGGCCTTTACGGCACGCCTGAGGGTTTCGTTGCACGCAACGTGCTTGCCCGCGACGAGACGCTGACGGCGTTTGCACCCGCGCCACCCGGCCTGGACGTGGCCGAGCAATCGCTGGTCGCCGAGGACGAGGCCGATTTGAGCGGCTGGCTGTTCCTCGCCGCCTTCGTCCTGCTGATCGCCGACACGCTCGCGGTCCTGTGGATCAATGGCCGCCTGTCGTTCGGCACCGCGCCGCGCCGGCGCGCGCCGGCAAGCGCCGCCATCGCGCTTGCCGCCGGCCTCGTCGTCATATTCGGCGCCGGCACGTCGCGGGCCGACGACACGCGGCCCGGCGACGATCTGATTCTCGATGCGCTGGAGACGACCCGCATCGCCTATGTGCTGACAGGCGACCGGACCGTCGACGAGACGACCCGCGCCGGCATTGACGGGCTGACCCGCTTTCTGGCCTCGCGCACGGCATTCGAGCCCGGCGCGCCGGTCGGCCTCGATATCGAGGCGGACGAACTGGCCTTCTATCCGCTGATCTATTTTCCGATGAGCGCGCAAGGCGACATGCCGTCCGAAACCGCCGTGGCGCGGCTCGACGCCTACATGCAGAACGGCGGCACCATCCTGTTCGACACGCGCGACCAGCTCACCGGATCATTCACCGACGGCGCGACACCCGAAACAGAACGGCTGCGCGACATTCTCGGCGGCCTCAACGTGCCGCCGCTCGAGCCCGTCCCGCCCGACCATGTGCTGACCAAGGCGTTCTACATCCTCGAAAATTTCCCCGGCCGCTATGCCGGCTCGCCGCTCTGGGTCGAGGCGTCTGCGCTCGACGACGGACGCGCCGACCGCCCCGTGCGCAGCGGCGACGGCGTCACGCCGATCATGATCACCGGCAACGATCTGGCCGCCGCATGGGCGCTCGACGATGCCGGCCGGCCGCTGCACGCCATCGCCACGGGCGATCCGCTGCAGCGCATCTATGCGTTCCGGTCGGGGGTCAACATCATGATGTACATGCTGACCGGCAATTACAAAGCCGATCAGGTGCACATTCCCGCCCTTCTCGAAAGGCTGGGGCAGTAGATGGAAACCAACACGCTTTCGCTGACCTTCGAGCCGTTCCTCGCCTGGCCGCTGATCGCCGTGGCGGCGCTGCTGGCGGCGGCGCTTTGCGCGACGATCATCGTCATGGGCCTGCGCGGCGCGTGGCTGCGGACGCTCGCCGCCGCCTGCCTTGTCCTCGCGCTCGCCAATCCCGTGATCCTCAACGAGGAGCGCGCCGCGCTGCCGACGACGGTCGCCATGGTGCTCGACACCTCGCAAAGCCAGCGGCTCGGCGAGCGGCTCGACCAGACAGATGCGGCAGCAAGCGAGCTCGAACGGGCATTCGAACGGTTCGGCCAGTTCGATCTGCGCATCGTCGAGACCGGCGCGGCGGCGACGGGAACGGCCACCGAAACCCGCCTGTTCGACGCGCTGCGTTCGGCCCTGCGCGACGTGCCGCCCGCGCAGGTCGGCGGTGCCGTGATGATCACGGACGGCCAGATCCACGATCTTCCCGAGACGCTCGCCGAACTGGGGTTCGATGCGCCGGTTCACGGGCTGATCACTGGGCGCGACGATGAGTTCGACCGCAAGATCGAACTGGTCGAAGCGCCGCGCTTTGCCATCGTCGGCACGCCGGTCGAGATGAGCTACCGCGTCACCGATCAGGGCGCGATGCCGGCCGCCGGCCAGGTGGTCAATGTCGAACTTTTCCTCAACGGCGAACTGCATGCGACGGCGCAGGCGGTGCCCGGACAGGTCTATCCGATCGACATCGAGCTGGACCGGGGCGGCGCCAACATCGTCGAATTGCGCGTCGCCGAACTGGACGGCGAACTGACCGGCAACAACAACCGCGCCATCATGCGCATGGAGGGCATTCGCGAGAACCTGCGCGTGCTTCTGGTTTCGGGCGAACCCCATTCGGGCGAACGCACCTGGCGCAATCTCTTGAAGTCCGACGCCTCGGTCGATCTGGTCCACTTCACCATTCTGCGCCCGCCCGAAAGCAGGACGGCACGCCGATCAACGAGCTGTCGCTGATCGCCTTTCCGACGCGCGAGCTGTTCGTCGAAAGGATCGACGATTTCGACCTGATCATTTTCGACCGCTACCAGAACCGCAACGTGCTGCCGACGCTCTACTACGATTTCATCGCCCAATATGTGCGTGGCGGCGGCGCGCTGCTCGTTGCCTCGGGCCCCGAATATGCGGGCCCGAACTCGGTCGCCCGCACGCCGCTCGTCAGCGCGCTGCCCGCCGCGCCGACCGGCGGTGTCGTCCAGGCGGGGTTCTATCCGAGGCTGACCGACGACGGCGCGCGCCACCCTGTGACCCGCGATCTGGAAGGCGCCGGCAGCGAGCCGCCGCAATGGGGCCGTTGGTTCCGCAATGTCGGCGTCACCGACATCGAGGGTACCACGGTGATGCAGGCCGGCGGCGACGCGCCGCTTCTGGTGCTCAACACCTATGAGGAAGGCCGCGTCGGGCTGATGCTGTCGGACCATGGCTGGCTGTGGGCGCGCGGCTTCGAGGGTGGCGGCCCCCATGTCGGCCTTTACCGGCGCCTCGCCCACTGGCTGATGAAGGAACCCGAACTGGAAGAGGAGGCGCTGACGGCGACCTCCGAGGGCGACCGCCTCTCCATCCGCCGCCAGACCATGGCCGAGACCGCCGGGCCGGTGACCGTGACCACGCCATCGGGCGATGTGCTGACGCTCGATCTGGTCGAGCGCGCACCGGGCCTGTTTGAAGCGGAACTGCAGACCGACGAGATCGGCCTTTTCAACCTGGAAGATGGCGACCTGACTGCGCTGGCCCATGTCGGCCGCACCGATGCGCCCGAGTTCCGCGACATGATCTCGACCGTCGAACCGCTGGCCGAAGCCGTGCGCGAATCGGGCGGAACTGTCCGGCGCCTTGGCAACGATATCGACGTGCCGTCCATCCTGCCCGTGCGCTCGACCGCCGATGCCAGCGGCCGCGACTTCATGGGGTTCAGGACCTCGGCGGAAACCGAACTGCGCGGCGTCGGCCGTCAGGCGCTGTTCGGCGGGTTTCTCGGGCTCGGGCTGATGATCCTCGTCATCGCCTCGATGTGGTACCGCGAAGGCCGGTAGGTTCCAGTTCGCCCTACTCGGCCGCCACCGGCAACGCGTCGCGGCCGGCAAAGGCGCGGATTTCGGCAATCACGCGGTCCTGATCGGCTTCGCTCAGATAAGGGTGCATCGGCAGGCACAGGATCGTCGCGGGCTTGGCCTCGGTGACCGGCAGCCCGCCCGGCGCAACCGGAAAACGGTCATAGGCGGCCTGCTGATGCAGCGGCTTGACGTAATAGACGACCGAGGGGATCTGCTTGTCGGCCAGATGCGCCTTAAGCGCATCGCGCTCGCTGCTCTCGATGGCATATTGCGCCCAGGCCGAGCGCATGCCGTCGGGATTGCGCGCGGTCTTCACCACATCCTTCAGCCCATCATGATAGCGCTGCGCCACGCGCTGGCGCGCTTCCATCTCGTCTTCGAGAATGTCCAGTTTGAGGTTCAGGATCGCCGCCTGGATCGTGTCCAGCCGCGAGGTCAGGCCGATCCGCACATTGTCGTACTGGTTTTCGCCCTTGCCGTGGAAGGCGACCGACCGCATCACCTCGGCCAGATCGTCATCGTCGGTCATCACCGCGCCGCCATCGCCGTAACAGCCCAGCGGCTTGGCCGGATAAAAGCTGGTGGTCGCCACATCGCCGAAGGCGCCGCAGAACGCGCCATCCTTCTTGGCGCCCGCCGCCTGGGCGGCATCGGAAATCACCTTGAGCCCGTGCGCCCGCGCAACCGGCATGATCGCGTCATAATCGGCCACCATGCCGAACAAATCGACCGGAATGACCGCGCGCGGCGTCAGCCGGCCTTCGGCCTCGATCATCGCGATCGCGCTTTCCAGCGACCGAACATCCATCAGGTAGGTTTCCGGATCGATGTCGACGAAGACAGGCTCGGCGCCCAGAAGCGCTACCACTTCGGCGGTCGACGCGAAGGTGAAGGAGGGCACGAACACCGCGTCGCCGGGACCCACACCCCACGCCATCAGCGGGATCTGCAGCGCGTCCGTGCCACTGGCGCAGCCGATCACATGCTTGACGCCCAGATAGTCGGCGAACCGTTTTTCGAACTCGGCGACCTGCGGCCCAAGAATGTAGGCGCCGCCATGCACCGCCGTGCTGACGGCCTCGTCCAGCGCCGAGCCCAAACGTGTGCGCTGCGCTGCCAAATCGATAAACTGCATCCGAACCCCATGCCCCCGGGACAATTGTTGTTGTGAACGCGCCCCGTTCAGCCCTAGCCTGACCTATCGCCACCGCCCATTGAAATAAAGTATACGTCCGGTCACACATGCGCCCGGCCTGTAACCGGCGGTGATCGCTTGGTTTTCCGGGCTCACGGCGCCGTCGAGAGGATGCGGACCACGTCGAGCCCCTGCATGCCTGACGAGAGCGGCGTCGCGCCGGTGCGCACGCAATCGAGGAAATGGACCAACTCGTCGGTCAGCGCCATGCCGGGCTCGACGGCGACAGGCTGCGCCTCGCCCTTGTCCTGCTGCCAGCGCCCATCGTCGCCGCGCCGCACCGTGTGGGGCACCAGATGCAGCTTGTCGGGCCAGTCGGCCAGATCGTCCCAGACCAGCGTACCGGTTTCCCCCGTCGCCGCAAAGCGCCGCTCGCCATAGGCGGAATGGCGCGAAACGAAGATGTGCGCCGTCGGTCCGCCGGCGAAATCGAGGTGCACATGGGCCATGTCCGTCTGACCGCCGGTGACCGACACGGGCCGCACATCGACCGACCGCGGCGCCCCCTCGGCCAGGCTGAGCACCAGCGACAGGTCGTGCGGCGCGAGATCCCACAGCGCGTCGAACCGGTCATAGAATTTGCCGAAGCCGAGCCGGTGGCTCTGAATGTGCCGGACCTTGCCGATCCGGCCGGCTTCGATTGCCCCGACCAGCGCACGGAACGCGTTGTGATAGCGCAGGACATGACCGACCATCAGCACCCGGCCGCAATCGCGCGCGGCGGCGACCATCTTCTCGGCATCGGCGACGGTCAGCGCGATCGGCTTTTCGACCAGCACATGCTTGCCCGCCTCCAGCGCCGCACAGGCAAGCGCGGCATTTTCTTCGGCCGGCAGCGCCAGAACCAGCGCTTTCACCGCCCTGTCGGCGACGAGCGCCTCGACCGGAGCCGCATGCGCGCCGTGCTCTTGGGCAAGCGCTGCCGCGCGCTCCGGATGCCGGTCGGCGACGGCGGCGAGCGCGCCCAGCCCGGCCAGCGTTCGCACATGGTTTCGGCCCCATTGGCCGCAGCCGATGACGGCGACGGATGGTTGGTCTGACACGAGTGGCGGAACTCCTGATCGCGAAACTGGCGCGGTGGTAGCGGCGCCGGTGCGCCGGCGCAAGCCGCATGATCTGCGAACCTGCGCGCAAGACGTCGGGCGGGGCCGGCGCCTCCGGTCGCCGATTGCGCCCCGTGACCGCCTTTGCGGCAAGCGATTGTGCGCCCCCCGAACGGCACCGGAAACCGGCACAAAAACCCAGGGCCTGCTCGCTTGACAGCGCAAAGGCCCGGCCCTTATATCCGCCACGCTTCAGATGGGCACAAGCGCCCCTTTGGCGGAGTAGCTCAGTCGGTTAGAGCAGTGGAATCATAATCCATGTGTCGGGGGTTCGAGTCCCTCCTCCGCTACCACATATCTTTGATTTTATTGATAAATTTCCAGAAGCGGCAATACTACCCACAATCTACCCCAAGCCGAACGAGGTTCAGGCGGGCACAAGATTGGCAATGCGCGCGGCGGGCCAGTTGTAACCGGACGTGCTGAACGCGCGACGCGACGACACCTTTATCAACAGGTCTTCGGCCCCGTACGGCCCCTCCAAGGTAAGTTCCTTGAAGCGTTTGGAGTACTTCCAGAACCCGCCTCCGTAGTTTTCTTCGCCGCCTTCTGAATACCACGTTGTTTCTTCGACGTAGGATTGGTGCCCTGCGAGACGGCCTAGCCAAAACGCCTTGTCTTTGGGGTCGTACATCCACATGCCGTTCTTGCCGTTGAAACCGTGAACCCACCGTTCGAAGGTGCGAGGCGAGTAACGCTCGATAAACCAGCCGCCGTGTCGTGGCACGCCTTCATCCCAAACGTTCGACTTGAGGAAGGGTATCCAGATTTGAGCGATGCCCGCACTCGCATACGACGAAGCTCGCCGCTCGATCTCGTCGAGACCTATCGACGTGTGTTGCAGTTCGAACGCGATTTGAAGCCCCTTCGGCGACCACGCCATAACGTCGGCGCGGCGGTCGCCCGGCAAGGTGTTGACGATGAATTCAACTTCCGCCCGTAGCCCGCGCACCTTTAACGCGTTCGACACAAGAATCTTTGCTTCCATATGGGCGCGTGTCTCGCCTGTCGCCCATGTGCAGTCTGTCGGCGGCTTGTGCGCGAAGTGGTGAACGATCTTCCGGCCCTTCTTAAGCACGACCTCGCCACGGCACTTCGGACAATTATAGGTTGGCCCGCGTTCGGCAGAAAATGCGTCGATTCGGCCCCCATTAAGTTCGGCAACAAGCATTGCCTAGGACGACCACTTTCCAAAATCCGCTTTTACCGCCGTTGGAACGCTCTTAGGACTGAGTTCGCCAACCAGCGATTTGAACTTGGTGCGACACTTCTCATAGTTTTTCAGCCGGGCCGCAATCGTTCCTGTCCCCTTTGTGAGTTGGAACATTATCTGGATTTCTGCCGGAGAAAACGAACGGACCATTTGCCTGTATGATGGCATCGCTGCGTGAGAAACCCCGTACTGATTCCCAATGCCGCATGTGATCACGGCTTCGACAAATACGGCCTGCGCAGTGTTTGGAACGGAGTTCTTTTCGGAAAGTGCAGCAAGGCGTTCGGCGAAAGGGGGTTCGTTATAGAAGTTGTCGAAACCGTTGTGGACAGTCAGCAGTTTCTGGCAAGCCTTGGTTATCGCGCCATGCACTTCGGCTTCGCCAAGCAGGCCAAGCAAACCGATTTTTTCAAAGAACAAGCTGGATGCGGATGCCCGCTTGTCTTCGCCTTTTGCTTTGTAATCTTGGTGCTGATCGATGAGCGCTGAACGAGCCTTTGGACTGAAGCTCTTCGCTAGTTTTTCACATATCGTAAGCGCGTTGTTTCTGGCTTCTTCGCCTGCTGCCGGGTCACAATAAATGCCATGGAGCATCGGAAAAATAAGCTCACGTTGTGCGTCAAATGTTTCTTCAATTCTACGAAGCCATTCGTCGCGTTGATCCTTCGTAAATCTACCCGCCTTCAGTGCCGTAATGAGCTTGCGTACATCTACTCCTTTGGGGTTTTTCTGGCTGACTAACGCGTGCTTTCGACAGCGATTTACAAAATTTATGAATTCATATTCATCTATCGCACCGTCGGCAGGATGAGCAGCGGAGAAATTGTTTCGGGTCGCTCGACATTGATCCAAGAAGAAGAAATCATCATCTCCGATCAAATTTAACTTGAGACATAGATCTAGAAGTTCGGAATCTTTCAGATCGACGAGCGTTGATTCATCGAAGTTAGACTTATCAAGGACTTGCGGAATAATTTCTATTCCGAAGTGTCGAACTTTATTGCGAAGTTCCAGAACTGCGGCGTTCCAGACATAATTGATCCCGGCATCAAATAGGCCGCACGAAACTGCCACGCACATTTTGACAAGGCGCTCATCACGTCGTTCTGGCGGGATGCTTGTAAGTAGGCGGGGCAATTGGTCCCAAGCGTGCCTAATCTGGTCATCGCTTGGCAAGATATCCCGTGGCAGCCCAAGGGCATCCGTCACCTTCACAATCATCGATTCAGACGAAGCCAGAACGTCCGGCATCGAAACCTTTTTGACTGCGACAGCAGTAGATTTAGCGGAACTACTCATTCAAAATTTCTCCGACATGCGCGAAAATCACAAATCATTATCCCAGTGGCGTCATGACGCCTCATAACTCGTCTCTATCAGCGCAGATACCTTCTCGATATCCTTCTTCGACTTAAGGGTGATTTCCAAGTCGCCCGTACCGAAATGGCCGATCTGGCGAACGTCGCGCATCATAGCCGGGTCAAGCTCAACGGCGTCGGGATCGAGATTCAGGTAGACGCGCACAACACGTTTTTGGTTGTAGATTTGGACGGACGCGAAATTTCTGTTCCGGCGAAAAGCCATATAGTGTTTCTGCGGGTGGACCGTCACGTCGTCGCCCAGCGCCCGAAGCTTTCCGGCAAGTTCGTCGTAGATCGCGCGCAAATCCTTTGGTGCTGCGTCGATCTTATCCTTCACGGTGACGACTGGTTTCCCAGCTTTTGCCTTCCCACCGCCCCCACGGCTTGGCACAGCCTCTTCCAGTTCTTCAGCCAGTTTCGGCAATACAAGAAGCCTGTGTATCAGCCCTTCAACGGTGTCGAGTATGACGGCGATTTGTTCTTTCGTTGGTGCCCAGCCACGATGGGCTGCGGCGTTCCCTGCATCGACCACAGGGTTCAGGATATCCCGTTCGTGCTGTGACAGCATACCGCCGTCCTGCAAGGCTTGTAGCCCCTTTGGGAAGTTGCCCTTGTCGCCGACAGTCAGAACAATCAGACGGTCAATCAGCGTCCGCGAACCGAAGGTTGCGAGGTAATTGGAGCCAGTCTGCAAAGAGTTGTAGATTTCGTCGGAAATTGCCCGAAGCGTTGGGTCCGGCAAGTCTTCGAACCAAGTTGGTGGATTGCGGTAGGTGACAGGCGGATAAATGACCTCATCCCACTTGCCTTCGCTGTCCGGTTCACCGGTATTCGGGTTGTCGAAGTACTCAACATCTTCCGAGAACAACGTCATCTTAACGAGTTCAAGATTCTCGCATCCGCAGCACTCAATGATTAGCATACGGTGCTTGTACCAGTAGGCAGCGTCGCCATCGTGTTTGTTGTATTCGCCACGAATGAAGTGCTTGGTCTTTTGCTTGCAAGCATTGCAGAAAAACCGTTCGATCCGATCTTCCGTCATTCGTCACCCAGCCAATCGTCGTCTACGTCTTCGTCTTCCTCGAAATCGTTCACCGGCACGCTGTCATAAAGGCTCATTGCGTAGTCGCGCTTCTTAAGATCGCCCAAATTTGAACAAATCCCAAGAACTGTACCCCTAATGACTAGACGACCATCTTCACGCGATAAGTCCTTCACATGCACAAGGCTACCTTGGTTCCTTGTGCCCACGAGCCAGCAGTTTTTCGCGGAACTTGACGTAGCTTCCCACCTGTCAAATACGAAACGAACCTCGACTTCATTTGCCCGACGGACTCCTTCGCAAATTTGCCCGCGACCTCGCCCGCTTTTCTTGTTCGTAGTTGGAGAAAACGTGTGGGCACCTTGAACGAATATAAAATCACCCACCGCGAGTGCGATTCCCAAAACGCCTTTGTCGAGAAAATCAGATACGTTGACTATCGGTATTCGTTTGACCACTTCATTGAAAACGCCCGCGACATAAAAATAGCGCTCTAAAATTGTCGCGCCTTCGTACATATAAAACAGTCGGTCACTTTCGACAGGAACGGGCAGACCGTCCAGCGAGGCTACACCTGCCGCCACCGCATTTCCAAAGTACTTGATCTTCGAGAAATTGAGTTTCAGCGCTCGCGCGATCTCAAAAACGCGTAGCTCATTGATGTAATTCCAACTGCTGTAGTCGAGGCGCATTGCTGCGTATATAGATTCGGCGTCGCGCTTCTTGACTTCAGTTTCCCACTCCGCCTTCAAACCGCGTAGCGTAGTTGGGTCTAAATTCTGTGACAACGTGCCCTTGGTGTGTGCCTTGTCATGATGTTGAAGGCACAGCACCGCCAAGTTTTCCAACTCATGGCTTCGACTATGTGCCCATTCGTCTATGTGGTGGACGATAATCGACTGCTTAGGGTCTCTGCACACGCAACACTGAAAGCGATTGTCAAACAGCACCTTCATGAGATTATCGGTTGGAATAGGGGGACGCTGTTCCTTGAAAAGCGCATTGATGAAGCTTTCACCCAACCCGATGGCCTTCAGTTCGGTCTCGGTGGCCAACTTCAACTTGTTGAGCGTCCAACCATCTTGTGCGAGCTTTGCCGCGCCGTCGGAGTCCAATCCCCGTGCCATCAGCGCTTTTTGCGTTGCTCGCATCAGACGCCACCTCCCACATCCACAAACAAGCTCTCAAGCTCGACCATGACGTTTTGGATCGACGCTTCGGTGAGGCGTAGCTTTGCGATCTTGGGACGCCATTCGTCGTCGGCTTCGATGTAGGAAAGGATTGCTTCCGGGGTTGGGCGTTTGCCCTCGTGGTCTAATGCCAGCATGGCGTAGTCGATGGTTGCGAGCGCTTCCCACACGTCGTTCCTGATGTATTTGAAGCGGTCACGCACCCATGCGGCGGCGGGGGCGAACTGGTAGCGTTCAATCCATTCGTCCATTTCTGCGGCGGCATCGCCCAGCGCGTTGCCTTCGCCATATTTGCCGGTCGCGCGCTTGATCCAGTTCTTGTCCGTGGCGATTTTGATGCCACCGGAATAGCGCATTTTTGGATTGTATGGGCCTGCGGCCTTGCGGAGATAATCCTTGTCGAGCGCGCTTTCGCCCATCTGGCGACGCGCGAAGAAGACTGCCTTCTGTAGACGGAAGTTACCTATCGGTTGGCCATTGTCTTCGTGGAAGGCTTTGACGATGGCTCCGACAAGAACGGCTTCCTTGAACGGTGTATCGATTTCAGTCTTTTGTTTGGCCCCTAGCTGGATAACGGTTTCTTTCGATTTCACAGGAACCGCTTCAGGCTTGTTTGCTTGCCGCTCGAAAATCTCGTGCAGCATGGCGGGGATAAGGGCCTCAAGCGCCTCCCTTCGACTGCGATCTGAAAGCACGTTTAATCGCGCCGATATCGCCGCTAGCCGCTGCTGATATCCCAGTGGCGGCAGAAGCAGTTCTTGATTTAGCAAATGCTTTTGGTTGATGCGTTGCCGCCTACTGCCAAGTCCTAGACTTCCGTGTGCGAGGTCTGACCACACTTTCGGCGACGAAAAGTACGCTGCCAGGAATTCCGCAGTCGCCTTGGCCGGATCAATTTTGAAGGCGGGGAATTCGTTGGAAACATATGATCCGTCGAGTTCATCGGGAACAACTGTGTATGCGCCTTCGAATGCAAAGAGACGGCTATAGATGAACTGACCTGCTGTTACTTTGTAGAGTGTCTTCGCGCTGGTTTGCGCACCGTCTATCGGTGGTTTCTTAAAGGCACCCTTGGCGTAGCTGTAGATGCCCAGATTCGGATACTGCTTGTCTGGCTCGACCATGTGCGGCTCTGCCGCCTCGGTTATTACGTCAGCAAAATGCGTCTCCGACCATCCTGCTTTTCTTTTTCCTTCATTGCTCAGATCAGGTCTGTGGGCGAGATTGATGAGAAGCTGTCGCGCCTCGCTTTCCAATTCGCGTTCGAGACCAAGGGCGTCCTGCGTTTGGCGCTGAGCCTCATCCAATCGACGAGCAATCGCTCTTTGTTCGTTCAGTGTAGGAAGCGGAATTTCGAAGCTTAGGAAGCGTCCTTCTTTTAAACGGACGCGATTGGTTGAACCAACGCTTGCTTGTCGACAGACCGATACGAAGGTCTCCGTTTTTGAAAACCATTCGAGGAAGCGTGGATCAAGCAGGTCTTCCCTAACTGTGAAGCAGGGGAAGTCGTTGCTCACCACTGCACCTTCAAGGCCAGTGGGCACTAGCCCGAATGCGCCGTGCCGCGCATCGATCTTCGATATTAGAAAATCGTTCGCACCAACTGCGACTTGACTTTCAGCGGCGATTTCCGATCCATCGCATGTGCCTCGCAGCGTGAGGCCCTTTCCCCACAGTCGTACGGTGATCTGTTTGTAGGGCTTGCCGGGTTCTATTCGAACCCTGTCGCGCTTTTGCCGTAGAACCTCGCCTAGTTGAACAGTTCGCCACGCCACTATGCGATCTCCGACAGAGTGCGCTTGATGTCGCTCATGATGGCAAGAACGCGCTGTTCTTTGGCTTCAATGCTCTCGACGATTTCGAGCGGCGTGCGATGATCGACTACACCGCCTGCGTTCGGGTTTTTCAGATCAAGATTGCAAGCAATAATCCGACCTGCATCGTCGGTTTCAATCAGGTCGGGACCATGCACTTTCCACGCCTGTTCGTTCTCTTTGCGAATGTTCCACCAATCGAGACAGGGTTTGAGTTCGTCGAAGGTCAGCGGCGCGGTTTTGGAATACTTCTTCCGTCCTTCCGGCTTGGGTTGTTCGTAGAACCAAATGTCGTGGGTTGCCTTGGTCGTGTCGAAGAAGATGATGTTTGTGGGAATATCCGTGTAGGGCGCGAAGACGCCTTCAGGCAGACGCAGGACAGTGTGCAGATTGAATTCCTTCAACAGGTCCGCCTTGATACGCGCCGCAATGCCATCGCCAAAAAGGACACCGTGCGGCACGACGACAGCAGCGCGACCTTTTCCGCCCCGCTTCACCCGCCGCATAATGAGTTGCAGGAAAAGCAGCGCCGTTTCCGCCGTGCGCCGGTCTTCGGGGAAGTTGTTCAGGATGCCGGTTTCTTCCTCCCCGCCGAAGGGTGGATTTGACAGAATAACGTCTACGCGGTCGGCCTCGCCAATCTCCGACAGGCGAACCTTCAGTGAATTGTCCGGCGTGGTCTTCGGGGCCTCCAAACCATGTAGCAGAAGGTTCATTTGCACCAGAAGGAAGGGAAGCGGCTTCGCTTCCCCGCCGAAGATGCTCGACGATTGGAGGATTTCGCGCTTTTCGACCGTATCGGCCTGTTTGGCCATGTGCGCATAGGCTTCGGTCAAAAAGCCGCCCGTGCCGCAGGCAGGATCAAGAACCGCTTCGCCAAGCTGTGGGTCCGTAACCTCGACCATGAAACGCACAATGGAACGCGGCGTGTAGAACTCGCCGGAATCGCCTGCGGCGTCGCGCATTTCGCGCAGCAAGGTTTCATATAGCCGACCGAGGATGTGGATTTCATCTGAGGAATCGAAGTGAATGCCGTCAATAAGATTGATGACATCGCGCAGCAGATAGCCGCTTTCCATACGGTTCGACAGACCCCGGAATACGGTCGCGATCACGTCCTTGCGCCCGCGCGTGCCATTGTTCCCGCGAAGGTTTCGCAGATAGGCGAACAAGCCCGGCCCTTTGGTTCCGTCCGGGCGTTCGGCCACGTCCAACGTCAAGAAGTCGATCAGGTCGGGGCCGGTGATTCCGCCTTCCTCAGCAGCCCAATCGCGCCAACGGTATGGTGCTTCGATAGCGCCCCTATACGCCTTGCCCGCAATCTCCGCGCGTTCTTCCTCAATATGCTCCATGTCGTCCAAGAACTTCAGGAACATAATCCACGTGAGCATGGGCAGGCGGTCTAGATCGCCGCTCAATCCCTTGTCCTTGCGCATGATCTTGCGCGCCGACTTGATAATGCTGTCAAGGCGTTGGGCGGTTGTCTGTGGCTGCTTTTTCTTCGGTTGCCGGGCCAAGGGTATTTCTCTTTCTTATGCGCCGTAGAGGCGTTTTTGCAGTTCGTTGACGGCTTCGCGCATGGCCTTGCCGCCGCCGAAGCGGGCGGCGATTTCCACGACGTTTCCCCAATCGTTGAATGGGGGGATTTCGAGCACGTCCGGCATTTTGAATTGTGCGGTTCCGTGCTCTGCATACTTTTCAATGAGCGCGTCGAGCACTTCGCGGGCCTTCTCGCCGTGCTGATCGAAGAACGCCGATTCTTCACGCTTCAGACGTTCGGCGCGTTCACGGCGCGTGCGAAGTGGTGCGTTGTAGGCCAGATGGCAAAGCAGGTCGAACGGATCGGCATCGGGCTTGCCCACAGCCTCACCAAGCGTTTGCGTGTCGATGCCCTTGTCTTCAAGCTGCTCGATGATGTCGGCACGGCGTGCAGGGTCGAGCCAGTCTTTTCGAAGCTCGGAAGCGTTCGGATAGAGCGTCCGCACCTTTTCGCCGGTGTAGTCAGTCAGTTGGCGGACGGCGAGTTGTTTGCCCTCGGAATCGAGTTCGTAGACCAGTTGGCGGATAATTTCGACGCTGCCACCGTCATAGTAGAATTTTCGTGGCAAGCCAGGTTCCGTGTCATCGGGTAGGCCACCGTTAGCATCGTCTATTTCGGTCGTGTCGATGTCGCCGGGGGTATCGGTTTCTTCGGTGATTTCAGTTTCGTCTACAACATCGCCGTCTTCGTCGATGACCTGTTCACGCTCTCTGACCGGATCGCCGTCAAAGGCCGGATCGGCGAATTTTTCGGTGGCGGTACCGGTGTAATCAATGATGTTGAAAGCCAGCTTGCCGTAATCGGGCCGCAGCCGTGTTCCGCGCCCTATGATCTGCTTGAATTCCGGCATTGAGCCGACGACACGCGCCAGCACCACGTTCTTGCATGTCGGTGCATCGACACCGGTTGTCAGCAGTTGTGACGTTGTGAGGATGACCGGCGTTGCCTTGTCGATATCCTGAAACTTGGCGCGGTGTGCGGAGCCAATGTCGCCTTCGTCGGAAGTCACGCGGCACACATAGTCGGGGTGCTGCTTCACAAGATCGGCGTTAAGGCGCGCAAGCGCATTACGCATCTCAAGCGCATGCTCTTGGTTCACACAAAAGACGATGGTCTTAGCGAAACGGTCTGTTTGTTTGAGGAAGCTTGTCAGGTGCGTTGCAAAAGCCTCGGTTCGCGCGCGTAAAGCAACGACGCGTTCGAAATCGCGGGTTCCGTACTGCACATCAGGAATTTCGCGCCCGTAGCGGTCGAGTTCGCCTTGAGACGGACGCCAACCCGCAGCATCGAAATCAGAAATTACACGGTGAACGCGGTACGGTGCCAAGAAGCCGTCGGCGATGCCTTGGGCAAGGCTGTATTCGTAGACTGGATCGCCAAAGTAATCGTAGGTGTCCGCATTGTCTTCCCGCTTTGGCGTAGCGGTCATGCCGATCTGGTAGGCGGGTTCAAACCATTCCAGAATTTCACGCCAATTGCTATCGTCACGGGCGCTGCCCCGGTGGCATTCATCCACAATGATGAGGTCGAAGAAATCCTTCGCATACTCCTTGAATAAGCCGTCGCGGGATTCATCGCCCGCAATGGCTTGGTAGATTGCGAAATAGATGTCTCGCCCCTTGCTGATTTCCCCGCCGCTGATTTTGAAGCGGGCATCACCAAAGGCGCTAAAATCCTTGTCTTTGGGATCGTCTACCAGAACGTTCCGGTCAGCCAAGAACAGGATTTTCGGTTTCCGGTTCTTGCCTTTTGGGTTCCAGCCACCGTTCCACAGCTTCCAGCAAATCTGGAATGCAACAGCGGTTTTTCCCGCGCCGGTGCAAAGCGTGAGCAGAACGCGCTTGCGCTGCTGAAGGATCGATTGCACCGCGCGATTGACCGCGATTTCCTGATAGTACCGAAGCGGCTTATCCTTGTCGGGAAAGGTCGGCGAAAGCAAGTGCTGTTTGATATCGTCGTCAAGCTTTTCGGATTGTGAAAGGCGCTGCCAAAGTTCTTCTGGTGAAGGGAACGAGGTCAGGTCGCGCTCAATGCCGGTGGTATAGTCTATCTCGACGATTTCCCGGCCATTGGTTGCGTAGGCGAACTTCAGACCAAGGATTTCCGCGTAATCCTTTGCTTGTTGCAGGCCGTCGGCAGCATGTTTGTATTTGGATTTCGCTTCGACAACCGCAATAGGAAAGTCTGACCGATAGCGCAGGATGAAGTCGGCTCGTTTTTGCCGCCCTCGGCGCGCCTTACCGCCAACGAACACGATGCGTCCGTCCGTGAAAGACCGTTGCTCGTTGATGGCGTAGGGTGGGTTATCCCATCCAGCTTCAACAAGTTTCGGTATCACCTCTTTCCGGCATGTGTCGGCCTCGGTCTCCAAACACGCTCCCCCAAAATACTTTCACCAACAAGTTTCGAATCATTTCTTAGACGCAACTATCGCTTCGGCCTGTATGACACAGAGTTCAAGTTCTTCTCTGGTCATTCCTGAAGCGGCATTTGAAAATCTATCAATCAATGCAGCTTTTTCCGGTTCTTTTTCAAGCTTGTCGATCACGCCAAGCAGCCAGTTTGGCGTTGTCCCGAGCGCTTCCGATATGGTCTTCAAAGTGGCCAAGTCCGGTTCCCGTCGTCCCGACGCATATTGTGCGTAGCGTCGCTCTTCCAATCCCACACGCCGCGCAGCTTCGGCGTTTGATATTCCGAGTTGCTTCGCGCGTTCCTGTAGCCGTTTAGCGAATATCTCCATGGGAACATTCTGTTCCCTATAGACACACTTCTGGCCACGTACGATATGTAGTGATATAAGAACATAATGTAGTCAATGTTCGCGTGGTGCGGGATATGTCGGAAGCGGGTGTATCCGCCATAATTTGGTTGGTTTGTTTGTCGCCGATTTGGGGAACACTGCTCTGGTCGGTCTGGCAGGGTTCCGTTCGGCCCCGACTCATCCCGCGTTGTGAAATCGTTGCGAAGGTTGACGAGGTTTACGCGCAGCACGGCGAGCGGGCGTTTGATATCGCCTGCATGGAAGAGCATCGCGCGTGGTACGACAACGACATCTTTGAGCAGGGCCGGTGGGCGCGGATACGCTCTGAGATAGTGCGGCGGGAACGTGCGCTGGGTTTCACTTTTTCTCGGGTTCGCTGACCGTAGCGGCTTCGGTGAGCGCGCGCTGTTGTGTCCGCAGCTTGGCCTCCCACTCGGCATCCGTGCCGTGATCTTTGACCACCATGACGCGGCGCTGGTCTACGAGTGTGTTGTTGGTCACGGTGACTTCTGCCAGTGGAACCTTGGCCGTAACGGCAGCAATGATTTGCAGGTAGGATTTTGGGTCGGTACGTCGCAACGCCTCAATGGCATCCAACCCATACACATCGAAATCATCCGCCAAGCTCGAAAGGAATGCTTCGGATAGCTTGCTGCGCGCGCCTTTCGGTCTGCCTGCCGGGTTACCGCTCTGACCCTTTTTGAACGGCTTGCCCACAGCGCTGTTTTCCGCTGTATCATCAGCGGGTGAAGGCGCTTTTGGTTTCCGCGTCGTCAAAGTTACGCCCCTTTCTCTACGTTGCGGTGGTTCTTAGCCTCTAAGTCCTTCGTCGGCGGCATTAGACGCCATAAGCGATTGAAATTAATGTCAAATACAGAACTTTTCTAATGGTCTAAGGGTATTGCGTGTATTGCCCGGTTGGCATTTGGGCTGGCTTGATGTTTCTGGCGTTAGAAATATTAGAACATTATATTTTTGCAATTCCATGCACTTAGGCGATTATCGACCCTTTGAAACCTTAGATTTCCTCCCCCGGCGGCGTGCCCGCCATGATGCCCTTGAGGGCTTGCTTTGCCCTTCGGTCTTCGCCAACGCGTCGTTTGAATTCGCCGCCGAACACGTCACTTTCTTCCGCCAGCATAAAAAATTCGGCGTTGCTATTTGTAATTTTCGCTAATTGCTCATTCGGCACACGTGCGATTTCCCCACAGGCCATCAATTCCCTGACGGCTTGGCGGATTGCGCTCGTTGCTCCGTTTCGGGCTTGTTTGAATGCCACAACGTTCGTTAGGCGCTTGGAAATATAGGACCACGGGATAACCTGCTTTCCGTGCACGTCAGCGTCCGCGATCTTGTAACGCTGCATTTCAGACCACGGGCGTTCGATCCATTCGCGGATAACACGTCGCACATGCTCTTGTTGTGCCTTGTCCGACTTCGATTGGTCGCCAACTTCGCCCGCTTCATAGCGACGCAAGAGGCGTTGGACGCTATCGTGTTCGATCATTGCGGCCCAACGGGCTTGGTCGAAGTTCACAACAGGGTTAAGCGGGTCAACAGCGACGGCGGCAATTGCGGCAAGCTTCATTGCCTTGAGGTGCGCGCGGTTCCAAAGCTGGCGGTGCACTTCGCCGCTACCTCGGATTTGACTATCGCAATAATCGTTGAAGCCGCGAAGTTCCCATTCCGCGTCTTCAGTCATATTGACCATTGTGGGCACACCGCCTTGGTTGATCCGGTGCGCAAGTTCGCAATGCTCGGTCAGCTTTCCCACTAAGGCTTCTGGCGGCTGTTTTAGCCGATGCTCATTCAGGTATGGGCGGTCGCCGGGGTAATCTATGATAGTCCAGCGCGGCATGAAGCCATCGGCGATTTGCGTTTCGTCCAGCAAGGCGAAGACCGTTTCAGGCACGCTTTCGGCCACGATGCTAAGTGCCGGGGATGCGATGGGCGCAATGTCTTTTTCCCGTTCGCTGTATTTGATGCCGCCAAGCGTCTCGCCTGCGCCGCTCTTGCTGTAGGACATGAGAAGAAGTTTCTTCATGTTCTGGACATGTTGCGGCGCTTTTGGGCTGTTCATCTGCGAAAAGCTGATCCCGGCTTCGCCGTTCACGAATAGCGTGCTGGTACACTTCGCTAGGTGCTTGTGCATGGCCTGCCCGGACGCCATGTCGCTGAACGACACGAATTCCTTTGCAGCGGGAAAGACTTCCGGTGCTCCCGGCCTCATGTTGCCGCCGTGAACGACCGCCTGCATTAACTTCGATAGACTGGAAGCGATAGCGTCCTTGCCGGTGCCGGTCAGCGCGAGAAACAGCAACCACACGTTCAACCCTGTGCCAGATACGTTGAACGCCCGGCCATAGATGCCCGCTGAAAGCGCAATCGCTGCCACCATGGCGGCTTCATGTGTCGGGCGCGGGGCTTGCCGGTAGACGTAATCGGCAATGTCTTCTAGCAAGCCAAGTGTGCCGGGCGATGGGGTTAGAAGCGGACTATTCGACATTTTCGCAGCGCGCCTGTGGGTAGTACGTGGGTAGAGTGCTCTGATTTGCACGATCCCAGATATTTTTGATGGAATTCAAGTCAGTTGAATGAACAGCGCGGTAGAGACATTCTCTGCCGTACAGCTACGCGCGATGCTTCCGCGCTTCCATGAGTTCACCGACAAGCACGCGGATTTCGTCGTCGCCCTTCCCGGCAATGCGGGCGTTCAAGATTGTCTGCACTTCGTCAGACGGCCACACGGCGAAACGCTCGCCCAACTTCACGGGGCGGGGAAACGTGCCCTTGTCGATATGGTTGTAGAGGGTGCTGCGCTTCATGCCGGTGATACGGGACACGTCGGCAGGGCGCATGAGCGTGCAGGCGGCGGGCGGCGCGGGGGTGTTGGCGTGGGTGTTCATGGTCGGGTATCCTTGTGCTTATCGAGACAAGGAAGACCCTAACGGCTCGTTCCAGAGCCGGTCATGGTGACAAATTCCTGCGAAAGTCAGATGCTTACGCTAGTTCTCCGCTCAAGTTCGGCCAATCTGCGCACGATGTACTTTATCTTGTCTTCGCGTTCGTCGTGCGGAAGCTGGGTCGCCCACTCGCCATAGTATGAAGACAAGAATGCTTCGGCAGCTTGGCGCTTGCTTGGGAAGTCGCCCCGTTTGAACGCGGCCAAGGCGTCGCGGTCCAATGCGGCCTTGGCCGGGTCAGGTTGCTTCTTGCCCACAGGTGGGTGCGGTACGTTGTCGTCTATCGGAAAGGTCCGCTTCGCCATCACACGGCCCCCGCGTGAAGTCGCACGACGTTACCGGCGGTTGCCTCGCCACGACAGAACGCCGCCCAATCTGCCATCATGGCGCGGCGACGCTCTACCATGTCGCTGCGCTGATACGCCCGTTCGACGGTCGAACCCACATTGTGGGCAAGGGCCATTTCCGACATGTGGTGGTCGTAGCCCCGTTCTGCCGTCCATACGCGGAAGGTCGAGCGCAGGCCGTGGGGCACGGCAGGAAGCCCGCTGTCGGGGTCTAGCCACCCTTTCCGCCCCGCCTTCAATTCGGTCGCGTGCATCCGGCGCATGACGGCTGACAGGGCCGCATCGGACAGGGCACCGCCCCGGACGGCAGGGAACACGTAGTCGGACCCTTCAACGCGCGGAAGCGCCTCTAGCACCGCAACGGCGGCGTCGGATAACGGCACGCGGTGGTCGCGTTCCATCTTCATGCGCGCGCCCGGTATCTTCCACATGCGTGCGTCTAGGTCGATTTCCTGCCACGTCGCGCCGCGTATTTCGCCCGAACGCGACGCGCACAACGTCAAGAATTCCAACGCCCGCGCGGCCATGCCATCGCGCTTGCGCAGGTCGGCAAACCATTTTGGAAGGTCCGCTTGTGAAAGGGCCGGTTGCTTCGTGACCTTCGCCACCTTGGAAGGCGTCGGCAGAAGTTCCTTTAGATTGCCCATCCATCGCGCCGGATTGTCGCCGGCACGGAAGCCCGCGACCGTGGCCCACGACAGGACGTTTTCAATGCGGCCACGAAGACGCGACGCGGTTTCGGTTCTGTTTTCCCACAGGGTGCCATCGTCAACCGGCTGGTTCAGCACTCGCAGAATGTCTTGCGTCGTGACGTGCGCAACGTTCATGTCGCCAATGACCGGCACCGCATACGCGTCCATGCTGCGACGCCAGTTCTTGCGGTGCCTATCGCTGCGAAATTCGCCTTCCTTCCGTGCGATGCACTTTTCAACGGCGTCTTTGAACAGGATGGACGTTGCGGCATCTATCTGCGCTTTCAGTTTCGCGGCGTTGCGTGCTTCTATGGGGTCGTTGCCTTCGCGTACGACTTGACGAAGGGCTTCGGCTTCTTCCCGCGCCTTCTTGAGCGGCACAAGTTCGTACTGGCCTAGCCCCATGGTGCGGGTCTTACCGTGAAGCGTGAACCGGAATTCCCAAGACTTCGTGCCCCACGTGCTGACTTGCAGGTAAAGCCCGCCGCCGTCTGACAGTCGCCCGCGTTGCTTGTGCGCTTTGATTTGCCGATCCGAAAGCCGGTGAATGCCGCTTGCCATAGCTGAGACCTACCCATTCTCTACCCCTAAAACATGAAGGAAACATGTAGACACATCAAGACCTATATGGATACAATGTTCAACTAAATAACTGATTTACATAGACAACACAGGGCATCGGCGAACATCGTCAGACGATAACTTGGTGGCCTCCTCCGCTACCACCACTCCACACATCCGTTTGACACCGTCCGGATAGGCGCGTTCGCCAAGGATCGTGTGGCGCGCCCGCAGCTTCTGGAAATTTTGCCCTTGGCTTTTGGACACCAAATCGAGGCGCCCGCTCCACACGCTGCATGGATAGCCCCACCTATTGACCGTCCTCGAACCGCTCGATGCGCTCAAACCGCGTCGTGAAGCCGGGGTCTCGGAGCGAGCCCGACAATGTCAGGCTCTGTTCTTCGAAACAGTCCGGCCCATCAGGGGTCCGGAACAGGGTCGCGTCGAACCTCACGCGATCGCCACGGGACAGCTGCGCAAGCCGATCGAACATGGGATTGGTTGGCTCGATGAGCGTCGCGTCGAACGTATCGGAGAACGCGTTGTTCCAGGTCTTCAAGACCGCATCGCCACCAATCGCGACGCCCAGCACACCCTTGCCCTCGCCGTTCGTCGTCAGCGTCCGGATCGTCCCGGTCCAGCCCCGAACCGCGGAGCCGGAAACCACCGCGCACATGGCCGCCTTTCGGTCCCGGCGCGCAGCGCCCCTTTGGAGGTCGTTCTCGGCTTCACGTGCGGTCGCGGCGGCAGCCGTGACAGCCTCGACGAACCTGCGTTGATCGTCAGGCACCGAATAGAAGGCATCACGTTCAGCCGCCTGGGCCACTTCGATCTCGGCCTGGCGTGCGGCTTCTGCTTCCTGTTGGGCACGCGCGGCCGCTGCCGCCTCGGCCGCCTCGGCGGCCTCCTGATCCCGGCGTGCCTGGTCGGCGGCTTCGCTTTCGGCCCGACGCGCCGCCTCGGCCTGACGCTCGGCCAGAACGGCGGCCCATTGAGCCGGATCGTCAATGCCGGCATCTCGTGCCGCTCTGTAGCTTGCCGCATCTGCAAAACCGGCCTCCTGGGCCAGCTGACTGTCCTGGTTGCCGATCAAAAACCCGAACGCGCCGAACGACACGATCATTGCAAGAAGGGCGAGCAGAAACCGGGATCGGAACGCCTTCTTGCGCTCTTTCCTGGCAAACAGCCAACGCAGCAAAAACCACACCGTCGCAAGCAATGCGACCAGCACAATCAACGCCAAAGCAATATCCATGGTTGCCCATCGCAAATCAGCAAAGTACATCAGACAGCAGCACCCATCGAACGTCAATTGGCCCGCCCAGGTCAGCTTCTACGTCCGATGTCACATCTGCGGTGTGCCGGCCGGAAGCAGCTGAATGCCGCAATTGACGCTGCCGCGGGACGTGCAACGAAGCTTGTGCGCCAGATCGCGGTGCATGCATCCGTGATTGCGGCCAAAACGGGTTATCATGGGCTCCAGATCGATCTCGGCGGAGTGATAGCAGGACGGATCGCGATAGACGGTCACGGTTTCGACCAGCACCGGTGTTTGCTTCTGCGCATTCCTGATCGCCTGAACGGATGCCTGCCGCCAATGCGCGCTGCAGGTTTTCGAGCAGCTCTTCATGGCGTTTCAGGATGCGGGATGCGGTGATACGACCTGCAAGGCGCGTCGGGCCGTCTCCGGTTCTGCAAGAACCGCCTCGCGTTCATGAAAGAGATCCGTCGAGCGGAAACCGATCAGGTACGGATCGCCAATACCGTTGGCGAGGCGATCGATCAGCCGGTCGATCTCGCGCTTGAGCTGATCGGAAGGGCGTTCAAACCGCATTCGATTGGCATCGGCCTCGGCCGGCGGTGGCGGTGCATGGCGGAGATTGGCCGACGCGCAATTGCTCGCCGCCCCGGCAAGACATCATCGCCGCAAGGCGGCGCATTTCAGCCGATGTCTGGAAATCGCGAAACGGAAGGGGTCCGCTCAGGTCGCATCGCCGCGACATGCGCTCGGCAACGGTGTCTTCCGACACAGTCGGCCGGTGATTGCTCCGCATTTTCGGGTGCCCGGAATGCGGCGATCGAGACATTGCCCGCGCCGTGGCGAATTGACATCCGTCAAGGAAGGCAGCGCGCCCTTGCTTTACCTTGCCATCATGTCACCCAGTCACCACGGCACCGAGCCTGTTTTTGACGTTACCGGGGTCACCAAGGTCTACACGTCGGGCGAGGTCGAGGTGCGTGCACTCGCCGGCATCGATCTCCAGCTCTTTGCGGGTGAGATCGCCGTCCTTCTGGGACCGTCCGGCAGCGGCAAGTCGACACTGCTGAACATAATCGGCGGTCTGGACCGCGCCACCTCGGGATCGGTTCTGTTCAACGGCCGCGACCTGACCGACTTCAGCGATCGCCAACTGACCCGCTTTCGCCGAGATCACATCGGCTTCGTGTTCCAGTTCTACAATCTCATCCCGAGCCTGACGGCCTGGGAGAACGTCTCTCTGGTCACCGAGGTCGCGCGTGATCCGATGACGCCCGACGAAGCGCTGGCCATGGTGAACTTGACAGATCGAATGTCGCATTTTCCCGCGCAGCTGTCGGGAGGAGAGCAGCAGCGCGTGGCAATAGCGCGCGCGATTGCCAAACGCCCCGAAGTGCTCCTTTGCGACGAGCCGACCGGCGCGCTGGATTCAAAGACCGGCGTGATCGTCCTCGAAGCGCTCACCCGGATCAACACCGAATTCGGCACGACCACCGCGATCATCACCCACAATGCCGGGATCCAGCAGATCGCCCACCGCGTCTTCCAGTTCCTCGACGGACGCATTGCATCAATGCATGTCAACGAAGCACGGATTGCGGCGACGGAGGTCGAATGGTGAAATGCTGAGCGCACTCGACCGCAAACTCGTCCGCGACCTGACGCGCCTCTGGGCGCAGGTGCTTGCGGTCGGGCTCGTCATTGCCTGCGGCGTCATGACGATTGTGCTGTTCGTCGGTGCGACCCGGTCACTCGATGAGACCCGGTCCGCCTTCTACGAACGCTACCGGTTCGCGAGCGTTTTCGCGTCGGCCAATCGCGCACCGGAGCGGCTCAAGCGTGATCTGGCCGCCATAGAAGGGGTAGCGGCCGTTGAAACGCGGATCGTCAAGGATCTGATTCTCGATATTGACGGCATGATAGAGCCGGCCGCCGGCATCGCCGTGTCGCTGCCGGACGCAGGCGAGGCACGCGTCAACAGGCTTTACCTGCGTCAGGGCAGGCTGCCGGAACCGGACCGGTCTGACGAAGTCGCGGTGGTCGAGACATTTGCATCCGCGCACGGCTTCCGCCCGGGTGACCGCTTCCGCGCCCAGATAAACGGCAAGAGCCGGGAGCTGACGATAACGGGCGTCGTTCTGTCGCCTGAGTTCATCTACGCGATCGGGCCCGGAGACATGGTTCCCGACCAGCGCCGATACGGAATCTTGTTCATGCCGCGCAAGACGCTTGCCGCCGCATTCGACATGACCGGATCGTTCAACAGCGCGGTCCTGACAACATTGCGCAATGCCGATGTCGAGGTCATCACGGAAGCCGTTGACGACCTGCTTCGGCACTATGGCGGCACCGGTGCGTATGGACGCGAAGACCAGACGTCGCATGCCTTTCTCGATGCCGAATTGACGCAGCTCGAGGCCATGGCGGGCGTCATTCCGCCGATTTTCCTGTTTGTTTCCGCCTTCCTGGTCAACATGATCCTGTCGCGCCTGATCGCCCTGGAACGCGAACAAATCGGCCTGCTCAAGGCAAGCGGCTACACAAGTGTCGGCGTTGCCTGGCACTACGCGAAGATGGTGCTCGCCATCGTCCTCGTCGGGCTCGTGATCGGCAGTGTCGCGGGCGCATGGCTGGGCGGATCGCTGGCGCGCCTCTACGCCCAGTTCTTCTCGTTTCCGTTCCTTGTCTTTGCCGGCAGCGCCGATCTCTATGTCATTGCGGCCGTCGTATCGGTGATCGCGGCGCTCGCCGGCGCTGCGAGCGCCATACGAACCGTTGTCGCCTTGCCGCCTGCAGTCGCAATGCGGCCGCCGGCGCCGGCGAACTACAGGAGCCTCGGTCTCGATCTTGGCATTCTGCATTCCGTTTTTTCACAGCTGACGACGATGGCGCTGCGCCACCTGTGGCGGAACCCGGTGCGCACCGGCCTCACCGCGTTGGGTACATCGTTCTCGGTGGCACTGCTTGTGACGGCGCTGTTTTCATTCGACTCCATTGACCACATGATCGACCAGATCTTCTTCCAGACCTCGCGCGAGGACGCGGTCATTGCTTTCGCCGGCGACCGGCACCCCGATGCCTTGCGTGCGGTGCGCCGCATGCCGGGCATTCTTGCCGCCGAGCCCTACCGGCAGGTACCCGTCACGATGTCCAACCGCCACATCGAAGAGCGGCTGGTCCTCGAGGGCCTGCCGTCGATGACGGATCTGACGCGTGTGCTGGACCGGGATCAGCTTCCGCTTGCCCTTCCGTCGAACGGAATCGTGCTCTCTGATCGCGTCGCCGAGCGGCTTGACCTGCGGGTGGGCGACCTCGCGTCCATCGAGGTCATGCAGCAAGATGACAGGATCGTCCACGTTCCCGTCGCCGGTACGATCCAGAGCCTCGTCGGTCTGACCGCATATATGGACCTCGAAGCCTTGAACAGGCTTGTGCGCGACGGCGACCGCATCAGCGGCGCCCGCGTCAAGCTCGATGCAGACCGGCTCGGCCAGACCTACGCGGCAGTCAAGGAAACACCCGGCATTTCCTCGATCGCACTGACCAACCTGTCGCGCGCGAATTTCCGCGCGACCATCGAAGAGAACATCGTCATCAGTATCACCATCTATACCGTGCTCGCGGTGATCATCACCTTCGGCGTGATCTACAACTCCGCACGTATCCAGCTTTCCGAACGCGGCAGGGAGCTTGCCAGCCTCAGGGTCTTTGGCTTCACGCGCGGCGAAGTCTCCTCGATTCTGATGATCGAACTGGGGGTCGTTGTCCTCTTTGCCCAGCCTCTCGGCTGGGCGCTCGGATACGGCTTCGCATGGTCGGTAGCGCAGGGATTTGAAAGCGATCTCTACAGGATTCCATTGGTGGTCGAGCAGTCGACCTATACGACCGCGAGCCTGGTCGTGACCGCAGCGGCCGTCGTCTCTGCGCTGGCCGTGCGCAGGCGCATCGATCGTCTCGACCTTATCGAAGTACTCAAGACACGGGAATAGTCTGATGAAAGGCACCTGGTCGAAATGGTTGTTTGGTCTGATCGCGATCGGCGTGATCGCTTACGGTGCGTTCCTTTCGCTGCGCGAGCGACCGGTGCTCGTCGATCTGGGGCAGGTCACCCGCGGACAGATGGTCGTCTTCGTTGACGAGGAAGGCGTAACCAGGGTGCGGGACGTTTATGCCGTCTCGTCCACGCTCGCCGGACATCTCGACCGCATCGATCTTGAGGAAGGCGATCTTGTCTCAAAGGGTGACGTCATCGCCACGATCCACCCGCTCGCTCCGCCGTTCATCGACGAGCGCACCAGAACCGAACTCGAGGCCGCGATCGAAGCCTCACGCGCCGCCGTGGCGCTGGCCAATGTCGAACATGCGCGCGCGCAGACCGCACTCCGGCTGGCGCAATCCGCATACGATCGTGCGTCACAACTCGCCAAGACGAGAATCGTCTCCGACAGCGATCTTGAGCGGGCCTATGGCGAACTCCAGATCAAGCAGGCCGAGGTTGAGAGCGCAATGGCGGGCATCAACCTGCGCCTGGCAGAGCTTGCCAGCGCCCAGGCCCGCCTCGCCCAGCCGGTCGACATGGCCGGAACCGGTGAAAACGGCCGATGCTGCGTCTCATTGCTCGCACCGATCGACGGCGTCACGCTTGCCATCAAGGTTCGCAGCGAACAGGCGGTCGCGGTTGGCACTGTCGTGGCCGAATTCGGGCGCCCCGACAATCTCGAGATCGCCGTCGATCTGCTGTCTTCAGATGCCGTTCGCATCGGTCCGGGCACCGAGGCCGTCATTTCGGACTGGGGTGGCGACCAGGACCTGCATGCCACCGTCCGGAAGATCGAGCCGGCCGCGTTCACGCAAGTGTCGGCGCTGGGCATTGAGGAACAGCGTGTCAATGCGGTTCTCGACATCGACGAGGTACCGGAAGGACTTGGCCATGGCTACCGCATCGTGGCGCGGCTTGCCCTCTGGCGGGGCGAAGACGTGCTTCAGGTTCCCATCAGCGCACTGTACCGTGACCAGGGCGAATGGGCGGTCTTCGTCGCCGAGAACGGGCGCGCGCGTATCAGGAGCGTTGAACTTGGACATCTGAACGATAGCGCTGCCCAGGTCTTGTCGGGACTGTCGGAGGGAGACGCGGTTATCCTGTTTCCGAGCGATGTATTGGCCGACGGCCGCGTGATTGCCGACCGGGCAAGCGAAGGCCGCTGACAACCGAGGGCGGCCTTGCGCGTTTGCTTGCCCGGTCTGTGTGCTTTTCCGGCAGCGAAACGGCTCTATCCGTGGCGCACGGCGTCGAAGACGGCTTCGTGCAATCGACGGTTTCGGAAACCGCTGGTTATACCGCTGGAGACTCCCCCGGGATATCGGAGGCACGGACTGAGCGGCCCGTTCAAAGCGGGAGACTTCGTTTTGCTCGCGTCGACAATCGCTCCTGACTGTCGGACATCGCCCGCCGCAATTTGGTCCGGTCGAGTTGATTGCCAGCATCTGCGAGGGCGGCAGTGCGATTCAAGATGATCTCTTCGGGTTCGTATCGCATCGCGCGCACGCCGTTTGTGCCTCGAACAAGCCAATCTGTCACTCGAGGTGGCTGCGTTCAAAAGGGTACGGGTCACGGCAGCGTGGCTTGGGACCGGATCAGAGCCCCCCGGCGTCCGGAGGCACTGCAACGGTTACGTCCGACGGCAGCCGCGCCGCGATGATCCGGCGCGCGTTTGCGAGGTCGTTGCCCTCGGCCCGGGCGCGTGCCGCCTCGGGCGTGTGATCATGCGCCAGCCAACGTTCGACGGTGCGCTTAAGCACCAGTTCCTCGGGTGTATCGATCCAGATCGACAGATCCCACAGCGGGGCAAGCGCATTCCATGGCGGTTCGTCGAACAGCAGATAGTTGCCTTCGACAATCGCCAGATCGCAGTCGGGCCCCACCCTGCCCGCTCCCGCCACCGCCAGATCCCGGCCACGGTCGAACAGCGGAAAGCAGACCTCTTCCTCGGACTTCAGGCGGCGCATCATTGCGACGAACCCGCCCGCATCGAATGTCTCGGGCGCGCCCTTGCGGGCACGCAGACCGGCCTCGTCCAATAGGCGGTTGTCGAGGTGAAAACCGTCCATCGGGACGTTCGCACTTGTGTGGCCGGCCTGCGCCAGGTGTTCCGTGAGTGCCGCGGCCAGGGTCGACTTGCCGCTTGCCGGCGCGCCGGCGATAGCCACCAGCCGACGCCGTCCCTTCAAGGGCAGGGCGGCGATGCGCTCCACAAGTTGCGCCGGCGGCTTGAGCGAATGTGACGCCAATAGCACGGTCATCGGCTATCCGCTCACGCCCGTGCCCGCGCGCCCCGAAGTCACGGAGGCGTGTCCGACGTAGCACTCAAGCGCCGCTTCACACCCGTCCGACCAGATCAGGCCGAGCCACCGGGCAAAGCTCTCGCGTAAGCCTTCATTGCCAGCCAGATCGCCGTAGAACTGCCGCTGTTCGAGCCATGCCGCCGGCCGGTCCCTGGCAGCCCTGGCGGCACCGACAAGTTCGTCCCAGAACGGATCGTTGGGCGCGATCGCCGAACCGTCCTCACGCGTGCCGTCACACATGCGGGCCCAGAGGGCCTCGACCAACGCCAAGCCCTCAATCGGCGCGCCTGCGGCGAGGGCATCGCGGACGATCGGCAGGACAAAGCCGGTGTGCCGCGACGACCCATCGAACGCGACACGCCGGGTCGTGTCGACGACGGCCGTGTTGCTGAAGCGCCGCTCGACCAAATCGATGTAGGCCGCGGGCGTCATGTTGGGAACGGCGGCCACGTGGGGCGCGATCTCCTCTCGCTGAACCTTGTGGAACAGCGACGAAACCAGGGGGTGGGCCATGCATTCGGCGATCGTTCCGATTGCCAGGATCTCGCCCGCGTTGGCGATCACCTGATGCCCCGCATTGAGAATGCGCAGTTTCATCGTCTCGTAGGCGTGCACATCGTCCGAAAAGGTCACCCCGACGCGATGCAGATCGGGCCGGCCGGCGCAGAAGTCGTCCTCCACCACCCACTGGCGGAAATCTTCGTGGGTCACCGGTGCGTCGTCCTCGATACCGAACGCTTGGACCAGCGCGATCTCCTGCGTTCCCGTTGCCGGGACAATGCAATCGACCATGGAGTTCGGGAATGTGCAGTGCGTGTCGATCCAGTCCGCCAGATCCGGGTCGGACAGGCGGGCCAATGACACGACGGTCCGGCGCAACACCCGGCCGTTTTCCTGAAGGTTGTCGCAGCTCAATCCGGTGAACGGGCCGTCGCCCGCTGCCCGGCGGCGCGCGAGGGCCGCGACCATCGCGCCAAAGGCGGTTCGGGGCCGATCCGGGTTGGCTGCGTCATGGCGGATGTCGGGATGGCCGGCATCGAAGCCCTGGCTGACCGGGTCGATGTAGTAGCCGCCTTCGGTGACGGTCAAAGCGACGATGCG
This sequence comes from Oceaniradius stylonematis, assembly GCF_965223445.1. Taxonomy (NCBI): domain Bacteria; kingdom Pseudomonadati; phylum Pseudomonadota; class Alphaproteobacteria; order Hyphomicrobiales; family Ahrensiaceae; genus Oceaniradius; species Oceaniradius stylonematis. The sequence goes on from NZ_OZ244994.1 coordinate 1,099,624, forward strand.
GATGCCCGGATCGGCCAGTTGATCGATGAGCGGCCCGTTGCCGTCCTCGATCGGCAGATAATCGATCATCGGTCCGATGACTTCCGCCGATTTCCCCGACGGATCGAGCTCGATCAGCGTCGTCAGACAGTCTTGCGCCAGCAGTTTCTCGCGCATCTGCGCGTCATAGGGCCGAACCCCCGCGCCGATGATCGCCCAATCGAGCGCTTCGCCCTGCTGCATCAGCCGGTGCAGATACCAGGCCTGATGCGCCCGGTGAAAATTCCCGACGCCGATGTGGACGATGCCGGGGCGGAGCGCGCCCCGGTCGTAATGCGGGCGCGCGACGGAGGCCGGCAATTGGCCAAGTGTCGCCTGCGATAGCCGCATCAGTTCATCCAGTTCCCGCCATCGACATTGTAGGTCTGGGCGACGATGTAGTCGGCCTCGTCCGTGGCCAGAAAGATCGCCATCCCGGTCAGGTCGTCGGCCCGCCCCATCCGGCCAAAGGGAACCGCTTCGCCGACTTCCTTCTTCTTCTGGCCAAGCGGCTTGTTCTCATACCTGGAAAAAAACGCATCGACGCCATCCCAATGCTCGCCATCCACCACACCAGGCGCGATGGCGTTCACATTGATCCCGTGCCGGATCAGGTTGAGCGCGGCCGACTGGGTCAGGCTGATGACCGCGGCCTTCGTCGCGCAATAGACGGCGACGAGCGGCTCGCCCCGGCGGCCGGCCTGGCTGGCCATATTGATGATCTTGCCGCCTGCGCCGCCTTCGATCATGTGCCGTGCGACCGCCTGCAGCGTGAACAGCGTCCCGGCCACGTTGATGTCGAAGGCGCGCGCATAGTCCTCGCGGGTGATCTCGACGATCGGCGCGGCGGTGAAGACGGCGGCGTTGTTGATCAGGATGTCGATGCGGCCGAGTGCGGCCACGGTTTCGGCGACGGCCGTGTCGATGCTGTCCTGCCGCGTGACGTCCATTTCGATTGCCACTGCCGCATCGCCCAATGCTTGAGCGGAGGAACGTGCGCGCCCGATGTCGATGTCGGCGATCGCCACCCGCGCCCCTTCGCGCGCATAGGCTTCGGCAAGTGCAAGACCGATCCCCCGCGCTGCGCCGGTGATCAGGGCAGTCTTCCCCTCAAGGCGCATCAGTCGATCCTCAGCCCTTGTGCGTCGAACCGGTGCATGTGCTCGCGTCGGGGCGTCAGATGCACGTCCGCCCCGTAACTCAGGGCCCGCTCGCCAGGCGCCCGCACCGTCAACGGCTCGGCCAAGCCGTCACACTGCACATGAAAAAACGTGTCGGATCCGAGGTGTTCCGACACGCCGATCGTGCCCTTCCACGCCCCATCGGTCTCCGAGATGTCGATGTGCTCGGGCCGGATGCCGATCGTGGCGGCGTCGTGCTTGGCCGCTTCCGGCCCGGAGATGAGGTTCATCTTCGGCGAGCCGATGAAGCCGGCGACAAACGTGTTGCGTGGACGCCGGTAGAGCTCGAGCGGCGATCCCACCTGTTCGATCACGCCGGCCTGCAGAACGACGATCTTGTCAGCCATGGTCATCGCCTCCACCTGATCGTGGGTGACATAGATCATCGTGGTCTTCAGGCGCTTGTGCAGTTCGGAGATTTCCAGCCGCATGCCAACGCGCAGCGCGGCATCGAGGTTCGACAGCGGCTCGTCAAACAGAAATGCGGACGGCTCCCGCACGATCGCGCGGCCGATCGCGACACGCTGGCGCTGACCGCCGGAGAGCTGGCCCGGCCGGCGGTCGAGATAGTCCGTCAGGTTGAGCACCTCGGCCGCCTGCTCCACGCGGCGCTTCTGTTCGGCGGGGGCGAGCCGGGCCATGCGCAGCGGGAATGCGATGTTCTTGCGCACGCTCATATGCGGATAAAGCGCATAGGACTGGAACACCATGGCCAAGCCCCGCCTGGCGGGCGGCACCTCGGTCGCGTCGGTGCCGTCGATGACGATCTTGCCGTCGGTCACGTCTTCGAGTCCGGCGATCAGGCGCAACAGGGTCGACTTGCCGCAGCCTGAAGGGCCGACAAAAACGACAAACTCCCCGTCCTCGATTTCGAGGTCCAGCTCCGGGATGACGGTGACATCACCGAACCTCTTCTTCACCTGGTCGAGCACAATGCGTCCCATGGTGGGTCCCCTTACTTCACCGCGCCGAATGTCAGGCCGCGGACGAGTTGTTTCTGGCTGAACCAGCCGAGCACCAGGATCGGCGCGATCGCCATGGTCGAGGCGGCGCTGAGCTTGGCGAAGAACAGACCCTCGGGGCTGGAATAGCTGGCGATGAAGGCCGTCAGCGGCCCGGCTTTGGCCGCGGTCAGGTTGAGGGTCCAAAAGGCCTCGTTCCAGGCGAGGATGAAGTTCAAAAGGATGGTCGAGGCGATGCCCGGAACGGCCATCGGCGTCAGGATGTAGAGGATCTCTTCGCGCAGCGACGCCCCGTCCATCCGCGCCGCCTCGAGGATCTCGACCGGGATTTCCTTGAAGTAGGTGTAGAGCATCCAGACGATGATCGGCAGGTTGATCAGCATCAGCACCACGACAAGGCCGATGCGCGTGTCGAGCAGGTTGAACTGCACGAAGATGAGGGAGATCGGATAGAGCACGCCGACTGCGGGCAGCATCTTGGTCGACAGCATCCAGAGCAGGATGTCCTTGGTGCGCTTGGACGGCACGAAGGCCATCGACCACGCCGCCGGCACCGCGACGAGAATGCCCAGAAGCGTGGACCCGCCGGCAAGGATTACCGAGTTCCACAAGAAGCGCATATAGTCCGACCGCTCCTGCACGATGGCGTAGTTTTCCAGCGTCCAGTCGAAGAAGAAGAACAGCGGCGGATCGTTGATCGCCTGGGCTTCCGTCTTGAAGCTGGTCAGGATCGTCCAGTAGATCGGGAAGAAGATCAGCAGTCCGATCGCCCATGCGACGGCGGTTGTGATGACCTTGCGGCGTGTTGTGGTTGCCCGTGCCATGTCTTCGCCCTACCGATCGAGGTTCTTGCCGACGATGCGCATCAGGAAGATGGCGATGATGTTGGCGAGGATGATGGCGTAGACGCCGCCGGCCGAACCAAGGCCGATGTTCTGGCTGTCGACGACGCGCTGGAAGATCAGATAGGTGAGCGTCCGTGTGCCGAAGGACCCGCCGGTCGTCACGAAGATTTCCGCGAAGATCGACAACAGGAAGGTCGTCTGGATCAGGATCACGATGGTGATCGCCCGCGCCAGATGCGGCAGGATGATGAAACCGAATCGCGCGAACGCCGGCGCGCCATCCATCTCGGCCGCCTCGAGCTGCTCGCTGTCGAGCGACTGAACCGCGGTCAGCAGAATGAGCGTCGCGAACGGCAGCCACTGCCAGGACACGATCAGGATGATCGACTGGACCGAGGCATCGGAAAGCCACGACACCGGTTCGGCGCCGAAGAAGCGCCACAGATGTGCAAGAATCCCGTTGACCGGATCCATGAACATGTTCTTCCAGACCAGCGCGGACACGGTCGGCATCACGAAGAAAGGCGCGATCACCAGGATGCGGACGATCCCCTGACCCCAGAATGGCTGATCCAGCAGCAAAGCGAGCAGAACGCCGAGCACGACGGTAACCACGAGCACGCCGCCGACGATGACCAGCGTCGCCTGGACGCTGGGCCAGAAGGAACTCGAACTCAGGAACCGTGCATAGTTCTCGAAACCGACCCAGTCGAGACCCCGCTCGAGGGAGTCGCCGCGCAGCGGAAGATATCGCTTGAACGAGAAGAACAGTGTCATCGTCAGCGGCACCAGCATCCAGCCCAGAAGCAGGATCACGGCCGGTGCCATCATCAATCTGGCTGCGGAACGCGAATGCTGGGTTGCCATGGATGCATCTCCCCCGTTGACGGTCCAAGCCCGTCTCAGACGATGCGACGATTAAAGGTGTTTGAGCGCCGGGGGGCAACGTGCTGCCGCCCCCCCGGAAATGCGGCGGAAGGGCCTAGCGGTAGCCGGCGGCTTCCATGGCGTCGTTGGTGATTGCCTGCGCCTTTTCCAGCGCTTCCTCGACCGATTGCTGGCCGGCATAGACAGCCGAGAACTCCTGGCTGACCTCTGTGGCGATACCGGCAAACTCCGGAATGGCGACGAACTGGATGCCGACATAGGGCACGGGCTTGACGGTCGGGTTGGTCGGATCGGCCGCGTTGATGGAGTCAAGCGTCATCTGGGCGAACGGCACGGCCTGATACTCCGGATTCTCGTAGAGCGAGGTCCGGGCGCCGGGCGGCACGTTGGCCCAGCCCTCGTTCGCGGCCACGAGCTCGATGTACTCCTTCGAGGTCGCCCACTCGATGAACTGCTTGGCTTCGGCCTCCTTCTGCGTGCCCGCCGGGATTGCCAGCGCCCAGGCCCACAGCCAGTTGGAGCGTTTGCCCATGCCCGTGTCGGGCGCCAGCGCGAAACCGACCGAGTCGGCCACGGTGGAGTCATCGGGATTGGTCACGAAGGACGCCGCAACCGTGGCATCGATCCACATGCCGCATTTGCCCTGCTGGAACAGCGACAGGTTCTCGTTGAAGCCGTTGGTGGAGTATCCGGGAGGGCCGGCCTCGGCCATCAGGTCAACGAAGAAGTTGAGCGCGTTGGCCCACTCCGGCTGATCGAACTGGGCGTTCCAGTCCTCGTCGAACCAGCGCGCGCCGAACGAGTTCGCCGTGACCGTGATGAAGGCACCGCCCTCACCCCATCCGGCCTTGCCACGCAGGCAGATGCCGTTGATGTCGTTCTCGCGGTCGGTCATCGCAATCGCCGCTTCACGAATGAACTCCCAGGTCGGCGCCTCGGGCATTTCGAGCCCGGCGGCTTCCATCAGGTCGGTGCGGTACATCACCATGGAGCTTTCGCCATAGAACGGCGCGGCATAGAGCGTGCCATCGTGGGAAAGGCCACCGCGCATCGCCGGCAGGATATCGTCCACATCGTACTCGGCCGACAAATCGTCCAGCGGGATCAGCCAGCCGTTTGCGCCCCAGATCGGCGTCTCGTACATGCCGATGGTCATGATGTCGAACTGGCCGCCCTTGGTGGTGATGTCGGTCGTGACGCGCTGGCGCAGGACGTTCTCTTCCAGTGTCACCCACTCGACGCCGATGCCGGTCGCCTCGGTGAATTGATCCGTATAGCCCTGCATCCGGATCATGTCGCCATTGTTGACGGTGGCGACGGTGATGGTGGAGTGGTTATCAGCAAAGGCGCTGCCGGCCGCAAAGACCGAAAGCGCGGTTGCCGCACAAAGTGCGTTCTTTCTCAACATCCTCTTCCTCCCTGACATGGATGTGGTCGGGAGGTTAGCCATCAAAATTGTCTGGCGTCAAGAAAAGTTTTTCGCGCGTAAATTTTTGGATCGCGTCATGCGGAGGCTCTCAGCACGAGGCGCGCAGCAAAAAGCGTCTCCGTGCGCTTCTGGAACCGTCCGCCCGCCTCGATCAGATCGTTCAGTGTCCCGATCGCGCAATTGGCCACCGCATCATAATCGTGTGCGGCGGTTGTCAGCGACGGACAGGTGAAGCGCGAGAACGGATGATCGTCATGCGAGGCGACACGCAGCGCGCAGCCCTCGCCGCGTCCGACCCGGAAGCCCCGTTCGTAGCATGCCGACAGCAGCCCGATCGCCAGACGGTCATTGCTGCACAGAACGATGTTCGTGGGGAAACCGCCGGCGTCGAGGATCCGCAGCGCACCCTGGCGCCCGATCTCCTCGAAGGCCCATCCTTCACCCTCGATCTTGATGACATGCGGTTCAAGCCCGAGGCGCTCCATCATTTCAAGATAGGCCAGACGCCGCTTGTTGGCGTTCGGATTTGCCGGTGTCATCATCTCGAAGAAGCAGGGCGGGTCGCCCGTGCGGGTCAGATACTCCACCGTCTGCGACACGAAGCTGAAATTGTCCGAACCGACAAAGGCTTCGCCGACACCTTCGATGTTGCTGTCGAACAGGACTGTCGGCACATCCGCACAAAAGCGCTCGACCGTCTTGCGGTCCGAGGCGCGGCCAAGCGGCGCCAAAAGGACGCCGGCGGGCTTGAGCGACCGGAGGCTGTCGAGAATGTCGTTTTCCAGGTCCTGCTGGCCATGGGCGCTGAAAAGGGTCGGCCGGAACCCGGCTTCGATGCAGCGCTGCTCCAGCTGACGCGCGATTTCGGCGAAGAACGGATCGGCCAGATAAGGAACCACGATGCCGACATTCTTGGTCAGCTTCCGGTTCTGGTTCATCGCGAAAATGTTTGGACGGTAATCGTACCTTTCGAGCGCCCGCTCAATTCGCTCGCGCGTCGATGGCCGGACACTGTCGGGATCATGGAAATATTTGGAGATCGTCGGACGCGAAATGCCGCTCACCGCGGCAAACTCCTCCATGTTCCGGATCTTCGTGTCTGACATGCTGCTCCGCCGAGCGCCCAACTCGGCACAGGATCGGTACCATTACAGAAACTTACCATTTCTTATCGCGCGCAAATTTTCAACCATTTCGTCCACCGGCAGCCGGCGGCAGTCCGTAGGCAACGCCCCGGTGCAGTTCCCAGGAGCCCGCAGGCCTTCCATTTCCATGCGGTATATCCGGACAGTCCTTCGGGATCGCGGAAGACCGGAGCGCGCGCCGCGATGGGACCTGCCGATGTACTGGAAGCGCTCTGTCCGCTCCCGCTTCAGCGCGGGAGATCGCCGCACCTATGGGACGAGCAGCCATGCAATCGGGCGGCGCGCACGCGGCATCCGGTCGAACTCGACGGTCCCGCCGCAAAGGCCGACATGCCGGACCTGACGGACGACGCCGGAATTGCAGCCGACAGAGCAAGAGGCCCGCACAAGGCGGGCCCTCCAAATTCCGGACCAGGCCGGCACGGATCAGAATGCCGGCTCGACACTGTCGACATTCGCCTTCGTCACGACGGTGAGCGGGATCGGCAGGCGGGCGCCGACCTCCTGACCGTCGAGGATCCGGGCCATGGTCTCGATCGCAAGCTTGCCGTCTTCCACCGGCGACTGGACGATCGTCGAATACATCTCGCCGGACTTGATCGACTCGAAGGCATCCCTCTGGCCGTTGATCCCGACGATCGGCGGCATCGGCTCGCCGGGCCTGGCTTCCTTCCATGCGTCGATGAAACCGCGCGCCATCGTGTCGTCATTGGCGTAGACGCCGTCGATACCGTCGCCGAAGCGGGTGATCAGGTCGCGGCTGACGACGAGCGCCTTCTGCTGATCGAAGTCCGCGTTAACCGTATCGAGCACCTCGATCTTGCTGTCGATCTCGGCCAGCCGATCGACGAAGCCGCCGACGCGGCCGATTGTGGTGCCATTGCCCGCCTGTCCGGCGATCACGACGACCGAGCCCTCGCCGCCCAAAACGTCGGTGAGCGAGTCGGCGGCCATCCCGCCTTGCTCGTAGACATCGGGGCCGGTGAAAGACAGGATGAACTGGTTGGCCTGCTCGTCCATCGGCGAGTTGATCAGGATGGCCGGGATCTCGGCCTGCTGGGCCCTTGCCAGGCCGGGGATGTAGGCCTGCGGGTCAAGCGGCCACAGGATGATGCCGTCGGCGTTGCGCGCGATGCAGGTGTTGAGCTGCTGCGTGCCGGTCTGCACGTCGAAATTCTGGCTCAGCGTGATGACTTCGATGCCGAGTTCCTCGGCGCGTGCCTCCAGAGCCTCGTTGGCCGGGGTGGCATAGGCGTGCGCGTCGGCAGCGGTAACGTAGCAGACCGTCCTTGCCTCCGCCCAGCCAACAGAGGCGAGCAGCGCCAGCGCGCTGACGATCGTTCCGGTTTTCGCTTTGGTCATGGTTTCCTCCTGGTGATTGTGGGATTTCAGCCCGGGACGCCTGCCGCCGCATGTGTGCGCGGGCCCGGCCGCACGGTACGGTCGAGAACGACAAGCAGAATGAGAATGAGGCCGACGACGACCTGCTGGATGTAGGCGGGCACCGACTGGAACTCCATCGCGGTCGTCAGCGCGGCGATCGTCAGCACGCCGCCCAGCGTGCCGAGCGCGGAGCCGCGCCCGCCCTCGATGCGCGTCCCGCCGACCACCACCGCCGCGATCACGGTGACGATCAGCTCGGCGCCGAAAACGGGCGAGCCCGTATTGGTCGTCAGGCTCTGGAGCACACCGGCCACGCCGGCCAGCGTTCCGGCGAAGACGAAGGCCAGGAACACGGTCCGGCCGGGCGCGATGCCGCTTGCCTCGGCCGCATCGGCATTGGAGCCGACCGCGAACAGGTTGCGTCCCGCCACCGTGCGCGTCAGCCAGAAATGAAGCAGCAGGATCGAGCCGACGAACAGCGCGCTGCGCAGCGTGAAAATCTCAAGATGGACCGTCGACAGAGCCAGCGACAGCATGATGTCGGTGCCGGGAACGGGCTGGCTGTCGGTCAGCCAGTGCGCGACCGAACGGAAGATCAGCATGGTGGCAAGCGTGGCCACCAGCGCATTGACCTTGAAGACAACCGAGAGCAGCCCGTTGAAGGCGCCCGCCGCCGCCCCTGCCAGCACGCCGGCAAGGGCGGCTGGCCAGATGCCGATGACGGGCTGAAGCATGATGGCGGTGATGCCGGCCAGCGCAAAGGTCGAGCCGACCGAAAGATCGATCTGGCGCGCGATGAGCAGCACCGTCATGCCGATCGCGATGATGCCGATCGTCGCGCTGCGGTCGAGCCCCAGGCCGAGCGTGGTGACGCTCGGAAATCCCGAAACCGTCAGCGAGGCGATCAGCAGCGTCAGGCCGAGAATGACGGCGACGCGATAGCGGACGAGCCGCACAAGCACTGTCATAACGCCCCTCCTGCCCGCCGGCGAAGGGCGACATCGAGGGCGACCGCGATCGCGATCAGCAGACCGAGCGCAAAGCCCTGCACCGGCGTGCGCACGCCCTGCAGCACCATCACATTGGTCAGCAGCTGAACGAACACCAGTCCGGCTATCGCGCGCGGCACCGAGCCGAAGCCGCCCATGATCGAAACCCCGCCGACCACAACCGCCGTGATGGCGCTGAACTCGTAGCCCGTGCCCACCAGCGGCCGGGCGCTTTGCAGCGTCAATCCCAACAGCGCACCGCTCAAGCCCGCGCAGAGCCCTGTGATCACGAAGGCGCCGGCCTTGACCGCGCGCACCGGCACCGCACTCGCTTCCGCGGCGGCGTAGTTGCCGCCGGTCGCGATGGTCCACCGGCCCCAGTAGGAACGCGACAGCGCGAAGTGGCCGACCACCGCCACCGCCATGAAAATCAGCACGATGGCGGGTATGCCGAAAAGGCGGCTCTTGACCAGCGCGGCCGTGTCCGGGTTCGTGCCGTAGACGATCACGCCGCCCACCGCCGCCTGCACGATGCCCAGCACGATCGTGCCGACGCCAAGCGTGGCGACAATCGGGTTGATGCCGACATAGCCGATCAAAAGGCCGCTCATCAGCCCGCAGAAACCGGCAAGTGCAATCGCCGCCGCGAAGGCCGGCACCGGGCCGATGACCGGTTGCAGGGCGAGCGAGAGAATCGCTCCGCACGCAATCGTCGCGGGCACCGACAGATCGGCAAGCCCGCCCACCACGAGCACGAAGGTCATGCCCACCACGACGATGCCGACGATCGCCATCGAGGTCAGCACGTTGACGAAGTTTCCCGCGGTAAAGAACACGGGGCTGGCCAGAGAGCCGTAGATCAGCACCGCCAGGATTGCGATCGCAAGCCCGCCGCGCGACAAAAGATCGAACAGCGGACTGCCGCTCCGGAAGCGTTCGTTCGCCGTGCCTTGCTGCATCTGTATCGGCACGTCCGTCACGCCGCCTCCTCCCCGGTGGCAAGCGCCATGATCCTCGCCTCGCTCAGCGCCGCGCGCTCGACCGGCGCGGAGGCATGACCGTCGCGCATCACGACGACGCGGTCGCACACGCCCAGCACCTCGGACAGTTCCGACGAAATCATCACCACCGCCATGCCGCCGGCGACCAGCTCGCCGATGATGCGGTGAATTTCCGCCTTCGCGCCGACGTCGACGCCTCGCGTCGGCTCATCGAGAATGAGCACCGACGGGTTGGTGGAAAGCCATTTGGAGATAACCGCCTTTTGCTGGTTTCCACCCGAAAGAAGGCTGATGCGCCGCTCCGGGTCCGGCGGCACGATGGAGAAATCCTTGGTGTAGCTTTCGGCCAGCTTGCGGTCCGCGCTCATGCTCACCCTGCCGAAGCGGGACAGCTTGCGCAGCACCGGCAGGCTGATGTTCTCCCTCACGCTCAAAGACGGTACGATGCCGTCGTCCTTGCGGTCCTCGGGCACATAGGCGATGCCGGCGCGCACGGCAGCCGCTGGTGAATTGATCGCAACCGGCTTTCCGCCGATTTCGACCCGGCCTTCGGTGACGCGCGCCAGGCCGAAGACCGACCTGGCCAATTCGGTGCGCCCTGCCCCGACAAGCCCGGTGAGGCCGAGAATCTCGCCCGCCCGCACCTCGAAGCTCACATCGCGGAAGTTGTAGCCGTCGCCGAGGCCCTCGACCTTCAGCACCGGAGCGCCGATTTCCGACGGCGTCTTGGGAAAGACATTGGTGACCTCGCGCCCCACCATCAGGCGGATCATCTCGGCAGCCGTTATTCCGTCTGCCGGGCGCGTGTCGATCATGCTGCCGTCGCGCAGGATGGTCACGTCGTCGGCGATCTCCAGCACCTCCTTGAGGCGGTGGCTGATGTAGACGATCGCAATGCCTTCCTGCTTCATCTTGCGCAGGATGCGGAACAGGGCCGCGGTCTCGTGCTCGCTCAGGCTGGAGGTCGGCTCGTCCAGAACGATGATGCGGGGCCCGGCCGCATAGGCCTTTGCAATCTCGACGAGCTGCTGCTGGCTGATCGACAGGTCGCCGAGCCGTGCCTTCGGATCGATCGCGGCGCCAAGCTCGTCGAGGATGGCGGCGGCATCGCGGACCATTTTCGCCTTGTCGGCAAGACCCCACTTGCGCGGCATGCGGCCGAGATAGACGTTTTCGGCAACGGTGAGGTCCGGAACCAGATTGAGTTCCTGATGAACCATGCGGATGCCAAGTCTCTGCGCGTCGGCGGGCTTGCGCATGCGCACTTCGACACCGGCGATATCGGTCGTCCCCGTCGTCGGCAGATAGGTGCCGCTGAGCACCTTCATCAGCGTCGACTTGCCGGCGCCGTTTTCGCCGACGATCGCATGAACGCGACCGAAGTCGACCGTCAGATTGACGTCCGAAAGCGCCTTCACGCCCGGAAAAGTCTTGCTGATCCCCCGCATGCGGAGAGCTGTTGCCACAGCCGACATACCCTTCCTCCCGACGGCACACCCCTGCCCCTCATTCCGGCATGGGATATGCATTGTTCTATTACACTAATATAATAGACGACGCAAGCGACGCCCTCCGGCTTTCTCGGCGGCCTACAGAGCAAGGTCGTAGAAGCGTAACGCGTTCAGGCCGTAGACCGCATCCCTTGCCGCTTCCGTGAGGCGCCCGTCGAGGATCGCCCGAAGCGCCTGCAGGGCCTCGGCATAGCTGCCCGCCTGAAGGCATACCGGCCAGTCGCTCCCGAACATCAGCCGGTCGGGGCCAAACAGCCCGACGACATGATCCAAATAAGGTTCCAGGTCCTTCGGCCTCCACAGCCGATGGTCGGCCTCGGTGATCATGCCCGAGAGCTTGCAATGCACATTCGGGAAGGAAGCGACGCTTGCCACGTTCCCGGCCCATCCGTCGAACGCACCGGACGCGATGTCCGGCTTGGCGATATGATCGATGACGGCTTTCAGGCCCGGCACCGCTTCCAGCGCGCGAACGACATGCGGCAGGTGTCGGGGACAAGCCAGAATGTCGAAAGCGATGCCGCGCTCCGCCAGCAGCTTGAGATTGGCAAGCACCGCGGGTCGCACAATGTAGGCGTCGTCCGCCAGATCCTGCAGCATCGGCCGCAGGCCGACGAATTTGGGTTGCCGCGCCAGCAGATCGAGCTTGGCGCCGAAGCCGGCCTCGTCCATGTCGAGCCAGCCGACGACGCCGGCGACGAACGGCGTTTGCGCCGCCAGCTCCAGCAGGAATGCGGTCTCCGCCTCGGTTTGCGCCGCCTGCACGACCACCGTCGCGTCCACGCCGGCCTTGCGCAGCAGCGGGGCAAGGTCTTCCGGCATGAAGTCGCGATGGAGCGGCTCGCCCATCCCGGGCGCCATCCAGTGATAGTCGCCGCGCCGGACCTGCCAGAAGTGATGATGGGCGTCGATGACGGGCGCGGCGGCCATCTGCCTGTCCTACCCGTCCGCGCGGAACGTCTGCCTTTGGCTTCCCAGCCCTTCTATGCCGAGTTCGACGACATCGCCGTCTCTGAGATAGCGCGGCGGCTTCATGCCCATGCCGACGCCGGGCGGCGTGCCGGTCGAGATGATGTCGCCGGGCAGCAGCGACATGAACTGCGACAGGTAGGCGACCAGATGCGCCACGCCGTAGACCATCGTCCTCGTCGAACCGTCCTGCATGGTCTCGCCGTTCACCTTCAGCCACATGCCGAGGTTCTGCGGATCGGCGATCTCGTCTCGTGTGACCAGCCAGGGACCGACGGGACCGAACGTGTCGCAGCTCTTGCCCTTCGTCCACTGGCCTTGCCGTTCCGCCTGGAAGGCGCGCTCGGAAACGTCATGCGTCACGCAATAGCCGGCCACATGATCCATCGCATCGGCTTCGGCGACGTATTTGGCCGGCTTGCCGATCACCACGCCGAGTTCGACCTCCCAGTCGGTCTTTTCCGACCCGCGCGGGATCAGAACGTCGTCGTCCGGGCCGGCGATCGCCGAGGACGCCTTCATGAAGATCACCGGCTCGGAGGGCACCTCCATGCCCGACTCGGCGGCATGGTCGGCATAGTTGAGGCCGATACAGATGAACTTGCCCGTCCCTGCAACGCACGGGCCGATGCGCGGCTTGCCGGAGACAAGCGGCAGGCTTTGCGGATCGGTTCGCGACAGCGCCGTCAGGGCGTCGGGGTGCAGATGCTCGCCCGCAATGTCGGCGATGACGCCGGAAAGATCGCGGATCTCCCCGTCGGCATCGATCAGGCCCGGCTTCTCGGCACCGGCATCGCCAAAACGAACAAGCTTCATGACTATCTCCCGAATGAAACGATCAGTATGTGGCGCGGCCGCCGGAAAGGTCGAAGACCGACGCGGTGGTGAAGCTGTTTTCCTTTGTAACCAGCCAGGCCACCATGTTCGCCGCCTCATCCACCTCAAGGAAACGCGCGCGCGGAATCTTCGACAGCATGTAGTCGATATGCTCCTGCTTCATCTGGTCGAAGATCGGCGTGCGGGCGGCGGCCGGCGTAACGCAATTGACCGCGATGTCGAAGCCGGCCAATTCCTTGCCCAGCGATTTCGTCAGGCCGATCACCGCCGCCTTGGATGCGGAATAGGCCGAAGCGTTGGGGTTGCCTTCCTTGCCGGCGACCGAGGCGACGTTGACGATACGCCCATAGTTCCGCGCCTTCATCGAAGGCACAACGGCCCGGTTCACGTAGAACGTGCCGTTCAGGTTGATGTCGACCACGCGCCGCCAGTCGTCAAGCGGATAGTCCTCGAGCGTATGGTTGGGACCGGCAATGCCTGCCGAGTTGATCAGAATGGAAACCGGGCCGAGGCGCTCTTCGGTCTCCTTGCGGGCTGCCGCGACTGCCTCGGCGTCGGCGATATCCACGACCGCCATATCGGCGCCCGCACCGAGTTCCGCCTTTGCAGCCGCCAGCCGTTCGCCGCCAATGTCCCAAAGACAGACCCTTGCGCCGGAGGCCAGAACACGCCTGGCAAAGGCAAACCCCAGCCCCTGTGCGCCGCCGGTGATGACCGCAACCTGGCCTTCAAGATCCAACTTGTTGATTGCTCCATCCTCCCCGATCGATGTCCTGCGGGCCGTGCACAGCTCATTCCGCGCAACGGCATTTCCGGCATTGCCCTTGCATATTACACTAGTATAATGCAAGCCTCGTGAAGCCGGAAACGGCCTTCACACAGCCTGCCGGCACGGGGGTATCGCCCGTGCCCGACGTGACCGCAAACTGCCGTGAGGACGGGACAATGATTTCAAGATCACCCGACCAGACCAGCGAAGACCGCCTGTCGGCCTTTCTCGGCGGCGTTGCTCTCAACAGGGCGATCCCGCTGCGCGATCAGGTCTACTCGCTCGTCCGCAGGGCCATCGTCACCGGCAAGCTTGCGCCCGGCGCGCCCATCAATGAGATCGACATCGCGACCCGACTGGGCATCTCGCGCACCCCCGTGCGCGAAGCGGTCAAGAAGGTTAGCGACGAGGGCCTCGTCAGGGTCTTCGCGCAGCACGGCACCTTTGTCGCCGACATCAGGCGCGAGCAGGTCGAAGAATCATACATCATCCGCATCGCGCTCGAAATGGAAAGCATCAAGCGTGCTGCCCCGCGCATCACGCCTTCCCATGTCCAGGACCTCGAAGACATCGTCAATGCGCATGAGACCGCGGTGAAGCGCTCGCGATATGACGAGGCGATTGCGCGCGACGACGACTTTCACCGCTACATCGCCGAGGTCAACGGCCTGCACATGCTGTGGAAGGTGGTCGACATATCCAAGGCCCAGATGGATCGCTGCCGGCTGCTGGCCCTGCCGAGCCCCGGCGCCGGCCAGGAGACGATCGCCCAGCACCGCGCCATCCTCGAAGCGCTCGCCAAACGCGATCAGGAGGCCTCGATGCGGGCCCTGGAAAACCATCTCCAGACGTCGCTCGACAACACGCTTGCCTATCTCGACGCGAACGCCGGCGAGCGCGAGCCCTGACCCGAGCGGCCCGGCGCTGCGTTGCGGGCCCACGCAAAACAAGGCAAATGACCGGAGGAACGCAGGTGAAGGTAGCGCAACGCAGGGCCGTGAAGCGGGCCGGTCTGGAGTTGACAGCGCTGGGACTGGGCTGCGCCGCGTTCGGCGGGCTCTACCGGTCCATCACCGCGAGCGACGCACTGGCTGCACTGCGGACGGCCTGGCAGGCGGGCATCCGCCATTTCGACACGGCGCCGATGTACGGGCTCGGGCGGGCCGAGCATCTTCTCGGGCACTTCCTGCGCGAAGGAAACATTGCCCCCGGGGAGGCTGTCATCAGCACCAAGGTCGGCCGGCTGATGGCCCTGCCCCGCCCTGGCCGCGAACTGCCGCCCGAACCACCGAAGAACCCGTTCGATACCGGCTGGAGCAACGGCCTTCGGTTCCGCGAGGTCTTCGACTACAGCTATGACGGCCTGATGCGCAGTTTCGACGACAGCCAGCAGCGCCTCGGCCTGCCGGACATCGATTTGCTGTTCGTGCACGACATCGGCCGCGTCACCCACGGCGAACGGCACGATCGGACATGGAGGGATCTGACCGGCGGCGGCTTCCGGGCACTGCGCGAATTGAAGGCGGCGGGCCTGATCAAGGGCTTCGGCCTCGGGGTCAACGAGACCCGGGCGATCGACGAGGCGATGAACGAGACCGACATCGATTGCTGTCTTCTTGCCGGACGCTACACGCTGCTCGACCGGTCGGGCGAGGCGCTTCTGGCCACGGCGAAGTCGCGCGATGTCGCGATCGTGGCGGGCGGCGTCTACAACTCCGGCATCCTCGCGGCAGGCAATGCGGGCGACCGCAAGTTCGACTATCGCGACGCCCCGCCGGAGATCGTCGGCAAGGTCGATCGTCTCGCCGCCACCTGCGCCCGCTTCGACGTGCCTTTGGGTGCTGCCGCACTCCAGTTTCCGATGCGCAACGAAGCCGTCACGTCGGTGCTTGTTGGCGCCAGAACCGCCGAAGATGTGGCGTCCAGCGTCGACTGGTTCGAGTGCGCGATACCCGATGCGTTGTGGAGCGAACTCGACGCTGCCGCCTGACGCGGCGGCGCGGCCCTACATGGTCGCCCCGACCGACCAGGGAACGAATTCGCTGTCTCCGTAGCCGAGCTGTTCGGACTTGGTCCGCTCGCCCGACGCGACCGCCAGAACCCGCTGCAGGATTTCCTCACCCTTCTGCGCCAGCGAGACCCCATCGAGGACATCGCCGCAGTTGATGTCCATGTCCTCGTTCATCTGCTCGTAGATGTACGAGTTGGAAGCCAACTTCAGCGAAGGCGTCGGCTTGCAACCGAAGGCCGAACCGCGCCCCGTGGTGAAGCAGAGCACGTTGGCGCCGCCGGCCACCTGCCCCGTCGCCGAGACCGGGTCGTAGCCGGGCGTGTCCATGAACACCAACCCCTTTGCCGTGACCGGATCGGCATAGTCGAAGACACCGTTGAGGTTGGTCGAGCCACCCTTCGCCGCCGCTCCCAGAGACTTTTCGAGGATCGTCGTCAGCCCGCCCGCCTTGTTGCCGGGCGACGGATTGTTGTTCATCTCCATGTTGTGGCGCGCGGTATAGTCCTCCCACCAGCGGATGCGCTCCGCCAGCTTCTCGCCCACCTGCGTGCTACCGGCACGGTGCATCAGAAGGTGTTCGGCACCGTAGATCTCCGGCGTCTCCGACAGGATTGCGGTGCCGCCTTCGGCCACCAGCAGATCGACCGCCACGCCCAGCGCAGGGTTGGCCGTGATGCCCGAATAGCCATCGGAGCCGCCGCACTGAAGCGCGAGCATCAGTTCCGAAGCCGGCGCCTCGCCGCGTGTCGCCTGGTTGACGATCGGCAGCATCTCTTCGACCGCGCGCACCCCCGCCTCCACCGTCTTGCGCGTGCCGCCCACTTCCTGGATCGTCAGCGTTCGAAAGGTCGCGTCCTCGCTGATGCCATAGGACCGCATCCAGCGCGGGATCTGGAACGCCTCGCACCCCAGGCCCACCATCAGCACGCCGCCAACGTTGGGATTTGTCGCAAAGCCCCACTGCGTGCGCTTGAGAAGCTCGTAGGCCTCGCCATGCGTGTCCAGCCCGCAGCCGGTGCCGTGCACCAGCGAAATGACACCGTCGACATTGGGATAGTCGGCAAGGATACCGGACCTCGTCACGTGGTCGGCGATGAAGCGCGCGGCACTCGCCGAGCAGTTCACCGACGTCAGCACGGCGACATAGTTGCGGGTGCCGTACTTGCCGTTGGCCCTGCGGAAGCCCTGGAATGTGCGCCTTCGTTCCGGCGTGACGAACGCGGTAGGCTTGGTTTCGGTGCCGAAAGCGTAATCGCGATCGAAGCTGTGAAGATAGACATTGTGCTCGTGCACCCAGCTTCCCGGCGCGATGTCTTCCCTGGCGAAGCCGATCACCTGCCCGTACTTGACCACGGCCGCATCGCACGCGATTGCCTCCACCGCCATCTTGTGGCCTCGCGGCACGCGTTGCGAAGCCGTGACGCCGGCGAACGTGTCGCCGGCGCTGAACGGCTCGATCGCCACGACGATGTTATCGGCATCGGTAAGTCTGAGTGCGCGCGCTGTCGGTGCCGTCAACATGGTCTGAAAATCGCCTGAAAAACGGTGTTGCAACTCGATGGGAATATAAGAATACTAATATAACAGTCGATACGGGTCAAGGCGGCACGCCGGCCGGCCGATGCGGGAAGGACACGAAAATGCAACGTATGGGTTTATGTATCGGCCTGAAGGCGGATCAGGTCGAACGGTATCGCGAACTGCACACCGACGTATGGCCGGACGTGCTGGCTGCCATTTCGGCAGCAAACATCCGCAACTATTCGATCTTCCTCAAGCAGCCCGAGAACCTGTTGTTCGCCTACTGGGAATATGTCGGTTCCGATTTCGGGCGCGACATGGCGATCATGCGCGACAAGCCTGCAATGCAGGAATGGTGGAAAATCTGCGACCCGCTGCAACAGCCCTTCGAAACGCGTCGCGACGGTGAATGGTGGGCGTCGATGGAACGCGTGTTCTGGCTTCCGTGAAATGAACGGCCAGGGCATCAAACCGTCCCGGCCCATGGCAGCCGCGAGCGACGTGCACAAAGGGTCGGCGAAGGTCCCTGACGTTGGAGACGAATTCAGGCCAGATGCGCCGTCGCTTCGATCTCGATCAGCGCATCGTCCTCGATCAGCCCGCTGACGACGACCACCGACATCGCCGGGAAGTGCTTGCCGAACACCGCGCGGTAGGCAGCGCCCACCTCCTTCTGCCGGGCGACATAGGCCCGTTTGTCGGTGATGAACCAGGTCAGCCTGGTAATGTCCGTGACCTGCCCGCCGGCGGCCTCGACAATCGCGGCGATGTTGCGCAGCGTCTGCTCCAACTGCCCGACAAAATCGTGCGTCTCGAACACCTGGTCCTTGTTCCAGCCGATCTGCCCGCCGATCTGCAGCGTGCCGTCCGGCGTCAGCATGCCATTGGCATATCCCCGGGCGGGCGCCCAATCGTCCGGCTGTATCGTCTTGGTGGTCATGATCGTTGGTCCATAATCTGTTCGGCCTTCAGCGGTCATCTGCCGGGCAGGTGCCCCGGTGGATAACCGCATCAGACCCCCACATATTTCTCGGTCACGTCGTTGGTCAGCGCCGCCATCTCACCCCGCCAGACGGTTCGGCCGCGCTCGATGATCGTCGCCCGGTCGCAGATCGCCCGCAATTCCTTCAGCGACTTGTCGATCATCAGGATCGACAGACCCGCTTCGGTCTTCAGCCGGGCGATCGCCGCCCAGATCTCCTGCTTGATGATCGGCGCCAGGCCCTCGGTCGCCTCGTCCAGGATCAGCAGCTTCGGGTTGGTCATCAGCGCCCGGCCGATCGCCAGCATCTGCTGCTCGCCGCCCGAAAGCGAGGCCGATATCTGGTTGCGGCGCTCGCCCAGCCGCGGAAACAGTTCGACGACACGCTCTTGGGTCCAATAGCCCGGCCGCGCCGCAGCAATCAGGTTCTCGTATACGGTCAGACCGGCAAAGCAGCGCCGGCCCTCCGGCACGAGCCCCAGCCCCAGACGGGCAGCCTTGTGGCTTGGCAGCCGGCCCAGATCATGGCCGCTGAACGTGATCGAGCCTTTGAAGGGCAGCATGCCGCAGATACACTTCACCGTGGTCGTCTTGCCCATGCCGTTACGGCCCATCAGCGCGACGACTTCGCCCTCGGCAATCTGAAGATCGACGCCGAACAGGGCCTGGCTGGCACCATAGGTGGCCGAGATGTTGGAAACCGACAGAAGGCTCACGCGTCTTCTCCAAGGTAGGCTTCCCGGACCTGCCTGTCCGACTGGATGTCCTCGACGCTGCCGCTGGCGATCACCTTGCCGTAGACAAGAACGCTGATCCGGTCGGCGAGCGAAAACACCGCGTCCATGTCATGCTCGACCAAAAGGATCGGCGCCTCATGGCGCAATTCGTCGAGAAACCCCGTCAGCCGTTTCGATCCTTCCGAACCCAGACCCGCCATGGGCTCGTCCATGACGAAAACGCTGGGCTCCAGCGTCAGCGCGACGGCCACTTCCAGTTGCCGCCGCTGGCCGTGGCTGAGTTCGGCGGTTCGCGTCGCCGCATGGTCCTGAAGGCCGACGCGCTCCAGCGCCGCCTCGGCGCGGGCGCGCAGATCTGCGTCCTCGAGCGCCGGAGACAGGAAGCGCCATGGCCGGCCCGATGCGCCCAGCGCGCCAAGAACCGCGTTCTGAAGCACGGTGTCCTGCATCGCCAGCGCCGATATCTGGAAGGTGCGGCCAAGCCCCGCCTTGGCGCGCGCGCGCGTGCTTTGCTGCGTGACGTCGCGACCGAGCAGATGCACGCTGCCGGCGTCCGGCATCAGCGTGCCGCAAATCTGCGCGATCAGCGTCGACTTTCCGGCGCCATTGGGCCCGATAATGGCATGGATCTCGCCCGGCCGAAGGTCGATCGAAACGTCGTCGCTGGCTTTCAGGGCGCCGAAGCTCTTGGAAATGCCATGTGTCGCGAGCACGGGATCAGCCATGCGCTTTCTCCCGGCCGGACACGATGCCGATCAACCCGCCGCGGCCGAACAGGACGATCAGCAGCAGCAACGCGCCAAGATAGACCAGCCAGTAATCGCTCAGGCCGCCGAGGAAATGCTCGAGCGCAACGAAGACCAGCGCGCCGGCGACCGGCCCGAACAGCCGCGCGACGCCTCCGATGATGATGAACACCATGATCTCGCCACTCATCTGCCAGGAAAACATGGTCGGGCTGACGAACCGGTTGAGATCGGCGAACAGCGCGCCGGCCAGTCCCGTGATCGCGCCGGAGATCACGAAGGCGACCAGCTTGAGCCGCGTCGCATTCAGCCCCACGGTTTCGACCCGCTGCGGCACCTGGCGCGCCGCGTTGAGCGCCAGCCCGAACGGCGATCTGGCCAGCCGGCTGGTGAACCAAAGCACCGTGCACAGGATCGCCAGGCACAAGCCGTAGAACTGGATCGGTTGCAGCGTGTTCAGCCCGGGAAAGTCGTTGCGCACCCAGATCGACAGCCCGTCCTCGCCGCCATAAGCCGACCAGCTGATCGAGAAGAAGAAGAACATCTGGCCGAACGCCAGCGTGATCATGATGAAATAGACGCCCGACGTGCGCAGCGACAAATGCCCGATCACCAGCGCCGCCAGCGCCGACAGGACGATCGCGGTCAGCCAGATGACGGGCATCGATTTGGTGCCCTCGATGACAAACGGCCATTCCATCACCGGCGTGACGGTCTGGGCATGAAAAGCGAGGATACCCATGGCGTAACCACCAATGCCGAAGAATGCGGCATGGCCCAGGCTCACCAGTCCGCCCAGTCCGAGCGCGACGTTCAGGCCGACCGCCGCCAGCGCGAAGATCGCCGCCCGCGTCATCAGCGTGATCGTGAACGGTTCGTTGGCCCACCAGGCCCATGCCGGCACGACGAAGAAGATCGCCAGGATCGCGGCGTTCAGATAGCGCTCGGCGATCATGACTTCGCTCCGAACAGGCCGGTCGGCCGCCAGATCAGGATCGCCCCCATCAGGATATAGATCGCCATCGACGCCAGCGACGAACCGACCGAGGTGGCGGTCGCCGGATCGGTGAAAAGCTTGAGCAGTTCGGGCAGGAAGATGCCGCCGAGCGTGTCGGTGAGCCCGACGAGGATGGCGCCGATCAGCGCACCCTTCATCGAGCCGATCCCGCCAATGACGATGACCACGAAGGCGAGGATCAGCACCGGTTCGCCCATGCCGACCTGCACCGACTGGATCGCGCCCACCAGCGCGCCGGCGATGCCGGCGAGCCCCGCGCCCAATGCGAAGACCAGCGTGTAAAGGCGCGAAATGTCGATGCCGAGCGCGGCGATCATCTCGCGATCGTTCTCGCCGGCACGGATCTGGATGCCGATCCGTGTTTTCGTGATCAGCGCGCCGAGACCAAGCGCGATCAGAAGGCCAACCACGATCAGGAACAGCCTGTAGAGCGGATATTGGATGCCGCCGGGCAGCGTCACCGGTCCCGACAGATAGTCCGGAATGTCGAGAAACAGCGGAAACGAGCCGAACAGCCAGCGCGTGCCTTCCGAAAAGATCAGGATCAGCGCAAAGGTCGCCAGCACCTGATCGAGATGATCCTTGTCGTAGAGCCTTCGGATCACGACCAGCTCGACGATGGCGCCGACGATCGCGGCCGCAGCAAGCGCCGCCGCGAGCGCCAGCACGAACGATCCGGTGTAGCCGGCCACCGTTGCGGCGGCGAAGGCGCCGATCATGTAGAGCGATCCATGCGCCAGATTGATCAGCCCCATGACGCCGAAGATCAGCGTCAGGCCAGCCGCCATCAGGAACAGCATGATGCCGAACTGCAGACCGTTAAGGATCTGCTCGACAAGGAGGATGAAGGACATGGGAAAGGGTTCCAATGGCCGGCTCCATGGGAAGGAGCCGGCCGAACGGGTTACATCTGGCAGTCGCCCGCATAGGCGTCGGCATGGTTCTCGAGCGCCGGGCCGATCAGCTTGTTGGTGTACACATCGCCTTCCTTGATGACCTCGCGCGCGTAGATGGTCTGGATCGGGTGATGGTTCGGACCGAACTCGAAATCGCCACGCGTGCTGTCGAAATCGGCGGCCCGCAGCGCGTCACGGAACGCATCGGCGTCGGAGACGTCGGCCTTCTCAAGCGCCGAGATTAAGAGGTTGGCGGTGTCGAAACCCTGGCTGGCATAGAGCGAGGGCAGACGGCCATATTCGGCCTGAAAGCTCTCGACAAAGGCGGCATTGGTCGGGTTGTCGATATCCTTGCTCCATTGCGAGGTGTTGACGACGCCGAGCGCCGCATCGCCGACCGCCTGCAAGATACCCTGATCGAACGAGAAGGCGGGACCGACGACGGGGATGTCGATGCCCGAATCCTGATACTGTTTCAGGAAGGCAATGCCCATGCCGCCGGGCAGGAAGAAGAACACGCTGTCGGCGTCCGAAGCGCGGATCTGCGCGATTTCGGCCGCATAGTCGGTCTGGCCGAGCGTCGTGTAGATCTCGCCCGCCAATTCGCCCTCGAAGAAGCGCTTGTAGCCGGTCAGCGCATCCTGACCCGCCGGATAGTTGGGCGCCAAGATGAACGATTTGCTGTAGCCTGCGCTGTTGGCATACGCGCCGGCCGCCTCGTGCAGATTGTCGTTCTGCCAGGCGACGTTGAAATAGTTGGGATGGCAGCCCGCGCCCGCGAGTGCCGAAGGACCCGCGTTGGGCGACAGGTAGAACTTGCCCTGCGCGGTTACCGACGGCACCACGGCCATCGCCAGGTTGGACCAGATGATACCGGTCAGCACGTCGACCTGTTCGGCCTGGACCATCTTGTCGGCCAGTTGAACCGCGACGTCCGGCTTGCGCTGATCGTCCTCGACAATGACCTCTATGTCGTCACGGCCGGACTGCTTGATCGCCAAAAGGAATCCGTCGCGCACGTCGATGCCAAGACCCGCGCCGCCGCCGGACAGCGTGGTGATCATGCCGACCTTGGTTTCCGCGATTGCGCTGGCCGGCAGGACCACCGCGGCGGCCATGGCCGCCATCATAAGGCTTTTCAGTTTCATGTTTCTCTCCCTGTTTGATGGTTCTTGCAAACGTCAGAACGCCCTGAATGTCAGCGTCGTCAGCGACCGTTCAATCCCGTCAATGTCCAGCAGCCTGTCATTGATGAAACGGCCGATATCCTCCTCCTCGGGGATGTAGAGCTTGGCCAGAAGGTCGTACTCGCCACTCGTCGAATAGAGCTCGGAATGGATCTCCCGCCGCGCGATCTCATCGGCCACATCGTAGGTGGTGCCTGGACGACATCTGAACTGAACGAAAACACACTTCATGACGACCTCTTCAGTGACGGGGTGACGGCTTCAGCCGGAATCGCTGCACCTTGCCGGTCTGCGTCTTCGGCAGGGCGTCCACGAAGACGATGCTGCGCGGATATTTGTACGGCGCAATCGTCGCCTTGACGTG
Source organism: Oceaniradius stylonematis (assembly GCF_965223445.1). Classification (NCBI taxonomy): domain Bacteria; kingdom Pseudomonadati; phylum Pseudomonadota; class Alphaproteobacteria; order Hyphomicrobiales; family Ahrensiaceae; genus Oceaniradius; species Oceaniradius stylonematis. The sequence continues at coordinate 1,123,013 of NZ_OZ244994.1, forward strand.
GTCCTGAAGCGTCTTGACCAGTGCCTCGTCGGGCGATGCGTCCGGACCGACAATGACATGGGCCTGGACGATCGCCCCACGCTCTTCATCCGGTGCGCCGATGACGGCGCATTCGGCCACATCGGGGTGAGCAAGCAGTGCCGCCTCCACTTCCGGCCCGGCGATGTTGTAGCCGGCCGACACGATGATGTCGTCATTGCGCGCGGCGAAATGGAAATAACCGTCGTCATCGACCCGGAACGTGTCGCCCGTGATGTTCCATCCGTCCATGACGTATTTGGCCTGGTTCTCGCCACGCAGATAGCGGCAGCCGGTCGGCCCGCGCACGGCCAGCCGTCCCATCTCTCCGGCCGCGACGATGTCGCCCTTTTCGTCCACCACTTTCGCCTCGTATCCGGTCACCGGCTTGCCCGTACAGGCGGGCTTGTGATCATCAAACCGGTTGGAGATGAAAATGTGAAGCAATTCCGTCGCCCCGATACCGTCGAGCATCGGTTTGCCGGTTTTTTCCCGCCACTCCTCATAGACCGGCGCCGGCAGGGTTTCGCCCGCCGAGACCGCCGCACGCAGCGAAGACAGGTCGGCACCCTCCTCCATGCCGCGCAGCATGGCGCGATAGGCGGTGGGCGCGGTGAAGCAGACGGTCGCTTTGTACTTCTCGATGATCTCGATCATGTTGGGCGGGCTGGCATTTTCCAGCAGCGTCGCGGTCGCGCCGAAACGCAGCGGAAAGATGGCCAGTCCGCCCAGCCCGAACGTGAAGGCAAGCGGCGGCGAGCCGACGAAGACATCGTCGGGCGTCACGCCCAACACCTCGGCTGCATAGCCGTCGGCGATGATCATCAGATCGCGGTGGAAATGCATCGTCGCCTTGGGTTCGCCCGTCGATCCCGACGTGAAGCCGAGCAGCGCGACATCGTCCTGCGCAGTCTGGACGGCATCGAACCGGACCGGCTTTTCAAGCGCCAGCTGGTCCAGTTCCGCGTCATGGTTGGAGGTGCCGTCAAAGCCGACGACACGTTTGAGGAACGCGTTTGTAGCGGCACAGGGCTCCATTTCGTCCATCAGCCGCGTGTCGCACAGCGCAAAGGCGATCTCGGCCTTGTCGATATATTTGGACAGCTCCGCCGCGCGCAGCATCGGCATCGAATTGACGACGACGGCGCCGGCCTTGGTCGCCGCCAGCCAGCAGGCGACCATCGCCGGATTGTTGGCCGAGCGGATCAGCACCCGGTTGCCCGGCTTGACGCCGATATCGTCGACCAGCGCATGCGCCAGCCGGTTGGTCCAGTCGGTCAGTTCCTTGTAGGTCCGCCGCCGGCCGTTGCCGATAAGCGCCGTGTGGTCGCCAAAACCCTTGCCGACCATCGCATCGGTCAGTTCGACCGCCGCGTTCAACCGTTCGGGATAGTCGAAGCCGTCCAGCAGCAGATCCGGCCACTGGTCGAGCGGCGGCAGGTTGTCACGCGTAAAGGTATCGGTATGGGCGGAGGGAGCGGGCATGGCTCACTCATTGGCTTCCGGTGGCAGGAAATCGACATCGTGCTCGGCCGAGACTTTCACGACGGCCTCGACATCGGTCATGTTGTGCAGTTCTTCGAAGAGCTCTTTCAGCTTGCCCGCCGGCGAGACCCAGAACAGCGCCCGGCACGGCTTGTCCGACTTGTTGAAATAGCCATGCGGAATGCCGCGGGGCATGCGCACCAGATCGCCTTCACGCGCCTTGGTCCATTTGCCGTCGAGCTTGAGGTCCAGTTCGCCTTCCTGCACGAGAATGAACTCGTCCTGCGTCGGGTGGATGTGCACGGGCACGGCATCGCCGGGAGCCGAGTTCGTTTCAAAGGCGAATGTGCTCTCGCAAACCGCCTTCGGATAATAGGTCTGGCCGAGAATGTTCCAGGTCGTTTCCTTGTAGCCGACACCGTTTTCGGTGATGCCCTTTTCCAGCTCTTTCATTGCAGTTCTCCTCCTTTTTCAGCCGCCGAGCGTCTGGCGGGCTATGACGACTTTCTGAACGTCCGATGCACCCTCGTAAATGCGCAGTGCCCGGATTTCGCGGTAGAGCGTCTCGACGGCATGGCCCGACCGGACGCCGTCGGCGCCATGAAGCTGGACGGCCTTGTCGATCACCTCTTGCGCCCGGTCGGTGGCGAAAAGCTTGGCCATCGCCGCCTCGCGGGTGATGCGCGGCGCACCCATGTCCTTGGTCCACGCGGCGCGGTAGATTAGAAGCGCCGCCGCATCCACATCGAGCGCCATGTCGGCGATATGGCCCTGGACCATCTGCAGATCGGACAGCGGCGCGCCCTGCACATGACGTTTTGCAACCCGGCCGATCGACTCATCGAGCGCCCGGCGCGCGAAGCCGAGCGCGGCTGCGCCGACGGTCGGGCGGAAGATGTCGAGCACCGACATGGCGATCCTGAACCCCTCGCCGGGATTGCCGATCATCGACGAAGCCGGGATCTTGCAGGCGGAAAAACGCAACGTCGCCAGCGGATGGGGCGCGATCGTCTCCAGCCGTTCGGTCACCTCGAAACCGTCGATGCCGGCGGGAACGATGAACGCCGAAAGGCCCTTGGCGCCCGGCGCTTCGCCTGTCCGCGCAAAGACCGTGTAGACGTCGGCGATGCCGCCATTGGAGATCCAGGTCTTTTCGCCATCGAGCACGAAGGCGTCGCCATCGCGTGTGGCGGTCATCGTGCTGTTGGCGACATCGGAGCCCGATTGCGGCTCGGTGAGCGCGAAGGCGGCAATCGCCTTGCCCGAGCGGGAAAGCGGCAGCCATTGCGCTTTCTGGTCGGACGACCCGAACAGCGAGATGGCGCCGGTACCGAGCCCCTGCATGGCAAACGCGAAATCGGCCAGCCCCTCATGGCGCGCCAGCGTTTCACGGATCAGGCACAGCGTCCTCACATCGAGCTTGCCGTCCTCTGCGCCGGTGTGCTCCAGGAACCCGGCCGCGCCGAGATCCGAGACCAGTGTGCGGCAGGCCGCATCCACGTCCGCATGATCGACGCCGCCCAGATGCCCGACCGCCCACGCATCGATTTCGTCCGCAAGCGCACGATGCCGATCGTCGAAAAAGGGCCAGTCGAGGAAGCTCCGGTCCGCCATCAATCGCCCTCGAAGACCGGTTTCTTCTTCGCCGCGAACGCCTCATAGGCGCGGCGGAAGTCGTTGCCCTGCATGCAGATGGCCTGCGCCTGCGCTTCGGCTTCGATCGCCTGATCGAGGGACATCGACCATTCCTGCGCCAGCATCGTCTTGGTCATGGCATTGGCGAATGTCGGCCCCGCACAGATGCGTTCGGCCAGTTCCATGGCCACCGATTCCAGTTCGGCCGCGTCCGACAGGCGATTGAAAAACCCCCAGGCATGGCCCTCTTCGGCACTCATGGACCGGCCCAGATACAGAAGCTCATTGGCCCGGCCCTGCCCGATGATGCGCGGCAGCATGGCGCAGGCGCCCATGTCGCAGCCGGCAAGGCCGACCCGGTTGAACAGGAAGGCGACCTTGGCGTCCGGCGTTGCAACCCGCAGGTCCGACGCCATGGCGATGATCGCGCCGGCGCCCGCGCAAATCCCTTCGACGGCGGCGATGATCGGCTTGCCGCAATGGATCATCGCCTTGACCAGATCGCCCGTCATCCGGGTGAAGGCCAGAAGCTCCTTCATGCTCATCTGCGTCAGCGGGCCGATAATGTCGTGCACATCGCCTCCGGAGCTGAAATTGCCGCCATTGGGCAGGAAGACGACAGCGTGCACCTCGTCATCATAGTGAAGGTCGCGGAACCAGTCGCGCAGTTCCGCATAGCTCTCGAAGGTCAGCGGGTTCTTGCGTTCGGGACGGTTCAGCGCGATGCGTGCCACCGGCCCGTCGATCGTGCACTTGAAATGCCGTGTGTCGCTGCGCATCACCCTAGTCTCCGCCTTCGCCAAGATGTTCGGACACACCGTCGAGCAATTCGCCAAAGCCGTCCAGTTCGTCCGGGCCCAGGCCGCCGAGCATCTCGTCGAGCCAGGCCTCATGGGCTTGCGCCAGTTCGGCGAAGGCCGACTGGCCCGCCGGCGTCAGCCGCACCAGTTGCGCCCGGCGGTCGCCGGGCACCGCAACCCGAAGCGCCAGCCCGTCCTGCGTCAGACGGTCGACGATGCCGGTGACATTGCCGTTGGACACTTTCAGAAGGCCGGAGATTTCGCTCATCTTCAGACCGTCGGGAAACCGGGCCAGCGCCGACATGACATCGAAACGCGGCAGGGTGGACCCGTATTGGTCGCGCAGCCGTCGCCGGATCTCGGCTTCGATCGAGCTTTGCGCCTTCAAAAACCGCAGCCACAGACGCAGCCTCTGCTTGGAGAGCGGTTCGCTGGTCGGGTGGGTCTTGGGCATCATATCTCGCCCCCGGATATGCTCAGCGCGTGGCCGTTGACGGACCGGGCGGCGTCGCTGGCCAGCCACAGCGCGGTCTGCGCCACCTCGTCGGGCTGGATGAAACGTCCCTGCGGGTTGCCGGCACGCAGCGATTTTGCGGCCTCTTCGGCGCTCTTGCCGGTTTTCGCCACGATCGTTTCGATGGACCGATCCAGAAGCGGTGTCTCGATGAAGCCGGGGCAGATGGCATTCACGGTGATGCCGGTGCGCGCCAGTTCGATCGCCAGCGCCCGCGTCAGCCCGACGACGCCGTGCTTGGCGGCGCAATAGCCCGACACATAGCCATAACCCTTCAGCCCGGCTGTGGAGGCGGTGGCGATCATGCGTCCCCAGCCAAGCGCCTGCATGTCGGCAAGCGCGGCCTTGTAGGCGTTGAAGACGCCCGTGACGTTGACCGCAAGCATGACATCGAGATCGATCGCCTGCATCGCCGCGAACGGTTTGGACGCGGCGTCGCCGGCATTGGCGACAACGATCGACACCGGCCCGCAGGCGTCCCGCGCAGCCTCGAAGGCCTTTGTCACCGCGTCGGCGTCGGTGACATCGCATAGCTGGTAGCCGATCCTTTCATGTTCGGCCTGCGCGCGCAGCGGCTCTTCGCGCCGGCCCATCACGGTGACCACCGCGCCGGCATCGGCGAAGGCGCGCGCGGTCGCCGCCCCGACGCCAGAGCCACCGCCCGTTATCACCGCATGCCGGCCATCGAGCGTCATACGCGCACCGCCATGTCCGCCTCGCGGTCGGCCAGCCGCCAAAGCTGGTCGCGGCCGGCGAGATAGGGATCGGGCCATTTCTCGTGGCGGTCGCCGATCGCGGCGCCGGCGTGAACGGTCCAGTAGGGATCGGCCAGATGCGGCCGTGCCAGGCAGACCAGATCGGCGCGTCCCGCCATCAGGATCGAATTGACGTGATCGGCTTCGTAGATGTTGCCGACCGCCATGGTGGCGACACCGGTCTCGTTGCGGATGCGGTCGGAGAACGGCGTCTGGAACATGCGGCCATAGACCGGCCGGGCATCGGTCGAGGTCTGGCCGGCCGAAACATCGATGATATCGGCGCCGGCCTGCTCGAACATGCGCGCGATCTCGACCGCTTCATCCGGCGTCACGCCTTCCTCGCCGACCCAGTCGTGCGCGGAAATCCGCACCGACATCGGCTTTTCGGCGGGCCATGCCGCGCGCATCGCCGCGAACAGTTCCAGCGGCCAGCGCATGCGATTTTCGAGGCTGCCGCCATACGCGTCGCTGCGCCGGTTGGACAATGGCGAGATGAAGGACGAGACCAGATAGCCGTGCGCCGCGTGCAGCTCGATCATGTCGAAGCCGGCCCGGTCCGCCATTTCGGCCGCGGCGACGAACTGGTCGCGCACCATGTCCATGTCGGCCCGGCTCATCTCGCGCGGCGCCGGGTTGCGGTCCGACCACGGGATCGGTGACGCCGAGACGGTTTCCCAATTGCCGTCGGGCAACGGCGCGTCCATTTCCTCCCACCCAAGCTGGGTCGAGCCCTTGCGGCCCGAATGGCCGATCTGGCAGCAGATTTTCGCGTCGGTCTCGGCGTGAACGAACTCGGTCAGCCGGCGCCAGGCGGCTTCATGGTCGGGCGCGTAAAGTCCCGGGCAGCCGGGCGTGATCCGCCCTTCGGGAGAGACGCAGGTCATCTCGGTATAGACGAGCCCCGCCCCGCCCTTGGCGCGCTCCGCGTAATGGACGAAATGCCAGTCGGTCGGACAACCGTCGACGGCCTTGTACTGGGCCATGGGCGAAACGACGACGCGGTTCTTGAGGTCCATGCGGCGCAGCCTGAACGGCGCGAACATCGGCGCGCGCACCGGCGCGTTGGCGCCAACGCCCGCCTTTTCCTGAAACCATTTCTCCGCCGAGCGCAGCCAGTCGGGATCGCGCAGGCGCAGATTTTCATGGCTGATCCGCTGCGACCGGGTCAGCATCGAATAGTAGAACTGCACCGGATCGAGATGCAGATAGCGATCGACATGCTCGAACCATTCCAGCGAGTTGCGCGCCGCCGATTGCAGCCGCAGCACTTCCAGCCGCCGTTCGTCCTCATATTTGGCGAACGCCGCCGTCATATCGGCTTCGGTGTGCAGATATTCGGCGAGCGCGATGGCGGATTCGAACGCCAGCTTGGTGCCCGACCCGATGGAGAAATGCGCGGTCGCCGCCGCATCGCCCAGCAGAACGACGTTCTCGTGGCTCCACTTTTCGCACAGCACCCGGGGAAAACGCAGCCAGGCCGAACCGCGAATGTGGTTGGCGTTGGTCATCAGACTGTGACCGCCCAGATGATCCTTGAAGATCGCCTCGCAGACGGCGATGCTCTCCTCTTGGCTCATCTCCCCGAAGCCGAACGCGTCGAACGTGTCCTGCGCGCATTCGACGATGAACGTCGCGGTGTCGTCGTCGAACTGGTAGGCGTGGGCCCAGACCCAGCCATGTTCGGTCTGCTCGAATATGAAGGTGAAGGCGTCGGCGAAGGTCTGGCGCGTGCCGAGCCAGACGAACTGGCACAGCCGCTGCTCGATGTCCGGCTCGAACGTGTCGGCGTAAAGCGTCCGCGTCTTGGAGTTCAGCCCGTCGCTGGCGACGACAAGATCGAAGTCGCGCCGGTAATCCTCGGCGCTCTCGATCTCGGTCTCAAAGCGCATCTCGATGCCCAGTTCGCGGGCGCGATCCTGCAGAAGCTCCAGCAGCTTCATGCGGCCGATGCCGCAAAAGCCGTGCCCGGTGGAGACCAGCCGCCGCCCCTGGAAATGAAGCGCGATATCGTCCCAATAGGCGAAGTTCGCGCCGATTGCCCTGGCGCTGGCCGGGTCGTTGTCGGCCAAATTCTCCAGCGTCTCGTCGGACAGAACCACGCCCCATCCGAACGTGTCGTCCGGCCGGTTGCGCTCGATGACGACGATGTCGTGCGACGGATCGCGAAGCTTCATCGAGATCGCGAAATAAAGGCCGGCCGGCCCACCTCCCAGGCACGCAATGCGCATCTGCCTCTCCCTGCCTCTGGGATCGAAGCGTGGCACGAGGTTCAATCTATTTCAAGCATAAAATTTCTTGCTTGAAACATATCGCTCGGAACGATAGCCTCCGCGCACCGCAGCAAAGGGAGATCGCCGATGGCCGATGCAGCGACGCATGTGGGGCAGACGCCCGAAACCGCCCGCGCCCGCCCGGCACGGCTGAACTGGGAGGACCCGTTTCTCATCGACGACCAGTTGACCGACGAGGAACGGATGATCCGCGACAGCGCCGCGGCCTATTGTCAGGATCGGCTGTCGTCGCGCGTCGTCGAAGCCAACCGGCACGAAATCTTCCATCGCGAAATCATGAATGAAATGGGCGAGTTGGGCCTGCTCGGCTCGACCATCCCCGAGGAGTATGGCGGCGTCGGCGCCAACTATGTCGGCTACGGCCTGGTCGCCCGCGAGGTCGAGCGCATCGATTCGGGTTACCGCTCGGCCCTGTCGGTCCAGTCCAGCCTCGTCATGCACCCGATCTTCGCCTATGGCACCGAAGCCCAGCGGTTGAAATATCTGCCCAGGCTCGCAAGCGGCGAATGGGTCGGCTGCTTCGGCCTGACCGAGCCCGATCACGGTTCCGACCCCGGCGGCATGATCACCCGCGCCAGGCCGGTCGATGGCGGCTACCGGTTGTCGGGCGCCAAGAACTGGATCACCAACAGCCCGATCGCCGACGTCTTTGTCGTCTGGGCCAAGTCCGATGCCCATGACAACGCCATCAAGGGGTTCATTCTTGAGCGCGGAATGGACGGGCTGGAAACACCGAAGATCGAGGGCAAGTTCAGCCTGCGCGCCTCGACCACCGGCATGATCCAGATGGACGAGGTCTTCGTGCCCCAGGACAATCTGCTGCCGCACGCCGAGGGCCTGGCCGGCCCGTTCGGCTGCCTCAACCGCGCCCGCTACGGCATCGCCTGGGGCGCGATGGGCGCCGCCGAAGCCTGCTGGTTTGCGGCGCGCGACTATACGATGGACCGCAAGCAGTTCGGCAAGCCGCTTGCGGCCACCCAGCTGATCCAGAAGAAGCTGGCCGACATGCAGACCGATATCAGCCTTGGTCTTCTGGGCGCGCTCAGGCTGGGCCGGATGATCGACGATCATACGGCTTCAGCCGAACTGATCAGCCTGATGAAGCGGAACAATTGCGGCAGGGCGCTGGCGATCGCGCGCGAGGCGCGCGACATGCATGGCGGCAACGGCATTTCGGACGAATATGGCGTCATCCGGCACGTGATGAACCTCGAGGCGGTCAACACCTATGAGGGCACGCACGACGTGCACGCGCTGATCCTCGGCCGCGGCCAGACCGGCCTTCAGGCGTTCCAGTAAGCCATGGCCGTCACGCTTGAACGGGACGGCGATTGCGCCGTCGTCACGATCGACAACCCGCCGGTGAATGCGGCGTCACACGCCGTCCGCCAGGGGTTGATGGAAGCCGTTGCTACCTGCGACGCCGACCCGGCCGTCCGCACCGTCATCCTGCGCTGCACGGGCCGGACATTCGTCGCCGGCGCCGATATCCGCGAGTTCGGCCAGCCGCCGAGGGAACCGCATCTGCCCGATGTGGTCGCCGCGATCGAGGCGGCAGCCAAGCCTTGGGTGGCGGCAATCCACGGCACTGCGCTTGGCGGCGGGCTCGAACTGGCCATGGCCTGCCGCGCACGCGTCATAGCGACCGATGCAAAACTGGGATTGCCGGAAGTCAATCTCGGCCTGATCCCCGGTGCCGGCGGCACGGTGCGGTTGCCGCGCCTTGTTGACGCGGAGACCGCGCTGACGATGGTCGCCGGCGGAAAGCCGGTCGGCGCGGCGCAGGCGCATCGCGCCGGGCTGGTTGATGAAGTCGCCGAAGGCGACCTTGTGGCCGCCGCACGGGACATGGCGCGATCGACGACCGGCAACGAGCCGCCAACGCTTGAACGTCCGGTCCGGCACCCGGCGGATGCGGACGCCTTCGCCGCCCAGAAGGCCAAGCTGATTGCCAAGGCGCGCGGACAGCAATCGATTGAAGCGGCCGTGCACGCCGTCGCACGCGCTCTCGAAATGCCGGCCGACGAGGCTCTGGCCTCCGAGCGCGATGCTTTCCTTGAATTGAAAGCCTCCGATCAGTCGGCGGCGCTGCGGCACATCTTCATGGCGGAACGGGCGACGCTGTCCGATCCGCGCTGCAAGGGCAGGCCGCGCCCGTTCGGCACTGTCGGCGTGATCGGCGGCGGCACCATGGGCGCAGGCATCGCTGCGGCCTGCCTTCTGTCCGGTCTGACCGTGATCCTGGTCGAGCGCGACGGCGAAGCCGCGCAGGCCGCACACGAACGCGTGTCGTCGATCCTCGATCAAAGCGCCAGGCGCGGCATCGTCGATGAGACGATGCGCGCCGCTATCGGCAACCGTTTCTCCGCCCATGACGGCTACGGCACGCTGTCGCGGGCCGATCTGGTCATCGAGGCGATCTTCGAGGAGATGGACGTCAAGAAGGCCGTCTTCGCCACCCTCGACACAGTCACAAAGGCCGATGCGATCCTGGCGACCAACACTTCCTATCTCGACGTCAACGCCATCGCGTCCACCGTCGCCGATCCCTCGCGCGTGATCGGCCTGCACTTCTTTTCGCCGGCCCACATCATGAAGCTTCTGGAAATCGTCGTGCCGGACCGCGTCGCCGACGATGTCGTGGCCACCGCCGCGGCATTCGCAAAGCGCCTCGGGAAGACCGCCGTCCTGTCGGGCGTCTGCGACGGTTTTATCGCAAACCGCATCATGTCCGCCTATCGGCGGGAGGCCGATTACCTGATCGAGGACGGCGCACTGCCCGCAGATGTCGATCGCTCCATGCGCGACTTCGGCTTTCCCATGGGCGTCTTCGAGATGCAGGATCTGGCCGGCCTCGACATTGCCTGGGCGATGCGCAAGCGGCGCGCCGCCACCCGCGATCCAAACGAACGCTATGTGGCGATCGCCGACAGGCTCTGCGAACAGGGCCGCTTCGGCCGCAAGACCGGCGCCGGCTGGTATCGCTACGAAGACGCAAAGCCGGTTGCCGATCCCGAGGTGACCGCGCTGATCGACGCCGAACGCGCACGCAAGGGCATCGAGCCCGCCAGTCTGCCGGACGACGCGATCATGGACCGCATCGTGTCCGCCATGCAGAGCGAGGCGCAAAAGGTTCTCGACGAAGGCATTGCGTCCGGGCCGGGCGATATCGATGTCGTCATGACCAGCGGCTACGGGTTTCCGCGCTGGCGCGGCGGGCCGATGTTCATGAAGGCGCGGCAGGACGCCGGGGAGCGCGCCTAGCGCAGGTCAGGTCACCCGCCCGCGCGCCCGATAGGCCGGATCGTCCCACAGACGCCGATCCAGAACGTCGGCCAGAACATCGACGGCGCCGCGCACATCGTCCTCGTCGATAAAGAGCGGCGTGAAGCCGAACCGCATGATGCCCGGCGCCCGGAAGTCGCCGATCACATTGCGCGCGATCAGCGCCTGCATCGCCGCATAGCCGTGTTCGAACGCAAACGAGACCTGGCTGCCGCGCATGGAAGCGTCTCGCGGGCTGGCGAGCTCAAGGTCCGGGCAGCGCGCCTCGACCTCGGCGATGAACGTCTCGCACAACGCGATGCTCGCCGCGCGCACATCGTTCATGTCGATATCGTCCCAGACCTTGAGCGCTTCGTCGAGCGCGGCGATCTGTATGATCGGCGGCGTGCCCACCCGCATCCGCTCGATGCCCGATGCCGGCCGATAGTGCGGCTCGAAGGCGAACGGCGCGTCATGGCCCAGCCAGCCGCTCAACGCCGGCTCGACATCGTCGACAATGTCCGGATGCACCTGAATGAAGGCCGGCGCGCCGGGCCCGCCATTGAGATATTTGTAGGTGCAACCGACGGCAAATTCAGCCCCGCAGGCCGTCACGTCGACCGGCACGGCGCCGGCACTGTGAGCGAGATCCCAGATCATCACCGCGCCGGCCTCATGGGCAAGCCGGGTGATCGCATCCATGTCGTGCATGCGCCCGGTGCGGTAATCGACATGGGTGAGCATCACCGCCGCCACCTCTTCGGTGATGGCACCAGCGACCGCCTCGGGATCGACAACGCGCAGTTCGTGCCCCTTGTCCAGCTGCCGGATCAGGCCCTCGGCCATATAGAGATCGGTCGGGAAATTGCCGCTGTCGGACAGGATCACACGACGGCCGGGCCGCATCGCAAGGGCCGCCGACAAGGCCTGATGGACCTTGATCGACAGCGTGTCGCCGAGCACCACCGTGCCTTCCGGCGCACCGATCAGACGGCCGATCCGGTCGGCGACCGCGACCGGCTGCGCCATCCAGTCATCGACGTTCCAGCCCTTGATCAGGTGTTCGCCCCATTCGTGCCCGACCATCGATGCAAGACGATCGGGAACCGTGCGCGGCAGCGGGCCGAGCGAATTGCCGTCAAGATAGATCATCCCGTCGGGCAGGTTGAACCGCTGCTTGACGGGAAGCGCTGTCATCGCGCTTTGCACGCTCGTCGCTCCGCTCACAATTGCCCCCTCACGTTCCACAGTTCGGGAAACAGTTCGACCTCCAGCATCCGGCGCAGGTACTTCACGCCGGACGTGCCGCCGGTGCCGCGCTTGAAGCCGATGATCCGCTCGACCGTTGTGACATGGTTGAACCGCCAGCGCCGGAAATAGTCTTCCAGATCGACCAGCTTTTCCGCCAGTTCGTAAAGCGACCAGTGGCGGCGCGGATCGGTGTAGATCTCGGCCCACGCCGCCATCACGGCATCATCGGCCCGGTGCGGCGCGTCCATGCGATAGATGCCGGGCGGCAAATCCCGCTCCAGATGGGCGGAGAGTTGGTCGAGCGCGACATGATAGAGCGACTTTTGCGCCAGTTCCGCGGTCAGCCTGGCATGCAGTTCGGGCCGGTGTTCATGCACCTTCATCATCGCCGGATTGCGGTTGCCGAGCACGAATTCGATCAGGCGGTATTGATGCGACTGGAACCCGGACGATGCGCCGAGGTCCTCGCGGAACGCGGTGTACTCGCTCGGCGTCATCGTGCGCAAAACGTCCCAGGCGCCGTTCAACTGCTCGAAGATGCGGGCAACGCGCGTCAGCATCTTGAAGACGGGCTGGAAGTCGCCCTTGGCCAGCGCATCGCGCGCCGCGTTCAATTCGTGCAGCGCCAGCCGCATCCAGAGTTCCGAGGTCTGATGCTGAATGATGAACAGCATCTCGTCATGGGCATCGGACAGCGGGCTTTGCGCGGTCAGGATCGGATCGAGCGACAGATAATCGCCATAGCTCATATCCGCGGCAAACGACGTCTTGGCGCCTTCATCGGTCGGATCGTAGGCCTCGGTCAAAATGCGACCTCCCCATCTCTTGGTGCCAAGCGCAACATGCCGGTGCCCGGCACCAACCAAACAAATGCGGTGCCGTCGAACCCTATATGAACCGGCCTAGCCGACAAACTACCCGATAAACATGCGCGTGATCGCGCTGTCGGGGGCCCGCAGCCCTTCGATCACGGTGAAATGGTTGTGATCGCCATCGATCAGGCACGCGGTTTGCGCATCGAGCCCCTCCCAGACGGTGGCCAGAATGCGCGCCTGACGGATGAATTCCGGGCGCTCGCCACCGCCGACCCATGCGGTGACGCGCGGCTCGCCGGCCGGCCGGTGCAGAACGGCGCTTTCCGCCGCCGCTTCCGCCGCGTCCAGTTGCAGCGTGTCGTTCATGGCCGTGTGCATCAACGGCCGCAGATCGTGCAGCCCGCTGATCGACAGCGTGTGATCGATGCGCGCCAGAACGTCCGGCGGCAAGGGCGTGTCGTCGCAGATCATGCGGGTGACCAGATGTCCGCCCGCCGAATGGCCCGACAGGCGGATGGGACCGGCGACACGGTCGGCGGCGACCGCCAGCGCGCGGCCGATCTGCGCGGTGATCGCGGCGATGCGCGCCTCCGGCGTCAGCGTGTAGCTGGGCAGCGCCACCGCCCATCCCCTGGCGCGTGCGCCTTCGGCATAGTGCGTCCAGTCCGATTTCGACAACCGCATCCAGTAGCCGCCATGGACGAAGACGGCGAGCCCTTTCGGCGTTTCGTCCGGCCAGACGATGTCCAGACGTTCACGTGGGGCATCGCCATAGGCGATGTCGGCCTCCACCTTCACCCCGCCGGCGCGATAGGCGGCGGCATCGGCCGCCCACCGGCCCGGAAGTTCGCCGGAGCCCGGCACGTGGGCCATGTTGGCGAACGCATCGTCCCAGTCTTTCATGTCGGCATCACCCCGCCTGATAATCCGGTGTCGTTGACAGGAATGTGCCGTAGGCGCGCGCGTCGGGATAGCTGAAATTTTCGACCAGCGGATTGGACCGCTTCCACTGCCGCGCGCCCATGTCCTGCATCAGCTCGTCGAAATGCTTGAAATGGAACGGCGCCGAGCAGAGCCCGCCATAGATTTTCGCTGCCGGCCGCTCATTGCGCTTCCAGTCGAGCATGTCGCCGATATTGGCCTCCATCTCGGCGCGGCTGGGCTGGTTGGCAAGCTTGCCGTCGGCATAGCGCACCAGCCAGTTGGCGATGATCTCGGCCGAAAGCACGGTGCAGAAGCTGGAGTTGAAGCCGACAAACCCCATGTCGGGCAGGTCCGGGTTCACCGCCAGGCGATAAACGCGATACTGGCCGTCCTGCTCGATCAGCTTGTCGCGGTATTCCTGCGGCAAATAGGGCACGCCCAGCTTCCAGCCGACGGCCAGGATCGCAACGTCGCAATCGACGGTTTCGCCATTGGTCAGATGCAGCCGGCTGCCCTCATAGCGGTCGAAGGTGCCGATCACCGGCTTGATCTTGCCCTCGTTCAGATATTCGAACAGCCCCGGCGTGACGATCGGGATCGAACAGGAAATGTCCTTTTCGATAGGAACGTCGGGGACCATGTTGTGCTTCTTCAGGCCCAGCTGCAGCTTGAGCAGCGTTTCCAGTCCGCGGAAATTGGCCCAGACAAGCGGCTTTGTGATCGCCGCAAGGGTGCGCGCGACAGCACCCCTGCCCCATGCGTTGAACTGCATTTCCTGCGCCCGCATGTAGAGCAGCCGCTTGAAGTTGATGCCGCCGACGAAATACGGGATCCGCCAGACATTTTCGAGATAGACGAGCGTGACGGATTTGGCGCCGCTTTTCACCGCATTGACCGCGATATCGGTCGCCGATTTCGAGCCGCCCAGAATGACCACGTTCTTGCCCGCACAGACGGCGGGATCGGTATATTCGGACGAATGCAACACCTGCCCGCCCTGGGCGATGAAATCCTCCTGCCCCGGATGGCTGATGATGTTCTTTTCCGAAAACTGGCCGGTGCAGATGGCGACGAAGTCGAAATCCTCGGTCCAGCGCTGATTGCCGGCCTCAAGTGTCAGCGTCCAGCCGGGCTCGCCATCCGCACGGCGATCCATCGAGGCGACCGCCGTGTTTAGACAGAACAGCCGGCCGAGCCGGTGCTTGTCGGCATAGGAATGCAGATAGGCGTGCACCTGCGGGCCCTTTGGCCATTCGGGATAATCATCCGGCATGGGATGATCGGTGAAACAGTAGAGGTCCTTTGGCGATTGGGTCTGCACGTCCGGATAGGAGCGCGACAGTTCCCACACACCGCCGAAATCGTGGCTGCGTTCGAACCCGCAGACCCGGTGACCCTTTTCGTCGAATGCCTTGGCGGCTGCAAGACCACTGACCCCGCCGCCAATGACGGCAACCTTCTTCCGCTTGACCATGATGTGTCCTCGCCGCTCAGGCCGCATCCGGCGGCGGCAGGAAGTCGACCTCGTGCAGCGCCGAAAGCCGCACCAGTTCCTCAGGATCGGTCACGCCGTCGAGCGCGACGAAAAGATCGAACAGCTTGCGCGCCGGCGCCACGCCGAAAACGCAGGTGGCGGCGGCACCCGAGCGGTTGAAAATGCCGTGCGCGACGCCTTTTGGCATGCGGATCGTGTCGCCGGGGCCCGCCTTGTGGACATCGCCGCCGAATTCCACCTCGAGCGCACCCTCGAGCATGATGATCCACTCGTCCTGCGTCGGATGGACATGCGGCGGAACGAACGTGCCTTCGGGAATGGCGGCGTGCCACAAAAACGCATTGGGGCTGTGCAGCTTGGGCGTATAGGTGTGGCCGACGACGTTCCAGCTCGTGCCGTCAAGACCGTCCGACGCCGGTGTGATGCCCTGTTCCATGGTTTCCTCCCTCGAACATGTCGCATTGGCATCGATCACCATGCACCGGTTCGGCGCGTCGGCTTATCCAGATTGCGAATCCAATTCGTGTATCGATATTTTGAGCTTGAAATAAATCGGCCCCACGCTAGTCTCGGTCCATGGAGCAAACGACCGGGTCGGACGGACTGTTGGCTGCGCACGGGGTTTTGCGCACCAACGATCTTGACGCCGCCCGCCATGCCGTGGCCGGCCGATTCTGCGATCACCGGCTGACATTGACCGCGGGCCACAGCGTGTCGGTGCGCCACAATCATGTCGGCGGCCAGCACATCTCGCTGAACGTGCTCGGCTATGGCGGCGACGTTGCGATCGATCCCGGCATGCTGGGTGACTTCTACCTGCTGCAGATTCCGCTAACCGGCGAGGCACTGATCGCCCATCGGGGCGAAGAGGTCTGCGCCAGCCCGGAAAGGGCATCCATTCTCAACCCGGACCGCCCGACGCGGATGCGATGGCGTGCCGATTGCCGCAAGCTGCTGGTTCAGATCGAAGAGCGGTTTCTGCACAGCGTGGCGGAAGACGCCGCCGGCGCCGCCCTGCCCGGCCCGGTCCGGTTCGACCCGGCGGTCGATCTGCGCGGCAGACCGGGACGCAGGCTCCGGGCGCTGGCGCTGACCATGGCTCAGGCCGTCGATGCGGGCCGGCTCTATACCGGAAAACCCGGACTGCGCGAGATGGCGGCCGAGCGCGAACTGGCGCGCCAACTCCTGGCGCTGCAGCCCAGCAACGTGTCGCACATGGTGCGGGCCGATACCGGCGCGGCCCGGCCGGTGCATCTGCGCCGGGCGGTCGAGTTCATCCACAGCCACTATGCCGAGCCGATCGGCCTTGACGATATCGCGGCCAGGGCCGGCGTGCACCCGCGCAACCTTCAGATCGGTTTCAAAAGGGCATTCGGCCGGTCGCCGATCTCCTACCTGCGCGACGTCCGGCTCGATGCGGCACGGTATCACCTGTCGGCCCGTCAGAACCGCGACAGCGTCACTGAAACCGCTTTCGCCTGCGGCTTTTCCCATCTGGGGCGCTTTTCGCGCGACTACCGCGCCCGTTTCGGCCAATTGCCCAGCCAGGGCTGACTGATCGCATCGGCGTTCTTGACCGCACGCCATGGTCCGGCCCTATTAGGCCTGCGCTGTCGGCGCCGGTTTCCGGCGCCGGCCCTGCCCGCAAAGGTCACGATCCGGCCGCCAGCGGCAAAGTCCGGCCGAATTCGTGGCACTCGACTGTGCCGGTGACGAAAATCCGGGCGCAGCCAAGCGCTCGGCATGCAGGCGTAACACGCAGGCCGCCTGCCTCGGCAACCGGTCATGGCGCTCGGGCACGAACACCGCCCCCTTCGGCCCGACCCGGTTGAAGCGTTCGGTCCGTGGTGGCCCGGGGCACCACTTCAAAACCCAGATCGACGACCGGCTGGCTTGTCTCTTCACCGCGCAAGGCCGCACCCAGCAATGACATTGCCTGCCGCCCCATCTCGTGGCGAAAGGTGAGCACGCTGGTAATCGAAGGATGTGCGGCTGCCATCATCTCAAGATCGTTGAAGCCGCAAATCCCCATCTGTCCGGGCACGGCGATGCGCCGTCGCTGGCATTCGAACAGCGCCCCGACGGCCAAATCGTCATTGTTGCAGAAAACGGCATCGGTGTCGGGCGCCGTGGACAGCAGATCGGCCATCAGGTGTCCGCCAAGCGTGACCGATGAAGGCTGCGGGGTGGTCACGATGCGGGCGTCATCCAGCAGTCCGGCGGGCGACAGACACACCCTGAAGCCTTCCAGGCGGCGCTGCGTCCTGGGATCGAGCCGGGCGCCCAGAAAGCCGATCCTGCGATAGCCCGCGTCCAACAGGTGTCGCGTGGCGGCCCCGGCGGCCTCGCGGTGTGAAAAACCGACCATCATGTCGAACGGGTCCGGCCCGGTTTCCATGATCTGCACGATGCGGCATGGCGCCGAACGCAGCAGTCCGGCCGTCGCCTCGGACTGGTCTATGCCCGATATGATCAGGCCGGCCGGCTTCTGGCTGAGGAACGTCCGCACGAGGTCTTCCTCGGCGATCGGCGAATAGCGCGAATTGCCCAGTTGCACCTGCCAGGGCGTGCCTTCCGCCGCATCGTAGATGCCGCGCATGACATCGGCGAAGACGTTGTTGGTCACCGAAGGCACGATCACGCCGATCACGTTGGTGCGCCCGGCGGCAAGCGCGCGCGCCGCCGGATCGGGCACATAGCCCAGCCGTTCGATGACGGCCTGGATGGCATCGCGGGACCTGGCCGACACGCGGTCGGGATTGCGTAGGGCCCGGGAGACGGTCATAGCGCTAACACCAGCTTCGCGTGCAACGTCGGCGAGCGTGACGCCGCTTCTGCCCCTGTTTTTCATCGGTTTTCCCTTGATGGACGCCCATCGTGACGATAACGGAATTTTCCAAGTTGACAAATGTTAGCGCTATCATTCACATTGATGGCATGGAGGATTTCGATATTGCAAGTGGCGACGACCAACCTGGTAGCGGTGGTGATGGGTCCGTGCGGTGTCGGCAAAAGCGCCGTTGCGGCCGAAGCGGCGCGCCGAATGGGAGGCGGTTTCGTCGAGGCGGACGACCACCACACGGCACATGCCAAGGCACGCATGGCCGCCGGCGACGCCTTGACGGACGATGCAAGAATGCCGTGGCTGGACCGTGTCGGCGAGGCGGCGCGGCAGGCCGAACGGCCAACCATCGTCGCCTGCTCGGCGCTCAAGCGCCAATATCGCGACCGGCTGCGGCATGTGTTGGGATCGGTCCTGTTCGTCCACCTGACCGCACCGCGCCAGGTGATCGCCGAGCGGCTGGCCGCGCGCCGGGGCCATTTCGCGGGTGCCGAACTTCTGGACAGCCAGCTTGCGACGCTCGAACCGCTCGGCCCCGACGAGGCCGGGATCACGCTTGACGTCCGGGCGCCGCTCGCCTCTGTTTGCGAGACGGTGCTGGACTTCATGGCCGCCCAAGCGGTGGCAAACTTCAAACAGGATGACGGCGGCGCAACGTCGAACGTCATCCGCCAGCACATGCAAGGGAGGTAATCCGCATGTTCAAGACACTCACCAAATTGGCTCTCGCCTCATTGGTCGGCGCCGCGCTCGGCATCTCGGCCCATGCGCAGGAGATGACGCTGAAGTTCCAGTCGTCCGATCCGGCCGGCAACCCCAACTTCATCCTGCAGCAGGGCTGGGCCGAGAGCGTCAGCGAAAAGACCGGCGGCCGGCTGGCGATCGAGCTTCTGCCCGTGGAATCCATCGTCGCGCACAATGAAACCCAGGACGCCATCGCTGCCGGCATTCTCGACGGCCACGTGACCGATACGTCCTATTTCGCCGGCAAGGATCCGGCCTTCGGTCTGATCGCCAACCCCGTGGGCGCATGGTCGGCGCCGCAGGAAATGTTCGACTTCATGAGCGATGGCGGCGGCAAGGAGCTGATGAACGAGTTGCTCGAGCCCTACGGACTGCGCTTCATCGGAGCGACCACGCCGGGTCTTGAGGCGTTCGTCTCGAAGGTGCCGCTCACCGGCGTCGACGACCTTCAGGGCCTGAAGATGCGTGCGCCCGAAGGGCTCGTGCAGCAGGTGTTCGCCGCAGCCGGTGCCGCACCGGTGAACCTGCCCGGTTCGGAAGTGTTCACCTCGCTGGACAAGGGCGTGATCGATGCCGCCGACTATTCGGTGTTTTCCACCAACCAGGCCCAGGGCATGCACGACGTTGCGCCCAACCCGGTCTATCCCGGCTTCCACTCCATGCCGCTCGTCGAAATCTCGATGAACAAGGCCAAGTGGGATGCTCTGCCCGAAGACATGCAAGCTGCGCTTGAGGAGAGCGTCGCCGAGTTCGCCCTGTCGCAGGTCGCCGCTCTCGCCGCCAAGGATGAGGAAGCTGTCGCGGCGGCAAAGGCCGGCGGCGAGGTGACCGTTCATGACTGGCCGGCCGAGGAGCGCGCCAAGTTCCGCACGATCGCGACCGGCGAGTGGGCCAAGGTGGCCGCGCGCTCCGAGAACGCCCAGCGGGTCTACGAAGTCCTGACCGGATACCTCAAAGAAAACGGCATGATGAACTGAGGCGAGAGCCGTCATGTGCATGACCGGGCGGCTTGCCGCCCGGTTTTCTCTGGGAGGGGATCACCATGGAAACACCTGAGCACACGCCGGTCGAGCGGCCCGCCGGATCGATCCCCGAGGCTGGCTGGCTCGGGCGCTGGATCGACCGGGGCGGACTGGTCTTCGCCACGGGCATCGTCCTGTCGGTGCTCATCCTCATGAATGAGGTGATCCTGCGCTATGTCTTCAACGCGCCGACCATCTGGGCGCATGAGACGGTGATCTTCCTGTGCGGCATCGCCTTCGTCTATGGGGGGCTATACTGCTGCGCCCAGGACCGGCACATCCGCGTCGTGCTGATCTACGACGCTATTCCGCGCCGCATCAAACGCATCTTCGACACGATCATCTCGATCATCTGCGCCGCCGCCAGCGCCATGTTCGCCTGGGCCGCCTGGCTGATGGTACAGCGCGCCGCGTTCCGGCCGGACGGCACGTTCCGGCTCGAACGCACCGGCAGCGCCTGGGACCCGGTCTATCCCGGTCTGCTGAAGGTCTTCCTTCTGATCGTCCTCACGGTGATGGCGGTGCAGTTCATCATCCTCGCATGGAACTATGCTCGGGGCCGGAAGTGATGGAATTGTTCGGTTCCTTCCAGGCCCTGGGCATCGAGGGTGGCACGCTCCTGATGTTCGCCATGTTGCTGGGGCTTCTCGTCACCGGCATCCCGCTGGCCTATGTGACATTGCTGGTCGCGCTGATCTTCGCGCTGGGCTGGTTCGGCCCGATGGCCGTCCCGCTGATCACCAGCCGCGTCTATTCGTTCGTCTCGTCCTTCGTGTTCGTCTCGGTGCCGATGTTCGTTCTGATGGCGGCGATCCTCGACCGTTCGGGCATCGCACGCGATCTGTTCGACGCGATGAAGCTCGTCGGCGGCCGGCTGCGCGGCGGCGTGGCGATCCAGACCATCTTCGTCGCGGTGATCCTTGCGGCGATGAGCGGCATCATCGGCGGCGAGGTGGTGCTGCTGGGGCTTGTCGCGCTGCCGCAGATGCTGCGGCTTGGCTATGACAAGCATCTGGCGATCGGCGTCGTCTGCGCCGGCGGCGCCCTCGGCACCATGGTGCCCCCTTCGATTGTCCTGATCATCTATGGTCTGACGGCGAACGTCTCGGTGGGCGATCTGTTCACGGCCGCCTTCATCCCGGGCCTGATGCTTGCCGGCTTCTACATCGCCTATATCCTGATCCGCGCCTATCTGAACCCCGAGATCGCGCCGATCCCCGAAGGCCCGGACGTGCCGATGAGCGAAAAACTGCGCCTGCTCAAGGGGCTGATCCTGCCGCTGCTGGTCGTCGCCGGCGTCCTGGGCTCGATCTATGGCGGCATCGCCAGCGTGACCGAGGCGTCGGCGGTTGGCGTGGCGGGCGTCCTGCTGTCCACCGTCATCCGCGGCGAGTTCACGCTAGAACTGCTCAAGGGCGCCGCCCTCCAGACCCTGCGCACCGTCGGCATGATCGTCTGGATCGGCATCGGTGCTTCGGCCCTGGTCGGTGTGTTCAACCTGATGGGCGGCATCAATTTCGTCTCCCAGCTGATCACCGGCATCTCCGAGAACCCGCTGATCATCCTGCTGTTCATGATGCTGATCCTGTTCGTCCTGGGCATGTTCCTCGACTGGGTCGGCATCGCGCTTCTGACCATGCCCATCTTCGTGCCGATCATCACGCAGCTCGGCTATGATCCGGTCTGG
This sequence comes from Oceaniradius stylonematis, assembly GCF_965223445.1. Taxonomy (NCBI): domain Bacteria; kingdom Pseudomonadati; phylum Pseudomonadota; class Alphaproteobacteria; order Hyphomicrobiales; family Ahrensiaceae; genus Oceaniradius; species Oceaniradius stylonematis. The sequence continues at coordinate 1,144,558 of NZ_OZ244994.1, forward strand.
TTCGGCGTCCTGTTCTGCATGAACATGCAGGTCTCCTTCCTGTCGCCGCCGTTCGGACCGGCCGCCTTCTATCTCAAGAGCGTTGCGCCGCCGGACATCTCGCTGGCGACGATCTTCCGCTCGCTGCTGCCGTTCATCTGCCTGCAAGTGCTGGCGCTTGCCGTGCTGATCGCCTTCCCCGGCATCACCGGGCGGTAGCATGAAGATCACCGAAGTAAGGACGCTGCGGCTCGACGAATTCCCGAACCTGGTCTGGGTGCAGATCGGGACCGACGAAGGTCTCAGCGGGCTGGGAGAGACCTTCTTCGGCGCCTCGGCGGTCGAGGCATACATCCATGACTGGTGCGCGCCGCGCCTGATCGGCAAGAACCCGCTGCACCTGCAGGCCCGCGTCAATGAGCTGTCCGACTATATCGGCTGGCGCGGCGCAGGCGTTGAAACGCGGGCCTATTCGGCGCTGGACATCGCGCTGTGGGATCTGTTCGCCAAGGCGCATGCCATGCCGCTCGCGGACGCGCTCGGCGGGCGGTCGCGGGACCGCATCCGTACCTACAACACCTGCGCGGGCTACAAATATGTGCGCGACCGGCGCGGTCAGACTGTCGACAACTGGCATACGGGCGATGCGGAAGGCCCCTACGAGGATCTGGACGCCTTTCTCACCGATGCGGGCGCGCTGGCCCGATCGCTTCTGGCGCAGGGCATCACGGCGATGAAGATCTGGCCGTTCGACATCGCCGCAGAGCGCTCGGGCGGGCTCGATATCACGCCCGACGAATTGCGCACCGCGCTCCGTCCGTTCGAGCAGATCCGCGAAGCGGTCGGCGATGCGATGAACGTCATGGTCGAGTTCCATTCGCTCTGGTCGCTGCCCATGGCGAAAAGGCTCGCGCGCGAACTCGCACCCTTCAACACCTACTGGCATGAAGACCCGTTTCGGCTCGACACGCCGGGCGATCTCAAGGACTACGCGCAGGCCTGCCAGACGTGGATTTGTGCCTCCGAGACGCTCAACGGAACGCCCGCGTTCCGCGATTATCTTCAGACGGGCGTCGCAGGCGTCGTCATGCTCGACCTGTCATGGTGCGGCGGGGTGACTGAGGCGCGCAAGATCGCCGGCATGGCCGAGGCCTACAAGGTGCCGGTCGCGCCGCACGATTGCACCGGCCCGGTCGTCTATGCCGCATCCTGTCACCTCTCCATGCATCTGAAGAACGCGCTGATCCAGGAAAGCGTGCGCGCCTTCTATACCGGCTGGTACCGGGAGCTTGCCCAAGGTCTGCCAGACGTCACCGATGGCATGATCGAACTGAAAGATGCACCCGGCCACGGCATCACACTCGATGAAGGGCTGTGGCGCCGCGCCGACGCGACGGTGCGCATCAGCAGCCGGTCCGACATTTGAAGCCGCGCATGGCCTCGGTGTTTCGGCGTCGGGCAGGATCGGCACGGCACACCGGCGGTATGCGGGTCGCCGCTGGCGCTTCGACCCGGCGTCTCGGCAATGCCATCGCTGTCGGTGTCATCGCTGTCGGTGCACTTGGCTTCAGGTTCGTGCCCTTCCCTTACCGAAAGCCGCTTTGGCACGATCGCCATGGTCTTCCCGACCATCATCGGGATCGGCCGTGAGCGCCAGGCGATGACGGTGCAGGAGATCTGTCACCTCCCGATCGCCGACCTGGCCGAAGTCGCGATAATGGCTGCCCACGGACAAGAACGGCTCGGGCTGATGGAGGCAGACAATGGCGTCGGCCTCTGCGCCCAGTTCGGCGAGGCTGGATGCGGGGGCAACAGGCAAGGCGACAATGATCTGTTTGGGCTGCCGCTGCCGGACCAGGCGAAGCGCCGCGCGGGCGGTCGCCCCGGTTGCCACCCCGTCATCGACCACGATGGCCGTCCGGCCCGCCAGCGGTTCGGGCGCAAGATCACCGAAATATAGGTTCCGGCGACGCTCGAGCTCCGGCAGTTCCCGCCTGGCCAGCGCAACGATATCCTCGTGCGACAGTTTCAGACTGTCGGCAATGTCTTGGTTGACGGTGATCTGCATGTCCTGGCCGTCCGAGACAGCGCCCACGGCGAGTTCGCGTTGACCCGGCACGCCGACCTTGCGGATCAGCAGCACATCGATCGGAAGGCGGAAACGCGCGGCAATCGGAGCGGCGATGGGCAAGCCGCCGCGCGGCAGCGCCACGACCACCGCATCGCCGAGGTCGAACGCAGCCAGACGCTGCGCCAACTGCTGACCCGCATCCTGCCGATCTTCGAACAACCACATGGCAAGACCATGCCCGGACGCGGGCATCGGCGCCTTAACTTCGATCAACGCCACCGCGCGTGGCATTCGCTAGGCTTTCATCACGCAATCGAGGACATCGGGAGGACAGTCCAATGGAGTCGATCATCCGCAAGGATGATGCGGATCGGGCGGCTGCCGCCTTGGCAGATCCCGACACGGCGCGGGCGTGCTTCGACTGGCAGGAGGCGCGGGCGCTGCTGACGGGGCTGCCGGGCGGCGCGCTGAACATCGGCTATGAGGCGGTCGACCGGCATGTCGCGCAAGGCCATGGCAGCGAAGTCGCCGTCCGCTGGATCGGCAAGGACGACACCCGCCGCGAACTGACCTATGCGGACATGGCAGACCTGTCGTCGCGCTTCGCCAATGTGCTGGCGGCCCATGGGCTGACGCAGGGCGACAGGCTGTTCGCACTCATGGGCCGGACGCCGGAGCTCTATGGCGCCGCCATCGGCACGCTCAAGGCCGGTCTTGTCTTCACACCGCTGTTTTCCGCGTTCGGCCCGGAGCCGATCCGGACCCGAATGGAGATCGGCGAGGCAAACGTCCTGCTGACGACGGCATCGATCTACCGGCGCAAGATCGCTGCCTGGCGCGACGAAATCCCCTCGCTGAAGCTCGTGCTCATCGCAGGCGACGAGGCGCCCGAGAGGTGCGTCGCGCTGGCGCCGGCACTGGCCGCCGCATCGGAGGCGTTCGAGGTCGCTCAAACGGAGCCCGAAGACAGGGCGCTGATCCACTTCACCTCCGGCACCACGGGCAAGCCCAAGGGCGCCGTCCATGTGCACCAGGCGGTGCTCTATCACGCCTATTCGGGGCGCAACGCGCTCGAATTGACGCCGGGCACGATCTACTGGTGCACGGCCGATCCGGGCTGGGTGACCGGGACGTCCTACGGCATCATCGCGCCATTGGTGAATCGCGTCACGATGATCGTCGACGAGGCCGAATTCGACGTCGAACGCTGGTATGGGATCATCGAACGGGAAAAGGTCGAGGTCTGGTACTCGGCGCCGACCGCGATCCGCATGATGATGCGTGCCGGTGCCGGGGCGGCGGCGGCGTTCGACTTTTCATCGCTGAAGTTTCTCGCCAGTGTCGGCGAGCCGCTCAACCCCGAAGCGGTCACCTGGAGCCATCAGGTCTTCGGCCGGCCGTTCCACGACAATTGGTGGCAGACCGAGACCGGCGGCATCATGATCGCCAACACCAGGGCGATGGACGTGCATCCCGGCTCGATGGGCAAGCCGCTGCCGGGGATCGAAGCGGCCATTGTCGAACGCGAGGACGGCACGCTGCACCAGTGCAAGGCCGGCGAGATCGGCGAACTGGCGCTCAGACCCGGCTGGCCGTCGATGATGCGGACCTATCTTCATGAGCAGGCGCGCTACGACAAGTGTTTCGTCGGCGGCTGGTATCTGTCCGGCGACCTCGCCATGCAGGACGCCGATGGCTATTTCTGGTTCGTCGGCCGCGCCGACGATCTGATCAAGTCGTCCGGCCATCTGATCGGTCCGTTCGAGGTCGAAAGCGCCCTGATCGAACATGACGCGATCGCCGAAGCGGGCGTCATCGGCATTCCCGACGAGACCGCCGGCGAGATCGTCAAGGCGTACGTGACGCTCAATGCGGGGTACGAGGCGTCGGAAGACCTCGAACGCGACGTGCGCGGCCATGCCCGCAAGAGGCTGGGCCCGGCCGTCGCGCCACGCCAGATCGTCTTCCGCAAGACCCTTCCCAAGACGCGCTCCGGCAAGATCATGCGCCGCCTGCTCAAGGCGCGCGAACTGGGCCTGCCGGAGGGCGACATTTCCACACTGGAGACCGACGAGACATGAGTGTGATCGACAAGCCGCGCCTCGACCATGCGCACATGCTCTCGCTGCTCGAAAGCATGATCCGTATCCGCCGCTTCGAGGACAAGTGCGCCGAGCTCTACACGCAGCAGAAGATCCGCGGCTTCCTGCACCTTTACGACGGCGAGGAGGCGATCGCATCGGGCGTGATCCCGGTGCTCACGCCCGCCGACCGGATCGTCGCCACATATCGTGAGCATGGACATGCGCTGGTGCGCGGCGTCCCGATGACCGCCGTCATGGCCGAGATGTACGGCAAGGCCGAGGGCTGTTCGGGGGGCCGCGGCGGCTCGATGCACCTGTTCGATTCGGCGACCAACTTCTATGGCGGCAACGCGATCGTCGGCGGCGGTCTGCCGCTCGCCGGCGGGTTGGCGCTGGCCGACAGGATGCAGGCCACCGACAGCGTCACCGCCTGCTTCTTCGGTGAGGGCGCGGTGGCCGAGGGCGAATTCCACGAAACGCTGAACCTGTGCAAACTCTGGAGCCTGCCCGTCCTTTTCGTGTGCGAGAACAACGGTTATGCGATGGGCTCGGCGCTGGCCCGCACGGAGGCGGAGACCGACATCCACAAGAAGGCCGCCGTCTACGGCATGCATGCCGAGGTGGTCGACGGAATGGATGTCGTCGCCGTCGAGGCAGCGGCGCGGCGTGGCATTCAGAGGATTCGCGAGACGGGCGGGCCGGTCTTCCTTGAATGCCGGACCTACCGCTTCCGCGCCCATTCCATGTTCGATGCCCAGCTCTATCGGGACAAGGACGAGGTGGAGCAATGGCGCGGCAAGGGACCGATCGTCCGCTTCAAAGGCTGGCTGTTGGAGAACGGTCTTGTCGATGAAGCCGACGTGGCCGCCATCGAGACCCGGGCCGACGCGGAGATCGCCGAAGCGGTGGCCTTTGCGGAAGCCGGGACGTGGGAGCCGGTCGAGGATCTGGAAAAGCATGTGCTCGGCGAACAGCCGCCACCGCCCGTGCCCGCCAAGCCGTCAGGCGAGACCGAGGAGATCAGCTACAGGGAGGCGGTCAAACGGGCGATCCGGGAAGCGATCGAGCGCGACGATCGCGTGTTCCTGATGGGTGAGGATGTCGGCGCCTATGGCGGCTGCTACGCCGTGACAAAGGGGCTGATGGCGGAACTGGGCGAGGACCGCATCCGCGACACGCCGCTTTCCGAATCCGGTTTCACCGGCGCCGGCATCGGCGCGGCAGCCGCCGGCATGCGGCCGATCGTAGAACTGATGACCGTCAATTTCAGCCTGTTGGCGCTCGACCAGATCCTCAACACGGCGGCGACCATGCGCCACATGTCGGGCAATGCGTTCGGCGTGCCGCTGGTAATCCGCATGGCGACCGGTGCCGGCAAGCAGCTTGCCGCCCAGCACTCTCATTCGCTCGAGGGCTGGTATGCCCACATTCCCGGCCTCAAGGTGCTCGCGCCGGCAACGATTGAGGACGCGCGCGGCATGCTCTGGACGGCGCTCGAAGACCCCGACCCGGTGCTAATCTTCGAAAACGTCATGCTCTACAACCAAACCGGCACGATCGACATCAATGCGGGCGCGGTGCCGATCACCGGCGCTGCGGTCCGGCGTCCCGGCACCGATATCTCGCTGATCACCTATGGCGGCTCGCTGTACAAGGTGATGGAGGCGGCAGACCAACTGGCTGGCGAGGGAATCGAGGCCGAGGTCGTCGATCTGCGGGCGTTGCGGCCACTGGACGACGAGACGATCATGGCGTCCGTTGCGCGCACGCGGCGCGCATTGATCGTCGACGAGGGCTGGCGGACCGGGTCGCTGGCGGCCGAAGTGTCGGCGCGGATCATGGAACAGGGATTCTGGAACCTCGATGCACCGGTCGGCCGCGTCTGCTCTGCCGAAGTCCCGATCCCCTATCCCAAGCACCTCGAGGACGCCGCGATCCCGCATGTCGAGAGCATCGTCGCCGGCGCCAGGGCCGTGATGGGGCGCTGAGATGGGCATTTTCTCCATGCCATCGCTGGGCGCCGACATGGAAGACGGCACGCTTGTCGAGTGGATGATCAAGCCCGGCGACACGGTCAAGCGCGGCGATGTGGCCGCCGTGGTCGAAACACAAAAGGGCGCCATCGAAATCGAAGTGTTCGAAGAAGGCACGGTGCATCAATTGACCGCGGAACTCGGCCAGAAGCTGCCCGTCGGGGCGCCGCTTGCGCTGATCCTGGGCGAAGGAGAGGCCGCACCGGACACGCCGCCGGCGCCACCGGAGCCAGTGCCCGCGCCGCCTTCGGCTCCGTCATCGCCGGCCCCGACGGTCGAGCCAACGGTCGCCGAAGCCCCGCCACGACCGGCGGCGGCGCCAACGCCCGTCGCCCGACCGCCTCAAGATGTTGCGGCGTCACCGGCGGCGCGGCGGCGTGCCGCCGAGCTGGGCGTCGATCTGGCAACCGTCGCCGGCACCGGGCTGGGCGGGGCGATCCAACTGGCCGATGTCGAAGGCGCGGTCGGTGCCGCACCGGCCAAGACCGGCACCGCCGCCGTGCCGGCACATGAGGCCGTCAAACCGTCGCCCATGGCCGAAATGCGAAAGGCGATCGCCGCGGCAATGAGCCGGTCCAAACGCGAAATCCCGCATTTCTACGTAAGCCAGACGATCGACCTGACGCCGGCCGCCCAATGGCTGGAAGCCGCCAATGCGGATCGCCGTCCATCCGAGCGGCTGCTGATGGGTGCGCTGTTCGTGCGCGCTTCGGCGCTGGCGGCGGCCAGGATCAAAGCCGTCAACGGACATTACACAAATGACGCCCACGTTTCATCGGACACCGTACACGCCGGTGTCGCTGTCGCGCTGCGCGGCGGCGGCCTCGTGGCCCCGCCCGTGTTCGATGCCCAGGACAAAACAGTGGATGAGACCATGGCGGCAATGCGCGATCTGGTCACCCGTGCGCGGGCCGGCCGACTGCGCGGTTCGGAGCTGACCATGGGCACCATCACGATTTCGGCGCTGGGCGACACTGGTGCCGAGGCGATGAGCGGCGTCATCTTTCCGCCGCAGGTGGCGCTGGTCGGGATCGGCGCCCCGCAAAAACGGCCTTGGGTGACAGGCGATCGGGTGGTGCCGCGCAAGACCGTGACCGTGACGCTTTCGGTGGACCATCGGGTCTGTGACGGGCGGCAGGCGGCGAGATTTCTGGCCGCGTTCGATGATCTCATGCAATCCCCGGAGGCGCTATGACACCGCAGGAACTCAAGGCTGCATTCATCGAGGAACTGATCAAGGTGGCGCCTGACATCGAGGCCGACATGGTGGGCGATGACGATCACATCCAGGACGATCTCGAACTGGATTCGATGGACGTGCTCAATCTGGTCACCGCGCTGCACGCGCGCTTTGGTGTCGACATCCCCGAAAGCGACTATCCGCAGATCGCCACCCCGGCCTTGGCGGTCGTTTACCTGGCTAAGTCAGGCTGAACCAGCCCTCCCCCGCGCCGCCTGGCGCAGGCAGGCGATCGTCTCTCATGCGCTCGCGTCGGCTGCTTTCGTCAGCCGGGCACCTGACGGAATGGCGAGCAGAAGCTGGCCGAAGGCAAGCGGAACAAAGCTCATCGCCGCCGACAATGCGAGCCCTTGCAGGCCGGGCCATGGAAGGCCCAGCAGGTTCGACAGCCAGGGCAGCCCGAGCGCTGCGCCGATCAGGCAGAGGCACAGCGCCAGTGCGCCCCAGACATAGCCGTTGCCGGTGACATCGTTGAGCAGGAGACTGCTGCCCCGTGTCCGCATGTTGAACACGTTCCAGAGCTGGGCCAACGCAAGCGTCAGGAACGCGACCGTGACGGCCGGGCCCGGCTCGAGCCGCATCCAGAACAGGGCGAGCGCGAACGATGCCAACGTGGCACATGTGATCGCTCCGCCCAGCAGGCCGATCAGGGTCCAGCGCGGCCGATCGACGATCGGCTCCTTGGGATCACGCGGCGGCTGTCGCATGATGTCTTCGTCGCCACGGCCGAACCCGAGGGCAAAGGCCGGGAAGACGTCGGTGATCAGATTGAGGAACAGGATCTGCAGCGGCAGGAGCGGGACCGGCAAGCCGGCGCCCACGGCAAGACCGACGACCAGCACTTCGCTGACATTGCAGCTCAGCAGATAGACGACGAACTTGCGGATGTTGTCGAAGATCACTCTGCCCTGGTGCATTGCCGCGATGATCGTCTCGAACGCGTCGTCCTTCAGCACCATGTCCGCGGCTTCGCGGGCAACGTCGGTTCCTCTCCGGCCCATGGCGATGCCGATGTCGGCCTTTTTCAGGGCCGGCGCGTCGTTGACACCGTCGCCGGTCATCGCGACCACGTGACCCGCGTCCTGATAGAGCGCGGCCAGCTTCAGCTTCGCCTCCGGCGACACGCGCGCGAAGACGTCGCCGGTGAGCAGCCGCTGTTTTTCCCGGCTGGAGGCGGTTTCAGGATCGAAAAGCTCCAGTTCGCGCCCATCTATGACGATCATCCGTTCGTCCGCAATGCGCGCATCGAGCGCGATCTTACTGGCGGTTCCCGCGTGATCGCCGGTCAGCATCACAACGCGCACGCCGGCCGCCAGACTGCTTTCGATCGCGCTCGGCACGTCGGCTCGCAGCGGATCGATGAAACAAACCATGCCGACAAGCATCAGCTCTGCGAACGGGTCGGCAAACGGCGTATCGCCCTGGCCCTTGGCAAGCGCCAGAAGGCGGAGACCGTCGGCCGCGGCCGCCGAGTTGCGGTCGGTCCACACGCGCCGGCCCTCATCGTCGAGCGCCTGGGCCCCATCGGCGGTCAGGACCGTGTTGCAGGCGGCGATCACCGCTTCCGGTGCGCCCTTGACCGCGAAAAGATAGCCGGTGCCGTCACGATGGACCGTTGTCATCGATTTGCGGTCGGAGTCGAAGGGATGCTGATGGACGCGCTCGTAGCGGTCGCGCAGGGACGCCCGGTCGCCGGTTGCTTCGGCGACAGCCAGCAGCGCCGTTTCCATGGGATCGCCCGAGACGCTGTCGTCCGACCCGTCGCCAAGTTCGGCATTGTTGCACAGCGCGCCGATAGTGACCGCGCACGCAAGAGCACCGTGCTCGCCGGGATCGAGGCGCCTTTGATCCAGCATGAACACTGCCTGATCGTCCTGCCTCTCGATCTCGATATCGCCTTCCGCCAAAAGATACCGGACCGCCGTCATGCGGTTTTCGGTCAAGGTGCCGGTCTTGTCGGTCAGAACGATGGTGGTCGCGCCGAGCGTCTCGACCGAGGAAAGCTGCGTGATCAGTGCGTTGCGCGCCGCCATGCGCCACATGCCGCGGGCAAGGCAGAGCGTTGCAACCACCGGCAAACCCTCGGGCACGGCGGCAACCGCCAGCGCGACGCCGGTCTGGATCATCTCGGTCAGGTCATGCCCCCTGAGCACGCCGGCGCCAATCGTCAGCGCCGCCAACAGGAGCGCCAGCCAGACCATCCGCTGACCCAGCCGATTGAGGCGACGCTCGAGCGGCGAGGCTTCGCCTTCCGCCGCCTGGGCCATCGCACTGATCAGTCCGATTTCAGTGTGCATTCCGGTCGCAACGACGATTCCCTCGCCGGCACCCCTTGTTATGGCGGTGCCCTTGAAGGCCATGTTGGTGCGATCACCGACCGGCATGGGATCGCTACCCAGCGTCTCGGTCTGTTTGGCGACGGGCACGGATTCGCCCGTCAGGATGGACTCGTCGCTTTGCAGGTTGAACGCCTTGCACAGGCGCAGATCGGCGGTGACGATGTCACCGGCTTCCAGGACAACGATATCGCCAGGAACCAGATCGTGCGCATCGACCGAACGCACGATGCCCGAGCGCCGCACGCGCGTGCGCACATCGGCGATGCGCAGCAGCGCTTCCATGGAGCGTGCGGCACGCAGCTCGGTGAAGAAGCCGATCGCCCCGTTGATGATCAGCACCGCGAAGATTGCCGCGCCCTCGGCGACATCGCCGATCACGATCGAGAATACCGCAGCCGCGCCCAGCAGCCATACGATGATCGATCGAAACTGGCCAAGCAGTATGGACAGCGCGCTTCGTGTCGCCTGGCGGTGCAGCTGATTGGGTCCCCAGATCCGCAGCCGCCGCGCAGCTTCTGCGTCGTCCAGCCCGTGATCGATGTCGGTGTCCAGACGCTCGGCGACCGAACGTTCCGATCGGGCAAAGGCGCTCTCGATCCTTTGCTCGGTCATGGCCATCCCCTCGTTCGCCTTCCGCTTGCACCTGCGGCCGGTGCAGGCGAGGAAATCGCGGTCCGGGCAATCGTGCACCCGCGCCTTGGCATGAGGACGCGTCCGGCCGCCTTAACGCCCGTCAATCGGAACACGGCGCCCGATGGCGATGCCGCCCGGTCGCGGTGGGCTGTGGTCATTGTCGACGGCTCCAGTGAGATTGAAACCAAATTGCACGGACCGGCCCGGTCGGGCGGCTGCCGCATTCCCATAAAGGCCGGCTCTTCTTGACCGGTGTTAATGCGGCGCGGGCATCCGTACGGCAAGCCGGTAGCGAACCCAAATCCTGTTTTGATTGCCAACCGGCCAGGAGGAGAGCCGATGATTGAGAAAACCGATACCGCTCCCGAAAAAACCGATGGCGATGAAGCTCGTGCTGTGACCGAACGTTCGTCTGCGCCGCTGTGGACCCTGCGGGAGGAGATCGATGACCTGTTCGAGGACTTTTTCGCCGGAAACCGCTTCGGTCCGTTTCGCGGCCGGCGGTTCGGCTGGCCGCGCCAGCGTGCCGGAAGCGGGTTTTCCTGGGGCATGCCGACCGTCGATGTCATAGACAAGCAAGACGCCGTCAAGATTTGCGCGGAACTTCCCGGAATGGCCGAGGATGATATCGATGTCCATGTCACCGACAGCGCGCTGGTGCTGAGCGGCGAAAAAAAGGAGGAGCGCGAAGAAGGTGACAAGGAAGGCGAGCGATATCTTGCCGAACGCCGCTACGGCTCTTTCAGCCGGACCATTGCCATTCCCGAAGGCATCGATCACGACAAGATCGAAGCCAAATTCAAAAATGGTGTGCTGACCGTGCATCTTCCGAAAAAGCCTGAGGCTCAAAAACCGAGCAAGAAGATCAAGGTCCGAGCCGACGCATGAGCGCTTCCCGGGACTGGTTCGGCAGCACGCGCAGATCGAATGAATTTCGATCCGATGGCGCGGCGTTTGCCGCGCTGACCATACTCCCTGTTCCGTGTTCCACTGTCGCAAAGACCAATCCAGAAAACCGGGGGCCGCGATGACACCGAAGACGATCCTTTTTCCGCTGCGGATCGAGCAGCCGGTCGCCGAGCTTGAAGCGGCCGTCGATTTCTGTCGAAACAACGACGCCCATTTGAGCGTGTTGCTCATCGGCCTTGCGCCGCCGCCGCCGGTCGCAACCGACACGGTTGTCATATCGGACAATTGGGCGGCGCAATCCGAAGCCGCCAAGCAGGAACTGCACGAGCGCGGCAGCGAGATCGAGCAACATCTGGCCAAGGCCGGGATCTCGGCGGAAATCAAGCGATGGCTGATGATGGAGCATTCCATCGAGGCGGGTACGGCCGAGCACGCCTTGTTTGCCGACGTGACGTTCCTGTCGCGGACATTTCCGCAGGAGCGCGGTTTTGCGCGCCAGGTCGTTTCGGGCGTCGTGTTCGGAGCCGGCAGACCGATCATCGTTGCCGATCCCGCACAGTTCGGCACGCTTTCGTGGGGAACGATCCTGATAGGCTGGGACAATGAAAAGCCGGCCGCCCGGGCTGTTGCCGAAGCGTTGCCTTTGCTGGCGGCGGCCGACAACGTGCACATTCTCTGCGTCGATCCCGATGCCGTGCCGCAACGCGATGGCGAAGCTCCGGGCTGGGATCTGGCGACCTACCTTGCCCGGCACGGCGTCCAGACCACGGTCCACACCCAGCCAAGCGGCGGTCACCCGGTGGCGACGGTTCTCGCCGATTTCGCCGAGGATCTGGGTGCCGACGGCCTGGTGATGGGCGCCTATGGCCATTCGCGGCTGCGCCAGAGACTGCTCGGCGGCACGACGCGCAGCCTGATCGAAACCGGCAAACTGCCGATCCTGATGGCCCATTGAAGTCGATGGCAATGAAGGCGCACTTTGCCTGCGGTTAATGCAGCGCACGCCCGGCGTCCTAGCATTGAAACCAAAGAAGAGCGCCTGTTCGGCTGTGGAAACGGGCTGGCCGGCGTTGGCCGGTTGCGGCATTGGCCGGACAATCGGAGCGGTTTCATGAGGCGGCCTTGCTGCCCGGAAGGCATCTGGCAGGCGCTTTTGCAAGATCGGAGCATCAGACATGCAGGTCCACCAGATCATGTCCAGCCCCGCACAGACCATCGGATCCGACCAGACGATCGGTGCCGCCACCTTGCTCATGAAGCAGTTCGACATCGGTTCACTGCCGGTCCTGCAATCGGGCGGCAGGGTCGTCGGCATGATAACGGACCGCGACATCGTCCTGGGGCTGGCGAAGAACGCCTCGGCGCAGCTGTCGATGGAGGTCGGCCGGATGATGACTCGCAGCGTCCTGCGCTGCTATGCCGATCAGTCCATTGAGACGATCGCCGTCATCATGAGCGACAATCAGGTGCGGCGATTGCCGGTCATGGATCGTTTCGAGCGGCTGGTCGGCGTCGTTTCGGTTGGCGACATAGCCGAAGATGCCTCGGAACGGCTAGCGGGAGAAATCCTCGGCGAAATCGTGGAAACGCGATGAGCGTCAGCCAGGACCGGTCATGACACGAGGGGTCTGGGCAAAATCTCCGCCCGAAGACAGTCAATATCGACCTTTGCGATTTCCGCCAGCTGGATGGCGTCTCTGACGCGAACGTCCATGTGATCGGCCACATCGATGATGCCGTTTCGCTCCAGCCGCCGCATTGTCCGGCAGACATGAACGGATGACAGGCCCATGAACTCGCCCAGCTGCTGCTGGGTCAGCGGAATATGGAATGCTTGGTCGGTTCCTTCTCCCAGAGCGCGAAGCCGGATGCACAACTCCAGCAGCGCATAGGCAATCCGCATTTGTGCGGTTCCCTTTCCCAATCGGAGCATCCGTTCGGCGATCCGGGCCCGGGTCGCGCCGGACAGAACCGTCCGGACCGACTCCATCTCGGGCACCTGGGCGATCAGTTGTTTCCATTGAGTATGGGAATGGCGTGCAAGCAGCGTGTCCGTCAGCGCCTGGACCTCCAGCGCGGCCATCGACGCATCCGCCGATGCAGCGAATATGAACTCGCCGGGCAATGCGAAATCGATGATCTGTCGGTCGCCATTGCGCAGCGACTTCGACAGCGCGATCCAGCCATCCACCAAGGCAATGAGATACGGAACCTTATCGCCCTCATGGACGACGAGCGTACCGGCGCTGACCGCCGTCACCCGTGGCCGCAGGGCTTCCACCAGACGCTGGCTCTGAACGATGCCGTGTCGCGACGCTTGGGTCGCGACGTGCCTGACAAACCTGTCACTGGTGTTCCCGGCGGTCATCAGATCGGCGTGCATGGCGTTCTCCGAAGCAGAGCCGCACAGCCGACGAGAGCGTTTCGGCCAATCGGTCGGCGTTCCGTGTCTTGTCAGGACACCGCCGCCGTTGGCCACCTCTTCGCCGGCCTCGCCCCCCGGCAGGATTGAATTTCCTTTCAGACGTTATCACGCACCGCTCGACTTGACCAATGTTAATGCGCGGTTGTCGCGGCCGTCGGACCCTGGAGAGACCGTGCAGACAAGCATCCGCTCTCTCGGACGCCCTCTCGCCACGCTGCCAAGCGCCTCGGATGAACGTGTCTTTGCTTTTGCCCGGTTGACGATCAATGGAGGAGATGATGAGCCCCACGATCCGGACTTTGAAATATGCAGCCATTGCAACAGCATTGGTACTGGGGTCGGCCACTTCGGCACTGGCATTCAGCGCCTGCCAGGTGACCGACACCGGCGGAATTGACGACAACAGCTTCAACCAGACGGCCTGGAAAGGCATCCAGGACGCGCAGGAACAACTCGGCATCGAGCCGCGCTTTCTGGAATCGCAGGCCGAAACGGACTACATGCCGAACATCAATTCGCTGCTTGGCGGGCAGTGCGATCTGATCATAACCGTCGGGTTCCTTTTGGGCGACGCCACGCAGGAAGCCGCCGAGGCCAATCCCGGCCAGAAGTTCTCGATCGTCGATTTCGCCTACGACCCGGCCATTCCGAACGTGGTCGGCCAGGTGTTTGCGACCGACCAGGCCGCCTTTCTCGCCGGCTATCTGGCGGCGGGCATGACCGAGACCGGCATCATCGGCACGTTCGGCGGCATCAATATTCCGCCGGTGACGATCTTCATGGACGGCTTCGTGCGCGGGGCCGACTACCACAACGCGCAGAAGGGCACCGAGGTCACGGTTCTGGGTTGGGACCTGGACAGCCGCGAGGGCCTGTTCACCAACAATTTCGAATCCCTGGACGACGGCCGTGCCTTCGCCCAGAACCTCTACGATGAGGGCGCGGACATCGTGCTGCCGGTGGCCGGCCCGGTCGGCCTCGGTTCGGCCGCGCTGGCCGACGAGTTGGGCACGGATGCGCTGAAGATCATCGGCGTGGATGCCGATCTGTACGTCACCGACCCCGAAAAGCGCCATGTCTATCTCACCTCGATCCTCAAGCGCATGGATTCGACCGTCTTCCAGGTCATCGAAGCGGCGATGAACGACACCTTCGAGGGCGGTGTCACGGTCGGCACGCTCGAAAATGGCGGCGTCGGCCTTGCGCCATTCCATGACATGGATGCGCTGGTCCCCGACGAACTCAAGGCGGAGATCGAAGCGATCCGCCAGGGGATCATCGACGGCTCAATCGACGTTTCCGGCTAGCATCGCACCGGCCTTCCCGAACCGGCTCCGGTCGGCGAGGAATGCCTGATCGGAGACCGCATCGCCATGGACATAGAGCTGCGCGGCATCACCAAACGGTTCGGACCGGTGGTCGCCAATGCCGGGGTCGATCTACATGTCCGCGCCGGCGAGGTTCTGGGCCTTCTGGGCGAGAACGGTGCGGGCAAGTCGACACTGATGAACGTGTTGTGCGGCCTTTATGCGCCCGACGAAGGCGAGATCGTCATCGACGGCCGGCCCGTCACGTTCGACGGGCCAAGCGATGCGATCGCGGCCGGCATCGGAATGGTCCATCAGCATTTCATGCTGGTACCGGTCTTCACGGTTGCCGAAAACGTCATCCTCGGCATCGAGCCGACCGGCCAGCTGGACTTTCTCGATCGAGCGGCGGCCCGCCGGCAGGTGCGCGAGATCGGCGACCAGTACGGCCTGCGCGTCGACCCCGACGCGCTGATCGAGGAACTGCCGGTCGGGGTGCAGCAGCGGGTCGAGATCATCAAGGTGCTTTTCCGGTCCGCCGACGTCCTCATCCTCGACGAGCCGACCGCCGTGCTGACGCCGCAGGAGGTCGAGGAATTCTTCGGCATCGTCAGGGCACTGCGCGATGCCGGCAAGGCCATCATCTTCATCACCCACAAACTCGATGAGATTCTGGAGATATCCGATCGCATCACGGTTCTTCGCGGAGGCCGCGTTGCCGGACAGGGCGATCCCGAAACGCTCACCACCCGGCAGCTGGCAGAGATGATGGTCGGCCGGCCGGTCAGCTTCGACGTCGAAAAGGCCGCCTACGCGCCTGGCGATGTTCTGCTGGAGGTGCGGGAACTGACGGTCTTGCGCAACAATGACGAGATCGCCGTCGACGATGTGTCACTGGCCGTTCGCAGCGGAGAGATCGTCGGCATCGCGGGCGTCCAGGGCAACGGCCAGACGGCGCTCATCGAGGCCATCACCGGTCTGCGCCACCCCGCCAGCGGCTCGATAATCTACGATGGTCGGGACATAACCCACAGCTCGGTCCGCGCCCGTCACGCCATGGGGATCGCCCACATTCCCGAGGACCGGCAACGCACCGGCATCATCGGCGATTTCACGATCGCCGAGAACATGGTTCTCAACAGCTACTATGACGACCGCTATGCATCGGGGCCATCGATCCGGTGGCCCGAGGTCATGCAGCATGCGGCCCGCTACGCCGCCGATTTCGACGTTCGGACACCGTCGGTGCACGCCAAGGCGTTTCAGCTGTCGGGCGGCAATCAGCAGAAGCTCGTCGTCGCCCGCGAACTGACACGCGACACCAAGCTCCTGATCGCCGCCCAGCCCACGCGCGGCCTCGATGTCGGCTCGGTCGAATACATCCACAAGCGCATCGTCGAGGCCCGCGACGAGGGTGACGGCGTGTTGATCATGTCGTCCGAGCTCGATGAGATCGTGGCGCTTTCCGATCGGATTGTCGTTATGTTCAAAGGCCGGATCGTCGCCGAATTCGACGCTTTCAGGGGCCCTGTCGACCGCAACGCGGTCGGACTGGCAATGGCCGGATCGGTATCGGAGGCCGCCGCATGACCGATCAAACGGCGTCCGACCCGCTCACTCAGAAATTGCTGGAACGCGCCGCCCCAAGCCGGGCGGAGTTCGAAGACTTGGTCATCGTGCCGATCTTCGCCGTGATCGTGGCGCTTGCCGTCGGTGCGCTGGTGATGCTTGCGACCGCGGTCGACCTGCCGACGATCGGACAATCCTATGTGGCGCTCGTCCGGGGTTCCGTCGGTTCACTCAATGCGCTGTCGGAAACCCTGACCGCCGCGGCTCCCCTGGTGCTGGCCGGTCTCGGTCTGGCGCTCGGCTTCCGCGCCGGCCTGTTCAATATCGGCGCCGAAGGCCAGATCGTCATTGGCGGTCTTGTCGCCGTGATTGTCGGCTTCTCCTTTGCCGGGCTGCCCTGGGCGATCCATTTGCCGCTGGCCCTGTTCGCGGGCGCGCTCGCCGGCGCGCTTTATGCCTCGATCGCCGGCTGGCTGCGCGCCGCAACCGGCGCGCATGAGGTGATCACGACCATCATGCTCAACCTGATCTCCTATCGCATCCTCGATTATGTCCTGCGTCAGCCCTTCGTGCAGCGCGAGGGGCGCGCCGATCCGATTTCGCGCTCGGTGCTCGACAGTGCCCAGTTGCCGGGACTGCTCACCTGGATCGACCCCAATCTGCGTGTCCATGCCGGCGTCTTCCTCGTCGTCTTGGCGGTCATCGTCGTCTACTGGCTGCTGTTTCGGACCAAGGTCGGCTTCGAATTCCGGGCGAGCGGCAAGAACCCCGATGCCGCCCGCTACGCGGGCATCCGCGCCTCGTTCATCATCGTCGCGGCCATGGCCTGTGCCGGTGCGCTCGCCGGCCTTGCCGGCGCAAACCAGGTGCTGGGTGTGCTCGACCGCGCGTCCCCGGGCTTTTCGGCCGGCATCGGGTTCGACGCAATCTCGGTGGCTCTTCTCGGCCGGTCGCACCCGGTCGGCGTTCTGTTCGCCGGCCTCCTGTTCGGCGCGCTGGAAGCCGGCGGGCGGCAGATGCAGGTCGATGCCGGTGTGTCCGTCGATCTGATCGGCATCATCCAGGCGTTGATCATCGTGTTCATCGCCGCGCCATTGCTGGTGCGGGCCATTTTTCCATGGGGCTTCCGCAAGTCCGAAGCGGGACGCAATGAGTGAGCGGCCATGGTAGCGGCGCAGGACATCTCCCATTCGCAGCGGCTCGGAACCCCGGCCGACCGGCGGGCCCGCATCACCGGAGTGGTGCTGATCGGGCTTGCCTTGTTCGTCGCGGGCGTCTTCAGCATCGGCGTGACGGGCGACGCAACGTTCCGGCTGTCACGGCCAAACGATGTCTGGGCCATACCCAACCTTGTGCTGCCCGCGGCACCCTTCAACTACATCATCGCCGCGGTGCTGGCTTTTCTCGGCGCCCGCCAGTTCCTGCGCGGCGGCGGCCGCTGGACGACGCTGTCGTTGGGCATCGGTCTGGCGCTCGCTGTCGCTGCGTTTCTCGTCTGGGCGACCGCCGGCAAGGCGTTTTCCCTCACCGGCATGCTGCAGGCGACGATGGTGCGCGCGGTGCCGCTGGTGCTCGGCGCCATAACCGGCATGATGTGCGAGCGCGTCGGCGTCGTGAACATCGCGATCGAAGGCATGCTGCTGGCCGGCGCGTTCACCGGCGCCCTGATGGGGTCCCTGCTGGGCGGGGTCGGCGGATTGATCGCCGCGATCGGGATCGGCGGCCTTTTCGGCTTCATTCTGGCGGCGCTCGTCGTCACCTACCGCATGGACCAGATCATCGCCGGCGTCGTGATCAACCTGTTTGTGCTCGGCCTGACATCCTACGTGTCCAGCCAGGTCTTCGCCGAGCACCGGTTTTTGAACAATGCGCCCGTGTTCCGCGCCTACAAGGTGCCCATCCTTGGCGACATACCGGTCATCGGTCCGATGTTCTTCAATCAGAACCTGTTCGTTTACGGCGCGCTGGTGATGGTGGGTGTGGCCACCTACTACCTGTTCTACACGCGCATGGGCCTGCGCGCCCGGTCGGTCGGTGAGCATCCGCGCGCCGCCGACACGCTGGGCATCAACGTCTACCGGACCCGCTACATCAACGTGACCGTGGCCGGCATGATCGCCGGATTTGGCGGCGCCTGGTTCACGCTTGGTTCGGTCGGCCGTTTCGATGAAAACATGACCGGCGGCCGGGGGTTCATCGCGCTCGCGGCCATGCTGTTCGGCCGCTATCATCCGGTCGGCGCGCTGATGGCCGCGCTGGTCTTCGGCTTTGCCGATTCCATGCAGCAGAAACTGGCTTTGCTGCAGACGCCGATCCCGTCCGAGTTCCTTTCGATGGCCCCCTACATCGCGACGATCATCGTGGTCGCCGGCGTGGTCGGCCGAACGCGCACGCCGGCTGCCGGCGGCAAGCCATACATCAAGGAGTAGGCCGATGAAGGTTACCGGGATAACGACGCTCGATCACGCTCCCCATGACGTCAACGCCTGGCTCAAACATGTGTGCGACGCGCTTGGCTGGCAGGAGAAGGGGCGCGCCTACCTGCTGCTGCGAGCGGTCCTGCACGCGGTGCGCGACTGGCTGACGGCCGACGAAGCCGCCCAGCTCGCCGCGCAACTGCCGATCCTGTTGCGGGGCATTTACTATGAGGGCTGGGACCCGTCCGACACGCCGGTGCACCCGCGCGCCAGGTCCGACTTCGTCGCCCGCGTCGATCACATGTTCACCAAGGAGCCACTGGACGACACCGAAGCGGCGATCACGGCTGTGCTCGGCGTTCTCGAGCAACATGTCTCATCGGGCGAGATCGAACAGGTCAAGCACGCCA
Organism: Oceaniradius stylonematis; assembly: GCF_965223445.1. Lineage (NCBI taxonomy): Bacteria > Pseudomonadati > Pseudomonadota > Alphaproteobacteria > Hyphomicrobiales > Ahrensiaceae > Oceaniradius > Oceaniradius stylonematis. The sequence goes on from NZ_OZ244994.1 coordinate 1,163,974, forward strand.
TGCGCGCCAGCATTCGCGACCTTTGGCCCTGAGCCGATCGGGGCCGCAGATCACGCCATGCCGGTACCGGACCAGACAACATCGCCGTCGGTCCGCCTCGGCGCCCTTGTCGCCGGTCTCGCCTATCTCCTGATGACCGCGCTCGCGATTGCGGCCGCCTTCGATACCGACGCGCTGTCGCGTCTCGCCCGGTCGGGGATCGATGGCGAGGCATGGCCGGCGGATGTCACGAGCCGCCTGTTGATCATGGTGATCGGGTTCGCTGTCATCGCCCTGCTCGATGTTGCGATTGCATGGGGTCTGTATCGTCTGTTCAAACACCGCCGGCGGCGTCTCGCGCTTGCCATGTCGGGGATGCGGATCATTTACGCCGTCCTTTTCCTCCACGCATTGACCCATGTTGCCGGCGCGCTGGAAATCACGCGGTCCGCGCCATTTGACGCGGGCACGCTGGCAGTCGCCATGGGCGGACTTGAGCGCTTCGAACGCGCCTGGGACATCGCGTTTTTCTTCTTCAGCACCCATCTCATCCTTCTGGGCTATCTCGTCTACGCCCGCACCCTTGTGCACCGAACCCTTTCGGTCATGCTGGTCATCGCAGGTCTGGGCTATCTCGCCGACAGCACGATCGGTTTGGCCATGAACAAGGCACCGTTCGTGTTCGCGCCCTTCACCTTTGTTGGTGAGATGGCGCTGATGATCTGGCTTCTTGCCGTGGCCGCCAGGCCCGGTGTTGCAGGAGACGATCGACAGCATTCCGCCCGGTCCGCTGTACGGCCATGAGAATTGCCGATGGACCGGGCTTCGAAACCCGCCGAAAGGCTGCAGCCTTTGGCCCTGGTGCCTCTTCCGGGGCCCGGCGTTGACCGGTGTTAAGGCGGCCTCGTGCGGCCGCGTTAGGGTCGATTGCATCGCGGATGGCACGCGGCGTGAAACAAGGAGGCACTCATGGGTTTGGTTGATGGTAAGGTGGCCATGGTAACGGGCGCGGCGGCTGGCATCGGTCGGGCCACCGCACTGAAGTTCGCCGGGGAAGGCGCCCGGGTGGTCGTCTCCGACATCGATATCGAGGGCGGCGAAGAAACCGCCAGGATGATCGCCGATGCGGGCGGTCAGGCCTTGTTCGTCGCGTGCGACACGTCCGACGCGGACCAGATCGACGCGCTGGTCGCCAAGACCGTCGACACCTATGGTCAACTCGACTGCGCCTGCAACAATGCCGGTATCGAGGGCAAGATCATGCCGCTCGTCGACCAGACCATGGACAATTACGATCGGATCATGGCGGTCAATGCGCGCGGCACGTTTCTGTGCATGAAGGCCGAGATCGCCCAGATGCTGAAGACCGGCGGCGGCGCCATCGTCAATCTCGCCTCCGTCGCCGGACTGATCGGATTTCCGGGGCTTTCGCCCTATGTCGCCTCAAAGCACGCGGTCAACGGCATGACCAAGAACGCGGCGCTGGAATATGGAAAGGCAGGCATCCGCATCAACTCGGTCTGCCCGGGCGGCATCGATACCCGGATGCTCGATTCGCTCGCCGAACAGGCTACGCAAGGCGCCCAGGACTCGCACGAGATGCTTGATCCGTTGCACCCGATCGGCCGCATCGGCGTACCCGACGAGGTGGCCGGGGCGATCGTCTGGCTTTCTTCGCCGGCAGCGTCCTTCGTCACCGGAATCAACATGCCCGTCGATGGCGGCTTCGTCGCGCAATGATGCGCCGTGGGAGCGATGCCGTCGAGAACCGCGCCTGACCAATGGCCTGACGGTCGGGACAACGCGCTGAAGAACATCGAACGCCGGACGTCGGTTCCAGGCACTGCCGCACCCGATTGCGCGGGGCGCCGACCATTTCAGGCCGCTGTGGGCGCCGGGCGTGGCGTCGCCGTTGAAACGGACCGCAAAGAGATGACGAAACAACAGCAATGCACGGATGCCAGGTCCGTTTCGCCTCGAATTGCGACGGAGAACGGTTCATCGCCGGTTGCCGACCCGCATCCGCATCGCATGCTCGACCGCACCGCGCGGGCGACGCTGGCAAGGATGACGGGCGGGGTTTCGCCCCATTCGATCTTCGCGGCCTGGAGCGACTGGGCGCTGCATCTGGGCCGATCGCCCGGCCGTCAGCTGGAGCTGATGGAGCGGGCGCAGACCAATGCCGTCAGGCTTGTTGCGGAGATCCTTGCGGAAGGGCCGGAACCGTTCAGGCCGAGAGTTCACGACCACCGCTTCTCACACCCGTCTTGGAACAAGCCTCCCTTCAATGCGTGGGCGCAGTGTTTTCTGGCGATCCAGGACTGGTGGGATGCGGCGACCGATGAGATGCCCGGCCTCGCCAAAGGCGACGCCGACCGCACACGGTTCCAGGCCCGCCAGGCGCTCGACATGATATCGCCATCGAATTTTCCCTGGTCGAATCCCGAAATCATCGAAGAAACCGTCACGCAAAAAGGGCAAAACCTGATCGACGGCGCGCGCCACCTCACCGAGGATGTGATCCAAACGCTCACGCAGGCGCACAAGCCCGCCCCGCCCGGATTCGAGGTCGGCGAGCACCTGGCCTGCACGCCGGGTGAGGTCGTGTTTCGCAACGACCTTTTCGAGCTCATTCAATATGCGCCGCAGACCGATCGGGTTCATCCCGAACCGGTTCTTTTCGTCCCGGCCTGGATCATGAAGTACTACGTGCTCGATCTGTCGCCGGAAAACTCGATGGTCGCATTTCTGGTGCGCCAGGGTTTCACGGTCTTCATGATCTCCTGGTGCAATCCGACGGCCGATCAGTCGGAACTGTCGCTGGAGGACTATCGCCGGCGCGGCGTGATGGCAGCCCTCGATGTGGTCGACGACATCGTGCCCGGCGCAAAGGTCCATGCCAACGGCTATTGCCTTGGCGGCACGCTTCTGGCGATTGCCGCTGCCGTCATGGCGCGGGACGGCGACGATCGCCTCGCCTCCATCACCTTGATGGCTGCGCAGGTCGACTTTGCCGAGGCCGGGGAATTGCTGATGTTCGTCGACGAGAGCCAGGTCGCCTTCATCGAGGACCTGATGTGGATCCAGGGCTATCTGGACCGGCCTCAGATGGCCCGGACCTTCGCATCGATCCGGGCCGAGGACCTGATCTATACCCGCGCCGTGAACCGCTATTTTCTCGCTCGCGAGGACCTGCCCTCGGACCTTCTGGTGTGGAACGGCGACACCACGCGGATGCCGGCGCGAATGCACTCGGAGTATCTGCGCGGGCTGTTTCTGGAAAACCGGTTGAGTGCGGGGCGGTTCGCGGTCGAGGGCCGGGTGATCGCGTTAAAGGACATAGAAGTGCCGATCTTCGTCGTCGGCACCGAAACCGACCACATCGCGCCATGGCGGTCGGTCTACAAGACCCAACTGTTTACCGACAGCGAGTTGACATTCGTCCTGACCAGGGGCGGGCACAATGGCGGGATCCTGAGCGAACCGGGCCACAAGGGTCGCCACTACAGGATCGGGAACCGGCCTGCGGGCGCGCTGTATGCGGGCCCCGATGCGTGGCTCGCCCGGCACGAGCCGACCGAGGGCTCCTGGTGGCCGGAAATGGCGGACTGGCTGGCTTGTCGATCCGGAGAGCCGGGGCCGCCGCCTTCGATGGGCCGGTCCGGTGGCGATGGGCCGACACTGGGCCCGGCGCCCGGCTCCTACGTGCATCAGATCTGATATCGCAGCGTTCGCAGCCGGTCTCCGGCCCGTGCCGCGAGCCATCAGGACCGCTTCGGATTGATCATGCACATGAACGGCTGGGCGCCGTCCTTCTCGAAATGCAGCTGGCCGAGAACCGTGACGACCTCGGCGCTCTCGTTCTTGAGCGCCGCATTGGCTTCATACCGGATATGGCCGATATGCGCATGCTCCTCGACATGATCCATCAGCGCACGCATGACATCGAGCGGTGTTCGATCGAAAAGGTCGGGCGGGCCCGAGAACTCGTACCGGCCCTCACCGCCGCGCGTTCCATGCATGATTACCGCCTGATATGTCGCCATAGCTCGTCCTCCTGGCCTTGCCATCAGGATTAAGCCTCGTTGATGACAGTTGTGCTGTGGCTGACCTCGAAGCGGGCCGCTCCGGCAAAGACTTGGCCATTCAGTGCCCGGACGCCTCGTCATCGGCCCCGTCCGAGTAGCGCGGCATGTCGAAAACCGTCCGCCGGGAGCCGACAAGCCGGACGTTCTGGCGAAAAGCGACGCGCGGCGCGGCGCGCTCATGCTCCGTCCGGTCTGTCGTTGGATTCGGTTTCCGAAAGTGCCGTCGGCAGCACGACCAGACCCTGCGCGCTGTCGGCCCGGTGGATTTCGACGCCATAGACCGTCCGCATCAACTCATCGGTCAACACCGTGGCCGGCGGTCCGTCGGCGACGATCCGGCCCTCGTTGAGAACGACGATACGATCGCACCAGCGCGCCGCCAAGGAAATCTCGTGAAGACAGGCGACGACGCTGCGCCCTTCGCGCGCCAGATCGGAAAACGTCGCCATCAGCGCGATCTGGTGCGACGGATCGAGCCCGGCGGTCGGCTCGTCCGCAAGCAGCAGCGGCGTGTCCTGCGCCAGCGCCCGCGCGATCAGCACCCGCGCCCGTTCGCCGCCGGACAATTCGGTCGCGCGGCGGTGGCGCAGCGCGGTCACGGCCATGCGTTCCATCGCCGCCTCGATCAGGGCCTGGTCCTTCGCCGACGGCGCCGCCACGGCGCTTCGGCCAAAGGCCCGGCCCAGCCCGACAAGCACTTCGACGCTCACCGGCCAGTGCACCTCGCGTTCCTGCGGCAGATAGGCGGCGATCCGCGCCCGTTCGAGAGCGCTCATGGACCGGCTTTCAGCATCGCCAAGCCTTATGTCTCCCGCACCCGGGGCCTGCCCGAGGATGGCTTTGAGAAAGGTCGACTTGCCCGCGCCGTTGGGCCCGATCAGGCCGACGCATTCGCCCGGCTCGACGGTCAGATCGATCCCGTTCAGCACGGCTCGCTTGCCGAGAGCCACCGAAAGGTCCCGGACCGCAAGAAGGCTCATACCAATGTCCTCCGGTAGCGGAAGACGAGCCAGAGAAAGAACGGCGCGCCGATCAGCGCGGTCAGGACGCCGATCTTCAGGTCCCGGGCCGGCGCGACGATCCGCACTGCAATGTCGGCGGCCAGCAGCAGCGCCGCGCCGCCCAGCGCGCTCGCCGGCAACAGGCGCGAGGGCCGCGCGCCGACCAGCGGGCGCAGGACGTGCGGCACGATCAGGCCGACAAAGCCGATTGCGCCTGCAACGGCGGTCGCTGCACCGACCGACGCCGCCGTTCCGAACACCGCCAGAAAACGCACGCGGCCCATGTCGACACCCATGGATTGGGCCGCCTGTTCACCGAGCGTCAGAACGTCGAGCGGTCGGGCCAGCGCGGCCAGCATCGCCCAGCCCACCATCATGACGGGCAGCGACAGCCAGACATGGGTCATCGACCGGTCGTTGAGCGAGCCCAGCATCCAGAAGACGATCTCGAGCGCAGCGAAGGGATTGGGCGACAAATTGAGCGCCAGCGACGTCATCGCGCCGGCAAAGCTGGAGACGGCGACACCTGCCAGGATGATCGTCAGCACGTTGCCCGACAGGCCCGCCAGCGCCTGCACGATGAGCACAGCGACCACCGCGCCGGCAAGCGCGGCAAGCGGCAGACCGAGCGGAAACGCGGCGGCAAAGCCCGTATAGAGCGCCAGAACCGCGCCAAGCGAAGCCGAAGCGCTGATGCCGAGCAAACCGGGTTCAGCGAGCGGATTGCGCAGATAGCCCTGCAGCGCCGCGCCCGAAAGGCCCAGCGTCGCGCCGATCGCCGCCGCCAGAATCGCCCGCGGCAGCCGGATTTCCTGCATGATCAGGGCGAGTGGTCCGCGATCGTCTGAAAAAAGGCCGGCGAACGCATCGAAAAAGCCGGTCGCCGCGGGACCGGTCAAAAGCGACAGGCCGAACAGCAAAAGGACGACAAGCGCCAAAACGCCGATCAGGAGATGAAAGCGCGTCCTCTCACTCATCGGCCGCGGCAAGGTCGGCATGGGCAGCCAGGCGCCGTGCCGCTTCCAGTGTCAGGGGTGTGCCACAGAGCCAGTATGTGCTGTCCATGACGATGCCGCGCCCGGCGCCGGCAACGGCGCGATAGGCCGGGTGACGGAACGCTTCCTGTGCCCGCGCCGGCCGGCCGAAATCGCGCCCGCCGCCGGCGACCAGTTCGGGCTCGGCGTTGACGAGCATTTCCAGCGGCAGCTTCACCGTGCCCTCATAGCCCATCTCCCGGCCCAGATTTTTCAGCCCGGAGGCTTCGACAACGGCGTCGGCCAGCGTTCCGCCGCCGGACGTATAGCTGTTGGCAAAATAGAGCGCGAGCATCTGGTCGCTTGGCGGAGAGGCCCTTAGCGCAGCGAGATCCGCATCGAAACGCGCGACCAGCGCTCCGGCACGCGACGGATTGCCGAGCAGGTCCCCCATGCGGACGATGTTGGCACGAATGTCCGCAAGGGAGGCAACCGGCGCGAACTGCTCGACCCGGAAGCCGAGACGCTGAAGCAACGTCACTGTGGCACGTGTGGAGAACGTACCGGCGATGACGAGATCGGGCTTCATCAGGAAGATCTCCTCGGCCAGGCCGCGATTGAGCCGCAGCCCTTCAGCCTCGTTGGCCAGAACCGACATGGCGGGATCGGCGGCCAGCCATGACACCGAATGAAGCTGGCCCGGCCTGGCGACCAGCATGGCAAGCTGGTCGGTGCACACGTTCATCGACACGACACGCGCCGGCGGCTCTGCGGCCGGCACGGCCAATGCCCCACCGAGCCACACCATGGCGCCGAGCAACAGCGATCGCGACGCCCGCCACATGGTCAGAACCGCGCCTTGACGCCGGCAAAGGCGGCACGTCCCTGCGTGTTGTAGCCGAACACCTCCTCATAGCGCTCGTCCAACAGGTTCTCGACGCGGCCGTAAACCTCCACCGTCTCGTTGACCTTGAAGCTCCCGCCGATATTGACCAGCACATAGTCGGTCAGCGTCACGCGGGTCTGCGGCGTCGCATTGATGAATTCCAGATCGTCCATCGCCCCATTGTAGATGACTTCGCCGAAAAGCTGCGCCCGACCTTGATAAAACGTGTAGGCCGCCGAAAGCGATGCGCTGTGCATCGGCCGGCGCACCTCACGCATGCCGTTGGGGTCTGTGGCGTCGGTATAGGTGTACATCGCCGTCGTCGAAAAACCGTCGAACAGTTCGGCCGTCGCGGACAATTCGACGCCCTGCCTGTGCGATGTCCCGTTGAGGTTGCGCACCGTCTGCCCGAAGCCCTGGATCTCGTTTTCCAGATTTTGGTCGAACCATGTGACGTCGACGACGACCAGCCCGTCCCAGAGGCTTTGCTCGATGCCGACATCCCAGCCAAGGCTTTCCTCGGGCCGCAAATCGGGATTTCCCCGGAAGCTGCCCGGCACGAAGCCGAACTGCTCGAAGAAGGTCGGGTTCTTGACGCCGGTTCCGACCGAGGCGTGAAGGCGCGTGCCGGTGCCAGGCACGGCCCAGGCGCCGGCCACGCTGTAGGTCGTCGCATCCTTGAACGGGTCGTTCATGTCGTGGCGCACGGCGGCGTTCAGATAGAATTGGCCGGCGAACTCGCCGCGATATTCGGCGACGAAGGATTGCGTCACGCGCTCCTGCGTCGCGGTCTGCCAGAACCGCTCCTGCTCCCATTCATAAGCGCCGGTGACCGTATGGACGGCATCGAGCAGCGCAGGCGTTTCGAACATATAGCTCGACTGAACCTCCGCCTTCAGGCGATTGCCCTTGTTGGTCGAGGTAACGACACCGCCGCGTGCGCTGTCGCGCTCGTCGCCGCTCCCCGAAAACCGGGCGCCGTGCGTCCACGCACCATCGAGCGAGGTCCATGTGGCGCCGATCGCGCCGGAAAGCTCCTGCACATCCGACGTGTCGTCGCTGTCGATGACGAGCCCTTGCGTCGGCGTTGCGGGAAAGGCGAAATCCTGTCGGTCGGTCTCGACGAACCGGTCGACCATGCGGCCATTGGCGTCGATCACCAGATTGTCGTTGACGTCGAGCGTGAAGCGCCCGGTCAGTGTCAGGTTCTCGTCACCGTCCTTCTCGGTCCCGAAGTCCGAAAGGTTGAACCCGTCCGTGCGACGGAACCGCGCGGACACGGCCGCATCGAACCACTCCGTCCCGCCGCGCACGGCGACGCCGCCCAGAAACGTGCCATCGGTTCCGGTCTCGCTTTGAAGCAGCGCTTCGAACCCGTCGCGCGGCCCCCTTTTGGTGATGACGTTGATGACGCCGGCAAGCGCGTCCGATCCGTAAAGCGCGCTCTGCGGGCCGCGCAGCACCTCGATGCGGTCGACATCGCCGACCTGCAGGCCGCCAAAGTCGAACTCGCCCTGGCTGACCGACGACACTTCGACGCCGTCGATCAGAACCAGCACATGATTGCCCTCGGAGCCGCGCACGCGCACCTGGGTCGGCGCGCCGAACGAACCGGCACGCGAGACATGAAAGCCGGGCACCCGGCGCAGGGCGTCTGCGAGATAGCGTGTCTGGCTGCGCTCGAGCTCTTCCCCGGTAATCACCGTGAAGGCACGCCCGGACGCTTCCTGCTCGACCGGCGTCCGACCGGCGGTGATCAGAAGGGTCGGCAGGACCGTCGCGCCATCGTCAGTGCCCTCTTGGGCATGAACGGGCTGCGGCAGCGACAACGCCGCCCAGGCGGCTGTGGCAAGAAGAATGGTTCGGATCAAGGTAGTCCCCCAAATGTCCGTGTGGCCCGCACAAGGACCACGTGTTTGAACCCGGCGTTTGCCGGACCGGCCATTCTGATGGAGGAAAGCCACCCGACGGACGCTCCGCGCAAAGACGCATCTTTCGATGTCACCTCTGCGGAACAGACCGTGCCTTGCCACACCCCGTGGCCCGGCTGGGTGACCGTTCAAGGCAGGTTTCCTGGCTTCCGTTTCAGCGCCGCGCCTTGCCTTCCCATCCGTGCGGACAGTGGCGTGATCAGGCGGGCTCCACGGTTACAGTTGCGGGGGCAGCCATGGTCTTGGTCCCTTGCGGGTACGCCGCACCATGTTCCCTTTTAACGACCCGTCGGGTCGCACCTTGAAGCGGGCGAAACAAAACGTGGCGGGCGCCAAGAGTCAATCCTGAAACCGGAAAGACAGGCTTTGCCGCCTTGGCGCCTGCGCGGCTTCATTCCTCGAGTACGGCCTCAAAGCCCTCGAACTGCGGATGGCCCGCATACATGCCCTTGGTGTCGCCGGCATTGGCGTGGGCCTGGCGGAAATGGTCGGATCTGGTCCAGGCGACGAAATCGTCCCGGCTGCCCCAGATCGTGTGCGACGCATAGAGTGTGGTGCGGCTGTCTTGGTCGAAATCGCCCTTGAGCAGATGAAAGGTCTGAAATCCGGGCACCTGCTTGAGGCGCGAATCGCGGTTGCGCCAGACCTCCTCGAAAGCCGCCTCATGGCCTTCATTGATCTTGAAACGGTTCATCGCGACGAACATGGCTGGATCTCCTGTGGGGTTCTGGAATGGCGGCTTCCGGTTTGTGCAGATGCGTGCGCGACAGGCGTGTGAAGAACCGAACGCCGGCTGGCCCGGCCCGATCACCGGCGTATCTCGATCGGGATGACGAAGCGTCGCTGCGCGCCGGGCGGCGGCGCCGGAAACGGCGCGGCCCGTCGGATGTGATCGACGGCCGCGCGGTCGATGGCGGCCGAGCCGGAACTGGCGGCGACGGAGACGCCGGCAAGCCCGCCGCCGCCTCCGATCGAGAAGCTGACGCGCACCGTTCCGCTCCCGCCGGCGGCACGCTGCCGGGTGCGGCGTATCTTGGCGTACACCTTGCCGGGATAGTTCGAAGCCGCCGCATTGCCGGCCTCCCGCGCCGGCTGATTGCCCTGGCTTGTATTGGCGCTACGGCCCTGCGTCGGCCCGTCGGCGCGTCCGGCCCGCGCGTTGCGATCGGCCCGCCCCTGCTCTGTGCCGCGCGCCTGCTGGCGCGTCGCACGCTGCTGCTCGGCACGCCGTTGCCGCTCCGCCTGGCGCTGGCGTTCGGCGGCACGGGCGGCACGCCGCTGCTCCTCGGCCCGCGCGCGATCCACATCGATCTGCCGGAACGGACGGGCCAGCGGGACCGGCAGGACCGGTTCGTCCGGCCGCGCCTCGACCACATCGCTCGTCTCCACCGGTGCCACGGCGGCGATTTCGGGCGCTTGCGCCACCGGCAACGGTTCGGCCGAATCGCTGGGCGGCGAAACCGGCGCGACGACCGATCGGGTGCTCGCCGGCGCCGGTCCGGCGCTGGCATTGTCCGTGGGCGCAATGGCCTCGGTTTCCGCATCCACCGGGCTCAGCCGGTTGCCCGCCGCGACCAGTGATTCGAAGCCCGAGCCCAGCGCGGCGGCTTGGATGACCTCGCCGCCGGCCTCGATTTCCGGTTGCGTCGACGTATCGATGGATGCGCCGCCAAGGTGAACCCCGACCGAGGCGGTGAGCGCAAGCATGGCCGCGCCGGCAAAGGCAAGCCCGCGCCCGCTCATGGCCCCGCCAGGCTCCGCTCGGTGACGATGAAGACGCGTTCGACCCCGAGCGCCCTGAGTTCATCGCCGATTTCGATCAGCCGCGTTGCGGACAGATAGCGGTCGGGCACCAGACGTAATTCTGCGAGCGCCGGCGCACCCACTCGCTTGAGCGCCACATACTGCGCCGGCGTCAGTGTCGCACCGCGATAGGACAGTTGCCCGTCGGCAGCGATCACCAGCGCGTCCGGCGGTTCGCGGCTGTCGAGATCGCGCGTCGAGACGAGAGCGACATCGCCATCCAGCGGCGGCGCGACCTGCGCGGCGACAAGAAAGAAGATCAGCATCAGGAAGACGATGTTGATCAGCGCGATGGCCGGCTCGGACCGCCGGCCCGCCGCATCGTGATGGTCTGTCGCCTCAATGCGCATCGCAATCGGCCCTCAACGCACGATCTGCAGCGGCGGGCCGCCCGAAGCGCCCACCGCCGCGATCACATCGACCAGTTGCTGCGATGTCGCCCCGTCGCGGACCGACAGGATGACGACATCGGCGCGTCCCGCTTCGCGCAGCACAAGGAGCCGCTCGCCCAGCTGTGACACGTCCAGCGGCTCGGCATTCAGTGACAGCCCGTCTGCATGCAATTGCAGAAAGACCGGCGTCTGGTCGGCAAGCTGCGACGCCCCTCCGCCGGTCGACAGCTCGACATCGGCGAACCGCGAAAAGGTCGCCGTCAGCATGAAAAAGAGCAGCAGCAGGAAGATGACGTCGATCAGCGACGTCAGCGAGATGCGCCGCACGCGGCCATATGCACCCGCCTCAATGCGCATTGGCGGCACTGGCCCCGATCGGCCGCTCGCCGGCCCGTTCGGCTGCGGCAGAACCGGTCCGAACCGGGTTGAAGACGGCCGTCAGCGCCTCCTCGATGGCCAGTCGGTGGCGCGCGACCCGGCTTTCGAAAAAGCTCAGGCAGATCGCCGTCGGCATCGCCACCGCAAGGCCGACGGCGGTCGTCAGCAGGGCCACCCAGATGCCGCCGGCCAGAAGCGACGGATCGACCGCATTGCCCGCGCCCTGCAATTGCCGGAACGCCTCGATCATCCCCAGGACGGTGCCGAACAGGCCGATCAGTGGCGCGATCTGGGCAATCGATTCCAGCGCACGGAAGCCGCTCTGCAACCGCTGCAACTGCCGCGCCGCGACGATCGCGAAATGATCCTCGAGATCGCTTCGCGCAACATGGCCGCCGGTCTGCCCGGCCTGGCCCATCGCCTCGCGGACCAGTTCGGCGAGCGCCGTCTTCCGATCGGCAAGATGTGATCGCGCCGCCGCCCGATCGCCGGCCCGCCACAGGCGTACCGCCTCGTCCACATGCCGGTCGGTGCCCGTGCCCCGCCGCACATATTGCGCCATCTTGTAGATCACGATGGCCAGCGCGATCACCGACAGGACCAGCAAAAGTGCGACCACCGGGCCGCCCAGAGCGATCAGACCGGCGGCGCGGTCGATCGGGTTGGCAAGGCCGAAAATCATCCCGCAATCTCCATGCCGATGCGGCTGGTTGCGTCGAGGTGTTCGATGCACTCGCCGCCGGTCAGCCCTTCGCCCTTGCATGCCGATGCCCCGTTGATCAGCACCTTGCCGATATCGGAACATTGCGTGTCGGGCAGATCGAACTGCCGCACCCGCATCTTGCCGGCCGGCACCTCGCGAAAGTCGAACAGGGTGAACCGGTCGACACCGCCTTCGGTGTCGAACAGGACGGTCTCCAGCGACAGTTCCGCCAGATCGGCCCCCAGCCCGTTATGCGTCATGAAGACCAGCCGGCATGTCGCTTCGAGCTGCTCGGCCTTGTTGATCTCGATCGCAAGGGACCGGACCGGCGTCTGCCCTTCGGCCGACACCGGACCCGTCGCCGCGAGCGCGAACGCGTGCAGGAGGATCAGCTTCATCGAGAGGGCGTTGCGCATCGCCGGGGCCAGCATCTGTCTCTCCCAGAAAGTGAGTGTTCTTGCGACCGACGTTTGAAGGTCCGGCCCTTGACGGGTCCCGCCGTCCGCAGGTTTTCTTGGTACCTTTCGCCGGCACCGTTATCAACGAGGCTGACGACTTCGAAGCCGAAAAGCGGACACTGTGCTCCGGTATCTTGCCACCGATCGTCAGAAGCGCCTCGTCGGATGCGATCGATGTCGGCGGCCGGTTGCGGAAGTACGCGGCGCGGCGTGACCACACCGGGCCGGAAGAGCGCCGTGCCCGCCGGTGCCGGCTTGCGCCTGTCCGCGCCCAATCCGCCGATGATGGTCAGCGGGTCCGCACAGATGAATTCGTTCTGCACCAATGCGCCGAACCGCATCGTCGCGGAGTCGAGGCCCGGCCATGAGACCGGCGCCCGGCGGGATTCGTGGCACGACCTCGTGCCGCAAGCCCGCGGCGGCCGCCCTTGACATCCAAAAGGGAATACAACATCATTCGTAATTGCGAAATATATTCCATTATAAGGGAGTTCTAGAATGTCGATTTCGCGCACTTGGATGACTTCGGCGGCGGCAATCGCTATCGGACTGTCCGCTTATTCCGTGCCCGCCTGGGCCGACAACACGCTGGACGTGGCAATCATCGGCGAAGCGGACACGCTGGACCCGATGCTGTCGACCAAGGATGTGGTCTCGATCGTCACCCAGCATTTCGTCGAAACGCTCTACACGTTCGACGCCAACTGGAACGTCGCGCCGCTTCTGGCGGTCGATCTTCCCGAAATCTCCGACGACGGCCGGACGTACCGGATCGCATTGCGCCAGGGCATCACCTTCCATGACGGCTCGTCGATGGATTCGGCCGACGTGGTCGCATCGCTGCAGCGCTGGACCGAAATGGCCTCGCGCGGAAAGGCCGTCGCCGACCGCATCGAGGCCATCGAGGCGGTCGACGCCAACACCGTCGAAATCCGGATGACGGAGCCCTACTCGCCGCTTCTGTCGCTGCTCGCCTTCTCCAACTCGGCCGCCGCGATCTACCCCGAAGAGGTGCTGGGCGAAGCGCTCAGCGCCATCGTGGGCACCGGCCCCTACAAGATCATCGAACATGTGCCGGATCAGTATCTGCAACTGGGGCGGTTCGAGGCATATCAAGCGCGCGACGAAGAGCCGAACGGCCCGGCCGGCGGGCGTCTGCAGCTCGCCGACGAGATCCGTTTCATCCCCGTGCCCGATCCGAACACGCGCGTGGAGGGTCTCCTGTCCGGCCAGTATGACTTCGCCGACGGCCTGCCCGCCGAATCCTATGCCCGCATCGCCGAAAGCGAGGCGGCAGAACCGGTTCTGCTGCGCCCGTTCGGCTGGCCGATTTTCGCCATCAACCACAAGGACGGGCTTCTGACCGATCTCAATGTGCGCAAGGCATTGCAGGCCGCCCTGCCCCACGACGACATGATGTTCGCCGCCTTCGGCGACGACAATTTCTTCATCGTCGACGCGCCCATGTATCCGGAGGGATGGACGTGGCGCAACGATGCCGGCACCGAGCTCTACAACCAGAACGACCAGGCCCGGGCGGCCGAACTGCTCGATGCCGCCGGTTATGAAGGCACCCCGCTGCGCATCCTGACCTCGCGCCAGTACGAGTTCCACTTCAAGATGGCCGAGGTTGCCAAGATGGCGCTCGAAGCGGCCGGCTTTGCCGTTCAGATGGATGTCGTCGACTGGGCAACGCTCGGCCAGCGCCGCAACGATCCGGCGCTCTGGGACATCTACATCACCCACTCGCCGTTCCTCCCCGAGCCGGCTCTGACCAGCCTCTATTCCGCCACCTCGCGGCTGGGCTGGGCAGAGCCGGACAAGGAGGCGACGCTGGCGGCCTTCACCACGGCCACCGACCAGGCCGAGCGCGAGGCGCTGTTCGCCGATCTCCAGAAGGCGGTGTTCGAGGATGTCGGCTTCATCAAGATCGGCGGCTTCAACGCGCTGCAGGGCCAGCGTGCAGGCATGACCGGCGTCAATCCCTCGCCCTGGCCCTATTTCTGGAACGCCAGACCCCAATAGGATCGCATCCGTGGGAGGCGGCCTGCTGCGGGCCTCGATGGTCCGCAGCTTACAGAGTGTGATGCAGTGACCCGGTACATCGTTCAACGCATAGTCGGCATGCTGGTGGTCGTCCTTCTGGTCCTGACCATCGCATTCGTCATCGTCCGGCTGGCGCCCGGCGATCCGGCGGCGCTCATGCTCGGTCCCGAAGCGACACCGGCCGAAGCGGCCGAACTGCGCGAGCGGCTGGGTCTGAACGAACCGATCCCCATCCAGTATCTGAGCTTTGTCGGCAACGCCTTGCGCGGCGATCTGGGCACGTCGATCTTCTTCAACCAGCCGGTCACCCGGGTGCTGCTCGCCCGTGCGGAGCCCACTGTCTATCTGGCGCTTTTCTCGCTGATCATCGCGCTGATCATCGCCGTGCCTATCGGCATTTATGCCGCCTACCGGCGCGGGTCCTGGCTGGACCAGACCGCCATTTCGACGGCCATGCTCGCCGCCTCGGTGCCCAGCTTCTGGACCGGCCTGATGTTCCAGCGTTATCTGGCGACCGAACTGGGCTGGTTTCCGGCGGCCGGCTATGGCGGCCCCGATGCCGACTTCTGGGTCCGCATGGGCCATCTCGTGCTGCCGTCGATCGTTCTGGGGATCGTCAATTCCGCGCTGATCCTGCGCTTCACGCGTGCCTCCATGCTCGACGTTCTGGGCGAGGACTATGTGCGCACGGCCCGGTCCAAGGGCATGACGGAATGGCGCGTCGTTCTGCGGCACGCGCTCAAGAACGCGGCCATACCGATCATCACCGTCATCGGTCTGACATTCGCCCTTCTGGTATCCGGCGCGGTCGTCACCGAACGTGTGTTCAACATTCCCGGAATGGGCAATCTGGTGGTCAGCGCCGTGCTGCGGCGCGACTATCCGGTCATCCAGGGCACACTGATCGTCGTGGCGACGCTCTATGTGTTCATCAATCTTCTGACCGACCTGCTCTATCTGCTCGTCGACAAGCGGGTGAGGTACTGATCGATGTCCGCATCCGCGCTTGCCGACGAACCCGGTTTCCTCGAAGCGCTGTTTGCGCGGCGCGCCGTGCTCGTCTCGCTGATCGTGTTTCTTGTCATCCTCGCCGCCGTGATCCTGGCACCGCTGATCGCGCCGGCCGACCCGTCCGCGATGAGTGTGCGCAACCGGCTGGCCGCGCCCGGCGGCGACTACTGGCTCGGCGCCGACGCGTTCGGCCGCGATGTCCTGTCGCGCCTTCTCTATGCCGGCCAGGTCTCGCTGACGATCGGCTGCGGCGTGGCGCTTGTCGCCTCGGTCGTCGGCATCGTCTTCGGGCTGGTCGCCGGCTTCTTCCGGCGGCTGGACGGTCCGGTCTCGCGCATCGTCGATGCGATGATGGCGTTTCCCGACATTCTGCTGGCGATCGCGCTGGTGGCGATTCTGGGCGGATCGATGATCAACGTCATCATCGCCCTTTCGATCGTCTATGCGCCGCGGATCGCGCGCATCGTCCGCGCATCGACCCTGGTCATCCGGGAGTTGCCCTTTGTCGAGGCCGCGCAGGCGCTCGGCAGTTCCACCGGCTTCATCATGATCAACCATGTGCTGCGCAACATCGTCTCGCCGATCATCGTCCAGGCGACCTTCATCTTCGCCTATGCGATGCTGGCCGAAGCCGGCCTGTCCTTCCTGGGCGTCGGTGTCGATCCCTCGACCCCGACATGGGGCACCATGATCAATGAGGGGCGGCAATATATCGACCAGGCCGCTTTCCTGATCTTCTTTCCCGGCATTGCGATTTCCGTCTCGGTCCTGTGCCTGCAACTGATCGGCGATGGCCTGCGCGATGCGCTCGATCCCCGGATCGCAAAGGAACTCTGAAATGGCGCTTACCCTGACCAATTTCGAGGCCGTCGGCTTTGACGGCACCGCGCCCCGAACGATCGCGATATCCGACGATGGCACGATCGTCCGCGATGCGCTGCCCGGCGCCGAAACGATCGATTGCAAGGGTGCCCGCCTGTCGCCGGGATGGACCGATCTTCACGTCCATGTCTGGCATGGCGGGACCGATATCTCCGTGCGGGCCAGCCAGGCCGGCCGCGCAACGGGCGTCACCGCCATGGCCGATGCGGGCTCGGCGGGCGAAGCCAATTTCCACGGCTTGCGCGAATATGTCATCGAACCGCATACCGAGACGATCAAGGCGTTCCTGAACATCGGCTCGATCGGGCTTGTCGCCTGCAACCGCGTCTCCGAACTGATCGACATGCGCTCGATCGACATCGACCGGACGCTCGAGGTCATCGAGGCCAACCGCGATGTGATCTGCGGCATCAAGGTGCGCGCCAGCGGCGTCATCGTCGGCACATGGGGCATCACGCCGGCCAGGATAGCAAAGCGCGTCGCCGAGATCGCCGGCCTTCCCGTCATGGTCCATATCGGCGAGCCGCCGCCGCTGATCGACGAGATTTTCGACATCTTGACCCCCGGCGACATCGTCACCCACTGCTTCAACGGCAAGAAGGCCGGTTCCGTGCTCGACACACCGCAGGTCTATGCCAAGGCCAGGGATCTGGCCCGGCGCGGCGTTCTGATGGACATCGGCCATGGCGTCGCCTCGTTCGACTTCGGCGTCGCGCGGCGGGCCGTCGCCGACGGCTTTCTTCCGTTTTCGATTTCGACCGATCTGCATCTACGCAACATCGGCGGACCGGTGCACGACATGGCAACGACGCTGTCGAAGATGCTGGCCATCGGCCTGCCCCTCGAGGCATGCATCGACGCCGTGGCCGCCAGTCCGCGCGCCTTTCTGGGCCTTTCCGCCGGCGACGGGCTGGTGCCCGGAAACAAGGCCGACTTCACGATCTTCGACATCGTCGACGGCGAACTCGACGCCGTCGACAGCCAGGGCAATCACCTGATCATCGATCGGGTCTTCGAGCCGCGATGGACCGTCCTTGGCGCGTCGGTCGAGCCGGCGGCGCGCCGTGTGCCGGATGCGGAGAGCCCTGCATGAGCGGCGACACCATCCTCAAGGTCAGCGATCTGCGCGTCGAATTTGCCGGCCGGCGCAGCAGCACCGCTGCGGTCCGAGATGTCAGCTTTTCGCTCGGCACCGGCAAGACGCTTGCCCTTGTCGGCGAGTCGGGCTCGGGCAAGTCGGTCACGTCGCTGGCCATCATGGGGCTGTTGCCGCGCGCCGGCAGGATCGCCAGGGGCACCGTCCGCTATCGCGGCCGCGATGGCGAAGCGGTCGATCTGGCGGGGCTTTCCGAAAAAGCGATGCGCCGCATGCGCGGCGCCGAAATCGCCATGATCTTCCAGGAGCCGATGTCCTCGCTCAATCCGCTGTTCACCATCGGCGACCAGATCGGAGAGATGCTGAAGCTGCACGGCGATCCGGGCCCGGCCGAGCGGCGAAAGCGCGTTCTGGAGATGCTCGAACTGGTGGAGATTCCGGCCGCCGCCCGACGCATCGACAACTATCCGCACGAACTGTCGGGCGGCATGCGCCAGCGCGTGATGATCGCGCTCGCCATAATCTGCAAGCCGGCGCTTCTGATTGCCGACGAGCCCACCACCGCGCTCGATGTCACCATCCAGGCACAGATTCTGGACTTGATGCGCCGGCTGCAGCGCGAACTGGGCATGTCCATCCTGTTCATCACCCACGACATGGGCGTCGTTGCCGAGATGGCCGACGATGTGGCCGTGATGTATTCGGGCGAGATCGTTGAACAATCGGCCACCCGCCCGCTTTTCGCACGTCCTTCACATCCCTATACGCAAGGTCTCCTGGGCTCGATCCCGCAGCCCGGCCGGCCAGAAGGCGAACGGCTGGTGCCGATCCCCGGCACGGTGCCGCCGCCGCATTCCATGCCGCCCGGTTGTGCCTTTTCCCCGCGCTGCCGCTACGCAA
Source organism: Oceaniradius stylonematis (assembly GCF_965223445.1). Taxonomy (NCBI): domain Bacteria; kingdom Pseudomonadati; phylum Pseudomonadota; class Alphaproteobacteria; order Hyphomicrobiales; family Ahrensiaceae; genus Oceaniradius; species Oceaniradius stylonematis. The sequence goes on from NZ_OZ244994.1 coordinate 1,182,502, forward strand.
GCCAGCGCTGCGAGGTCCCGGTCGCGCTGGTCGAGGCCCGCGCGGGGCACATGGTGCGCTGCATCAAGACAGCGGAGATCGCCGCCCATGCATGAGACCGCCGCCGCACCGCCGCTGATCTCCATCCGGAACCTGTCCAAGCGGTTCGAGACGCCGCGCGGCACGGTTCATGCGGTGCGCGATGTCAGCTTCGACATTCCGCGCGGCTCGATCACCGGGCTGGTCGGCGAGTCCGGTTCGGGCAAGACGACGCTCGGCCGCGCCCTGCTCCGGCTGATCGAGCCGTCGGACGGACAGACCTTTTTCGACGGCACCGATCTGAACACGCTCGGTGCCGGCGCCATGCGCGCCATGCGGCGCCGCATGCAGATCATCTTTCAGGACCCCGTCTCCTCGCTCAATCCGCGCATGCGCGTGCACGAGATCATCGGCGAGGGCCTGCGGGCGCACGGGCTGGGCGATCGCCGCAAGCGGCGCGACATGGTCGCCGGCCTTTTGGCGGAAGTGGGCCTGCAGCCCGATCACATGTCGCGCTATCCGCACGAGTTCTCCGGCGGCCAGCGCCAACGGATCGGCATCGCGCGTGCGCTCGCGCTGGAACCGGAATTCATCGTCGCCGACGAAAGCGTGTCGGCGCTGGATGTGTCGATCCAGGCCCAGGTGCTCAACCTGCTTCTCGAAATCCGCGACAAGCGCAATCTGACGATGCTGTTCATCGCGCACGATCTGTCGGTGGTGGAATATCTGTGCGACAAGATCGTGGTCATGTATCTGGGCCGCGCCGTCGAAATCGGCGATGCCGGACCGGTCTATCGCGCCCCCGCACACCCATACACACGCGCGCTGCTGTCGGCCATTCCCATTCCGGACCCCGAACGACAGGCGAACCGCGAGATACTGGCCGGCGACATTCCCAGTCCGCTGTCGCCGCCATCGGGCTGCGTCTTCCGCACACGATGCGCGCACGCGCTGGAGACCTGCGCACGGGGCGAGCCCGGCGCCCTTGCCGTCTCGGCCAACCATACCGCCTTCTGCAAGAGAATAGAGGAGCTTGCATGACCCAGACCCGGCTCATTGAAACGCCCCAGACGCGGCTTGCCATGCTCGGCCACGCATTGCCGGTGCGGGCGCCCGCGCCGGTGGGCGCGTTCGACAATGCCCGGCGCCATGGCGATCTGCTTTTTGTTTCCGGCCAGGGACCGGTGCGCGAGGACGGTTCGCTCGCACACGGCAAGGTCGGTCTCGACGTATCGGCCGAAGAGGCGCGCGCGCATGCCGAACTGGTGACGCTGAACCTTCTGGCCGTCGTCAACGACAAGCTGGGCGGGCTCGACGGTGTCGGCGCCGTCGTCAAGCTGGTCGGCCTTGTCAACGCCACGCCGGATTTCGAACGGCATCCGTTCGTCATCGACGGCGCTTCGGAACTGCTGCATGCGGTCTTCGGTGCCGACGGCGTGCATGCGCGCACATCCTACGGCGTTGCGTCATTGCCCAACAAGATCACCGTGGAGATCGACGCGATCTTCGCGGTGCGACCGGAATGGGGTTGACCTCTTCCCAGCCTGACGTTTTCGGCGCGGCGCCCTCAGGCCGCCTTCTGGCCCAGCGCGCGCTCCACGGCAAGGGCCGCGTCCTGGACGGCATGCGCCAGTTCGGCGCCCCGTGCCCGCGCCTGACGCTCCGACAGGACGACCGAGATCGTCGCCGTGCAGGCACCGGTTTCATCGCGGATCGGCGCGGCGATGCAGGCGACCGAAAACTCCGAGCTGCTCATCTGGATCGAAAGCCGGTTGACGAAGTCGGCGCGCGATTGTGCGGCCAGCTTGTCCGGATCGGTTTCCGCCGTGCCCGTGTGGGAGGGCTTGGCACAATCGGCAAAGGCCGCGCGCCGTTCATCGTCGGGCAGGTGGCCCAGCAGCAGGCGGCCGGACGCGGTCCAGTTCAGCGGCACGCGGGTGCCGACATTGGAGGCGACGCGGAAATGGCCCTCGCCTTCGGCCATGCCGATGACGACCATCATGCCCTCGTCGCGGGCGCAGATCTGGACCGTCTCCCCCGTCGCCTGCGACAGGCGCTGCATTTCGCGCTTGGCCTCGGCAAACATGTCCATGCGGGCGCGATAGACAAGCCCGTAGCGCATCAGTCGCGGCCCGAGCCAGACCCGGCTTTCGTCCGACCGGGACAGCACGTCCCGTTCGACCAGTTCGTCGACGATCCGGTAGATGGTCGAGGCGGGCGCGCCGGCCGACTTCGCCAGATCGTAGGCGCTCATGGGCTCCTGGCGTTCGGTCAGAATATCCATCACCTGAAGCGCACGGTCGATGCCGCTGGTGCGCTTGCGTTTTTCGTCGGACATGGGCTGTTGCTCCGGCTTCGCTTTTTCTTCCACTATTATGGAAACCGTTCCCAAAGCACAAGGCACGCGACATGACGACACCGACTGCGCAGGCCCCCGATCGGGCCTTCTACACAAGCCGCGGCCTCACCCCCGTGATCAACGTGTCCGGGACGATGACCGCGCTCGGTGCCTCGATCGCCGGCAAGCCCGTGCGCGACGCGACCGCCGAAATCATGGCCCATTTCGTCAACATGCACCAGTTGCAGGCGCGCGCCAGCCGCACCATCGCTATGGCGACCGGCGCGGAGGCCGGCTGCATGACCGCATCGGCCAGCGCCGGCATCACCCTGTCGGTCGCCGCATGCATGACGGGGGTCGATCCGGCGCGCGCCGAGGCGCTGCCGAAGCGTCCGGGAGAAAAGAACGAGGTCGTCATCCAGCTGGGGCACATGTGCGGCTATGGCGCGCCGGTCTCGCAGGCCATCGAACTGGCCGGCGCCACCGTCTGCCCGGTCGGCCAGTCGACGCTGGTCATGGATCATCAGCTCGAGGGCGCTTTGACCGAGAAGACGGCGGCGGCGGTCTATGTGGTCTCCCATCACGTCGTCCACTACGGCCAGATGCCGCTCGAGCCTTTTGTCCGGATCTGCGCGGCCAGGGGCGTGCCGGTGATCGTCGATGCGGCGTCCGAATACGACCTGCGCGGCTTTCTGGCGGCCGGCGCCGACATGGCGGTCTATTCGGGCCACAAGTTTCTGGGCGGGCCGACCTCGGGCATCATCGCCGGCCGCCGCGATCTTGTCCGCGCCGCCTATCTTCAGAACATCGGCATCGGACGCGGCATGAAGATTGGCAAGGAGAGCATTGCCGGCGCGATCGCAGCCCTGGAGGCATGGCAGACGCGCGATCATGCCGGCATCCGCGCCGGCGAGCGCGCCGCGCTCGACCTGTGGCATTCGACGCTCACCGGTTTCGACGGCGTCGATCCGAAGATCGTCCCCGATCCGACCGGCAATCCGCTGGACCGGCTTCAGGTGGAGATCGACGCGAGGCGGCTCGGCGCGAGCGCGGCGACGCTGGCACGCGTGCTCGCCGAACGGAACCCGGCGATCGTCGTCCGCAATCACGAGGTCGAACTGGGTTACTTCCAGCTCGATCCGTGCAATCTGAAGCTCGGCCAGGCCGAACAGGTGGCCGCCGCGCTGACCGATGTTTTTGCACGTGCCGCGCAATGGGAAGCCCGGCCCGGCGATTTCGATGCGGCGCGCAATGGCGGCGTCGACGGTTACTTGAACTGGCCGGCCGAATAGCGGCGATTGCGCGACAATGACTGGCGCAAGATGGCCGGCCGGCGGCCGCGTCGGCTTGCAGGCGGGCCTTTGGGCCATGTGGCGCGAGCCATCCGCCTTAATGGAAGTCCCGGCTCTTGGGGATGATGCGCACATCGCGCGGATGACGGTCGCGGCCGGGCGCCGGGCCGCCCTTGACGCTGTCGCCCCTGGCAAATTGCGGGCGGATCACCTCGTCGGCAGGCGAAAGCGCGATGGTCGGCGTATGCGCATCCGACAGCCTGTTGAGTTCAAGGGTGCGGTCCAGAATGGATGTGGCGATCAGATGGATGACGCCTTCCTTGCTCTTTTGGACATGACCGCACGCGACCGCCAGCTTGGCGCCCATGATGGCCCGGCGGAAACGCTCGAACCGGCGCGCCCAGACCAGCACGTTGACGATGCCGGTCTCGTCCTCGAGCGTCATGAAGATGGCATTGCCCTTGCCCGGCCGCTGCCGGATCAGCACGACGCCGGCGGTCCTGATCCATTTGCCGTCCGGCATGTCTGCGACCTGCTGCGATGACAGGATCCTGTCGGCCGCAAAGACCGGCCTGAGCAGCGCCATCGGATGGCTTTTCAGGGAAAGCCGGGTGGTCTGGTAATCGGCCACCACATGTTCGGCCAGCTTCATCGCAGGCAGGGCGGCGTCCGGCTCGGCGGACAGTTCGTCGCGCCGCGCCGCCTCGAACAGCGGCAGCGGCACATCGTCCGGTAGCCGCCGCACCGCCCACAGCGCATCGCGGCGGTCGAGCCCGATCGAGCGGAACGCATCGGCATCGGCGAGGATTTTCAGCGCCCGCTTTTCGAGCCGTGCGCGCCGCCAGACCATTTCGGCGCTGTCGAAACCCGCGCCGCGCACGGCGGCGATCCGGTCGGCCCAGTCCTCGTGGAACCCGTCGATCTGGCGAAAGCCGAGCCGCAGCGCCAGCACGCCGTCTTGCGCCCTTTCGAGCGTGTTGTCCCATTGGCTGCGATTGATGTCGGCGGCGCGCACCTCGACGCCGTTCTCCTGCGCGTCGCGCACGATCTGGGCCGGCGCGTAAAAGCCCATGGGCTGGGCGTTGAGCAGGCCGCAGGCGAACACCGCCGGCTCGTGATGCTTGATCCATGACGAGATGTAGACGAGCTTGGCGAACGAAGCGGCATGGCTTTCGGGAAAGCCATATTCGCCGAACCCCTTGATCTGGTTGAAGCAGCGTTCGGCGAACTCGCGCTCATAGCCGCGCTCCACCATCCGCTCGACCATCAGATCCTCGAAATTCTGGATCGTGCCGACATGGCGGAAGGTGGCCATGGCCCGGCGCAGCCCATTGGCCTCTTCGGGCGAAAAGCGCGCCGCGACCATGGCGATCTTCATCGCCTGCTCCTGGAACAGCGGCACGCCCTTGGTCCGGTCGAGCACCTTGCGCAACTCATCGGGCGGGCCGTGCTCCGGAGACGGCGCGGGATAGACGACGTCTTCCTCGCCATTGCGGCGGCGCAGATAGGGATGGACCATGTCGCCCTGGATCGGGCCGGGCCGCACGATCGCCACCTGAATGACGAGATCGTAGAACTCTTTCGGCTTCAGCCGCGGCAGCATGTTGATCTGCGCCCGGCTTTCCACCTGGAAGACGCCGATGGACTCGCCCCTTTGCAGCATGGCGTAGACATCCTGGTCATCGGGCGGAAAATCGGCGAGGGAAAGATCCCGGCCGCAATGATCACGCATCAGGTCCATGCATTTGCGGATGCAGGTCAGCATGCCCAGGCCCAGCACGTCGACCTTCATCAGGCCGAGTGCGTCGATATCGTCCTTGTCCCATTCGATAAAGGTGCGCTCGTCCATGGCCGCATTGCCGATCGGCACGATGTCGTCGAGCCGGTCGCGCGTCAGGACGAACCCGCCCACATGCTGGGACAGGTGCCGCGGAAAGCCGAGCAGTTGCGTGGCAAGATCGATGGCGCGCCCGATGACGGGATTGTCCGGATCAATGCCGGCTTCGCGCACATGCTTCTTGGCGATCTCGGTGCCCCAGCTGCCCCAGATCGTGCTTGCAAGGCGCGCCGTCACATCCTCGGTCAGGCCCAGCGCCTTGCCCACCTCGCGAATGGCGCTGCGCGGCCGGTAGCTGATGACGGTGGCGGCAATGCCCGCCCGCTCGCGGCCATAACGCTGATAGATGTGCTGGATCACCTCCTCGCGCCGCTCATGCTCGAAATCGACATCGATGTCGGGCGGTTCCTTGCGCTCGGACGAGATGAAACGGGCAAACAGGAGATCATGCTCGGCCGGATCGACCGCGGTGATGCCGAGCACGTAGCAGACCGCCGAATTGGCCGCCGAGCCGCGCCCCTGGCACAAAATGCCCTGATCGTCGGCAAAGCGCACAATGTCATGGATGGTCAGGAAATATTGCGCGTAATCGAGCTCGGCGATCAGCGCCAGCTCCTGTTCGAGCAGGCCGGCGACCTTGTCCGGTATGCCGTCCGGATAGCAAAAGGGCGCGCGCCGCCAGACCAGTTCCTCGAGCCATTGCTGCGGCGATTTGCCGGGCGGGATCGGCTCTTCGGGATACTGGTAGGTCAGCTGGTCGAGCGAGAAATCGATGCGCGCCAGAAAATCGACCGTCTCTGCAACCGCCTCGGGCACATCGCGGAACAGCCGGGCCACTTCGTCCGGTGTCTTCAGATGGCGTTCGGCATTGGCCTGCAGCCGATAGCCGGCATTGTCCAGCGTACAGCCCTCGCGGATGCAGGTGACGACATCCTGCAGCGGGCGCTGACCCGGATCGTGATAGAGCGCATCGCCCACCGCGATCAGCGGGATGCCGCTCCGGTCGGCGATCGCCTTGAGACACAAAAGCCGCCTGCGATCGTCGCCGCGACAGGCCATGGATGCGGCCAGCCAGACCGCGCCGGGCGCGTGCGCGGAAATCCTTGAGAGGCGTCGAACCAGATCATCGGTGCGGTCGGGCGGCATGACGATCAAAAGAAGGTCGCCGCAATGGCGCAGAAGATCGGCCTCGTGGATCAGGCAGCCGCCCTTTTCGGCACGGCGCTTGCCGAGCGTCAGAAGCCGGCACAGCCGGCCCCATCCGGCACGGTTTTCCGGATAGGCGATGATGTCGGGCGTATCATCGGCGAAGACCAGCCGCGCGCCCACCACATAGCGCAGCGGCAATTGCGCATCCTCGCCATGCACGTCCCGCCATGCCTTGCACGCCTCCCTGTAGGTGCTGTGGCCGCGCACGACGCCGGCCACCGTGTTGCGGTCGGCGATGCCGATGCCCGCAAGGCCCAGTTCGAGCGCGCGCATCACGAAATCGCCCGGATGCGACGCGCCCCGCAAAAACGAGAAATTGGTCGATACCGCCAGTTCCGCATATCGGTTCATGCGAACAGCCCGTGCATGAACCAGCGGGGATGGTGCGGCAATTCCTCGTAAAGACCGTGACGGAAAATCCAGAAGCGGCGGCCATGGCTGTCCTCGACGCAATAATAATCGCGCGTCCGGCTGCCTTCGTCGCCGCGCCACCATTCTGGCGCGATCCGCTCCGGCCCTTCGGCGCGCGCGATCTCGTGCAGCACGCGCCGCCAACGGAACCTGAGCGGCGGCCCGTCCGGGATCTCGGCCAGCGCCTCGATCGGCTGGGGCTGGGCGAACAGATGCACCGGACGCATGGGACGCGCATCGGCCGGAGCCATTTGCCAGTGCGTGGCTTGGGCGGCCGCATGCCCGGCAGGCATGGCACGCACGGCCTCTTCGGGGATATGGGTTTCGGCGGGAACAAACTGCGTCACCGCATGCCGGCCGAACCGGGTGCTCAGCCGGTCGATCAGCGCCGTTACGTCCTCATCCTCGACCTGACGGCCGTCCAGCGTGTGCTGGGCCGTTTCCAGAGCCGCCGACACCGGTACCGACAGCCGGATCAAATCATAGCCGTAGCCGGGATCGAGGGGATCGCCGAGCGTGTCGATCCGTTCCCGGAAAAGCCGCGTGACGACCTCGGGCGCCCGGACCGGTCGCGCCGTCTCGATCGTCAGCCGGCTGACCGTGCCATCGGTACGGAACAGCGCCGCATCGAAGCGCCGCCCGCCATGCCCGCGCTTTTCCAGACTGTCGGCGGCGTGGCCCGCGAGCGCTTCGAGCGTCGCCAGCACATCGCCTGTCTGTGTCAGCGGTTCGGCGAAGCGGCGCTCGGCGCTGCAGACCGGCACAGGCCGGCGCGGCGCGATCGCAATGTTCTCGCCGCCCTGAAGCCTGACGAGGCGTGCCGCCAGCGCCGCGCCGAAACGCGCGACCAGCGGCTTGTGCGGCCGGCATGCCAGATCGCCGACCGTCTTCAGCCCGGCGCGCAGCAATGCCGTCATGGTCTCGGCGCCCGCCTCGAGCGCGGCCACGGGCAATGACGCGACGGCCGCGGCCTCCCCGCCCGGTGCGACGATCACATGTGGCTGGCCGAAGCGCGCCAGCGCACGCGCCGCCTGCGGCGTGCCGGCAAGGGCCGTGCGCACCTGCGTTGTCCCGTGCGACAGGCGCGCGACGAGATCGTCGAGCAAGCCCTTTTCGCCGCCGAACAGATGGGCGCAGCCGGTGATGTCCAGAACCAGCCCGTCGGGCGCATCGAGTGCCGTCATCGGCGTGTAGCGGTCGCAGAAATCGGCGATCCGTTCGAGCCACGCCGCATCGGCCGCATGGTCCATTTCGACGGCGGCAAGCTGCGGCACCCGCGCCCGCGCATCGGCCAGGGTGAGCCCCGGCGTCAGGCCCATCGCCATGGCTTTTGGATCGACGCGGACGACGCGCAGCGCATTGTTGTGCTTTTCGGTGAAGCACAGGCACGCGTCAGCCTGTGCGTGCGAGCCGTTCGACTGGCGCCGGAACCGGTCGCTTGTCAGGAACGGCAGCCACACTGCCAGATACCGTCGCGGCATGCCGGAAACGCTTTCGTTCATGATCCCACTCCAGATGCCAGCGCTGGCCGGATGCGCCGGCGCGGTTGCGCAACAAGGTGATGTCGAAGGCCGGCCTGCCCGGCGCATTGGCGGCCAGCGCACGGGACGGCGCCGCCGCAACCTGCCAGCGTGTCTGCGCAACGCTCGGACCCGGCTCGGCGGCCAGCCGCATGAGGAGCGGCGTCGTGCCCGATGCTTCGGCGGCAAGCGCAAGCCGGCGCGTCGCCGTCAGATCGAGGCTCCTGGGCATGCCCCAGAGTTCGATCAGGACCGCGCCCAGCGCCGCGCAGCGCACCGCCTCCAGTGCGGCGCGCAACCCGTCCTCGGGCCGCCGCGCCCGCACATGGATGATATGGGCCGGATCGAGCCCCAGCGCCGCGAGCCCCGGCATGAACAAAGGGCCGGCCTCGGTTTCCGAAAAACCCTGGCGGATCCAGACGATCCTGCCCGCATCGCCTGAAATGCATTGCGCCAGGCCGGCGCAAAAACCCGTCAGCGCCGCCGCATCCGCCGCTTGCGCCGCAAACATTTCGTGCAGGGCGCCGCGCGCCAGCGCGCTGCCCAGCGCCGCGTCGGCCCTTTCCGCCCCCAGCGTCACAAAGCCTTGCTGGTCCGTCGGCTTCTGCATGGGCGCCAGGGCCGTGATCTGACGCTGCAATTCGATCAGTGTCGGTTGCATGAAAATCCACAATGTTCACTTTTTGTTCTTATTACATGACAACCCTTCGCCAGAGTCAATTCACAAGGCGGATCGTCGATGCTCGGACATCCGGCCAGCCCGTCCGTACACGGATGCCCGGTGCCGGACGGAGATGGTCCGGACCATGCCTCCATCAATTCAGAGCACGCCGATTGGACGCCGGACACCCTGCGACAATCGCGCCGGAACCGGACCGGCTTCTTGTTCGTTGGCGGCCTGACGCAGCATTCGGGAGCACACTCATGGCGGACATCAAGGTCGGCGACACGGTCACATGGTCCTGGGGCGACGGCACGGCCAAAGGCTCCGTGACCGAACGGTTCACCGACAAGGTGACGCGGACGCTGAAAGGCACCGAGGTCACACGAAATGCCGGCGACGAGGATCCGGCGTTCCTGATCGAACAGGACGATGGCGACCAGGTGCTCAAATCGGGCAGCGAACTCGACCATGCCGACGGCTGACGACGCGCCGCCGCCCGGCCTCGTCTATTATCCCGACAGCAGGCCCGGCATTCGCCGCAAGCGGCACGGGCGCGGCTTCACCTATCTGGCGGCCGACGGCACGCGGATCGACTGCGCGCGCGAACGGGCGCGCCTGAAGGCCCTCGCGGTTCCGCCCGCCTATGAGGATGTCTGGATGTCGCCGCTCGCCAACGGCCATCTGCAGGCGACCGGCCGCGACGCGCGCCGCCGCAAGCAATATCGCTATCATCCCGACTGGACCAAAGCCCGCTCCGACGGCAAGTTCGACCAACTGGCGACGTTCGGAGCAACCCTGCCCGCGCTGCGCCGCTGGATCAGCGACCGCCTGACCGGCGAGGTCGGCGACCTTGAAACGGCGGTCGCCGCTGTCCTGGCGCTGATCGACCGCGGCGCCCTGCGCGTCGGCGATCCCGGCTACACCGCCGACAATGGCAGCTTCGGCGCAACGACGCTGCGCAACCGGCATGTCCGGTTCGACGGCACGCGTGTGCATCTCGACTTCGTCGCCAAGGGCGGCAAGCGCGTGCACCAGACGGTGGTCGGCGCGCAATTGCAGCGCGTCCTTCAGCGCAGCCGCGACCTGCCCGGCAGCGAACTGGTCACATGGCTCGCCGACGACGGCACGCCGCGCATTGTCCGCTCGGAGCATCTGGGCGACGTGCTTGCGCGCATCTGCGGCGATGGCACCACCGCCAAGAGCTTGCGCACCTGGCACGGCACCCATGCCGCCTTCATGGCCGCCACGAAACCCGAACCGCTGACCATCCGGATCATGAGCGAAGCGGCGGCCGAACGGCTGAACAACACGCCGTCCATCGCGCGAACGAGCTACATCCATCCGGCGATCATCGCGCTCGCCGAACTGTCAGACGACGAACGCGCGACGCGGCTGGATGCTCTGGGCGACGACACGCGCGACGGCCTGCGCCGGGGCGAGGCTGCGCTGCTCGCCTGTCTGCGAGAGGCGGCCTGACAGGCCGCGTCAGACACAAAACCCTTCGAGCACGTTGATCGTGTTGATGCCGACCTCCTCGACCGCATAGCCGCCCTCCATCAGGAACAATGTCGGCAGGCCGAGCGCGGCGATGTCGGCCCCCATCGTCGAAAAGTCATTCGATGTCAGCTTGAAGAAGCTGATCGGGTCCTTTTCGAACGTATCGACGCCCAGCGAGACGATGACGAGGCCGGGATCGAAACGCGCGATGCGCTCCATCGCCTTGCCGAGCGCGGCGCGCCAGACATCGAACCCGGTTCCCGGCGGCATGGGCAGGTTGAGGTTGAAGCCCTCGCCGGCGCCGCTGCCCGTCTCGTCGGCAAAGCCAAGGAAATGCGGAAACGCCTGATCGGGGTCGCCATGCAGCGAAATGAACAGCACATCGTCGCGGTCGTAGAAGATCTCCTGCGTGCCGTTGCCATGGTGAAAGTCGACATCGAGGATCGCAACCCGTTCGATGCCCTTGTCGCGCGCATGCTGCGCCGCGATCGCCGCATTGTTGAAGAAGCAGTAACCGCCATACTGGTCGGTCGCCGCATGGTGGCCCGGCGGACGGCACAGGCCGAACGCCGTGCGTGCGCCGCCGATCACAAGGTCGGCCGACGTCAGCGCCACGTCCTTGGACGCCAGCGCCGCCTCCCATGTGCCGTCCGAGATCGAGGTCTCCGACGCAAGGCAATAATAGCCGAGCTGCGCTTCGAAATGGGCCGGGATGCGATCCGGGCGCATGGTGCGCGCCGGCCAGACCGTCACGATCGCCTCTCCCTGATGGCCGAGCGCGCTCCAGTTGGCCCAAGCGTTTTCCAGAAACGCCGCATAACCCGCATCGTGCACCGCGAGCACCGGCGCCATGCCGTGCGCGCGCGGCGGTACGATGGCGCCGAAGCCGCGCTTTTCCGCTTCGGCCAGAATGAAGTCGATCCGCTCGGGACATTCGAACGGCGGCACCAGCTGGCCGCCATAGAGTTCGGTCCTGGCGCTGCGTTTGCGGTGCTCTTCGGTGTAGACGATCTTCATTGATGGGTGTCCGTTGCGGTGGTTGATCGGTTCTGGCCCGCCGGCCGGGAGATGATGGCGCGCAGCCCGCCGACCCCGCCGGCGATGCCTTTGGGCAGGAAGACGACGAACAGGACGATCGAAAGACCCAGGACGATCGACCGCGCGTCGCCCAGTTCCTTGGCGAATTCGACGACGATCATCATCACACCGGCGCCGACCAGCGGTCCCCATGTCGATCCCAGCCCGCCGACGATCACCATGGCGAGCACGAACATCAGCGTCGAGAACTCGAACAGGGAGGGACCGGCGAAGCGGAAATGGCCGGCATAGACGGCACCGGCGAGGCCGGTCAGAAGCGCCGAACTGGCAAAGGCGATCAACTGGTAGCGCTGCCGGTCGATGCCGCGGCTCGACGCGTAGCCGACATTGTCGCGGATGGCGCGGAACGCCAGACCCAGCCGTCCGTGAATGATGACGACGAGCGCGACAAGGCTCAGCACGAAGACGGCCCAGACGACATAGTAATGGCCGACGATCCAGTCGCCGCGCAGGATCGGCCGGAACCCGAAATCGGAAAAGCGCGAAAAGCCGGTCGATCCGCCGAACAATTGCTGGCAATTGTTCTGGATCAGCGCGAAGCAGTGCGTGTCGGTGACGATCAGGATGCGCACCATCTCGGCGATGGCGAAGGTCAACAGCGCGACATAGGCGCCGGTCAGCCGCAGGCAGGCCAACCCGATCAACAGCGCCAGCACCATGGCGGCAAAGGCAGCCAGCGGGATCGCCAGCCAGATCGACAGGCCCGCCAGTTGCGTGCCCATCGCCACGCCATAGGCGCCGCACGCGAAGAACAGCAGTTGCGCCAGTGAGAAGACGCCCGCATGGCCCATCAAAAGATTCCAGTTCATCGCCACCATCGCCCAGATGAAGAAGACGATGACCTCGCCCAGAAGATAGCGCTCGCCGACGAACAGCGGCACGGCGGCAAAGCCCACGGCAATCACCAGCGCAATCGCCAGATGCTTGTTCAATTCGCCCGCAAGCATCACAGCCGCACCACCTTTTCCGTGCCGAACAGGCCTTGCGGACGCCAGATGAGGATGGCGATCACCAGCAAAAGCATGACCGGAAAGCCGAACCGCACGCCGACATAATACTGGATCGCCGCTTCCAGCAGCCCCAGCGCGAACGCGGCAACGCCGGCGCCCCACGCATTGCCGAGGCCTGCCACCACGCAGATCACGAACGCCTTGAGCAGCGGATCGCCGCCCATCGACGGCGACAGCGTCGACAGGGACGAGATCATCACGCCGGCGACGCCGGCGAGCGCGCCGGCCAGCGCCATCACCTGCAGATAGACGCTGTTGGTGCGCACGCCCATCAACTGCGCCGCCTCGCGGTTGATCGCGGTGGCGCGGATGGCCATGCCGAAGCGCGTCTTCAAAAGCAGCCAGGCAACCGCGCCGATCAGCACCAGCGCAACCGCGACGATCACCAGCGACTGCCGTGCGACGGCCACATCGAACAGGCGCACGACGCCCTCGACGCGCACCGGCTGCGGATAGGGATAGCCGCCGAACAGTTTCAGGACAAAGTCCTGCAACAGGATGGCAAGACCGGCCGTCGCGACGATGACATTGGTCTCGAACGCCTTGGAGCGCAGCATGAATCGCACCATCGCAAGGTGCGTTGCGACACCCATCGCCGCGCCGGCCGCCATTGCCGCAACAACCGCGGCGACCAGCGGCAGGCCGAGCTGCCCGGCGGCGGCGTAGGCCGCATAGGCGCCGATCGTCATAAACAGGCCGTGCGCCATGTTGAACATGCCCAGCGTGCCGAAGATCAGCGACAGGCCGACAGCAGCAAGCGCGTACATCGCGCCAAGCGTCATGCCGGTCACGACGATCTGGATGACGATATCCATGCTCAATGCCCGCCCAGATAGGTTTCAAGAATGTCGCGCGATCCGGCCACCTCGGCGGCCGTTCCCGACCATTCGATCCGGCCCGCATCCATGAGGCAGATGCGGTCGGCGATGCCGATCAGGCGGCTTGGATTTTCCTCGACCACCAGGAAGGCGCGGTCGGCGCGCGAAAGGCCGCGCAGCCCTTCGTAGATCTGCTCGATGATCAGCGGCGCAAGGCCGAGCGACGGCTCGTCGATCATCATCACCTTGCCGCCGGCCATCAGACCGCGCCCTATGCCGACCATGCGCCGTTCGCCGCCCGAAAGGCTGCTGGCCGACTGGCCGCGCCGCTCGGCAAGGCGCGGAAAGAAGGCGTAGACCTCCTCGAGCGCGCCCGGGACCTCGGAGGCACTGCGCAGATAGGCACCCATGCGCAAATTCTCCTCGACGCTCATCTCGCCGAAAAGCTGGTCGCCCTGCGGCACGTGCACAAGGCCCGCCGCGACCCGCTCGTGGACCATCGCCGTCTCGATCGCCTGGCCGAAGATACGGATGGCGCCCGACCGGGCCGGCACCAGTCCGGAAACGGTTTTAAGCAATGTGGTCTTTCCGTGCCCGTTCGGCCCGATCAGCGCCGCCATGGTGCCCGGTTCGATGTCCAGCGACACGCCGTGCAGCACCGGCCGGTTGTGATAGCCCGCCACAAGATCGCTGACCGAGAGCGCCGCCATCACGCCGTCTCCGCCATGCCGGGCAGTTCGGTGGTGCCCAGATAGACCTCGCGGACGGTCTGGTCCGCCGAGAGCCCGTTGGGCGTGCCGTCATAGATGATCCGGCCCTGATGCATGATCAGCGCGCGGTCGGCGACGCTGGTCAGAAAGCGCATGACATGCTCGATGAAGACCAGCGTCACGCCCTCGGCCTTCAGGCCCAGCATCAGCGCGATGAAATCGTCGATCTCCGGCGGGGTCAGCCCGCCGACCGGCTCGTCCAGAAGCAGAAGGTCGGGCTCGTTCACCAATGCGGTCGCCACCATCAGCTTCTTGCGCGCCAGAACCGGCACATTCTCCGCCAGATCGTCGGCAATGTCGGTCAGGCCGAACTTTTCGAGCATCGCCCGGGCCTTGGCCCGGTCGTCGCGCGCGGTCAGGAGCCAGCCGCCCGCCGAACGCCGCCCGAAGGCGACCGCGGCGAGCACATTGTCCATGACGCTCAGCCCGTCAAAGCCGGAGTTGAGCTGGAAGGTGCGCGCCATGCCCATCTGGCAGATGCGGTGCGGCGGCGTGCCGGCCAGCGGCCGTCCACGCAACGCCACGCTGCCCGCGCTCATCCTGTTTAGACCCGAAATCAGGTCGAAGAAGGTCGTCTTGCCGGCACCGTTCGGCCCGCCAATGCCCACGGTCTCGCCGCGGCGGACATCGAAATCGACGCCATCGACGGCGACCAAGGCGCCGAAGCGCCTGGTCACGCCCCTGCATGACAAAAGGGGCTGTTCGTGGGCCGACAGCTCCGGCAACGGCTTCAGCCCTGCATCCAGGAAGGCAGCCTGAAGCTTTCGACATTGTAGGGCGGCGGCGCCACCAACACACCATCGGCGGCCGCATCCTGGATCTGGCTGAAGATGTGCGGCATGCCCAGCGACGGGTCGTTGGTCTGGCTGGGATAGCAATAGGCCGACTGCGTTTCGGGGACGATGCGCATCGTGCCCACCGGGCCGCGATAGATCAGATGGCGCAGCCGGTCGGCAACCAGCCGGTTCTGATCCTCTTCATAGGGCGCGCCGGGACCGCCGGCGAGGGCTGCGGCAACCGCATAGGCGTGCATCGCCATATAGGTCTGGCCGCCGCCATTGGGCGAGGCGTTCTCGCCGAACCTGGCCTTGTAGGCCTCGGCGAACGCCGTGCCGATCTCGTCCTGAAGGGCGCCGATCACCGTCGCATAGAGCACGCCCTCCGAATTCTGGCCGGCGATCTCGCGGAACGCGGCGAGCGAGGCGCCATATTGCATGTAGACCAGGCTGTTGGTCGGCTCGTTCATGAACTGGTTCATGAACTGCGCCTGGTCCTGCGCATAGAAGTGGGTCACCGCGATCAGCGCCGGCGGATCGGCGCGCAGCTTGGCCAGCGTCGGGCCCCATTCGGAGATCGGCACGTTAACGGTCTCGAACAGCGACACCTCGAACCCGTATTCGGCCGCCTTCTCGTTCAGCGCGTTGGCGATGTTGATCGAATAGACACCCGGCCCCGTGACGATCGCCAGCTTGTTGTTGGGCCGCGTGAACTCGCCGCGCTCCTCAAGCCCCTTGACGAAATCCAGAAGGCCGACGCCGTAGAAGGTCTCGGGCGGATCGTACTGGAACGTGCCCCAGAACCGGTCGGGATCGGATTTGACCAGTTCGTCATGGACGACGACGGTATTGGCATGCATGGCGATGATGCCCGCATCGGCGGCAACATCGTGCAGTGCGGTGCCCGTCTCCAGATTGTAGCCGGTGATCAGCGCGCTGGCGCCGTCGCGGTCGATCAGCCGCTGGGCGGCCTGGATCACCGCATCGTCGCCCTTGCTTTCGGTATCGACGAACACCGCCTCGACCGGACGGCCCAGAATGCCGCCCATGCCGTTGATTTCCTCGACGGCCATTTCCAGCCCGCGCCGGAACTCGATGCCGTCGGCTGCGACGATGCCGGTCAGCGGCGCCGGGCAACCGATGATCACCGGCTCGCCGCCCTGTGCCGCAGCGGTCCGGTTCAACCCGGCCAGCATCGCCGCCGAGCCCGTCGTCGCGCCCGCAAGGCGCAGAAAGTCGCGCCGCGACGTGGGCGCCGTCCTGGTTGTGTCGTTCATCGAAGTGCCTCCCGTTCTGGATTCCTGTTCAGTGTCCGCCGGCATACGCCTTGCGCGCCGCGGCAACGGCCTCGGCCTGGTGCGGCTGCAGGTCCTGCCCGCCATAGCCTGTGATATGCGCGTCATAGGGATCGGTCACACCGCTGGACGCGCCGCTCAGCGCCTCGAGCACCGCAAGGCCGCAGAAGGGAACGTGCACGGCCGAATAGCCGCCCTCATGGGTCGCAAGAATGCGGC
Organism: Oceaniradius stylonematis; assembly: GCF_965223445.1. Taxonomy (NCBI): domain Bacteria; kingdom Pseudomonadati; phylum Pseudomonadota; class Alphaproteobacteria; order Hyphomicrobiales; family Ahrensiaceae; genus Oceaniradius; species Oceaniradius stylonematis. The sequence continues at coordinate 1,199,274 of NZ_OZ244994.1, forward strand.
CGCCGCACAGATCGTCGGCAAGCGCCGCCATGCGCCCCGCCATCCAGCCGAAATCGGACGAGGACAGCATCATCGTGCCGAGCGGATCGAGCGCGGACGCATCGAACCCGCAGGGCAGCACGATCATGTCGGGCTTGAACGCTTCGATGGCCGGAGCGACCAGTTCTTCGATCGCGTGCCGGTAGGCGCCGCCGCCGCTGCCCGGCGGAAGCGGGATGTTCAGATTGGCGCCCAGGCCGGCACCCGAGCCGGTGTCGCCGATGCCGCCGCGGTCGGGCGGAAACAGATTGTCCTGGTGCAGCGAGATCGTCAGCACGTCCGCATCGTCGTAGAAGATCGTCTCGGTGCCGTTGCCGTGATGCACGTCCCAGTCGACGGTCACGATCCGCTCGAGGCCGCGCTTCTGGGCGTGACGCACGCCGATCGCCGCATTGGCGTAAAAGCAGAACCCCATCGCCGTTTCCGGTTCGGCATGATGGCCCGGCGGGCGGCAAAGCACATAGGCGTTGTCGACCGTCCCGTCGACGATCGCATCGACCGCCGCGATCACGCCGCCGGCGGCGAGCCGTGCAATGTCGGCGGTCGACCGGCCCATCGGCGTCAGTTCGCTGGCATCGCCGCCGCCCGAAGCGGCAACCTTTTCGATGTGTTCGATGTGGGACTTGGGATGAACGCGCATCAGCGCTTCGTCGTCGGCGGGCGCCGCCCGGACCGGAACCAAATGGCGCCCAAACCCGGATGCCTCGACCAGATTGCGGAACCGCCGTTTCGTCTCGGCATTTTCGAAATGTTCGCCTGGCTGCACGGAAAGACCCGGCTCGAACAGGCCCGCCCAATTCTGCGTGTGGTGCCAGAAATAGAGTTCCTCGGCGACCCATCCCGTGCGCTTTTTGCCCGACTTGGCCATGCAACCTCCCTTGATCGTGCGACTGTGCCGGAACCGGCATTGACCGGAAATACCCCGGCATTGGTATTAGCGGCGGCCGATTGCGTGGAGTAGTACCACCCATGGTGCAAGTCCCATGGTGCAAGTCGGGCGGGGCAAGTCGGGAGGCGCCGATGAAACACGACACATACGATCTTCTCGGCCGGATCGCCGTGGCCGGCAAACTCAAGGATGCGGAGCCGCATCTTGTGGCCATGTCCGTCCACGAGTTCACGCCGCAAAGCGTCCTTGCCATCGTCTATCGCGAGGGCCGCCGTCCTGAGATCGGCTTTCGCTGGATCCCGGACGACCATCTGCGCAAGACGTTCGACACCTACTATTGCGACGTCGGCCATCTGCTCGATCCGTTCGCCCAGCGTGCCCGGAGCGAACAGGGCGCTTCGGCGTTCCGGCTCGCCGAGATCGCGCCCGACCGGTTCGAGGCAAGCGACTATTTCGCCAACTATTTCCAGTCGACGGGCATGGTCGATGAGCTGGGCGCGCTGCGCCGGCTGACGCCGCGCTCCGTCGTCCATTTCTCGATCGGCCGCAATGCAGGCTGTCCCAAGTTCACTGCCAGGGAAGTGCGGCGTTTCAAGCAGTTGCACGTCGCCTTCATGCCGAAACTCGCCGAACTGATGGCGGAGGAGCAGGCCGATGGCGACGAGCCACAGCGCACGCCGGACCTTGTCGAGATCTTCTCCCGGCTGCGCACCGATGAAGGCCAGGCGCTCAGTCACCGCGAAGCGCAGGTTGCCGCGCTGATCACACAAGGGCATTCGAGCCGGTCGATCGCCTACAACCTCGAAATCTCGGTGCATACGGTCAAGGTGCACCGCCGCAACCTCTACCGGAAACTGGAGATATCGGCGCAGAACGAACTGTTCGGCCTGATCATCGACGCGCTTTAGCACGATTTCCGCGCCAGCGCGGCCATGCCCTACCGGGCAGCAGGGGTCATCCCAGATGCACCTGCCCTTCGGGATAGCGCACGCGCGGAATGGTGCGCGTTGCCAGGAAAAATCCCAGCGTCAGCGGTCCGACCCGGCCCAGAAACATGATCGCCATGATCATCAGCCGCCCCGGCTCGTTCAGTTCGTCGGTGAAGCCGCGCGACAGGCCGACCGTGCCGAACGCGCTCGCCACCTCGAAGGCGATGTCGAGAAAATCGCCCTCATGGGCGGCGGTGATCGCGAAGACACCGACGAACACCAGGATGACGCTGATGGCCGTCAGCGCCATCACCTTGAGCACCTGTTCAAGCCCGATCGACCGGCCGAACGCGGTCAGTTCCCTGCGGCGGCGGAAGAAGGCGATGGTGGCGAGAATCATGATGACGAAGGTCGTTACCTTGATACCGCCAGCGGTCGAGGTCGATCCGCCGCCGATCAGCATCAGCGAGATGAACATGACGGACGTGGAATCGTGCAATGCGCCGATGTCGGTGGTGTTGAAGCCGGCGGTGCGCGTCGTCACCGCCTGAAACCAGGCGACCATGGCCCTGACACCGGCGGACTCATGGGCGCCCAGCGTCGCAGGATTGTTCCATTCCAGAAGCGCCACCATGGCGACCGACCAGAGGATCAGGACGGCCGTCCCCGCGAGCATGATCTTGGTGTGCAGCGTGTAGCGGCTCCATTTTGCGCGTTCCCGGAAAACATCGGAGAAGACGACATAACCAAGCCCGCCGGCAATGAACAGCAACGGCACGACGAGGTTGACCAGCGGATCGGCTGAATAGGGCACAAGGCCGGGCGTGAAGGTTGAAAAGCCGGCATTGTTGAACGCCGAGATCGAGTGGAAGATCGCGTGCCAGATGCCCATCCCCCAGCCGAAATCGGGCACGAAGGAGAAGGCAAGCAGCACCGCGCCCGCCGCCTCGAACACGAGCACCACGCGCAGGATCGTGCCGACCAGCCGTGTCAGGTTGCGCATCGAGGTCTGGTTGAGATCCTCGCGCAGATAGAGCTGCGGCGTCAGTCCGACCGGCAGGCCGAGCGCCTGCAACACCAGGACGGCAAACGTCATCAGGCCGAGCCCGCCTAGCTGGATCATCACAGCCAGGATCATCTGGCCCCAAAGGCTCAGCACGGTGCCCGTATCGACGACGATTAGCCCCGTCACGGTGACTGCGGAGGTCGATGTGAACAGCGCATCGGACCAGGTGATCGGCTCGGTCGTCGCGAACGGCAGCTTGAAGGCCCCCGCGCCGATGGCAATCAGAACGCCGTATAGGCTTGCCAGGATCATCGGCGGCGGCATTGTCGTGAACCGGTGGCGCATGCCACGGATGGCCGATCGCATCGCCGCGGCCTAAAGCGAATCGCCGAATCGGCGCAGATCGGCCCGCTTGCCGAGCACCAGCAGCTTGTCCTTTTCCTGCAATGTCAGACCGCCATTGTCGCAATCGACATAGTCGGTTCCGCGCATCAGGCCCAGAAGCTGCAGGTCGTGGCTCTTGCCGATCTTCAAGGCGTCGAGCGTCTTGCCCTCCAGCCGTTCGGGCACGAGGATGTTGACCACGTGAAAGCCGTTGCCGAGACTCACATAATCCTGGACGGCCGGATTGTTGAGCATCTGCGCGATGTGGCGCCCCATCTCCTGTTCGGGCTGGATGACGCGGTCGACACCCAGCTTGGACAGGATGCGGTGATGGGCCTTGCCGGCGGCCTTGACCCAGATCGTCTCGACACCCACCAGCTTGAGGTTCATCGTCGTCAGGATCGACGCCTCTATGTCGTCGCCGATCGCCACGATCGCCGCCCCGTATCCGTCGATGCCGATTTCGCGCAGCGCATCCTCGTCGGTGGCGTCGAGAATGGCCGTCGAAGACAAATGTTCAGCGACCCGCGAGACACGCTTCTCATCGATGTCGATGCCGGCGACCGTGTTGCCCGAGCGTTGCAGTTCGGTGGCGACGGTCGAGCCGAAGCTGCCAAGTCCGATCACGGCGAAGCTGCGGGAGGTTACGGCCATGGACAAGGTCCTTTCGGTCAGGGCATCGGGTTACAATGCGCCGCATGCAGGCCGGTTCCGGATCGGATCACGGCGTCGATACCACGCCGACCGCCACCAGCCCCATCAGGCCGACAAGCGTGACATAATAGAGCGTCGGCACCAGCGTCAGGCGCAGCACCTGCCCTTCCCGGCCCAGATAGCCGACCGTCGCCGACGCGGCGACCACATTGTGGATGGCGATCATGTTGCCGGCGGCGGCGCCGACGGCCTGCAGCGCCACGACGGTGACCGTCGGCATCGACAATTGCCCGGCCACACCGAACTGGAAGGCGCCGAACATCAGATTGCTGATCGTGTTGGAGCCGGCGATGAACGCGCCAAGCGCGCCGATCGAGGGCGCAAAAAGCGGCCAGACACCGCCGACGGACTGCGCCACCCAATCCGCCATGGCAAGCGGCATCGAGGCGAGCGCCAGCTCGTTGATGTCCGAATTGACGTAGATGCGCACCATCGGGACCGTGAACATCAGGACGACACCGGCACCGAGCAGCGTCCTGGTGCTCTCGCCAAAGGCGCGCGCCATCTCCGACGGCCGCATCCGGTGCAGCCAGAAGGTGACGAGAACGGTGGCGATGAACACCGTGGCCGGCAGATAGAGCGGTGTGCTGGCCGCCGAAATGCCGGTGCCGAAAATGTCGGGAAAACTGATCCGGAGCGACTTCAGCCAGTCGCCGAAGGGAAGCGCCGGCAGACGCGTCAGCACCAGAAGGATCGCGATCAGCAGATAGGGTGCCCAGGCCCGCCACAGGGACGGCCGCGTGCCGGCGGGCGGCGCCTCCCCCGTATCCGCCTGCACCGATCCCAGCCAGTAGACCGGCCAGTCCGCGCGCGGCGGAAACGTCCAGAGCGACTTCGGCACCAGAAATCCGGCGCGCGCGGCCATGATCATCACGGCAAGCCCGGCCAGCCCGCCGATCATGGACGGGAACTCCGGCCCCAAGAGCCAGCCGATCAGCGCATAGGGTACGACGAACGCCACGCCGCCGAACAGTGCAAAGGGCACCGCCGGCAGCGCTTCGCGCCACGACCGGTTGGCGCCGAAAAAGCGCGTCGTCATCAAGACCATCAACACCGGGATGAACAGGCCCGCCACACCGTGGAAGATGACGACCTGATTGGTGACCAGTTGCAGATAGTCGGCAAGCGTCAGGCCGTTTTCGGCGAGCAGCGCTTCCAGTTGCGGCCCGTCCAGCCCGCCGGCCAGGCCGACGAGCACCGGTGTGCCCGCCGCGCCGAACGTCACCGGCGTCGATTGCAGCGTCATGCCGAGCATGACGGCGGACATGGCGGGAAAGCCGAGCGCGACGAGCAGTGGCGCAAGGATTGCGGCCGCGGTGCCGAACCCTGCCGCCCCCTCGATGAAGGCGCCGAACATCCACACGATGATGACGATCTGAATGCGCGGGTCCGGGCTGATCGCCGAGAAGCTGTCCTTGATGACCGCCAGCGCGCCCGAATGTTTGAGCGTGTTCAAAAGCAGGATCGCGCCGAAGACGATCAGCAGGATGTCGAAGGTGATGACCAGCCCCTGCAGAGAGGCGGCTACGACACGAAGGGCGGGAACCTGCCACACGAACAGCGCCAGCAGCGCCGCGACCACATAGACCACCGGCATCGCCGACCGGGCGGGCATGCGCAGGCCGACCAGAAGCAGGCCGGCGACTAGGATCGGCAGGGCGGCGACAAACGCCTGAAGCCCGAGGCTCATGGGAGAAACGCCCGCAACGCGTGTTCGATGCGCCCAGACCTAGCCGGTTCGGACGGCTGCGAAAAGGGGCGTCAGCCCGGCGACAGGCCGCGCAGACGTTCCGAACGCCGCCGCAGCATCTCCAGCGTGAACAGCAAGGCGATCGAGAGCGCCACCATCACCGAGGCGACGGCGAGAATGGTCGGCGATATCTGCTCGCGCAGGCCGATGAACATCTGCCATGGCAGCGTCTTCTGGCTTGCCGAGCCGAGGAAGAGGACGACCACAACCTCGTCGAACGAGGTGATGAAGGCAAACAGCGCCCCTGAAATGACGCCGGGCATGATCAGCGGCATCTGCACCTTGAAGAAGGTCGTCACCGGATCGGCGCCCATGCTCGCCGCCGCGCGCACCAGAGACCGGTCGAAGCCGACCAGCGTCGCCGTCACGGTGATGATCACGAACGGCGTGCCGAGCGCCGCGTGGGCGAGCACGACGCCGATATAGGTGCCCTGGAGCCCGAGCCGCGAATAGAAGAAATACATACCCGCCGCCGAGATGATCAACGGCACGATCATCGGCGAGATCAGGATCGCCATGATCGCCGACTTGTAGGGCACATGCGCCTGGGAAAGGCCGATCGCCGCCAGCGTACCGAGCACCGTGGCCAGGATCGTCGCAGCCGGCGCGATCGTCACCGAATTGTAGAGCGCCTGCTGCCAGTCCGGGTTGGTGAAGAAGTCGACATAGTGCTTGAACGAGTAGGCATCCGGATCGAGCCGCAGCATGCCCGGCGTGAAGGTGAAGAAGTTCTCCGCGTTGAACGACAGCGGCACGATCACCAGGATCGGAAAGATCAGGAAGAAGAAGATCAGCCCGCAAATGACCCGGAACGCATAGAACCAGGTGAGCTGCAGCGTCGAGGCATAGGGCGGCAAGGGTGATGACATGTTTGCTGCTCCCTAGCCCAGCTTCACATTGTCGATGCCGACGATCCGGTCATAGACATAGAACAGCGCCATGACGAGCAGCAAAAGGATGGTGCCCAGCGCGGCCGCCAGTCCCCAGTTCAGGCTCGTCGATATGTGATAGGCGATGCGGTTGGATATGAAGATACCGCTTGTGCCGCCGACCAGTTCGGGTGTGATGTAGTAGCCGATCGCCAGAATGAAGACGAGGATCGCGCCGGCGCCGATGCCCGGCACGGTCTGCGGGAAATAGACCCGCCAGAATGCCGTCCAGTCGCTCGCGCCAAGGCTCTTGGCGGCGCGCACATAGGACGGCGAGATGGTCTGCATCACCGAATAGAGCGGCAGGATCATGAACGGCAGGAGGATGTGCGTCATGGCGATGATCGTGCCGGTCTGGTTGTTGATCATCACCAACCGCCCGGCATCGTCGATCAGGTTGATCCAGACGAGGAAATCGTTGATCACCCCCTGCTGCTGCAGGAGCACCTTCCAGGCCGAGGTGCGCACCAGAAGCGAGGTCCAGAACGGCAGCAGCACCAGGATCATCAGAAGGTTGGCCGAGCGTGCCGGAAGGTGCGACAGAAGATAGCCGATCGGATAACCGAGCAGCAGGCACGACAGCGTGATCATCAGGCTCATCACGAGCGTGCGCCAGAACAGCGTCAGATAGATGCGCTCGTTCTCCGGCTTCATCTCGACGCCCTCGGCGGTCAGTTCCGCATCCACCGCGTTGAGGAAGTAGCCCGGCGTATAGGGCGGGCTGTAGCGCTTGATCACCGCCCAGACCTCGATATCGGCCCAATCCTCGTCGATCTCGATGAACCGCTCCCTGAAAGGCCCTTCGGCCTCCAACCGGCGCACCTCCCGCCCGGTCTTGCGGAACAGGCCCGACATGCCGGATTTTTCATAGTTCAACCGCGAGCCGAGCCGGGTGTGAATCCGTTTTTCAACGGCGATCTGCAGATCGCGGTAAAGGGCCGCAAAGACGCGCTCGTCCGGAAGTTCGCCGCTGTCGGCGTCCCAGGAGGCCAGCGTCTGCACGGTCTCCGGAATCGTGTCCCGGACGATGTTGTTCTCGACCGACCGGAACAGCATGTCGGCGATCGGCAAAAGAAAGGAAATGACGACGAAGGCCAGAAGCGGCGCGATCAGCAGGAAGGACCGCAGCTTTTCGCGGCGCAGCGCGCGCGCCAGGCTGCGCTTGAGCGGGGTTCCATCGGCGGCGCGCACGATGCCGTCGCCCGCAATTGCATCGGTCGGTGTGTCGGTGGCGCTGCTCATCGCAATCCCCGCTGAATATCCGGGTCGTCAGAAAATGCTCTCAAAATCTGGATCGGACACGGCGCGGGGCGCCGTGTCCGGTTGTCGTTGGCCTTACTGAACCAGCCAGGCCTGGAATTTCGCGTCGATGTCGTCGCGATTGTCGGCCCACCAGGTGTAGTCGTAATTGTGGACGTTGGCAGCGTTCGCCGGATCGGTCGGCATGTGCGGCGCCATGTCGATGCCAAGCTCGGCATGGGTGCCCACCAGCGGCGCGGACGATGCACGAGCCGGGCCGTAGGAGATGTACTTGGCCTGGTCCGCCAGACGCTGCGTGTCGGTGGCGAACTTCAGGAAGTGCTTGGCGCGGTTGAGGCGTGCCTCGTCCAGGCCCTCCGGAATGATCCAGCCGTCAAGGTCGAACGACTGCATGTCCCACATCATGGCGATGGGCTGGTCCTGCTCGGCGATCGCCGAGAACAAGCGGCCGTTGAACGTCGAACCCATCACGACTTCGCCGTCGGCCAGCAGCTGCGGCGTCTCGGCACCGGCCGTCCACCAGACGACCTGGTCCTTGATCGTGTCGAGCTTGGCGAGCGCGGCTGCGATACCCTCGTCGGTGCTCAGCACATCGTAGATTTCATCTTTCGGTGTGCCGTTGCAGTATGTCGCCCATTCCATGTTGTCGATCGGACGCCTCTGCAGTGACCGTTTGCCCGGGAAGGTTTCCAGGTCGAAGATGTCGCAGATGTCATCGGGCACGGCACCGTTCCACTCGGCCACATCGGTGCGATAGCCGAATGTCGTCGAATAAACGATCTGCGGCACGAAGCAGTCGTTGACGCGCAGCACGCCGAAATCATCGTCGGCCGACGTGCCGTCCGGAGCGGGGGCCAGTTCGGTCGCGCCGTCGATCTCGATCGCAAGACCCTCGTCACACAGGCGGATGGCATCCGAAGCCACCACGTCGACGACGTCCCAGGTCACGTTGCCGGCTTCGCTCATGGCACGCAGCTTGGCAACGGCCTCGGCCGAGGATTCGTCCCAAACGAAGGTCACGCCCGTCGCCTCGGCATAGGGCTCCGAATAGGCCTTGATCTGCGAATTCTGATAGGCGCCGCCCCAGGAGACGACGGTCAGTTCATCGGCGCAGTTCTCGCAGGGCGCCTCGGCCAGCGACATGTCGCCTTCGGCAAACGCCGGCAAAGCCAGCACGCCAGCCGCCGCGGTCGCCATGAGAATTGACTTGAGTTTCATTGATTGCTCCCTTTTTTGTCCGGGACAGCCCCGGCGGATGGCCGAACGCGCTGTCCCCATTGCCCCGGGCACCACTGCCCGCGGTCAATTTCGTTGCGCGCTCACGCCACGGCGTCGAGCGCCTTGCAGTCCGAGGCCGACCACCCGACCTTGACCATGTCGCCTTCCGAGATCGGTCGCTTGTCGCGCCGGTTGCGGACCTTGACGATGAACTCGTCATTGCCGGCCACGTTCATGCGCACGCGAATGTGATCGCCCAGATAGATCAGTTCCTCGATCTTGCCGTCGAGCACGTTTTCCGGCTCGTCGGAAGGCGCCAGTTCGATCCGCTCGGGCCGCAGCGAAACCGTGGTCCTGCTGCCGGCGCCCTTGACATTGACCGGATCGGCAACCAGCAGCGTTCCATCGTCGAGCCGCACCTCGCAATTGGCGCCGTCCATCGCGACAACCTCGCCCGAAAGCTTGTTGTTCTCGCCGATGAACTGGGCGACGAAGGAGTTTTGCGGGCTCTCATAAAGAACGTCGGGCGACGACAATTGCTGGATCACGCCGTCATTGAAGACCGCCACACGATCCGACATGGTCAGCGCTTCGGTCTGGTCGTGCGTCACATAGACGATGGTGACGCCAAGATTTTCGTGAATGTGCTTGATCTCGTACTGCATCTGCTCGCGCAGCTGCTTGTCGAGCGCGCCCAGCGGCTCGTCCATCAGCACCAGTTCGGGATCGAACACGAGCGCGCGCGCCACCGCGACGCGCTGCTGCTGGCCGCCCGAAAGCTGCGCCGGCCGCCGGCCGCCGAACGCGCCCAGTTCGACCATGTCGAGGGCCCGCCTGATGCGGTCTTCCTGTTCGGCCTTGCCGACCCCGCGCACCTGCAGCGGGAACGCGAGGTTCTCGGCCACCGACATGTGCGGGAACAGAGCGTAATTCTGGAACACCATGCCGATGCCGCGCTTGTGCGGCGGCACATTGTTGATGCCCTGCTCGTTGAGATAGATCTCGCCATGCGTCGCCGGCTCGAAACCGGCCAGCATCATCAGGCAGGTGGTCTTGCCGGAGCCCGAAGGCCCAAGCATTGTCAGGAATTCGCCCCGGGCGATATCGAGATTGAGGTCTTTGACGACGAGCGTTTCACCGTCGTAGCTTTTCTGAACACCGTCGAACTTGACTGCTGCGCCTCTGGAAATGGCTTTCCACTCCGCTTTTTGAACCCCGTCGCCGGCGAAAACTTCCATACCGCCGACACCCTCATCAAATCGAACATCGCACCCGGTTGTAAAGGGGTACAATCAAATCAATTTGGCGTTGACGACGAAATTTCTGTCGAGAATGCGACAATTTGGGTCTAACGGGCGGACGGCACACCATCGCCGGCAGTGATCGCGAAATCGCCGGTCAGCGTCCCCGAGGCGCGGTCGAAGATCAGGGCCCGCTGCGCGCCGTTGCCGTCCGTGCCGCGCAGCATGATGGCATCGGCCGTCAGATCGCTCTCAAGGACCGCAAAACCGTCCGGCACGATCAGATCGCCGCGCGTCAGCGAAGATGTAGTCGCCTCGCCCAATTGCCAGACGATCGCCGCCAGCACGGCAAAGACACCGACGAACATGATGCCGATCGACACGGCCAGGAGCCGCACCATCTTGCGCCGCACGCGCTCGGCGGCGGGATCGAGCGGCGCCTCTTCGGCAAGCTCCGGCGGCAACTGGTTCATCTCGGTCCTATTGATTGCGGCGCCGGCGCCCGATAGCACCGGCAGACAATGGCCCTGCCCTACAGAGGAACGCGGCAAAATGGAAGACGTGACCGCCGGGCCCGACGATGCCGGCCAGCGCCTGGACCGGTTTCTCGCCGCCGCATTGGACGGCACGGTTTCCCGCAGCCGCCTGAAGGCGCTGATCGAGGACGGGCGCGTGACGGTCAACGACACCGTGGTGCGCGAGCCGCGACGCTCGATGCGCAAAGGCGATGTCGCGCGCATCGACCTGCCGCCGCCCGCCGATCCCGAGCCACAGGCCGAGGCCATCGCGCTTTCGGTGGTGTACGAGGACGATACGCTGATCGTCATCGACAAGCCGGCCGGCATGGTCGTCCATCCCGGCGCCGGCAACCCGACCGGAACCCTGGTCAACGCGCTGATCCACCATTGCGGCGACACCTTGTCGGGCATTGGCGGCGTCAAGCGCCCGGGCATCGTGCACCGGCTCGACAAGGACACGAGCGGCGTCATGGTCGTCGCCAAGACCGACGCCGCCCACAAGCACCTGTCCGGGCAGTTTGCCGACCACGGCCGCACCGGCGCCATGGAACGGACCTATCAGGCGCTGGTCTGGGGCGCGCCGGACCGGAACGCCGGCACGATCGCCACCCATCTCGGCCGGTCCGGCAGCGACCGCACCAAACAGGCCGTCGTCTCCGAAAGCCAGCCGGACGCGCGCCACGCCGTGACCCGTTTTTCGGTGGAGACGCGCTTCGGCCCGCCGGCGAAACCCGTCGCCAGCCTTGTCGCCTGCACGCTGGAAACGGGCCGCACCCATCAGATCCGCGTGCACATGGCCCATATCGGCCATCCGCTGATCGGCGATGACGTCTACGGCGCCGGCTTCCGCTCCAAGGCGCGCGCGGTGCCCGAAACGGCACGCGCGGCGGTCGAGGCGCTCGGCCGGCAGGCGCTGCACGCCAGGATGCTCGCCTTCATCCATCCCTCGACCGGCGATCTGATGCGGTTCGAGGTCGCCATGCCTGCCGACATGGCACGTGTCGCCGAGGAATTGAGGCGCATCTAGAAACACTTGAAATCATTGGCATTCGCCACCATTTATAGCGCAAAGCCGCGTTCAGCGGCGGCATAGGCGTGCATGAATTGGCGCATATGCCTCTTGCTTGCCGCATTTCTGCGGGAGCCATCATGGGAGAAAGGGTGCTAACTATGGCCCAGAACACACTACCGAGCCTTGCCGGCGGCAGTAACGGACTTTCGCGGTATATGGAGGAAATCCGCCGCTTTCCGATGCTTCAGCCCGACGAGGAATATATGCTCGCCAAGCGCTATCACGAGCATGACGACACCGACGCCGCCCACAAGCTTGTGACCTCGCATCTGCGACTGGTCGCCAAGATCGCCATGGGCTATCGCGGCTACGGCCTGCCGATGGGCGAGGTGGTCTCCGAAGGCAATGTAGGCCTGATGCAGGCCGTCAAGAAATTCGATCCCGAGCGCGGTTTCCGTCTCGCCACCTACGCAATGTGGTGGATCAAGGCCTCGATCCAGGAATATGTCCTGCGCTCGTGGAGCCTTGTGAAGATGGGCACGACCGCCAACCAGAAGCGGCTGTTCTTCAACCTGCGCAAGGCCAAGAGCCGTATCCAGGCACTGGGCGATGCCGACCTCAACGAGGAGCAGGTCAAGAAGATCGCGACCGACCTTCAGGTCTCCGAGGAAGAGGTCCTGTCGATGAACCAGCGCCTCAGCGGCGACGCCTCCCTGAACGCGCCGATCCGCGCCGCCGAGGGCGAAAGCGGCCAGTGGCAGGACTGGCTCGTCGACGAGAGCGACAGCCAGGAGAAGATGCTGATCGAGGAGGACGAACTGGACCATCGCCGGGCCATGCTGCGCGAGGCGATGGAGGTGCTCAACGAACGCGAACAGCGCATCTTCAAGGCCCGCCGCCTGTCCGAGGATCCGCTGACGCTTGAGGAACTTTCCGGCGAATTCGACATCTCGCGCGAGCGCGTCCGCCAGATCGAGGTCCGCGCCTTCGAAAAGGTACAAAAGGCGATGGTCGCCGCCGCCGCCAAGCTGAACGCGCCGCCGGCCCAGCTCGAACACGCGGGCTGAGCGGGAACGTCCGGCAGCGGCAGCGCATCTACCAACAGCCCCCGCCTGGCCTTTGCCGGACGGGGGCTTTCTTGTACCAAGGAACCAGGTTGTCGCCGGGGCTCAGCCCCCGCTTGCATCACCCAGCGGCGCCGCTTCCCAGGCTTCGAACACCTCGCGGAAGACCGCGTCGCCCGCCGCGCCCTTTTCCAGCGTGATCAGCGCCCGCCGCCCCGACACATACTGCATCGGAATGTCGACCCAGCCCTGACTGAGCATCAGCGAGGTGTTGGTCTGTACGGCCGTTTGCGCGTCGGTCAGCGCAACCAGGAAGATGTTGGTGTCGATCGGCGCGGGCACCGCGATCAGCGCGCTGCCGGGGTCCTGCTCGGTGTTCTTGAACGTGATGCGCTGCACATCGGCGATGCCGCGCCCCTCGAACGTGTCGGGCACAGTGAAGAACAGTTCGACGATATGGCTGGCCGGGAAGGTCACATCGCCATTGCGGCGGATGGTGACTTCGAGCGCCAGTCCCAGATCCGGGATCGACGACTGGGCACGGATCGCCGGTTCGAGCGGCAGATCGCCGCCGGGCGATTCCTGCACCACCGACCAGACGGTCGAACCTTGCATCGCGGTGCCCGGCTGGGTTCCGGTGCGTTCCTCGTAGAAAATGGTGCGCTGGCCGACGGCAATGCCGTCCTGCGCGTCGGTGGCCGGTGCCCCGGGCGTTCCGGCATCGGGCGCGGTCGCATCCTCGCTGCCCGCCGTCTGGCCGGCAACCGAACTGCCCTCGCCGGGGGCGACCGCCCCCGGTGCCGGGCCTTCGTCGATCTCGCGGCCATCCTCGGTCAGGCGCTGCGTGAACTTCTGGATGCCGTCATCGCCGCTGCCGGCATCGACCGTCTCGGGAGGCGTCGCTTCGGCGGGCGCATCTTCGCCCGCATCGCCGCTGTCCGCATTGACGGGCGTCGTTTCCACCGTGCGCACAGGCACGTCGCCCTCATCGGTTTGGGACGCGGCGCCCCCAAGGCCCGACAGGAAGGCGCGAAGCGGCTCCTGGTTGACATAGGCCGCATAGCCGCCGCCCGCCAGCAGAACGACGAGCACCGCGGCGGCAATCAGCCAGCCGCCGCGGCGGGGCTTTTCCGCCGGTTCCGCAACATCCGCGTCGGCCGGCTCGCCGATCAGGTCGTTGCCGGCTCCGCTCGTGGCGGCCACGTCCGGAGCAGTGCCGGCGACCGGTTCGCCGAACAGCACATCGACGGCCCGGTCGGCGTCGCTGTCCGCTTCGGCCATGGTCTCGCGTTCCTCGCTGAGGAAATCGAGCAGCGGGTCATGGTCCTCGGCGCGCGGCATGGGCGGTTCGGCGTCGGCATCCGGCGGCCGTTCCAGCCCGCCGCCATCGGGCGGCGTGTCGAGCGCAAACGGGTCTTCTGGAACCGTGTCCGCCTGCCCGGCGACCACGTCGTCGAGCGATGAAATCACATCGTCGACGGTGGGGTCCGGTTCGGCCGGCGTATCGAAAGACGGCGCGTCGGGCACGACCGGTTCGTCGAAAACCGTCTCATCCGCCGACACGTCAGCCGAAGGCGCCTGCCAGGAATCGGCCGGCTGCTCGGCAACGGTGTCCGCGGCACCTTCGGGTTCGGGCTCCGGCGCCGCATCCGGCTCTGGTTCGAGCTCCGACGCCTCATCCGGCTCTGGTTCGGGCTCGGCCTCGGGCACCGTTTCGCCAACGAACCCGGCTTCCGGCGCGGGCTCCGGCTCGACCGTGGCTTCCGGTTCGGCAGGCTGGTCCGGTTCGGCCGGTTCCGGCTCTGCGGCGGGCGGCAGGTCCGGCTCGGCGTCTGCTGGTGCCTCGTCCGGGATCGGCGCCGCATAACCGGCCTCGATTTCGGCGATCGCCGATTCGAGTTTCTCGAACTGTCGGTCGATGGCCGCCTGCGGCGGCTGGCTGGCCATGGCGTCGATCTGCCGCTGCACCGTCTGCCGCGCCTTGTCATAGACCTGGGCGCGCACCTCCGGCGTCGTTTCCCCCATCTTGTCGAGGGTCTTTTTCAGAATCGCAGCAAAATCTGCCATGAATTCAATCCGCTATGCGCCCGTTCTTGAGGTGCCAAACTAGTCTTGAAACGGGTCGGTCACAAGTATCGTATCGTCCCGCTCCGGCGAGGTGGACAAAATGGCCACCGGCGCGCCGATCAGTTCTTCGACATGACGCACATATTTGACCGCTTGCGCGGGAAGATCGTTCCAGGACCGCGCGCCTGCGGTCGTCCCGCTCCATCCTTCCAGCGTCTCATAGACCGGCGTCAGCCGCGCCTGCGCGCCCTGGCTCGCCGGAAGATAGTCGATCCGCGCGCCGTCCAGCTCGTAGCCGACACACACCTTGATCTCCTCCATGCCGTCGAGCACGTCGAGCTTGGTCAGCGCGATGCCGGTGATGCCGTTGACCGCAACCGCCTGGCGCACCATCACCGCATCGAACCAGCCGCAGCGGCGCTTGCGTCCGGTGACGACGCCGAACTCGTGGCCGCGTTCGCCAAGATACTGGCCCACCTCATTGTCCTGTTCGGTCGGGAATGGCCCCTCGCCGACACGCGTCGTGTAGGCCTTGGTGATGCCCAGCACATAATCGATGGCGCCAGGACCCATGCCCGATCCGGTCGCCGCCTGGCCGGCGATGGTGTTGGAGGAGGTCACGAACGGATAGGTGCCGTGATCGATGTCCAGATAAGTGCCCTGCGCGCCCTCGAACAGGATGCGCGCGCCGGCACGGCGCTTGTCGTCGAGCACCTTCCAGACCCTGTCCACAAACGGCAGGATCGCATCGGCGACCGAAGACAACTCCTCCATCAGCGCATCATGGCCGATCTCGGGCTGGTTCAGGCCGCGTCGCAGCGCATTGTGGTGTGTCAGCAGCCGGTCGACCTTGGCCGGCAGCGTCTCCATGTTGGCCAGATCCATGACGCGAACCGCGCGGCGGCCCACCTTGTCCTCATAGGCCGGGCCGATGCCGCGCCGGGTCGTGCCGATCTTGGTGCCCGAATTGGACGCCGCGTCCTCGCGCAGCGCGTCCAGTTCGCGATGCACCGACAGGATCAGCGCGGTGTTCTCGGCAATGCGCAACCGGTCGGGACCGATATCGACGCCCTGCTCGGCCAGCCGGCCAAGCTCTGCGACAAAGGCGTGCGGGTCGAAAACAACGCCATTGCCGATGACGCTCATCTTGCCCTCGCGAACGACGCCCGAGGGCAGCAGCGAGAGCTTGTAGACCGTGCCGTCGACCACCAGCGTGTGGCCGGCATTGTGCCCGCCCTGGAAGCGCACCACCACATCGGCGCGCTCGGACAGCCAGTCCACGATCTTGCCCTTGCCTTCGTCGCCCCATTGCGAGCCGACAACCACCACATTGGCCATGCCGCCGTCTTCCCCTTGCCGGTTTGAAACAAACGGGCCGTCTATAAACGCGCCGGAGCCAAAGCGCGAGGCCGCGATAGGGCCGAATTGACCCGGTGACGGGTTTTTCCTCGCAAATCGGCCGATGCTGCGCCATGTAGGCCGTCCGACCGCCGAACACGGAGCCTTCATGCCGGCCCAGGACGCACCGACCGCCCAGGTCAACCGCCTCGCCTATCTGCTTTTGGTGATGACCACCATCTTCTGGGGCGGCAATGCGGTGGCCGGCAAGCTCGCCGTCGGCCACATCTCGCCGATGATCCTGACCAGCGTGCGCTGGATGATGGCCTTCACGATCCTTCTGGTCATTGCCGGCCCGCAATTCTGGGCCGACCGGCAAAAGATCGTGCGGCACCTGCCGCTGCTGTTCATTTATGGCGCAACCGGTTTTGCCGGCTTCAACGTCGCGCTCTATTCGGCGCTCAACCACACATCGGCGATCAATGTGGCGATCTGGCAGGCCGGCATTCCCATGTTCATCTTCCTGCTCAATTTCGCGGTCTTTCGGACCCGCGTGACCCCGGCGCAGATCGTCGGTTTTCTCCTGTCGCTGATCGGCATCGCCTTCGTTGCGTCCAACGGCAGTCTCGATCAGCTTGTCGGACTGGTCATCAACCGGGGCGATGCCTTCATGGCGCTGGCCTGCCTGCTCTATGCCGGCTATTCGGTGGCGCTGCGCTACAAGCCCGACCTGCACTGGAAATCGATGATGCTTGCCATGGCGTTTTCCGCCATGGTCGTGTCCTGGCCGTTTGCCTTTCTCGAGTGGCGCTCGCCGGCGGGCATCGTGCCGGACATGCAGGGCTGGCTCGTCGCCATCTACACCGCCGTCTTCCCCGCCATCTTCGCCCAGGTCTTCTTCATGCGCGGCGTCGAGATGATCGGCTCAAACAGGGCGGGCCTGTTCGTCAATCTGGTCCCGGTGATCGGCACCGTCATGGCCGTCCTGATCCTCGGCGAGGTGTTCGGCGTGCACCACGCCATCGCGATGGTCCTGGTGATCGGCGGCATCTGGCTGGCGGAACGCAAGCCGGCCGGTCAAGGCTGAGCGGCCGGATCACGCTATCCAATCCTAGACGTCGAACATCAGCGGCTTGGCCGACAGGATTTCCGGGAACCCGCGCACCTTGTCGAGCACGTGTTCGGGCACCGGATCGTCGACATACAAAAGCGCGATCGCATCGCCGCCGGGCCGGTTGCGGCCAAGCTGGAAGTTGGCGATGTTGACGCCATTGTCGCCGAAGGTCGTGCCCAGAATGCCGATGATGCCCGGCGCGTCATTGTTGGTTGTATAGACCATGTTGCGGCCGATCTCGGCGTCCAGATTGATACCCTTGATCTGGATGAAGCGCGGCTTGCCGTCGGCGAAGACCGTGCCGGCCACCGAGCGGGTCTGGTTGGCGCTCTTGACGGTCAGCTTGATGTAGCCGTCGAACACGCCCGACTTGTCGCGCTTGACCTCCGAGACGATGACGCCGCGCTCTTTGACCATGACAGGCGCGGAGACCATGTTGACATCGGCCACCTGCGGCCGGATCAAGCCGGCCAGCGTCGCGCTGGTCAGCGCCTTTGTGTTCAGCTCCGCCGTCAAGCCGTCATAGAGGATCTCCACTTCGAGAATGGCCGACTCGGCGACCTGGCCGACGAAGGCGCCGAGCACCTCGGCCAGTTTGACGAACGGCTTGAGGATCGGCGCTTCCTCGGCGCTGATCGACGGCATGTTGATCGCATTCGTCACCGCGCCCTTGACCAGATAGTCGCTCATCTGCTCGGCCACCTGCAGCGCCACATTCTCCTGCGCCTCGGTGGTCGAGGCGCCCAGATGCGGCGTGCAGACGACATTGGGGATGTCGAACAGCGGGCTTTCGGTCGCAGGCTCGATCTCGAACACATCGATGCCGGCGCCGGCCACCTTGCCGGCCTTGAGCGCCTCCGCAAGAGCCGCCTCGTCAACGAGCCCGCCCCTCGCGCAGTTGATGATGCGCACGCCGTCCTTCATCTTCCCGATGGCGGCGGCGTCGATCACGTTGCGCGTCTTGTCGGTCAGCGGCGTGTGCAGCGTGATGAAGTCGGCACGATCGAGAAGTTCATCCAGTTCCACCTTCTCGACGCCCAGATCCATGGCGCGCTCTTCCGACAGGAAAGGGTCGAACGCGATGACGTTCATCTTCAGCCCGATCGCGCGCTGGGCGACGACCGAACCGATATTTCCGCAGCCGATCACGCCCAGTGTCTTGCCGGTGATCTCGACGCCCATGAATTTCGATTTTTCCCACTTGCCGGCGCGGGTGGAGATGTCCGCGGCCGGAATCTGCCGCGCGACGGCGAGCATCATCGAAATCGCATGTTCGGCGGTGGTGATGGAATTGCCGAACGGCGTGTTCATGACGATGATGCCGCGGCGCGATGCGGCAGGAATGTCGACATTGTCGACGCCGATTCCGGCGCGGCCGACCACCTTGAGATTGTCGGCTGCGGCGATCAGCTTTTCGGTCACCTTGGTCGCCGAGCGAATGGCGAGGCCGTCATACTGGCCGATCACCTCCAGCAGCCTGTCCTTGTCCTTGCCAAGGTCGGGCTGGAAATCGACGTCGACGCCGCGGTCCCTGAATATCTGGACGGCGGTGGGCGACAGTTTGTCGGAAACGAGAACACGGGGTTTTGTCACGGGTCTTTTCCTGTGTGTTTGGAACGGGATGGCGAGCCTTTGGCAACTGATCCATCCCCTCATGCTGAGGTGTGAGCAGCCATTCCCGCGCCCTTCAAGGTTCGCTACGCTCGCACCTCACGATGAGGGAATGGTTGCGAGCCTCGAAGCACGAGGGGATGGCGCAAGGGGAATCAGGCCGCCTGTTTGAGCGACGCCTTCTGCATGTCGAAAGCCCATTGCAGCCAGGGCATCAGCGCCTTGAGATCGGCGGTCTCGACAGTGCCGCCGGCCCAGATGCGCAGGCCCGGCGGCGCGTCGCGATAGGCGCCGATGTCGAGTGCCGCGCCTTCGGCGTCCAGCGCCGAGACCATCGCCTTGGCGAACGCGGCCTGCCCGGCCTCGTCCATGGCCGTGACAGCCGGGTCGGTGATCTTCAGGCACACGGACGTGTTGGAGCGCGTCTGCGGATCGGCGGCGAGATTCTCCAGCCAGTCGACACTGTCGACAAAGGACTGGATGGCATCGAGATTGGCGTCGGCGCGGGCGATCATCGCGTCCAGCCCGCCGATCGATCTGGCCCATTGAAGCGCATCGATATAGTCCTCGACGCACAGCATGGAGGGCGTGTTGATCGTCTCGCCCCTGAAGATGCCCTCGATCAGCTTGCCGCCCTTGGTCAGGCGGAAGATCTTCGGCAGCGGCCAGGCCGGCGTGTAGGCTTCGAGGCGTTCGACGGCACGCGGCGAAAGGATGATGACGCCATGGCCGCCCTCGC
This sequence comes from Oceaniradius stylonematis, assembly GCF_965223445.1. Classification (NCBI taxonomy): domain Bacteria; kingdom Pseudomonadati; phylum Pseudomonadota; class Alphaproteobacteria; order Hyphomicrobiales; family Ahrensiaceae; genus Oceaniradius; species Oceaniradius stylonematis. The sequence continues at coordinate 1,219,096 of NZ_OZ244994.1, forward strand.
CGCCCAGCACTTTCTGCCAGGAGAAAGTGGTGACATCGAGCTTGGCGAAATCAAGCCGCTGGGCGAAAGCGGCCGACGTGGCGTCGCAGATCGTCAGGCCTTGCCGGTCGGCCGGGATGAAGTCGCCGTCCGGCACGCGCACGCCCGATGTCGTGCCGTTCCAGGTGAAGACGACATCGCGGTCGAAATCGATCTGAGACAAGTCCGGCAGTTCGCCATAATCGGCCGAGATCGTGCGCGCATCGTCCAGCCTGAGCTGCTTGACGACATCGGTCACCCAGCCGGCGCCGAAACTCTCCCAGGCAACCATGTCGACGCCGCGCGCGCCGAGCAGCGACCACATGGCCATCTCGACGGCTCCGGTGTCGGACGCCGGCACGATGCCGATGCGGTAATCGTCCGGAACGCGCAGCAACTCGCGCGTCAGCTCGATCGCCAGCTGGAGCCGGGCCTTGCCGATCCTGGATCTGTGGGAACGGCCAAGCGGAGCCGTTTCGAGCCGGTCGGCAGACCAGTTCGGACGCTTCGCGCAGGGGCCGGATGAAAAACGGATATTGGCCGGACGAATGTCCGGCTTGACGGGGTCAGCTGTCATGTCTCTACCCTTTCAGATAGCTGCCTCCCGTTGGGGGGAGGTGTCCCGCCGCCGCGCATACCGGAACCCTTGCATTCCTTCAAGTCTGATGGTCTCTTACCGTGCAAGTTTTGCAGGTTTGGGACGAACGGTGCATGAACATGTCGGGAAAAGTGGCACAGAACTGACACAGCAGGTTGCATGGATGTTCCATCATCCGACCGGGTGAACCTGCCAAGGCCACCGGTCAACCCTTCGGCCAGCACTGCGCGGTGATTCGGCCCAGATCGGCGCGCTTCTCGACCTCGCGCTTGGCCTCTTCCTTGCTCGCCTTCAAACCCCAAGCACGATCGCCGCAATAACTGGTCCAGACCCAGCCGGTCGGCCCGCGGTGCACGCGCCCCATCTTCAGGCGGCACTGCCAGAACAGCCCGTCATCGGGATCGCGGTGCCGGGGGTGCCGATACCAGCCCCGGCGCTCCAATTTTCGGGTGCGCTGCGGCATGGCATCCATCCCCGTTCAACAACGGAACATGAAAGAAACAAAATCGTACTTGGCAATCAAAAAGGGGCCGCAAAGGCTTCGGCATCGAAGCAATCCAAACTACTGCTCCGTCTCGCCTTCCTGCATGAGTTCGCGCACGCTGAAAGACGCTGGCAGCGAGTCGCATTCGGGGAACGGAAACGTCTCGACCAGCTCGACCGCGATGTCAGTCGGACCAACTGGCCGCACTGCATTTGCAAACAAGGGCGTGAACACCGTCCTCAGATGCGGCGGATCACCACGTACGATTGCCACAAACCTGTCATACTGATCGCAACTGTTGAACTCTGCTCGATACCGGAAAGGCATTACGACCCCGACGGTTTGTCCGACAGGAGATACCTCTTTGACGACAGTTGGCCGGGACGCATTACTCAAAATTGCCCTGTAGAACAATGGGCTATCTTCCCTCAAGTCACTGAACACACGAGTGAATATTGATTGATGATCCCACTCAATTCCGGATAGCACCAGATCACCAACCCGATCATCGATAGAATACATTGACATGTTACCAATAAAAACAAGCTCAGCGGCCTTTCGATCTTCGCTATAAATACTTCTACCATTCCAATACATTTGAAAATTGTTGTCGATGAATTCACCGTCAAGCCTGTATCCGGTAAACCCAGCGCCCCCGGTCAGTTTTTCAATGTCCTCTCGACCTTGATCGAGAACGGCCTCGATCTGCTCAAAGTACGTATTTGACTGGGACAACTGAATGAACGCGACCGTCGCGAATATCACGCTGATGAACACAATGAACAGCGACACCATCCAACGGGCGTGATTGTAGAGTTTGCGCGCGGCTGCCAGCTCATCATCCTCGAGTCGCGCCACCCGCTGCTCCATCTCGCGCAGTGAAACGGGCGAAGATTGATCAGAATTGTTGGACATGCGCTCGGCTCGATTGGCTGGGATCAGCTCCAAATAATCAGCAAGCTGTCCGGAAAGGCAACTCCCCCTAACAGCTCCTTGCATGGGCATGGCTGACACGCGTATCGACGAAACCAGTTTGAGACCGACAAAAAAGCCCACGGCGGGATAGCCACGGGGCAAGTTCAGCGTTGATGTCGATGGTTGGTCATGATGGACAAAACATCATGAGCTGGTCAGGTTCTATCAGCCGTCACCGTCACACACTCCCGCCTACGGAAAAAACCGCCAGCCGGCCGACGGCTCGTGGAACCCGGTGCAGACCGGCCCGAACAAACGCTACCGGTCGTACGCATCGGCATCACCGCCTGGGCAGACGGCAAAAAGCCCGGCTGCAGGACAAGCCGGGCTTATGCGATGATGGCGGAAGGCCGCTTACTTGTAGACGACCGGCGGCTCGTAGACCGGCGGCGGCGGCGTGTAGGGCTGGTGCGATTCGCCGAACTTGTAGCGCAGGCCTGCCCGCACTTCGTGGACATTGATCGCGCGGTCGAAGCCCGGGCCGGTGGCGCTGGCATATTCGAACATGCGTCCGCCGGAAATGTGCTTGTAACGATAGCCGAGATCGACCGACAGCCGATGGTTGACCGCATAGGAGGCACCGGCCATCAGCGCGTAGGCAAAGCGCCAGTCGGACGTACCGCTGTGGGTGATCGTGCCCGACTGGTCGAAGCCCGGCCCGATCGTGTTGTTCAGATCGTCCCACTTCATGTAGACGCCGCCGAGACCTGCGCCGACATAGGGGGTGATGCCCTTGTAGGTGCCCAGATCGACATAGGCGTTCGCCAGCAGCGTCCAGGCGTGGTAGCCGGTGGTGTCGGTGGACGAGCAAGCCGCGGGTCCGCCGCCGCCGACGATCGTGCAGGTGCCGGACGAGGTACCGGTGAAATCGGACTTGAAGTTGTAGTCGAGCGTCAGATCGGTGCGCAGATAATGGCTGATCTGGTAGCCGACGCCGCCGCCGACGGACAACGAGCCCTTGAGTTCACCCTCCAGCAGGCCGGGATGACCGGCAACGCCCGCGCCGTAGGTCAGATAGTCCGCGCCGCGAAAGTCGCTCCAAAGATAGCCCACATCGCCACGGATGTACCAGCCTGACACCTTGGCCGGAACGGCTTCGGGGTAATGCACCGGCGTCTCGATGACGACCGGCTCTATGATGTCGGCCGCGTTTGCGGACATGCCAAGCGTGACCACCATGGCGGCCGACGCAGCAAGTTTCATGGCTGCATGGTTCATACTCGTTCCCTCGAACAACCCGGCATGCTCGTCTGCGGGCAAGGTTAAAGCTCTCGGGAAGAATGACCATGAAAGGTTAAAGTGCACTTAACCGTGTCTGTTGACCATGTTTGTTGACCATGAACAGGCGACAACGAGCACTGACAGGCACCTGCGCGCCGGCGGAGCGATGTGCGGAAGGTTTGTTCAGGCGGCCGTCTTCAGATCGGCGATGACGCCGACGATCCCGTCGACAACGCTCTCGACCAGCACCGGATCGTCGCCCTCGGCCATCACGCGGATCAGCGGCTCGGTGCCCGACGGGCGGATGACGAGACGGCCCGTATTGCCGAGCTTTTCGCGGGCATCGTCGACAGCGCTCTTGACCCGCTTGTCTTCCAGCGGCTTGCCGCCGCCGAACCGCACATTCTTGAGTACCTGCGGCACCGGCTCGAACTTGGCGCACACCTCGCTTGCCGGTTTTCCGCTTCCGACGATGCAGCCCATGATCTGCAAGGCGCTGATCAGCCCGTCGCCGGTCGTCGCATAATCGGACAGGATGATGTGTCCCGATTGCTCGCCGCCGACATTGTAGCCATGCGCGCGCATGTGCTCGACCACATAGCGGTCGCCCACCTTGGTGCGCGCCAGTGCCAGCCCCTGCGCATCGAGATAGCGTTCCAGGCCGAGATTGGACATCACCGTCGCGACGATCCCGCCGCCGCGCAGCATCTCGTTGCGCTTCCAGTCATCGGCGATCGTGGCCATCAGCTGGTCGCCATCGACCACCGTGCCCTTTTCGTCGACGATAAGCATGCGGTCAGCATCGCCATCGAACGCGATGCCGAGATCGGCGCGCACTTCCAGCACTTTGGCACGCAGCGAGTTGGGGTTGGTCGAGCCGCAATCGCGGTTGATGTTCATGCCGTCGGGCTTGTCGTGGATGGGCACCACATCGGCGCCCAGTTCCCAAAGCGCGGAGGGTGCGGCCTTGTACGCCGCGCCATTGGCGCAATCGACGACGACGCGCAGCTTGGACAGCGACATGGCGCGCGGGAAGGTCCGCTTGGCGAACTCGATGTAGCGGAACAGATCGCCATCGACGCGCTTGGCCCGGCCGATGTCGGCCGGTTTGGCCATCTTGCCCGACAGATCCTCGTTCATGTGCCGCTCGATCTTCATCTCGATCTCGTCGGACAGCTTGTGCCCGTCCGGCCCGAACAGCTTGATGCCATTGTCCTGGAAGGCGTTGTGCGACGCCGAGATCATCACGCCGATATCGGCGCGCAGCGACCGCGTCAGCATGGCAACGCCCGGCGTCGGCACCGGGCCGAGAAGGAACACGTCCATGCCCGTGGCGGTGAAGCCGGCAACCAGCGCGTTCTCGATCATGTAGCCGGACAGGCGGGTGTCCTTGCCGATCACCACGCGGTGGCGGTGCCGGCCGCGCTGGAAGGCGACGCCGGCGGCCATGCCCACCTTCATCGCGATCTCCGGCGTCATCGGCGACTTGTTGGCGGTGCCGCGAATCCCGTCCGTGCCGAAGTAGCGTCGTGTCATGCCGATATCCCCGAAAATGCCCCTGCCATTGCCCTGCGCGCCATATTACAGCGCCGCGCTGAAACAAAGGAACAAATAGTTTTCAGCCGGTATCGGCGCGTGATCGGACGGCGGACCAGAGGGTCACCGGTCACCAAAGGCCGTCTTGAGCAGGTTGATCTGCGTGTTGACCGGATTGTCGGCGGAGATGTCGTCGAACCGGGCGGCATCGTCGGCGCCAAGGTCGAGATCCATGCGCTGCATGCGCGCCTGCAGGCGCAGCGACCGGTGAACCAGCGCCCGGAACCGTTCGGGCAGATTGTTCCAGTTTTCCAGATCGGCAGCCGGCGAGATCGTGTCGAGGCGGATCTTGCTTTTTTCGCTGTCCACCTGGTCCGATGTCATTTCGCCGTTGGCGAGCGCCCGCTGCAGCAGCAGCCAGGATGCCATCTGCATGAGCCGGGTCGTCAGCCGCATCGACTCGGCCGCATAGAGCGTCGCCGTCGACCGGCCCAGCCGTTTGGCCTCCTTGCGGCCTTCCCCGTCCAGATAGGCCGCCGTTTCCTCGACCAGTTGCATCCCCTCGCCGTAAAGCTCGGTGAAGGACGACGATGCCACCTTGTGGTCGATGAAACGGATGGTGTTTGAGCCGCCTGACATGCCGATCGATCCCTGCTGACGTTCGCAGGCACCTTTTGGCGCGCCGCGCTGCTGAACGCCACGATTGTCCGACTTTTCGCACAGGAGGGCAAGCGCATCCTTAACGGAGGGTTAACGCCCCACGCCGCCGGTCCCATCCCAGATCAGGTCAAAAAAAAGAGCCGTAAAAACGGCTCTCAGGAGTTAAACAGGGAGGCGTCAAACAAAGCAACGAAGTCACTCTGGTTGAATTCGAACAAAATTCGAACCATTCCAGTTAACACCCGTAAAGCTTAACACACGGTTAACGGGTTTGCGAATTGGCCGGCACTGACGCATTATTTTCGAAAAATTGCATCGGCGGCACTGCGCGTGACCGCGCGGGCGTCGATTTCGGCCTCGATCCGCGCGATTTCCTCGCGCAGGCGGTCGATAGTCCGTTCCAACTCGTCGACCGACATCGACGCAATGTCCCGGCCGATCACATGAGCGGCCGTCGAGGCCGTCTGCTTTTCATCGTCCATCATGTCCGCCTCCCAAATCTTCGCCTGTTGCCACTCGCAACCATCTCGTCAACAGACGCCCCAATTCCAGATCTCAGGATAATCAGACATGCCGCAAATGAACGCAATCGCCATCACGGAACCGGGTGGCCCCAAGGTCCTTCAACCCGTCCAGCGACCGATCCCCGAACCCGGACCCGGCGAGGTGCGCATTGCAGTGCGCGCCGCGGGCGTGAACCGTCCGGACATGCTCCAGCGGCAGGGCGCCTACCCGCCGCCCAAGGGCGCAAGCGACCTGCCGGGGCTTGAAGTCTCCGGCACGATCGACGCGCTCGGCGAGGGCGTCTCGCGCTGGTCCGCCGGCAACCAGGTCTGCGCGCTGGTTCCCGGCGGCGGCTATGCGGAATATTGCATCGCCCATGCCAGCAATTGCCTGCCGCTGCCCGCCGGCTTCACCTTCACCGAAGCGGCCGCCGTTCCGGAAACCTTTTTCACCGTCTGGCACAATGTGTTCGAGCGCGGCGGCCTCGGGCGCGGCGAGACAATGCTGGTGCATGGCGGCGCATCGGGGATCGGCACGACCGCGATCCAGCTTGCCGTCGCCTTCGGGGCACGGGTGATCGTCACCGCGGGCACCGACGAAAAATGCAGGGCCTGCGTCGCGCTTGGCGCCTACCGGGCGATCAACTATCGCAGCGAGGATTTCGTCGATGCGGTCAGGAACGCGACCGACGGGCACGGCGCCGACGTCATCCTCGACATGGTCGGCGGCGACTATATCGACCGCAACTATTCGGCCGCAGCCATTGACGGGCGCATCGTCCAGATCGCCTTTCTGAAAGGCCGCAAAGCGGAGGCCGACTTCTCCAAGCTGATGATGAAGCGGCTGACGCATACCGGTTCGACGCTGCGCGCCCGCTCAGTCGAGTTCAAGGCACGGCTGGCCAGCGAACTGGACGAGGCCGTCTGGCCGCTTCTCGAACAGCGCAAGGTCGCGCCGGTCATCGACATGATCTTCCCGCTCGCCGACGCATGGCGCGCCCATGAGCGGATGGATGAAGGCGCCCACACCGGCAAGATCGTGCTCGACGTCGCCTGAGCCTCTGCAAAACAAGGAAGGCCGGGCGCATGGCCCGGTTTTCATTTCTGATACGACGGGCAGCCTTTGATCAGGAGCCTTCGAGCTGGCCGAGGCGCATGAACAGCGTCTCGCCGTTTGAGTCGTCCACGCCGTCATTGTCGGTGACCGCGAAGAAGTCGCCATTGGTGTCCACCGCGAGCCCCTCGACCTTGTCGAGCGCATAGCCGCCGAAGGCCGCCATATCGGGCAGAAGGTCGCGCACCTCTTCCTTGCTGACGACCGGAAGCTCACCGCCAAGTGCGGCCGGCTGCATCTCGGCCAGCGGCACGCGGAAAATCTTCTTCAGCGCGGCCGCAGCGCCGATCTGGTTGTCGCGCTCGATGATGTAGACATGGTCGCCATGGGCGACGATCTCCGACAGGCCGACCCAGCCGGCGCCCTTTTGCTCGAGCGGATAGCGCACCGCGCCCCATTCTTCGGTTCCGGTGTTGTAGGCGACCAGCTTGACGAAACCGTCCTCGTCATCGGCCCATTCGCGCTGGATGGCGACCCACAGCGTATCGCCGACCCTGGTCACGCCTTCGGCGCCGAACCGCTTTTCGACCGCCAGCAGTTCGGGCGGGAAAGCGACGCTTTCCTCGATCTCGCCATCGGCGTTCACATGGTAGAGCCCGTGCGGGACCATCCGGTCGGTGCGGCCTTCGGAGGCCAGCCAGAACCCGCCCTCTCCGTCCGGTGTGATGCCTTCCAGATCGAGAAGCTGGGCATTGGCCCCGCCGCGGGTGACGCGCGTTGCCGCAATGATCCGGGCCGGCGTCTGGTTGGCGTCGATCGTGAAGATCGTCGGCTGCATCGCGTAGAACGAGTCGTTGACAGCGTACAGAATGCCCGGCTGCTCGGGATCGGCGGCAAGGCCGGACAGCGCGCCAAAGCCGACCGGGCGGCCCGCATCGTCCATCATCGAGCGGATCGTCGGATATTGCGCTTCACCCTCGCCCAGCTCGTAGATCGTGACATGGCTGCGCACGCCGCCATCCTCGATCAGGTCCACTTCATTGGCCACCGCCACGAGATTGCGTCCGGGGATGGCCACCGCGCCTTCCGGGCCCAGCGCCGTCGGCAGGATCTGCACCAGTTCCGGCTCGCCCTCGGGATTGTCCCGGTAGACGCCGATCACCGAGCCGCGTTCGCTGAGGAGGAAGATGTGGGTCGCGCCACCGATCTCGGCGACCTCCATGCCCTCGGGCTCGACACCCTTGTTGCCGGAGCGACGCTCGGGATAGTGGCCGATCATCGCCACTTCATATTCAAACGAAAGGCCGCTTTCGTAGAGCGCGTCGCCGTCCTTGGAGAAGATGGTGAAGCCGCGCGATCCGCCTTCATAATCGCCCTCGTTCGCCGTGACGATCCGGTTCTCGTCCAGCCATTTCACCGCATCGGGCTCGCGGACGACGCCTTGGAGCGTGCCGTCGAAGGTCAGCGCGCGCTCTTCGTCGATATCGACATTGTCGAGATCGACGGCGCCCGCGGAAAAGTGCGAGACGATCTCTCCGGTCTCGCCGTTGAAGATGGCGATATGGTTGTTTTCCTGCAGCGTGACGACGACTTCATTGGCCGTGTTGATGTCGACGAACTCGGGCTCCGGATCATCGCCCGCCACCTTGGCCAGGCCGGTCAGGTCGGCAACGACCCGGCTGTCGCAATCGATCGCACCGCCATCGAGCGCGAAGGTCACGGCAAAGCCGGCCGGCATCTGCGGAATGACGCCGTCATTGAGATCCTCGTCGCGCTCGTTCTCGATGGCGATCGCCACCAGCGAACCATCGGGCGACACGGCAACCGAATCGGGTTGACCGCCCAGATCGCAGCCATGGGCGACTTCGCCCGAAGAAAGATCGACCGAAACGATCGTGCCGGACGGCTCGGTGTAGCTTTCCGACGTGTTCAGCCCGACAATGGCGTGGCCGGCCCGCACGGCGACGGCGGTCGGCTCGCCGTCGAGCGCGACAAAGCCGGCGGCGGCCGGATTGGCCGGATCGGAAATGTCGATCATGCCGATGCCGCCCAGCGGGCTGTCCGAATAGACCAGCATCATGCCGTCCCCGGTCGCGTCGATGATCTCGGCGGAGCTTTCGCTCTCCTGCCCCATCGCGTCGGGAATGTTCGTGTTGACCGGAAAGGAAGCGACACGGTTGAAGGCGTCGGCATGGGCGTGTGCCGCAAGGGCGGCGGACAGGGCGACAGCGGCGGCGGACGACAACAGGATTGTGCGCATGGTGGAAGCTCCCTCGGGTCAGCGATGGAGCCGTCTTTTCCCGGACCGGTGACAGTCGCGTGACGCTTTGATGAAACAAAGATGACTGTTCACAGCCATGCGCGGCATTGCACTCGGGCGCCGCGCGGCGTATATCGGCAAAATCTTCCGGACATTGGTGGCTCAGCCCACGCCCGCGACACCGGCGCGGACGAACGGGAAAGCTTTATTCGCACGAAAGGTTCACGCAGATGGCAAACCAGCTTCTCATGCCCAAGGCGACCGCCGTTTGGCTGGTCGACAATACCGGCCTCACCTTCGACCAGATCGCCAAATTCTGCGCGCTGCATCCGCTCGAGGTCAAGGCGATCGCCGACGAGGAAGCGGCGCAGGGCATCAAGGGGCTCGACCCGGTGACCACCGGCCAGCTTTCGCGCGAAGAGATCGAAAAGGGCGAAGCCGACCCCAACCATGTGCTCAAACTGTCCGATCCCAAGGTTCGCGTGCCGCAGGCCAAGCGCAAGGGCCCGCGCTATACGCCGGTCTCCAAGCGTCAGGACCGGCCCAACGCAATCCTGTGGCTGGTGCGCTACCATCCCGAGCTGAAGGACGCGCAGATCTCGCGTCTCGTCGGCACCACCAAGAACACGATCGAACAGGTGCGCAACCGCACTCACTGGAACTCGGCCAATCTGCAGCCGGTCGATCCGGTGGCGCTCGGCCTGTGCTCGCAGATCGATTTGGACATGGAAGTGCAGAAAGCCGCCAAGAACCGCCCGGCCGAGCCCGAGACCGAGGCCGGCGACACGCTGCTGCCCGCCGCGCAGACCGAATCCATGCCGGTCTTCGAGGGCGGCGACACCCACACGCCCGCACCTGCGAGCGAAGAAGACGAGATTGACGCCGATGCCGTCTTCGCCAAGCTCAACGCGCTGAAGAAAGACGACGACACCAAGGCGGAATAACGCCCTGCCCCGGTCGTATCCGGCGCCGGGTCAGCCGGCGCAGCCTTGCGCAGCCGGAACGGCTTGCCCGTGGTCGTAGCCGACCAGACCGGCCAGCTCTTGGATGATCTCATCGTTGCCCGACGGATGAGCCAGAAGCCGGCGCGGATCGACCGGGCCGGGCAGCCTCAGGCGCCCGGCAGGCACCTGCCGGAAACCGAGCGGCGCGTAATAGGGCGCATCGCCCACCAGCAGCACGTAAGCGCTGCCCGGCGTCGCCGACGCGGCATCCACCGCGCGCCGCACCAGCGCGCGCCCGAAACCCTGGTTCTTGTAGTCGGGCGCCACCGCCAGCGGCCCCAGCAGATGGCCGCGATGGCCGCTTTCCGCCGTGACGACCGGTGTCAGCCGCACAGAGCCGAGCAGACCGCCGCCCGGCGACAGGGCGACGAAGGAAAGCGCGGGATCGTGCGGTCCCTGCTCGCGCAGCCGGAATGCCGCGCGGGTGAAGCGGCCGGGCCCGAACGCCTCGGCATGCAGGGCTTCGATCGCGTCGGCGCACTCCGCCCGTTCGGGCGCAATAAGATGGTCGGTCATGGGAAAAGGGTCCGGATACGGAAAAACGACGTCAGCAAGGGGCCGGAAAACCGGCAAAATTCATCGTCGTGGTCGTCGCATCGGGATCGTCAACATGATCGGATCGGGCTAGCACCGTGCACGCGGTCCGTAAAGCGAAAATGTCGGCGGGAACCGGATCGGTTGACGGTGCGTTCGCCATAGGGGCGGTGACCCTGGGCGCACTTTGTCCTATCTCCGGCCTGAGACGGCATACGGGACAGCAACGGAGGAAACGGCGATGGGCCTGTTGATCGACGGCGAATGGCACGACCAGTGGTACGACACCAAAAAGACGAAGGGCCGTTTCGTCCGCAAGGATTCGTCTTTCCGAAACTGGGTGACGCCGGACGGTACGGCGGGGCCGGGCGGCGACGACGGCTTTGCGGCGGAGGCCGGCCGCTATCACCTCTATGTGTCGCTGGCCTGCCCCTGGGCGCACCGCACGCTGATCTTTCGCAAGCTCAAAAAGCTCGAAGACATGATCGATGTGTCCGTCGTCCACCACTTCATGGGCGATCAGGGCTGGACCTTCGAAACCGATGATGCGGCCACCGGGGACAGGCTGTTCGGCGCAGACCGTCTGCACCAGATCTACACCCGCGCCAAATCGGACTATACCGGCCGGGTCACGGTCCCGGTGCTGTGGGACAAAAAGACCGGAACCATCGTCTCCAATGAATCCTCCGAAATCATCCGAATGTTCAATTCGGCGTTCGACGGACTGACCGGCGACACGCAGGATTTCTATCCCGAGGCGCTGCGCGCTGAGATCGATGCCGTCAACGAGCGCGTCTACGACACGGTCAACAACGGCGTCTACAAGTCCGGCTTCGCCACCACCCAGGAGGCCTACGAGGAAGCGGTGACGCCGCTGTTCGAGACGCTGGATTGGCTGGAAGAGCGCCTGTCGCGGCAGCGCTATCTGGTCGGCGACCGGATCACCGAGGCGGACTGGCGGCTTTTCACGACGCTCGTGCGTTTCGACCCGGTCTATGTCGGCCACTTCAAATGCAACATCCGCCGCATCGCGGACTATCCGAACCTTTCGGCCTATACGCGCGAACTCTACCAGATGCCCGGTGTCGCCGGGACGGTGAACATGCACCACATCAAGGCGCACTATTACGGCAGCCACGAAACGATCAATCCGACGCGCATCATCCCCGCCGGGCCTGATATCGATTTTTCGGAACCGCACGGCCGCGACCGTCTGGACGCAAAAGCGGCCTGACGCGCGTCACCAGCGTGCGGCCGGGGGATGCCCCGTCCGCCATTCCTCGATGCGCCGCCGGGTCGCCGGCGTCGTGCCTTCGGGCAGACCGTCGAGCGCAAAGAAGTCGGCGGCGGCGATCTCCCGGTCCGGCCGCTTGGGCGCGCGCCGTGTGATGGTCCGGCACACATAGACCGCCACATGGTCGCGCCGCGACGCGCCGTTGTTGTGGAACAGGCCGTGCAGCACCATCTCGCCATCGACCACCACATTGCCCTCCTCGCGCACCTCGCGGATCACGCAGTCGAGCGCGGTCTCGCCCGGCTCCACGCCGCCGCCCGGCAGGTGCCAGCCGGGCACATAGGTGTGCCGGACCAGAAGCACGCGCTCGTCGGCATCGATCACCATGGCGCGGGCGCCCAGCGTGACCGGCCGGGTCAGGATGAAGAACAGGTGAAAAAGGCGCGTACGGAACGACATGGGCGGCTCGACGGCTCGATATGGGGCCGAATCGCCCGCCGGCCCGCACGCCGATCATGCCGGTTTTGACTTCCCGGAAAAACCCCTTACCAAGCCGCGATGACTTTCTCGCTCGCCCATTTGTCGGACATCCATCTGGGGCCGTTGCCAGCGGTCTCTGCGCGCGAACTGATGTCCAAGCGGCTCACCGGCTATATCAACTGGCATCGCGGCCGCGCCGGTGCGCTGGCGGAATCCACGCTCGAGCGGGTGACGCGCGCCGCCGCCGAGAGCGGCGCCGACCATATTGCCGTCACCGGCGATCTGACCAACCTGGCGCTCGAGGCCGAATTGCGCGCCTCGGCGCTGTGGCTGGAAGAACTGGGCGTGCCCGACAGGGTCAGCATCGTGCCGGGCAATCATGACGCCTATGTGCGCGGCGCGCTCGACCGTGCCTTTCACGCCTGGGCGCCCTGGATGACCGGCGACGATGGGCGCGCGCCCGCCTCGAACGACGACTTCCCCTTCGTCCGGGTGCGCGGCCCGGTCGCCATCATCGGCGCATCGAGCGCCGTGGCGACACCCGCCTTCGTCGCCGCAGGCCGGTTCGAGGGCGCACAGGCGCGCAATCTGCGCAAAGCGCTCGAACATGCGGGCAATGCCGGTCTGTTCCGCATCGTCCTCATCCACCATCCGCCGGTGCGCGGCGCGACGATCCCGCGAAAGCGGCTCTACGGCATCTCGCTCTTCCAGAACGTGATTGCCCAAGCCGGCGCGGAGCTCGTTCTGCACGGCCACACCCACCTCGCCCAGCGTCACCAGATCGCCGGACCCGGTGGTGGGCGCGTGCCGGTGATCGGCGTGCCGGCGGCCGGCCAGTCCCCCGGCGCCAGGCGGCCGCCCGGCGCCTACAATCTGTTTTCGATCGACGGCGACCCGAAACGCTGGACCTGCACGCTGCAGGAATGGTCGGCGACGACCGGCACGGGTCCGCTGGAACTCACCGACAAGCGGGACCTGCATCCCGGCGACTGAAACGATGGCCGGTCTACGGGACCAGAAGATCCTGGAAATAGAGCGCGGCGGCGGCAAGCGCGATGAAACCGCCGATCAGCAGCCAGCCGACCCGGCTCATGCGGGTGACGCTGGTGCGCTCGCGCCGCGACAGCGGCGCCGCCTCGGCGACGCTTGCATCATCCCCCGCCCGCTCTGCCTCGCCGGGGCCTGATGCGGTTTCCGCGGCATCCTCGACCGGCGCAGGCCCGCGCTGGCTGACGCCGGCCCGATAGGTCACCATCTCGTCCGCCGCGAACGCCATCTCGCGTTCGTGCAAGCGCTCGGCAATATAGGTCGTCACCGCCGACATCACCGGATCGACCGCCGTCGCCTCGGCAAGGATCGTCCGCCCCAGCCGCGTGTCGCGCACGAAACGGTAGGTGCGCCGGTCGCGGCCCATCATCACGTGCGCGGTCGCATCGATCCACAAGCGCGGCTGCAGGCCCGACGAGATGGCGAAATCGAAACGCTCATCGTCGGCCGGCACGTCGTCGAACACCGGCTTGAGTTCCTGTGCGAGGATTTCCAGCCGCGCGCGGTCGGCCTCCTTCATGTCCACGACGACATCGTTGCGCTCGGCGGCGGCGATCTTGACCTGCCGCACCGCGTCCACAAGGCGCGTGTTGGGATTGTCTTTGTGCTCGTCGGCGCTCATGGCGGCCCTGCCCGTCAACAAATGGTTAACGCGAACCTAACAAGTTTGCCGGCGCAATGCGAGAGCCCCGGCCGCATTTGCACCGCAACCCGGCGCTGACCGGCGCGTCAACGCCAGACCAGGAACAGGATCACCGTCAGCAGCAGCACGATGATCGCGAGCGCCAGCCAGAATCGCTTGACGTTGCGCACGATGAAGGGGCTCAGAAGCGCATCCTGAGCGCCGGCCGGCGGCTTGTCGGACAGGGAGCGCGTTGCCGCCAGCGGCGCGTCCTCGATCGTGCGGTCCAGCTTGAACGCGCTCGCCGAAGCTCCGAAATCGACGATCCGGGGCGCCTCGGGGCGGCCGCCGCTGCCGTTGGGTCGCGCCGCCGGAGCGCTGGCGGCGCCCGCCGCGCTCGGGCGGCGGACATAGCAGGGCACGTAGGTGCCCTTCGGCACGGTGATGCGGACCGGTTCGTCCTTGCCCTCGCCGGCATAAAAGCTCGTCAGATGTTCGCGCAGCCGGCCAGCCTGGACGCGCACGACCGCATCCATCGCGGGATCGAAATCGTCATCCTTGCCGAACACGTCCTGGGCAATGGTGAAACCCTTCAGGCGCGCGGCCTCGCCGTTCTGCTCGGCCTTGACCAGATAGGCCAGAAGCGAACGGGCCCGGTCGGCGCGGGCCAGGGTCTCGCTGTTGACGACCACTTCAAGCGCGGCGCGAACCTCTTCCGGGCTGACGGCCGGTTCGTTCTGGCTGCCGCTTGAAGTCCCGTTTGCCGTGTTCATGATCCCTGGCTGAATGGTTGTTCATTGACGGGCCGCCCCCCGGCCCGTCCCGACCCTAGTCCAAAACCCGCGCCGATCACAACAAAGCATAAAGCAGCAGGTCGCAATCGGCGGGTGTTTTTCACAGGCAGGGCGCAACCTAGCCTTGCGGAGCCGCCCGAACCCGATTGACGGCCGACACGATCGCTTCGAGCGAAGCGGCGACGATGTTCTTGTTGATGCCGACGCCGAAGACGCGTTTGTCGGCATTGTCCATTTCCATGTAGCAAATGGCCGCCGCGTCCGAACCGTGCTGAAGCGAGTGCTCGGAATAGTCGCGCACCGTCATCGACAATTCGTAATGGCGATTGATCGCATCGACGAACCCGTCGATCGGCCCGGTGCCGAAACCGCGAATTCCGATTTCCTCATTGCCGTCTATCAGCACCGCATCGACGATCCGCCCTTCCGGATCGTCCGGATCCGGCGCCGTGGTGTGGCCGACGAAGCGGATGCGCGGGCTGGGCAGATCGACATAGGTTGCCATGAACGCCTGGTGGATGCGCTCCGACGACAGCTCGATCCCTTCGCGGTCCGTGATCTCCTGGATTACCTCGCGAAACTCGACCTGCAGATTGCGGGGCAGGTTCAGCCCGTAATCGGCCTGCAATATATAGGCGATGCCGCCCTTGCCCGACTGAGAGTTGATGCGGATGATCGCCTCGTAGCTGCGGCCCACATCCTCCGGATCGATCGGCAGATAGGGCACCTCCCAAAGGTCCGACCTGGCCTCGCGATGGGCTCTCATGCCCTTGTTGATCGCGTCCTGGTGCGAGCCGGAAAAGGCCGTGTAGACCAGTTCGCCGACATAAGGGTGTCGCTCGGGTATGGCGAGCTGGTTGCAGTGCTCGTAGACATCGCGCAGCGCGTTGATGTCGCTGATGTCCAGCTTCGGATCGACCCCTTGCGTGAACATGTTCAGCGCCAGCGTGACCAGATCGACATTGCCGGTGCGCTCGCCATTGCCGAACAATGTGCCTTCCACCCGGTCGGCGCCGGCCATCAGCCCCAGCTCGGTCGCCGCGATGCCGGTGCCGCGGTCATTGTGCGGATGCAGCGAGACGATGACGCAGTCGCGCTTGTCGATGTTGCGGCACATCCATTCGATCTGGTCGGCATGGATGTTGGGCGTCGACATCTCCACCGTTGCCGGCAGGTTGAGGATCAGCTTGTGGTCGGGCGTCGGCTGGACGATCTCGGTGACCGCGTTGCAGATCTCCAGCGCCACTTCCAACTCCGTGCCTGTGAAGCTTTCGGGCGAATATTGGAACCGGTAGCCGCCGCCGGCCTTAGCCGCCATGTCGGTGACCAGCTTGGCCGCGTCCGTGGCAATCCGCTTGATGCCCTCAACATCCTTGCCGAAGACGACCCGGCGCTGCAATTCGCTGGTGGAATTGTAGAAATGGACGATCGGATGACGCGCGCCTTCCAGCGATTCGAAGGTCCGCTCGATCAGTTCGGGCCGGCACTGCACCAGCACCTGCAGCGACACGTCATCGGGCACATTGCCCTCTTCGACGCACCAGCGTGCGAAATCGAAATCGGTCTGGCTGGCCGATGGGAAGCCGATCTCGATTTCCTTGAAGCCCATTTTGAGCAGATGGGCGAACATGCGCGTCTTGCGCTCATGTCCCATCGGCTCGATCAACGCCTGGTTGCCGTCGCGAAGATCGACCGAGCACCAGATCGGCGGTGTCGTGATCGTCTTCGACGGCCATGTCCTGTCGGGCAGGTCGACCGGCGGATAGGCGCGGTATTTTCGGGCCGCGTCGGGCATGCCGGCACTGGTCGGCGTCTTGGCGGCTGTGACGTGCGTGTTCATGATCTTCATCCTTCGCCCGCCCCGGCGGCGACGCATGGTCGCCTCTCAAGCGGTGTCTGATCCATTCGATTGACGATGTAAAGAAGACGGGGCGAAACGGCGTCAAACGGAGCCGTCTGATACGGCCACCGGGCGCCCTGTCGCAAGATCAGGCCCGGCAGCCGCCGATAAGAAGGAGAAGGCCGAGTGCGCGACCGAACGCATCCTTGCCGCCGGCGCGTGCCGGGCGGGTGTTCACGCCATCGGAGGCGGAAATGGTGCGGGCGTCGATCATGACGCCCTGTGTAGGCCAGCGATGCAACGGTTGCAAGCGGCACGTCACCGCTGGATCGATTCGATATAGCCGATGATCGCGCCGATCTGCTCGGGCGTCGCCGTGAATTCCGGCATGTCCGGATGGCCGGTGACGATCCGTTCGGCGAACGCCTCTTCCAGCGCGTCCACCGGATAATCGCGCAAGAGGGTGCGGAACGCCGGCGCTTCGTCGTGGGCGCTTGCATCACCGGCGTCGATCGCGTGGCACCGGGCGCAATTGTCGGCGACCAGAGCCCGGCCAAAGGCCAGCTCATCGGCCGAGACCGGTCCGGCCGCGGCCACAACGACAGGCACAGCCAGCCACCATCTCATCGCGGCGACCCCGTCGCCTGTCCCCGCTCCACCAGCCGCCCGACCACATTTTCGATCATCTTCATGCCCGCATCGCCGCCGAGCGTCATGATCGATTCGGGGTGGAACTGGACGGCCGCCACCGGCTCGGACCGGTGTTCGATGCCCATCACGATCCCGTCCTCGGTCTCCGCCGTCACTGTGAACGCCTCGGGCAGGCGCGACGGATCGGCGAAGATCGAGTGATAGCGACCGACGACGATCTCGCGCGGCAGATCGGCGAACACCGCGCCGGGCTCGTGCACGCGGATGCGCGAAGGCTTGCCATGCATCGGATAGCCGAGCTGACGGAGCGATCCGCCATAGGCTTCGGTCAACGCCTGCAGCCCGAGGCAGACACCGAACATCGGCAGGTCCCGCGCGCGGGCCTTTCGGATCGTCGCCTTGCAGTCGAAATCCTTCGGCTTTCCCGGTCCGGGCGACAGCACCACCAGATCGGGCCGGAAGTCGTCGAAGGCGGCATCGGGCACCGGCGCGCGCACCGTGCGCACATCGGCGCCGGTCTGGCGGAAATAGTTGGCCAGCGTGTGCACGAAACTGTCCTCGTGGTCGACCAGCAGGATGCGCTTGCCCTCGCCGACGCGCCGCGTCTCGCGCGGGCCGGCATCGGCGTTCGACCGGCCCGATTCGCGGATCGCAGCCAGCATGGCCGATGCCTTGAGTTCGGTTTCGGCCTCCTCGGCGTCCGGGTCGGAGTCGAACAGCAGCGTCGCGCCGGCCCGCACCGACGCGATGCCGTCCCTGATCTGGATGGTCCGCAGCGTCAGCCCGGTGTTCATGTCGCCGTTGAACTTGACCATGCCGATCGCGCCGCCATACCAGGCGCGCGGGCTCTTTTCGTGCTTTTCGATGAAGCGCATCGCCCACAGTTTCGGCGCGCCGGTGACGGTCACCGCCCATGCGTGGCTCAAGAACCCGTCGAACGCGTCCATGCCTTCGCGCAATCGCCCCTCGACATGGTCGACCGTGTGGATAAGGCGCGAATACATCTCGATCTGCCGCCGCCCGATGACCCGCACCGAGCCCGGTTCGCACACCCGGCTCTTGTCGTTGCGGTCGACATCGGAGCACATGGTCAGCTCGCTCTCGTCCTTCTTCGAGTTGAGCAGCTTGAGGATCTGCTCGGAATCCGAGATCGCATCGGTGCCGCGCGCGATCGTGCCCGAGATCGGGCAGGTCTCGATGCGCCGTCCGGTCACCCGGACGAACATTTCCGGCGAGGCGCCCACCAGGAACTCGTTCTCGCCGAGATTCATGAAGAAGGAATAGGGCGCCGGATTGGTCGCCTTCAGCCGCCGGGCGATCGCCGAGGGCTTCGAATCCACCCGCTCGTAGAACATCTGGCCGGGCACGACCTCGAAAAGGTCGCCGCAGGCGAAGCGCTGCTTGGCCCGGTCGACCAGCCGCGCATATTCGCCCGGCTCATGGTCGCTGCGCGGCGGCACGGTCTCGGTGGGCACGAAAGGCGCCGGCGTTTCGGCGCGGGCAATGCCCTCGGTCGACACGCCGCTGGCCGAGAATTCGTAGCAATCGATCCATGCGCGCGCAGCGTGGTTGTCGGCGACCAGGATGCGGTCGGGGAAGAACAGCACCAGATCGCGCTGTTGGGGATCGCGCGGCAGCGTCTCTTCGACAGGATCGAACTGGAAGGCGATGTCGTAGCCGAACGCGCCGACCAGCATCAGATCCTCGTCCTCGTCCGACGAGAAGTGAGAAACGATGGCGCGCAGTACCGAAAAGACCGAGGGGTTCCGCGACCGGTCCTCCTCGGTCAGAATCTCGCCCGGTTCGGTGATCGCGATATCCAGTCCGCCATCGGCCCGGTCCAGCGTTTCGATGTGGGGATGTCCGGAAAGCGCGGTGCCGATCATCGCCACCAGCGGGATGCCGCGCGCGTTCAGCGCCTCGATGCGCATCTGCCGCTTGCGCGCCGAGATCATCACCGGCGGATCGATGATGCCCGTATCCCAGCGCGTATAACGGCCCGGATATTCATAGTTGGACGACAGGACGGCGCCCATGCGGCTGTCCAGATCGTCCGTCATCCGGTCGATCGCCGTGTGGTAATCGGCCTGTTCCTGCCGGCGCGCAACGCGTACGCCCCCGACGGTGACATAGGCATCGACCGGCGCCGTGGCTGCGATATGGGCGGTCATCTCCAGGTCCTTTCATGCCCGCCGGACGGACACAAAAAAACCGCCACGGCAATCGGGCGGTTGTTGGACATGCATATGCGTGAACCCCCGCCTAGAGCGAAGCCCACCACCAAGCATGTGCGTTCGGGTTGATCATCGTGCGAGCTTAGCGCCACCGTGTTCGGAACGCAATCGGCTTTGCCGTTGTATGGCGATGATCGGCGGAAGGGCGACCGGCTCCATCACGCGACCGATCTACCGGCGGCGGCAGATACCAAGGAGCCATGTCCGCCGGCCGGCCGGGCCTCAGAACAACCCTTCGATCAGCCCTTGCTCGTTGAAGCGGATCACTTCGGCCGACGGCGTGCGGGGCAGGCCGGGCATGGTCATGATCGCGCCGGTGATGACGACGATGAAGCCCGCGCCGGCGGACAGGCGCACCTCGCGGATCGGCACGGTATGGCCGGTCGGCGCGCCGCGCAGAAGCGGGTCGGTCGAGAAGGAGTATTGCGTCTTGGCCATGCAGATCGGCAGGTCGCCATAGCCCTTGGCTTCCCAGTCGCGAAGCTGGTCGCGCACCGCCTTGTCGGCGATCACCTCCTCGGCGCGGTAGATGCGCTTGGCGATCGTCTCGATCTTCTCGAACAGCGGCATCTCGTCGGGATAGAGCGGGGCGAACTGCGAGGCGCCCGCTTCGGCCAGTTCGGCCACGCGGGTGGCCAGCGCCTCGATGCCCGCCGAGCCCTCCGCCCAGTGGCGGCAGACGATGGCTTCCGATCCCATC
Organism: Oceaniradius stylonematis; assembly: GCF_965223445.1. Lineage (NCBI taxonomy): Bacteria > Pseudomonadati > Pseudomonadota > Alphaproteobacteria > Hyphomicrobiales > Ahrensiaceae > Oceaniradius > Oceaniradius stylonematis. Next base: position 1,239,545 of record NZ_OZ244994.1, read on the forward strand.
CGCTCGGCATAGTCGGTGATCACCGCGATCTCGGCATCGGTGTCCGAATGGAAATGGTTGATGGCGACCACGGCGGGCACGCCGAACTGGCGGACATTTTCGATATGCCGGCCCAGATTGGCGCAGCCCTTTTCGACCGCCTCGACATTCTCCGCGCCCAGATCCTCCTTGGCGATGCCGCCATTCATCTTCAGCGCCCTGACCGTCGCGACGATCACCACCGCGTCGGGCGAAAGCCCCGCCTTGCGGCACTTGATGTCGAAGAACTTCTCGGCGCCCAGATCGGCGCCGAAGCCCGCTTCGGTCACCACATAGTCGGCGACCTTGAGAGCCGTCGTGGTCGCCATGATCGAGTTGCAGCCATGGGCGATGTTGGCGAACGGGCCGCCATGCACGAAGGCGGGATTGTTTTCGAGCGTCTGCACCAGGTTGGGCTGGATCGCGTCCTTGAGCAGCACCGTCATCGCGCCCTCGGCCTTCAGGTCGCGGCAATAGACCGCCGACTTGTCGCGCCGGTAGCCGACAATGATCCGGCCAAGCCGCTCTTCGAGATCGGCGATGTCGGTGGCAAGGCACAGGATCGCCATCACCTCGGACGCCACCGTGATGTCGAACCCGCCCTCGCGCGGAAAGCCGTTTGCGACACCGCCGAGTGACAATACCATCTCGCGCAGCGCCCGGTCGTTCATGTCGACGACCCGCCGCCAGACGACGCGGCGCATGTCGATGTCGAGCGCATTGCCCCAATAGATGTGGTTGTCCACCAGCGCGGCGAGCAGATTGTGCGCCGAGGTGATCGCATGAAAATCGCCGGTAAAATGAAGGTTCATGTCCTCCATCGGCACGACCTGGGCATAGCCGCCGCCGGCCGCGCCGCCCTTGACGCCGAAACAGGGGCCGAGCGACGCTTCGCGGATACAGATGGCGGTCTTCTTGCCGATGCGGTTCAACCCGTCGCCAAGCCCGACCGTGGTTGTCGTCTTGCCCTCGCCGGCCGGCGTCGGGTTGATCGCGGTGACGAGCACCAGCTTGCCGGTCTCATTGCCCTGAACGGACTTGATGAACTCGGCCGAAACCTTCGCCTTGTCATGGCCGTAGGGCAGAAGATCGTCGGACGGTATGCCCAGTTTCGCGCCGATCTCCTGGATCGGTTTCTTCGCCGCCGCGCGCGCGATTTCGATATCGGTCTTGAATTCGGCCATCGGGCTCCCCCACTCGGTGTCGGCTGGGCAGCCATGCCCGCGCCCGGCCATTGACCACCGAGTGAGGGGCCACCGCAATCGCAATAGAGCCACGCGTTAGGCGAATTGCGACACGCAAGCGCTGTGCCGGGTCTGGTTCAAACGACCCCCACCCTTCATCCCTCCCCACCAGGGGCAGGGAGGGAACAAACATGCCAGTTCGCTCTGCAGCGTCGGCGCCTCGCACGGCGACAGCAACGAGGCACCGATGCAGAGGGCTTCCCTCCCCCTTGTGGGGAGGGATGAAGGGTGGGGGTCAAGCCGGCTGGTGCAGAACGCAGCGAAGTCCTACCGGTCCAGAACGTCGCGCATCTCGACCAGGTTCGAGCGGACGCGCAGCAGATCGAAACCGATCGATTCCAGATGCGATTTGACCAGGCTCGACGCGCTGCCATTGGCGACAAAGGGCGGCCGCACCTGCAGCGCATCGCTCATCTGCTCGTCGATGCGCGCCCAAAGGCTCGTCAGGTTGCGCTGGGTGAACACGTCCTGAAAGTCGACACTCGCCGCCGACAGGATGCCGTAATAGGCGTAGAGCTGGCCATAGGTGAACCAGAAGCGGTCGTCGGCGCGGCGGTCGAAGCCGAAAAAGCTCGCCGCCTCCATGCGCCGCTGCAGGATTTCCGAGGTCGAGCCGATATCGGCGGTCACACGATCGATGAATTGCAGGAGGTTGTCGGCGCGCACATCGAAATCGGCCTGACAGGCCGAGAGCTCGGCGTTGAAGGCAAGCAGTTCCTGTCGTGCCTCACGCAGCTTGGCCTGCGTCGAGGGCTGCAGGAAGGGCGGGCTGAAGGTGAATATCCACGCATCCTCGCGATAGTTGGCCGCTTCGCGCGCTTCCTGAAGGTTCTGGTTGACCGACGATGTGCCGCGCACGCGCCCCAGCCGGTCGACCAGTTCCACCGCCGTGCGCCGGATCGCCTGGTTGGTGCCGAGCTGGAACGCCGCCTTGTTGTCGAAGAACGGGGTGTCCTTCCAGTCGGCAACGAAGAAAAAACCCGCCTTGTGCAGCGGGTTGGACGGCACCCAGATATCCTGGTTGACGTTGCGGTCGATCAGGTCCGCCGTCATCTGCACCATGGCCGAAGGTTGGCACGTGCCGTCGGGCAACTGTTCGCCGGCGGCGGTGGTGATCTCGGAATAGTTGTAGCTGGCGACATAGTTGGGATCGTCGCCGCGCCAGAACTGGGTGATGTAGAACAGATAGCCATAGCCGGCGATCAGGCCCAGCAGGATGGCGAAAACCGGGATCTTGATGATCCAGCCGCGCCCGCCGAGCCACGCCCAGAAGGCAAGGAACGGCCACAAGAGCCAGCCGATGGCGACGCCGATGCCATGGCCGATCGCCTCGAAGATGCGCCGGAAGAAGGCGATGATGGGATCAAGCATCGGCTGGGCTCCTCAGATCAATCAATCAAGTCCGAACAGCCGGGCGCGCAGGCCGGCCTTGTCCGTCAGATAGGTGTTTTTCAGCGTGTCCACAACGAAGCCGCGAAAACGGTCATCCCAAGTCTCGTACTCGGCATAAAAGCGCTGCTTGTTGAAGACGTACAGCGTCACGAAATCGCGCGGCACATATTCGCTGATCAAACGGTTGGTCAGCCAGGCGTCGTGATGGTCGGGCTTGCCGCGGACGATCTGGAAGCGAAGTGCGTGCGGCACGTCGCGAATGTCGATGCGGCCGGTGCGCGCCAGTTCCCGCCGGGCGGAATTGAGGAACGGATAGGTGCCGTCCTCGCGGATCGGACCGGCGTTGCGCGACACGAAGGTCTGCAGCCAGACGGGGTCAGCGGCGGTCAGATCGGCATCCGGATCGATCGCATGCACCAGCCCCCTGAGCGCCAGATCGGCCCGGTGATCGATGAAGCCGCCGCCCTCTAGCCATGAGGCGCTCGGCAAGTCGATCCGGCCCGAACGCGACAGGAAATCGAACACCCGCCGATGGTCGCCAATGTCCAGATAGCTGACCTGCCAGGGACGGGACCGCCGAAAACCCGGCGCGTCGGCATCGCAGATCACGGTCGTCATCTTGTCGTCGACGAACACGTAGGTGCCGCCGAAATGCGATGTCCAGAAGGCCGAATGGCGGAAGACGACCTGGTCGGGCACCAGCCGGTTCGAGCGGATGTCGCCGGTTGTCTGGGCGAGCGTCACCATCTGTTCGAGCATCGCATCGTCGCGCCAGGCGTCGGGCTCGGTCTTCAGCCGGTCAACGAGGGTGCGCAGCTCGGCCGCCTTGGCAAGAACGTTCTCCGCCGACAGGACCTTGAACTGCACCTGCTCGATCGACAGAAGGTCCTCGATGTCCTCGATCGCCGACACATTGTCTTCGATCTCGCCATAGATGACGTCCTTGATCGTCAGCGCGTGGATGGCGCGGGCATTGGCGGTGTAGAATTCATGCATCAGCCCGCCGGTGTTGGAAAAGCGCGTGTGGACGACCGGCAGGCTCGCCTGCCCCGGTGTCAGGATGATGAAGCGCCGGTTGATGCCCGCCGGGTCCAGATAGTCGAAATCGCCAAGCTCCTCGGCCACCTGCGGCGAAAAGCCGGTGCGGTCGATGTCGAAGCGGTCGAGCTTTGTCGGCGGCAGGCGGAAGGCCTCAAGCGCCTTGTTGTAGCGCTGGACCAGATGCGGCCGGTCGACCGTGAACAGCCGGCCATAGATCAGCGCGTTTTCATAAAGGCGTTTCATGGCATCGGTGCTTGGCAATGAGCCTTGGAGTGTGTATATAAGTGTGCACGAACGAGGCGCCCCGTGCTGGAAACCAATTCACGCAAGATCATCGCCCGCCTCGAAAAGGAAGGCTTTGAACTGGTAGCGGTTCGCGGGTCGCACCACAAGTTCCGCAAAGGCTCGGTGATGCTTGTCGTGCCACATCCGAAGAAGGATTTGCCCAAGGGTACGGCGCGCGCGATTGCCAAACAGACGGGTTGGCTGAAGGACCAAAACAGATGACCCATTACTTCGCATTGGTGCACAAGGATGCGGAAAGCGCCTACGGGATCAGCTTCCCGGACCTGCCCGGCTGCTTTTCCGCCGCCGACACGCAGGACGACATTATTCCCAATGCGATGGAAGCCATCGAACTTTATCTCGATGATGTGCCGGAAGCGCCGCACTCGCGCGACCTCGAGGCGCTGACCGCCGATCCCGGCATTGCCAGTGAACTCGCCGCTGGCGCCTATCTGATTGCCGTCCCGCATATCGCCAACACCAACAAGACGACGCGCGTGAACATCACCCTGAACAAGGGGCTGCTGGACGCCATCGACGCCGAAGCGTCCAAGCGCAAGATGACCCGGTCCGGCCTGATCGCGCAGGCGGCCGAGCGGGAGATTCTGGGGTAGGTCAGCCCGATAACAACGCGCTGATGAGCAGGGCCGTCGCGCTCGGAAATGTCACGGGTTTGCCGATTGGAAAATCGGCACGCCAGCGACTTGGGCCGCCCTTTGAAGCGCCTTGTCGAAGGTCGCCAAGGGCAGTCCGCGACGCATCGCAGTTTCCAGATAGAGCGCGTCATAGACCGACAATCGATGCTCCTGGCCCAGCGATATCGCGGCGTCCTTTGCAGCATGCCGACTTTCATCGTCGATGACGATTGTCAACTCTTCGAACTGGGCAAACGCACGCCGAATGAACCCGTAGGCAATGCGTCCACGCCGCACCGCCATAAGCAGGCCATTGGCCATTTCGGCGTGCCAATGGAAGGGAATGACCGCGCCATGTTCAGCCACATGGTCCTCGATGAGGATCGAAAGCGGTTCCGTCTCGTCGTCCAGATACCAGGACAGCGTGACCGAACAATCCACGACGACGCTCAATACCTGCGGCCCTCTTCGATCAGTTCCTTGATCGTGATGTCGCCAAGCGGTTTGACCTCCTTGCGCATTTCGCGGATCGCCTTGATCGCCTCTCGCGCCCGTCTGCGGCGCTCTTCTTCGTCTGCGGGCTCGACCGCAACCATCTTGACCACCGGCTTTCCGTGACGGGTAATGATCACCTCGTCACCCTTCTCGACGCGCTCGACAAGCGCGCTGAGATTGTTGCGCGCGTCGAGAATTCCGATCTCGTCCATGACTGACCTCCATTCTGGCCATTGTGGCTAGAGTTTATGTGCACGAGCAACCAATCACAAGATGGTACCGCCTCACCCCTCCCAAATCCCCTTCTCCTTCCGCTCGGTGATCTCGCGGGCGGCGCGTTCGGTCTGGCGCTGGCGGCGGATGATCTCGGCGACGGCCGCATCGTCGGCCTTGTCCGAATAGCGGAACTCGGAATCGGCGTAGCGGTTGATCTCCTGCATCACCATGCCGATGGTGAACGGCTCGCGCAGTTCGGAAATCATCGCCAGCTTCTCGTCATAGGGCTTGTGCAGGAAGGTCTCGGGCGTTTCGAACCATGCGTCGGGCAGTTCGATGTCCATCGCACGCATCTTGATCGCATCGGTGACGTTCTTGATCGCCCGGCCGGTGAAGCGCGGCTCGGCCTCCTTGATCATGTGCAGATAGGTGCCGATGTCGGCGATGGTCTTGGGCGCGCCATGGGTCTCGATGAACCGGTCGTAGATGGTCATCAGCCCGTCCTCGGCCGGCCGGTCGTGGCCTTCATAGGCCGCCCGGACAGCGTCGCGGATCTGCTGGTCGGCGTACAGCTCGTGATCGCCCAGCGGAATGGCATGGTTCTTTCCGGCGAGCAGGTGGAAGATGTCGATATAGTCGTTGCGCGTCTGCGGCCCGTCGACCAGCCAGCGCGCACCGGCCCGCTGGCGCAGCGCATCATCGACGTTCTCGGGGTAGTTGGAAAACATGCCGAACGAGCAATTGCCGCGCACCACCGTCATCGCGCCGGCAAAGCTCTCCATCAGGACCGCCGTCACCTCCTGCTGGCCGGCGGACGCACGATCGTCGGAGCGGCGCGCCGCCACCTGGTCGATATCGTCGATGGTGCCGAAGCCGATCGCCTTGGGATCGAGCACGTTGGAGACGAACTGCTTGCAGTTCTGACCCGACTTGCCCTGGTAGGACGAAATCTGGTCGACGCCGAAATTCTCGTAATGGAACGGATAGCCGGCGACCTGGCAGTAATCGTTGACCAGCCCGGCGATCATCTGGATCATGATCGTCTTGCCCGTCCCCGGCGCACCGTCGCCGATGAAGGTGAACAGGAACCCGCCCAGTTCGACGAACGGGTTCAGCCCGCGCTGGAAATCGTGGCATACCAGCATCTTGGCCAGCTTCATCGCCTGATACTTGGCGATGTGGTTGCCGATGATCTCCTCGGGCTTCTTGAACGTCATCGTCAGCGGCTTGCGCCGCGCGCCGGGTGCCACGTCGAACCCGTCGAGCGTGAAATCGTCCTTTTCGATGCGCACATGGCTGTCCTCGAAAGCGCCGAGCGCCTCGAACCGGCCCTTGCGCTGCAACAGCCCTTCGACGGTGACGCGCGCGAACGCCTTGGCCCGCTGGCCCATCGCGACATCGTCGGGCGCGCCCTCGATCGCGGCGGCCAGTCCGGCCAGCACGGATTTGACCGCATCCTGCGGCGTGTCGAAATCATAGTCCGGCTCGGACAGGTCTTCGCCCGGCTCGGTGTCGGTTTCGAGCATGGCGAGCAGATAGGCGGCGAACGCGAAGGCCGACACATAGGCCGAGGCGCCCAGCAGCGCCCGAAACCGGTTGGCATCGTCGCCTTCCAAAGGCGCGGTGGCATTGCGTGCCTTCAGGCTCTCGAGATCGGTCTGCCGGGCGAACATGTCCGAGACGGCCAGCGCGATCGCCGCGCCGCGCCGCGCGCGATACAAAAGACCATGCTGCGCCGGCGAGAGCATCTGGTCGTCGGCGCGGATCGCGCCGATCTGCCTGGCCAGTTCCACCTCGCGGGTACGCCGCGTACCGCCGGTCGAAACCGTCGAGACGAACCGCCGGCCGGTCCCGGCCAGTTGCGTGGACGAGCGCCCGTCGGTGCGTTCCATGACGACGAACCGCGTGACCAGCGACTGCGCTGTGGCGCGGTGCTTCTCGATGTCCTTTTCGTCGATCTGCGTCAGGCCGGTGTCCATATTCATGCTCCTTGCACCACACCCCCCTCTGTCCCTTCGGGACATCTCCCCCACAAGGGGGGAGAGTGGAGCATGCTTTGATCGCTTCGGTTCGGACGGAGAGTTCGGCTCATCGAGCCGGCGCACAAGCCATTCTCCCCCCTTGTGGGGGAGATGTCCCGAAGGGACAGAGGGGGGTAGTCGGGAGACAAGTCACCCATCGGACGCCGCCCTTTTCTCGTTGATCGTTGCCACGATATGGCGACAAACGCCGTCCACGTCCGCCAGCACATCATCATTCCAAAATCGGACAACTGTCCAACCGTCCGCCTGCAAGTCAGCGCTACGCGCTGCATCGGCGGCGGCAACACCTGCCCAGCCGTGCTGGGACCCATCCAGTTCAATGACCAGACGGTGCTCCGGGCAAGCAAAATCAACTATGAACTGCCGGATTGGGTACTGGCGACGAAAACCGAGCCCCATCAGTCGATGCGCGCGCAGTTCATGCCACAGCGTCTTTTCCGCTTCGGTCATCTGGCTGCGCATGCGCCTGGCATTGGCGCGCTGACGGTTCGGGATCGGTGTGTGTGCCGGCTTCATCGCAAAGCCCCAATCGTCGCAGGGCAGTTATCGCGCCGCTCACACATCGGAAATCACGTGCCCCCCGGAGACGATGTGCGTCTTGTATCCGGCAAAGACCGCATCGGTCTGGCCCGCCGCATAGAGCGCCTGATAGGCCTCGTGCGGGATCAGCGCATGCTTTTCGAACGAGGAAACCCCCATGCGTGCGGCTTCCAGATCGGCGGTCTCGATGTGGAATTCCTCGCGCGGCGGCGACGATGACCACAGCCCCTTGCGGCCGGGCCGCTCGTGCTTCGAATAGATGTCCTGGATCGTCCAGCTCAGGAGCCAGGCGTTTTCCGCTTCGCCGACCTCGTCCAGGATCGCCGAGACCGTGTCATTGTTCTGCGTGATGCCCGCCGAGTAGAACGGCCCCAGCACGATGCGCCGGAGCTGCTTGGGATGCAGCGTCTCGAACTGCTCGTCCATGTTGGCGGCGACCGTCGCCGGCGTCAGCGAAAAGGCCGAATTGGCCTCGGCCCACTGGTCGAAGGCGCGTGCCAGCGCCGGGTTCAGAAGCCCGCCCACCGGCAGCGGGATGTCCACGTCCCGGTTCAGCTTGCCGTCCTTGCCGACCAGGGTCTGCACCATGTCGGGCGTCGAATCCTCGACCACCACCGAATAGATCATCGGCAGCGTCGCCGACCCGTCGAAGACGCCCCAATGGGTGACATAGAAGGGCCGCCCCGTCTTCGGGTTCACAGAGACCTTGATCGTCTCGGGCAAAACGAACGGCGTGAAGAAGGAGCCGTCCCTGATCGTCTCGAGATAGAGCCGCTCGGCCAGCCGGTCCTGCAATTCCTTCGGGAACGCCTTGTGACGCAGGATGAAGTCGGCCATGTCGGCACGCAGCGTCTCGGGATCGGGAATGGCGTCGAGCCGGCTTTCCGCCGAGCGCCGGTCCTTTTCCAGCTCAAGCACGTTCTGATAGACCGGAAATCCGCTGTCGGCGCGCGAAATGCGGAACTTGTCGGAAAAATCGAGCCGGTTGCGCCAGCTGTCGAACGAGGCGGCGAGCCGCGCGAGATAAGGCACGACGGTGCGCGCCACCAACTCATGCTGGTAAAGCGGCGAATTGTCGTCGCGCAGGAACACGTCCAGCCCGTCGAGCGCGGCCCCGATCGAACTGAAATAGCGCAGGACCGGACTGGCGGCGGCGTGGGTGGCCCGGCTCACCGGCGCCCTCCCGCGGCCTTACGGCTGAACATAGTTGGCGGCGTTGTGCTTTTTCAGCACCTCTTCGAACCGCCGCGCGAACGCGTCGTCCGCCAGCTTCTTGCGGCGCTGGATGTCCTGCGTCGCGGCCATGTTGCCTTCATGCATTTCCAGAAGGTCGCCGATGTGACTCTGCGCCGCCGCGCCGATGCCGGCCATCGTCGTTTCGGCAGCCGTGTCCACCTGGCTGCCCAGCGTGTTGATCTTGTGGGCGACATCCTGCTGGGCGGCGGTCTTCAGCGAATCCTCGAGCGCCTTGTAGAGGACGATGCGCTGTTCGGTGTCGATGGTCAGCTTGTTGATCAGCGTCGACTGCGCCGCCTTCTGATTGTTGAGCGAGTCGACGAACGTCTGGAACATGGAGGTGTAGCGTTCCAGCGTCTGGCTCTCGGCGAGCAGCGTCTGCTCGCGCGCCTGCATTTCATTGTATTCGGTCGCAAGTTCGGACCGCTTGCCTTCCAGTTCGGACCGTTCCTTCTGGTTGGTCGAGGCGGCGATCTGGTTTTCGATGTCGAGCAGCATCGGGTTCAGTTCCTCGATCCGCTCCTGCGTCTTTTCGAGCTGTTCCATCGTGCCCGTGCGCCGGTCGATCACCTGCCGGAGGCTCGCCTCGGAGGTCTCATAGCGCTCGTCGAGGATGGTGCGCTGGCCGTCGAGAATGCCGACGATCGTGTCCGACTTGGTCAACAGCTCCTGCAGATTGCCGGCCAGCGACATGTTGCGCACCCGCTCCGAGCGCATCCGCTGCATGCGCTGCTTGGAGAACATGCCGACAATGCTCTCCCAGGTCGTGTACGACTTCATCGACTCAAATTCCTGGCCGAACACGTTGGTCGCGTCCTCGAGCCCGATGATCAGGTCGGCAATGTTGGCTTCCATCACCGATTGCTGCTTGAGCACGTCCTGGATGCGGGCGTTTTCGATGTCGAAATCGGCGTCGCCGATGGCCGCGTCCGCCTTGGCGAACCGGTCGAGCACGTCGCTCGACTGCTCGATCCGCGTCTGCATCTGCTCGACCGCCTCTTTGGTGCGTTCGATCTCGGAATCGAAATTCTGCAAGCTTGCCATGGACCAACCCCTCTGAGCGACTTCACGCCGCATATAAGTTGGTGTGATGACAATTGAAAGTCGGCCTTGCGTCAAGCGCGGGGCACGATCACCGGGCGGTAAAGCCGATCATGTCCTCGGCGTCGATGCGGCCCATCTCTTCCTCCCAGTGGCGCCGGCACAGCGACACGTAGCGGTCATTGCCGCCGATGGCGACCTGATCGCCTTCCCGCACAACCTTGCCGTCCGGCCCGAGCCGCACCACCATCGACGCCTTGCGGCCGCAGCGGCAGATGGTGCGCACCTCTCGCAGATCGTCTGCGATCGCCAGAAGCGCCAGCGAGCCGGGAAACAGCTTGCCCTGAAAGTCCGTGCGCAGGCCGTACGCCATGACCGGTACGCCCAGCCGGTCGGCGATCCGCGCCAGCTGCCAGACCTGGTCTTCGGTGAGAAACTGCGCCTCGTCGATGAAGACGCAATGCACCGGCGCGTTTTCGGCGTGGTCGCGCACGATGGCGAACAGATCGTCATCGGGCGCAAAGGTCAGTGCCTCGTCGCCCAGCCCGATCCGCGAGGCGATGCGCCCCTCACCCGCCCGGTCGTCGAGCCGCGCCGTGAACAGGAGCGTCGTCATGTGCCGTTCGCGATAATTGTGCGAGGCCTGCAGCAGCATGGTCGACTTGCCGGCGTTCATTGCCGAATAGTGGAAATAGAGCTTGGCCATCGCCGCACCGTTTCGTCGCTTTGCCTGCCGGTCGCCAGAAGGGATAGACCACGGGGCCGCGCCGTGCCACGCATTGGACGGCGTTCTCAACAGGCAAGCGGCGGGTGACGATGGGCGAGGCGGAAAAGAAAAGCGTGCTGCGCGAGACCGACGGCGAGGCGATCCGCCTCGCCAAGACGCTGATTGCGACCGCCCGCCACGCCGCGCTGGCCGTCCACCCCTCGGACGACGGCTTTCCCGGTGTCAGCCGGGTGCAGCTTTCCACCGATTTCGACGGCACGCCGGTGATCCTGATCTCGGCCCTGTCGCCGCACATGGCCGCCCTTGATCGGGCGCCACAATGTGCGCTTCTGATCGGCGAGCCGGGCAAGGGCGACCCGCTGGCCCATCCGCGCATCACGCTGCGCACGGTCGGTGCGCGGGTCGCGCGCGGTTCCGGCGACCATGCGCGCATCCGGCGCCGGCATCTGGCGCGCCATCCCAAGGCCGCGGCCTATGCCGATTTCGGAGACTTCGCCTTCTTCCGGCTTAATGTGCATTCGGCAAGCCTCAATGGCGGGTTCGGAAAGGCCTATGAGCTGACGGCGGCCGATCTGGCGCTCGCCGGCGATATCGAAGGGACGGCAGCGCTCGAACAGGGCGCGGTCGTCCACATGAATGCCGACCATGCCGAGGCCATCGCGCTCTACGCGCAGAAGCTGGCGCGCAAAAGACCCGGCGGCTGGCAGTTGCTGACCATCGATTCAGAAGGCATGGATCTGGGCGATGGCGACGAACGGGCGCGAATCTTCTACCCTGAGCCGCTGCAGCGCGCGGGCGATCTGCGCAAGGTGCTCAAACAGATGGCCGATGCGGCCCGCGCAATGGAGGATTGATGCCATGAACGCACTGGCCGAACGGCATGCCGGTTTCGAAGCCCTGCACGCATCGGGCTGCTTCATCATTCCCAATCCGTGGGACGTGGGCTCCGCGCGGCTCATGGCCGCCTGCGGCGCCAGGGCCCTGGCGACGACCAGCGCCGGCCACGCCTTCACGCTCGGCAAGCCGGACGGGGGCCGGGTGACCCGCGACGAGGCGCTCGCCCATGCCCAGGACCTGATCGCGGCAACGCCCCTGCCGGTCTCGGGCGATTTCGAGAACGGCTTTGCCGACGATTCCGATGGCGTTGCCGAAACGGTGCGGCTTGCCGGCGAAGCCGGGCTTTCGGGCTGTTCGATCGAGGACACGCAGATGGTCGGCGGCAACCCGCCCTATCCGTTTGACCTCGCCGTCGAACGGGTGCGCGCTGCTTGCGCCGCCGCGCGGGCACTCGGCCGGCCGTTCGTCTTCTGCGCCCGCGCCGACGGCATCATGAACGGTCACTACGACACCGAAGAGGCAATCCGCCGTCTGCGCGCGTTCGAAGGGGCCGGTGCGGATCTTCTCTACGCGCCGCTGCCGCCGGACATGGCCGCGCTCCGGCGCATCGTCGCCTCGGTGACGAAACCGTTCAACGCGCTGGCCGCCGGCTCCTTCACATCGGTGAGCCTGCAGCAGTTCGCCGAAGCCGGCGTGAGGCGCGTGTCGATCGGTTCTGCAATGGCGCGCGCCACGCACAAGCTGATGATCGACGCGACCCGCGCCATGCTCGACCATGGCGACTTCACGCCCCTCTCGAACGGTGTGTCGGGCAGCGTGGTGGACGATCTTCTCATGCATGGTGCCGACCGCACCCCATGACGGACGCAAGAAGACCGCTACAGATCGTGGATCCGGACGATCCGCGCATCGCGGCCTATCGCGGCATCCGCGAGCGGGACCTGGTGCGCCATCAGAAGCGCTTCATCGCCGAGGGGACGAGCGTGCTGCGCGTCCTGGCGGGGCAACGGCGTTTCGGCATCGAAAGCGCCCTGATCCTCGAAAACCGGTTTGCCGGCGTGGCGGACATTCTCGGCATGCTGCCGGCGAAAACGCGCGTCTATGTCGCATCGTCCGACGTCATCGACGCCATTGCCGGTTTTCCGATGCATCGCGGCGTTCTGGCGGTCGGTCTTCGGCGCGACGATGCCGATGCCGCACCGGAACCGGACACTGCGCGGCGCTGGCGAACGGTGGTTGCCCTGTCGGAAATCGCCAACCACGACAATATGGGGGCGATCTTCCGCAACGCGGCGGCGCTTGGCGCCGATGCGGTGCTGATGGACGCGCAAAGCTGCGACCCGCTCTACCGCAAGGCGCTGCGCGTCTCGGTCGGCGCCGTGCTGACCGTGCCATGGCATCGTTTCGGCCATGCCGACGCAATGCTCGACTGGCTTGAGACAAACGGCTTCGCCCTGGCCGGCCTGTCGCCCCGCGGCGATGCGGCACTCGAGCATTGGGAACCGCCCGCAAAGGCGGCGCTTGTCCTGGGAACGGAAGGACCGGGCCTGCCCGATCGCGTCATGGACCGGACGCAGACATTGCGCATCGCCATGGCCAACGGGTTCGACAGCCTCAATGTGGCGACAAGCGCGGCACTGGTCCTGCATCATGTGCGCAATGCGCGCACCGGACCGGCGTCAGGATGACACCGCGTCCGTTTCCGCCGCCTTGCCGTTCTCGCCAACGGGCGGCGGGGCGCCCGTTCCGCGCCGTGCCTTGGCCTGCAATGCCCGCACGCGCGCGGCGAGGCTGACCGTGCCCTGCGGCGCGCCATCGTCGGCGTCGGCGACAAGATCGGGGATCGGCGAGCCCTCGCCCTCGAGCAGCGATGCCATATGGACGATCTCGGCGGCCAGCGCGCCGATTTCGTCGCGCAGCGCGGCTTCGCCCTCATCGGCGGAGGTCGCTTCGTGCTTTTCCAACTGCTCGGTCAGCGCCTTGACGCGCTTGCGTTCGGATTTCAGATCCGCTTCGAGCTGCGCGATCTTCACATCGCGCGCGCCGATCACCGCCTCCGGCTCCTGACCGTCCAACTGCTTGGTGATGCGTGCGACGCGCACCGTCAGGTCGCCCAGTTCCTCTTCGAGCGCGGCACGCTCCTGCTCGGCATCGAGCGCGCGCTGCTCGAGTTCCTGCAGATCGGCTTCCTCGCCCGAGTGGGCCTCGCGCAGCCGGGCAATTTCTTTTTCGCGACGCGCAAGCTTGTCTTCCAGATCGGAGGCGCGCGCGATGGCGCGTTCGAGCCGGGTGTCCATCTCGGCCGACTTGGCGCGCTCGGTTTTCAGCAGTTCGGCGGTCTGGCGCGCTTCGGCGCGGCTGTCGCGCGCCTTGCCTTGCTGGGTGCGCAGCTTTTCGCGGGTCTCCCCCAGACGGTCTTCCAGCGCGCCATAGCGTGTCTGCTGATCGGCAAGGGCCTGGGCGGCTGCGGCGGCCTGCTTTTCCGCTTCGGCCCGCAGGCGCGCCGTGCTTTCCAGTTCGGCCGCGCGCGCGCTGAGCGCCGCATTGGTGGTGTTCAGTTCGAGCCGCGTCGCCTCCAGATCGGCCCGGGTGCCGCCCAGTTCCTCGCGTGTCGCGTCCAGCTGCCCGGTCAGATCGCCGATCGTCGCATCGCGCTCGGCAATCGACGCGTCCCTGTCCTTCAAGGTCGCCTTCATGTCGCTGATCTCGGCGGCCTGCCGTGTCGAGAGGTCGCGCTGCTTGCGCAGCGCCACGTCGAGCTTCTTTTCGGCGACGGCGTGTTCGGCGCGCAGACGGTCCTTGTCCGCCTGCAACTCGCTGACCGTCAGCGGCACGGACGCCTCGATGCGCTTGCGGGTCAGATAGACGGCGCGGCGCCAGATCGCCGGAGCAACGATCATGGCCGCCAGAACGGCCGCCAGAAACCCTGTTGCGATGTAAAGAGCCGCTTCGATCAAGGGACCAGTCTCACCCGCGTGCCGATTGCTGCGGGCCGGTCTGCCACGGATCGGCGCGACAATCCAGCGTGGCGCCAATCGACAGGGCGGACCCCGTCAGGGCCTCGCTGTCAGAACGGGTTCCAGGTCGGTCGGTTGGTCAGCTTCAGATAGCCCACAGACACGCCGAGCCGGGCGCCGACACCGGTGCGCACAGGCACCAGCAGCACATTGTTGCGCTTGAGCACGTGCATGCCAACGCCGGCGACCAGATAGGCCGAGCCGGCGACGCCGCCATAGCGGCCCTGAAGATTGTCGACCGACGGCAGGTGATAGACGAGCATCATCGTGCGCGCGCCCTCGCCGCCGAAATCCCAGCCCAGCGACGGTCCCTGCCAGAAGACGCTGTGGTCGCCGGCATTCTTGGTGTAGAGCGTGCCTTCGCCATAGGTCAGCCCGCCGACGAACGCGCCGCCGGCTTCCTGGCCCAGAATGTAGCCGTTGGGCAGGCCGTACATGGAAAAGGCGCGCTCGATCGCCGTGGCGATGGCGCCCGATGTCGAACCGAAGAAGCCGTGGCCCGCCGCCACCACCTCTTCGAGACCGTAGGGGCTCGGCTGCGCCTGGGCATTTTGCGCATGCGCCGGTGCGGCGAAGATCAGCGCCGCGGCAACGGCCAGCGCGCCCAGCACCGTCATGGCAAGGCGACGCATCGTCTCTTCGGCGGATGCCCACCGGGTTGCGATCGCGTTCATGGATGACCTCCTGGCAATTGGTTGACGTCACGACCAGCGTGACCGCCAATTCGGGCGCGCCCTTGGCGCGGCCGCTCATTGCTCAAACTTTAGGGAATTCTGGTTTCCGCTTTGTTAAGCAACGCCTTGTTAAGCAATGCCTGCGGTTGCCGCCCGCACCATTGCCCCTACCCAGCCTGCCCGCTAACCTCCGTCCCGGGGGCGGGGCCATGATTCCTTCAAGAGATTCCGGATCGTAAAATGCACCAACTCAAAGACCTTGCGCCATCGGAACTGGCTTCGCTCCTGTGCAGCCGTGTCTGTCACGACATCATCTCGCCGGTCGGCGCGATCAACAACGGTCTTGAACTGCTCGACGATGGCGGCGCCGACGAGGACGCCATGGACCTGATCCGCACCAGCGCGGTCAACGCCTCGGCACGCCTGCAATTCGCCCGCATCGCCTTCGGCGCGGCCGGCTCGGCGGGCGTCGAGATCGATACCGGAGACGCGCAGGCTGTCGCGTTGGCCTTCATGAAGGGCGAAAAGGCCGACTTCACCTGGACCGCCGAGCGGGCGTTGCTGCCCAAGAACCAGGTCAAGCTGGTGCTCAACCTCCTCCTTGTCGCCAATGGCTCGATCCCGCGCGGCGGTACGCTCGACTGCGCCATGCAGACCGGCGGCGACAGGCCCGTCATCACGCTGCGCGCGGCCGGCAAGCTGATGCGCATTCCGCAGAAATTCGCCGATTTCCTCGACGGCCGGTTCGACGACGAGCCGATCGATGCCCATTCCGTGCAGTTCTACTACACGCTGCTGCTGGCCAACGAGGCGGGCATGACCGTTACCGCCGAGATGAGCGACGACGCCATCACCTATACGGCGCGATAGGCTCCGATCGGCGATTGCGCCGGATTTTACCGGTTGCGTTATGCCGGCGTAAACCACGGCGCTTAAGCCGATGGCAAACCGGCGGTGATAGAACCGTCCCCGAACAACACGAGTCGGGGGTGACAATGTCACGCTGCATGATCGTTGAGAAATCGGCCGTCGTCCGCAAGGTCTCCAAGCGCATTCTTGGCGCTGACGACCGTTCCATCATCGAAGCCGAAACGGCCGCGGAGGCACTGGCCATGTGCGACGCGCAGATGCCCGACACGATCATCGTTGAGGCCGACCCGGCCGATATGGAACTGGTCGAGTTCATCCGCGCGCTGCGCCAGATGGAAGGCGGCGCCGAACCGGTTGTCATCGTTGCCATGATCGAGATGGACCTTGTGTGCATGACCAAGGCCAAGCGCGCCGGCGCCGACGACTATCTGCTCAAGCCGTTCGACCGGGCACAGCTTCTGTCGCGTTTCGAACAGGTGACGGCCGCCGCCGCCTGAGAGGCATGCGATTGCGCACATCAAAAAGCCCGGCGCATGGCCGGGCTTTTTTGTTGGTCGGGAGAAAACCGCGTGTCAGCCGGTTTCGGCCATCTGGGCGGGCTCGGGATCGCGCAGCACGTAGCCGCGACCCCACACGGTCTCGATATAGTTGACGCCGCCGGACGCCGCATCGAGCTTCTTGCGCAGCTTGCAGATGAAGACGTCGATGATCTTCAGTTCCGGCTCGTCCATACCGCCATAGAGGTGGTTGAGGAACATTTCCTTGGTCAGCGTTGTGCCCTTGCGCAGCGAGAGCAGCTCCAGCATCTGGTATTCCTTGCCGGTCAGGTGCACCCGCTGCCCGCCGACCTCCACGGTCTTGGCGTCCAGATTGACGACGAGGTCGCCCGTGGTGATCACCGACTGGGCATGGCCCTTCGATCGGCGCACGATGGCGTGGATGCGCGCGACCAGTTCGTCCTTGTGGAACGGCTTGGTCATGTAATCGTCGGCGCCGAAGCCCAGGCCCCGCACCTTGTCCTCGATGCCTGCCATGCCCGACAGGATGAGGATCGGCGTCTTGACCTTCGACAGGCGCAGCGTGCGCAGCACTTCATAGCCCGACATGTCCGGCAGGTTCAGGTCCAGAAGGATGATGTCGTAATCGTAGAGCTTGCCGAGGTCGACGCCCTCTTCGCCCAGATCGGTGGTGTAGACATTGAAGCTCTCGGACTTGAGCATCAGCTCGATGCTTTGTGCGATCGCACTGTCGTCCTCGATCAGCAAAACACGCATTTTTATCCCCTTGACGAGTTCGAAAGCGTGCGGTGGCCCGTCCCGGCTTGCCCACAATCGCGCAAATCACCCTGCATCCAAATGGTTAACAAAACCTGTTCCGGAAATGCAAGATCACTCAGCAGATTAATCACCGCCTCGAAATGATTGATTTTCACACATTTTTTGCGTCGGGAACCTGAATCAATCTGTCAGGAACTCCCGGTAACCCAATCATTGGATTCCACAAACCGATGTCGGCACCATTGCCGCCTTGGGCGGCGGGTCGGTTTACCCGCCCTTAAAGGTTAGCGCCTATCATTAATGCAGGACGTAAACGAAGTGTTACCAATCCCGTATCTGTGAGCGGGATTGGCGGCTGCGTCCCGCGTCACCGGGCCCTGCCCGGCTTTATGGTTGGAGTATTGAGTAATGAAGCCGAAAGACAGCCTGATCAGGGTCAAACAGTTCCAGGTGACCGAGAAGCATCGCCAGGTGAACCAGCTCGAAACCATGATTGCCGAATTCGAGCGCATGGCCGGCGAACTGGACGTCCAGATCCAGAACGAGGAGAAGAAGAGCGGCATCACCGATGTCGATCACTTCGCCTATCCGACTTTTGCCAAGGCGGCGCGCACCCGGCGCGACAATCTGTTCAACTCGATCAGGGACCTGCAGTCGCAAAAGGATGCCGCAGAGGCGGCCCTGATGGACGCCGAGGCGGAGCTGCAAAAGGCCGAAAAACTGGACGTTCGCGAGGCGCGCCGCGTCGCCGAGGAACAGTCGGCGCGCACCAGCGCCTATGACCGGCAGGCCATGATCGGCTGACATTTGGGGCCGGCGGTTGCAGCCGGCCCTGCCCGCCTCTATCGCTTGGGCATGAAGCTTGCCCTGACCGGATTGCTGCTGGCGGCCGCCGCCTTTTGCCTCGCGCTCGGGATTACCTTGCCGCTGCTCGAGATGGAGCGGCTGTTTGTCCTGACCGACCGGCCCTCGCTGATCGACGTGGTGGCGGGCCTGTGGAACAGCGGCGATCCGCTGCTCGCCGCGATCATCGCGCTGGCCTCGATCGTCTTTCCGGCCGCCAAGATCGCCGCCCTTCATGTCAGCGCCGCCCTTGCGGCCACGCCGCCCGACCGCCATCCGGCATGGGCGCGCCCGCTCGACCGCGCGGTCGGCATCTTCACCAAATGGTCCATGCTCGACGTGATGCTCGTGGCGCTGGCGATCTTCACGGCCCGCACGTCGGGGCTGGCCACCGCCATCAGCCAACCGGGTCTGTGGTTCTTCGCCGGATCGGCGCTGGCCAGTGCCGTTGCCGCGTGGCTTCTAACGCCGACGCCGAAACAGCCGTCCTAGCCGCCGAACAGGACGACGCCGAGCACGACGGCGACGACGAGCCCCAGCACGATCAGCGATGCGATGTTGAAGCCCCGGTCGTTCACTGCCGCCATCCACGCATGTGGGGGGTTTAGAACGCCGCGGGTTGGTTGGAAAGACGGGAGGCGGCGGGCCGCGTCCCGTTCAGTGGCGATACTGCTGGATGCGCGTGGTGCGCAGGCCGGCCAGGCCGTGCTCGTCGATCGAGGCCTGCCAGGACAGATACTCCTCGACCGTCAGCCGGTAGCGCTCGCACGCCTCGTCGAGGCTCAAAAGCCCGCCCCGCACGGCAGCGACGACCTCGGCCTTGCGCCGGATGACCCAGCGGCGGGTCGATGTCGGCGGCAGATCGTTGATCGTCAGCGGCGATCCGTCTGGACCGATGACGTATTTCACTCGGGGTCTTATCTGATCGGTCATACTACTCTCAACACACACGACCTCGTCAGCGGCCACACTAGTCCCCCAGCGTTTAAAAAACGCCTAAGGTGACGCTAAGGGATTGGTAAGATTCAATCGGCGGTTACACTGTGTCACGATCCGTGAAAACGAAGCGCTCACCGGGCGATTGGCGTTCGCGGCGGCAATCGCCTATATGCTGCGCGCGAAAGGACCGTGATGCGCAACTCGCTCGACATCGCCAAGAAGCCCGAAGACACCCGCGTGGTCGTTGCCATGTCGGGCGGCGTCGATTCCTCCGTCGTCGCCGGGATCCTGCACGCCGAAGGCTATGAGGTTATCGGCATCACGCTGCAGCTCTACGATCACGGCGCGGCGGTTCGGCGGACCGGTTCGTGCTGCGCCGGCCAGGATATCGACGATGCGCGCCGGGTCTGCGAAGAGCTGGGCATCCCTCACTATGTGCTTGATTATGAAAGCCGTTTCCGTGAAGCGGTGATCGACCGGTTTGCCGACAGCTACGTCGCCGGCGAAACGCCGATCCCGTGTGTGTCGTGCAACCAGACCGTCAAGTTCGCCGATCTCCTGAAGACCGCGCGCGATCTGGGCGCCGATTGTCTGGCGACGGGCCATTACATCCTGTCGACGCCCGACGGCGCGCACCGCGCGCTGCGCCGGCCCGCCGACGCCCATCGCGACCAGAGCTATTTCCTGTTCGCCACCACGCAGGAGCAGGTCGATTTCCTGCGCTTCCCGCTTGGCACGATGACCAAGGACGAGACCCGCGCCCGGGCCGAACAATTGGGGCTGGTCGTCGCCAACAAGCCCGACAGCCAGGACATTTGCTTCGTGCCGGACGGAAAATATGCCGACGTCATCGCCAGGCTGCGCCCGAACGCGGCGCTGGCCGGCGAGATCGTGCACATGGACGGGCGCGTGCTCGGCCGGCACGACGGCGTCCTCCATTACACGATCGGCCAGCGCAAGGGGCTGGGCGTCGCCACCGGCGAACCGCTCTATGTCGTCAGGATCGACGCCCGCACGCGGCGCGTCATCGTCGGCCCAAAGGACGCGCTCGACACGCGGCGCATCGTCCTGCGCGAGGTCAACTGGCTCGGCGCGACACCGCTCGACGAACTGCCCGCAGGCGGCATCGATCTCCTGGCACGGGTACGGTCGACGCGGCCGCCCAAGCCCGCGCGCCTGTTCGTCGAAAACGGCACGGCGATCGTCGAACTGGTCGGCGGCGAAACCGGCGTTTCGCCCGGCCAGGCCTGTGTGCTTTATGACGGAGAGGGATCGGGCGCCCGCGTTCTGGGCGGCGGCTTCATCGACGCCACCCGCCGCGCCGGATGGGTCGAGGACCAGCTTGCCGCGCTTGACGAAAAGGCGGCAATGGTCGCGGCCGAATAGCCCGCGTCGGCCGCCCAGACGGTTCCCGCTTATATGCCCGGGCCGAGGAAATCGAACCCTTTGGGAACCTCGCCGCATTCGATCATCTGCGCGTAGAAGTCGCGCAAGGTCTTGCCCTTCTCGGGTCTGAAGGTCGCACCGGTCGGCGTCATGGTGCCGATCCGGTCGATGCGAAACATGCGGAAATCCTCGCGCTTCAGGCACCAGCCGATCACCGTCCAGCTTCCGCCCCAGAACCAGAGACCCAGCGGCCAGATGGAGCGGTCGGTCGCAGCCCCCTCCGCATCGGTATAGGCGAGCGCGGTGACCAGCCGATCCTCGCAAGCCCGTTCGAGCGTGTCGATCTTTTCGCGTTCCTCGGCCGACATGCGATGGGCCGGCGCGCGGATTTCCACCGACTTGAGCCGCGCCCGCGCCGTGTCGGGCAACACCGTTTCGATCTTGACGAGCGCTTCCTGGGCGGCCCGGGCCATGGCGATGCCGCCCCAGGCGCTGACCATGCGCGCACCGGCCACGAGCGCGACGATTTCGTCGCGCGTGAACATCATTGGCGGCAGATCGAACCCTTCGCGCATGATGTAGCCGACGCCGGCCTCGCCGTCGATCGGCACGCCGGTCGACTGCAGATCGGCAATGTCGCGATAGATCGTGCGTTCGGACACTTCGAGCTGCTCGGCGAGCCGCGCCGCCGTGGTCAGGCGCCCGCCGCGCAGGTGCTGAACGATCTGGAAGAGGCGGTCCGCGCGTCGCATGGGATCATCCGGCCGCAGCGTGCTCGGCTGCCATCATGGCGCGCATCTGGCCGACCTGTTCGGCCCGGCCGGGCAGCATCGCCTCGAGCATGGCGATGGCGAACGTTGCCGGCGCCGTGCCCGGTGCGGTGACGACGGGACCGTCGCGCACCGCTGCCGGCGTGTCGCGATAGTGCTCCGCGCCGGCATAGGAGCCGGCGGCCTCTCGAAGCCACTTCCGGCCATTGCTGGTATGGGTGCGGCCCTCGAGCAGGCCGGACCTTGCAAGCGCCACAGTGCCGCCGCAGATCGCGCCGACCGTGCCGCCGCGCTCAAGGACATCGCGTGCGAGGTCATCGGCCGGGGTGGCCGCGCCCTGTTCCCAACGATCCGAGCCGATCAGCGCCAAGGCGTCGTAGCTCTCGGCCTTTGCGCCTTCAAGCGCCGCCTCGCCGGCGATCCTGGCGCCTGCCATCGAGGTCACGATGCCTGCGCCCGGCGTCAGAACGGTGAGCGAGCAGCCGAACCAGGCGACCGCGCTGGCCGCGAGCAGCCCGTACTCCCAGTCCGCGAACGCCTCGATCAGGACAAGGCCCATGCGCTTGCTCTCACTCACCGCTGTCTCCCTGGTGACGAATTTAGAGGCGTTCCATCAGCTCTTGAAGTTGAAAAGACCGATCGAATTGCCGTCCGGATCGTGCGCGTAGAAGAAGCTGCCGGCCGGAATGTCGATCGCCGGTGAAACCACCTCGCCACCCGCCGCCTTGACCCGTTCCATCACCCGGTCGAGCGGGTCGCTGGCCACCAGATGGATCGTGTTGCCCGTGCCCTTGGGCGCCGGCTTGCCGGGATAAAGATGGCCCGCAATGCCTTTCTTCGGGTCGCTGGTCGGAAAGTCAGCCATCGGGTTCGGTCCGGCATTGTTGTCCACCAGTTCGATGCCCAGAACCGTGCCATAAAATGCCTTGCCGCGCTCCATGTCGGTCACCGGAATCTCCGCCCAGCATACCGCGTGTTCGTTGCCCTTGCCGCTCATATCCGCTTCTCCCTGTTTGTCTCGTTGCCCCCGATCGGGCGGAGAAGCTATCGCATGGTCCAACTGACAGCATTCTGTCAGGAGCGTTGGCAGCCCTTACTCTTCGTCCGGCACGTCCACCACATAGTTGAGCGCCAGCCGCCCGCCATCGGCGTGCAGCACCTCGCCGGTAATGTAGCTGGCTTCGCCGGAGGCAAGAAACGCCACGGTCGCCGCCACCTCGCTGGTTTCGCCGATCCTGAGCAGCGGCGTGCGCGAAAGGATGCGGTTGCGCGCCGCCGGATCGGCGTTCACAGAAGCGAGCATCTCGGTCATGATCGAGCCCGGCCCGACCGCGTTGACGCGGATGCCGTAGGGCGCCAGCGACAGCGCCATCACCTTGGTAAGCTGGTTGATGCCGCCCTTTGAGACGCAATAGGGCACCTGGTTGGGGATCGCCACCGAGCCGTTGATCGAGCTCATATTGACGATCGCGCCCGCCGGGCCGCCCTCCCTGACCTTGTCGGCCATGAACTGGCCGACCGCCTGGCCGCACAGAAACGCGCCTTTCAGGTTGACGCGCAGGACGCGGTCGAAGTCGGCCTCGGTAACCTCGAGAAAATCGGCGCCGTGGACGATGCCGGCATTGTTGACCAGCACATCGATGTCGCCCCAGGTCTCGGTGACCGCGGCGACCATGTTGTGCACGTCCAGCCGGCTGCCGACATCGGTGGCCACGAACTGGACATCGCCCAGCTCCGACAGCGCCTCTTCCGCCGCCTCGCCCTTGGCCTTGTCGAGGTCGGCAATTGCGACCCGCGCCCCGTCTTGCAGGAAGCGCTTGGCGATGCCGTAGCCGATGCCTTGCGCACCGCCGGTCACGATTGCGATCTTGCCGTCCAGGGCCATGTGCGTCCTCCGTCTGGTTCGCGGCGGACGCTAGAGCGATTCACACTTTGATGGAAGCGCCCGGCCATCAGGCGCGCCTGTCAAGCGGCAGCAGAAGGCTGAGCAGCAGCAGCCCGGCAATGGCAGCGGCCAAGGGCTCGACGCCGAAACGGTCGATCATGGCGGCGTGCAGCACGACCATCAATGGTGCCGCGCCAATCGCCAGAACGCCGAGCGCGGCCAGCATCGGCAGGCGCCGCGACGCCGGCGTGTCGGTCAGAAAGCGCGTGTCGATGATCGGGCCGAGCGCACCGGACAGAAGCCCGGCAACAAATGTGACGGCAAGAAACGGGCCGACCGAGATCGGCATGGCCAGACCGGCAAAGAACAATGCGACACCGGCAATGCCGATCCGGGTGACGAGCGCATCGGGCACACGGTCGTGGAACCGGGCATAGGCCATGGCGCTGATCACCGCGGCGATGCCGTAGGTCGCAAGCACCCACCCGATGTCAGCGGGGTTTTGCGTGGTCGCGTCGATCAAAGCTGGCAGGATGACATCGTCGATGCTTGAGATGCTGGCCATCACGAGGACCAGAAGGATGATGAAGCTGCGCAGATGCCGCCGTTGCCACAGCCAGGACAGCGTTCCGAAGATCGACGGTGCCGAGGCCGAAGCGCCCGGACCCCGCCTGTAGACGGCACGAACTGGCTGGAAGAACGCGATCCCCGCCGCGTAGAACGCGGTCGCGACGACGACGGTGACGACGGGATCGAAAACCGCGAGCATCACCCCGGCCAGCGCCGGGCCGACGATCATTGCGCCTGTCATCAGGCTTTCCTTGATCGCATTGAGTTTCGGCAGCGGTACACCGCCATGTCGCGCCAGTTCGGGAAACCGCGACTCGATCGCCACGTTTCCGGTCAAATCGGTGATCCGTTCGATGACGATCGCCAGGATCAGAAGCGCAACCGGCAAGCCCTGCACCGCGACGCAATAGCCGATCAGCGCCATGCCGGCCATGTTGGCTGCAAAGCTGATCTGTATGACCGGTTCCGGTCCGAGGCGGCGCACCAACCAAGGGCTGACAAGGGAGCCGGCCAGAAGCGCGACGAGCGCGACCGAAGCGACCGTGCCGGTCCAAAGCACACTGCCCGTCGCCGACAGAACAATCCAGGGAATGGCGAGCGCGAACATGGAATCGCACAGCGTTATGCACGCGCGCGATCCGACCATCCACCAAATCAAACCACGCCGCGCTGCCGCCATGTCCGCCCTCACACCGATGGCCGGCATATGGCGACGGGGCCGACGATTTCAATTGCCCGGCCGTTCGGCGGCGCCGGACAGAAGCAGAGCCACTGTCCGCGTTCAGGCGACCTTCTTGCCGACCGCGCCGACGCCGCGCGTCTTCACGACCTCGGCGATCTCGTCGAGAATGGCCGGGTCGTCGATCGTGGCGGGCATCTTGTAGGCTTGGCCATCGGCGATCTTCTGCATGATGCCGCGCAGGATCTTGCCCGAGCGCGTCTTCGGCAAGCGCTTGACCGTCAGCGCGATCTTGAAGGCGGCAACCGGCCCGATCTCCTCGCGCACCAGTTTGACCACTTCCTTTTCGACCGTGGCCGGATCCTTGTCGACGCCCGCATTGAGGATCAGGAAGCCGGCCGGCAACTGGCCTTTGAGATCGTCGGCGATGCCGATCACAGCGCATTCGGCGACATCGGGATGACCGCCGATCACCTCCTCCATGCCGCCCGTCGACAGGCGGTGGCCAGCGACATTGATGATGTCGTCGGTGCGGGCCATGATGAACAGATAGCCGTCATCGTCGATATAGCCGGCATCGGCTGTCTTGTAGTAGCCGGGGAACTCTTCGAGATAGGCGGAGCGGAACCGCTCGTCGGCGTTCCACAGCGTCGGCAGGCACGATGGCGGCAGCGGCAGCTTGACGACGATGTTGCCGAGCGTGCCGTCGGCGACCGGATGACCCTCATCGTCCAGCACCTGCACGTCATAGCCCGGCATCGGCACGGTGGGCGAGCCGATCTTGACGGGAAGCTTGCCGAGGCCGACCGGGTTGCCGGCGATGGTCCAGCCGGTTTCGGTCTGCCACCAATGGTCGATCACCGGCACGTTGAGCGTCGCGCCCGCCCATTTGATCGTGTCGGGGTCGGCACGCTCGCCGGCGAGGAACAGCGTGCGCAGGCACGACAGGTCATAATCGCCGACCAGTTCGCCCCTGGGGTCTTCCTTCTTGATCGCGCGGATCGCCGTCGGCGCGGTAAACAGCGCCGCCACGCGATGCTCCTCGATGACGCGCCAGAAGACGCCGGCATCGGGCGTGCCGACGGGCTTGCCCTCGAACATCAGCGTGGTCGCGCCATGCAGGAGCGGCGCATAGACAATGTAGGAATGGCCGACCACCCAGCCCACATCGGATGCCGCCCAGAACACCTCGCCCGGCTCGATGTCGTAGATCGCCGACATGCTCCATTCGAGTGCCACCATGTGGCCGCCATTGTCGCGGACGACGCCCTTGGGCTGGCCCGTCGTGCCCGATGTGTAGAGGATGTAGAGCGGGTCGGTCGCATCGACCGGAACGCAATCGACGACCGTGCCCTTGTGCTTGTGGGCATCGACGGCGGCGCGATAATCGATATCGCGTCCCTGCTTGAGCTCTGCGGCGTGCTGCGGGCGTTGCAGCACGACCAGGTTCGATGGCGCGAAATGCGCTTCCTCCAGCCCGTGCTCGATCAGCGGCATGTATTCGACCGTCCGGTTCGGCTCGAGCCCGCAGGATGCGGTGACGATCACCTTGGGATGGCAATCATCGATCCGCGTCGCCAGTTCGTTGCCCGCAAAACCGCCGAAGACGACCGAATGGACCGCGCCGAGACGCGCCGAGGCCAGCATGGCGACCAACGCCTCGGGCACCATCGGCATGTAGACCATGACCCGGTCGCCCTTTTCGACGCCCAGATCGCGCAAGACCGCGGCCAGCGCCTGCACCTCTTCGCGCAGTTCCTGATAGGTGATCACGGTCTTGGTGCCGGTGATCGGGCTGTCGTGGATGATCGCCGGCTGGCCGGGGCGTCCGCGTTCCACATGACGGTCGACGGCGTTGAAGCAGGTGTTGCACTTGGCGCCGGGGAACCAGCGCCCATAGACACCCTGATCGGGATCGAACACGCGTGTCCACGGTTCGAACCAGTCGATCTGTTCGGCCTGCTCGGCCCAGAACCCTTCGGGATTGTCCTTCCACTCCGCGTAAACGCGGCCATACTCCGACGGCTTGCCCATCTGCGCTCCTCCTCGATGGCGGCGCAGGCCCGGCCCTCCCGGACGGCGTTCTGGCGCCTGCCGACCCGCCTGCATGATCGTCTGTCATAGGATTGCCGGCGCGGCCCGTCCATCCGACGATGGTTTGGCGCAGCGCGGCCGGTCAGGCCGTCCGGCGCAATGGCGTGACCTCGTCGGGCAGCGAATCGGCCTCGCCGCGCGGCGGCACGATCCAGCGCGCGAAATGCTGGCCCCAGACACGGTAGCCTTCGCCGTTGGGATGAAACCCGTCGCGGGCGAAGGCATCGATGCCCTGCGGCGGCACCGGATCGGTGACGATCGCGCCGCGCTCGCGGCACATGCGCGCGCCCATCGCATTGATCAGTTCGGCGCGCGCCGCAAGGATGCGGCCCAGCGTGGTCGGCAGCGCAGGGCACTGGCGCATGTCGGGTATCGGGCACCAGACGATACGGGCCTGGGGAAAGCGCGTTCGCATCGAATAGAGCAGCGCGCCGAAATCGCGCTTGAAGCGGCGCACCATGTGAAAGTTCTTCATGTCGTTGATGCCGACCGACAGCGCGATATGGGTCCAGTCCCGCTGCTCGACATGCGGCACGATGAAATCGCGCAAGTCCGAGGCCGTCGCCGAATTGCCGCCCGCGGCGCGCCAGGAAACAGGCCAGCCGGTCTCGTCATTGACCGCCTTGGCGATGTTGAAGGCGAGCGTGTCCTCGAGCGTCTCCATGCCGACGCTGGCGACGGTCGAATCGCCCATCACCAGAAGGCGCACTTCCGGCGAATTGCCGGGAAATGTGCCCTCGGTGGGCACCGGCGCGGGCAACAGGCGTTCGATCCGCATGCGCAGCCGGACGCCCTGCCACGCATAGACGGGGAACATGGCCCAGGAATAGAGCGCCGTTGTGGTCGGCGGTTTCTCGAGATCGGTCATGGTCCTGCCTGATGGTCCGCAGGGCCGAGACATTAGGCAAAAACCGCGCCGGTTGGAAGCGGGCCGTTTGGCGAAACGGCCCGACTGCGATCAGGCCGCTTCCTGGTCGGCGCTCCACTGGCCGGTTGCCGCAAGCGCGTTCATCTTCGCGCGGTGCGCGAAGGCCCGCTGGCCGGCGGCGACGTTTTCCGCCTTGCCGCTCCACGCCTTCAGCGCCGCCGCCTGAAGCGCCCGGCCATAGGAGAAGGTCAGCGGCCAGGGCAGGTCGCCCATCGCGTTCATCGCCGAAAGATGCGCGGTTGCCTCCTCGTCGGACTGCCCGCCCGACAGGAACGCAATGCCGGCGACCGCGTCCGGAACGGTCTTCTTGAGCACGGCGACGGTCTTCTCGGCGACTTCTTCGACCGATGCGGTGCGTGCCTTCTGCCCGTCGATCACCATATTGGGCTTGAGCACCATGCCTTCGAGCATGCAGCGTGCCTGATGCAGTTCGGAGAAGACCTCGGTCAGCACCGCCTCGGTCACCTGCGCGCAGCGGTCGATCGAATGGTCGCCCGGCGCGCCGTCCATGACGATTTCCGGCTCGACGATCGGCACGATGCCCTGCTCCTGGCACAAGACGGCGTAGCGGGCCAGCGCATGCGCATTGGCATGGATCGCATAGGCCGTCGGCAGCGCGCCGGAAATCGCGATCACGCCGCGCCACTTGGCAAAGCGCGCGCCCGCATCATAGTAGGTATCGAGCCGCTCGCGCAGCCCGTCCAGCCCCTCGGTGACGGTTTCGCCGGCATAACCGGCCAGCGGCTTTGCGCCCTTGTCCACCTTGATGCCGGGAACGGCGCCGGCTGCGCGGATCAGATCGACGAAGGGCGTTCCGTCGGCCGCCTTCTGGTGCAGCGTCTCCTCGAACAGGATGACGCCGGAAATGCTCTCGCGCATTGCATCGTCGGTCCGGAACAGCATCTCGCGATAGTCGCGGCGATTGTCCTCGGTGTTGTCGACGCCGATGGAATCGAAGCGCTTCTTGATCGTGCCGGTGGATTCGTCGGCCGCAAGGATACCCTTGCCCGGTGCCACCATCTGTTGCGCAATATCCTCAAGCCGTTCGCTCATGCGGTCTCTCCATGGAAGAATTTGCGCTCGCATAGCAGACCGGTTTGGCGCGTCAAAGGCGACGAACGTCCACTCAATCGATTGAAAGGAATTCAACCGGTTCAAACCTGTTGAATTCGCCGCACAAGGTTAAAAGCCGTGCGATTTCAGCCCTCAAGCGCCGCAACGCCGGGCACCATACTCATCATCGTTGCGGACTTCCGACCAAAGTGATACTTGCCGCCCGCTGCGTTTCGTTCAAACATTTCAATGTATAATTTTGCTAACGGAGGAAGATATGCATCGAGCCGTACTGACTATCTTTCTGATGATATTTGGAAGCGTCGCTATGGCGCAAGCCCAAGATCAAGACATGATCGAGACGTTCGACCCGGACGTCACGATTGGCTATATCGAAGAGACGATTGCACGCTCCAATTGCACGCCGATTTGCGGCAATCCGGTATGCTGTATTGCCATGGAATTGCGCTTTGCCAAGCATGTTGGCGAGGGCGACGTGCAGGGGCTTGAAGCCCGGATCAGCCGCATTGCGCCAAGCATGTCAGCGTTCCTCCAGGCCGCCGACGACGATCCGTCTCTATTCGAAGAGGTGGAACTCACGCCGATCGTCGATCTCGAAGAATTCGCCGAGGCCGAAGCCAGCCTGATGAACAGCGCACAATCGATCGGCGTCGACATGGAATGCAGCACGTGTTGCTTCCAATGCGGCAGCAAGGTGTGTTGCGGCGGCTGCTGGACCTTCTGATCCAACCCCTTGGCATCACACCAGGCCGGCCCCCAGTCGCTCGAAGACCGCGCAGAAACCGGTGCGGTCAGCCCTCAAGCGCCGCAACGCCGGGAAGGGTCTTGCCTTCCATCCATTCAAGGAAGGCGCCGCCGGCCGTCGACACATAGCTGAACCTGGCGGCGCAGCCCGCCTTGTTGAGCGCAGCAACCGTATCGCCGCCGCCGGCCACCGAGACGAGTTCGCCCCTGGCGGTTTCGGCCGCAGCGTGCCGGGCTGCCGCCAGCGTCGCCGCATCGAAGGGTTCGATCTCGAAGGCGCCGAGCGGGCCGTTCCAGACCAGGGTGTTGGCCTGGGAGATCCAGCCATTGATCTTGCCGACGGTTGCCGGCCCGACGTCGAGGATCATCGAATCGGCAGGCACTTGATCGACCGGAACGGTCTCGCTGTCGGCGCCGGCCTTGAATTCGCGCGCAACGACCGCATCGACCGGCAGAACGATGGCGCAGCCGGTCTCGTTGGCCTTGGAAAGAATCGCGTTGGCCGTGTCCGCCAGATCGTGCTCGCACAGCGACTTGCCCACATCGATGCCCTTGGCGGCGAGGAAGGTGTTGGCCATTCCCCCGCCGATCACCAGCGCGTCGACGTTGGCGACCAGGTTTTCCAGAAGGTCGATCTTGGTCGACACTTTCGCGCCGCCGACGATGGCGACGACCGGCTTTTGCGGATTGCCAAGACCCTTTTCGAGCGCCTCGAGTTCGGCCTGCATGGTCCGGCCGGCATAGGCAGGAAGCAGCCGCGCCAAACCCTCCGTGGTGGCGTGCGCCCGGTGCGCCGCCGAGAACGCGTCATTGACGAAAATGTCGCCATTGTCGGCAAGGCTCTTGGCGAAGGCGGGATCGTTGGCCTCCTCTCCGGCGTGGAAGCGGGTGTTTTCCAGAAGGACGATATCGCCGGGCGCCATGCCCTCGATGCGCCTGGCGACGGCGTCTCCGGTGCATGCCGGGGTGAAGAAGACCCGGTGGTCCAGCACCTCTTCGACGGCGCGGGCGACCGGCTCCAGAGACATCTCGGGCACCACCTTGCCCTTGGGCCGGCCGAAATGCGCCAGAAGGATCACCTTGGCGCCCTTGGCCGACAGCTCGAGGATCGTCGGCGCGACCCGCTCGATCCGTGTCGTGTCGGTGATGTGCCCATCCTCCATCGGCACGTTCAGATCGACCCGCACGAGCACGCGCTTGCCGGAAAGGCCGGTCAGGTCGTCGAGGGTCTTGAAGGGCATGGCGTTGACCTTTTTTGAAGCGGTGACCCCCGTGTCCTATGAAGTCAGGCCGGCGATTTCAACGATTATCGGGCGGACGCGTCACTCGGCGGGTGTGCGGTTCATCCTGGCGGGCCGCGAACGCAAAGGGCCGCCCGGCGGGCGGCCCTGATCGCGTTCCGTTTGGGGTCCTGCCCTACATCAGCTTGCCCATCGCGACGGCGGTGTCCGCCATGCGGTTGGAAAAGCCCCATTCATTGTCGTACCAGGTCAGGATCGAACAGAAGGTGCCGTCCATCACCTTGGTCTTCTCGGTGTGGAAGATCGACGAATGCGGATTGTGGTTGAAGTCGATCGAGACGAGCTTTTCGTCGGTATAGCCCAGAATGCCCTTGAGCGGACCGTTGGCCGCGCTGCGGATCGCCTCGTTGATCTCGTCGGCCGAGGTCTCGCGCTTGGCGATGAACTTGAGATCGACCACCGACACGTTCGGCGTCGGCACGCGCATGGCGAAACCGTCCAGTTTGCCGTTCAGTTCGGGCAGCACCAGCCCGACCGCCTTGGCCGCTCCCGTCGAAGTGGGGATCATCGACATCGCCGCGGCACGGGCGCGGTAGAGATCCTTGTGCATCGTGTCGAGCGTCGGCTGGTCGCCCGTATAGGAGTGGATCGTCGTCATCATGCCCTTTTCGATGCCGATTGCATCGTTGAGCACCTTGGCGGCCGGCGCCAGGCAGTTGGTCGTGCACGACGCGTTGGAGACGACCAGATCGTCGGCGGTCAGCACATCGTCATTGACGCCATAGACGATCGTCTTGTCGGCATTGGCACCCGGCGCCGAGACCAGCACGCGCTTGGCGCCGGCTTCCAGATGCAGCGCCGCCTTGTCGCGCGCCGTGAAGATGCCGGTGCATTCCATGACGATGTCGACGCCCATCTCGCCCCAGGGCAGGTTCTTGGGATCGCGCTCGGACAGCACCTTGAAGCTCTCCTTGCCGACCTTGATCGTGTCGCCCTCGACCTGGACGTCGATCGGAAAGCGGCCATGCACGGAATCGTAGCGCATCAGATGGGCGTTGGTTTCCACCGGGCCCAGATCGTTGATGGCGACGATATCGATGTCGGTGCGGCCCGATTCGTAGATCGCACGCACCACGTTGCGGCCGATGCGGCCAAATCCGTTGATGGCAACTTTGATGGACATGTTGGTCTCCCGTCGTGAGAAGCAGATGGAGTGGCGCGATGGTCAGGCTGCGTCGGTCTGGCGCTCGAGCCGCGCCTCGGCGGCTGCGACGACCGCGTCGGCGGTGATGCCGAAATGGGCGTAGAGTTCTTCCTGGGGCGCCGAGGCGCCGAAGCTGTCCATGCCGATGAAGACGCCGTCCTCGCCGATGAACCGCGCCCAGCCCTGCGAGACGCCCGCCTCGATGGCGATGCGCACGCCGCCGTCGCCGATGATGGCGCGCTGATAGTCGGGGTCCTGACGCTCGAAAAGCTCCATGCAGGGCACTGAGACGACACGCGTCGGACAGCCCGCCGCCTCGAGCCGTGCCCTCGCTTCCATCGCGATCTGGACTTCCGAGCCCGAGGCGAACAGCGTCACGGCGGTCTGCTCGCCGGCCGTCGCCATCTCATAGGCGCCCAGCGCGCAGCGGTTCTCGCTCGATGTCTCGGTGCGCAACGCCGGCAGGCCCTGACGCGTCAGCGCGATTGTCGCCGGCGTCTTGGCTTCGCCCAGCGCCAGCTCCCAGCATTCGGCGGTTTCCATCGCATCGGCCGGGCGGAACACATGATGGTTGGGAATGGCGCGCAGCGCCGCCAGATGCTCGACCGGCTGGTGCGTCGGGCCGTCCTCGCCAAGGCCGATGGAATCGTGGGTCATCACATAGACGACGCGAATGCCCATCAGCGAGGACAGGCGCATCGCCGGCCGCGCATAATCGGAAAAGACCAGGAAGGTGCCGCCATAGGGGATCAGCCCGCCATGCAGCGCGATGCCGTTCATCGCGGCGGCCATGCCGTGCTCGCGAATGCCGTAATGGAGATAGCGGCCCGAGAAATCGTCCGGCGTGATCGGCGCTGTCTGTTCGGTCCTGGTGTTGTTGGAGCCGGTCAGGTCGGCCGAACCGCCCAGCGTCTCGGGCAGCGCGCCGTTGATCACCTCGAGCGCCATTTCCGACGCCTTGCGCGTGGCGACCTTCGGCTTGTCCTTGGCGAGCTGCGCCTTGTAGTCGGCGACCGCATTGCCGAACGAGGCCGGCAGATCGCCGCGCATGCGCCGCTCGAACTCGCTGCGCTTGCCGTTGCCCGCCTCTTCAAGTCGCTTTTCCCAGGCAACGCGCTGCTTGCAGGCCGCAAGGCCCGCCACGCGCCAATCGTCGAGAATGTCGGACGGGATGTCGAACGGTTCGGCATCCCAGCCAAGCGACGCCCGTGCGCCGGCGATTTCCTCGGGGCCAAGCGGCGAACCATGCGCCTTGGCCGTGCCGGCCTTGGTTGGCGCGCCGAAGCCGATGGTCGTGCGCGCGGCGATCAGCGTCGGCCGATCGGCACTCTGTGCGCGTTCGAGCGCGGCGGCGATCGCGTCGGGATCGTGGCCATCGACGGTCTCGGTCGCCCAGCCGCTGGCGGCAAAGCGCGCCGGCTGGTCGGTCGAATCCGCCAGCGACACCGCGCCGTCGATGGTGATGCGGTTGTCGTCCCAGATGACGATCAGGTTGGACAGTTTCAGATGCCCGGCCAGCGTGATCGCTTCCTGGCTGATGCCTTCCATCAGGCAGCCGTCTCCGGCCAGAGCATAGGTCTTGTGATCGACCAGATCGGCGCCGAACTCGTCGCGCAGCTTGCGCTCGGCAATTGCCATGCCGACCGCGTTGGCAAGGCCCTGGCCGAGCGGTCCGGTCGTCGTCTCGATCCCGGCGGCATGGCCATATTCGGGATGGCCGGCGGTCTTCGAGCCCAACTGGCGGAAATTCCTGATCTCGTCGATCGTGATGTCTTCATAGCCCAGCAGATAAAGCAGGCTGTAAAGCAGCATCGAGCCGTGGCCCGCCGACAGCACGAAGCGGTCGCGATCGGGCCAGTTCGGCTGCTTGGGATCGAACTTCATGAAGCGCGTGAATAGGACCGTGGCAATGTCGGCGGCGCCCATTGGCAGGCCCGGATGGCCGGAGTTGGCGGCCTGCACCGCATCCATGGACAGGACACGGATCGCATTGGCCATCCGGTCGTGTTTTTCGCGTGGGATCATGAGAGGATTTCCGCTGATATCGGGTTTGAGCGCGGGTCCCGGAACGTCGGGACGCGGGGGCATTTCCGGACCAGAAAATTGCGCGCGACACATAGCAGGTGGGGATGCGGAGTCAACAAAGCCGCCGGCACGGCGCCAGGCACAGGAAAACTGTGCATCGGCCCGGCCGGGGCATTGCCGATCGGCGCGTGCGCGGGCAGGTTTAAGCCCTGTCTCATTGAGCCACGCTAACGCCTTATTGTTGCTGACAAACATCGATCATCAGTCCATAAACCCACCGCCATGAACGGTCCGCAAACGCTCTCACAGGTCTTTGACCGTCTCGACAAGGCGCTGTCCGCCCTGGACGACGCGGTCGACCGGTCGGCGGAAATCCGTCGCGAATATTCCGACGCCGAGGAAGAAGTGCAGCGGCTGAACGCGGATCGCGCGCGGCTGGCCGAGGAACTCGATGCGTCCGAGGCCCGCGCCGTGCGGCTCGAGGACGTCAACAAGGAAGTGTCGCGGCGGCTGGTGACGGCGATGGAGACGATCCGCGCCGTTCTCGACCGCTGACCGCCGCAACGGGAAAGAAGCCGACATGAGCCAGGTCACCGTCACCATCGACCAGAAAAGCTACCGCATGGCCTGCGATCCCGGCCAGGAGGATCATCTGGTCGATCTGGCCGGCCGGCTCGACAAATACGTCACCCACCTGAAAGGCTCGTTCGGCGAGATCGGCGATCTGCGGCTGACGGTGATGGCCGGCATCATGATCATGGACGAACTCTCCGAACTGCAAAAGCGGGTCAAGGGTTTGGAGAGCGAACTGGACAGCGTGCGCAAGACCCGCGACGAGGCGCTGTCCAAGGCCGACCGGGTCGACGAGACGCTGACCGAACGGCTGACCGCGCTCGCCGACAAGATCGAATCGGTGACCGCGAAGATCGCCTGACGGCGCCGTCAATGCCGTCACGCGGCGGGCGGCGCCTCGTCGTCCGGCCGCACATCGATGATGACGCTGCCGCGCTTGTGCCGCGTCTCGACCCGCTCATGGGCTCTGCCGATTTCAGATAACGGATAGCGGCTGTCGATGACCGGATTCAGCGCGCCCGTCGCGGCCATGTCGGCAATCGCCTCGACATCGGCCTGCGCGTCGCCCGAAACGTGCAGCCCGATCCGCTGGCGGCTCCTTGTGATGGCGCATCGAATGGCCGTCAGCACGTCACCAATGCCGAACTCCAGCGGCAGGAACAGCCCGTCGGCGTTCAAAAGCCGGCGCGCCCGGGCAAAGCGCACAATGCCGGCCGTATCGAAGACGAGATCGAAGTTCCCGCCGATTTCGTTCAGGTCTTCCTTGCGATAATCGACGACGCGATCGGCACCCAGATCCGCAACAAGCTTCACATTGTCCGTGCTGGTCACGCCGGTGACATGGGCGCCCATGTGCCGCGCGATCTGCACCGCATGGACACCCACGCCTCCGGAGGCGCCGATGATCAGGATTCGCTGGCCGGATTTCAGCCTGGCGAAATCGCGCAGGAAGACAAGCGCCGTCACCGCGCCGAACGGCAGACTGGCGGCCTCGGCGTGAGACAGAGCCGGCGGCTTGGCGGCCAGCGCCCCATCCTCGTCGATGGCAAGATAGTCGGCATGCGCGCCCGATCCGGCATTGCCGAAGACCGCATCGCCAGTCGCAAAACGGGTCACTCTCGAACCGGTGCGAGCGACCACGCCGGAAAACTCCATGCCGAGGACGCGGTTCCGCGGCCGGGAAAGGCCGGTCATCAAACGGCCGGCCAGCCACATGCCGCCGGGAAACGCAGAAGCGCGCAGCCGCCAGTCGGCCGTCGTCACGCTCGACGCGTGGACCGCGACGAGAAGCTGGTTGTCGGCGATTACCGGCTCGTCGATCTCGGCGATCGTCACGACATCGCTGCCGCCATAGCGGTCATGGGTCGCTGCGCGCATCTGTGTGCTCCTTCATTGTCCCTTGCCCTTAGACATATGCATCCCGACAGGCCTG
Source organism: Oceaniradius stylonematis (assembly GCF_965223445.1). Classification (NCBI taxonomy): domain Bacteria; kingdom Pseudomonadati; phylum Pseudomonadota; class Alphaproteobacteria; order Hyphomicrobiales; family Ahrensiaceae; genus Oceaniradius; species Oceaniradius stylonematis. Next base: position 1,275,519 of record NZ_OZ244994.1, read on the forward strand.
GAAAACCGGCAAGATCCGTCCTTGCCGCGATCATGACGGCATAGGCCGGCTCCAGGGCGCAGGCCCCGCCCAAAAGGCGGCGCTGACCACTGGCGGCGAGCCCGCTCCGGTCCTATATTGCTCACGCCGACTGCGCTTTGTGGCAGGAGACAATTCCCCGGGGCCTTACGCATCCTAAGGGAGCTGGCGCTGGCCGGGTCCGTGGACCCGATCATCTGGCACCCACCTACTTCTGTAGGTTCCCGGGATGCCGTTCTCCACCGACTGCCGCGGTTGGCAACCGTCGCCGGCCTGTACCGGCCGGGCACGCCGCCGGATGGAACAATGAACGGGACCAGCGCCGACAAAGCCGATATTCGCGCCATGGCGCTGTCCCGGCGCGACGCGCTCGGCGCCGATCGCCACACCCAGGCCGCGCAGGCGCTGGCCGGCCAGGCGGACGCCATCGGCTTCAAGCCCGGCGACATCGTCTCCGGCTTCTGGCCGATCCGCTCGGAAATCGACCCGCGCCCGCTGATGGAGGCGCTCGCCGCGCGCGGCGCCATGATCGTCCTGCCCGCCGTCATCGACCGCCAGACAATCGTCTTCCGCCGCCATGACCCGGACATGCCGCTGGTCACAGGCTCGTTCGGCACAAGGGCGCCGGGCCCCGAAGCGGAAGAGCTCGATCCCGACCTGATGCTCGTGCCGCTGTCGGCGTTCGACGATGCGGGCAACCGCATCGGCTATGGCGCCGGCCACTACGATCGCGCCATCGCCCGGCTTCACGCCAAGGGCCGATCACCCCGTCTCGTCGGCCTGGCGTTCGAATGCCAGCGCGTCGAGCGGGTCCCTGCCGAACCCCACGATGTGCCGCTTCACACAGTGCTGACCGAAAACGGCTTGCAGGCTCTGCCGACGCAGCGATAGGACGGCTTCATGAGACTGCTCTTTCTGGGGGACATGGTGGGCCGGTCGGGCCGCACCGCCGTTTACGAACGGCTGCCGCGCCTGATCGCCGACCACCATATCGATTTCGCCATCGTCAACGGCGAGAACGCGGCGGGCGGCTTCGGCGTGACCGAGACGATCCTGACTGACACGCTGGACGCGGGCGCCGACGTGATGACCACGGGCAACCATGTCTGGGACCAGCGCGAGGCGCTGGTCTTCGCCGAGCGGCAGGAGCGCTTTTTACGGCCGGCCAACTATCCCGACGGCACGCCCGGCCGCGGCATGGGCGTCTTCGAGGCGCGCAACGGCGCGCGCGTCATGGTCTCCAACCTGATGGGCCGTGTCTTCATGTCGCCCGATCTGGACGATCCGTTCGTCGCCGCCGAACGCCAGCTCGACGGCGGCCGGCTCGGCCGCGATTTCGATTGCGTCGTCTTCGATTTTCACGCCGAGGCAACCTCGGAAAAGGTGTGCTTCGCCCATTTCGTCGATGGCCGCGCCAGCCTGGTCGTCGGCACCCACACCCACACGCCGACCGCCGATCACACCATCTTCGACGGCGGCACGGGCTATATTTCCGATGTCGGCATGTGCGGCGACTATGGCCACTCCCTGGGCATGGAAAAGGAGGAGCCGCTCAACCGCTTCCTGACCAAGGTGCCCAGGGGCCGGTTCGAGGCGGCGACGGGTCCGGCGACCCTGTGCGGTGTCGCCGTCGAGATCTCCGACCGTACGGGCCTGTGCGAACGGATCGCGCCGATCCGCATCGGCCCGCGGCTCGAAGAAACGATGCCGTCCTGGTGGTAGCCACCAGGCAACGGATGCCCGATCGGCGAAGGAGTGCCTGATGCCAGAGCGCAAGACAGTCCCGGCCCTCATGCTTGCGCTGCCGCTGCTCTGGTCGCCGCCGGCCGCCGCGCAGGACGAGATGAGCGAAGCGGAGGCCTTCGTCGCCTCCAACATCATCCACATCGTGCTGCACGAGATCGGCCATGCGGTGATCGACCAGTTCGCCCTGCCGGTCATCGGCCAGGAGGAGGATGCGGCCGACAGCTTCGCCACGCTCGAAGTGCTGACCATCTATGACGATCACGTCGACATCCTGCTCGACGCCGCCGAAGCGATGCTGATCATGCACGATCTGACCGAGGCCGGCGGCACGCCGCTCGACTATTTCGGCGTGCACGATCTCGACATCCAGCGCGGCCTGCGCATCGTCTGCCACGCCGTGGGCCTCGACCCCGAGCGGTATGACGAGGCGGTGCGCTGGACCGAGATGGACCCAGACCAGCAGGCTGCCTGCGAGATCGAGGCGGAAACCGCGATCGAAAGTTGGGACGCGCTGCTCGAACCCTATCTGCGCGAAGAGGGCGCATCCGCCCCGCCGGCGCAGGTCGCGCTCGAAGACAGCGCCCTGCCTGAGATGCGGACCTTTCTGGCGGACACCGGCATCCTGACCGACATTGCCGGCTATGTCGGCGAGACCTTCCGCTGGCCGCAAGTGCCGGCGCTGGTGGCCGCCGACTGCGGCGAAGCCAATGCCTGGTACGACCTCGACACGGTCGAGATCGTCATGTGCTACGAGTTCATCGACGAACTGTTCGCGCTGGCCGAACAGCGCTGAACACGCGGTCGGCCCGAAACATCAATGCCGGAAGATGAAGCGTTCGTCGTTGAAGCGCGGCTCGTAGCGCTTGCAGACATAAACGCGGCACGACGCCGTATCGGCGGCGGGCACGGTTTCGCGCTCGAGCACCTCGCCCAACGCGCAAAAGCTGCGATTGGCGACATAGCGGTCATAGAGCAGATAGTTCGGCACGCGCTTGGAGGCGTGCTGCAGGATCACCGCGCCCTCTCGCTGCACCACCGCCTGCACCGCGGCGCAGGAATTGAGGTCGCTGCGGACGCGGCTGATCGCATCGGCGGGAACGACCGAGGCGGCGAGCATCGCCGCGCCCAGTGCGGCGGCAAGGCCGGCGCCGGCCATCCGGCGGGCTGAACCCAGTCTCATTGCTCTTTCCTCCGCGTTCACTCCGGCGCCAGTCTAAAGGCAAATGTGCCGCCGCTGTGGCGGCCGCCGTTCATCCGCGCCGCGCAAGGCTCGCCGGCACGATGATGGTCGGCCGTTCGGGCAGGTCGCGCACATTGACCGTGATCGCATCGCCATCGAGAAAGTCGACCGCCCAGTCCGTCCCCATCAGGGCGATGAAGCGGTCGATGGAATTGCCGCGCAGGTGCATCGGCAGGACGATCGACGAGCGAAGCCGCGTGGTGATCTCCGCCATGCCCGTATGCGCCATGGTCAGCCCGCCATCGACCGGCACCATGACGATGTCGAGCCGGCCGATCTGCGCGAAATGGTCGTCCGTCAGCCTGTGGTGCAGATGGCCCAGATGGCCGATGCACAGGCCCGCCACCTCGAAGATGAAGATAGAATTCTGGTTCGCCGTCAGCGCGGTCGTGTCCCAGCGCCTGATGTCGGTGGTCACGTTGCGCACATAGACATCGTCGATCACCGTGTCGTGGTCGGCGCCCTCCGGATTGCCGCTGTCCCAGCCCGGAAAGACATGCTCGATCGCCGGATCGGGGTTCAGCGTGAAGTGCGTCGAATGGGCCCGGTTCATGGTGACGACGCGCGGCGTCGGCGTGTGGCCGTAAACGCCGGAAAAGTCGGTGGCGATCGTCACGCCGGCCGGGGTCTCGATCCAGTAGGTGGAATGGCCGGCAAAGCTGATCGTCACATCGCCATCGACCGCCAGCGGGCTGGCGCTAGCCGAGGCGAACATCACGCGCGGCAGAGCCTGCGCGATCGCAAGGCACTGGCTGACCGGCTCGTCGCCGGAAGCCTGCGCCATGGCTGAACTGGCAGAGCCCAGGGGCAGCGCGGCGGCCAGGCCAGAAGCGGTGAGAAGGGCGGTTACAAGGCGGCGCATCGGAACTCCCGAAAACAAACGTCGGTTCCCTCTCCCGGATAGAACGCCCGCGCCTGTCCGCCAGAGGCTCTCACTCCCGGCCGGGCGGTCCCCACTGCTCGGCATAGCGGACGCTCAGAACGTCATAGTCGTCCGGCTGGGCGTCAAAGCGCAACCCGTCTTCGGGGATCAAAACCCAGGCCTGTTTTGACTTCAGCCAGATATGGCCAACCGGTTTCAGCCAGCTTGTGTCGTCGAAGGTTCCACCCTTGATGGTCAGCAGATCCTCATGGGCCGGCCGGTTGTGAAACAGCCGGCTGCCGCAGTGCGGGCAGAATTCGCATACCGTCAGCCTGTCGCCGGACGTCTTGTTGAACTTGGCGGTCTCGCCCTCGACGGACAGGGCCGCACGCCGCACGCGCACCGATATGCCGAACGCCGAAGAGGATTGCCTCTGGCATTCGATGCAATGGCAGCAATAGACGGCCCGGGGCCGCTCGGTCAGCGTGTAGCGGATGGCGCCGCACTGGCAGCCGCCCCGCTGGTGGAATGCATGGCTCATCACGCCCTCACCATTGGAGCCCGGCCGCTTCGGCCTTTTTCATCAGCGGCCCCTGTCGGCCGCGATGATGCTCCTGCAGGTAGAGCATGGTCGCACGAATGTGGCTCTTGGGAATATTCTTCGGATCGATCCTCGCGGCCTCGTTGGCCTCGGCAACGCTCTTGCCCTCCTCCAGCGCGTTCATGAACAGATAGGCGCGCACGGTCTTCACCCCGCGCCGCGAGTTCTCCTTCAGGAGCAGCCAGACAAAAAGGCCGATCATCGCCAACGCCACACCGAATTCGGTCATGCATCTTTCCCCGGAACTGGACCTTGCAATCGTTCTCTCATAAAAGCGCGCGGGATTCCGAAAACGTCAAGCAGAACAGAACCGCCATGGCAGGTCATTCCAAATTCAAGAACATCATGCACCGCAAGGGCCGGCAGGACGCCGCGCGCTCGAAACTCTTCTCGCGCCTGTCCAAGGAGATCACCGTCGCGGTGAAAATGGGCGGCGGCGTCACCGATCCGGACATGAACCCGCGCCTGCGCCTGGCCGTGCAGAACGCCAAGGGCCAGTCCATGCCCAAGGACAACATCCAGCGCGCCATCAACAAGGGCACCGGCGCCGGCGGCGAGGACTATCAGGAGATGCGCTATGAGGGCTATGGGCCCGGCGGCGTCGCGGTCATCGTCGAGGCGCTGACCGACAATCTGAACCGCTCGGCCTCCAACATCCGCGCGGCCTTCTCCAAAAACGGCGGCTCGCTGGGCGAGACCGGCTCGGTCTCCTTCATGTTCGACCGGGTTGGCGAGATCGTCTACAAGCCCGAGGCGGGCGACGCGGACACGGTGATGGAGGCGGCGATCGAAGCGGGCGCCGAGGATGTCGAAACCGATGAGGACGGCCACACCATCACCTGCGCATTCGAGGATCTGGGCGCCGTCTCAAAAGCGCTGGAAGCGACGCTGGGCGAGGCCGAATCCGTCAATGCGATCTGGAAGCCGCAGAACGAGACGCCTGTCGACGAGGACAAGGCGGGCACCCTTCTCAAGCTGCTCGACGCGCTCGACGAGGATGATGACGTCCAGAACGTCTATTCGAACGAGGACATCGCGGACGATGTGATGGAGCGGCTGAGCGCTTGAACGCGTCAGGGCGGCGCCCCTCTCCCCCCTTGAGGGTGAGAAAGCGCGGGCGACCACGCCGTTTCCGCCACGTCCTATGAGGCGCCCTGGCGCTCAACGTGTCCGGCCCCTTCCGCCCCTTCGCCAGCCCGCACCGCAGCAACAATATGCGCGATGGAGTTGGCGTAATATTCCAGCAGCAATTGCTCGTTCAGGTTGGCGCGGTGCAGCCCGTCGTCATTGGCTTCCATGATGTGCCGCATCTTCAGCATGCGGATGCCCGTTTCGAGCATGTAGTCGCGGTCGTGGCGCGGAATGTGCACGTGATAGCCGGCGGCCTCGATCCGCTGGATCAGGTCGAATACCCTGGATTTGAGTTCCAGATCGCCCATCCAGTGGTCCTCGTTCTCGAGCAGCACGGTTGCCACCAGCGCCACCGGCAAGACCGGGATGATGGCGCCGATCTCGCCGAGCAGCGCTTCGCCGAGCTTCTGCACACCGGCGAAATGCGCCTCGCGCGCCTTGCGCTCCACCGGGTCGCCGGTCTCGTGATGGCCGGAGAAATCGATATCGTTTTCTCTGGCGAATTCGGTCAGCGACAGCGGTTCTCCGAAAGAGACGCAGGCATAGCCGTATCGGTAGAGCCGGCCCTGCAAACGCAGCTTGGCCAGATGGGCCAGAAACCCCGCCACCCTGAAAACCCGCACGCGATAGTCCCGGCCGGTCGCCTCGCGCTCCTGCTTTGCCGTCAGGATCCGGTCTTCGAGCACCCGGTCATAGTTGATGCCGACCGGAATGAAGACGATGTCCTTGTCGCCATCGGTCCTGAAACCGGAGACCATGTAGGACAACAGCCCCAGCTTGGGCGGCCGCAGCGTGCCGTCCGGGGAAAGGCCGCCCTCTGGGAACACCGCCTGGGTGACGCCCTGCTTGGTGGCCTTGCGCACATAGGCGGCCAGGACGCGCCGGTAGAGCTGGTTCTTGGAGTTGCGGCGGATGAAATAGGCGCCCATCGAGCGCAACAGCGAATGCAGGAAGATGACCTGCGCCCATTCGCCCACCGCATAGGAGAGCGATGCGCGCTTTGAGGCCAGATAGGTCACCAGCACATAGTCCATGTTCGACCGGTGGTTCATCACGAACACAACGGTGGCGTTCTTCGGAATGCGCTTGAGCGCCTGATCGTCGGTGAAGCCGAGGCGGACGCGATAGGCGAACTGCGACAGCCATTTGGCCGCGCGCGTGCCGATGCCGAAATAGGTCAGCGGCGAAAAGGACGGGACGATCTCCGCGGCGTATTTTTCCGCCTCCTTCATGATCACGGCGCGCGGCGTGCCGCTCTGCTGATGTTGGAGATCGACGGCGGCGATCACGTCGGGATCGTAGAGAAGCTGATCGATAAGCCCTTGCCGGCGCGTCAGGCGAAAGGGCTGGATTTCGAGATCGAGCCGTTCGTTGAGTTCGTCGATGGCATCGTTGACGCGCCGGCGGAAATACCAGCGCACGGACGGCGCGAAGATGCGGTCGAAGATGGCGACAAGGGCGAGAATGCCGAGGATCAGGACAAGCCAGAACGGCATGGCCACCGTGTCCGTCATGTCCGGCCCTCCCCGCCCGATCCGCTGTCAGACTAGCGGCAACGGACCTGCATGTATATTGGCGGGCGGATGGCAGGCGGATGGCGGGCGTCAGGCAATCTCTCGGGACCGCCCCGCCTTCGTGCCCGAGAAGATGCAGCCGCCAAGGAACGTGCCTTCGAGCGCGTTGTAGCCGTGGTAGCCGCCGCCGCCGAAGCCGGCGACTTCGCCCGCCGCGTAAAGGCCCGGCACGGGCGTGTCGTCGGCGCCGATCATCCGGCTGTCGAGATCGGTCTGCAGCCCGCCGAGCGTCTTGCGCGTCAGGATGTGCAGCTTGACGGCGATCAGCGGCCCGTGGGCCGGATCGAGGATCCTGTGCGGCTTGGCCGTGCGGATCAGCCGGTCGCCGAGATAGTTGCGCGCGCCGTTGATCGCCACCACCTGCGCGTCCTTTGCAAAGCGGTTGCCGATCTGGCTGTCGCGCGCCTCGATCTGCGCCCGAAGGTGCGCCGCATCGAGCAGGTTGCCGCCGGCGACCTGGTTCATGCCGGCCACCAGCGCATCGAGATCGCCGGCCACGACGAAATCCTCGCCCTTCTCCTTGAACGCTTCGACAGGCGGCGGCGCGCCCTTGCCGAGCCGCGACTTCAGCACCTCGGTGAACTTTTTCGATGTCAGATCCGGGTTCTGCTCGGAGCCGGACAGGGCGAACTCTTTTTCGATGATCTTTTGGGTCAGCACGAACCAGGAATAATCGTGCCCGGTCTCAAGGATCGTGCGCAGGGTCGACAGCGTGTCGAAACCGGGCATGGCCGGCGCCGGCAACCGGTTGCCCGTCGCATCGAACCACATGGAGGACGGCCCGGGCAGGATGCGGATGCCGTGATGCGGCCAGATCGGCGCCCAGTTCTTCACACCCTCGGTATAGTGCCACATCCGGTCGCCATTGATCACATGCCCGCCGGCCTGCTCGGCGACCGGGATCATCGACCCGTCAACATGGTCGGGCACACCCGAGATCATCGAGGCCGGCGGCTCGCCGAGCCGGCCGCGCGGCCAGTTCCTGCGCACCATCTCGAAATTGCCGCCAATGCCGCCCGAGGTGACGATCACCGACGGTGCAAGCAGTTCGAAATCGCCGACCACGTCGCGGTTGGTCGACGCGCCCCGCTCGGCATCGTCGGCCCGCAGCACCGTGCCCGAGACGCCGCTGGCCGCCCCGTTCGTCATGATGATGCGGTCCACCTTGTGCCGGAAGCGCAACGCGACCAGCCCGGCCTTTTCGTGCGCGCGCACCCGCGCGACAAAGGGCTCGAGCACGCCGGGGCCCGTGCCCCAGGTCACGTGGAAGCGCGGCACCGAGTTGCCGTGCCCGTCGGCGAACGAGCCGCCACGCTCGGCCCAGCCGACCACGGGAAACCAGCGCATGCCCATCGCGTGCAGCCAGCTCCGCATCTCGCCCGAGGCAAAATCGAGATAGGCCTCCGCCCAGCGCCGCGGCCAATGGTCTTCGGGGCGGTCGAACCGGGCCGAGCCGAACCAGTCGTTTTCCGCCAGCGCCCGGCTGTCGCGAATGCGCATGCGGCGCTGCTCGGGCGTGTCGATCATGAACAGGCCGCCGAGCGACCAGAAGGCCTGGCCGCCGAGGTTTTGCGGCGGTTCCTGATCGACCACGATCACGCGCTTGCCGCGATCGCCCAGTTCGGCAGCCGCGACAAGGCCGGCAAGCCCCGCGCCGACAATGATCACATCTGCCTGGTCCATGCGCCTCCCCTTGTTCGACCGAGCTAATCAAGACCGGCACGCCCGCGCAACGCAAAAACGGTCAGCCCCACAGCCCGTCCAGAAGCGGCATGGACGCGATTGCGGCGACCAGCACGATCGACAGCGCCACGCGGCGATAGGTCGTCTCGGTGGAAAGACCGAACAGGCGCGCGCCGAGCAGCAGGCCGACGAAAAAAGCCGGCGAGCAGGCCAGACCCAATGCAATCGATGGCCAGGTCAGAATGCCCGCGATGAAAAAACCGACCAGCGAGAAGAGTTCAACGACAGTCAGATAGACCAGAAGGTTCGACCGCACATTGCCCGCGCCCGTGCGCAGCGCCATCCAGTAGAGGATCACCGGCGGTCCGGACAGGGACGTGGCGCCGCCCAGAAAGCCCGACAGGCCGCCAGTGGCGACCCGCACCGGCACCGTGCGCGGCCCCTTGTACTGCCAGCCGCGCCACAGCAGCATGACGACGATCAGGATCACCACCGACATGAACCAGCGCAGCGCGGTCGGCTCGCCCGCCGTCAGAAAGATGATGCCCGCCGGCAGCAACAGCGCATAGCCGGCAACGACCGGGCCGATTTCGGCAAGGCTCACCCGTTTCATCGCCGGGATCACGAGAGGCAGCGCCGGCAGGGTCTCGATGATCAGGATGACGATGACCGCCACCTGCGGGCTGTAGGCGGCCGCGGCGACGGGCGCGACGATCATCGCCGTGCCGAAGCCGGAGAACCCGCGCACCAGCCCGGCGACCGCCGCAGCGGCCACCACGGCCCAGAACGCCGCATCCAGTTCGAGCGGAAACCCAGTCATGTGACCCCCTTCCACGCCTGTGGCATGTCGTGCCCGCTCGCACAAGCGGCAGGCCGGCCCAGTGTTTTCTTTTTGTTCACATCGGACCGCTAAGCGGATAGCGTTGGCGTGAGGACGAGATGAACGAGACGATTCGCATTATCGGCATCGATCCGGGGCTGCGGCGCACCGGTTGGGGCGTCGTCGACAGCGCGGGCAACGCGCTGCGCTTCGTGGCAGCGGGAACCGTGCGCTCCGATGCGGGCGCCGATCTCGCCGTCCGGCTGTGCCAGATCCACGAGCAGCTCACGGCGGTGATGGGCACGCATACCCCGCACGAAGCCGCCGTCGAAGCCACTTTCGTCAACAAGGATGCGACAGCTACGCTCAAGCTCGGCCAAGCGCGCGGCGTCGCCATGCTCGTCCCGGCGCTGGCGGGGCTGCCGGTCGCCGAATATGCGCCAAATGCGGTCAAGAAGGCGGTCATCGGCGTCGGCCATGGCGGCAAGGGCCAGATCGCCATGATGGTGCGCACGCTTTTGCCCCGGGCGGTGTTCGACACCGAGGACGCCGCAGACGCGCTCGCCATCGCCATCTGCCACAGCCATCATCGCGGCGCAGCCGCGCTGGCAAGGCGGGTTGCTGCACAGGCCTGACGAGGCATTTGTTCTTGACTTGTTCCAGCATCCCCGCTAGGTAATACCTCGGAGGTATTACTCATGCGTGTGACGCGAAAGGGCCAGGTCACGATCCCCAAGCACATCCGCGACAAGCTCGGCATCACCGCCGGCAGCGAGGTCGAGTTTGTGGACCGCGGCGATGACGGTGTGAGGCTTCGTGCCGTCGAGGACAATGCCGAGGACCGGGCGGCCCGGTTTCGGCGCTGGCTCGATCAGGTCAAAGGCACAATCGATCTGGGCGAAAAGACCGTTGACGAGCTGATGCTGGAGATGCGGGGTCCGCGTGATGACATCGACGCTCATTGACACCGATGTTCTGCTCGACCTGCTCGGCGGTGGCGAGCACGCAGCGTGGTCGGCCAGAGCGATGGAAATGGCTTTCGTGTCGGGCACAATAGTGCTTTCGCCGATTGTCTGGTCAGAACTGGGCGGGATGAGCAAAGCCGCCCGAACACTGGACAATGCGTTGAGCCGGCTTCGCCCGGTACGCGAGCACCTTTCCTTCGATGCCGCCTTTCGGGCTGGCACGGCCCACGCAGCCTATCGCCGGCAAGGTGGAAATCGCGAACGGACCCTGCCCGATTTTTTGATCGGCGCACATGCGGAAACATCGGGGCATGTGCTTCTGACCCGCGATCCGAAGCGTTACCGCACCTACTTCCCCGATCTCGACATCATCGCACCGGACACCCATCCATGATCGGTAAACTCAAGGGCACGATAGACGAGATCGCCGAGGATCATGTGATCGTCGACGTGCATGGCGTCGGCTATGTCGCCTACTGCCCGGCGCGGACGCTGTCGGGCCTGAACGCCGGCGAAGCGGCGGTGCTGCACATCGAGACCCATGTGCGCGAGGACCAGATCCGGCTGTTCGGCTTTGCGACCGCGCTCGAGCGCGAATGGTTCCGTCTGCTGCAGGGCGTGCAGGGCGTCGGCGCCAAGGTCGCACTCGCCGTCCTCTCCACCCTGTCGGCGGCCGATCTCGCCAACGCGATCGCGCTTCAGGACAAGGCAATGGTCGCCCGCGCGCCGGGCATCGGCCCCAAGGTCGCCCAGCGCATCGTCACCGAACTCAAGAGCAAGGCGCCCGCCTTTGCAGGCGATGCGGCCGGCGCCATCGGCCTCAAGCAGGAACTGGGCGAGAATGCCGCCCCGGCGCCGGTCGCCGATGCGGTCTCCGCGCTCGCCAATCTCGGTTACAGCCGCGACCAGGCCGCCAACGCGGTCGCCGCCGCGCTCAGGAGCGCCGGCGAGGATGCCGACAGCGCCATGCTGATCCGCCACGGGTTGAAGGAGCTGGCGCGGTGAAACAACAATCCTTGTTTCAAACTTCTTTCCTTACTATATCGAGAATGTAAGGAAAACAGAGCAGGGCAAGGACCATGGGCATCGAGTCCAAAATCACGTCGAAAGGCCAAACGACGATCCCGGCCGAGATCCGTGAGTTTCTGGCGCTGCACCCCGGCGACCGTATCGGCTACGAAATTCGGGACGGCAGGGTCGAGATCGTGCCGAAAAACCGCAGCGCGCTGGATTTCGCCGGTATCTTGCATGATCCGGGCCGAAAACCGGTATCGGTGGAGGAGATGAACGAGGCGATTGGCGCCGCTGTCACCGAGCGATATGAGCGCGCGCGTGATAGGAATTGACACCAACATCATTGTGCGAGTGCTGACGCGTGATGACGAGACGCAATACCAGGCGGCCGTAAAGCTCATTAAGGCAGCCCGCGACAACGGGCCGCTTTTTGTCAATCCGCTGGTGGTAACGGAGGCAGTCTGGGTGCTGGAAAGCGTCTACGAAACAGATCGGCAAGTCGCGCGAACCCAATTGGCCGGCCTTCTGGACACCGTGGAAATGGCGGTGCCGGCGACCCTTGCCATTGGCGAATGGACACGGTGGATGCAATCGATGCACCGGGACATGGCAGACATTGTGATTGCCGAGACAAACCGCGAAAGCGGTTGCACGTTCACTTACACATTCGACAAGAAGGCGGCCAAAACGGTGCCCGGCATGGAACTTCTCGCATGACCGAGCCCGCCCGCCTGATCTCCGCCGACAAGCGCGACGAGGATGCCGACGCCAGCCTGCGGCCGCGCGCGCTCGACGATTTCACCGGACAGGCGGCGGCGCGCGCCAACCTCAAGGTCTTCATCGAGGCGGCCAAGAAGCGCGGCGAGGCGCTCGACCACGTGCTGTTCGTCGGTCCGCCCGGCCTTGGCAAGACCACGCTGGCGCAGATCATGGCCAACGAACTGGGCGTCAATTTCCGCGCCACCTCCGGCCCGGTGATCGCCAAGGCCGGCGATCTGGCGGCGCTCCTGACCAATCTCGAAGAACGCGATGTCCTGTTCATCGACGAGATCCACCGGCTCAACCCGGCGGTTGAGGAAATCCTTTATCCGGCGATGGAGGATTTTCAGCTCGACCTGATCATCGGCGAAGGGCCGGCGGCACGCTCGGTGAAGATCGATCTGGCCAAATTCACCCTCGTCGCCGCCACCACGCGCCTCGGCCTTCTGACGACACCGCTGCGCGACCGGTTCGGCATTCCGGTGCGGCTCAATTTCTACACCGCCGAGGAGCTGGAGACGATCGTCACGCGCGGTGCCCGCATCATGGGCCTGCCGATGAGCGGCGACGGCGCCCGCGAGATCGCCGCCCGCGCCCGCGGCACGCCGCGCATCGCCGGCCGGCTGCTGCGCCGCGTCCGCGATTTCGCCGATGTCGCCGGCGCCACTGAAGTCGACCGCCGCGTCGCCGACGAAGCGCTGTCGCGGCTGGAGGTGGACGCGATCGGGCTTGATGAACTCGACCGGCGCTATCTGGACCAGATCGCCCGCAATTTCGGCGGCGGCCCCGTCGGCATCGAAACCATCGCCGCCGCGCTTTCAGAGCCGCGCGATGCGATCGAGGACATTATCGAGCCGTTCCTGATCCAGCAGGGCTTCATCCAGCGCACGCCGCGGGGCCGAATGCTGACGGCCAATGCGTGGGGCCATCTGGGCCTGACCGCCCCCGCCGACCTCGCGGCCAAGCAGGCCGGGCTGTTCGATGAGGGGGAGTAGGGTCGCCGCCCCGGTCTGCGGGAGAAGGCTACTCCGCGGCAATCAGGCCGCCACGACGTTGGCTATGCGGACGAAGCTGATCTTCGCTTCAAGACCTGAAGGCGGACCGACAGGCACTTTCAGCTTCTTCAAGCCAGTCTTTCCTAAGCTTTTCTGAGCTCCCCACCACCGGCCTAAAGACATGCCTTTGTACATCCTTAGCTCCACAATAAGGGAGAACACAACGAGCCCAAATTGATTGCAGCGGATCTCCGAGTTCGAGCCGCTCTCTTTCCGCATCGGTGTCGGACGTGTTGAAGACGACGGCGCTCCTTAGATGCAAGAGAGCCTCTGGGCGGCCATCTGCAGTTTCAAGGCGATAAGCGACTCCAGGAACGAGAACACGATCCATCCATCCGGCGAGGATCGCAGGGGGCTTTCCCCACCAGTTTGGATGCACAACGAGCAACCCCTCTGCTTCACTGATTTGACTCCTATGTTCTTGAATCAAAGGGTCTTTGGAACGCAGAAGTGCCTCTTCCAAGGAGTCGCCGACAGTGTAAGCTTCTGAGGCCTTCAGGCACGGATCAAACTCTTCTGCGTAGAGGTCGTGGTGAATGATTGTGTGACCGTTAGCCTGCAAACAATTGCGCGCAGCCTTCGAGATCGCATGACAAAAACTATTCGTGCGAGGATGGGCAATAAGGGAAAAAATGTTCAAGTCAGCCTCCTGTAAACGGTGCGGATACTCCCGCGTTACGTTGGCTGTTCACTGGAAGGTTTTTCTGTGCTCAGCCTCGCTGTACCGCGAACAAACAGGGGAACTGCTTTCGGTTGCACGCTCGAAGCTTAGAAGCCCGATATTGATGGTGCAACCGTTGCACGTTCGCGGCTGCAGCGTTTGGAAGGTACGGGCTCAGACCGGCCGGTTGCAGAGTAGCCGCCCCAACCCCTAATCCGTCAGGGTCCAGATCAGCTGGTCGTAGAGCGGCAGGTCGAGCCGTTCGCCCGCATAGCCCTGCATCAGCCCGAACGCGCCGCCGACGGACCAGACCGACCATGAAAAGCCGTGCGCCTCGGCCTGGCCGATCATCGCGCGCATGTAATTGAGCCTGTATTGCGCCGGCACGTCGAGATCGGTGCCCCATTCGCGGCCGATCATGCCGAACTCGCCCATGAAGATGCGGTCGCGCGCAATGCCGTGCGTGTCGGCCCATTCCGCCGCCGTCGCAAACATCGGCGCCAGCGCATCGGCGGAATCCTCCATCGCCCGCATCTCCCGCACACTGTCGTCGAGATAGGTGAGCGTCCGGCGCTCGGCGTGTCCACTCAGCGCGGCGCGAATGCGCGCGGCGCTGTCGGCGGCCGCCGCGTCCAGAGCCGCCGCCCCGCCCGCGTCGGGCGGCCAGGGAATGCCGCGCAGATGGGCGACGATGTCGCCGCCCCATGTCGCGCCCTGATGGGTGACATAGAACGGCTCGTAGCCGTGAAAGCTCCACAGCGTGTTGGCATCGTCGATCGGTCCGGGATCGACGGCGGCAAGCCCCTCCGCCGAGCCCCAGCAGGCGCCGGTCAGGACCAGTGTGATGTTACGATTGGTCGCCCGCGCCGCGCCGTGCAGCCGTTCGAGCTTTGCCTGCCAGCGCGCCTGTTCGCCCGTATCATGGCAGTTCAGCGTCGGCTCGTTGATCACTTCGAGCGCCACCATGGACGCCGGCCAGCGCGACAGGTCGCCCGAAATCCGCGCCACCAGATCGACATAGCGGTCGAACGCCTCCGGGTCGGTCTGCAATTGCGTCGTGCCGACATAGTCGTCGCCCGTGCCGCGCGGAATGGTGTGCAGATCGACGATCACCTTCAGGCCCGCGCCCCGGATGGTGGCGATCGCCCGGTCCATGCCGGCCAGCACGTCGCTCAGCCGCCCGGGGTCGTCATCGTGCAGAAAGAAGGCCGGCTCCAGCGGCATGCGAATCGTGTCGTAGCCGGCCGCCTTCAGGTCGGCGAAGTCTTGCGGGCCCAGATGGCGCCGCCATTCGGGGAAGTTGGCGATGACGTCGGCATCGTTCCAGCGCGAGACATCCGGCCATTCGACCCACAGATTGGTGGCGATCGCCCGGCGCACCTCGAATGTCGCCGCCATCGCCGGCGGCGCGCAGACGATTATCAGGACGGTCAGCGCGGCGCGCAGGCTTGCAATCATCGCGGCGATTTTCCATTGAGGACAGCCCGCCTTCTATCACGGAGCCCGCGCCCCCATGAGCGAAAACGCCGACAATGGTAAATCCGGCGGCACGCTCATCGTGCCGCTCGACGGCGCGGTCGAGGACGGCGTCCACCGCTTCACGGCGCGCATCTACTATGCCGACACCGACTTTTCCGGCGCGGTCTACCATGCCCGCTATCTCGAACTGCTCGAACGGGGCCGGTCGGACTATCTGCGCTGCCTTGGCGTCTACCACACCGAGCTTGCCGGCCGCGACACGCCGCTCTTCTGGGTCGTCCGCCGCATGGAGATCGATTTCCGCGCCGCCGCGCGCATCGACGACATCGTCACCGTCGAGACCCGGCTCGCCGAACTGCACAAGGCGCGCATCGTCATGGCGCAGACGATCCTGCGCGACGGCGCGCCGATCCTGACCGCCTCGGTCACCGCCGCGCTGATCAACGACCGCGGGCGCCCGCAGCGCATGCCCCGCGAATGGGCCGCGCTGTTCGGCGGCACCTTGTCCTAACCCATCCTTAAGGATAACCGATTATGAACGCGGGCGGACGGAGGCAGCCTTGCGGCCGCCATCGTTTGACCGAATTTCTGCTTGAAAGGGCGAGCCGGAAATGTCCGGTCCGGTGCCTTCAGGCAAATGATGCTGCCCTGTCGGCCATCCGCCCGCCGGCCCTTCGAATTCAAGGAAACGACCATGGAAACGCTACCGCTGGCCGCACCCGCGCACGACATGTCGATCTACGGCCTGTTCATGCAGGCGGGCTGGATCGTCAAGGCGGTGATGATCGGCCTGCTCGCCGCCTCGATCTGGTCCTGGGCGATCATCATCGACAAGTCGATGGCCTATGCCCGCATGCGCCGCCAGCTGGCCCGCTTCGAGGAAAATTTCTGGTCCGGCCAGTCGCTGGAAGAACTCTACCGCACGCTGGCCGACCGCAAGGTCTCGGGCATGGGCGCGCTGTTCGTCGCCGCCATGCGCGAGTGGAAGAAATCTTTCGAGCGCGGCGCGCGCTCGCCGATCAGCCTGCAAAGCCGCATCGACCGCGCGATGGACGTGGCGCTCGGCCGCGAGATGGAGCGGCTGGAGAACCGCCTGGGGTTTCTCGCCTCGGTCGGCTCGGTCGCCGTCTATGTGGGCCTGTTCGGCACGGTGATCGGCATCATGACCTCGTTCCAGGCCATCGCCGGGTCGGAATCGACCAACCTCGCCGTCGTCGCGCCGGGCATCGCCGAAGCGCTGCTGGCAACCGCCATCGGCCTTGTCGCGGCCATTCCCGCGCTCGTCGCCTACAACAAGCTGATCAACGATGCCGGCAAGATCGGCGCGCGCATGGAAGCGTTCGCCGACGAATTTTCCGCCATCCTGTCGCGTCAGATCGACGAGCGCGCCGCGCAGGGCCAGCGCCAGGCCGCCGAATAGGAGCCCGCCATGACCACCTATGCAGGCGGATGGGTCTCGCGGCGCCGGCGCAACCGCCGTCCGCGCGCCGCACGCCCGATCTCGGAAATCAACGTCACGCCCTTCGTCGACGTGATGCTGGTGCTGCTGATCATCTTCATGGTCGCCGCGCCCTTGCTGACGGTCGGCGTGCCGATCGACCTGCCCGAAAGCCGCGCCCAGCAGCTCAATTCGGACACCCAGCCGATCACGATTTCGATCAACGATGAAGGTCAGGTGTTCATCCAGGAGACCGAGATCGCCATCGACGATGTCGTGCCCCGGCTCGAGGCCATCGCCCAGACCGGCTATGACGAGCGCATCTATATCCGCGCCGACCGGGTGACCGACTATGGCACGGTGATGGCCGTCATGGGCCGCATCAACCAGGCCGGCTACCGCAATCTCGGCCTTGTGACCCTGCAAGAGCAGGACCAGTAGGCCGATGCGCGCAGGCCTTGCCACATCGGCGACGCTGCATGCGCTCCTGCTCGGATGGGGACTGATCTCCCTGTCCGCGCCGGCCTCCTTCGATGTCGACGATGTCGAGGCCCTGCCCGTCGAACTGGTCAGCCTGGCGGAGATCACGCAAGTTCAGGAAGGCGCCCAGGATGCGCCCGTCGAAGGCCCGTCGGCGCCCGAACCGGCAGCCCCGGACGAGCCCGAGCCCGAAGCGGTCAATGTCGGCGACAATGAACGCGACCAGTCGACGCCCGAAACCGAGGAGCAGCAGCCCGTCGAGGTGGAGGAGGCGCGCCTGCCCGAACCGGTCGAGACGCCGATCCCCGCTCCCGCCGACCGCCCCGAACCCGAGCCGGTGGCCGAACCGCAGCCGGAGGAACCCTCGACCCCGGCGACAGAATTGGCGCCCGAGCCCGAGCCGGCACAGGAGGTCGCTCCCGACCCGGTCGAGGAGGTGATCGAGGCGGCCGAGCCCGAACCGGCGCCCGAGCCGGAATTTGTCGAACTGCCGCAGGATCTGCCGACGCCGACCGCGCGCCCCGAGCGCCCGCCCGCGCAGACGGCCCAGACCCCGAACCGGCAGGATGAGGAGGCGCCGCGCGAGCAGGCCGCGACGACGCCCGAGACCAATGACGAATCCGACACCGACGAAGTGGCCAATCTCCTCAACCGCGAGCGTGGGTCGGGCGGCGGCGCCGCCTCGTCCGACCAGACCGCCTCGCTCGGCGGCGACCGCTCGACCGGCGGCACCACGCTGACCCAGAGCGAGATGGACGCGCTGCGCAACCAGATCCAGGCCTGCTGGAACCCGCCCGCCGGCGTCATCGATGCGGGCGAACTGCGCGTCTCGGTGCGGTTCCGGCTCGACCCGTCCGGCCGCGTCGAAGGCCAGCCTTCGATCACCAACAGTTCGGGCAACCGCCAGGCCGACGAGAGCGCGCGCCGCGCGGTGCTCCGCTGCGGGATGAACGGCTACAGCCTGCCGGCCGACAAATATGACGCCTGGCGCGACGTGGTGGTCAATTTCGATCCCAGCGACATGTTCTGAGCGATGACCAAGCCATTTTCCTGTCGCGGCGACGCGCACACCATTGACACATCTCTGCCGCATAGCGCCCCTAACCGGGCGCCAAACCATGGCTGAGCCAAAGGATTGACCATGATGATGACACACCGTTCCGGCCGGCTGGCGGCCCTGTTCGCGGCGATGATGGCACTGTTTGCGGCCACCGCCCTGCCCGCCCGCGCGCTCGTCGAGATCGACATCAACCAGGGCAATATCGAGCCGCTGCCGATCGCCGTCACCGACTTCATCTCCGGCGACGGCATCGGCGCGCAGATCAGCCAGGTCGTCTCCGACAATCTGCGCCGCTCGGGCCTGTTCTTACCGGTCGACAAGGGCGCCTTCATCGAACAGGTCTCCAATCCCGACGCCGCGCCGCGATTCGAGGACTGGCGCGTCATCAACGCCCAGGCGCTGGTCACCGGCCGCGTCACAGAGGAAGGCGGCGGCCGGCTGCGCGCCGAATTCCGCCTCTGGGACACGTTCGCCGGCGAACAGATGACCGGCGAACAGTTCTTCACCAACCGCGACAACTGGCGCCGCGTCGCCCACATCATCTCGGACGCCATCTTCGAGCGGCTGACCGGCGAGAAGGGCTATTTCGACACGCGCATCGTCTATGTCGCCGAGAGCGGGCCCCGCGACAACCGCACCAAGCGCCTCGCCATCATGGATCAGGACGGTTTCAACAACCGCTACCTCACCCAGGGCGGCGACATCGTGCTGACGCCGCGCTTTTCGCCCTCGCGCCAGGAAATCACCTACATGGATTTCGCCGGCGGCGAGCCGAAGGTCTATCTTCTGCAACTCGAAACGGGGCAGCGCGAACTGGTCGGCGATTTTCCCGGCATGACGTTCAGCCCGCGCTTTTCGCCCGACGGGCAGAAGGTCGTCATGAGCCTGCAGCAGCCCGACGGCAACGCCAACATCTATGCGATGGACCTGCGCTCGCGGAACACGACGCGGCTGACCAATTCGCCCTCGATCGACACCTCGCCCTCCTATTCGCCCGATGGCAGCCGCATCGTCTTTGAATCGGACCGCGGCGGCCGCCAGCAGCTTTACGTGATGGGCGCCAATGGCGGCGGGGCCACCCGCATCTCGTTCGGCAACGGCTCCTACTCGACGCCGGTCTGGTCGCCGCGCGGCGATCTGATCGCCTTCACCAAACAGTCCGGCGGACAGTTTTCGATCGGCGTCATGCGGCCCGACGGCTCCGGCGAACGCATTCTGACCACCGGCTTCCACAATGAAGGGCCGACCTGGGCGCCCAATGGCCGTTATCTGATGTTCTTCCGCCAGAATGCCGGCGCCGGCGGACCGCAGCTGTTTTCGATCGATCTGACCGGCCGCAACGAGCAGCCCGTACCCGTCGAGGGCTATGCGTCCGATCCGGCATGGTCGCCCCTTCTGGAGTGATCGCGGCCTGTTGAGGAAGGCGCATCCGCCCCGTTGTTGCCGCATTTGACCGGCACCGCGGGCGGCGGCGCGTTCAGCGCCTCAAACACGGTTCGTTAACCGTCTTCCTCAAACGGCGGTTAACTCCAACAGGGTTACCAAAACACTTCGGCCATCGTTAGGATGCGGCCGATCCCGTCTCGAACCAAGAGGTATTGGCCATGGGCCGAACTCACATGCGTCCCGCGCGCGCCGCCATCATCGTCGCCCTCGCGGCGCTGACGATCACCGGCTGCGCCCAGAACCGCAACAACCTACCGAACAACGCCGCAGATCTCGGTCTTTCGGGCGCCGCGCCCGGCTCGACCCAGGATTTCACCGTCAATGTCGGCGACCGCATCTTCTTCGACACCGATTCCTCGGTGATCCGCGCCGATGCGCAGGCCACGCTTGCCCGCCAGGCGCAGTGGCTGGGCCAGTATCCGAACTACCAGATCACCATTGAAGGCCACGCCGACGAGCGCGGCACGCGCGAATACAACCTCGCGCTCGGCGCCCGCCGCGCCGCCGCCACCAAGGCCTTTCTGGAATCGCGCGGCGTGAGCGGATCGCGCCTGCGCACCATCTCGTTCGGCAAGGAGCGCCCGGTCGCCACCTGCGACGCCGCCTCGTGCTGGAACCAGAATCGGCGCGCCGTCACGGTGCTGACCGGTCAGGGAAGCTGACCGGTCCGGCGCTTCGCCGGACTGATACATGAATGCCACAGGGTGGCTCCGGCATGTGCCGGGGCCGCTTTTTTGTTGACCCGGCGGCGCCCGTCACCAAATTTTCGTCCCACTGGCGGCGCATGACGCCGGCAGGTCGCAAAAATTGCCATTCCGATCGGGGAAAACGAGCTTGACCATACCGAAACACATTCTTTGGGGCCTTCCGGCGCTGTGCCTTCTGGGCCTTGCCGCCTGGACCGCGCCCGCCGCCGCGCAGATCACCGATCCGCGCGTTCTCCAGCTCGAGGAACAGGTGCGCCAGCTCACCGGCCGGCTCGAGGAGCTGAATTTCCAGCTTCTGCAGATGCAGGAGCAGATGCGCCGCCAGCAGGAGGACAACGAGTTCCGCCTGCAGCAGCTCGAGGACCGGCAGCAGGGCGCGCTGGAACCGCAGAGCGGCGACAGCGCCGTCGCATCGACCGATCAGGACAAGGCGCCGCGCATCGCTCAAGACACGCAGCAGGGCGCGGCGCCGCGCGATCTGGGCACGCTGACCATCGATCAGGGCGGGACGGTCTCCGGCGCCGGGATCGACTTCTCCGAAAGCGGCATCGGTGCCGCCATCGGCAGCGAACAGACCAACGCGATCGCTGAGACGGCAGGTGCCGAAACGCTGTACAAGACCGGCTACGACCATGTGCTCAATGGCGACTATGCGCTGGCCGAGCAGGTGTTCGAACGCTTCGTCGAGCTGTATCCGGACGATGCGCTGATCGCAGATGCCCGCTTCTGGCTGGGCGAGAGCGTTCTGGCCCAGGGCCGGCTTGAGGATGCCGCGGAGATCTTCATCGACACGCGCGCGCGCCATCCTCAAGCCGGCAAGGCGGCCGAAACCATGCTGAAGATCGGGACGATCATGGCCGCGCTCGGCGACCGCGACATTGCCTGCGTGACGTTTTCCGACGCCTTGCGCACCCATCCGTCAATGACCGCCAGCCTGCGCCAGCGCATTCAGGCCGAGTACGCCAAGGCGCAGTGCTGACCCGACCCGAAACGGCCGGAACGATCACGTTCGCCGAAGACCGGGCGCCCGCAGCGTTCAGCCGGCTTGCCCTGCCCGCCAATGCCACGATGATCCTCGCGGTCTCGGGCGGCGGCGATTCCGCCGCGCTGCTGCATCTGGCCCGGCGCCATTTCACGGCCCATCGCCCCGATGTCCGCCTTCTCGCGGCCACGGTCGACCATGGCCTGCGCGCGGCAAGTGCCGACGAAGCGCACCATGTCGCCCGGACCTGCGACACGCTCGGCATCGACCATGTGACGCTGCGCTGGGCTGGGGCAAAACCGGGCACCGGCGTCCAGAGCGCGGCGCGGCACGCCCGCTACGCGCTTCTCACCGAGTTGGCCGTCCGGCAGCAAAGCGCCGTCGTGCTGACCGGGCACACCGAAGACGACCAGGCCGAGACGGTGGCCATGCGCGCCGCGCGGGCCGATGACGGCCGGGGACTGGCGGGAATAGACGAAGCCGCGCTCAGCGCCCGCCGCGTCTGGTTCGTGCGGCCCTTGCTTGACCTCGGACGGCAGGAATTGCGGGACTGGCTGACGGCGCGCGGCCACGATTGGATCGACGATCCCTCCAATGACGACCGGCGCTTCGAGCGCGTTCGGGTGCGGGCCGACCTCGCGCGCGATCCGGCACGGCGCAACGTCCTGCTTACCGGTGCCGCGCAACAGATGGAACGCCGGCGCAGGGACGCCATGGATGGAGCCGCCTGCCTCGACGACCGGACGATCTGGCAAAAGACCGGGGACGGCAGTCGCTTCATGCCCGCCAGCGCGGCCAGCCTGCCCGCCGCCGGGCCGACGGCCGCCATGGCCGCCGAACTGGCCTGGACCGGCCGCCTGCCGCGCATCGCCGATGCCGCGCGGGCCGAAAGAACGCTCGCCTTCTGCCGCACCGCACCGAACGGCACGGCGCTGACGCTGGCCGGATGCCGGCTGCAAAAAACCGGCGGCGCGGTGACGATCGCACCCGAACCGCGAAACCGCCGGGCGGCGGGCGATCGCTGCTTCGAGACCCTGCTCCCATCGGCCGACTGGCCGCTCGCCGATGCGCTGGCGCGGCTGCACGAAGCGCCGCCCTTCCCGCCGCCGCCGTTCACCAAAAGCTGAAACCGTGGGGCAGAATGGTCGCATCGGGCCCGGTTTGCCTTGGCAAATCGGGCGCGGAAACCTATCTTCCCTGCAATGTCACGGCACGCGCCGCCGACCGGCGCCCAAGGGAAGCATTTGATGAACCCCAATTACCGCAATTTTGCCCTGTGGGCGATCATCGCCCTCATGCTTGTCGCCCTGTTCAACATGTTCCAGGCACCGAGCGACACCGCCGCCGCGCGCGACGTGTCCTACACGCAGTTCCTGCAGGATGTCGCCAATGGCCGCGTCGAGTCGGTGACCATCCAGGGCGAGCAGATCGTCGGCACCTATGGCGACACGGGCGCCACCTTCCAGACCTTCTCGCCGGGCGATCCCGAACTTGTGGCGCGGCTCGAGGATCGCGGCGTTGAAATCCGTGCCCGCCCCGAGTCCGACGGCTCCAACTCCTTCATGGCCGTGCTCCTGTCCTGGCTGCCCATGATCATCATTCTGGGCGTCTGGATCTTCTTCATGCGCCAGATGCAGGGCGGCGGTTCGCGCGCCATGGGTTTCGGCAAGTCCAAGGCCAAGCTGCTGACCGAGGCGCATGGCCGCGTCACCTTCAACGACGTGGCCGGCGTCGACGAGGCCAAGCAGGATCTCGAAGAGATCGTCGAATTCCTGCGCGATCCGCAGAAGTTCCAGCGCCTCGGCGGCAAGATCCCGCGCGGCGTGCTGCTCGTCGGCCCGCCCGGAACCGGCAAGACGCTGCTGGCGCGTTCGGTCGCCGGCGAAGCCAATGTGCCCTTCTTCACCATTTCCGGTTCGGACTTCGTCGAGATGTTCGTCGGCGTCGGCGCGAGCCGTGTCCGCGACATGTTCGAGCAGGCCAAGAAAAACTCGCCCTGCATCATCTTCATCGACGAGATCGACGCGGTCGGCCGGCATCGCGGCGCAGGCCTTGGCGGCGGCAACGACGAGCGCGAGCAGACGCTGAACCAGCTTCTGGTCGAAATGGACGGGTTCGAAGCCAATGAGTCGATCATCCTGATCGCCGCGACCAACCGGCCCGACGTGCTCGACCCGGCGCTTTTGCGCCCGGGCCGCTTCGACCGTCAGGTCGTGGTGCCGAACCCGGACATTGTCGGCCGCGAAAAGATCCTCAAGGTGCACGTCCGCAACGTGCCGCTGGCGCCGAACGTCGATCTGAAAGTCATCGCGCGCGGCACGCCCGGCTTTTCCGGCGCCGACCTGATGAATCTGGTCAACGAGGCCGCTCTGATGGCGGCGCGCCGCAACAAGCGGCTGGTCACCATGCTCGAATTCGAGGATGCCAAGGACAAGGTGATGATGGGCGCAGAGCGCCGGTCGAGCGCCATGACCGAGGAGGAAAAGACGCTGACCGCCTATCACGAGGCCGGCCATGCGATCCTCGCGCTCAACGTTCCGTCTGCCGATCCGGTCCACAAGGCGACGATCATCCCGCGCGGCCGCGCGCTCGGCATGGTCATGCAGCTGCCCGAAGGCGACCGCTATTCGATGAGCTACAAATACATGATCTCGCGCCTTGCGATCATGATGGGCGGCCGCGCCGCCGAGCAAATCAAGTTCGGCAAGGAGAACATCACCTCGGGCGCTTCCTCGGACATCGAGCAGGCCACCAAGCTCGCCCGCGCCATGGTCACACAGTGGGGCTTTTCGGACGAACTCGGTCAGGTCGCCTATGGCGAGAACCAGCAGGAAGTGTTCCTGGGCCATTCCGTCGCCCAGACGCAGAACATGTCCGAGGCGACAGCCGAGACGATCGACGCCGAAGTGCGCAAGCTGATCGACGAGGCCTACAAGACCGCGATGAACATCCTCACCGACAAGAAACAGGATTGGATCACGCTCGCCGAGGGCCTGCTGGAATATGAGACGCTGTCGGGCGACGAGATCAAGGAACTGCTGGCCGGCAAGAAGCCCTCGCGCGACATGGGCGACGACACGCCGCCCTCGCGCGGTTCGGCGGTGCCCAAGACGGGCGCTGCCAAGCGTCCCTCACGCGGCAAGGGCGACGAGCCCGATCCGGGCATGGAACCGCAAACGCCCTGACGATCGCACAGAACCCCGCCTTCCCGGCGGGGTTTTGATTGGTGCCGGTATCCGTGAGGGCCTTGCCCCAACAAAAAACCCCGGCCGGAGCCGGGGTTTTTGCAAGGCCAGCGGAAGGGCGGGGCTCAGATGCCCAGGCCCTCGTAGCGCTTCTGGAACTTGGAGACGCGGCCGCCGCGGTCGAGCAGTCCCTGCTGGCCGCCGGTCCAGGCCGGATGCGAGGTCGGGTCGATGTCGAGGTTGAGCGTGTCGCCCTCCGAACCCCAGGTCGAACGCGTCATATATTCGGTGCCGTCGGTCATGACGACCTTGATCATGTGGTAGTCGGGATGGATGTCGGCTTTCATCGTCTTGTCCGTCTAAAGTGGTGTGGCGAAATCGACCGTTGATCATCGCCGCCGGTTTTGGAAAGGAAAAGCCGTGAACGTCCGGCCCACGGCTTCAAAAAGCATGGCCGGCGCTATACACCAGCGCGGCACGGCAAACAAGAGCGGCAGGCCGCATTAGGCGCGGCAGGGACCGCCGGAAGATCGGGGTATCAATGAGCGGGCAGACGACAGCTCAAACGGCAGTGCAACAGGGGCCTTCGGCACACCAAGAGACGGCGGCGCGGTCGCTGCGCCCGCTGGCGCGCATCCTGCCCTACATGCTGCGCTACAAGGGCCTTCTGGCCGGCGCGGCCTTCTTCCTGCTTCTGGCCGCCGGCACGACGCTGGCGCTGCCGCTCGCCGTGCGCCGGATGATCGATTACGGCTTTTCCGGCAACGATGCGGCGCTGATCAACCAGTATTTCTCGATGATGATCATCATCGCGGTGCTGCTCGCGATCGCCAGCGCCATGCGCTACTATTTCGTCATCATTCTGGGTGAGCGCGTGGTGACCGACCTGCGCCGCGATGTCTTCGCGCACGTCATGACGCTGTCGCCAGCCTTCTACGACACCGCCCGCTCGGGCGAGATCGTCTCGCGGCTGACGGCAGACGCCACCCAGATCAAGTCCGCCGTCGGCGCCACCGCCTCGCTCGCCCTGCGCAACACGATCCTCGGGTTCGGCGCGCTGATCATGATGATCGTCACCAGCCCGCAACTGTCGGGCCTTGTCGTCGGCGCCATTCCGCTGATCGTCCTGCCGATCATCGTCTTCGGCCGCCGCGTGCGAAAGCGCTCGCGCGCCGCACAGGACACGCTGGCCGATGCCTCCGCCTATGCCAGCGAGGCGATCGGCGCCGTGCGCGCCTTCCAGAGCTTTACGAACGAACTGTTTGCCGGGCGCTTTTACGGCGGCGCAGTCGACCGGGCGTTCGGCGCCGCGCGTTTGGCCGTGCGCGCCCGTGCCGGGCTTACCGCCTTTGCCATCTTCCTGATCTTCTCGTCGGTCGTCGCCGTCCTGTGGATCGGCGCGCAGGGCGTTCTCGCCGGGACCATGTCGCCGGGCACGCTCGGCCAGTTCCTCCTTTACGCGGTGTTCGCCGCAGGCGCCTTGGGCGCCCTGTCCGAGGTCTGGGGCGAAATACAGCAGGCCGCCGGCGCCGCCGAGCGGCTGACCGAACTGCTCGGTGAGGACCCGCTGATCGCCTCGCCGGCAAACCCCGAGCCCCTGCCCGAGCCGCCGCTCGGCACGGTCGGCTTCGACGAAGTCACCTTCGCCTATCCGACGCGGCCGGACGACAGCGCGGCGCACGCATTGGGCTTTGCGATCGCGCCGGGCGAAACCGTCGCCATCGTCGGCCCGTCCGGCGCGGGCAAATCGACGATCTTCGCGCTGTTGATGCGCCAGTACGATCCGCAGGCCGGCATTGTGCGCGTCGACGGCGTCGATCTGCGCCGCGCCGATTTGGCCGAGGCGCGCCGCCGCATGGCCATCGTGCCGCAGGACGTGACCATCCTGTCGGGCTCGGTGGCCGACAATATCGGCTTCGGCAAGCCCGGCGCCACGCGCGCGGAGATTACCGAGGCGGCGAAGGCCGCACAGGCGGACGGCTTCATCTCCGAACTGCCCAACGGTTACGACACCGAAGTGGGCGAGCGCGGCGTGACGCTGTCGGGCGGCCAGCGCCAGCGCGTCGCCATCGCCCGGGCGATCCTGCGCGACGCGCCGATCCTGCTGCTCGACGAAGCCACCTCGGCGCTCGACGCCGAAAGCGAAACGCTGGTCCAGAAGGCGCTCGAAACGCTGATGGAAGGCCGCACGACGCTGGTGATCGCCCACCGCCTCGCCACCATCCGCAAGGCCGACCGCATCCTCGTCATGGACCGTGGGCGCATCGTCGAGGAAGGCAATCACGCCAGCCTGTCGTCGAAGAAGGACGGCGTTTATGCCCGCCTTGCCGAACTGCAGTTCGGCGCCGAAAGGGCGGCGTGATCGCGGCCCTGACCGAAACCCGACGCTGCACACGCGCCATTCAGGCCGACGCCATGATCATCGAAATCCGCCACTACACGCTGCATCCCGGTCGCCGCGAGGCGTTCATCGACTTTTTCGAGCGCAAGAACCGGGCCGCGCTGCGCGACGCCGGCATGCTGGTCTTCGGGCCACTGCGGGATCTGGAAAACCCTGACAAGGTGCATTGGATGCGGGCATTTTCGTCGCTGGAAGAGCGCGACAGGATCAAGGACGGCTTTTATGGCGGGCCGGTCTGGAACCGGCGGATCGAGCCCGTGGCGATGCCGATGATCGAACATTACGAGGCGGAACTGACCGAGACGACGGCACGGTTCGAGGATTTTGGCGGCAGGACATCGCTTTGACCGGGGCGTTACCTGTGCCATGCCATTGCGTGACATGCTGAAGCTCGACCACATCACCGTGATCGCCCCCACGCTCGCCGACGGGGTGGCCCATGTGCGCGATTGCCTCGGCATCGAGGTGCCGTTCGGAACGCGTCATGACTATATGGGGACCCACAATCACCGGCTTCAACTCGGCGGTTCGGTCTATCTGGAGATCGTCGCACGCGACCCGATGGGAAGCGATCCCGGCCGGCCTCGCTGGTTCGGACTCGACGATCAGGACAAGGTAAGGACAGATTGGTCGGAAGGTCGGCGCTTGCGCGGCTGGGTGGCGAACGCTGAAAACCTCGCTTCGGTCCTTTCCAGTCATCCGACGGTCTTCGGCGAAGAAGTGTCCCTGCCGACCGAGGAGCCGGCCTTCGGTTTTACGATCCCGCCCGATGGCGCGCTGCCGCTTGACGGCGCGGCCCCGTCGATCATCGACCATCGCGGCGATCCGACATCGATGGCGGTCATTCCCGATCTTGGCGCGCGTCTCCACTCATGGTCGCTTGAGCACCCGGAACCGGTCGCCCTCGCCGCATTTCTGAATGCTCTCTGCATCGACCGTCCACCGAAGATCATCAAGGCCCCCCAGATCCGCTACCGGGCGCGGATCGAAACACCAACGGGGATGAAGGAGCTGACCTGAGGCGGGTTGCTTCGCGCTCTCGAAATCGCCGGCAATGGCCAAGTCGGCGCTCGATGTACCGCGCACCGCCGAACAGGTCTTGCGGGAGGGCGGCCATGCGGAAGGATCGCGAAAGGCCCGGATGGTGATTGGCAAGGTCGAGGCAATCGTCGCGCGCCTGTCCGACACATGATGCGCGGTGCCGCCCCCTACCTCTCCGTCAGCTTCAGTTCGATCCGGCGGTTGCGGTCGCGGGCTTCGGCGGAGGCGTTCGGCTCCAGCGGCTGGAACTCGCCGAAGCCGGCGGCGACAAGCCGGTTGGGCGGCACGCCCTCCTCGATCAGCAGTTTGACCACCGAGGTGGCGCGCGCCGTCGACAGTTCCCAGTTGTCGCGCAGCCGCCCGGTACCGGACAAGGGGATGTCGTCCGTGTGCCCGTCGACCCGCAGCACCCAGGCGATCTCGTCGGGGATTTCCTCTTCAAGGTCGAGCAGCGCGCCGGCGAGCTTGGCCAGCTCCTCCCGGCCCGCCGCGTTGATCTCCGTCTGGCCCGACGAGAACAGCACTTCGGACTGGAAGACGAACCGGTCGCCGACGATGCGAATGTTCTCGCGGTCCGACAAAATGTCGCGCAGCCGGCCGAAAAAGTCCGAGCGGTAGCGGTTGAGCTCCTGCACGCGCTGCGCCAGCGCCACATTCAGCCGCCGCCCGAGATCGGCGATCTTCGCGCTCGCCTCGGCATCGCGCTCCTCGGAGATATCGAGCGCGGCTTCCAGCGCGCCGATCTGGCTGCGCAGCGCGGCGATCTGCTGGTTGAGCAGTTCGACCTGGCTGAGTGCCCGCTGGCTGACGACGCGTTCCTCTTCCAACTCGCCGCTCAGCGCACCGATGCGCGACCGCGCCTCCTCGTCCTGGCCGGCACCGGCATCGAGCAATTGCTGCAGCCGCGACCGGTCGTCCTCGGCCGCGGCAAGCGAGGCGCGCAGGCCCTGAAGCTGGTCCTCGGCGTCCTGCCGGTCCGACTGTTCGAGCGCCAGAAGCTGGGTGAGTTCGTTGATCTGCGCATTGAGCCGGTTGAGCACCTGGTCGCGCCCGGTGATCTCGCGGCTCAGGAGGAACTGCGCCAAGACGAACACCGACAGAAGGAACATGATCGCCAGCAGCAGCGTCGACAGCGCATCGACGAAACCCGGCCAGTAGTCGACGCCGGCCGCCCGGCGCCGCGATCGTGCCAGCGCCACGGCCTATGCGCCTTTCTCGAGCTTGGCGAGCACCTTGGCCAGCCGGTCGAGCGTCTCGCGCGTCACCTTCTGGTCGCGCGCCTGCGCGTCCACCCAGTCGCGCATCATCTGCTGCTCGCCGCGCATCGACTTGACGAGGCCGTTGACGCCCTCGGCAAGGCTTGCCAGGGCCTCGGCCTGGCGCGGGCTGCTGGCCGGCGCATCGCGCATCGTCGCGATCTGCCGGGTCAGGGCGGCAAGCTGTTCGGCATCGCCCGACGGCAGCGCAACGCCGCCTTCTTCCACCCAGGTGACCGACGACAGCCAGTTTTCCAGTTCGGTGTAGAACCGGTTCTGCGCGCGGCCCGCCTGCAGGTCCAGAAAGCCCAGCACGAGCGACCCCGAAAGGCCGAACAGGGACGAGGAAAACGCCGTGCCCATGCCTTCCAGCGGCGCGCTGAGCCCGGCCTTCAGCGAATCGAGGATGTCGTTGGTGTCGCCCGTGCCCGGATCGAGCGCCTGGATCGTCGCGCCGATCGAGCCGATCGTCGCCAGAAGGCCCCAGAACGTGCCGAGCAGGCCCAGAAACACCAGAAGGCCGATCAGGTAGCGCGAAATGTCGCGCGATTCATCGAGCCGCGTGCCGATCGAATCGAGGATCGAGCGCATGGAAAGCGTGGTCAGCGCCACCGACTGGCGGCCGCTGAGCATCGCCTTCATCGGCGCCAGCAGCAGCGGCTCGCGCCGCGATGCCTTGGCCGTGTCGCCGGCCTTGAACGAGTTGACCCAGGCCACCTCGCGGAAGAGCCGGGTGACCTGCATGAAGACCAGCACGATGCCGACGGCAAGAACGCCCAGGATCAGCCCGTTCAGGCCCGGATTGGTCATGAAGGCGCCGGAGACCTGGCGGTAAAGGATCGCCGCCAGAAAGCCGACGATCACCAGAAAGATGATCATCGAAAGAAGGAACACTTGCGGATTGGACAGCCGGTACGGATCGAACCTGCGCCGCGCCGTGGTCGCCGCCTCATCTGCCGCGGGGGCATTCATTGGACGTGTCTCCCGTCGCTCTCCGGCCGCAACCGGCCTCACCCGGCGCGATCTTAATGGCAACTATGGCGAAAATGAAAGGTTCCGCGCGCGCCGGAAACCGCCCATGGTTAAGGCGCGGCGGCGCTTTTCGACGTCTTGAAGGGCCGGCGAACCGCTGCGGCAAGGTCGCGCCGCACCACCTCGTTGCCGGCGATCACATCGCCACGCCCGAACATGTCATGACCGTCTGCAAGATCGGTGACAAAACCGCCCGCCTCGCGCACCAGAACGATGCCCGCCGCCATGTCCCAGGCCGACAGATGCCGCTCCCAATAGCCGTCCAGACGGCCCGCCGCCACATAGGCCAGATCGAGCGCGGCGGACCCCTGCCGGCGCACGCCGACCACGTCGCCCATCACATGACGCAACTCGATCAGGAATTCGCCATGATCGCCCCGGCCCAGATGCGGCACGCCGCAGCCGACCACGCAGTCCGACAGGCGGCGCCGGGCCGCGACCCGCAGGCGCCGGTCGTTCAGATAGGCGCCGCCGCCCCGTTCGGCGGAATAGAGTTCGTCGGTCACCGGGTTGAAGACGAGACCGGCGACAAGCTGGCCCTGCCGTTCGAGCGCGATCGACACGGCGAAATGCGGGATGCCGTGCAGGAAGTTGGTCGTGCCGTCCAGCGGATCGATGATCCAGCGGTGCTGGCTGTCGCCGCCCTCCACGACGCCGCTCTCCTCCATCAGGAAGCCATAGTCGGGCCGCGCGCGGCGCAATTCCTCATAGATCGTCTTTTCGGCCTTGCGGTCGGCCTGGCTGACGAAATCGCCCGGCCCCTTCACGGACACCTGGAGGTTCTGCACCTCGCCGAAATCGCGCGCCAGGCCCCGGCCGGCCTTCATCGCCGCCTGGACCATCACGTTCATCAGTGCCGAGCGCGCCATGGCGGGCCTTTCAGATCGGGTTCGGGAACGCCTGCCGCCTAGTCGGCGCGGCGGACATAGGTGATGTCGTCGGTGGCGACGATGATCTTCTCGCCCGCCGTGATGAAGGGCGGCACCATAACCCGCACCCCGTTTTCCAGAACCGCGGGCTTGTAGGACGAGGTCGCCGTCTGTCCCTTGACCACCGGATCGGCCTCGGCGATCTCCAGCGTCACCTGATCGGGCAGCGACACGCCGATCGGCCGTTCCTCGTGCAGCTCCACCGTGACCGTCATGCCGTCCTGCAGGAACGCGGCGCGGTCGCCGACGAAATCGGCCTGCAGTTCGAGCTGCTCGTATGTCTCGGAATCCATGAAGACCAGCGCGTCGTCCTGGGCATAGAGGAACTGGTAGTCCTTCTGTTCGAGCCGCACCCGCTCGACGGTTTCCGACGCACGAAAACGCTCGTTCAGCTTGGTGCCGTCGATCAGGTTCTTCAGTTCCACCTGGTTGAACGCACCGCCCTTGCCCGGCTTGACCGCATTGGTCTTCACCGCCACCCAAAGCCCGCCATTGTGCTCGATCACATTGCCCGGCTTGATCTCGTTGCCGTTCATCTTCATTCGTTTTTCACCTGAAATCGCAAGCGCCGGCGACGGCGCCCTGTTGCGGCTTCCAAGACCATACTTGGCCAGTGGTTGCAAGACCGCCGGCCCCTGGTCGGTCAGCGCGCGCGCAGCCGGTTGGCCCGGCCGATCGCTTCCTGCTGGGTCTGTGGCGAAAGCCCCAGCCAGAAATCCTCGAGCACCGGATCGCGCAGGCCGGCACGGCGCGCCAGAACGTACCAGGCCGCCGCCTGGGTGTCGTCGGGCGCAACGCCGATCCCTGTCCACAACAGCTTGGCGATCTGCGCCTGGGCGGCGACATTGCCCGAATGGGCGGCCCGCGCCGTCCACAGATAGCCCGCTTCGCGGTCGCGCGGTCCGCCCGTCCCCTCCAGCAGCATCAGCCCCAGTTCGCGCTGGGCGCTGTCAAACCCCTGGCGTGCGGCCTTCTCCAGCCATGTGCGGGCTTCGGCATCGTCGAAAAAGACCGGCGGCGTTCCCTGCACATAATACTGCGCCATGGCATATTGCGCATCGGCAATGCCGGCCTCAGCCGCGCGGCGGAAATAGTCGAACGCGGCGCGCTGGCCGGACGCGCCGGGCCGGTCGCTCAAAAGGAGCTGCGCATGGTTGAACATCGCCTTGCCGTGGCCGGCATCGGCTGCCGCCTTCATCAGCGAGCGCGCTTCCTCGGACCCTTCATCCTCCGAAAGCAGCGTCAGCGCCATCTGCAGCTGCGCTTCGGGCACGCCCTGGCGGGCGGCCTGCGCATACCATTTGCGCGCCTCGTCGAAATCGACCGCGACGCCCAGCCCCCGCGCATAGATCTCGGCGAGCAGTGTCTGCGCGGCGGCATCGCCGTCCTCGGCGCGCGGCAGGGCCAGGTTGCGCGCCGTCAGGAACAGGCCGCGCTGGAAGGCGCCATAGGCGGGATCGGGATCGGGCGCGCCGAAGCGCGAAGGTGCCGGCGTCGCCGGAAGGCGCACACCCGGTGTTACGGCCTCCTGCTCGGCGGACGGCGCGGCAAAGCGCCCCGGCGGGGGATCGTCTTGGGCCGATGCGGAATTGCCCGCCGCCAGCACCAGCAGCGCGGCCATGGCGTAACGGGTCTGGCGCGGACGATGTCTCACACCGCCTCCGCAAACACGTGGCGCGACAGGATCTCGTTGGCCGCGCGCACGGCCGCTTCCGCGTCGGCGTCGGCGCCGAGAACGGCATGCGACAGCGCCACGAAGTCGGCGCCCGAGGCTGCGGCCCGGTCCAGATGGTTGAGATCGTGCCCGCCCATCAGCACCGCCGGCACCTCGACGAACTCCGCCCACCATGCCGCGTTTTCGAGCGCGCCGGCATGGGGTTCCGGATGGGTGTCGGCGCCAAGCCGGCCAAAGAAGACGTAATCGGGCCGCGCCTCGCCCACCTCCAGTGCCCCGTGCCGGCTCTTGCCGGCCTCCGCGCCGACGATCCAGCGGCCGCCATGCTCGTCCATCGCCCGCGCAACCGTGGCCGCGTCGCCGCGCACATGAATTCCGTCGGCGCCGGCGCGTGCGGCAATCCGCGCTTCGCCGGCGGCGATCACCGCCGCGCCGATCGCCTGTCCTGCCGGTACCACCGTTTCGAGCAAGGCCTGATAGGCGTCCTCATCGAGCCCGTATTGCGGCACGATCACGCTCGCCACATCGCCGCCCCTGCCCGCTGCGGCGAGCTGGCGCGCCAGATCTTCAGCCGCATGGTCGGCCGGCGTCACCAGCACGAGGCGGCAGCGATTGTCCACAATGTCCTGGGTCGGCATGGTCGGTCCGATGGTGGCGTGTCGGCGGATCAGCAATCACCCGATTACGGCAGCGCGATGGCCGATGCAAATGCGCATCGCCGACCGTACACTGCCAAGGTATTATGCTGCATTGCAGCATTTATCTTGCACTGCGGTAAGATCAGCCTTACACATGCCGCATGAAAACCGACCCGTTCGAAGCGATCGCCGATCCGAACCGCCGCCACCTGCTCGAAGAGCTAAGGCGCGGCGCCAAGACGGTCGGCGAACTGGCGACGGGCCTGCCGATCTCGCGGCCGGCGGTCTCGCAGCATTTGCGGGTTCTGCTCGATGCCGGCCTTGTCCATGCCCGGGCAGAGGGCACGCGGCGCATCTATTCGGTCCAGGACAACGGCTTCATGCCGCTGAACCTCTGGCTCGACCAGTTCTGGGCCGAGTGAACCCATCCGCCTTATCCACAAGCGATGCTTGTGAATGAACCGCAGGCCGCTCCGCGCGGACAAAAAATGCTGTGTGGTGTCAGTGGTGCGTCTGCGCCGTGATCTTCTCGATCTCGTCCTTCAGACGGAGTTTTTCCCGCTTCAGGCGCGTGAGCTGCGACTCGTCTGGCGCCGGGCGGGTCAGCATGTCGTTGATTTCGTTTTCCAACGCGCCGTGCTTGCGCCGAAGGGCGTCGAGATGACCGTCAAGTGACATGTAGCTCCTCCTTCATCGTTCCGCGAACCGGCAAATCGTGCCACGAAAATGGGGGGCTGTCGAATGGCCCGGTGTAGCATTTTATTACATGTCATAGTGTGATATGGGCCGCCTTCCCGTCTCCCCGCACAGCACAAGGTGCCGATGACACCCTCCGACCAGGACCAAGCCGAACTGCGCATGCAGTTCGCCAAGCTCAAGCAGGATCACACCGATTTCGACGCCGCCATCGAGGCGATGATCAAGACCGGTTGCAATCCGCTGCAAATCCAGCGCATGAAAAAGAAGAAGCTGGCCATCAAGGACCGGCTGCAGAAGGTCGAGGACCAGATCATCCCCGACATCATCGCCTGACGACACCCACCGGGAGCACCCGTCCGCCGCCATGAGCCGCAAAGACGTCGCCATCATCATGGGCAGCCAGTCCGACTGGCCGACCATGCGCCGCGCCGCCGACATTCTCGACACGCTGGAAGTCGGCCACGAGGCGCGCATCGTCTCCGCCCACCGCACGCCCGACCGGCTGGTCGAATTCGCCAAGGGCGCGCGCGCCGAAGGCTTCAGGGTGATCATCGCCGGGGCCGGCGGCGCCGCGCACCTGCCCGGCATGACAGCCGCCTTCACCTCGCTGCCGGTGCTCGGCGTGCCGGTGCAGAGCCGCGCGCTTTCGGGTCAGGATTCGCTTCTGTCGATCGTCCAGATGCCGGCCGGCATTCCCGTCGGCACCCTGGCGATCGGCGAAGCGGGCGCGGCCAATGCCGGCCTTCTGGCCGCTTCGATTCTTGCCAACTCGGACGATGCGCTGCGTGAGCGGCTCGACGCGTGGCGCGAAGCGCAATCGGACAAGGTGGCGCTGTATCCGGCGGACGGGGACTGATGCTCCAGCGCGGCGCGACGATCGGCCTTCTGGGCGGCGGCCAGCTCGGCCGCATGCTCGCCGAAGCGGCAGCCCGGCTCGGCTTTTCCGTCATCGTCGTCGACCCCAACGGGGACTGCCCCGCCGCCCGCTTTTCCGACCTGTACATCGCCGCCGCCTATGACGATCTGGACGCGCTCGACCGGCTGGCTGCATTCTGCGACGTCGTCACCTTCGAGTTCGAGAACATCGATCTGGGCGCCCTCGAGCACCTGTCCGGCAAGGTGCCCGTCCATCCGGACGCCTGGGCGCTGCGCGTCACCCAGGACCGGCTGACCGAAAAGACCTTCCTGCGCGAGACCGGCATCGAGACGGTCGATTTCCATGCCATCGACGGTGCGCCGCAGCTCGCCATGGCGCTCGCCGACATGGGCGGGCGCGGCATCCTCAAGACGCGCCGCTTCGGCTATGACGGCAAGGGCCAGATCCGTTTCGGCGGCGACAGCGATCCGACACCCGAGGAGGCCTGGGACGCGATCGGCGGCGCGCCGGCCATACTGGAGGCGCTGGCCGGGTTCGACTGCGAGATCTCCGTCATCGTCACGCGCGGACGGAACGGGGAAACCCACGAGTTCGAGCCCGCCCGCAACGACCATGAAGGCGGCATCCTCGCCCGTTCGACCGTGCCGTGCGGCCTCGATTCCATCGTCATGGCCGACGCGATGGAAAAGACCCGTGCGCTCGCCAGCCGGCTGCGCTATGTCGGCACGCTGGCGCTCGAATTCTTCGTCATGGAAGACGGACGGCTGATCGGCAACGAGATCGCGCCGCGCGTGCACAATTCGGGCCACTGGACGGAAGCGGCCTGTTCGGTCAGCCAGTTCGAACAGCACATAAGGGCCATTGCCGGCTGGCCGCTGGCAGAGAGCTACCGCCACTCCGACTGCGTGATGACCAATCTGATCGGCGACGAGATCGACGCGCTGCCCGGCTGGGCCGCAGACGGCGCCGTCCGGGTCCACGATTACGGCAAGCGCGAAACCCGCCCCGGCCGCAAGATGGGCCATGTGACACGGCTGGTGCCGCGGTAGGGGGTGGGCGACCGTTACCGCCGTCATCGCTGTGCTTGTCACAGGGACAACCGGAAACGGGAGGCCAAGGCGGGCAATGGACCCAATTGGCCCTTCGCGGCGATTTGAAAGAAGGCGCGCCCCCGCGCTCCGCCCGGCGGATCGCCGCGCAGGTCTTGCCGACGCCGCGCCGGCCATCAAGCAGCAAGACCCACTCCATGGGCAGGACAAAACGGGTGAGTCGAACGGCCTCGGAGAGATGTCGACCGTGGAGGCCGCACTAAGTATGGGGCGAAGACGGCCCGGAGACAATCGGTACGCTTGTTCAGATACTTGTTTGATTGGCGATACGACACTATTTTTAAAAAGAAAGGGGGCGCGCTGTGACCGCAAACACCAAAAAAGACAAAGTCGGCGATAAGGCTTCAAGTGCAACGGCTCCAACCGGAGATAAAGAAGGAAATACAGCGGCAAATTACAATTTTCTTCCTGAGCATGTTGAATACAGAGAATCCATAAATCTATGGATACAGTGGGCTAGATTTCGTAGGCAGGGCCTTCTTTTCGCGTCGGCTGCCCATGCAGCCGTGATTGCTGCAAACACGTCCAGCGCGGTCTTCCAAGGCGCGCCGTCGTGGTTATTACCGCTGATTGGAGTGGGAATGGCTCTTGTCGGCCTTCTCAACGAAGTGTTTCTCTTCAATGAAATGATGAATTTCAAACGACGCGCCGTCGAGCTCGAAGCTACGGTCGGATATTCACTGATTTCGGCCCATAAACGGTCGCTTTCAGGTCCTTGGCAATTCGCGACGGCTAATCTTTTTAGACTTTACCATTTCGTTTGGCTGATTGGATTTGCCATACAATTGTTCTTGGTTATCAGGGGTGCGCAATGAGTTTGGCAATAACAGGTGGTGCGGGGGCCATTGGCTCTGAAATTGCCAGGCACATGGCGCAAGAACACAAGGTTTTCGTTCTGGACATAGACAAACGTCGCGGGGGAGAGTTGGAAGCGGAACTGGGTTCAAGGTGCAAATTCATTGCATGCGATGTGCGATCTGAGCACGAACTTGCCCAGGCTCGTGATACTATAGCGAACGAGGACGAAGCGCTTTCAGGATTGGTTATTGCGGCGGGTGTTAACAAAACCGTTTCCGCCACGTCTCTCGAGACCAGCGAATGGAATCGTGTGATGGATACGAACCTCACAGGCGCGTTTCTCTCTATGCAGGCCTTCTTTCCGTTACTATCCAAATGCTCGGGCTCCATCGTTGCCATTGCATCAAAATCCGGCTCCATATCAAATAAGACCGCCCCTCATTGCCATTACAATGCAAGTAAGGCCGGCTTGATTCATCTATGCAGATCAGTCGCAGCAGAGTGGGCCGAACTCGGTGTGCGGGTAAATTGCGTCAGCCCGGGATATATTCTCACGCCCATGACAGAAGGTCGGGACAAGGAACATGAGATATGGAAGAAGGATATACCAATGGGCCGCCTGGGCTCAACGAGTGACGTGGTAGGTGCCGTTGAATTCCTGCTAAATGACTCGTCATCTTTTGTCACTGGTCACGACTTGCTCATTGATGGTGGCTACACGATCTGGTGAACGACAATCCCGCTCTCAAATCTCGCCCCACCGGAACCGCGGGATTACTTTGACGTTTCGTTTTCTGGCGGACGTCCTCCATGCGCTGGTACTCCTCGGGGGTTATCGCGGAGGCGAGTTTGATGTTGACCTGCACGTTGGCGCCGTTGGCGCCCGGAAACCGGACCCACACACCCACCCCCGCCTTGACAACACGCACCCTTTGCGCCTATCTCCCGCCCACTGAATTGGCGCGCCGGACGGGCGCGTTTTTGTTTGCCCGGCGCTTGGCGCCAAGGGCGCGACAGACCGGCCGAGTTGAGACCATGAAGATCAAGAATTCGCTGAAATCGCTGAAAGCCCGCGACCGCAACAACCGCGTCGTCCGCCGCAAGGGCCGGGTCTATGTGATCAACAAGCAGAACCCGCGCTACAAGGCGCGCCAGGGCTGACGCGCACCGCGTTAACCGCCGGTTCACCACACCTTCGAATTTGGCTGCGGCCGCGGGCATGCCCGTGGCCGCATCGTCGTGCGCCAGGCCATCACGCATTTTTGCGTTTGACGCGGGGCTCGCCGGCGATACCTTGACGGTATGCGCGCGATCCAGACCGCCCTTGCTGCCGGCCTTGCCCTTTCCCTTGCCGCCGCCCCCGTGGCGGCGCAGACGATCATCGATCCCGAGGCGCCTTTGTCCGAGCCCGAGCAGCCCGAGGCCGAGGCCCTGCTGCCGCCGATCGACGATGTGCCGC
Organism: Oceaniradius stylonematis; assembly: GCF_965223445.1. NCBI lineage: Bacteria > Pseudomonadati > Pseudomonadota > Alphaproteobacteria > Hyphomicrobiales > Ahrensiaceae > Oceaniradius > Oceaniradius stylonematis. Next base: position 1,314,339 of record NZ_OZ244994.1, read on the forward strand.
TGGTCGATGACGGCCGCGCCGGACGGCTCGACGAACTGTTCGCCGAACTCAAGCGCACGCCCGACGCGCGCCGCGCCGACAACCTCGCCGACGCCATCTGGGCGCAATGGCACCGCTCGGGCAGCGCCAGCATCGATCTGATGATGAAATGGTCGAACGAGGCCGCCGGCAAGCGGCGCTACGCCATGGCGCTCGATTTCCTCGACCAGGTGGTGATCCGCGCGCCCGATTTCGCCGAGGGCTGGAACCGCCGCGCGACGCTGCATTTCACCATGAACAATTACGCCAAGTCGATGAACGACATCCACAAGGTGCTCGCGCTGGAGCCGCGCCATTTCGGCGCTTTGACCGGCATGGCGACGATCCTGGAGCGCACCGGCAACAAGGCGGCCGCGCTCGAAGCCTGGCAGCGCGCGCTGGAGGTCTATCCCGCCATGCGGTCGGCGCAGGAGGCGGTCATCCGCCTCAGCGACGATCTCGCCGGCGAACCCGCCTGACGCGGCGCCCGCGCCGCAGCCACCAATTCCGAAACACCGGACCCTGCCCCGTGAACATGCTTGCCGCCATCATCGCCGCGCTTGTCGCGCTCGTTCTCGTCCTGATGGCGGTCACGCGTATCGGCGTCATCATGATCGAGCGGCGCCACCCGCCTGCCGGCATCTTCGTGACCGCCAACGGCACCGACATGCATCTGGTTCGCATTCCCGCCGGGGACGATGCCGACCTGCCGCCGGTCGTCTTCCTGCATGGCGCCAGCGGCAATCTGCACGATGCGATGACGATCTACGGCGACCGGCTGCGCGGCCGCGCCGATCTTCTGTTCGTCGACCGGCCCGGCCATGGCTGGTCGTCGCGCGGACCGGCCGAAAATGCCCTGCCCGACGGACAGGCGCGGACGCTCGCGGCCATGCTCGACGAACTCGGCATCGAAAAGGCGATCGTCGTCGGCCACTCCTTCGGCGGCGCCATCGCGGTCTCGTTTGCGCTGAACCATCCCGACAGGACCGCCGGCACGGTCTTTCTGTCGCCGGTCAGCCATCCCTGGCCGGGCGGCATAAGCTGGTACTATACGCTCACCGCAACGCCGATTGTCGGCTGGCTGTTTTCCGAAACGCTCGCCATGCCCGGCGGCTGGTCGCGCATGGAGGACGGCACCGCCTGCGTCTTCGCGCCGAACCGGCCGACACCCGATTATGCCGAACGCACGCGCCTGCCGCTCCTGTTCCGGCCGAACCATTTCCGTGCCAACGCCGTCGATGTCGCCAACCTCTACGATCATGTCGCCGAGGTCTCGCCGCGCTATCGCGAGATCGAGACGCCATCGGTGATCATCACCGGCAACAAGGACACGATCGTGCTGCCGTCGATCCACTCGACCGGGCTGGCTCGGGACCTGCAGAACGCCGAACTGGTGCGCATCCACAATCTCGGCCACAAGCCGGACCATGTCCTGCCCGATCTAGTCGTTGCCGCGCTGGAGAGCGTTGCGGGCCGGGAGCGGGATCTGCAGGCGCTCGCCCGGACCAAGGAGGCACAGCTCGCCTCCGACGCGTTCGGCCCGATCGAACGCTGCCTCGACAACGAGGAAATCCGCAAGGAGGTGCGGGCGGCGGGCTACCGGGTGGAGTGAGGGTCACATGCATGGCCGAAGACCACCCCCACCCTTCATCCCTCCCCCGCAAGCGTGGGAGGGAGGACGTCAACCAACCGTGACGCCTTCGACCCGCGCGCCAGGCTCGGTCAGAAACTTCCGGGCAAATATGCCGAGGTCCTCCCTCCCACATTTATGGGGGAGGGATGAAGGGTGGGGGCAATGCAGCGCCGTCCGCAAAGATGGGCTGGGATCAGATCAAATCCCGCTCAGCCCGTCCGAGCCGATATAGGCGATTCGCAGCATGTTGGTCGCGCCCGGCGTGCCCAGCGGCACGCCCGCGGTGATGATGATCCGGTCGCCGGGTTTGGCGAACTTTTCGGCGAACGCGATGCGGCAGGCGCGGTCGACCATGTCGTCCAGATCCGCCGGTTCGCTGTCGGTGACGACGCAATGCAGCCCCCAGGCGAGCGACAGCCGGCGCGCGGTCTCGACGACCGGCGAAAGCGCAATGATCGGCACGTTCGGACGCTCGCGCGAGGCACGCTGCCCTGTGGTGCCCGACGCCGTGTAGCAGACGACCGCGCTCAACTGTAGCGTTTCGGCGATCTGCCGCGCTGCGGCGGAAATCGCGTCGGCGCCGGTCGCTTCCGGTTCGGCGCGCTGGGCGTGGATGATGCCGGAATAGGTCGGATCGCGCTCGATCCGGCTGGCGATCGACGACATGGTCCGCACCGCTTCGACCGGATAGTCGCCAGCCGCCGATTCCGCCGACAGCATCACCGCGTCGGCGCCCTCGAACACGGCGGTCGCAACGTCGGAGACCTCGGCGCGGGTCGGCACCGGGGCGGCGATCATCGATTCTAGCATCTGCGTTGCGACCACCACCGGCTTGCCGGCGCGGCGCGCCTTGCGGGTGATCTGCTTCTGGATGCCCGGAACGCTTTCGAGCGGCATCTCGACGCCCAGATCGCCGCGCGCCACCATCACCGCGTCCGACAGTTCGATGATCTCGTCGATCCGCTCGACCGCCTGCGGTTTTTCGATCTTCGACAAAAGCGCCACGCTGCCGCGCGCGATCTTGCGCACCTCGGCCAGATCCTCGGGCCGCTGGATGAACGACAGCGCCACCCAGTCGATATCTTCCTTGAGCACCTCGTCCAGATCGGCCCGGTCCTTGTCGGTCAGCGCGCCGACGCCCAAAGTCGTGTCGGGCAGGCTGACGCCCTTGCGGTCGGAGATCACCGTGCCGGACACCACCTTGCAGGTGATCGAATTGCCGTCGGACGCCGTTGCCGCCAGTTGCAGCCGGCCATCGTCGATCAAAAGGCGATGGCCGGGCTGCACCGCTTCGAGGATTTCCGGATGCGGCAGGAAGACCCGCGTTTCATCGCCCGGCTCGTCGCGGTCGTCGAGCGTGAACGTCTGGCCGACCTCCAGCGTCACCTTGCCCTCGGCGAACTTGCCGACGCGCAGTTTGGGGCCCTGAAGGTCTGCAAGGATGCCGATCGGATGGCCCATGCGCGCCTCGACCGCGCGCACCCGCTTGACCAGGTCGCGCATCAGATCGTGGCTGGCATGGCTCATATTGATGCGGAAGACGTCGGCGCCCGCTTCGTGCAACTGGCCGATCATCTCCTCGGAGGAGGAAGCCGGACCCAGCGTTGCGAGAATCTTGACCCTGCGGCTGCGTTTCACTGTCCGGTCCCCTCGGTGACATTGGATGTCTCCGGGGTCTCTTCCGGCGCCGCGCCGTCATTGTCAACCAATTGCACCATCCAGCTCTGCTGATTGCCGGTGTCGTATTCGCGGAAGCCCGCGCGCTGGAAACCGCGGGCGAAACAGTCATTGACGCCGGTGATCTTGAACTCGCGTTCGGCCACGCACATAGAGATTGGCCCGTCCCAGCGGCCGCCGCGCAGCGCGTCCTCGGCGTAAAGATAGTAGTAGCGCGAGGCGAGCGCGCCCTCGATCAGCGTCTTGCATCTGGCCGGCTCGACATGCCACCAGCCCTCGGTGATCCAGCCGGCGCGCGCGCGATAGCCGATCGCCACACCGACCAGCTCCTGGGTGGAATTGCATACGCGGAAGTCGGCCCATGCCGGTGCGGTGCCCGCAACGTTCGCACCGCCGGCCACCGCCGCAAAAAGCAGCCAAGGGCCAGCCAGCCGACCCACGCTCCATCGTCTTTTCATGTGCTTAGGCCCGAACCAGCGCATCGGCTCCTTTTGGCATGGCTGCCGTCTTTGTCAATCCGAAGGCGCCGACCCGTTCAATGCCGCGGCACTGGACAAGTATCCATCGGATGGCAATTGTGGGCACATGAAAAGCGGCCGGTCCTGGCCATCCACAGGGAAACGCACCATGCCCGACATCGATCCCGACACGCGCACCCAGTTGGAAGCGGCCGCATTCCGCACGCTGGTGGCGCATTTGCGCCAGCGCACCGATGTGCAGAACATCGATCTGATGAACCTGGCCGGCTTCTGCCGCAACTGCCTGTCAAACTGGTATCAGGACGCGGCCGCCGAACGGGGCATCGACCTTTCCAGGCCCGAAGCACGCGAGATCGTCTACGGCATGCCCTATGACGAATGGAAGCGCCTTCACCAGACAGAGGCGACGCCCGAGCAGGCCGCAGCTTTCGCGGCCAAGGCGCCTGCGCACGATTGACCGCTATTGCAGCGTGGTGCCCGCATCGAGCGGCGGCAGCGAGCCGGTCGCCTGCGGCCGCGGGTCCGGCGTCAGAGGTGCGACGCTTCCGGCACGGCCGGCGCGCGCCGGCGGCGGCAGACCTTCTTCCACCAACCGCTGGCGAACCGAGCGGGCCTGCAGCGGGTTCGCCGCCGCTTCCGGTTGGCTGACATCGCCCAGCAGCACGCTGCCGCCATCGAGATCGGGGTCGGTCACCGCGATCGGATTGACGCGCTCCAGATCGGCCTCGGTCTGCAGCGGCGGCAGTTTCATGATCGGCAGATTGTCCGCCCCCAGCGAGGTCACCAGCGGCAGCGCCGAATCGCCGAGGATCTGCTTGAGCTGCCGCTCGACATAGAAGGCGATCTTGCGCTGGCCGGCGGGCGTGAAATTGATGCCGTCGGAGCCGCGCAACCGCACCACCTGCCCCTTGATGTCCGGACCGCGCTCGATGAAATTGCCGTCCTCGTCGACGAAACCGTCCCATATGTCGACGAAATGGCCGTTCGCCGCTTCGGTCCGGGCGCGGTAGATTTCGTTGAACGCCAGCATGTCGGCCGACATGGACCGGAACCGGAACGGCGGGCTGCCGGTCCAGACCAGCGCGACGCCGGCCTGCCCGGCCGCGTTGATGAACGCGTCGATGCGGCTCTGATATTCGGTGCGCCACTGTTCCGACAGAACCTCGCGCGTTGCGCCGTCAACGCGCAGCGGCTGGCGGTCGTTCGAGCCCAGATGGACAACCAGGACCGAGGGTTTGACCTCTTCGAGGATCGCGCCGATCTCGCCCGGCCAGTCGTAGAAATCGTCGCGCACGAAACCGGAAGACCCGTTGACGCGCCGTTCGACCACCACATTGGGAGAGGCTGCGAACGCGTCGGTCAGCCCGCGCGCCAGCCCGTCGGCGACGAAATCGCCGACGACCAGCACGATGCGCGCATTCTCCGCCTTTTCCACTGCCTCGGTGCGCGGTGTGGCAGGCGCCGAAGCCACGCCCCCGGACGATGAACGTCGTGCGGGCGCCGCGCGCGTCGTCGTGCGCTGCCCCGGCGCGGCCTGCCGCGGACGCGGCTGCCGGGTCGTCTCCTGCCGGTTGTTGCGGTTGAACAGCATCTGCAAGAGACCGGGTTCGCCGGGACGGGATTGGGCGTGGGCATCCGATGTGCCGCCCGATCCGGTGAGCGGCGCCCCGGTCAAAAGCACGATCGCGGCAATGCAGCCAGCCATGAGCGCCCGCCATGCACGCGCACTTGCTTGACCACCGCAGCCCCTTTCGAGCCGACCGTCCATTGCACTGTCCCTGTTGCGCCCCGCCGCCGCGGTCCCGAACCCGAGGTCCGTCCTAGCGCCGGCGCAGCACTTCTAGCACCTCCATGGAGGCATAGCCATCCTGGGCGAGGCCGCGGCTTGCCTGGAAGGCCTTGATCGCGCTGCGCGACATCGGCCCGATCTTGCCGTCGACGTCGCCCTCGTAAAATCCCTGGCGCTTGAGCCGCTGCTGCAGCTCCTCGCTTTCGGCCACCGTCAGACGCGTGAATGGCCGGGTCCAGTCGCGGCTGGGCGGCGGGAAACCGGCGATCTGGTCGGCCAGAAGGCCCACGCCCAGCGCATATTTGTCGGCATTGTTGTAGCGCTTGATGACGAAGAAATTGCGGATCATCAGGAAGGCCGGCCCGTCGCGGCCCTGCAGGACCTTCAGTTCGGCCTGCTGGCCCGGGCGCGGAAAAGGCTCGCCATTGGCGCGCACGACGCCGATGCGCTGCCATTCGCGCAGCGTCATCTGCCCGCCGGGGAACTTGCGCCCGGGCGGCAGCACCACCTCGTAGCCCCAGGTCTCGCCCGATCGCCAGCCATTGTTCTTCAACAGGCTGGCGGCGGTGTAGAGCGCATCGGGGATCGAGTTCCAGATGTCGCGGCGGCCGTCGCCATCGCCATCGACGGCATAGGCCTTGTAGCTTGTGGGAATGAACTGGGTGTGGCCCATCGCGCCGGCCCACGAGCCGGTCAGCCCCTCAACCGCCACATCGCCACGCTGGGCGATCTTGAGCGCGGCGATCAACTGGCTGCGCGCGAACTTGGCGCGGCGGCGGTCGGCATAGGCGAGCGTGGCCAGCGCGCGCGGAACATAGTGCAGCCGGCCCGGCTGCGTCAGCGCCTCGCCATAGCTCGATTCCATCGACCAGATGGCCAGCAGGATATGCTTGGATACACCCGTGGAGCGCTCGATCCGGTCCAGCAGGCGGCCGTGCTTGCGCAACATCGCCCGCCCGTCGCCGATGGTGCGTTCGTTGACGCGCGCATCGATATATTGCCACGCCTCGTCGCGGAATTCGGGCTGGAAGCGCGCCTTGCGCAGAACCTCGGCATCCGGCGTGCGCACATTGGCGAAGGCGCGGTCATAGACGCGCCCATCAACGCCGTTGGCCACCGCCGTCGCGCGGAAATCGCGAATCCATTGCTGGAAGCCGGCATCGGCGCGCGCCGGCGCCGTGCCGGCCATCATGACCACCGCCATCAAAGCTGCCAGTCCGGCCGCCAGCCCGCTTTTGCACCCCTTCGTCATGACAAGCCTTTCTCCCGATTTGCCTGGATGACGCCGCCCTGTCTGTCGGAGGTTTTTCCGCAAGTGTGGCAACAACCATGGCGACAATGAGTCAGCGTTGCAGCCGGACCCCCACAAATGCGTTGGTGCTGCTGGATTCCTCGGCCGGATCGTCGCTGAAGGTGCGTTCATGGCTAACGCGGCCGGTCAGACCGGCAAACCGGTTGAACCACCAGGTGGCACCGAGCGTGCCGCCGACCGTTATCTCGTCTTCTGCCGCGCCGACGACATCGTCATATTCGACATTGAGCCCGCCATTGAGCTCGAGATCGGCGCGCGCGCGGTGCGTAATGCCAAGATTGGCCGCATAGACAAGCGCGCCCGAGACGCCCGCCGAACCGCTGGTGGTCGTCGAGGTGCTGAGGCCGGCGCTGACATCGGTTTCGCGGCGCGGCGACCAGTTCAGCGCACCGGCCACCGAAAGCCCGCCAATGTCGCCCAGCGTTGCATCGGCGATGTCCTCATGCACATAGCCGAGGGCGATTTCGCCGGACAGCTTCTCGCCCCGGTCGAAGGCCGTGCCAAGGCGCAGCGCGTAGCGGACCGCATTGCGGTCGATGCCCGCCGGATCCGGCCGCACATCCATGACGCGCCGGCTGTATTCGATCTCGGCGAACGGCGTCAGCACCGGCGAGATCGAATAGCCGCCGCGCAGCCGCGCGCCGTAGCGCGTATAGTCGAGATCGTCCTGCGAAACGGTCCTGCCGTCGGTCAGCGTGGCATCGCCATGCACCTGCCGCTCACCGTTGATCTCGGCGAGCGCGCTGAACGGGCCGGCCTGCCGCTGCAGGCCGGCCGCGCCGGACAATGTCTGCGTCACCGGATCGTTGACCGTGCCCAGCCCCGGAAACAGCAGCGGATCGGTGGCGATGGCGACAGCCGCCGAGCCCGGATCGTCCTTGCGGTAGGCATAGGCGCCCGAAAGGTTCAGTTGGGTCTCCCGGTCGATATCGACCCTGAGCGCCGCATTGGCCTGCGCGGTCGGCTCGGTCTCCGCCTCGCCCGAAAGCCGCACCGGCAGCCGGCCCGAAAAACCCCAGTCCAGCGCGTGGCGGCTCCAGTCCGAGGTGCCGCGCAGCGTCAGCGCCGCTTCCCCGAACGTGCCCTGGCTGTCGGCGGTGCCGTAGGTCAGCGGCGTGGTGCCCGTGTTCTCGAACGTGCTTTGCGAGCGCGTGTGGCTGACGCCCAGATCGAGCGTGGTGAAGACGGTGAAGGTGCCGAGACGCAGGCCCAGCGGCGCGAACGGGTTTTCATCGGCCGAGCCGGTGCCGCGCGCAAGCGGGCCGACCGAACCCGTCGCCTCGACGCGGCCGAAACGGGCCGGATCGTCCGGATCGGGTGCCCCGGAAGCGGCGATCAGCGCGTCGATGGAATCGGTGTCGGCATCCTCGGCTGCATCGAGCGGATCGGTATCGTCGAACGTGATGACCGCCGGTCCGTCGTCGGGTTCATCGGCCGGCGGGCGCGCGCGTGGCACCGCCGCAGGCGCCGGCTCGGTTCGACCCGCTTCCGAGGGCGCGACGACGCCGCTGCGCGGAATGCCCAGAACGTTTTCTTCCACTTCGCCCCGCAGGTCCGGAACAAGCTGGGCATGCGCGGTGGCCGGAACCAGACTGCCGGCCAGCGCCAGCGCGGCGGCGGCACGCCACCTGCGACGATCTTCTGTGTGCCGGCGCCCTGCCACGTTGCGTTCGTCCCGCCATTGTCCGATATCTTGCCAAGCGGTAAACAATCGAGGTTAACGAAGCGTTGAATCGGCCATGGAAGTATGGCCCGATGGACAAGGACGCTCCGATGCAATAGCTGACCGATATCGGACACCGGACCGACGCGCGGACAAGACCCACATGCTGACCAAACCCAACGCCATGCAGTCGGCCCTGCGCACGCTCTCCACCGAACGTGACGGGCTTGGCGCGCTCGCCGACGCGCTGCAAAACGGTCTTGGCGAGCCGTTCGCCGCCGCCGTTTCGGCCATGCGCGGCGTCAGCGGCCGGGTGATCGTTTCCGGCGTCGGCAAGAGCGGCCATATCGGCTCGAAGATGGCCGCCACCTTCGCCTCGACCGGCACGCCGGCGAGCTTCGTCCACCCGTCCGAGGCCAATCACGGCGATCTGGGCATGATCACCCGCCAGGACGCGATCATCTGCCTGTCCTGGTCGGGCGAGGCGCGCGAACTGGGCGGCATCATCAGCTATTCCCGGCGCTTTTCCATTCCGCTGATCGCGATCACCGCCGGGGCCGGTTCGGCGCTTGCGCGCGAGGCGGACATCGTGCTGCTTCTGCCCAAGGCCGAGGAAGCCTGCCCGCACGGGCTCGCACCGACCACCTCGTCGATCATGCAACTGGCCATCGGCGACGCGCTGGCGGTGGCGCTGCTTGAGGAGCGCGGCTTCACCGCCGCCGATTTCCGCGATTTCCATCCGGGCGGGCAGTTGGGCGCCAGCCTGACGCGCGTCGGCGACATCATGCATACCGGCGACAAGCTGCCGCTCGTCCCCTCGGGCACCTCGATGCGCGAAGCGATCATGCAGATCTCGCAGAAAGGGTTCGGCTGCGTCGGCATCGTCCATCCCGACGGGCGCCTCGCCGGCATCATCACGGACGGCGACTTGCGCCGTCACATCGACACCGATCTGCTGGCGATGCGCGCCGACGAGGTGATGACCACCAACCCCAAGACCATCGGCGCCGACGCGCTGGCCGCCACCGCGCTGACCATCGTCAACGCCGCCTCGATCACCGCGCTGATGATCGTCGAGGACGAAAAACCCGTCGGCATCGTCCACCTGCACGATCTGTTGCGGCTCGGCGTGGCCTGAGGCCCGCCGAAACCGTCACACCCAGCCCTGCAGCTCCCGGCGCACCAGCGTCTCGATGACGCTCATCCCTTCGGGGCTGTCGTTGAGGCACGGAATGTGGGTGTAGTGGGTGCCGCCCGCTTCCTCGAAGATCTCGGCGCCCTCGCCGGCGATTTCCTCGAGCGTTTCAAGGCAGTCTGATACGAAACCCGGATTGAAGGTGGCGACCCTGGTGATGCCTTCGGCGGGCAGCGCTTCGAGCGTCTTGTCGGTGTAGGGCTGGAGCCATTCCTCAGGCCCGAACCGGGACTGGAAGCAGGTCATCAACCGGCCCTTTTCCCATCCGAGCCGCTGTTCGAGCAGCCGCGAGGTCTTGTGGCAGTGGCAATGATAGGGGTCGCCGCGCTTGAAATAGCTCTGCGGGATGCCGTGATAGGAGGCGATCACGCGCTGCGGTTCGAAATCGAGCGTCGAAAGATGCGCCTCGATCGAGCGCGCCAGCGCCTCGATATAGACCGGCTCGTCATGATAGGCCGGAACGGTCCTGAGCGCCGGCATGAAACGCGTCTTGGACAGCGCCTCGAACACCTTGTCGTTCACGGTGGCCGTCGTCGTCGCGGAAAACTGCGGGTAAAGCGGGAAGGCGACGATCCGGTCGCACCCTTCGGCGCGCAGCGCCTCGATGCGCGATGCGATTGACGGATTGCCGTAGCGCATGCCCCAGTCGACGACGACATTGTCGTTCGCCTTCAAGGCCTCGGCGAGCTTTTCGGCCTGCGACCGCGTGTAGGTCCGCAGATAGCTCTCGTCCCTGTCCTTGTTCCAGATTTCCTCATAGGCCTTGCCGACACGGCCAGGGCGCGTGTTCAGGACAATGCCGTAAAGGATCGGATACCACAGCGCCTTGGGCCATTCGATCACGCGGCTGTCGGTCAGGAATTCCTGTAGATAGCGGCGCATCGAGCGGAAATCCGTGCCGTCGGGTGTCCCCAGATTGATCAGCAGCACGCCGACCTTGCCGATCCGCACCGACGGATGCCCGTCAGGCAGCGGTCCGACCTGTTTGGCAAGGGCACGATCGACGGTCGACTTCATGTTCATGGCAGGTTCCCGTATCGGATCACAAACTAAGCCCTGCGCACGCGAATTCAATGCGGCAATTGGGCCAAGCGGCCGCCGGCAGCAAGAGGGACGGCCAGAAAGACGATGCCCGCCGCAAATGCGGCGGGCATATTGTCTACGTCGCTGACGCCAAACGGATCAGGGCGCGGGGACGACGATCTCGGTACCGATCTCCAGGCCCTCGGCTACCAGTTCCGGATTGGCGTCCGCAAGCTTTGGCCACATCTCGGCATCGCCGTAGAACTCGCGGGCCAGTTCCCACAGCGTGTCGCCGCTCTGGATGACGTAGGTCTCCTGCTCGGCTTCCACCATCGGCCCTTCGCTTGAAAGCGTTTCGGCCGAAAGCGCGGTCGGCGGCGGAACGACGGCAACCTCTTCGGTGGCGTCTTCCTCGGCAGCCATTTCCTCGGCAGCCATCTCCTCGGCGGGCGCCTCCTCGGTCTCGATCATCGGCCCTTCCGAAGACAGCGTTTCGGCGGCCAGCGCCGTTTCAGGCGGAACCACCTCGGTTTCCTCGGCAGCCATCTCCTCGGCGGGCGCTTCCTCGGTCTCGATCACCGGGCCTTCGCTCGACAGCGTTTCGGCGGCCAGCGCCGTTTCGGGAGGCACCACTTCGGTTTCCTCGGCGGCCATCTCCTCGGCCGGCGCTTCCTCCGCATCGCCTTCCATCGCCTCACCCATATCGGCGGCGGCCATGATGCGGCCGTCCGTATAGGGCGAATAGGGCGCATTCTCGGCCAGATAGTCGGCGACGACCTGTTCGAGGCCGGGGCCGAAATCGTAGGCGTTCATCGCATTGGAGGCGAACATGGCATAACCGTCGCCGCCCTTGCGCATGAAGTTGTTGGAGACGACGCCGTAGGTGGCGCCCTCGTCGAGCGGCGTCGCGTTGCCGTCCGCGTCGATCACCATCACGTCGGAGATGCGGCTGCCCGGCTCGGCACTGACGTCGAACACATAGCTCAGACCCGCAACCTGCGGGAACCGTCCCGCGCCTTCCTCGATCTGGCCGACGCCGTTCTCGAGCGCGGCGATGATGTCGGCGCCGGAAAGCTGGAACGTCGCAAGCGTGTTCTGGAACGGCAGCACGGTGAGCACCTCGCCCATCGTGATTTCGCCCGAATCGATCGACGCGCGCAGGCCGCCGCCATTCTGTATGGCGATCTGGATGCCCTGGTCGCGCACCCGGTCGAGCATCGCGTCGGCCACCAGGTTGCCCATCGCGCATTCCATCGCGCGGCAGACTTCGCGGCTGCCCTCGATCGCATCGGTCGTTTCGCCGACCGGCCGGGCCTTGAGCTCCTCGATCGGGCCGCCCAGTTCGGCGACACGCGCGACGAACGCTTCGTCCGGGGTCACCGAGGCATCGAGCAGATGCGGCTCGCCCTCGGCGGAAACCACATTGCCCTCGTCGTCGAAGACGAGGCGCAACTCGCCCAGATACTTCGAATAGGCATAGGCCTGGACGATCGGCACATCCTGACCGGACGGGTTCTGCACCATCACCGGATAGGTGTCGGCCGCATTCTCGTCCGTGTTCGACAGGAGCGTGTGCGAATGCCCGCCGACGATCACGTCGATCCCGTCGACCGCCGCGGCGATCTCCTTGTCGCGCGGCAGGCCGACATGGGACAGAAGGATGATCTTGTTGACGCCTTCGGCCTCCAGTTCGGCGACCGCGCCCTCAAGATAGCCCGTTTCCTCGATCAAAAGGATTGTCGGGCCGGGTGACGATGTCTCGTCGGTATCGGTGGCCAGCACCGAGACGATGCCGATCTTCTCGCCGCCGACTTCCTTGATGATGTAGCCGTCGATCATGTCGGCGAGCGGCGAACTCGCGCCGGCGAGCGTGTTGCCGGAGATCACCGGGAACTCGGCCGCTTCGATGAACGTCTTGAGCGCCTCGGGCCCGTCGTCGAACTCGTGATTGCCGACGGCCATCGCATCGAACCCGATGCCGTTCATGAACTCGACAGCCGCCTCACCCTTGTAGGTGGTGTAGAACAGCGAGCCCTGGAACTGGTCGCCCGCGTCGAGCACCAGCACATTGCCGCCCTCGTCGGTCAGCGCGGCACGGCGCTCGTCGATCTTGGCTTTCACCCGCGCGACCCCGCCAAAGCACTTGCCTTCGGCTTCGTCATCGGCGCTGCAGGTGGAATCGAAACGGTTGATCGGCTCGATGCGCGAGTGCAGATCGTTGATGTGAAGGATGTCGAGCGTGTAATCCGCCGCCGCGCTGCCGGTGTTCAAAGCCACCGCCGATACGCTCAGCGCCATCAGCATCGCCGTCTTTTTCATGGGGTCCTCCCGTCTGCATACTACCGCGCCGAGGCGCACCGCCACGGCTTGTCCGAAAGCTATGTGACAGCCATTTGACGGGCGCGTCAACGGCTTTCGGCGCCGATGCCGAACCAAAACGAACCCGATTGCGCAGCCTGAATGCGGGCCGGCGCGCGCCTCAGGAAACGGCGGCGCTGCGAACGAGCTGGAACTGCTGGCCGCTGTCGTTGGTGCAGTTCAGCGTCGTCGGGTTCGCAAGCACGCAGTTGGCGCGGATGCGCGTCTGCCGCAGAAGCGAGAAATAGTCGAGCGCGACCGATTCGCGGCTGGTGTAGACATAGGTGCCTTCCGCGACACGGTTGCCGGTGTCGTTGGCGACGCTGACGAAGCGCCCGTTTGTCAGGCTTGCCGTTGCGACGCCGCCCGTATCGCCCCATGCGCCATCGATGATGCCGGCGCTTGACGGCGCCCGCACGCTGCCGCCGCCGCCGGGCGCTGCAATCGTGCAGCCGGCCAACGCCACCGCGCCTGCTGCCACCGCCAGAAACCTCAGCGCCCGGGCCGGACCGGACCCGCGCGCCCTCATCACAGTTGAACCCATGGCCAACTCTCCATTCTTGCCCCGTCTGTGCCAACTTATGACAATGGCGGAGAAGACGGAACCCGCTTTATGGACCGCCGCGCTCCAGCCAATCGGCCAGAAGATCGCGCCCGGACTGCAGCCCCTTATAGTCGCGCTCGGCGGCGTCCAGCGCCCGCAAGCGCGCGGCGAGCGACGCGGCCAGTCCCTCATGCTCGAAAATGCCGGCCATCGGATCGGTGGCGACGCGGATCGTGAACAGCATGTCGCCCGTCTCCGGCAGCTTGCGCAGCGTCTGGTCCTCGCTGCGCAGATGCATTTTCGCCAACGTCGCCATGTCGTCCTCGCCGGCGAACAGGTGCGACGGGTGCGGCTGCGGGCGAAACAGGCCGCCATTGTCGTGCACCGACCAGTTGGACCGTCCGACGACGGTGCCCGGCTTGAGATTGTCGAACATGCGCTCGATCAGCGCCGCATTGCGCGTGCCGGCGGCGAAACCGGGCACCGGCGCATGAATCGCCGCCAGCGGCCGGTCGAATTTCTCGGCGAGGGACCAGTAGGACGGAAAGCACAGGCTTGCCGCAACCAGCCGCCAGCCATCGTCATGCTTGCGCATCAAGACCAGATCGTCGGCGACGAGGCGCGAGGCGGTCAAAAGCGGTGCCGGATCGTGTTCGTCGATCCGCACGGCCTTGTCCGTACCGCCGATCGCGATATCCGCCCCGTCCCGCCGATAGACGTCGGGGAAGGCGGCCGGCAGGTGACCGGCGAGAAGGCGCAGCGCCTCGGTCTGGGCGGCCAGCGTGTCGTCGCGCGCCCGGAACACATCGCCGCGCCGCGCCGCGATCAGCGCGTCCTTTTCGGCCAGATTGGCGGCAAGGCGCGTGTCCGGCGTGAGCCAGGCGGCGGAATCGGTCAGCGGTCTGAGCCCGATGGTGAACGCCTCGGCATAGCCGTTGCGCGCAAACGTGCCGGCGCGGGGCGGCGCGTTCACCGGTCCATCGCCTCCAACTCGTCGATGATGCCCTCGATCACGCCGAGCCCCTTGGCCCAGAACCCCGGATCGGACGCATCGAGCCCGAACGGCGCCAGCAGTTCGCCATGCCGCTTGGAGCCGCCGGCCCGCAGCATGTCGAAATAGGCCTCCTGAAAGCCGCTTTGCGCGTTCTGGTAGACCGCATAGAGCGAGTTCACCAGGCAATCGCCGAACGCATAGGCATAGACGTAGAAGGGCGAGCGGATGAAGTGCGGGACATAGGTCCAGAACAGCTCGTACCCCTCATTGAGCCGGATCGCCGGGCCCAGGCTCTCGCCCTGCACCTCGAGCCAGAACTGGCCGATCTGCGCGGTGGTCAGTTCGCCCGCGCGCCGCGCCTCGTGCACCTTGCGCTCGAACATGTAGAAGGCGATCTGCCGGATCACCGTGTTGATCATGTCCTCGGCCTTCTGCGCCAGCATCGCCTTGCGCTCGACGGGATCGTCGGTCGCGTCGAGCATGGACCGGAAGGTCAGCATCTCGCCGAAGACCGAGGCGGTCTCGGCCAGCGTCAGCGGCGTCTGCGCCATCAGCGCGCCCTGCCCGGCGGCCAGCACCTGGTGCACGCCATGGCCCAGTTCGTGCGCCAGCGTCATCACGTCGCGCGGCTTGCCCTGATAGTTGAGCAGCACGTAAGGGTGCGCCGACGGCACGGTGGGATGGGCAAAGGCGCCGGGCGACTTGCCGGGCGTGGTCGGCGCATCGATCCAGCCCTCGTCGAAGAAGCGCTGCGCGATGCCGGCCATGTCCGGCGAGAACCCGGCATAGGCATCGAGCACGATCTGCCGCGCGCGGTTCCAGCCGATCACCGCCTGCGGCGTGTCGGGCAAGGGCGCGTTGCGGTCCCAGGCATCCATCATGTCGGTGCCCAGCCACCGCGCCTTCATGGCGTAGTAGCGGTGCGAGATGCGCGGGAAACTGTCGCGCACCGAGGCGACCAGCGCATCGACCACCTCGCGTTCGACCCGGTTGGCCAGATGGCGCGCATCGGCGACATCCTCAAAGCCGCGCCAGCGGTCCGAAATGTCCTTGTCCTTGGCCAGCGTGTTGGTGATCAGAGTGAAGGTGCGCGCATGGCCGCCAAAGGTCTGCGCGAGCGCCTCGAACGCCTGCCGGCGCACG
Source organism: Oceaniradius stylonematis (assembly GCF_965223445.1). Lineage (NCBI taxonomy): Bacteria > Pseudomonadati > Pseudomonadota > Alphaproteobacteria > Hyphomicrobiales > Ahrensiaceae > Oceaniradius > Oceaniradius stylonematis. Next base: position 1,330,167 of record NZ_OZ244994.1, read on the forward strand.
CTGCGGTCGGCATCCTGCATCTTCGTCAGCACCGGTTCGAGCGGCAGTTCCTCGCCTCCCACGTCAAAGCGCAACCCGGTCATCGTCTCGTCGAAAAGGCGCTGGAAGGCGGCCGACGACGTGACCGATTTTTCAAGGAAGAGCTGCTCGATCCTGTCCTCGAGCTGGTAGGGCTTTTCCAGCCGCAGATCGTCGATCCAGGGCTTGTAGCGGGCGAGCGTGTCGCTCTTCGCGTAGGCCGCGTCCAGCACCGCCTCATCGATCCGGTTCATCTCCAGCGAGAAGAACAATAGATGCGTCGATACCTCGGTCAGATGCTGCTGGATGTCGCCATAGAACTTGGCCCGCGCCTCATCGGACGTGTCGGTGGCGTAAAGCAGCCCCGCATAGGAGGCGATGCGTCCCAGAAGGTCTTCGAGCGCCTCGAATGCCTCGATCGCCTCACCGAGCGTTCCGGCGCGAGCCGCGTCTTCCAGCCTGCCCTTCCAGCGCTCCGAAAACGCCTTCGCCTCGCTTGCCGACCGGTCCAGATCGGCGTGGAGCTCGGCGCTGTCCATCGCCGCATAAAGGTCCGACAGACGCCATGTGGGCAGATCGCCCAGATCGGCATCGCGGCCTTGTTCGACGCTCTGCTCCGGTGCCGCGTTTTGGCGTTCCCGTCCGATCAAGCCTGATACGGCCATTGCGTGTCCTCTTCCAATTTGCATCAAATGCGCCGGTCTGTCTTAGCGCTATCGCAACGGCGCTGTGTCAGCTTGGCGCATTGCGAACCATCATCATCGGGCGGGACTCTAGGCCGCCAAACCGACAGTGCAAGCCATGACATCCACCATTGTCATCGTCGACGACGATCCGGTCCAGCGCCGCCTCGCCGAGGCCGCGCTGACGCGTGACGGCCTGTCGGTGACGACCTATGGCGACGGACCGTCGGCGCTCGACCGGCTGGCCGGCGCCGATGCCGAACCGGTCGATGCGATGGTGCTCGATCTGGTGATGCCCGACATGGACGGCATCGCGGTACTCAAATCGCTGCGCGAGCGCGGCGCGGATGTCCCGGTCATCGTCCAGACGGCCCAGGGCAGCATCGACGTGGCGATCAGCGCGATGCGCGCGGGCGCCTTCGATTTCCTGGTCAAGCCGGTCGCCCCGGAACGGCTCGCCAAGACCGTGCGCGACGCGGTCAAGGTCGCCCGCACCAATCTGGCGCCAGCCGAAACGGCCGCACGCGGAAGGGCCCGCCTCAAGCCGGTGCCGGTGGAACTGGTCGGCGACGGCCGCGAGATGGAACGGGTCCGCCGGCTGATCAAGAAGGCGTCGTCGAGCGACATTCCCGTTCTGATCGAGGGTGAATCGGGGACCGGCAAGGAACTGGTCGCCCGCGCGATCGCGGCCAAGGGCCCGCGCGCCGGACGGCCTCTGGTGATCGTCAATTGCGGCGCCATCCCCGACAATCTGGTCGAATCCATCCTGTTCGGCCACGAAAAGGGCGCCTTCACCGGCGCCACCGAAAAACACACCGGAAAGTTCGTCGAGGCCGATGGCGGCACGCTGTTCCTCGACGAGATCGGCGAATTGCCGCTGGCCGCACAGGTCAAGCTGCTGCGCGCCATCCAGGACGGCCATGTCGAGCCGGTCGGCGCCCGCGCCGGGCGCACGGTCGATGTGCGGCTGATTTCGGCCACCAACCGCGACCTGATCGCCGCCGTCCGGGAGGGTCGCTTCCGCGAGGATCTCTATTACCGGCTGAACGTGTTTCCGATCCTGACGCCGTCGCTGCGCGCGCGCGCCGACGATCTGCCGGCGCTCGTCGCCCATATTGCCGCCCGCCAGGCGCACCGCGCCGGGCGCGCCCAGGAGCCCGTCATCACCGACGCGGCGATGGACGTTCTGCGCAGCTATGACTGGCCGGGCAATGTGCGCCAGCTGGAGAACGAACTGTTCCGCGCGATCGTCCTCAGCGACAGCGGCACGCTCGACACCGCCGATTTCGCCCACATCACGGCCCAGTTCGATCCGGTGCGCCAGGCGGCGGCGCCGCGCCAGACCGCACCGAACAGGCTGCTGGTTCCCGCGCCGAACGATGCGGTGCCCGCCGCGCCGGACACCGGCAACGGCGCTGACCGGCAATGGCAGCCCGATACGGACCCGCATCGGCTGCCGCTCCTCGATGCCGACAATCACGCCCGCGCGCTCAGCGACATCGAGGCCGATGTGATCGCCCATGCGCTCGGCCATTATGACGGCCAGATGAGCGAGATCGCCCGGCGCCTGGGCATCGGCCGGTCGACGCTCTATCGCAAGCTCCGCGAATACGGGATCGGCGAACCGCGCCACTGATCGCGACGCGGCCGGGCCGAACCATGCCTTAACGCATCGGTAACCAAGCCGGCCCGAACCGGGCCGCTATGGCCGTTTTGCCACGCTTCCACCGCATTTGGGTCGGACATAACCGCCCGGGGAAGCCCGCGCCTTCCGTTCCGGCCGGCTCTCCCATCGGTCAGGGCGTTGATTTGCGTCCGGCAAGATGGCAGGAGACGATAAGGAGCGGTTAACCACGTTGCGGGTAGCGTCCAGGGACGCGTCACGGGCGGATGTCCGGGCGCCGGGACAAGACGGATTGGTGCGCTTTGAGCCTCACCGGACGACAATGGCGGGCAAACCGGGCTGACAGGCTGCGCGAGCTTCGATCCGTGGCGCTTGCGCTCATGTTCATTGTCGCCGCCGGCGCCGTGCTCGCGCCGGCCCAGGCCGCCGCCGAAACGCGCACGCTCAAACTCTATTTCACCCACACCGGCGAACGCGCCGAGATCACCTTCAAGCGCAACGGAAGCTATGTGCGCAGCGGGCTCAACAAGCTCAACCGCTTCCTGCGCGACCACCGGCGCAACGAGCCGACCAACATGGATCCCGAACTGTTCGACCTCGTCTGGGAGGTCTATCAGGCGTCGGGCGCGCGCGATTACATCCACGTCGTCTCCGCCTACCGGTCGCCGGCGACCAATTCGATGCTGCGCCGCACGCGCGGCGGCCAGGCCCGCAAGAGCCAGCATACGCTCGGCAAGGCGATGGACTTCTTCATTCCCGGCGTGCCCACCCGCAAGCTGCGCGAACTGGGCTTCAAGCTGCAGGGAGGCGGCGTCGGCTACTACCCGAAATCGGCAACACCGTTCGTGCATCTGGACACGGGCAGTGTCCGCGCCTGGCCGCGCATGAGCCGATCGGAACTCACGCGCCTGTTCCCCGACGGCAAGACGCTGCACCTGCCGCCCGACGGCCGGCGCCTGCCCGGCTATCAGCAGGCGCTCGCCGCCTACAATGCCCGCGAACGCTCGGGCCAGCCGCCCACCTTCGGCCGCACCCGCCGCAGCGGTGGCGGCGACAGCGAGCGCGGCAGCAGCGGTGGCGGCGGCAACCTGCTGGCCAATCTGTTTGGCCGCGACAATGACGACGGCGCCTCGGCCGGCGCGTCGCAGCCTTCCGCGCCGTCGCGCCGCCAGGCGGCACCGGAGACACCGGGAACCGCGCTGGCCGCGCTTTCCGGACGCGATCTGCCGCGTCCCGCCGCGGCTCCGCGCGCCGTGCCGCAGCCCGTTGCACCCGCCGCCGTTGCGCCCGCAACGATCGCAGCCGCACCGCAGGCGCCCGAGACGCCGCCAGCGGCGACCAGCACGGTCGGCCTGCGCCTTCCTGTACCGCGCGCGCTGATCCCCGGTGTCCGGGTCGGCGATCCGCAGCCGGCACAGCCACCTGCCGCAGCGGCATCCGCGCCAGCGCCGGTTGTTGCGCCCGCGGCACCGCCGCCAGCGCCCGCGCCCGCCGAACCCGATGGTCCGGCAACCCTTCTTGCCTCGCTGACCCCGCCCGTCCCGCGCGACCGGCCTGCCATCGCCGCCAGACCCGCCGGCGACCAGGCCGTGGCCCTGCTGGCAGCAGCGGAGGCCGGTACCGCACCCGCACCGGTGGCGGGCGAAGCCCCGACATTGCTGGCCGCATTGCCGGCCCCCGCACCGCGCCCGGCAGACGCCTCGCAAGCGGCCGATCCGCTCACCCAACTGGCCGCCTATGCGCCCGTCGAGCCGATGGTCCCGCCGACCGCGCCTGCGCCGGCCGCAGTGTCGGCAAGCGACGACAGCGAAGACACGACCGGACGCGGCGGCCGCATCGCGATCCCCGCGCCGCGCCCCGATCGTGCGGACGAAGATGCCATCCTTGCCGCAGCGCTCGACACGGGCGTTACGACGACGGCCAAATCGGCGCGCCCCTCGGCACGCGATGCCGTATCGGTGCAGCCGCCCACCGTACCTGTGGTGCCCGCCGACCGGATCGATCCGGCCCGGTTCGGCGACTGGACGGTTTCGGTCGCCTCGGTCACTGCCGAGGGCCGGCCCACCGAGCGTCCGGAATTTCTCAGAAACGCCACGCGGGACGCGCCCGATGCGGTCTACACCGCCGGCTTTTCGAAGGCACCGCCGCCCGATCCGAGCCGGCTGACGGGCAATGCGGTGACGTTCCTCGCCGTGGCGCGCTTCGATGGCGGCCAGGGCGGCGGCGACGGTCGGCCCCTGCAACTGCAGATCCCGGCCACCAACTGACGCATTTGCGCGGCTATTCGTCCGGCGTGTTCAGCATGCCGAGAGCGGCCATGTAGGTGTCCAGAACCGCTTCCTGCTCGAGCCGCTCGTTCTGGTCCTGCTTGCGGATGGCGACGATCTTGCGCAGCGCCTTGGTGTCGAAGCCGTTCGCCTTGGCTTCCGCATAGACGTCCTTGATGTCGTCGGCGATCGTCTTCTTCTCCTCCTCGAGCCGTTCGATGCGCTCGACGAAGGCGCGCAAATGATCGCGCGCGACACCATGGACGTCCGACATGCCTCAGCACTCCATCACAGACAAAAGCCCCGTCCGATTGCCGCATCCCGCAGGAAGCGTCAACCGGACAGGGCCTTGTTCACAACATGCTGGCGCGCGGCGTCCGCGCGGCGGTCAGGCTCTGGGCTGGATCAGCTTGTCGAGCTTGTTGGCCAGCCACCATGCGGCCGGAATGCCAAGCACGGCACCGGCAATGGCGGCAATCGAAATGTAGGAGGCTTCGAACATGTCAACGGTCAACAAGGCGACGATGAAGCTGCCGGCGAGCACCGGCGCGATGAGCAGATAGGCTGCGAACCTGAGCGAGAACATGACACCTCTCCTGTGGCGCGATCGGTCGGCGGCAATGTCGTGTGCCGCCGGAGCCGCTTCATTGATCTAAAGCAACGGCTCTTTCGATTTCAGCCAAAGGACTTAGGGTCAGGACCCTAGCGCCAACCAATCAGCGCGGCAGCACGCTCGATCCCATCAGCGCCTCGTCGACGGCGCGGGCCGCCTGCCGGCCCTCACGGATCGCCCAGACGACAAGCGACTGGCCCCGCCGCGCGTCGCCCGCGACATAAAGATCGTCGACGCTCGTGCGGTAGTCGCGATCGTTGGCATGCACCGAGCGGCCGCCACGGCGGTCGGTGTCCATCGCCAGCGCATCGCCCAGTTCGGCGACCACACCGGTATGCTCCAACGGACCGGCAAAGCCGATCGCGATGAAGGCGAGATCGGCGCGGATGAAGAATTCCGTGCCGGCGACCGGCTGGCGCTTTTCGTCCACCTCGCAGCATTTGACGTGGGTCAGCCTGCCGTCCTCGCCGACGAATTCGAGCGTTGCGATCTGGAACTCGCGCTCGGCGCCTTCGGCCTGCGACGAGGAGGTGCGCATCTTGGTCGCCCAGAACGGCCAGACGGTCAGCTTGTCTTCCTTCTCCGGCGGCTCGGGCCGGATATCGAGCTGGGTGACCTTGACCGCGCCCTGGCGGAAGGCGGTGCCGATACAGTCAGACGCCGTGTCGCCGCCGCCGACGACGACGACATGCTTGCCGCCGGCCACAACCGGTTCCGACGGCCAGGCAACCGAATCGATGCTCTGCTCCTTGCCCACCCGCTTGTTCTGCTGGACCAGATAGTTCATCGCCGGATGCACGCCCTCAAGGTCGTCGCCGGGAATGCCCGCATCGCGCGGCCGTTCCGAACCGCCGCAATAGATCACCGCATCGAACTGGGCCTTGAGATCGGCCACGGTCTTGTCGACTCCGACATTGACGCCCGTATGGAACGTCACGCCCTCGCCTTCCATCTGTTCGACGCGCCGGTCGATGAAGTGCTTTTCCATCTTGAAGTCGGGAATGCCGTAGCGCATCAGCCCGCCGATCTTCGCCTCGCGCTCGAAGACATGGACATCGTGTCCGGCCCGGCCAAGCTGCTGGGCGGCGGCCATTCCGGCAGGCCCCGATCCGATCACCGCGACGCGCTTGCCGGTCTTCTCGGACGGGGGATAGGGCCGCACATAGCCCATCTCGTAGGCCTTGTCGGCGAGCGCCTGCTCGATCGTCTTGATCGCCACGGGCACGTCCTCGAGGTTCAGCGTGCAGGCTTCCTCGCACGGCGCCGGACAGATGCGCCCGGTGAATTCGGGGAAGTTGTTGGTCGAGTGTAGGTTGCGGATCGCCTCTTCCCAATTGTTGTTATAGACCAGATCGTTCCAGTCCGGGATCTGGTTGTGGATCGGGCAGCCCTGCGGCCCGTGGCAATAGGGAATGCCGCAATCCATGCAGCGCGCGGCCTGCTTGACGACCTCGGCATCCTCCAGCGGGATCGTGAATTCCTTGAAATGGCGAATCCGGTCCGAGGCAGGCTCATATTTGGCCACCTGCCGGTCGATCTCCAGAAAACCCGTTACCTTGCCCATTGTCGTTCCAGTCGTTTGCGCTCGTCAGTCGAGCCAGTTTTCAAGTTTCAGATCCGGCACATGCGCGAATGCGCGATCGCCGGAGACAAGCACCGCGTCGAGCGACACGGCGTGCGCCGCAATGAAGTAGTCATTGGGCGTCACGCTGCGTCCCGCACGCTCCATGCTTGCCCGAAGCTTCGCATAGCAGCTGTCGGCAGGCGGCTGAAATGCGGCGATATACAAACGCGCCATGATCCGGTTGACCTTGCCTCGAAGCTCGTCATTGCCATTCTTGTCGACGCTGAAATAGACCTCGCTCGACACAATCGAGCTCGTGAAAACGCGATCCTCGCCGACGTCTGCAATTTTTTGGGCGACGGCACCTTGCGGGTTCCGAACAAGCGCGGAGATCACGTTGGTATCGAGTAGATATGCCAAAACCGGTGCCTAAAAACGCTCTAGAGCTCGACGTCATCGAGCGGCGGCATATCGTCGATGCCTGCAAGAAAGTCGTCCCCGTGCCAAGGCTCGGCGGTACGCAGATAATCCAACAGACCTGCGGTTTGCGCTTGCCGAAGCAAGAGTGATCCGTCCGGCTGACGCGTCAAGATGAGCTCATCGCCCGCAAACTCAAACTCCTTCGGAATCCGAACAGCCTGGCTCCGGCCGTTGCGGAACAGCCTTGCCAAGCGTTCATCAGCGCTTTTGACATGTTCGTTCATCGCCCGCACCTCATTCTGGCATATATCATAGCATATGTCAGAACGACCATCCAACAGCATCACCCCAGAACCACCGCCGTGCCGGACACCGACACCATCAGCATGGTGCCCGAGCCGGCGGTGATGTTCTCATAGTCGATATCGACGCCGATCACGGCGTTCGCGCCCAGCCGCTCGGCCTCCTGGGTCAGTTCGCCGAAGGCGATCTCGCGCGCCTCGCGCAGCGATTTCTCGTAGGCGCCGGACCGGCCGCCGACAATGTCGCGAATGCCGGCGAGAAAATCGCGGAACACATTGGCGCCCAAAATGGCTTCGCCCGTGACGACACCCTTGTAGGCGGCCACCTGCCGGCCCTCTATCGTGTTGGTGGTGCTGATGATCATCGTCTCACTCCGCCGCAACGTTCATGCGCATGCGTTCCATCTCTTCGAGCGCGCGGCGGTATTCGACCGGCATCACCTTGCGGAACTTCGGCCGGAAGGCCTCCCAGTTGTCGATGATCTCCGCCGCCCGCGTCGATCCGGTGTGGCGCTTGTGGTTGCTGATCAGCTGGAACAGGCGCTCCTCGTCGTGCCGGGTCATGTCGCCCGTCACATCGACGCGGCCCTTGTGGGCCAGATCGCCGCCATGATGGTGCAGCTTTTCGAGGATGTCGTCCTCCTCCGGCACCGGCTCCAGCTCGACCATCGCCATGTTGCAGCGCGTCTCGAACGTGCCGTCCTCGTCGAGCACATAGGCGACCCCGCCGCTCATGCCGGCCGCGAAATTGCGGCCCGTCTGGCCGATGACGACGACGACGCCGCCGGTCATGTATTCGCAGCCATGGTCGCCGACGCCCTCGACCACCGCGACCGCGCCCGAATTGCGCACCGCGAAGCGCTCGCCGGCAACGCCGCGGAAATAGGCTTCGCCCTGGATCGCGCCATAGAGAACCGTGTTGCCGACGATGATCGAGTCTTCCGGCGTGATGCGCGTGTTGTCGGGCGGACGCACAACGATGCGGCCGCCGCAAAGGCCCTTGCCGACATAGTCGTTGCCGTCGCCGATCAGGTCGAAGCTGATGCCGGCCGCCAGGAACGCGCCGAAGGACTGGCCGGCCGTGCCGGTGAAGGTCACAGCGATCGTGTCCTCGCGCAGCCCCTTGTGGCCGAAGCGCTTGGCGACCTCGCCCGACAGCATCGCGCCGGTCGACCGGTCGGTGTTGCGAATCTGCTCGGCAATTTGGACCGGCTGACGGCTCTGCAGCGCCATTTCCGCGTCTTCGATAAGCTTGCGGTCCAGAATGTCCTGGATCGGATGGTTCTGCCGCTGCGTCCAATGGATGGCTTCTTTCGGCGCCTCGGGCTTGTGGAAGATGCCGGAGAAATCGAGCCCGTGCGCCTTCCAGTGATCGACCAATGGCTTCTGTTCGAGCCGGTCTGTCTGGCCGATCAGTTCGTTCAGCGTGCGCACGCCCATCGCCGCCATCAGTTCGCGCACTTCCTCGGCGACGTAGAAGAAATAGTTGATCACATGCTCGGGCGTGCCCTTGAAGCGCTTGCGCAGAACCGGGTCCTGCGTCGCAACGCCCACCGGGCAGGTGTTGAGGTGGCACTTGCGCATCATGATGCAGCCCGCCGCGATCAGGGGCGCGGTCGAAAAGCCGAACTCGTCGGCGCCAAGAAGCGCGCCGATCACCACGTCACGGCCGGTCTTCAACCCGCCATCGACCTGCAGGGCGATGCGCGAGCGCAGCCCGTTAAGCACCAGCGTCTGGTGCGTTTCGGCAAGGCCCATCTCCCACGGCGATCCCGCATGCTTGAGCGAGGTCAGCGGCGACGCGCCGGTGCCGCCATCATAGCCGGAGATGGTGATGTGGTCGGCGCGCGCCTTGGCGACGCCCGCAGCGACCGTGCCGACGCCGACTTCCGAGACCAGCTTGACGGAGATGTCCGCCCGCTCGTTGACGTTCTTCAGATCGTAGATGAGCTGCGCCAGATCCTCGATCGAATAGATGTCATGGTGCGGCGGCGGCGAGATCAGGCCGACCCCGGGCGTCGAATGCCGCGTCTTGGCGATCGTCGCGTCCACCTTGTGGCCGGGCAACTGGCCGCCCTCGCCGGGCTTGGCGCCCTGGGCGACCTTGATCTGGATCATGTCGGAATTGACCAGATATTCCGTCGTCACGCCGAACCGGCCCGAAGCGACCTGCTTGATCGCCGAGCGCTCGGGGTTCCTGGTGCCGTCGGGCAGCGGCAGGAACCGGTCCGGCTCTTCGCCGCCCTCGCCCGTGTTCGACTTTCCGCCGATCGCGTTCATCGCCCTGGCGAGAGTGGTGTGCGCTTCCCGGCTGATCGAACCGAAGCTCATCGCGCCCGTCGAAAAGCGCTTGACGATCTCGCTGGCCGGCTCGACCTCGTCCAGCGGCACCGCGTCGATCCCCAGATCGTCGGCCGTGCGGATTTTGAACAGGCCGCGAATGGTCTTGGCCCGCGCGCTCTCATCGTTCACCGAGGCGGCGAATTCGCGGTATTCCTCGCGCGAATCCTTGCGCACGGCGTGCTGCAGCGATGCAACCGCGTCCGGCGTCCAGACATGCTCCTCGCCGCGGACGCGGTACATGTATTCGCCGCCCACATCGAGCGCGGTGCGCAGCACCGGGTCGTCGGAAAAGGCGCGCGCATGGCGCTTGACCGTCTCGGCGGCGATCTCGTCAAGGCCGACGCCCTCGATCGTCGTTGCCGTGCCGAAGAAGTATTCGTTCACGAACGCCGTCGACAGGCCGACCGCGTCGAAGATCTGCGCGCCGCAATAGGACTGATAGGTCGAGATGCCCATCTTGGACATGACCTTCAAGATGCCCTTGCCGATCGACTTGATGTAGCGCCCGACCACCTCATACTGGTCGACCTCGGGCGGAAACTCGCCGCGAGCATGCATCTCGGCCAGCGTGTCGAAGGCCAGATAGGGGTTGATCGCCTCGGCGCCATAGCCGGCCAGGCAGCAGAAATGGTGCACCTCGCGCGGCTCGCCCGATTCGACGACGAGGCCCACCGATGTCCGCAGGCCCTTGCGGATCAGCGAATGATGCACGGCCGCCGTTGCCAGGAGCGCCGGAATCGCGATCCGGTCCGGCCCGACCCGGCGGTCCGACAGGATGATGATGTTGTAGCCCATATGGACGACTTTTTCGGCGCGCTCGCACAGCCGTTCGAGCGCCGCCTTCATGCCTGCCGCGCCCTGTTCGACCGGATAGGTCGTATCCAGCGTCTTGGTGTCGAACAAATCCTCGGAATGGCCGATCGAGCGCACCTTTTCGAGATCGACATTGGTCAGGATCGGCTGGCGCACCTCAAGCCGCTTGCGCGCCGCATTGCCTTCCAGATCGAAGATGTTCGGGCGCGGACCGATGAACGAGACCAGGCTCATCACCAGTTCCTCGCGGATCGGGTCGATCGGCGGGTTGGTGACCTGGGCGAAGTTCTGCTTGAAGTAGGTGTAGAGCAGCTTCGACTTGTCGCTCATCGCCGAGATCGGCGTGTCGGTGCCCATCGAACCGATCGCTTCCTGGCCGGTGGTTGCCATCGGCGCCATCAGGATCTTGGTGTCTTCCTGGGTGTAGCCGAACGCCTGCTGCTTATCGAGCAGCGTGACATCGTCGCGCATCGGCCGCACCGGCACCGGATCGAGGTCTTCGAGGATGATCTGCGTGCTTTCCACCCAGCCGCGATAGGGGTGCATGGACGCCATCTCGTGCTTGATCTCCTCATCGGAGACGATCCGGCCCTTGTCCATGTCGATCAGCAGCATCTTGCCCGGCTGCAGCCGCCATTTGGTGACGACGTTTTCTTCCGGAACGGTGATGACGCCCGCTTCCGACGCCATGATCACCCGGTCGTCGTCGGTGACGATGTAGCGCGCGGGCCTGAGCCCGTTGCGGTCGAGCGTCGCGCCGATCTGCCGTCCGTCGGTGAAGGCGACCGCCGCCGGCCCGTCCCAGGGCTCCATCAGGCAGGCATGGTATTCGTAGAACGCCTTGCGCTCGTCGCTCATCAGCGTGTTGCCGGCCCAGGCTTCCGGGATCAGCATCATCACCGCATGGGCCATCGAATATCCGCCCTGCACCAGGAATTCGAGCGCGTTGTCGAAGCACGCCGTGTCGGACTGGCCCTCATAGGAGATCGGCCAGATCTTTTCGATCTCATCGCCGAACAGCGGCGAGGCGACCGACGCCTGGCGCGCGGCCATCCAGTTGACGTTGCCGCGCAGCGTGTTGATCTCGCCATTGTGCGCGACCATCCGGTAGGGGTGCGACAGCTTCCAGGACGGGAAGGTGTTGGTGGAAAAGCGCTGATGGACGAGCGCCACCGCGCTCTCGAAGCGAGGATCGCGCAGATCGTCGTAATAGGCGCCGAGCTGATAGGCCAGGAACATGCCCTTGTAGACGATCGTCCGCGACGACAGCGACACGATGTAGAACCCGTTGTCGCGGCCGTCGGTCTCGCCATAGACGCGGTTCGACATCACCTTGCGCAGGATGAAAAGCCGCCGCTCGAACGTGTCCTCGTCAAGGCCCTCGGGCCGGGCGAAAAAGACCTGCACATGGACCGGTTCGCTGGCGGCGATGTCGGGGTCTTTCGACAGCGATGCATTGTCGACCGGAACGTCGCGCAGCGCGATGACCTCGACGCCTTCGGCGGCGGCAGCCTCGCGGATGATGTTCACACAATGGGCGCGCAGCGCATCGTCCTGCGGCATGAACACATGCGCCACCGCGTAATCGCCCGTCTTCGGCAGGTCGGTGCCCTGTTCGGCCAGAACGGCGCGGAAGAATGCGTCGGGGATCTGCACCAGCATGCCGGCGCCGTCGCCCATCAGCGGATCGGCGCCGACGGCGCCCCGGTGGGTGAGGTTTTCCAGCATCGCCAGACCGTCGGCGACGATGGCATGCGACTTTTCGCCCTTCATGTGGGCGACGAAGCCGACGCCGCACGCATCATGCTCGTTGCGCGGATCGTAAAGGCCCTGCGCGGCGGGCAGGCCCGAACGGGGTTTTGACGTCTTGGTGTCGGTGTTCGCTGTCCGGCGGGCATCGATCTTGCGAGCCGGCACCGACCGGTCGAAATCGCGCGATGGCGTCATCTTCGTCATCTTCATCCCTCCGGTTCGCGTCTGCGATGGTCCGCATTACGCGCATCAATCTGCGGCAGATGTTGTCCGGTTCGGTCCGCCGAGAGCGGCGTCGGGCGTTTCCGTCACCGGATCAGGCCGGTAGCGCGATCAGCTCCATCGCCATTTCGGACAGGGCCCGGCATTCGTCCGGGCACGTTTTCGGCCCGCGACCGGCGGCTTGCCGGGATGCAGGCCATAATAGGACAGCATTGCTGCCCTAATTTATGGCAGATTTCGCCACATTTCACAAGGTCGCGCGGCAACAATTGCAGCCAGAGCGGTTCTGCGCGATGAAACGCCACACGCAACCCGCCTCAGGACCCGCCGCCACCATGCACTTTGCCTCCGACAACTGGGCCGGCGCCCATCCCGCCATCGCCGACAATCTGGCCCGCCGCAATGGCGGTTTCGTCAAGGCCAATGGCGGCAGCGACTTCGATCTCCAGGTGGAACAGACATTCCGCGACATTTTCGAGACCGATGTCGCGGTCCATTATGTCGGCACCGGCACGGCGGCCAATGCGCTCGCCCTGTCCGCCGTCGCCCGGCCGGGCGGCGTCGTCCTGTGCCATTCGGAGGCGCACATCCGCGTCGACGAATGCGGCGCGCCGGAGTTCTTCGCCGCCGGCACCCGTCTTGAGAGCGTTGACGGTGAACTGGGGCGCTTCGACGCCGCCTCGCTGGAAACGGCAATCGGCCTGATCGAGGATGGCGGGCTCAATGCCGGGCAGGTGCAGGCGGTATCCGTCAGCCAGCTGACCGAGGCCGGCACCGCCTACGATCTCGATACGATCGGCGCCATCGCCGATGTCGCCCACGGCCACGGCGTGCCGCTGCACATGGACGGCGCGCGCTTTGCCAATGCGGTCGTCGCGCTCGGCTGCACGCCGGCCGAGATGACCTGGAAACGCGGCGTGGACATCGTCTCCTTCGGCGGAACCAAGAATGGCTGCTGGTGCGCCGAAGCGGTGCTGGTCTTCAATCCCGACCATGGCCGCCAGATGGACTATCTGCGCAAACGCGCCGGCCATATTGCCTCCAAGGCGCGCTTCGTGTCGGCGCAGTTCGAGGCCTATTTCGCCGACGGTCTGTGGCTGGAGATGGCCGCCCACGCCAACCGGATGGGCGCGCGGGTCGCCGGCATCATCGCCGCGCGCAACCGGTTCCGGCTCGCCTGGCAGCCGCAGGGCAACGAAGTGTTCGCGGTCGGCCCCAAAGAGGCCGTCGATGCGCTGGCGGAAAAAGGCGCGCAATTCAGCCACTGGCAACCGCCGCGCGCAGAGCACCATCTGGTCGGCGAAGACGAGGCGATGATCCGCCTTGTCGCGTCGTTTGCCACCACCGACGCGGACGTGGCCGCGCTGGACGTCGCGCTTGCCGGTTAGGGCCACCGCGCTCACGGTCGCCTCACAGCGAAGTGAGCCTGGATAACGGCCCGTTGATTTCCCATTGATCGGCGCTTCTGTGAGCGTCGGGCCGTCCGGCGCTGTGCCGGTCATCTGGTTCCTCAAGGGAGATATCCATGTCCAAAGCAACAAAGACCGTTCTTTCGGGCGCCGTTCTGGCCGGTGCCGTCGCCGCCGCCGTTGCCGGCGTCAACCTGGCCGGCGTTTCCGACGCCCATGCCGCCAACGAGAAGTGCTACGGCGTTTCGCTGGCCGGCGAGAACGACTGCGCCGCCGGCCCCGGCACCACCTGCCAGGGCACCTCCACCGTCGACTATCAGGGCAATGCCTGGACCTATGTCCCCGAGGGCACCTGCGCCTCGATGGAACTGCCGGGCGACCGCATGGGCTCGCTGGAAGCGCTCGACCGCGACCTGCCGGCATAAGCCGAACGCAACCGATCTGCCGCGAACCGGAGAGCGCCGTCATGACGAACGCCAGCCCCCTCGCGCCTCAGGGCGCCGCCTCGAAGACGCACCGCCATGCGCCTTCGGACCGGTTCGCGGCAGACTCACCCGCCGCCATTAAAGGCGCTGTTCCGGCCTCGGCCGGCGTCGGCTTCAAGCCCGGCCATCTTATCGCGATCCTCGACGATCCCGGCTCGGTCGGCTTTCTGGAAGTCCATGCGGAAAACTACATGGGCGATGGCGGCCCGCCGCACCGGACCCTCGAGCGCGTCCGCCGCGACTTCCCCCTGTCGCTGCACGGCGTGTGCATGTCGATCGGCGGCCCCAGGCCGCTCGGCGAAGACCATCTCGCCCGCTTTGCGGCGCTGTGCGACCGCTACGAGCCCGGCCTGATCTCCGAACATCTGGCCTGGTCGACGCACGAGGACATGTTCCTCAACGATCTTCTGCCGCTGCCCTACACCGCCGCAACGCTCGACCATGTGTGCGACCATGTCGACCGCATGCAGGAGGTCACCGGCCGGCGCATGCTGCTGGAAAACCCGGCGACCTACGTGCTGTTCGACAATTCGACGATGAGCGAGACCGATTTCCTTGCCGCCATTGTCGCGCGCACCGGATGCGGCCTTCTGCTCGACGTCAACAACGTTTTCGTCTCGGCCACCAATCACGGCTATTCGGCGCGCGACTATCTGGCCGCCTTCCCGCTGACCCATGTCGGCGAAATCCATCTCGCCGGCCACACCGAGCAGGAGGACGATGAGGGCGCGCTGCTTCTGATCGACAGCCACGACCGCCCCGTCGCCGATCCCGTCTGGACGCTCTATGAAGAGGTGATCGCCCGGACCGGGCCGATCCCGACGCTGGTCGAATGGGACAGCGATCTGCCCGAATGGCCGGTGCTGCGCGCCGAGGCCGAAAGCGCCAACGCCATCCTGCGCCGCCATGCCCGGTCGGCACCGAAGGTGCGCCATGCCGCCCCTGCCTGAACCCGCCATCGACACCGCGGCCTTTTCGGCCGGCCTGCTCGACCCCGAGCGGGCCGCCCCGCCCCATGTCACTGGCCCGAACGGCAAGGGCGCGGTCAAGCGCTACAATGTCTACCGCAACAATGTCACCGTCAGCCTGATCGACGCGCTCGCCGACATCTTTCCCGCCGTTCTCAAGCTGACCGGGGAAAACTTCTTCCGCGCCATGGCCCGCGAGCATGTCCGCGCCAGCCCGCCCACATCGCCGCTCCTGTTCCGGTACGGCGAGGATTTTCCAGGTTTCATCGCCGCCTTCGATCCCGCGCGGCCGCTGCCCTATCTGGCTGACGTCGCCCGCGCCGAACGCGCCTGGCTGACCGCCTATCACGCCGCCGATGCCGATCCGCTCGAACCGGCAAGGCTCGCCGCGATCCCGCCGGAAAGGATCGCCGACGCGCGCTTTGCCGCCCATCCGGCGTTCGCCGTCATCGCCTCGCCATTCCCCGTGTTCCGAATCGTTTCGATGAACCGCGACCTTATGGATCTTGCGCCCGTCGACATGTCCGAAGCCGAGGCGATCCTCGTCACCCGGCCCGCCGACAAGGTGACCGTGACGCATCTGACGCCGGCCGCGGCGCGGTTCGCGGACGCGCTCGCCGGCGGATCGACGCTAGGCGAGGCCGCCGGCCTTGCGCTTGAAACCGACCCGGCTTTCGACCTGAACGGCGCCCTGACGGCGCTCTTGTCGGCCGGCGCGTTCGCCGCCGTCGCGGCACCGGACAATGGAGGGGATGATGACCGATTTTGCCAATGAGGACGCCCGCGCGCCCACGCCTTCAACCGGAGGCGGCGTGATCGGCCTGATCGTGCGGCTGCATCATGGCGTCTTTTCCGCCGTCGAACGCGCCACGGCGGGCTGGTTCACCGGCTTTGCCGCGCGCTTCGCCTTCGCCAGCGTGCTGCTGCTCTACTACCTCAATTCGGGCTGGCAGAAGCTCGGCGACGGCATCTTCGGTTTTCTCAGCCCGTCGCTCGGCGCCTACGCATCGATCCTGCCGCCGATCATGGACCAGTATGGCGGCGATATCTCCGCCATCCCCTTCTTTCCATGGCATCTGATCGTGCTCTTGGGCACGTGGACCGAGATACTCTTGCCGATCATGATCGTCATCGGCCTGTTCAGCCGCATCGCCGCGCTCGGCATGATCTTTTTCGTGATCGTCCAGAGCTATGTGGACATCGCCTTCCACGGCCTTGAGGGCCGGTTCGTCGGGTCCATGTTCGACAGGCTGCCGGACGCGATCGTCTTCGACCAGCGCCTGATGTGGGTGTTCATCCTGGCTCTGATCGTCGTCAGGGGACCGGGCAAATTGTCGCTCGACCATTTGTTGGCCAGGCGTTTCCGCTGATTTCAGACATGAAAAAACCGCCGGCGAGGGAGGCCGCCGGCGGTCTGGCGAACCGTGCGCGCGGGGTGCGAGGCCCGCGCGTAAGGTCCGATGCGGACTGATTGAAAGGCCTTAGTTCTGGGCTTTCGCTTCGATCTGGGGAGTCGAAGCGCCATTGCCCTTGGCGATCTCGATCTTGCGCGGTTTCATCGAGTCGGGGATTTCGCGCTCCAGATCGATGTGCAGAAGGCCGTTTTCCAGTTCGGCGCCCTTCACTTCCACATAGTCGGCAAGCTGGAAGCGGCGCTCGAAGGCGCGCGAAGCAATGCCGCGATGCAGCACTTCACGGCTGTCGTCCTGCGCGTCCTCGGCCTTGGCGCCGGCCACTTTCAGGACATTGGCCTTGGCTTCGATCGTCAGATCGTCTTCGGCAAAGCCGGCCACCGCCATGGTGATGCGGTAGGCGTTCTCGCCGGTCCGCTCAATATTGTAGGGGGGATAGGTCTGGCCGTTTTCGGGCTGACCGAGCGAATCGAGCATCGTGAACAGCCGGTCGAAACCGACGGTGGAGCGGTAAAGGGGGGAAAAATCGACGTGTCGCATGGGTTCTGTCCTCCAGTGAGCAACATTGAACGATATGCGGCCGCAAACACCCGGATCGGCGTGTCTGGCTGATGGCCGGCAGGCCCTTCTGGCGCCTGCTCCCCGAATATGGTGAGCGGGAATTTCCGCTTCAAGGGCTGCGCCCAGTGGCGCCGCCCGCCTCCCCTCTTCCCAAGGTTAACCGGACATGAACGGCAGATGAACGGGCGCTTCCGCGTGCGTTCAGCCGTGCCGATGCATGGTGGGAGCAAGTTGTACCGGGAGACACAACGAAGAAAAGCACAACAGTGCCCATCATGGTCCAAACCAGAAAGGAGACCGGCATCATGAAAGCCCCCCTTCTTGCCGCCGGCATCATCGCCGCCACCGCGCTTGGCGCCACCGCACCCGCAGAGGCGCGGCCGATCCACGCGCCGCCGGCCGCGTCCGCGCAGATCGACATCCAGACGGTCGGCCACCGCCGGCACTATGGCGAGCGCCATGCCATGCCGCGCCGCGCGGTCGTCCGCAGCCTTTACCGGCGCGGCTATCGCGACGTGCACCGGGTCCACTTCCGCAACGGCTATTGGCGCGCCCGTGCGCTCGGCCGCCGCGGCGTTGTCGCCCTGAAGATCGACCCGCGCAACGGCCACATCGTCCGCCGCCGGCTGCTTCAGCCCGTCTATCACGCGCCTCGCCATCGCCAGCCCTTTCAGCATCAGCAACGCGGCGGCGTGACTTTTTCCTTCGGCTTCAACTGATCCCGAAGACACCGATCGGCCGGGCTGCAACGTCCCTTCCTGCCCGGTTCGACACCGGAGGCGCCAGCCCGGCGCCTCCGGATTTTCTTTGACCTTGTCCGGACCGGACCATATCAGGGGCGCATCGCCAATCTGCAGCCAAACCCGCGGTCGGATGTGAACGTACTGGTCCCCTTCGATGGCAATCCCTGCCCCGAACCCTACCGGCAGGGTTTTACGCGCACCGATGACGGCTTCGACCTGCGCTTTGCCGTCTTTCGCACGGACATCGCGCCATGCAAGGGCACGATCGTGCTGCTGCACGGGCGCAATGAATGCATCGAGAAATATGCCGAGACGATCGCCGGCCTTGTCGGCCGGGGCTTCGACGTGGGCACTTTCGACTGGCGCGGCCAAGGCCGTTCGACGCGCTTCTTCCGCGATGCCAGGCGCGGCTATGTCGACGATTTCTCGCAATACGCGACCGATCTCGACCAGGTGTTCTCGACCGCGATCCTGCCCGAGACGCGCCCGCCCTTCTTCACGCTCGCCCATTCGATGGGCGCGCTGATCGCGCTGCTGACGGCGCCGATGATGGCCAACCGCATCGAGCGCATGGTCATGTCCGCGCCCTTTCTGGGCCTGTCCGAGGAAGGCCCGCCGCCCGGCTTTCTGTCGGTCGCGGCCGGTGCGATGTGCTATTGCGGCCTCGGCCGAACCTATATCGGCGCCGGCCCGCGCGGCATCACGGCGCTGCGGCTGGAGACCAACAAGCTGACCAGCGACGCGGCGCGCTTTGCGCGCAACAAGGCCATTCTCGACCCCGACAGGGGGCTGGGTCTCGGCGCGATCACCGCCGGGTGGCTGCGCGCGGCGGCAAGGGCGATTGCCGCCGTACACGACCCGGCCCACATGGCGTCCATCCGCATACCGGTGCTGCTGGTGGCCGCCGGCGCCGAACGCGTCGTTTCGTCAACCGCCGCCGAAGCCTATGCGCGCCGCATCCGCGCCGGATCGCTGATCACCATCGCCGGCGCCCGCCACGAACTCATGCAGGAGGCGGACCGCTACCGCGACCAGTTCTTCGCCGCCTTCGACGCGTTCGTCCCCGGCGGCGGCGCCTGATCGTCAGGCGTCGAGCAGCTCCAGCGCGGCTTCATGCAGTTCGGCCGAGCCGGCGGCGATCACGTCGCCCCCCTGTTCGGCGCGGCCGCCGTCCCAGCGCGTGACGACGCCGCCGGCCTGCTCGATCAGCGGGATCAGCGCGCAGATGTCGTAGGGCGCAAGGCCGGGTTCGATGGCGATGTCCGCATGGCCCGCGGCCACCATGGCAAAGCCGTAGCAGTCGCAGCCATAGCGCGGCAGGCGGACTGCCGCTTCGAGACGGTCATAGGCCTCGCGCCCGGCGCCCTCATAGAGGGCCGGCGTGGTGGTGAAGAGCGTCGCATCGCCAGGCGATTTTCCTTTGCGCGTCTCCAGCGCCTGCGGATCGGCGCCGCCGCGCAGCAGAAAGGTCCCGCTTCCGTCGGCAACGAACAATTCATCCGTGAAGGGCTGATGCATGAAGCCGCTCCGTGCAACGCCATCGACCGTCAGTCCGACAAGCGTGCCCCAGACCGGCAGGCCGGAAATGTAGGCCCGCGTGCCATCGATCGGGTCGATCACCCAGACATGGCTTCGGTCCTCGCCCTCGCTGCCATATTCCTCGCCGATGATGCCGTGATCGGGATGATGTGCGCCGATCAGCGCCCGGATCGCCGCTTCCGCGGCCCGGTCCGCCTCGGTCACCGGGTCGAACCCCTCGCCCAGCTTGTTGGCGACCGCGCCGGCCATGCGAAAACGCGGCAGGGTCTCGGCCGCCGCCGCCCGCGCAAGTTGTTCGAGAAATGCCCGGTCGGGCAGCGTCATTGTCATGTGGATCACCTGCTATTTCGCAATTGCGAAAGATTTGCGCCCGCAACTCTTGACTTTTGTGCGTTGCAGCATACCTTGATCATCGACAGGCTTGCCTGTCACGCCCTCCTGGGCGTTTCCTCCCTAGACTTTGACCGCATTCGTTCGAGTGCGGTCTTTTTTTTGCGCGAAACCTGTCGGGAAACGCCTATTCGGCGGCGATGGAATAGTCCGCAAAGGCGCTCTGGGGCAAGTCGACCAGCGTTGCCATGAACTGGAACAGATCCTCGCGCAGCGCGTCGAAGCCCGGCTTGC
The DNA here is from genome assembly GCF_965223445.1 of Oceaniradius stylonematis. NCBI lineage: Bacteria > Pseudomonadati > Pseudomonadota > Alphaproteobacteria > Hyphomicrobiales > Ahrensiaceae > Oceaniradius > Oceaniradius stylonematis. The sequence continues at coordinate 1,350,529 of NZ_OZ244994.1, forward strand.
GCTGCAAGGTCTGCTCGTCGACATAAAGACCGCGATTGATCTCGATCTGCACCGCATGCAGCCCCTTGGCCGGCCGTCCGTAATGCTCGGTGATGAATCCGCCCGCATAGGGCTTGTTGGCGGCGACCATATAGCCCATCGCCCGCAAAATGTTGATCGCCGCCTCGGTGATCCCGGCGCTGGCGCTGGTGCCGAACCGGTCACCGACGACGAAGTCCGGCCGCACGCCCTCCGCGCCGATGCGGATCGAGGCAGGCATGGAATGGCAGTCGACCAGAACGGCTTGCCCGAACTGCCGGTGCGTCTGCGCCAGAAGGCCGCGCAGCGTGGAATGATAGGGCTTGTAGATGCCCTCGATGCGCTGGCGCGCCTCCTCAAAGCCGATCCGCCGGGCATAGATGTGCTGGCCTTCCGAGACGACGCGCGGCACCGTACCGAGGCCGCCGGCGACACGGATCGACTGGCGGTTGGTGAAGGAGGGCAGCCGGTCCGAGAACATGCGCGGATCGAGCTCATAGGGTTCGCGGTTGACGTCCAGATAGGCGCGCGGGAAATGTGCCAGCAGCATCGGCGCGCCAAGCTCGGTGGCCCCGTGGAACAGCTCGTCGACGAAGAAATCCTCCGACCGTCTGACGGCCAGCGCATCGAGCCGCGTCATGTCCAGAAAGCGGCGCGGATAATGGCGCCCGCTGTGCGGAGAGTTGAACACGAACGGCGTGGTCTGGCGCTTGGGAACCCGCACCTCGAAGGCGGGATGATGGCAGAAGTCCGGCGCGATCAGCATCGTCGGAGGCGCCTCCCCTGCGGCGCGGTTTCGGTGGCGACCAGTGTTGACAGGGGCGGCACCCATTGTCCAGAGCGTGGCGCCGAACAAGCCGCGCCCGATTGACCCGCCGGCGCATATACCGCATTTTTACCATGATCTGTAATGTCTGTGCGACAGCCGCGCGCGCGGCGCCCCGCATCGAGTGAGAGAAGCACATCACATGCAACGGATATTGCTGGCAGAAGACGATAACGACATGCGCCGCTTTCTGGTCAAGGCGCTGGAAAAGGCGGGCTACGAGGTCACCGATTTCGACAATGGCGCGAGCGCCTATGAGCGGCTGCGCGAGGAGCCCTTCACCCTGCTTCTGACCGACATCGTGATGCCGGAGATGGACGGCATCGAACTGGCGCGCCGCGCCACCGAGCTCGATCCGGACCTCAAGGTAATGTTCATCACCGGCTTTGCCGCCGTCGCCCTGAACCCCGACAGCCAGGCGCCCAAGGATGCCAAGGTCCTGTCCAAACCCTTCCATCTGCGCGATCTGGTCAACGAGGTCGAAAAGCTGATCCAGGCCGCCTGAACGCGCCCTTGCCGCTTGCCCACAATGCGAAACGACCCCACTTGACCGTCAAGGCGGTTCATGGTGTATGCCGCCCCACACGGATGGGCGATTAGCTCAGCGGGAGAGCACTTCGTTGACATCGAAGGGGTCACTGGTTCAATCCCAGTATCGCCCACCATCTGTTTCCCTCGGCAAGGAACGTGAGCGGCGCCGGCGGAACGCCCGGGGGGACGCCGATGAACCGCATTCACCGCTTCGCGTGCGCCGTTGCTTCCCTTGTGGCACTTTTGGCCCTGTCAGCCTGCACCGGCGACGGTTACGGCACGGCGGCCATCTACAGCCCGCTGGTCGAAGACGAGATCCGCGTGATCATGCCGGCCAACGCGCCGTCGATCTCCCAGCAGTTCCGCGTCGCAGGCAATCGCGGCGGCCGCAGCAACCCGTCCTCCTTCCATGAGGGGATCGACATCATCGCCCGCGTCGGCACGCCCGTGATCGCCGCCGCGCCGGGCCGCGTCACGGATTCTTTCATGGAGCCCATGTACGGCAACCGGGTGGTGATCGATCACGGCGTCGACGCCACCGGACGCCGGACGCGCACCGTCTACATGCATCTCGACAGCCGCCGCGTGCAGCCTGGCATGCAGGTCGCGCGCGGCCAGCAGATCGGCACGATGGGCCGCACGGGCATCCTCGCCGCGGCGATCTCGCACCTGCATTTCGAAGTGCACCGCACGCGCGGCCGCAGAATCGTGGCACCCCAGGACCCGCATTTGTTCTGGGCCGATGGCGTCGGACGCGTCACCTGCTTCGATCCAGAGCGCCCCGTCGATGACGGCGTGTTCCGCACCACCTACCCGGTGCCCTGCAGGGAGAGTGCATCGCGCTGATCGGCGCAACTGCGCGTTGACTCGCGCCACCCCGCTGGTCCAAGACCGCCGCGCCCCTTTTCAACTCCGTACCGACACCGCAAGGCGAGCCCATGACCGCGTCTCCCAAGACCCTTATCGCCATCGACGAAATTCCCGGCCTTGTCGGCACCACCGTCGGCACCTCGAGCTGGCGCACCGTCACGCAGGCGATGATCGACGGGTTCGCCGACGCAACCGACGATCACCAGTGGATCCATGTCGATCCCGAGCGCGCCGCCCGCGAAACGCCCTATGGCGGCACGATCGCGCACGGCTTTCTGACCCTGTCGCTCCTGTCGACCCTTGCTTATGAGGCGCTGCCCGATCTGGACGGCGATGTGCGCATGGGCGTCAATTACGGGTTCGACGAAGTGCGCTTCCATGCTGCCGTCAGGGCGGGCGCGCGATTGCGGGCGATCTTCGGTCTCGCCGATGCGGACATAAGGCCGTCCGGCCGCATCCTGTTCACCTATGACGTGACGCTGGAAATCGAAAACAGCACCAAGCCGGCGATGACCGCCAAATGGCTGACGCTGATGATCGTCCGGCCGAAAAGCTGATCAGCCGCCGTCGCGCGCGGCCTCGGCCAGATAGCCGAACACATAGTCCGAAAACGACCGCCACACCTCGATCCGGAACACCGACGGCTTGACCCGCCACAGGACGATCTCGGCCTTGCCGAAGATGGTGCGCGAACAGGCGCCGGTGCCGAACGCCTCCATCGACAGATCCTGCGGACAGCCTGCATTGATGACATCCGCCGCGCCTGGTCCGGACACCAAAACCGCCGTGTTGCGGTGAGAGATATCGACCGCCGCATGCAGCGCATCGATCCCGCCAAGGTCGGCCATCGGATCGGTCTTTTCGTCGATCAGCAGCCATTCGTCCGGGCCGAGCCACAGCGCCGACCGGCCTTTTTCGGTGACTGATGTCTTGGGCGTGCGCGGCAGCGCGACGCCGAGCGCATCCGACAAGCCCGGAACCGATGCGGACGGGCAGCGCAGGCTGGTGCGGAACGCCGCATGCGCCGGCGTCAGCGCCACGCCCGTTCCGGCGAACACATGGCCCGCCAGCGGGTGGCGCCGTTCGATCGTCATCGCCTCAGCCATTGTCTGACTCCGCGTCCGGGTTCCAGAAATTGGTGTCGCGCACTTCGACCTCGACGACGCCGTCCGGCATCGGCACGTAAAGCGTCTCGCCCATCCGGTCGAACCCGCCCTCGACCAGCGCCATGGCGATCGGCCCGCCGCAATTGTCCGACAAGTAGGAGGACGACACCCAGCCGATCATGTCCATCGGCGGCGGCTGGTTCGGATCGGCGACGATCTGCGCGCCTTCGTCGAGCACGGTGCTGCCGTCCTTCGATCTCAGGCCGACAAGCTGCCGCCGCCCCCCGCCGGCCAGATCGGCCCGCTTGAGACCGCGAATGCCGACGAAATCGTCCTTTGCCTTGCCGACGGCCCAGGAAAGGCCCGCATCGTGCGGCGTCACCGTGCCGTCCGTGTCCTGCCCGACGATGATGTAGCCCTTTTCGGCGCGCAGCACATGCATCGTCTCGGTGCCGTAGGCGCAGCCGCCGGCCTCGGCGACCTTGTCGTGCAGCGCGTCCCATGCCGCCCGGCCATAATCGCCCGGCACATTGATCTCGAATCCGTCCTCGCCGGCAAACGACATACGGAAAAGACGCATCGGCACGCCGGCGAACGTGCCTTCGGCAACGCTCATGAAGGGCAGCGCCTCCTTCGACAGATCCAAGCCGCCGACGAACGGCGCGAGCACTTCCGCCGCTTTCGGACCCTGCAGCGCGATCACCGCCCATTGTTCCGATGTCGAGGTCAGCCAGACCTTCATCTCCGGGAATTCGGTCTGCAGATAGTCCTCCATGTGATTGAGGACGCGCGGCGCGCCGCCGGTGGTCGTCGTCACATGGAAACGGTCCTCGGCGATCCGCCCGACCACGCCATCGTCATAGATGAAGCCGTCCTCGCGGCACATGATGCCATAGCGCAGCCGGCCGACGCCGAGCTTCATGAACGGGTTGGTGTAGATCAGGTGCAGGAACGCCGCCGCGTCCGGGCCGACCACTTCGATCTTGCCGAGCGTGGAGGCATCGAACATGCCGACGCTTTTGCGAACCGTGACGCATTCGCGGTTGACCGCCGCCGCCATGTCCTCGCCGGCGCGCGGATAGTACCAGGGCCGCTTCCACTGGCCGACATCCTCGAACACCGCGCCCGCCCGTTCGTGGCTCTCATGCATCGGCGTGCAGCGCGTCGGATCGAACAGCGCGCCGCGCCCGTGGCCGACGATCGTGCCGAAGGTCACCGGCGTATAGGGCGCGCGAAAGGTCGTCAGCCCCACTTCGGGTATTGGCCGGTCGAGCGCCTCGGCGGCAATCGCCAGCCCGTGCATGTTGGACAGTTTGCCCTGGTCGGTCGCCATGCCGTTGGTGGTGAAGCGCTTGACATGCTCGATGGAATGGAAGCCCTCGCGCACCGCCAGCCGAATGTCCTTTTCGGTGACATCGTTCTGGAAATCGACGAACGCCTTGACCACCTTGCCCGCCTCCGGGTTCGGCCCGGCGCCGAGCATCAGCCCGTCCCACGAGCCGCCGGACTCGGCCTTGATCGAGAGTGGTTTTGCCGTGGCCTTGGGTCGGGCGGCTTTGGCCGCCGCTTCGCCCGCCGCAAGGCCCTCTTCCACCGTTGCGGCCAGGTTTGCGGCGCCGTTGCAGGCCCCCGCCGACGCGCAGTCCTGCGCATATTCACCGGGCAGAAAGCGCTGGCCGTCCTCGTCGAACCGCAGCTTGCCCCGCGATTGCGAGAACAGGTGCACCGACGGCGTCCAGCCCGCCGACATGATCAGCGCATCGACCGGGATCACCTGACGGCTGCCGCCCCGGCACGGCCGGACGACGATGGACGAGACCCGCAGCTTGCCGCCGGCGGCGACCACCGCGTGATGGGTGAGAACGCGGATGCCGAGCCGGCCCGCCTCTTCCAGCAGCGCCGGATCGACCGTTTGGCGGATATCGGCGATGACCGCGATCTCCGCGCCGGCGCGCTTGAGATCGAACGCCGCCGCATAGGCTGAATCGTTGGCCGTGTAGACGCCGACCGTGCGGCCGATCAAAACGCCATAATGGTTCAGATAATGCCGCGCCGCCGAAGCCAGCATGATGCCCGGCCGGTCATTGTTGGCGAACACCATGTGCCGCTCGATGGCGCCGGTAGCGATGACCACGCGCTTGGCCCGAACCTGCCAAAGCCGCTCACGCGCCATGGAGGGGGCGGGCTCGTCCAGATGGTCGGTCAGCCGTTCGGCGAGCGCGACGAAGTTCTGCGCATAATAGCCGAACGCGGTCGTCCTCGGCAGCACGCGGACATTGTCCATCGCCGCCAGCTTCGCCGCCGTTTCGGTCGCCCACCGATGGCCGTCCTGGCCGTCGATCCGCGCATCGGTCTCGAACGCCAGCGCGCCACCGGGCGCCGCCCGTTCGTCGCAGACGATTACCGAAGCGCCGCTTTCGGCCGCCGCCAGCGCCGCGCTCAGCCCCGCAGCCCCGCCGCCGCAGACCAGAACGTCGCAATGGGCGTAACGCGCCGCATAGCGGTCCGGGTCCAGCTGATCGGGCGCGACGCCAAGGCCCGCCGCGCGCCGGATGATCGGCTCATAGACCGTGTCCCAGGCCTTTTTCGGCCACATGAAGGTCTTGTAGTAAAAGCCCGCCGCGAACACCGGCGACATCCAGTCGTTCACTTCGCCGACATCGGCGGTCAGCGACGGCCAGCGGTTCTGGCTGGTCGCGTCGAGACCGTCATGGATTTCCTGCACCGTGGCGCGCACGTTCGGCTGGCGGCGGGCCGCGCCGCGCGCAATGCCGACCAGCGCGTTCGGCTCCTCGGGCCCGGCGGTCAGGATGCCGCGCGGCCGGTGATATTTGAACGACCGGCCGACAAGGTGAATGTCGTTGGCCAGCAGCGCCGAGGCCAGCGTGTCGCCGGCGAGCCCGTGATAGGTCTCGCCGTCGAAGCTGAACCGGACCGGATTGGCCGGCGTCAGACGCCCGGCACCGTCGACGCGGTTGGGCTGTATGGCGGTGGACGCGGTCATGTCGCCCCCTTCGCATTCTCGTTGGCCGCTTCGACCAGGTCCGGCTTCGCTTCGCCCGCCGGGTAGGTGACGAGGAACTTGTCGGTCACCGTGTCGCGCGCGGCGTTGAAGAAACGCGCGCAGCCATGCACATGGCGCCAGCGCTCGAACGTGATGCCCTTGGGGTTGTCGCGGTAGAAGAAGAAGCGCGAAAATTCTTCATCGGTCAGCGAGGCGATGTCGGCGGGCCGGGCGATATGGGCCTCGCCGGCATGGCGGAACTCGATCTCCGGGCGCGCTTCCTCGCAATAGGGGCAATGGATCAACAGCATCGGCTTTCCTACAATTCTCCGGGGCCCATCTCGGTGCCGCGCGGCTGGTCGCACAGCCGCCGTCCCATTCGCTCGAACGGCGCGAACAGCGCCATGCGCTCCGCAGGCCCGCCGGTCTCGACGATCAGGTCGTTGACGGCCATGTTGGCGAGCGTCGCGTCGAACGGATCGGTCGACACGATCACCATCCGCACCGGCGGGTCCTCGTGCCATTCGTCATGCTCTTCGACGACGGCGAAGTAGACGGTCGGCCGGCCGGCCACGAACACGCACATCAAGAGCCCTTCATCGACGGTGAAGGGCCAGCCCGTCTCGCCGCCCGCCCGCGTCAGCGTCTGCATGCGCACATCGCCGGCGCGCGGGATGCGGAAAATGTTCCGCTCGCCCGGCTCGGCGACCGGCGTGGCGGCCATGCCGGCCGCAAGGGTCATCGCCGCCAGGCCAACCATCTCAGTGCGCCACCGCCGCGGCGGCCGCTTCGTCGATCAGCCGGCCGGTGGTGAACCGCTCGAGCGTGAAGCCTTCATTGATCGGATGCGGATTGTCGTTGGCGATCGTGTGCGCGAACACATGGCCCGAACCGGGTGTCGCCTTGAACCCGCCAGTGCCCCAGCCGCAATTGACATAGAGGCCAGGCACCGGCGTCCTGGCGATGATCGGCGACCGGTCGGGCGTCACATCGACGATGCCGCCCCACGAGCGCAGCATCTTCATGCGCGTGAAGACGGGGAACATCTCGCAGATCGCTTCGAGCGTGTCCTTGAGGATGTGAAGGCCGCCGGTCTGCGAATAGGAGGTGTACTGGTCGGTGCCCGCGCCGATCACCAGTTCGCCCTTGTCGGACTGGGAAATGTAGGCATGCACCGAGTTCGACATCACCACGCACGGAAAACACGGCTTGACCGGCTCGGAGACCAGCGCCTGCAGGGGAAAGCTCTCCAGCGGCATGCGCACATCGGCCATCTCCATCAAGACCGATGTGTGCCCGGCGGCGACAACGCCCACCTTCTTGGCGCCGATGAAGCCGCGCGTCGTCTCGACGCCGGTCACCTGCCCGTTGCCCGACCGGCGGACGCCCGTGACCGCGCAGTTCTCGATCACATGCACGCCGCGCGCCGAGGCGCCGCGCGCATAACCCCAGGCGACCGCGTCGTGCCGTGCCGTGCCGCCGCGCCGCTGCAGCGCCGCGCCCGTCACCGGATAGCGCGCGCCGCGCGAAATGTTCAGCGGCGGGCAGTAGTCGCCCGCCTGTTCGGGCGTCAGCCACTCATTATCGACGCCGTTGAGCCGGTTGGCATGGATGTGCCGCTTGAGCACCTGCTCGTCATGCACATTGTGCGCCAGCATCATCACGCCGCGCGGCGAGTACATGACATTGTAGTTGAGATCCTGGCTCAGGCCCTCCCACAGCTTCACCGCATGGTCGTAGAGCCCGGCCGATTCGTCATAGAGATAGTTCGAGCGGATGATCGTCGTGTTGCGCCCGGTGTTGCCGCCGCCCAGCCAGCCCTTTTCGAGAACCGCGACATTGGTGATGCCGTGTTCCTTGGCCAGGTAATAGGCGGTCGCCAGCCCGTGCCCGCCTGCCCCGACGATGATCACGTCATAGGACGAACGCGGTTCGGGGCTGTCCCACTGGCGGCCCCAGCCCTTGTGTGCGCGCATCGCCTCGCGCGCCACGGCAAATCCGGAAAATCGGCGCATCGGCCCTCACCGTTGATGCCAAACTGGCCGGCACAAAAGCATAGCGCGCAGGCGACTTCCAGCCGGATTGCGACGGCAAAGGACGCGCACAGCCTTGCCACAGACCGCTTTTCCCAACGCCGACAAAGGCCTGTCATCTGCATCGGGCAGACTGGACTTGTGGTGCCGAAGCTGATATGCCGCAGGCAATCGTCTGGCCGGCGGCTCTGCGAACCGATTTTTGCGTTCCGTGTTTCGGCAGCCTCGCAGACGCGAAAACCGGCCAAACCAGCCTCGAACACCGAAGGAACGGGATCAAATTGCAAGTACTTGTCCGTGACAACAATGTCGACCAGGCGCTGCGCGTCCTGAAGAAGAAGATGCAGCGCGAAGGCGTGTTCCGCGAGATGAAACTCCGCGGCCATTACGAAAAGCCGTCCGAAAAGCGCGCCCGCGAAAAGGCCGAAGCCGTGCGCCGCACGCGCAAGCTGGCCCGCAAGCGCGCCCAGCGCGAAGGCCTTCTGGGCGGCCGCAAGGGCCGCTGAGGCCCCGCGGCACCGGTGCCGACGGCATCGCCGCGATATTGTCCAGATTGACATGCAAGCATGGCGTGACCTGACAATGGCCACGCCATTTTTGTGCGAAGGTGCATGGGGTCGAGAGGGGAAGTGACGATGGGCGATCAGGGTTCAGCCAGACGCGGCACGGCCGGCGCGGCGCGTCTGACGCGCTTTGCGCTGGTCTGCGCGACCGGGCTGGCGCTCGGCGCCTGCCAGACATCGGCGCTGCAGGGCGAAGCCGTGCGCATCGAGGCCGAACAGGGCAGCGCCCAGAACATCGCCTCGCTCACCGAAGTCATCCGCGCCAATCCGCGCGACGCCGAAGCCTACAATGTGCGCGGCTCGGCCTTCGGCCGCGGCGGCCGCTATCGCGAGGCGCTCGAGGACTTCAACCAGGCCATCGCCCTCAATCCGCGCTTCTTCGAGGCCTATGCCAACCGGGCGCTGATCCACCGGCTGCTCGGCGACCAGACGAGCGCGGCCAACGACTACAATGCCGCGCTGCAGATCAATCCGCGCTATGACAAGGCCTTTGTCGGCCGCGGCGAACTCTACCGCCGCGCCGGCCGCACGGACGAGGCGTTCCGCGATTTCGAGCGCGCCATCCAGCTCGACACCACCGATCCGCGCGCCTATCACCGGCGCGGCCTGATCTATCAGGGCCGCAGCCAGCACCAGTTCGCCATCGACGATTTCTCGACGGCGATCTCGCTGCAGCCCGATGCGCCCGAGCCCTACAATGCCCGCGCCATCTCCTACCTTGCGCTGAACCAGCTCGACAATGCGTTCGCCGATGCCAACTTCGCCATCGAACTGGACGATCGCAGCGCCGAGAGCTGGACCAGTCAGGGCCTCGTCTACGAACAGCGCGGCGAGCGCGAGCGCGCCAAGCGCTCCTTCCGCCGGGCGCTTCAGCTCGACCCCGATTTCTCGATCGCCCGCTCGGCGATGAGCCGGGTGAGCTGATCGCGATTGGCGCGCGCCTCGGCAATGGCTATGCCAAGCCGGCCAGCCCGTCCTTCATGGCATCGATGAACAGGCGCAGCCGCCGGGTCTGACGCCGCGCCGGCGCGAAAGCGGCGTTGATCGTCAGCGACGCGGCACGCCACCCCGGCAACGGCTCGACCAGCGTGCCGGCTTCGAGTTCCGCGGCCACCAGCCAGCGCGGCATTATGGCATAGCCGCCGCCGGCCACGGCGACGCGTTTCGTGGTCGCGATGTTGTTGCTGGCGAACGTCACGCGCGCATCGAGATCGGCCGTCTTTCCCAAGGGTCCGGTCAGCGGCCATCGCCCGCCCTCGAACGGGTGCAGCGCCGCGCACGGCACGTTCGCCAGCGCTTGTGGATCGCCGTCAGCCGGCCCCACCAAACCCGGTGCGGCCACGACGATGCGTTCCACCTCGGCCAGCGGCTGCACGATCAGCGTTTCATCGGGAACGGCGCCGACGCGCAGCCACAGATCGCAGCCGACCTCCGAAAAGCGGATCGGCGCGTCATCGAGGATCCAGTCCAGGACGATTTCGGGATGGGCCGCCTGAAACGCCACGGCGCAGTCGAGCGCGACCGTCTGGCCGAGCGCAACGGGCACGACGATCTTCAGCGGCCCCGCGATGCGGTCGGCGTCGCCGGCAAAGTCCTCGGCGAACCCTTCCCATTCGGCCAGCAGCAGCCGTGCATCGGCGAGGCACCGCTCGCCGGCCTTGGTCAGGCTCAGGTGATGCGTCGAGCGAACGATCAGTTGTGCGCCCAGGCGTTCTTCGAGATCGGCCAGTTGCCGGCTCGCCGAGGCTTGCGACAGGCCCAGATCGCGGGCCGCCGCGCTGATCGAGCCGCGCTCGGCAATCCGCACGAAGGTTTCCAGAAGCGTCAGGCGGTCGAGTGATCGAGTCATACGTTAAGTGTATAACAATAGCTCTTTGCACTCGTCTACCGACGATGCCGGCGTATCGATAGGTTTGCGGGCACTGGCGGATTTGGCCGCCACAATGGAGAGCGAGATGACAGACACACCCAACCGGACCTATCGCATCGGCGGCGACATCGAGGTCAACCGGATCGGATTTGGCGCCATGCGCCTGACGGGCCAGCCCGGCAATTTTGGCCCTTATGAGGACTGGGAAGGCGGCATCTCGTTGCTGCGGGCGGCGGCCGATGACGGCGTGACCTTCTTCGACAGCGCCCGGTCCTACGGCCCGCTGACCGCCGACCGGATCGTCGGCGAGGCGCTGGCGGACCGCGACGTGGCGCTCGCCACCAAGGGCGGCGTCGACAAGCCCGAACCCGGCCGGATCACCGCCGACGGATCGCGCGACACGCTGCTGCGGCAGGTCGACGAGTCGCTGGTCAATCTGCGGCGCGACCGGATCGACCTGTTCCAGCTTCACCGGGTCGATCCCGAAACGCCCGTCGAGGTCTCCGTCGCGGCGCTCGCGGAAGCGCGGGCAGACGGCCGCATCGCCCATATCGGCCTGTCGAACGTTACGCGCGAAGAACTGGACCGGGCGCTCGCGGTCGCGCCGATCGCCAGCGTCCAGAACCGCTTCAACATGGATGAAACGGGCGACGACGGCCTGGTCGACTACACGGCGGCAAGAGGCATCGCCTTCATCCCCTACGGACCGCTGGGCGCCAACCCGATGCAGCACGGCGCGAAACTGGCGCCGCGCGAGGCGCTGGCATGGCTGCTCGAAAGGTCGCCCAATATCATCGCCATTCCGGGCACGACATCGGTCGGCCATATGCGCCAGAACATCACCGCATGGGATCTGCTCTGACGCCCCCCGCCGGAGCCGCCCGGCCATGCCTTGCGCGTCTACTCCGGTCGTGCATCCCCCGCTTTCGCCGCGGGCCGGCCGCCGGCGCGCATGCTCTCGATCCTCCGGTCCAGATAGCGCCTGAGCGGCGGTTCGACGGACAGCGAAACGGCTTTCTCATAGGCTTCGATGGCGCCGGCAATATCGCCCAGGTCGGCCAGAAGCGCGCCGCGCGCGGCCCAGAAGGGCTGGAAGGCGCGCGTCGCCTTTTCGTCGAGCCGCGACAATGCGTCGAGCCCGGCCGGCGGCCCGTGCCGTTCAGCGATGACGATGGCGTGGGCGACCGCCGCGCCGAGCGAGGGCGCGATCCGGCCAAGGCCGAAATAGAGCTTGTCCAGCGCCAGCCAGTCGATCCTGCCGGTCTTGGCGCGGTCCAGATGCAGGCCCTGAATCGCCGCCTCGATCTGGAACCGGCCGGGCGCGGCGCGTGCATGGGCCGCTGCGAGCGCCGTCTGGCCGTAGACGATCAGACGCCCGTCCCACAGCGTTGCGTCCTGCTCGTCGAGCGGCACCAGCATACCGTCCCTGATGCGCGCGTGGCGCCGCGCGTGGCCGAAGGCGATCAGCGCGGCAAGCCCGTGCGCCTCCGCGTCGTCCGGCGCCAGATGACGCAACAGGTCGGCGAGATAAAGCGCCTCCTGGCCCAGCGCATCGCTCGGTGCCAGCCAGTCCAGCGCATGGGCGGCATAGATGGCCTCGCGCACCGCGCCCAGCCTTTCGGGCAGGTCGGTTTCGTCCGGCATCTGAAAGGGGATGCGCGCATCCCTGATCTTGCGCTTGGCGCGAACCAGGCGCTGCGCCATGGCCGACGGCGTGACGACGAAGGCGCGGGCGATGTCGGCCGCCTCGACGCCGAGCACGGTCTGCAGCATCAGCGGCGTGTGCAGGTCCTCCGGCAGCGCCGGATGGGCGCAGACCATCATCAGCGAAAGCCGCTCGTCGGGCATCGTTTCGGCTGTCGTCGCGCTGTCTGCCATGTCGGGGATCGCGTCCGTTTCGGGAAAGCGCGCGCGCCGTCTTTGCGTGTCCGTCATCCGGTTGCGCGCCGCGGTCAGAAGCCAGGCTTCGGGGTTGTCCGGCACGCCGGTTTCCGGCCAGCGTTTCAGGGCCTTGGCGAAGGCATCGGCCAGCGCGTCCTCGGCGCCGGCAATGTCGCCGCTGCGCTTGGCGAGGATGGCGATCAGCTTTCCGTAGGATGCCCGCGCCGCGCTTTCGGCGGCGCGGGCCGCCTCGGTCATGCGCCGCCCATGGCGGAGGCGCGGATCTCGACCTTGCCGGCCTTGGCGGCGGGGCATTTTTCTGCCCAGGCCATGGCGACGTCCAGATCGGGCACGTCGATGACGAAATAGCCGCCCAGCGTCTCCTTGGTGTCGGCGAACGGGCCGTCCTGCACCGTCCTGCTGCCGGTCTTAAGGCTCAGCGTCGTTGCGGTCTCGACCGGCTGCAGCCAGTCCGTGTCGACGAAGACGCCAGCCTCCTTGAGCGCGCCGATATAGGCGCCATAGACCTCCTGCATGGCGGCCCAGTCCTCCTGGGTCATGTCGGCGAAGTCGGCGGGGTCGGAGTAGAGAAGAAAGGTGTAGCGCATCGGTGTGTCTCCTGTTGGATGCGGTTAGGCTGCGGTTTGAAGATTGGCAAGGCCGCGCTCGAAGGTCGGGCCGACCATGCGGTCCATGAACAGGCCCATGACCCGGCCGATCGGATTGAACCCCATATCGGCCTGCATCGACCATGTGACATGAGCGCCGCCGTCTTTCGGCTCGGCGCGGATGGTCTGCAACGGCTTGCCCATCGGGCCCAGATCGATCTGGTAGTGCACGGCATCGCCCGTGACCGCCGCGACGGTCTGGCTGCCCTTGCCGTCCTTGCCAGCAAAATGGAAGCCCGACCCGACACCCGATGCCGGCCCGAACAGCGTGATCGACAGGTCCGGATCGGTGGACCTGTAGGGATTGAAGCGCTGATAGCCTTCCCCGGAGGCCGCAAGCGCCAAGACGGCCCGGGCGTCGGCGTCGATCAGCGCCTGCCGCTCGACATGGACCTGCCTCGGAAGCAAAAGGGTCGATGCCGCCAGAACGGCGACCGCAGCGCCCGATGCTGCGAGGATTTGAAGAAGCGTCATGATGATTGTCCTTTCGTCACCGAGAGCACCATCGCTCTCAATGGGGTGACGAACGGACACGGGTCCGATCGACATTGCCGACAAAAAAACCGCGGCAAGTGCCGCGGTTTTTCGAAAAGCGCCGGATTTGGCTGACGTCAGTCGTCCATCGCCTTGACGATGTCCTCGGTCATCTTCTTGGCATCGCCCAGGAGCATCATCGTGCCGTCCTTGTAGAACAAGGTGTTGTCGATGCCCGCATAGCCCGAGCCGAGCGAGCGTTTGACGAACAGGCAGGTCTTGGCCTTGTCGACATCGAGGATCGGCATGCCGTAGATCGGCGAGGACGGATCGTCGCGCGCCGCCGGGTTGGTGACGTCGTTGGCGCCGATGACGTAGGCGACATCGGCCTGGGCGAACTCGGCATTGATGTCTTCGAGCTCGAACACCTCGTCATAGGGCACGTTGGCCTCGGCGAGCAACACGTTCATGTGGCCGGGCATACGGCCCGCCACCGGGTGGATCGCATAGGACACATCGACGCCCTCGGCCTTCAGCGTGTCGGCAAGTTCGCGCAGCGCGTGCTGGGCCTGGGCGACGGCCATGCCGTAGCCCGGTACGATGATCACCTTCGACGCGTTCTTCATCAGGAAGGCGGCGTCGTCCGCCGAGCCCTGCTTGACGGTGCGGTCGATGCCGTCATCGCCGCCGGCGGCAACCGCCTCGCCGCCAAAGCCGCCCAGAATCACCGAGATGAAGGAGCGGTTCATGCCCTTGCACATGATGTAGCTGAGGATCGCGCCCGACGAGCCGACCAGCGCACCGGTGATGATCAGCGCCAGATTCTCGACGGTGAAGCCGATGCCCGCCGCCGCCCAGCCCGAATAGGAGTTGAGCATCGAGACCACAACCGGCATGTCCGCGCCGCCGATCGGGATGATGATCAGGACGCCGATCAGAAGCGACAGGATGACGATCAGCCAGAAGACGGTGTGGCTTTCCGTGCCGACCAGAACCGCGATCAGGACGATGATCGCGATGCCGATGCCGGCATTGATGATGTGCCGGGCCGGCAGGAGGATCGGCTTGCCCGACATGCGCCCGTCCAGTTTCAGGAACGCGATGATCGAGCCGGTAAACGTGATCGCGCCGATGGCGACGCCGATCGACATTTCCACCAGCGCCACGGCCTTGATCGAGCCGACATCGCCAATGCCGAACGAGGCCGGCGAGTAGAGCGCGGCGGAGGCGACCAGAACGGCGGCGAGGCCGACGAGCGAGTGAAAGCCGGCGACGAGCTGGGGCATCGCGGTCATGGCGATGTTGCGCGCCACATAGGCGCCGACCGACCCGCCAATGGCGATGCCGGCGAGGATCATGAACCCGCCGCCGAAGCTCGGGGCGGCCACCAGCAGCGTCGTCACGACCGCGATGGCCATGCCGATCATGCCGTACATGTTGCCCTGACGGGAGGTGGTCGGATGGCTCAGCCCGCGCAGCGCGAGGATGAACAGGATCCCGGAAACGAGATAGAGGAAGGAGGCGATATTGACGGACATCTAGCGCCTCACTTGTCTTTTTTCTTGTACATGGCGAGCATGCGTTGGGTGACGAGGAAGCCGCCGAAGATGTTGACCGAGGCCAGCACCAGGGCGACGAAGCCGAAGCCCGTCGCAAGCCCGCTTTCGGAAATGCCGACAGCCAGCAGCGCGCCGACCACGATCACCGAGGAGATCGCGTTGGTCACGCTCATCAAAGGCGTGTGCAGCGCCGGCGTCACCGACCAGACGACGTAGTAGCCGACGAAGATCGCCAGAACGAAGATCGAGAACAGGAAGACGAACTCGCTGACGCCGCCGGTCTGCACCGCGTCGGCGGCGGCGGCCACCGCGGGTGGCGCATCGGCAACCGCCTCGCGCACGCCCTGAACGGCGCTGTCCAGCGCGTCGAGCGCCCGGGATACGCTGTCGTCAGCCATCGGCCTTTTCCCCCTTGTCAGCGGCAGCCGGCGCCTCGCCGCCAAAGCGCGGATGCACCAGCGCGCCGTCATGTGTCAGAAGCGTCGCGGCCACCAGTTCGTCGTCGCGATTGATGTTGAGCGCCCCGCTCTCGCCGTCGACCAGCGTCTCGAGAAACGCCAGCACGTTCTTGGCGTAGAGCAGCGATGCGGACGCCGCCACCTGTCCGGGCATGTTGGCAATGCCGATCACCTTGACGTCGTTCCTGGTGGTCACCGTCTCGTTGGCTTTGGCGCCCTCGACATTGCCGCCGCGCTCGACGGCCAGATCGACCAGCACCGAGCCGGGCTTCATCGCATCGAGCATCTTTTTGGAAACCAGCTTCGGCGCCGGCCGGCCGGGGATCAGCGCCGTCGTGATGACGATGTCCTGCTTGGCGATGTGCTCGGCGACCAGCTCGGCCTGCTTGGCCTGGTATTCCTTGGACATTTCCTTGGCGTAGCCGCCCGCCGTCTCGGCCGCCTTGAATTCCTCGTCCTCGACCGCGATGAACTTACCGCCGAGCGAGGCCACCTGTTCCTTGGCCGCCGGCCGCACGTCGGTAGCGGTGACGACGGCGCCGAGGCGCCGCGCAGTGGCGATCGCCTGAAGGCCGGCAACGCCCGCCCCCATCACGAACACCTTGGCTGCCGGCACCGTGCCGGCCGCGGTCATCATCATCGGCATGGCCCTGTCATAGGCCGCCGCCGCCTCGATCACCGCCTGATAGCCGGCCAGGTTCGCCTGCGACGACAGAACATCCATCGATTGCGCGCGGGTGATGCGCGGCATGAGCTCCATCGCGAACGCCGAAAGACCGGCCTTGGCCATCTCGCCGAGCGCCTTTTCGGCATCATAGGGGTCCATGACGGCGATGACCGCCGCGCCCTTCTTGTACTTTTTCAGTTCGGGCGATGTTGGACGGCGCACCTTGAGCACCACATCGGCCTTGCCGGCACCGGCGGCGGCCGTGACGATCGACGCGCCGGCACCCTCGAAATCCGCATCGGGAATGCGCGACAAAATGCCCGCGCCCTTTTCCACCGTCACGGTGTGGCCGGCCTTGACCAGCCGCTTGACCGTGTCGGGCGAGGCGGCGACGCGCGGCTCGCCGGCCTGCGATTCCTTGGCAACGAATAATGTCAGTGGCAAAACCGGTCTCCCCCGCCGCAGCTAACTGGACCGGACGCGCGCAATGTCAATGCGCCCGGCGACGTTTCGTGTCAAAGCACGAACCGCGAAACGATCATCAGCAGGACGAAAACGATGATGCCGCCGAACAGGCCGCCGCCGGCGAAGAAGCCGAACGCCATGGCGATCAGCAGCGCGGCGGTCGCGACCGTGCCCCACTTGGTCAGCGCGAGGAACAGGTTGAACGTTTTTTCATGTTCCGGATAGTCCATTGCCGCGCCGGCGTCGTGGTTGGTCTCGGTCTGCTCGCCCATGGCGGTCTCCGCTCGTCGTGTTGGATGCTGCCGTGCGCATAGCGAAAACTGCGCCGCACATCAATGGCGCATGCGAGACGGCAGCCGCCGACGCTCAGGCGGCGTTGAGCGCGTAGCGGGCGGTCGGCCGCACGCACAGCGGCGGCAGCGCATCCTCGAGCCGGTCGAACAGGAGCCGCGCTTCGGTCTCGGTGTAGTGAAACAGCGGATTTCGGCTCATGATGTAGTCGACATTGCTACGGGGAATGCCGAGCAGGACCACGTCGATGAACAGGCCTTCGGGATGGATCGGGCCGGCCAGACGCGTCGCGCCGAACACCCTGCGATAATAGGCCTCATGCTGCAGTTTGATCAGACATAGACAGTAATCGGCGCCCTTGTGCAGCGTCATCATAGTGGACAGCCGATGTGTCAGGAGCGGCAAGGCTGGCACGAACGGTGCCAAATCCGGATCGATGGCAAAGCGGCTGGGGTCTACGAACACCATGCCCTGCGCCAGCAGTGGAGAAAGCGTCTCGGAAAAATACTCCATCGCCGGCGTCGGCGGCGTGCTCGCCGACAGCATGTTCAACCGCATCGACGCAACGAGCTGGTCGGCATGATAAAGGCCGAACACATAGGTGTCCGGCTCGAAGTCCAGCGGTTCGATCACGGGCGACTCAAACTTGCTCTCGTAGATGTCTCGCGGGTTGAACGCCCGCAGGCGCAGCGCGCCGACATCTTCGAAGTCTTCCGGTGTGGAGATACGGCGATACTCGACCGAATCCATGACCGAAAGCAAACGATCTGCGACGGCGTCGGTGCGTTGTCGGCTTGGTACTTTTGTCGCGCTGCGATCCACGGCGTCGTCCCCTTGGTAGGTTGACCTGCCGCAAGGTTATCTTTTACGAAAATGCGCGTAAATTCCCAAGAAATAGTAATCTCTTGTTAAGGTTAACTGTTAATGAACGGCCGGCTGGCGGTCAGACTTGTGTTATCCTGGTACAGGCAGAACATGCGGAGAATTGAGGAGCGGGCGGAGCGCCTGTCAGCCGGTAGCGGCCGTTCCCGGTTGCGCAACGGCGGCGGGCGCGTCCGCAGCGGCATTTTCGGCCGGCATGCGCGTCGCCATCTCGGCGATCGCGGTCGCCGGAAGCGCCGGGCCGAACAGATAACCCTGCACCTTGTCGATCTTGCCCGACCCGCGCACGATGGCAAGCTGGCTGGCGGTCTCGACACCCTCGACCGTGATCTTCAGGCCCAGCCCATGACACAGATCGGTGATGCCGTGCAGCAGAGCCAGCGGCGTGTCGCCGGTTTCGATGCCGGCGACGAACGACCGGTCGATCTTGACGCGATCGAGCGGCAACCGGTGCAGATAGCTCAGCGAGGAATAGCCGGTGCCGAAATCGTCCAGCGCGATCCCGACGCCCGTTCTTCGAATGCGGGTCAGGCGATCGATCATGTCGGCCTCGTTGCTGATCACCGCCGTCTCCGTGATTTCGACGATCAGCCGATTGGCCGGCAGTCCTGCCGTCTCAAGCGCGTTCTGTATGGTTTGGCCGATGCCGTCACGCTGGAAATCGATCGATGACAAATTGACCGACACGGTCACATGATCCGGCCAGCGCGCGCACTCCCGTGTCGCTGTGCGGATGACGCTTTCGGTCAGCTTCGTGATGATGCCCATCTCTTCGGCCAGCGGAATGTATTCGGCCGGCGAGACGTTGCCGTGCTCGGGATGATGCCAGCGCGACAGCGCCTCGCAGCCGGCGATGCGTCCGGTCGCCGCTTCGACGATCGGCTGGTAGCGCACCGACAGCGTGCCCAGCTCGATCGCCTTGGCCAGTTCGCCCTTGAGCAGTTGCCGCCGCAGATAGCGGTCGTTCATGTCGCGCTCGAACAGCGACCATACGCCCTTGCCCATCGCCTTGGAATGGTACAGCGCCAGATCGGCTTCGACCATCGCCCGCTTGAGATCGAAATCGCCGGCCTTGCCGTATGTGATGCCGAACGATTGGGTGACGAACACCTTCTCCGGTCCGATGCGGAACGAACGCCGCAGACAGTCACGCAGCCCGTCGGCGAAGGCGCCGATCTCGAAGTCGACCGGCAGCCGGTCGACGAACATCATGAACTCGTCGCCGCCGAGCCGGGAAATGGCCGCGCAATCGCCATAGTCGCGGCGCAGCCGGCGGGCGATGGCCCGCAGCAGCGCGTCGCCCTGGGCGTGTCCGATCGAATCGTTGACGCGCTTGAAGTCATCGACATCGAAAGCGATCAGCAGACACCGCGATTCCGGATCGGCTTCGTCTGCGCGGCGAACGGCCTCTTCGCCGAAATGCGTCCGGTTGGGCAATTCGGTCAAGCTGTCGAACCGTGCCATCGCCTTGATGCGCTCCTGCGCCCGCGCCCGCTCGGTCACGTCCTCAAGGATCAGCACCGACCCGCCTTCCGGCCTTTGCGTGCCGGAAAACTCGACATGCACCCCGTTCGTCAGCCGTATTTCGGCCTTCCTTCCGTCGGTGACCAGAAGGCTCGACACCACGTCCTGGAAAGAGCCGGCGTGGTCGGACGGCACCAGGTTGAACCGGCGCGCATAGCGCATCAGGACGGAAAAGCTGCGCCCTTCGGCGTTCACATGATGGGGAATCTGCAGGATCAGCCGGGCGCGGCGGTTGATGACGACGACCCGCTGGTGGCGATCGAACATGATCACGCCGTGCGACATGTTGGTCAGCGCCAGGTTGAACCGCTCGGCGATTTCTGCCTTCTCGAGCCGCCCCCTTACCGCTTCGACGACCCGCTCTCGCACGCGGCGCACCATGGACAGAACAAGGCTGATGTAAGGTAGGAACAGCAGCACGGCCATTTTGCTGGCCCAGCCGTCGTGCGACAACAGGATGATGGCCGGCCAGATCAGCATGCTGATCGTGGCAATCGCCGCCAACCTGACCGATCCGAACAACCGGCCGACAATGGTCGGCATTGCAGCGAAAACAGCCGAAAGGCCGGCAATGATCGAAAACTCGGTTGCCACGATACCGATGCAGAACCAGGCAAACATGCCCACCGCCAATGCGGAAAGCGTCGAGGACAGTGTGTAGCGCAACTCCCAGTCCTGCGCCCATTTCAGCCTCTCGGGAATGGGAAGCTGGGCGGCGGCGGCGCTTTGCCGCGAATAGCGGGCGGTATGGTAGAACCGCACCGATGTCGCGGCGATGAAGATGGCAGGCCAGATGCCTGTCGCCGCTACGCCGCTTTCGAAATAGACACAGATCGAGATGGCGACCTGCAACGTCAGACCGACGAGCATGCTGCGCCGGTCAGCGAACAGGCTGTCGACAAAGTTCAGATAGATGTCGATCTCGGCTTCATCGCCGTGCGGCGATCGATCCAGTCGTGTCATTGCCTGCCCTTTCGGCAGGACGATACGACCGACGCCGTTAATGAACGGTGTAAGGCTCTTGAATCGGGACAGTATGGCCCGTCCGTCCGGGCCTTTTCACCGGAGCGGCCCATGACATCGGGCCGAGGTGACGCAGCGAAACTAGAATATAGTCCATGAAGAATTCGTTAATTCTGTCAAACCACGGTGGAAATCGGCGAGTTTATACTATATACCGAAATAATTCAGGCGCTGACACGGGGAGCGGCGGAGCCCCCCAATATTTTGGGGGTCAGTCCGCGCTTACGCTCGCTCAGCTTCGCACGTCGTAGCCGCCATCGACTGTGATCGTCGTGCCCGTCATGTAGCGCGAGGCATCGGACGCCAGCAGCAGCAGGGCGCCCGCCAGATCGTCCGGCACGCCCAGACGGCCCATGGGGATGGAGTTCTTCAGGATGGGTGCCAGCCCGGCATCGAGATGGCCGCGCGTCATGGCGGTGGGATACCAGCCCGGTGCCAGCGCGTTGACCCGCACCCCGTCGGCCGCCCATTCCAGCGCCAGCGCCCGTGTCAACTGTTCCAGCGCTGCCTTGCTGGTTGCATAGGCCGAAAGCCCGCGCATCGGCCGCCTGCCCAGAATGCTGGTGACGTTGACGATGGCGCCGCCGCCATTGCCGCGCATGACCTCATGCGCCCTGCGGCACAGATTGGCCACCGCCGTCACGTTCAGATCCATGAGCGCGCCGAACCCGCCCGCGTCCTGCCGCGCCGCCTTTTCGACGCAGAACCCGGCGGCATTGTTGACCAGAACATCGAAGCCGCCGAACGCATCGGTTGCCGTGCCGATCGCACCGCGCACATCTTCATCATCGCGCACATCGCCGCGCATGTCCGCGAAACGGTTGGCCAGTTCGCCCGGATCCCAGTCCGGCGCGGTGTCGCTCAGATTGACCACCAGCGCCCCGCGCGCCAGCAGATGCTGCGCAAATCCCGCACCCAGCCCGGTCGAGGCCCCGGTCACCAGGCAAACCTTTCCCTCAACGGAAAAAAGCGGGTCGCCGGCCCCGCGCGCCACATGCATGTCCATATACGATCCGCCCTCGACTGCGCCCCAACGGTTCATCAACGCCAAACGGACAGCGACGTCAATCGGCGCCCGGGCGTCACCCATCGGACGTTTCACTGGTTAATAATCTTTACCATTCATTGCCATTCGCCCCAAGAGGTGCTAGCTGCCGACCCTGCCCGGTTCGCGTCGCGGTGGAGGCGCGCCTTGATTTTCCCGTCGCGGACCAACAAGGTGCGGCGACCGGCGGCCATGGCCTTGCAACCATGAACGCGGGCCCGCGGCAAGCTCAGGGGAGGAGTATGGCTGCTTTATTGAGAGTCTCGGCCGGCATCGACGCCGTCAACACGTTCATCGGCCGGTCGGTCTCGTGGCTGATCCTGGTCGCCGTGCTGGTCAGCGCCGGCAATGCGACCATCCGCAAGATCTTCGACAATTCGTCCAACGCCTGGCTCGAGCTGCAGTGGTATCTGTACGGCGCCGTCTTCATGCTGGCCGCCTCCTACACACTGCTGCGCAACGAACATGTGCGTATCGACGTGGCCACCTCCGGCTTTTCCAAACGCACCCGCGACTGGATCGACCTGCTCGGACACATCTTCTTCCTGATGCCGTTCTGCCTGATCATGGTCTGGATCTCCTGGCCCTTCTTCTGGGTCTCGTTCGCCTCGAAGGAGATCTCGGTCAACGCGTCGGGCCTCATCCTGTGGCCGGCCAAGTTCCTCGTTCTGGCCGGTTTCGTGCTCCTCAGCTTCCAGGGCATCTCCGAAATCATCAAGCGCATCGCGGTGATCCGGGGGCTCATCGAAGATCCCACCGCCGAGCATGAACTGCCGCCGATGATCGAGGAGATGGAATCCGGTGCGGACCTCGAAGAGCGGATGAAGAACAAATGATCGAGATCATCGCCCACAACCTCGCGCCGGTCATGTTCATCACCGTCATGGCGATGCTGCTCATCGGTTATCCGGTCGGCTTCACGCTTGCCGCCGGCGGTCTGATCTTCTTTTTCCTTGCCGTCGAACTGTCGATTTTCGCGCCCGGCGAAATCACCCTGTCACCGACTTTTCTAGGCCTGCATGCAAATCGCACCTTCGACATCATGCGCAACGAGGTGTTGCTGGCGATCCCCTTCTTCACCTTCATGGGGCTCATCCTCGAGCGCTCGCGCATGGCGGAAGACCTTCTCGACACGATCGGCCAGCTTTTCGGCCCCCTGCGCGGCGGCCTCGCCTTTGCGGTGATCATCGTCGGCGGTCTTCTGGGCGCGACAACCGGCGTCGTCGCGGCCTCGGTGATCGCCATGGGCCTGATCTCGCTGCCGATCATGATGCGCTACGGCTACAACCGCCCGGTCGCCACCGGCACGATCGCCGCCGCCGGAACGCTGGCGCAGATCGTCCCGCCGTCGCTCGTGCTGATCGTCATGTCCGACCAGCTCGGCCGCTCGGTGGGCGACATGTATGTCGGCGCGCTCTATCCGGCGCTGATGATCATGGGCATGTACTGCGCCTACATCTTCGTGCTGACACTCGTTCAACCCAAATGGGTCCCGGCACTGCCGCCCGAGACGCGGACGCTCGGCGGCGGCATCCTGTCGCTGTTTGCGATCATCGCCATCTCGGTTGTCATCCATTATGCCGGCATGAATTTCCTCTACGCCGGGATGAGCTACGAGAACCGCTTCGTGTCTTCGGCAACGACGGCCACCCTCTTCGCGCTCGGCGTCTCGCTGATCAACCGGCGTTTCAAGCTCGGCCTCGTCTCGCGGCTGACCGAACAGGTCATCATCGTGCTGATCCCGCCGCTGGCGCTGATCTTCCTGGTGCTCGGCACCATCTTCCTTGGCATCGCCACACCCACCGAGGGCGGCGCGATGGGCGCCACCGGTGCGCTGGTGCTTGCGCTGCTCAAGGGCCGGCTCAACCTCAAGACACTCAAGGAAGCGCTCGACTCGACGACCAAACTGACCGCCTTCGTCATGTTCATCCTGATCGGCGCGCGCGTGTTCGCGCTGACCTTTTACGGCATCAACGGCAAGATCTGGGTCGAGGAACTGCTGCTGTCGCTGCCCGGCGGCGAGACCGGCTTCCTGGTCGTCGTCACGGTGATCGTCTTCATCCTGGGCTGTTTCCTCGACTTCTTCGAGATCGCCTTCGTGGTCGTGCCCCTGCTGGTCGGCCCCGCCGAAACGCTCGGCATCGACCTGATCTGGCTCGGCATCATTCTGGGCATCAACCTGCAGACCTCGTTCCTGACGCCGCCGTTCGGCTTCGCGCTCTTCTACCTGCGATCGATCGCGCCAAGGCAGGACTGGGACGACGAGGTCACCGGCGAGCGGATCAAGGGCATCGAAACGATGCAGATCTACCGGGGCGTCATCCCCTATATCGCCATCCAGTTCGTCGCCATCATGGTGGTCATCTTCTTCCCACGCATCGTCACCCACTACAATGACGACGCACCGGTGATCGATATCGACAACGTGACGATCGAACTGCCCTCGCTTGGCGGCCAGGACGCCGAGGGCAATGCGGTCGGCCTGCCCGGCATTGGCGGCAGCGGCATGCCGTCGGCACCGAACTTCGGCAATGAGGGCGGTTCCGGCCTGCCCGGCCTTCAGCTCACCCCGCTGGGCGGCCCGCCATCGTTGGGCGGCGATGACGGCGCGGCCTCCGGCGGCGACAGCGAGGCGCCGGCGCCCGCCTTCGGCCTGCCGCCGCTCGACCTGAACGCCACGCCGCCGCCGACCGACCAGTAGGCGCGCTGGACACCAACCGGAACGCCGGGGCACGCCCCGGCGCTTTTTTTCGACCGGACGCCCCTCAGCGCAGCACGGGCAACGCCATCACAGCGCCGCCGCCCGCTCGCGTAGCTCGTATTTCTGCACCTTGCCGGTCGAGGTCTTGGGCAGTTCGCCGAACACGATCCGTTTGGGCGCCTTGAAGCCGGCCAGCCTCTGGCGCGCAAAGGCGATCAGCTCCTCCTCGGTCGCCGACCCGTCGTCCTTCAGTTCGACAAAGGCGCACGGCACCTCGCCCCATTTTTCGTCGGGCTTGGCGACCACCGCGCACAGAAGCACCGACGCATGGTGCATCAGCGCGCTTTCCACCTCGACCGAAGAGATGTTCTCGCCGCCCGATATGATGATGTCCTTGGCCCGATCGGTGATCTGGATGTAGCCGTCCGGATGCTGCACGGCGATGTCGCCGCTGTGGAAATAGCCGCCGCGAAACGCCTCGTTGGTTGCGCGCGGGTTCTTGTAGTAGCCCTTCATCGTCGCGTTGCCGCGCATCACGATCTCGCCCGTCGCCGCGCCGTCCATCGGCGTCTGGCGCATGGTCTCGGGATCGACCACCGTCACATGATCCATGTTGGGGAACGCGACACCCTGCCGCGCCTTGATCGTCGCCCGTTCGTCGGGGGCGAGTTCTGCCCATTCATCGTCCTTCCAGACGCATTCGGTGGCAGGACCATAGACCTCGGTCAGCCCGTAGACCTGGGTGATGTTGAAGCCCATCGGCTCGATCGCCGCCAGCGTCGCCGCCGCCGGCGGGGCGCCGGCGGTGAACACATTCACCGTCTGGTCGAAGCTGCGCCGCTCCTCGTCCCTGGCGTTGACGATCATGTTGAGCACGATCGGCGCGCCGCCGAAATGCGTCACCCCCTCGTCGGCGATGGCGTCGTAGATCGCCCTGGCGGTGATATCGCGGCAGCACACGGTGGTGCCGCCGACCGCCGGCATCGTCCAGACATGGCACCAATTGTTGCAGTGAAACAGCGGAACGATCGTCAGATAGCGCGGATAGAGCGTCATTCGCCAGGCGATGGGCGTTCCCAGCGTGATCAGATAGGCGCCGCGATGATGATAGACGACGCCCTTGGGCCGGCCCGTCGTGCCCGACGTATAGTTGAGCGCGATGCTCTCCCATTCATCGGCGGGCATCACCCAGTCGAAGTCCGGGTCGCCCTCGGCGATCAGCGCCTCATAGGTCAGGTGCCGGCCCGATGCGTGGAACCCGGCCTGCTCGTCCGGCACCTCGATGATCGTTGGCTGCGCCTCGTTTTCCATCTCGGCGATCGCCGCCTCGACGACGCCGAGAAACTGCGTGTCGACGAGCACCACCCGCGCTTCGCCATGGTCGAAAATGTAGCTGATCGTGTGCTGGTCGAGCCGGATGTTGATGGCGTTGAGAACGCCGCCGCAGGCCGGCACCCCGAAATGCGCCTCCACATGGGCCGGAATGTTGGGCAGGACCGTCGCCACCACATCGCCCGGCGCGATGCCGAGCCGCGCCAGCGCCGAGGCGAGCTTCGACACGCGCACATGATACTCCGCATAGCTCATCCGGAAATCGCCATAGACGATCGCCTCGCGTTTCGCATGCACCGTGGCCGCGCGCCTCAGATGCGACAATGGCGTCAGCGGCACGAAATTGGCCGGCCGCTTTTCCAGCCCGGTCTCGTCCTTCATCCAACCCATGGATTCCTCCCTGCCCTGCCTTTCCGGCGGCCACCGCGCCGCCAGCCTCCCGAAGGCCCAACGCATGATTTCAGAGTTTTTCCGGCCCGTCACCCGCCTGTCCGTCCTGCCAGCGGCGCTTCCGCCGCCGTCATCGCCTTGCCATATCGCTCGCCAATACCCACCTGCACGACGACCCGGTCCGGCCAAAGGAGGAACCCATGCTCGACCCCAAAAAGCTGCTCAACGATTTTCTGGGAAGCCGGATACCCGGCGCCGGCGGAACCGTGCGTGAGCGGGCGGGGCAGGCCGGGCAGATGGCGAAAGACAATCCGCTGGCGACCGGCGCCATCGCGGCGGTCCTTCTGGGCACCGGCGTCGGGCGGGAGCTGACCGGCTCGGCGGTCAAGCTGGGCGCGGCGGCCGCCGTCGGCGGTCTCGCCTACACCGCCTGGAAGAACTACAAGGAAGGCCGCGCCGTCGAACAGGCCGGCTCCGCCGAGCCCGAGGTGCTGCCGCCGCCCCAGGGCTCGGAATTCGACATCGAGGCCGACAGCCAGGACGGCGAGTTCCCGCTCGCGCTGGTGCGCGCCATGATCGCCGCCGCCCGCGCCGACGGCCATATCGACGATGAAGAACGCGCCCGCATCATCGACAAGCTGGCGGTCAGCGGCATCGACGATGACGAGCAGAGTTTCGTGCGCGCCGAACTCGCAAGGCCCGTCGATCTCGATTCGATCGTCGGAGCCGCCCGGACCGAGGCGCAGCGCGTCGAACTCTACACCGCTTCAAGGCTCGCCATCGAACCCAGGACCCGCGCCGAGCGCGGCTATCTGGACATGCTGGCCGGCCGCCTGCAGCTGCCGGATCCGCTGGTCGATCACATCGAGGCGACGATCGCCGGCGCGACCGCGTAGCGGGCACAATCCCATCGTGCTGCATGGCCGGACGGGCCATGCCAGCCTTCTGTCGCATTGCGTGCAAACCGGGCCGCTGCACGCGTTAACCATTCGTTAACGCATCGGGTCCATCATGATACATGAGCATAAAGCAGGTCGGGTTCCTCCTCCCACCCCGGCCCTGCGGAAAACGGGCGATCGATCCAAGAGGATCCGTCGCCCGCTTTTTTGATCCCAATCCCTCCGGTCAAAGCCGCAGCGCCCGCCGCGCAAGGTCCGCGATCACCGGCCGTTGCCGGTCGAAGGGCTGGCCGGTCAGCCAGCCCAGCTTGCCGCCGATCGCCAGATGCGCATAGCCGTGCAGCATCATCCAGGCCGCCGCGACATCGCGCCAGCCTTCCTCGGCCTTCAGAGCGTCCGCGCCGCGCAGACGTGCGACCGCGTTGACCAGCACCGAGAAGCTCGCATCGGCCGCCTTGGCGAATTCCGTCGGCACGCCATGGTGTGACCGCCCGCCGAACATGAGCTGGAACAGGGCCGGGTTTTCGGCCGCAAAGCGGATATAGCCGACACCCGCCGCCACATAGAGCGCTTCGGGATCGTCGCCCGCCTCGGCCTGCTCTTCCTTCATCGTCGCCGTCAGCCGTTCGAAGCCGCGCTGCGCCAGGCCCTGCAGCAACGCCGTGACATCCTTGAAATGGTGCGCCGGCGCGGCATGGCTGACGCCCGCGCGCTTGGCCGTCGAGCGCAGCGAGAACCCGTCCTCACCCTTCTCGGTCAACTCCATTTCGGCCGCGGCCAGCAGCGCCTCGCGCAGTTCGCCATGGTGATAGCGCCTTGTTCCGGCGGCCTTTTCCCGAACGGTCATGGCGCTAGGGTCAGGACCCATTAATCTGGTTGAATTGGTCGTGGCGAATTTGTGCGGATGCACGGAGCAAGGCCGCAGGAAGTCTTCCAACTTTCAAGGGCTTGCGACACGGCAGGCCGTGCAAATCCGCCCGATCCGAAGGACGGTCGATATGGCCGCGCCCTACCGCGTCAAAGCTCTCGACCGGGGGACGGACCCCGCTCTTCGTGCTTTTTCTTGTATTGCTTGCCATCTCGACCGCCATTTCAATCACATTAATGGGTCCTGACCCTAGTCTAGGCGACGATCTGGACAGTGTCAAAACGTTGTCTTGAAGCCGGCAATATGCGTGCCGCCCTCCATCTTGACATTGGCAAGAAAGGGCCATCCATCCCGCTCGACACGCTCTTTTCCACCGCATCAACCCCGGCGATTCCCGGCTGGCTGACCCTTCTGGCAAGCCCGTTCGCGCCGCGCGTCGCCCACATCGCCGCCGGCCGCGCCGTGCACTCCGTGCCCGCCTTCGCGCTCGGCCCTGCCTTCATCGGCTGAGAAACGCCTCCATCCGGTCGAGCGCGGCTTCGATGTTGGCCAGCGAATTGGCGTAGGAGACGCGCACGAACCCCTCGCCGAGGATGCCGAAATCCGGCCCGCCGATCAGCGCGACGCCGGCCTCCTCCAGAAGCCCGCTGGCAAGCTTTTTGGCCTGCCAGCCGGTCGCCGAAATGTCCGGGAAGGCGTAGAACGCGCCCTTGGGCGTCGCACAGGTGACGCCCGCCATCGCGTTCAGCCGCTCGACCACAAAGCGCCGCCGCGCGTCGAAGGCCGCCATCATCGCCGCCACATCGTCCTGCGGCCCGTAGATCGCCGCGATGCCGGCATGCTGGGCCGCCGCGTTGACGCAGGACCAGCAATTGACCGCCAGCTTGCGCACCGCGTTGTAGAGCGGTTCGGGCCAGACCGACCAGCCCAGCCGCCAGCCGGTCATCGCCCAGGTCTTCGACCAGCCATTGAGCACGATGAGCCGGTCGCGCAGGCCGTCAAATTCCAGCAGCGATGTGTGCGCTTCGCCATCATAGGTCATCACATCGTAGATTTCGTCCGACAGGATCGCGATGTCCGGATGCCGGTCGAGCAGCGCGGCAAGCTTTTCGATCTCGGCGGGCGGCGTCACCCCGCCGGTCGGGTTGCCCGGCGAATTGACGATCAAAAGCCGCGTTCGATCCGTGATCAGCGATGCCACTTCGTCGGCACTGACAGCGAACCCGTTCTCGGCGCGCATCGGCACCGGCACCGGCGTCGCGCCGGTCGCCTCGATCATCGAGCGATAGATCGGAAAGCCCGGATCGGGATAGAGGATCTCGGCGCCCGGCGCGCCGAACATCAGGATGGCGGCGAACATGGCCGGCTTGCCGCCCGGCGTGATCATGATGCTTTCCGGCGACACGTCGGCGCCGGTCAGCGCGTGGATGCGCCGGCTCACCGCCTCGCGCGTCGCAAGCAGGCCGTTGGCCGGCGTATAGCCGTGCGCTCCGTCGCGCAGCGCCTTGACCGCCGCCTCGACAATGTGCGCCGGCGTCGCGAAATCGGGCTGGCCGATGCCCAGATTGATGATGTCGCGGCCCTCGGCGGCAAGCTGTGTCGCCCGCGCCAGAACGGCAAAGGCGTTTTCCTCGCCCATCCGGTTGAAGAAGGGATTGATGTCGTGCATGGCTTCCTCCAGCGCCCGGCATGAGGTGCCGCGCATTGCAAGTCAAGCAAGCCCGGACACGCCGCCCATGATCACCGACCTGACGGACTGGACCCCGCGCGAACGGCCGACGAACAGGCCGATGGCCGGCCGCCATGTCGCGATCGTTGCGTTCGACCGCGCCGCCCATCAGGACAGGCTCTGGACCGCCTTCGGTGGCATGACGACCAACGATCTGCTCTATCATTTCGGCTGGCCGCGCATGGAGAGCGCCGCCGATCTGGGCGCAACCATCCAAGCGCTGAACGACCATGGCGGCTTCGTCACCTGCGTTTTCACGCAGCCCGACACGGGCGATGTGATGGGCATGGCGAGCTATATGCGCATCGACGAGAAGAACGGCGTCTGCGAGGTGGGCGCCGTCGCCCACGGCACGCCGATGGCGCGCTCGCCGGCAGCGACCGAAGCGCATTACCTGATGGCGCGCCGCGTCTTCGACGATCTGGGCTACCGGCGTTATGAGTGGAAACTCAACAATGCCAACGCGGCCTCGCACCGCGCCGCGCGGCGGTTCGGCTTCACCTTCGAGGGCGTGTTCCGCCAGCACGAGGTCAAGCCCTACGGCAATCGCGACACGGCATGGTATTCCATGCTGGACAGGGAATGGCCGGCGGCCAAACAAGCGATGGAACGCTGGCTCGATCCGGCAAACTTCGACGCCGACGGCGGTCAGAAGCGCCGGCTCGAGGAGATCAGGAGCGACATTCATGCCCGGCAGGCTTGAGGGAAAGATCGCCGTCGTCACGGCGGCAGGACAGGGCATCGGCAAGGCGATCGCCGACCGTTTCGCCGAAGAGGGCGCCAGGGTCTTCGCCAGCGATCTCGACGCGGCCAAGCTGGCCAACCCGGCCTTTGCCGATGCGCGCGTGCTCGACGTCACCGACACGGTGGCGGTCGACGCCTATGCGGCCGAGATCGGCGCCATCGACGTGCTCGCCAATGTCGCCGGCTTCGTCCATCACGGCACGGTGCTCGACTGCACCGAGGATGACTGGGATTTTTCGTTCGATCTGAACGTGAAATCGATGCACCGGACGATCCGCGCCTTCCTGCCGGCCATGCTGGAGCGTGCCGAACAGACCGGCGCCACCGCATCGATCGTCAACATGTCCTCGGGCGCCTCCTCCATCAAGGGCGCGCCGAACCGCTATGTCTATGGCGCGACCAAGGCGGCGATCATCGGCATGACCAAGGCGATCGCCGCGGATTTCGCCGCCCGGCAATTGCGCTGCAACGCCATCTGTCCGGGCACGGTGGATTCGCCTTCGCTTCAGGAGCGCATGAAAGCGCTCGGCGAACAGATGGGCGGCTATGATGCCGCGTTCGACCTGTTCCTTCAGCGCCAGCCCATGGGCCGCATTGCGCAGCCGCGCGAAATCGCCGATATGGCCGTCTATCTGGCGTCGGACGAAGCGGGTTTCGTGACCGGCGCCACCATGGTGATCGACGGAGGCTGGACGCTGTGAGCGCACCGGAAAACGACGAAAACGGCGCGCCCAAACCGCCCGAATATGATCGCGGCACGCTGCTCATTGCCGGCGGCATCTTCGTCGGCTTCGCGCTTTTGCTCTATTTCCTGCCGGCGATCATGACCGCCATCGGCGGCGACAATCCCTGGGCCGCCGGCGCGGCGGTCGCCGCCGTTCTTGTCCTGCCGTTTCTGGGTCTGTGGCTTCGGGGCCGCGCGCGCCGCAAGCTGCGCTGAGGAGACTTCCCTAGGCGCCGAGCGCGCCGCCCAGCAGGATCACGCCCATGGCGATGATCAGAAGCGCGCCGCCGATCTCGATGGCGTGGCTCACCGGGCCGGACAGGGCAGACGAGCCGGACATCCGCAGCGCCACATTCTTCGCCGTCACCGCCAGCGTCGCCAGCGCCGAGACGGTAATCGCGGTGCCGAGCGCCATCGCCAGAACCGAGACGAGCCCGGCGGCCCACAGCCCGTTCAGGAAGGCGAACGTCAACACGATCAGCGCCCCGGTACAGGGCCTGAGCCCCACCGACAGGACCACCGCCGCCGCATCGCGCAGCTTCATCGGGCCGGAAAGCTGGTCGGGCATCGGCATGTGGGCATGACCGCAGGTCGAGCACACTTCGCCCGGCGCATGATCGTGATGATGGTGATCATGTGCGTGACGGTCGTCGTTGTGATGATGACCATGATCGTGCACGGCCGCCGAAGACAGGGCAGCAGGTTTCGGCGCCGCCGGGCGCAGCGCGCGCAGCTTGCGCACCAGAAGCCACAGCCCCAGCGCGACCACCAGCCCGTAAGATGCGATCTCGAAAAAGCGGGTCGTGTCGGTCTGGCTGACGGCCAGTTGCCGCAGCACCAGAAAGCCGAGGCCGACGATCACGATGGCCGACAGCGCCTGCACGAGCGAGGCGGCGAACGACAGGGCGATGCCGCGCCTGAGCGCCGTCTCGTTGGCAAGCATGTAGGACGAGATCACCACCTTGCCATGGCCCGGCCCCGCCGCGTGCAAAATGCCATAAAGGAACGACAGGCCGACCAGCAGCCAGGCGCCCGGGCCGCCGTCGCGCATGGCGGTCAGCGCGGCGCGCATCGCGTCATAGAATTCGCGTTGCCGGGTGGCGATCCAGGCAAAAAAGCCGCCCAACAGGCCGCTGTCGGACGCCGGCGCCTGCTCGGCGACGCCAAT
The DNA here is from genome assembly GCF_965223445.1 of Oceaniradius stylonematis. NCBI lineage: Bacteria > Pseudomonadati > Pseudomonadota > Alphaproteobacteria > Hyphomicrobiales > Ahrensiaceae > Oceaniradius > Oceaniradius stylonematis. The sequence goes on from NZ_OZ244994.1 coordinate 1,382,842, forward strand.
GCCGAGCGAGGATTGCGCCGCCGCCATGCCGACCGCCGCGACAAGCACGATCAGGGCCGCCGGTGCGATGGTTGCCGCGCGTCTCACGAGCAACGCACTTCCATGCGCGTTGCGAAGATCTTCGACCAGTCATTGCCGTCCGGCTCGTTGAAGAACGCCTCGGTCAGCGTGTCCTGGTTCTGGGCGATCGCCTCGTCCGGATCGGGGATCACCATCTGGTGCCCGCAGCCCGCCGGCGCGCCGATCAGCACCATGTTCTCGTCCTCGTAGAAATCGATCGCGGTATAGAAAGTCGGATCATAGACCGCAAAGGACGGATTGTCCGCCAGCGCCACCGGCTCGGACGGCTGCGAGGTGAACAGGACGAGCAGCTGGTTGTCGACCATGTCGACGCGCAGGTCGGTCACCTCGGCGATCGCGATCTCCTTGGTGCCGACCGTCACCGACTGAAAGTAGCCGAACTCGGCGATCGATGTGACGATCACCTCGGCCACCTGTTCCAGCTCTCCAATCTCGAGCGCGCCGCTGGAATCGGTGTCGAATTCGAACAGCACCGTCGATGAAAACAGATCGTCGAAACGCCAGACATGGCGCAGCCGGTCGACCATGCCCTGCGGCGTGACCGTCACTTCGAGCCGCGCTTCTGCGAAGACATGCGGATGGGCATGCGCCGTCGCCGGCACGGCAAACGCCACCGGCGCCAAAAAGGCTGCGAACATCGTCTGGCGGGTCAAATCACGTCACCCCTGATCCGGCACGGATCGTTTGCGCCACGCGAAGCGGGCCGAATTATGACGCCCCGTTGCGGCGCGGCGTCCGGCAGTTGGACTTGAACCAGTCGGCGAGATAGTCGACCAGCGCCCGCACCCGGGCCGGCAGATAGCGCCGGTGCGGATAAACCGCATAGATGCCGGCATCGTTTTCGAGCTGGCCGGCCATCAGCTCGACCAGCCGTCCTGCCTGCAAATCCTCCAGGACGATGAAGTCGGGCGAGACGAAAAAGCCCAGATCGGCGAGACCCGCCATTCTGACCGCCAGCGGGCTGTTGACGCTGATCCGCCCGTCCACGGTCACCGAGGCCGCCTGCCCGTCATCGTCGCGATAGGCGACGATGTTGCGGCGCCGGGCATTGGTGTCGACGATGAACGGAAGCCGGGCCAGCTCCGCCATCGCTTCGGGCGTGCCATGGCGTTCGATCACCGCCGGCGTGGCGCAAAGGACCAGCCGGAACGGGTTCAGCCGGCGCGCGATCAGCGTCGAATCCTCCAGCTGGGTTATGCGGATGGCGAGATCGAACCCCTCCTCGACCAGATCGACGAACCGGTCGTCGAGATCGATATCGAGCCTGATCTCCGGATGGGCCACGGCGAAATCGACCAGCGATTGACCGATCGCCGCATCGGCGAGCGAACGCGGCGCGGAAATCTTGATCGGTCCGGCAAGATCGGATCGGGTGTCGCGTATCTCGTCCCGCAGATCGTCGAACTCGCGCAGAAGATCGAGCGCGCGGCGATAATAGGTGTGGCCCGCTTCGGTCAGAGAGAACTGACGGGTCGTCCGGTTGAGCAGAAGCGCGCCCAGATCGTCCTCCAGTTCGCGCACATATTTCGACAAAAGCGCCTTCGAGCGCCCCTGTGCCCGCGCCGCCGCCGAAAAGCCCTCATTGTCGACCACCGCCACGAAGGCGCGCATCCGGGTCAGCGTGTCCATGATTGTCCGGTCCCCAACCCTTCAGTCTCGTTCGTCCGCCGCCAGGCGGCATCTATCGGTCCAATATCGCGGCCGCCGCCGCCCATCCGCTTTGCGCCGCCGCTTCCGCCCGGCCGCCGACCAGCCCGTCGCCGCAGACGACGACGCGGCCGCAGCCCGACACCAGATGGGATTCGCCGAGCGCCCGGTCAACCCGCGCATGACGCCAGCGATGCGCCGTCGCGTGGACCGGTGCCAAGGGTTGCCCGGCGCAGCGCTCCAGCGCGCCCTGCAGATACGGCACGATCGCCTCCGGTTCGCTTTCAAGATGCTGCGCGCTCCACGCCCCGCCGCCATGGACGACGAAGGTCGCGCCGTCCCGGCCCGGTTTGGATGAATTGCGCACGATCAGCGCGCCCGGACCGTGATCGTCACCGCGCGTCAGGTCGGGCAGATCGGCGACCGGTTCGGCAAAGGCGAACATGCCGGCCCAGCACGGCGCGTAGACGATATCGCGCAAGGCTTCGAAACCGCGGTCGAGCGGCGCGGTCAGGGCCATCGCCTGCGGCGCCGGCGCGGTGACGACCACCCGCCCGAAGCGGTCATCGCGTCCGTCGGCATCGGCCAGACTGACACGGCCCTTCGCATCAAATGCGATTGCATCGATGCGTGTGCGCAGCCGCACATCGATGCCGCCGAGCAGCGGCTTGACGAACCCGCTCATGCCGGGCAGCCCGACATGCCAGTCGCCCGTCCGGTCCTTGCCTTTCGGCGTCCACGGCGCCACCGCGCCTTCTTCGCCGAGTTGGTTCAGCAACGCCCGCATCGGCGCGCTCCGGCCGGTCAGATATTGCGCGCCGTGATCGAAGCTGCCGGCCGCGCTGCGCCGGGTCGACAGGCGCCCGCCGGTGCCGCCCGATTTCTCGAAAACCGTCACCGCAAGCCCGGCATCGGCCAGCGCCCGCGCGCAGACCGCGCCGGCCAGCCCGGCGCCGATGATCGCTACCGATTGTGTCATGGTCCCTCGCTTGCCAAGGCATATAGGGCGCCGCGCGGCGGGGTCAGCCGTGCATGAACGCCCGCGCCGCCTGACCGTGGGCATGCCGCAGCGCCGCGATATCGACGCCGACCGGCGCGCCGTCCTCGACCGTCCAGCGCCCGGCGATCATCACCCGGTCGGCCCGGTGCGCGCCACACAGAACGAGCGCGGCCAGCGGGTCGTGCGCGCCCGAAAAGCGCAATTCGTCGAGCGTGAACAGCGCCAGGTCGGCCTGCCTTCCCGGCGCGATCGTGCCGATGTCACTTCGTCCCAGACACCGCGCCGACCCTTCGGTCGCCCAGCGCAGCGCGTCCAGATGGGTCAGAGAGGCGTCGTAGGTCAGCCGGCCGATCATCAGCGCGTGCCGCACGCCCTCCATCAGATTGGAGGAATCGTTGGAGGCCGAGCCGTCGACGCCAAGGCCCACCGCAACGCCCGCGGCCTCCAGTTCGCGCGTCCGGCACTGGCCCGAGGCGAGCACCATGTTCGAGGTGGGGCAATGGCAGACGCCGACGCCGGCGCGGCCGAGCCGCGCCATCTCCTCGTCGTTGAAATGGATGCCGTGGGCCAGCCATGTCCGGTCGGTCAGCCATCCGGTCTCTTCCAGATAGTCGACCGGCCGGCAGCCATAGGTCGCCTCGCAGAACGCGTTTTCGTCGAACGTCTCGGCCAGATGGGTATGCAGCGCGCAGCCGCAGCGGCCGGCAAGCGCGGCGGTCTCGGCCATCAGCTCCCGAGTCACCGAAAAGGGCGAGCATGGCGCCAGCGCCACCTGCGTCATCGCGCCCGGCGCCGGATCGTGATGGCGGCCGATCACCCGCTCGCAGTCGGCGAGGATCGTGTCGGCATCCTGAACGACGCTGTCCGGCGGCAGGCCGCCATCGCGCACCGAAAGGTTCATCGAGCCGCGATTGAGCACGATTCGCATGCCGAGCGCCGCCGCCTCCCCGGCCTGGATGTCCATCGCCTCGTCCAGCCCCTTCGGAAAGACATAATGATGGTCCGACGCGCAGGTGACGCCCGACAGCATCAGTTCGGTCAGCGCCAGCCGGGTGGCGATGCGCAGATGGTCCGGCGTCAGCCGCGCCCAGAGCGGATAGAGCGCCTTGAGCCAGTCGAACAGCTCCCGGTTGATCGCCGCCGGATGGGCGCGCGTCAGCGTCTGGTAGAAATGATGATGGGTGTTGATCAGCCCGGGCAGCACGACATGGCGCGAAGCGTCGAACACGTCATGCGGTTCGGCCGGTGTTTCGCCGGCCGCAATCACCGCCTCGATAACCCCGTCCCGGACCAGCAGCCCGCCGCGCGCATCGACGCCGTCGGGCACCAGCGCGGCCAGCGGATGTCGGATCCAGAGCGCCCGCCCATTGCCGTCGTTCATCGATCCGAAGTCCTCCAAACGGTTCACCCGACCGGTTCGTCCAGCGTTACGGCATCGCCAGCTCCCGGCCAAGCGCCAACCTTGCCGGCTTTGCTTGTCGGCGGTTGCCCGGCGGCTTATCGTGCGGCCATGAATCGGTTCTACATCCCCGCCGAAGAGACCGAAGGCGGCAGCTTGCTGGCGCGCCTTCAGGACGTGGCGCGCCATGGCCGGACCCATTATGCCCGCCATCTGCTCAAGACCGGGCTCTACGCCGGCCAGGAAAAGATCATCGAGGCGCTTGCGACCGGCGGCCCGATGACCCCCGGCGCCCTCGCCCGGGCCCTCGACGTCCGCCCGCCGACCATCACCAAGACGATCACACGTCTGGAGGAGCAAGGCTTTGTCGCGCGTGCCGCGTCCAAGGAGGACGGCCGTCAGGTTCTCGTGCAACTGACCGAGGCGGGGCGCAACGTTCTGGGCGTGATGGGAAAGGCCATCGCAAAGGCCGAGAAACAGGCGCTCAAGGGCCTGAAGAAGAAAGAGCGCAAGCAGCTCGAAAAGATCCTCGGCAAGATCGAGGGCAATCTGATCGTCCGCGAGGACACCGGCGAGGACGAACAGAGCGAACGGGACTGACGCGCCGCAGCGCCCTTTACCGCCCGATTAAAGCCATTTAAACGTCTTTCACCGGTTTAAACGGCTCCTTGAAGGGCGCGCCTTGCAGAAGATCAAACTGTCGACCATTGCCGAAGCGCTCGGCGTTTCGACCGCCACCGTATCGCTGGCCCTGCGCGACAGCCCGCTGGTCGCCGAGGCGACCAAGGAGCGGGTCAAGGCCCATGCGCTGGAGATCGGCTATATCTACAACCGCCGCGCCGCCAGCCTGCGCACCTCCAAATCCGGCATTGTCGGCGTCGTCGTGCACGACATCATGAACCCGTTCTATGCGGAAATCCTGCGCGCCATCGAGACCGAGCTCGACCGCTCCGGCCAGACCTTCCTTCTGTCCAACCATTATGACTCGGTCGACAAGCAGCGCGCCTTTCTCGAAACGCTGATGCAGCTCGGCGCCGACGGCGTGATCATGTCGCCGGCCATCGACACCCCGCCTTCGGACATCGAACTGGGCATCAGGAACGGCCTGCCTTTCGTCTTCATCGCGCGCTCGGTCGAAGGCGCGGATGTGCCGGTGTTCAGGGGCGACGACGCATTCGGCATCGGCCTTGCCACCAACCATCTGATCTCGCTCGGCCACACGCGCATCGCCATGATCGGCGGATCGGACAAGACCTCGACGGGCCGTGACCGCTTCCGCGGCTATCGCGAAGCGATGGAAAAGGCCGGCCTTCCGGTGGAAGCCGAATGGCGCATTCCCGGTCCGCGCACCAAAGCGGCCGGTTTCGAGGCGGCCAGCCAGTTCCTCGCCCTGCGCGACCGGCCGACCGCCGCCGTCTGCTGGAACGATCTGGTCGCCATCGGCCTGATGAACGGCATCGCCCGCGCCGGCCTGACGCCCGGCGTCGACATTTCGGTGACCGGCTATGACGATCTCGAGGAAGCCTCGATCGCGACGCCGGCCCTGACGACGGTGTGGAACGGCCAGCGCGATGTCGGCCGCGACGCCGCCCGTGCGCTGCTCGACAGGATCGAGGGCAAGAAGTCGCTGGAGGGCACGCTGCATCTGGTCCGGCCCGAACTGCATGTGCGCCAATCGACGACCCATCCCGTGGAGACCTGAACGATGACGCAGCCGGACCGGCGGAACGGGCGCGTGCTCGTCTCAAGTCGCGGCCATTCCTGGACGCGCGAACGGCTTGTCGGGCGGTTCGATTGCACCGTCGCCGAACCTGACGAGGTGATGGCGATGGACGAAGATGCGCGCGCCGGCATCGCGGCTTTCGCGACGCTCATGTCGCCGGTGACGCCCGCACTGATCGACGCGCTGCCCAACCTGCGGATCGTCTCCTCGTTCGGCGTCGGCTACGACCATGTCGATGCGGCGCACGCGGCCCGCCGGGGCGTCATCGTGACCCACACGCCGCACGTTCTCGACGACGAGGTGGCCGACACCGCCATCGGCCTGCTGTTGAACACGCTGCGCGAACTTCCGCGTGCCGAAACCTGGCTGCGGGCCGGCAAATGGCAGACCGAGGGCAACTTTCCGCTGACGCCGCTGACCTTGCGCGGCCGCACCGTCGGCATTTTCGGGCTGGGACGGATCGGCCTGGCCGTGGCGCGGCGTCTGGAGGGGTTCGGCGTCGCGATTCACTATCACAACCGCTCGCAGCGCGTCGATGTCGCCTACCCCTATCATGCCAGCCTCGCCGATCTGGCCGAAGCCTGCGACACGCTCATCTCGGTCGCGCCCGGCACACCGGAGACCCGCCATGCGATCGATGCGGCCATCCTCGAACGGCTCGGTCCCGACGGCGTCCTGATCAATGTCGGCCGCGGATCGGTCGTCGACGAGACCGCGCTTGCCGACGCCTTGCGGGCCGGCGCGATCGCCGCCGCCGGGCTCGATGTGTTCGAGGACGAGCCGAACGTGCCGCAGGCGCTGCTCGATGCGCCCAACACCTGCCTTCTGCCCCATGTCGCCTCGGCGTCGGTGGCCACCCGGCAGGCCATGGGCCAGCTCGTCATCGACAATCTCGCCGCCTGGTTCGCGGGCGACGCGCCGCTGACGCCGGTACCCGAGACCGCCGCCCTGACCCGCTGACCCCCTGCCTCGGCGCTTCGGTCGCATTGGTTAGCAAATCGTTAACCCTGACCGATCATGCTCGCCGCACCGATCAAGGGGGCAATGCGATGCGGTTCAACACGACCCAATGGCTGAACGGGTTTGCCGTGGCAGGTGCCGCTGCGATGATTATCGCGGCGGGTGCCGGCGCGCCCGGCTCGGCGCCGTCCGGCATCGATCCGGTGACGACCGCATCGGTGGCATCGGCCGCGGCCGCCGGCGGCGACCGTTTCATGGCGCTCGATCACCGCACCAACATCAGTTGCAGTTTCACCCTGCATCGCGCCGACGGCTATGACGTGCACCGGGTCGAACCGGGCTCCTCCTGCGCGCGCCTGGGCGAACTGTTCGCCCGCGCCCGCGCCTGGCAGGAATCGCGCCGCGGCACGGTGACGGTCACCGACCATCGCGGAACGCCCCTGATGCGCCTTGCCCCCGGCGACGGCTTTGCCTGGGAAGTGGTCGAGCCGGACAATGTGAAAGTGTCGCTGGCCGCCTACTGAGCCGCCGCCAGCCGCCCGCCCGCATGGATGCGGGCCGCTTCGCCGAACGCCTCGAACAGCCGCCGCGAGGGCGTGTCGGACTTCGCCCAATATTCCGGGTGCCACTGCACCCCGAGCGCAAAGCCGGGTGCGTCGATCACCGAAACCGCCTCTATCGTGCCATCCTCTGCGACCGCCTCCGCCTGAAGCCGCGGCGCCAGCGCGCTGATCGCCTGCCGGTGCAGCGAATTGACCGGCACCGGACCGCCGCCGACGATGGACGCCAGACATCCGCCCGTCCTGGGCGCCACATCGTGGACGATGGCAAAGCGCTCGTCGTGATCCTCGTGCTGCGGTGCGCGATGGTCCCTGCGGCCGTCCAGCTCCTGGATCTCGGTCGCGAGCGTCCCGCCGAGCGCCACGTTCAGCTCCTGCAGCCCCCGGCAGATGGCAAGCAACGGCACGCCCGTCTCCACCGCCGCCCGCGCCAGCGGCAGGCTGGTCGCATCGCGCGCCGGATCGTATGGCTCGTAGGCCGGTCCCGGTTCGGCGCCGTAAAGGCCCGGATGAACGTTCGACTTCGAGCCCGACAGCATCACGCCGTCGACGCGGCTCAGCAGCCCGTCAATGTCGATCCGCTCGCCGAAGGCCGGCACCATCAGCGGCAGCACGCCGGCCACTTGGATCGCCGCCGTCAGATAGGTCTCCGGCGTTGCGTGCCAGGTATAGGTGTCGAACTGCCGGACATCGCAGACGACGGCAACGATAGGCTGCATGGGGGCTCCGCTTCATGGTCACGAGCATCGGGGCCGGCATCCCGTGCCGGCTCGCTTCCCCCATAATCGGTTTGCCGGCCGGACGGAATAACCCTCGAAGTCCGGGCTCCTGCACCCAAATCGATTAAGTGGAAAAAAATATTGACCAGTTGGGGTCCCGATAGTGGACAGCGCACGCGAAAGCTGCAAGTTTGCGGCTTGTTGAAGATGGCGAGAGGAGATTTTGCCGCCTTCGACCCATTGTGTTCACGGGAGGATCATATGGATCGTCGTTCATTTATCAAAAAGGCCGGCGTCGCCGGCGCGGGTGCGGCAGCCGCCACCACCCTGGCAGCGCCCGCCATCGCGCAGGAAATGCCGAGCATCACCTGGCGTTGTTCGTCCGGTTTCCCCAAGGCGCTGGATACGATCTACGGTGCGGCGGAAGTGTTCTCCGATGCGGTCAGCGAGATGACCGACGGCAAGTTCAACATCCAGGTCTTCGCCGCCGGCGAAATCGTCGGCGCGCTGGAAGGCGCTGCCGCCGTCACCGCCGGCACGATCGAGTGCGCGCACACCGCCTCCTACTATTTCTGGGGCCAGGACCCGACCTTCGCCTTCGGCACCGGCGTGCCGTTCGGCCTGAACCAGCGCATGACCAATGCCTGGCTCTATGAGGGCGGCGGTCTCGAACTGCTCAACGAATTCTACGCCACGCAGAACATGATCGCCTTCCCCGCCGGCAACACCGGCGCGCAGATGGGCGGCTGGTTCCGCAACGAGATCAACACGCTTGAAGACATGCAGGGCCTGAAGTTCCGCATCGGCGGCTTCGGCGGCCGCATCATCGAGCGCATCGGCGTCGTTCCGCAGGGCCTGCCCGGCGGCGACATCTATCCGGCGCTCGAGCGCGGCACGATCGACGCGGCCGAATTCGTCGGCCCGTACGACGATGCCAAGCTGGGCTTCAACAAGGTCGCCCAGTACTATTACTATCCCGGCTGGTGGGAAGGCGGCGTCGCGCTTCTCAACATGATCAATTTGGACGCCTGGAACGCGCTGCCGGACACCTACAAGGGCATCGTCAAGAACGCGTCCGCCATGGCCAACTCGGTGATGATGGCGCGCTACGACACGCTCAACCCGCAGGTCCTCAAGGAACTGGCGGCGTCGGGCACGCAGCTTCGCCCCTACAGCCAGGAGATCCTCGAAGCGTGCTTCGAGGCGGCCAACGAGACCTATGCGGAAATCGCCGCCGAGAACGAAATGTTCAAGAAGGTGCACGACAGCTACATGGGCTACCGCAAGGACGCCTATCTGTGGATGCAGCTGTCGGAATACAATTTCGACACCTTCCTCATGCTGCAGCAGCGCGCCGGCCGCCTCTGAGGCCAGCGACTGTCCGACACGCGAAACCCGGGATGTTTCATCCCGGGTTTTTTCGTTGTCTGAAGAATGATTTGTCCGCCTCCCCCTTGAGGGGAGGCAAGAGAAGCAACCTTCGGGCTCGGCCCGAAGGGCAGCTGATCGGGTGGGGGTCACAATTGGGCACGATCGGTGGGTGTTACCCCCACCTGGCTCTGTCTCGCTTCGCTCGTCGATCGCCGACCTCCCCTCAAGGGGGAGGTAAGACGGCGTTACCCCAGCCCGGCCGCCTCTTTGGCGAGGGCCGTGATGCGGTCCCAGTCGCCGCTCGCGACGGCCTCCTTGGGCGCCACCCACGAGCCGCCGACGCACACAACGTTCGGCAGATCCAGATAATCGCCGGCATTGTCGGGCGACACGCCGCCCGTCGGGCAGAACCGGACGGCGGAAAAGGGCGAGGCGAGCGCCTTCAGATAGGCAACGCCGCCCGCCTGTCCGGCCGGAAAGAACTTCAGATGGGTGTAGCCCTCTTCGAGCGCCGCCATGATCTCGCTGGACGTCACGCATCCCGGCAGGAGCGGCACGTTGGCGCCGTCCGCCGCTTCGGCAAGCTCCGGCGTGAAACCCGGCGAGACGACAAAGCGCGCGCCGGCCGCCCGACACGCCTCATACTGCTTGGCGTTCAGCGCCGTACCGGCGCCGACAACCGCCTCGGGAACCTCGGACGCGATCGCCTCGATCGCATCGAGCGCAGCCTCGGTGCGCAGCGTGATCTCGACCGCCGGAAGCCCGCCGGCGGCCAGCGCCCGCGCCAGCGGAACCGCCTTGCCCGCATCCTCGATCACGATCACCGGGATCACCGGCTGGCCGGTCATGATCGGCGCAAGCGCCGCTACGTTCTGACCCATTGTCTGTCTTCCCTTCCCCGAAACCCGCTATATCCCGCTGTCTTTAAATCGGTTGAACATCCCTGTCCATGCGTCCGTCAGGAGCGCCGCAGGCCGGACCACGCGGCCACCAGCCGCGCCACAAATGTCAAAAGACCCCGCCACGAGCCGAATTTCGGCAGTGCATCGGACAGCGCGGCCCGGCTCGCCGGACCGTAGATGCCGTCAATGGCGAGCCCGTGACGGCTCTGGAACGCGCGCAGCGCCGCTTCGGTGCGCAGGCCGAACACACCGTCGGCGCGCAACGGATGGCCCGCCGCGGTCAGCATGCGCTGCATGTCGCGCACCGCGTCACCCCGGTCGCCGCGCCGCAGCAGCGTGCCCCTTCGACCACGTTTTGACGTTGCCGGCACCGATGACGGACGCCCGTCGCGATGGCGCGCATGGGCCGCCGCCAGCCGCACATCGTAGCGGTTCTTCGCATAGGCCGGGCCGTTGTAGCGCCGCGCGAACCCGGCCCAGTCGCGCGCATGCAGCAGCGACGTCAGCCGGTTGGCATGGATGAAGCGCAGCATCAGCCGCACCTGACCTTCGATGCCGGACCGCGCCTCGCGTGCCAGCGCCTCGGGCGAACCGAAGCCCAGATGCTTCCAGTGGGCGCCCATCACCTGGCCGATACCCCACGACACCGATTGCAGCGCAGCAGCCCGGTCGATCCGCGCCGCGCGCTCCAGCATCTGCCAGCGCCCGGCCTGTCCGCGCGGGTTCTTGACGGCGCCGGCGCGGGGCGAAGCAAGGCCGGCGGACCGCGCTTCCGCACGTCGGTGTTCGCCGACCAGCCGGTCGAAATAATGGCCCTCGAAGCGGATCAGCGGTTCCTTGCGCCCGCCGACATAGGCAAACGCCCGGCCGCCCGATTCGACTTCGGCGACCGCCTTGAGTGCCGCCGGCTCGATGCCGTTGTCGCGCGCCACGCGCTCGATGATCTGAAGGGTCTCGTCGGAAAATGCCGCCACCTTTCGCTCCTCTGGCTGGGGGCGTCCAGTATTGGCCGCTGCGCGGGCGGTTCGATAAGTCGGACCGGCCGGGAAACTTGTCCAACCGTTTCACACCTCCCCCATACTCCTGCCACCGCGCCCATCGGAACGTCGGATGGCCACCACCTTCGGCGGGCGCGGCGGTGGCCTGCCGGGCGATGCGAGCGGTCGCGTTGCTGGGTGATGAACCCCCACGGCAGGGCGGAATGAAGGTGTGCGATGTCCGTCCGCGCCTGTCCTCGGCCAGACCCGGCCGGCGATCAGGATCGGACGGGGCCGACCGAACCAACCGGACGCCACGGGTCCTGTGGCAATCCGAAAGGTTCAGCCGGTCACGGCAGGGCGTGAGCCTCGCGCCGGCGCTTCACATGACGATCACCGCAAGCCCGCCGGACGGGCGGTTTGGCGACCGCAACTTACATAACTACGGATCGCGGCTCACCAAACCGCCCGTTGTTCTGGACTTTTTGAAGCTGGCGCAAAATCTTGCGCGGGCTGGCGCCCACGTGCGTTTTGCGTTTGCCCAGGGCGCACGTCGACCCTCGGGCTCGACCCGAGGGGAAGCGCAAGTCCTTGGGCGATTGAAGATGTTTCATGCTCTCGGCTTCCAAAGGAGGTGCGGAGGGATTGAACACGCCCGCCTCCCCCTTGAGGGGAGGCACGCGAGACCGAGCCTGCGATGGTCGAGCGGGTGGGGGTGACAGTCAAAGGCCGCAGCTGACATATACCCCCACCCGGCTCTGTCTCGTTCACACTCGCCACTCGCCGACCTCCCCTCAAGGGGGAGGTGAGGAGCACCCCTACGCCAACACAAACCCGGAACCCCGAACCCCTTCCCGCCATCGCCATCAATCGCTAGAACCCCGCCATGACCGACAAACCCGTCATCGTCGCCGCCCTCTACCATTTCGCCCGGCTCGACACGTACCGGGAACTGCAAAAGCCGCTGGCGGAGCTGTGCTGCAAGGCCGGACTGAAGGGCACGCTGCTGCTCGCCTCCGAGGGCATCAACGGCACCGTCGCCGGCCCGCGCGCGGGCATCGACGCGATGCTCGCCTTCCTGCGCGCCCGGCCCGAACTGGCAGGCCTCGAACACAAGGAGAGCTTCGCCGACACCATGCCCTTCTACCGTCTCAAGGTGCGGCTGAAGAAGGAAATCGTCACCATGGGCGTGCCGGGCACCGACCCGACCAGGATCGTCGGCACCTATGTCGCGCCCGAGGACTGGAACGATCTGATCGCCGACCCGGACACGATCGTCGTCGACACGCGCAACGATTACGAGGTGAAGATCGGCACGTTCGAAAACGCGGTGAATCCGGAAACCGCCACCTTCCGCGAATTCCCCGACTGGGTGCGCCGCAACGAAAATGCGCTGCGCGGCAAGAAGATCGCCATGTTCTGCACTGGCGGCATACGCTGCGAAAAGGCGACCGCCTTCGTCAAATCGCTCGGCCACGACGACGTCTTCCACCTCAAGGGCGGCATCCTGAAATATCTCGAAACGGTGCCCGAAGCGCAAAGTGCGTGGCGCGGCGAATGTTTCGTCTTCGACGAGCGCGTCTCGGTCGGCCAGGGCCTCGCGCAGGGCACCCACAGATTGTGCCGCGCCTGCGGCGCTCCGCTGTCGCCCGAGGATCTGCGTTCGCCCGATTACCGGGCCGGCGTCCAGTGCGGCCATTGCGCCGGCACGATGAGCGAAGCGGACCGCGCCCGCTTCGAAGAACGCCAGCGGCAGGTGGAACTGGCCCGCGAACGCGGCACACGGCATATCGGCGACGGAAGCCAGCCCGGTGGCCGTTGAACAGGGCCGGATCGAACCGGCGGCGATGCAGCGCTCGGTCGGCGCCGGGCGGATCGCGGTCAAGGCCGGCCCGGACGGCCGGACCCGGCTGGACGCGCTGCACCAGAAGGCCAACGCCAAGATCCGCATCCCGAAAGCCTATGGAACCGCTCTCGAAGCGGTCCTGATCAACACCGCCGGCGGGCTGACGGGCGGCGACCGGCTCGACTGGTCGGCGGCGGCGGGCGCGGGCACGCATCTGGCGATCGCCACCCAGGCCTGCGAGCGCATCTACAAGAGCGCCGGCGGCACAGCGCAGCAGACGACCCGGCTCGATGTCGGCGCCGGCGCCCGACTGGACTGGCTGCCGCAGGAAACGATCCTTTTCGACGACAGCGGGCTCGACCGGTCGATCGAGATCGACATGGCCCCGGACGCCGCTTTCGTGGGGCTTGAAACGCTGGTGCTGGGCCGCGCGGCGATGGGAGAGACGGTGCGCCGCACGCATCTGCGCGACCGCTGGCGGATCCGCCGCGCCGGACAATTGATCCATGCCGACAATGTGCGCCTTGATGGCGATGCCACGGCGCTCGCAGACGGCCCGGCAACGCTTGCGGGCTGCACGGCAATTGCCACGCTGGTCCATGTCGCGCCCGGCGACGACGAACAGCGGGCGGCCCTGTCCGAACGGCTGCGGGCCGCGCTCGCGCCGATGACCGCCGGCGCACTACAGGTTGGCGTCAGCGCCTTTGCCGGCAAATGCGTTGTCCGGCTGATGGCGCCCGACGCCTACCGCTTGCGGCCACTGGCGATCGCCGCGCTGTCGATCCTGCGCGACGGCGCGCCGCTCCCCGCCGTCTGGCGCTCATAGCGGCACACCTGCCGGCACACGCCGCGAACCCTTTCTCAACCCTTGCGTGACAGGCTGGCCGCAACCCCGGCCCAACCGCAAGGAGCAGCCGTCATGAAGATCCTGGTCGCCGGCGGCGCCGGCTATATCGGTTCGCACACCTTTCTGGCGCTGCGCGAGGCGGGTCACCGTCCCGTCATTTTCGACAATTTTTGCAATTCCTCGCCGCGCGTGCTCGACCGGCTCGGCCAGCTCTTTCAGGAGACCGCGACCTGCGTCGAAGGCGACATTCGCGATGTCGGCGCGCTTGAAAAGACGATCACGGAGCATGGCTGCGAGGCGGTCATCCACTTCGCCGGCTACAAGGCGGTCGGCGAAAGCATGGCCGAGCCGCTCAAATATTACGAGGTCAATGTCGGCGGCACCGAGCGGCTCCTGACCGCGATGAGGAACACCGGCGTCAAGAAACTGATCTTCTCATCGTCGGCGACGGTCTATGGCGACCCGCAGCAATTGCCGATCCCCGAAGATCACCCGCTGTCGACGGCCAGTGTCTACGGTCACACCAAGCTGGTGGTCGAGAACATGCTGCGCGCGCTCTACGACGCCGACCGGCAATGGGCGATCACCATCCTGCGTTACTTCAACCCGGTTGGCGCCCACCCGTCCGGCCTGATCGGCGAGGACCCGGCCGACGTGCCCAACAATCTGATGCCCTTTATAAGCCAGGTCGCGGTCGGCCGGCGCCCGTACGTCAGCGTCTTCGGCGACGATTACCCGACGCCCGACGGCACCGGCGTGCGCGACTACATCCATGTCTGCGATCTGGCCGAAGGGCATGTCGCCGCGCTGCAGATGCTCGAAGAACCGCAATGCACGGCGGTCAATCTGGGCACCGGGCAGGGCTATTCGGTGCTCGACATGGTGCGCGCCTTCGAGGCCGCCAGCGGACGGACGATACCATACAAGATCGCCGAACGGCGCGCCGGCGACATCGCCGCATGCTATGCCGACCCGTCACGCGCCAGGGCGCTGATGGGCTGGACCGCCCAGCGCGATCTGACCGACATGTGCGCCGACGCCTGGCACTGGCAGTCGCGCAATCCGATGGGCTATCTGGATATCGCCGCCGAATAGGCCTTACGGATCGAGGCTCTTGATGAAGGTGCGCAGATCCGCGCCCAGTTCGTCATGGGCAAGGCCGAGCGCGATGTTTGCGCTCAAAAAGCCCAGTTTCGAGCCGCAATCGTAGGTCCGGCCGTTAAACGGCACGCCGTAGAATGGCTGCGCGTCCATCAGCGCCAGCATCGAATCGGTCAACTGGATTTCGCCGCCCGCGCCTTTTTCGTGCCGGCCCAGAAGCCCCATGATCGACGCATCGAGAATGTAGCGTCCGTTGAGGAAATAGGTCGACGGCGCGGTGCCCGGTTCCGGCTTTTCCACCATGCCCGTGATCGAGAACGAGCCATCGTCGAACGTCTCGCCCATCGAGACGATGCCGTATTTGTGAGCCTGGTCGGGATCGCACGATTCCACCGAGACGACATTGCCGCCGCGATCGCCATGCACCTCGACCATCTGTGACAGGCAGCCCGGATCGCCGGTCATCACCATGTCGGGCAGCAGCACGGCGAAGGGTTCGCCGGCGCTGACCATCTCGCGCGCGCACCACACGGCATGGCCAAGACCGAGCGCCTGCTGCTGGCGCGTATAGCTGATCTGGCCCGCCTGCGGCAGGTCGGCCCGCAGCATCGCCAGCGGCTCGTCCTTGCCCCGCTGTTCGAGCGTGTGCTCCAGTTCGAACTGGTGGTCGAAATGATCCTCGATGACGTTCTTGTTGCGGCCGGTGACGAAGATGATGTGCTCGATGCCGGCGGCTTGCGCCTCCTCGACGGCATATTGCACCACCGGTTTGTCGACGACCGTCAGCATTTCCTTGGGCACCGCCTTGGTCGCGGGCAGGAAGCGCGTGCCGAGACCGGCGACGGGGATGACGGCTTTGCGGACTTTATGGGACACGGGGCGTCTCTCCGGGGTTGGGACCTCAGCCCCTCATACTGCAGTGCACGCAAACAGAAAACAGCCAACCGGCACGACCCGATGCATCGGAACCCTGCGCGCCCCCCTGCATGTCCCGGCCCATCGATCGTCAACCGTCTTGATCGGTGTCAAAGCGGCTTGAGACGATTTGACCGATGCTCAAATCACTTCAGTGGAGCCGATCGATGCTGAGCAAACCCTTCATGACAACGCACGAGATAGCCGAACTGCTCAAGGTGAACGAGGCCACGGTGCGGGCATGGATTCACGGCGAGGATCTGCGGGCGGTGAAGCTCGGGCGGGAGTTCCGCGTCGCGGTCAGGGATCTCGAAGCGTTCGTCAACGCCCACGCAACGCGGCCGCCGGCCTGGGAACAGGCGGACGGCGCCAAGGGCTGAGCGGGTCGCAACGGTAAACCAAAGGACACGATGATGAGTTGGCATGACCAACCGTTCAGCGAAGCGCTGACAAGGTTCGGCACGCGCGTCGAGCAGGGGCTCGACGAGAACGGTGCGCGGCAACGCCTTGCACGTTACGGGCCCAACAGGCTGCCCGAACCAAAGCGGGCGGGCCCCCTCGCCCGTTTTGCCCGCCAGTTCCACAATGTGCTGATTTACGTTCTGATGGCCGCCGGCACGACGACGGCCATGCTCGGCCACTGGATCGACACGGCCGTCATCCTTGCGGTCGTGATGGTCAACGCCATCATCGGCTTCGTCCAGGAAGGCAAGGCCGAAAGCGCGCTGGCCGCGATCCGCGACATGCTGGCGCCCAGGGCCACGGTTCTGCGCGATGGCCGCCGCCGAACCGTTCCGGGCGAGGACATCGTGCCCGGCGACATCGTCATCGTCGAGGCGGGAGACCGCATCCCGGCCGATCTGCGCCTTTGCGAAACGCGCGGCGTGAAGATCGAGGAAGCGGTGCTCACCGGCGAATCGGTGCCCGTCGACAAGGCGACCGGTCCGGTGGCGGCGGACGCGCCGCTCGGCGACCGCCGCTCGATGGCCTTTTCCGGGACGATGGTGGCGGCCGGACAGGGACGCGGCATCGCCATCGCCACCGGTGCGGACACCGAGATCGGCCGCATTTCCGGCATGATCGCCGACGTCCCCTCGACCGAGACGCCGCTGATCCGCCAGATGGCGGTGTTCGCCAAATGGCTGACGGTCTTCATCGTCGGCTTCAGCGCGCTGATCCTATTCTTCGGGCTGACGCTCGGCGGCTACGGCTTCACCGAACTGTTCATGGCGCTGGTCGGCCTGTCGGTCGCCGCCATACCCGAAGGCCTGCCGGCGATCCTGACGGTGACGCTCGCCATCGGCGTGCAGGGCATGGCGCGGAGGAACGCGATCGTGCGCCGCCTGCCTGCCATCGAGGCGCTCGGCTCGGTCTCGGTGATCTGCTCGGACAAGACCGGAACGCTGACCAGGAACGAGATGACCGTTGCCGGCGTGATCACCGCCAACCATGCCTACCGCGTCACCGGAACCGGATATGCGCCCCATGGCGGCTTCGTGCTGGACGGCGCCGAAGCGCGCGTCGCAGACCATCCTGTTCTGACCGAACTGGGCCGCGCCGCGCTCCTGTGCAACGAGGCCGACCTCGTCGGCGCCGGCGACCAGTGGCAGGTGATCGGCGATCCGATGGAGGGCGCGCTCGTCGCCTTTGCCTGCAAGGCCGGCTTCGAGCCGGACGCCGAACGGGCCCGCCAGCCGCAGACCGATGCGATACCGTTCGACGCGCAGCACCGCTTCATGGCGAGCCTGCGCCACGATCACGATGGCCATGCGACCATCTTCGTCAAGGGCGCGCCGGAGCGCATCCTTGCCATGTGCCGGACCCAGCGCATCAAGGACGGCACCGACGCGCCGATCGATGCCGATTATTGGCGCGAACAGGCCGCTACCGTTGCGGACCAGGGCCAGCGCGTTCTGGCCATCGCGGTCAAGCCGACCCACGGGGACCATGGCGAACTGCATTTCGGCGATGTCGACACCGACCTGACGCTGCTCGGCCTTGTCGGCCTGATCGATCCGCCCCGCGAGGAGGCGATCGAAGCGGTGCGCGAATGCCGGGCCGCCGGAATCGGCGTCAAGATGATCACCGGCGACCATGCCGGCACCGCCGCCGCCATCGGCCGGCAACTGGGGCTCGCCAACACCGCCACGGTCATGGAAGGCGCGGAGATCGACACGCTGGACGCCGAGCAGTTGCGCCAACGGGTGGCGGAAGTGGATGTCTTCGCCCGCACCAGCCCCCAGCACAAATTGCGCCTGGTCGAAGCGCTGCAGGACGGCGGCGCCGTGGTCGCCATGACCGGCGATGGCGTCAATGACGCGCCCGCGCTCAAGCGCGCCGATATCGGCATCGCCATGGGCCAGAAGGGCACCGAGGCGGCCAAGGAAGCCTCCGAAATCGTGCTCGCCGACGACAATTTCGCGACCATCGCCGCCGCCGTCAAAGCCGGCCGCACGGTCTACGACAATCTGAAAAAGGCGATCATCTTCCTGTTGCCGGTCAATGGCGGGGAATCGCTGTCGCTGGTCGCCGCCATCCTGCTCGGCCTGACATTGCCGATCACGCCGCTGCAGATCCTGTGGGTCAACATGGTCTCCTCGGTGCTGCTCGCCATGACGCTGGCCTTCGAGCCCGCCGAGAGGGGCGTGATGGCGCGCGCGCCGCGTCCTGCCTCCGAACCGATCCTGTCGCCCTTCGTGCTGTGGCGTGTCGGCTTCGTCTCGGTCCTGTTCATGGCCGGCATCTTCGGCAAGTTCGCGCTCGCACAGGCGCAGGGCTCATCGGTCGAGGAAGCCCGCACCATCGCGGTCAACACGCTGGTGGTGATGGAGATCTTCTACCTGTTCTCGGTGCGCTATCTGGGCGAACCCTCACTGACGCTGCGCGGCCTGTTCGGCACGCGGCCGGTGCTGATCGCGATCACAGCCGTGACCGCGCTGCAGTTTCTGTTCACCTATGCACCATTCATGGAAGCCTTCTTCGACACCCGGCCCCTGTCGCTTCTGCAAGGCTTGCAGATTGTCCTTGTCGGCGTCGCCGTACTGGTCATTCTCGAACTGGAAAAGCGCGCCATGTGGGCCTGGCGCGACCGGCGCGGCAGTGCGCCCCATGGAAAAAGCGCCCAGGCGCGTGGATGATAGCCCATGACCGAGACGATCACCGACTACATCTTCTACGAGGTCGCAGCACTTCTGGTGCTGGCCGCCGGCGTCGGCTTCGTCGGCCTCTTGCTGCGCCAGCCGCTGATCGTCTCGTTCATCGCGGTGGGGATCGTCGCCGGCCCGTCCGTGCTCAACATCGCCCGGTCGGACGAATATATCGATCTTCTGGCGGAGCTGGGCATCGCAGTGCTGCTGTTCCTCGTCGGGCTGAAGCTCGACCTTAATCTGGTGCGAACGCTCGGGCCGGTCGCGCTGCTGACCGGGCTTGGCCAGGTCGCGTTCACAACGATTTTCGGCTTTCTGATCGGGCTGGGTCTCGGGCTCGATCCGGTGACGGCCATCTATGTGGCGATCGCGCTGACGTTTTCGTCGACCATCATCATCGTCAAGCTGCTGTCGGACAAGCGCGAGATCGATTCGCTGCACGGCCGCATCGCGCTCGGCTTCCTGATCGTGCAGGACATTGTCGTCGTGCTGGCGATGATCATGCTGTCGGCGCTCGGCGTCGGTGCGCAGAGCGACTCGGCGCTCACCGACATCCTGTCGGTGTTCGGCTATGGCGCGCTGATGCTCGTCGCCGTCGGCCTGTTCATCCGCTATGCCGCGAACCCGCTGATGGAAAGGCTGTCGCGGGCGCCCGAACTGATGATCTCCTTCGCCATCGGCTGGGCCGCGCTTCTGGCCGCGCTCGGCCATTATTTCGGCTTCGGCAAGGAGCTCGGCGGCCTCCTCGCCGGCGTTTCGCTCGCCTCGACACCGTTCCGCGAAGCGATCGCCGCGCGGCTTGCCAGCCTGCGCGACTTTCTTCTGCTGTTCTTCTTCATCGCGCTGGGCGCGTCGCTCGATCTGGGCGTGCTCGGCGACAATATCGGCGCGGCCATCGTCTTCTCGCTGTTCGTGCTGATCGGCAATCCGCTGATCGTGCTCGCGATCATGGGCGCGATGGGATACCGCAAGCGCACCGGTTTCCTCGCCGGCCTCACCGTGGCGCAAATCTCCGAGTTCTCGCTGATCTTCATGGCCATGGGCGTCGCCATCGGCCATGTCGCAGCCGACGCCATGGGGCTGGTGACGCTGGTCGGCCTGATCACCATCGCCGCCTCCACCTACATGATCACCTGGTCGCACCAGCTTTACCGGTTCGTCGAGCCGGTCCTTGGTCCGTTCGAGCGGCGCGGCGCGGGCACCGAGGAGGACAATTGGCAGCCGAGCGCCGACGGGCACGATGTCGTCATCTTCGGGCTGGGGCGCTACGGCCTGGCGATTGCCGAAGAACTCGACAGCGCCGGGCTGAAGGTGCTTGGCGTCGACTTCAATCCGGTTGCCGTGCGCGAGGCGCGTCAGTTGGGGTTCGACGTGATGTTCGGCGACGCCACCGATCCGGAGTTCATCGCCCATCTGCCGCTGGCCCCGGTTCGCTGGGCGATCTCGGCGGTGCCCGAGCACGATACCGGCATCACCCATGACGATCCGCGCCGGTCGCTGATCCGGTCGCTGCACGATACCGGTTTTGCCGGCCGCACCGCTGTTGCGGTACACAGCGAAGACAATGCCGAACGGCTGAAGCAGGGCGGCGCCGATCTGGTGCTCAATCCCTATCGCGATGCCGCCTCGCAGGCCGCAAGCCTGGTGCTCGGCACCGAACGCGCGCAGGCGCGCGAACCCGCCAGACCCGCTTCCAAGAAAGAGGAGGTCCAGTGATGGCCGACCGCCCGGCGGCAGCGCCGTTCTCCAACATCGTTGCGGTCTGCGAAACCGGCGACGGCGGCGCCGAAAGCCTGGCGCGCGCCGCCGATCTGGCCCGCGCGAACAATGCCCGGCTGACGGCGCTGGCCGTCGGTGACGATCATGCGGAGATCAAACATCTCGCACGCTTTGCCGGCGTCGAGGCCGCCGAGATCGAAGCGGGAATGATGGATGCGCTCAAGTCCGCACTGGCCGAAAGGGTCGCGTCCTATGCCGGCGACCTGACCATCGCCATCGAGACCCGGCTGGGGCGGCCGTTCCGCGAGATCATCGGCGATGTGATCGAGAACGGACGCGATCTCGTCATCAAGATGGCCGAGCCGTTCGACCAGAAGCACCGCTACCTGTTCACCTCGACCGACCAGCACCTCCTGCGCAAATGCCCATGCCCGGTCTGGCTCGCCATGCCCGGCGCCGCCCAGCCGCCCAGGACGATCATGGCCGCCGTCGATCTCGACGACGAAGAGGGCGACAGGGACGACGCCCTCAACCGCATCATCGTCGAGACCGCCTGCCGCATTGCAGCGTCAAGCGGCGCGACGTTGCACATCACCCATGTATGGGACGCGCCGGCCGAGGATCTGGTGCGCCGCTGGACCAATGATTCGGGCGATGTGCGCCGCTATCTGGACGCAACCGAAGCGGCCCGCCGCAAGGCGCTCGATGCGCTTACGCGGCAAGCCAGGGAGGACATGGCTGAAGACGCGCTGCCGGCCGCGATCGTGCCTCATCTGGCACGGGGCCGGCCGCGCGATGTCATCCCGGCCCATGTCGATGCGATGGGCGTCGACCTTCTGGTGATCGGCACGCTGGTGCGCACCGGAATTCCGGGCCTGATCATCGGCAACACCGCCGAAGACGTGCTCAATGCGGTCGATTGCTCGGTGCTCACCGTCAAGCCCCCCGGCTATGTCAGCCCGCTGGCATCGGGATGACCGCTACAGGATGCCCGGCAGATCGAGGCCGTGTTCGGTCGCGCAGTCGCGCGCGATCTCATAGCCGGCATCCGCATGGCGCATCACACCGGTGGCCGGATCGTTCCACAGGACGCGCTCGATCCGCCGCGCGGCGTCCTCGGTGCCATCGGCGCAGATCACCATGCCCGAATGCTGCGAAAAGCCCATGCCGACCCCGCCGCCATGATGAAGCGACACCCATGTCGCGCCGGAGGCGGTGTTCAGAAGAGCGTTTAGGAGCGGCCAGTCCGACACCGCGTCCGAGCCGTCCTTCATCGCCTCGGTCTCGCGGTTGGGCGAGGCGACCGAGCCCGAATCGAGATGGTCGCGGCCGATCACAACCGGGGCCTTGAGTTCGCCGCTCGCCACCATTTCGTTGAACTTCAAACCGGCCCGGTGCCGGTCGCCCAGCCCGATCCAGCAGATGCGCGCCGGCAGCCCCTGAAAGGCGATCCGCGCGCGCGCCATCTCCAGCCATTGATGCAGATGGGCATTGTCCGGAAACAGTTCCTTCATCGCCGCGTCAGTCTTGTAGATGTCCTCGGGATCGCCCGACAATGCGCACCAGCGGAACGGGCCGATCCCGCGGCAGAAGAGCGGCCTTATGTAAGCGGGCACGAACCCTGGAAAGGCGAATGCGTTTTCGAGCCCCTCCTCGAGCGCGACCTGCCGAATGTTGTTGCCATAGTCGAGCGTCGGCACGCCGGCGTTCCAGAAGTCGACCATCGCCGCCACATGCACCTTCATGGAGGCGCGCGCGGCCGCCTCGACGGCCTTGGGGTCGCTCTCCTGCTTTTCGCGCCACTGGGCGACCGACCAGCCCTGAGGCAGATAGCCGTGGACGGGATCGTGCGCCGAGGTCTGGTCGGTGACGATGTCGGGCCGGATGCCGCGCCGAACCAGTTCAGGGAAAACATCGGCCGCATTGCCCAGAAGGCCGACCGACTTGGCCTCGCCCGCCTTCGTCCATGCATCGATCATCGCCAGCGCCTCGTCGAGCGTCTCGGCCTTCTCATCGAGATATTTCGTCCTGAGGCGGAAATCGATGCGCGTCGGATCGCACTCGACGGCAAGGCACGACGCGCCGGCGAAGACGGCGGCCAGCGGCTGCGCGCCGCCCATGCCGCCAAGGCCCGCCGTCAGGATCCATTTGCCTGTCAGATCGCCATCATAATGCTGCCGGCCGGCCTCGGCGAAGGTCTCATAGGTGCCCTGCACGATGCCCTGCGTGCCGATATAGATCCACGAGCCCGCCGTCATCTGGCCGTACATCATCAGGCCCTTGCGATCGAGTTCGCTGAAATGATCCCAATTGGCCCAGTGCGGCACCAGATTGGAATTGGCGATCAGAACGCGCGGCGCATCCGCATGGGTGCGGAAAATGCCGACCGGCTTTCCCGACTGGACCAGCAGCGTCTGGTCATCGTCCAACGCCTTGAGCGCGTCGACGATCCGGTCGAAATCGCCCCAGGTCCGCGCCGCCCGGCCGATGCCGCCATAGACGACGAGTTCGTGCGGGTTTTCGGCGACATCGGGATGCAGATTGTTCATCAGCATCCGCATCGGCGCCTCGGTCATCCAGCTTTTCGCCGTGATTTGCGGCCCGGTCGGCGGGAACACGTCTCGGACATTGTGGCGCGGGTCGGTCATTAGAGCGCTCCGTTATGAGATCGAACCATTCTGCCGGTGTGGGTTTGGTTCAAGGCCAAGGGCTTTGGCGATGGTCGTATCGGGATACGGCCGAGCCGAAGGCCGCCGGAGTTGGACCAAACCGGCCCGGCCCTTCGGGTTTGCGACCGGTGGACACCCGCGACGTCAAACCGCTTGCCCGTAGCCCCGCTACGCGCCGCACGCTTCTCCTGGCGGATCGCCACACCGGTCGGCAAACAGAATTGTTCCGATCTCATAACGAAGCGCTCTCGCCCATCTCCAGGGTGCAAAGGTCGAGCCCGGATGCGCAGAGCGCTGCCGCGCTGCCAATATCGGCCGACACCATCCGGTCTTCGCCCAGCGGCGGCACCGTCGTTCGCAGTCGTTTGACCAGTTCGCGCAGCGGCGCACTGGTCTGAAGCGGCGCGCGGAACTCGACGCCCTGCGCCGCGCACAAAAGTTCGATGCCGACAATATGCGCCAGATTGTCGACCATCCGCCGCAGCCGCAGCGCGCCATGGGCGGCCATCGACACATGATCTTCCTGATTGGCCGATGTCGGCGTCGAATCGGTCGAACAGGGATTGGCCAGATGCTTGTTCTCGCTCATCAGCGCGGCTGACGTGACCTCGGCGATCATCAGGCCGGAATTGAGCCCCGGCTCGGGCGTCAGGAACGGCGGCAGGTCGAAACTCAATGTCGGGTCGACCATCAGCGCGATGCGGCGCTGCGCGATGGCGCCCAGCTCGGCGATCGCGATGGCGATCTGGTCGGCTGCCATGGCGACCGGCTCGGCATGGAAGTTGCCGCCCGAGATGACCGAAGCGTCCTCGAACACCAGCGGATTGTCGGTGACTGCATTGGCTTCGATGGCGAGCGTGTGCGCCGCCATGCGCAGCTGGTCGAGCGCGGCGCCCGCCACCTGCGCCTGGCAGCGGATGCAATAGGGGTCCTGGACGCGCGTGTCGCCCTCCCGGTGGCTTTCGCGAATTTCCGAGCCGTCCAGCAGGCCGCGCATCGCGGCTGCCACCTCGATCTGTCCGCGATGGCCGCGCAGCGCATGGATCTCCGGGCGCAAGGGCGCGGTCGAACCCATGATCGCATCGGTCGAAAGGGCCGCCACCGCGATCTGGCTTTCGACCAGATGCCACAGGTCGAACAGGGCGCCGAGCGCGACCGCCGTCGAAAATTGCGTGCCGTTGATCAGCGCGAGCCCTTCCTTCGGGCCGAGCACGATCGGATCAAGGCCGGCGTTCCCCAGCGCTTCGCCGCCGGACACGGGATGACCGTCCACCTTGGCACCCCAAGCCTGCCCCTCGCCAATCATCACGGCGGCCATGTGCGCAAGCGGTGCCAGATCGCCCGAGGCGCCGACGGACCCCTGTTCGGGCACGTTCGGCCAGATGTCATGGGCGAGCATCGCTTCGAGCAGTGCGATCAATTCCCACCGCACGCCCGATGCGCCGCGCGCCAGCGAGTTGACCTTGAGCAGCATCATCAGCGCCGTTTCGGCGCGCGGCAGCGGATCGCCGACGCCGGCGCAATGCGACAGGATCAGATTGCGCTGCAGACGGGCCGTGTCGTCCGGCGCGATCCGCATCGAGGCCAGCTTGCCGAACCCGGTATTGACGCCATAGACCGGCACATCGCCCCGCGCGATATCGGCGATCACCGCCGCGGCGCGGTCGATGCCGGCACGCGCGCGCGCATCGACGCCCGGCGCCCGCCCGCCGGCGAAAAAAGCGCGCATCTGCGCCATGTCCAGACGGCCGGGCTCGAACGTTTGTGTCAAAACTGGCCTCCCAAGATCCGTCTGTACAGCGGATTGAAGCCGATCCGGTAGCTGAGTTCAGCCGGTTCTTCGACATCCCATACCGCAAAATCGGCACGCAGGCCGGACGCGATCGTGCCGCAATCGTCAAGCCCCAGCGCGCGCGCGGCATTGCGCGTGGTGCCTGCCAGCGCTTCCTCGGGCGTCATGCGGAACAGCGTGCAGGCCATGTTCATGGCGAGCAGCAGCGAGGCCATCGGCGACGAGCCGGGATTGGCATCGGTCGCCACCGCCATCGGCACACCCGCCGCGCGCAATGCGGCAATCGGCGGAGCTTGCGTCTCGCGCAGCGTGTAGAAGGCGCCGGGCAGGATGACGGCGACCGTGCCGGCCTTGGCCATGGCGGCGATGCCGTCGGCGCCCAGATATTCGAGATGGTCGGCCGACAGCGCGCCGTGGGATGCAGCGAGCTTCGCACCGCCCAGATCGGACAATTGTTCCGCATGCAGCTTGACCGGCAGGCCCAGTTCCACCGCCACATCGAACACACGGGCGATCTGTTCCGGCAAGAACGCAATCCCTTCGCAGAACCCGTCCACCGCATCGGCCAGCCCGTCTGCATGCGCGCGGCGCAGCGCGGGAATGCAGATATCATCTATGTAAGCGTCCGCTTCCATTCCGGCCGGCACCGCATGAGCGCCAAGAAAGCTCGTGCGCACCCGCACGGGCCGGTCCCGCGCGATGCGCCGCGCCACGCGCAGCATGCGCAGTTCGGTGTCCGCGTCGAGCCCGTAGCCCGACTTGATCTCGACGACGCCGACGCCTTCGGCGATCAGCGCATCGACACGGCGCAGCGCACTGGCGAGCAGTGAGTCTTCGTCGGCGGCGCGGGTCGCGGCGACCGTCGAGACGATCCCGCCGCCGGCCCGCGCGATCTCTTCATAGCTCGCCCCTTCGAGCCGCATTTCGAACTCGCGCGCCCGGTTGCCGCCATGCACGAGATGGGTGTGGCAATCGATCAGCGCCGGCGTGACCAGACGCCCGCCCAGATCACGAATCGTCGCGTCGCCTGCATCTGGCATGTCCGCCGCCGGCCCGGCCCAGGCGATCCGACCATCCCGGACGATGATGGCGCCGTCGCGCAACAGCCCATAGGGCGCGCCGCCCGGCACCATGGTGGCGAGGGTCGCGTTGCGGATCACCATGTCGACCGGCCCGGCCATCCGCCCTCCCCTCGCAGATTTGGCTTGAACGCGGCCAACTCAATAAGCCATTGATGACGCTGTCAATCGCATTCGACGCGGCGATGGCACCAATCGGAGACGGCATCATGACCGCATTGTGGGCGCCCGAAGCGATGTTGCCGGACCGGTGGGCAAGAAACGTCCGCGTCACCGTCGAAGACGGAAAAATCGCCTCGGTGGTCGCGGACACGCCGGCTGAGCACGGCGACCGGCGCCTGACCGGATGCGCCTTGCTGCCGGCCATGGCCAATCTGCACAGCCACGCCTTCCAGCGGGCGATGGCCGGCATGACCGAGCGGCGCGGCGAGACCGACGACAGTTTCTGGACCTGGCGGGACCTGATGTACCGCTTTGTCGGCACGCTTGAACCCGACGAGATCGGCGCCGTCGCGGCGCTCGCCTTCATCGAGATGCTGGAAGCAGGCCATGGCAGCGTGGCCGAGTTCCACTATCTGCACCACCAGCCGGGCGGCGCACCCTACGAAAACCCTGCCGAACTGAGCCATCGCATCATCGGTGCCGCCGCGGAGACCGGCATCGGCCTGACGCTGTTGCCCGTTCTCTACACATTTGCGGGCACGGGCGGACAGCCGCTGTCGGGCGGCCAGCGCCGCTTCGGCAACGACACGGACAGCCTTTTGCGGATCGCCGAGGCGGCGCGGCCAGTGCTTGCCGAAGACGGCGCGCTCGGCATCGCGCCCCATTCCCTGCGCGCCGTCACGCTCGACCAGATCGCCGAATTGCAGGCAGCATTCGCGGACGGCCCCTTGCACATCCATGCCGCCGAACAGACCGCCGAAGTGGAGGCGATCGTCGCGGCCCATGGCGCACGGCCGATCGAACTGCTGCTCGACCGGGTCGGCATCGGTGAAAACTGGTGCGTCGTGCACGCCACGCACATGAGCGCTGCGGAAACACGCCGGCTGGCGCAGAGCGGCGCGGTGGCGGGCCTGTGCCCGGTCACCGAGGCCAATCTCGGCGACGGGCTTTTCAACGCGGCGGACTATCTGGCTGCCGACGGCGCATTCGGCATCGGCACCGATTCCAATGTGCAGATCACGCTGGCGGGCGAACTGCGCCTTCTCGAATATGGCCAGCGCCTTCACCACCGCGCCCGAAACGTGATCGCCGGACGCAGCACATCGACGGGCGACACGCTTTACCGCGCGGCGCTCGCCGGCGGCGCCCGAGCGCTTGGCCGCAAGTGCGGCGCCATCGCGCCGGGCATGCGCGCCGATCTTCTGACGCTTGATCGAAACGATGAGACGCTGCTGCCGCTGACAACCGGTCAGCTGCTCGACGGGTTCATATTCGCCGGTGCATCGAAAGCGGTCCGCGATGTCTGGTCGGCCGGCCGGCATGTGGTCCGCGATGGACGGCACATCGCGCGCGACGATGTCAGCCGGCGCTACAAGGCGGCGATGCAGCGGATCGTCGACCGGCTTTGAACCGGGGCGGTCCTTACGGCTCGAACACGACCGTGCGGCTGCCATTGATGAAGACGCGCCCCTCCGCGTGGAGCCGGATCGCCCGCGACAGGACGCGCGCCTCCACATCGCGCCCGCGCATGACCAGATCGTCGGGGTCTGAGGTGTGGCTCACCCGCTCGGTCCCCTGCTCGATGATCGGCCCTTCGTCCAGATCGGGCGTCACATAATGGGCGGTCGCGCCGATATGCTTGACGCCGCGGTCCCATGCCCGGTGATAGGGCTTGGCGCCCTTGAAGGCCGGCAGGAAGGAATGGTGGATGTTGATCAGCTTGCCGAAATGGCGCGAACTGAACCCGTCGGACAGGATCTGCATGTAGCGGGCGAGCACCACCAGTTCGGCGCCCGTTTCGGCCATGATCGCCTCAAGCCGCGCCTCCTGTTCCGCCTTGGTCCCGGGCGTTACCGGCAGATGATGAAAATCGACGCCCCAGCGCGCGGCATCGGCCTGCGAATCGGTGTGGTTGGAAACGATCGCGGCCATGCGGATCGGCAGGGTGTTGGTGCGTACCCGGTACCAGATGTCCTGAAGGCAATGGTCGAATTTCGAGACCATGACGATCGCCGGGATCACCCGGTCCTTGTCGTCGACGGACACTTGGGCATCGAACTCGCTGCGGAACCCGTCGAGGAAGGCGGCAAGGCCGGCGGCATTGGTTTCGGCCCCGGCACCGTCGGCGGTCTGGACGCAATCGACGCGCATGAAGAAGCGTCCCTCGCCCGCGCGGCGCGCCGTGCCCGGCGCCGGCTCGTGGAACTGCGAACTCTCGATGATGTTGTAGCCATGCGCGGCGAGCGCCGTGGACAGGGCGGAGACGATGCCCATCCGGTCCGGGCATGTGATCTTGATGATGATGTTCATGGCTCTTGCCGAAGGTGGGATGTTGCACCCGGCTTGTAGAGCGGTTCAATCCGATCGGGAAGCTGCGGAAGCGCGCATCAGCATGCCGTAGAGATCGCGCGGTTCGTCCGGGTCGGCCAGCATGTCCAACTCTTCGAAGAAGCCGGTCCCGCGCAGCCGGTCATGGATGTAACGCAGCGCCGAAAAATCCTCGGTCGCGAACCCGACCGAATCGAACAGCGTGATCTGTTCGGGCGCCGTGCGCCCGGCGGTGTCGCCAGTGATGACCTGCCACAATTCGGTGACCGGATGGTCGTCGTCGAGTTGCTGGATTTCGCCCTCGATGCGCGTCTGCGGCGGGTATTCGACGAAAATGTCCGACCGCAGCAGGATGTCGCGATGCAGTTCGGTCTTGCCGGGGCAGTCGCCGCCGATCGCGTTGATGTGCAGGCCCGAGCCGACCATGTTGTCGGTCAGGATCGTCGCATATTGCTTGTCGGCGGTGCAGGTTGTGATGATCTGCGCACCCTCGACCGCTTCCTCGCCGCTCGTGCAGGAGGTGACCGCAAGGCCGGTGCCTTGAAGGTTCCGCGCCGCCTTGGCGGTCGCGCCGGGGTCGGTGTCATAGAGGCGCACCGCGTCGATGCCGAGCATCGCCTTGAAGGCCAGAGCCTGGAACTCGCATTGCGCGCCATTGCCGATCATCGCCATGGTGCGCGCGCCCTTGGGCGCCAGATGGCGCGCCGCGACCGCCGATGTCGCCGCCGTGCGCAGCGCCGTCAGTATCGTCATCTCGCTCAAAAGCAGCGGATAGCCGTTTTCGACCGACGACAGAACGCCGAAAGCGGTGACGGTCTGCAGTCCCTCGCGCGTGTTCTTTGGATGGCCGTTGACATATTTGAAGCCGTAATACTCGCCGTCCGACGTCGGCATCAATTCGATCACGCCGACCTTGGAATGGGAGGCGACGCGCGGCGTCTTGTCGAAATGCGGCCAGCGCCGGAAGTCGTCCTCGATGTAATCGGCAAGCTCCGTCAGCACCCGCTCGACGCCGATCGCATTGACCAGCTTCATCATGTTGTCGACCGAAACGAACGGCACCAGATTGGAGCCTTCGGGCGGTCCGGGCGGCGTCTGCGATGCGGGCTTTGACGGTGTCGATGTCATGGCGGTCATGGCGGATTCCCTTGAAAAAGCGGTGTCAGGCGGCGCGCGTCGGCCGGTCCATCACGCGTTTGCCGAACAGGCTGGCGACCAGATCGACCACCAGCCGGGCAGTGCGGCCGCGATCGTCGAGGAACGGGTTCAGTTCGGCGATGTCGAGCGAGGTCACCCGGCCGTTGTCATGCAGCATCTCCATCACCAGATGCGCCTCGCGGAAGGTCGCGCCGCCGGGCACGGTGGTGCCGACAGCGGGCGCGATGTCCGGATCGAGAAAATCGACATCGAAACTCACATGCAGGTCGCCATCCTCGGCGGCGACGCGGTCCAGAAAAGCGCGCAGCGGCCGCGCAATGCCCACCTCGTCGATCGCCCGCATGTCGGTGACGGCGATCGCCGTCCCACCGATCCGCGTGGCCTCTTCGGCATCGACCGAGCGAATGCCCAGCATGGCGACCCTTTCTTCGGCGACCGGCGCCGGCATTGGCGGGAAAGCCTCGAACCCGGCGCGGCCGGTAAAATAGGCAACCGGCGTGCCGTGCAGATTGCCGCTGCGCGTGCTGTTCAGATCGTGGAAATCGGTGTGCGCGTCGAGCCACAGCACAAAAAGCGGCCTGCCGCGTTTTCCCGCCCGTCGCGCAACGCCTGAAACCGTGCCCGCCGACATCAGGTGATCGCCGCCCAGAAAGATCGGCGGCCCGTCGGCACTGGCGGCAAAGGCGGCATCCGACAGGGCGGATACCCAGCCCGCCGAAGGTCCCAGATCGTGGATTGCCGGATTGGTATGCTCGCGCGGTCCGGGCAAGTCGGGCGCCAGATTGCCGGCGTCCGACACGCGATGGCCGAGTTCGGACAGGCTTTCGGCGAGCCCGGCGACACGCAATGCGTCGGGACCCATCAGGCAACCCCGATAGGCGCTGCCGCAATCGACCGGCACGCCCACAAGCGTTATGTCGAGAGGCGCGGCCGCCGCCCCACCGGGCACCCTCGTTCCCCCAATGTCCGGTCTGTTGCCAGTGTGCTGCACGCGTCGGCTCCCTGTATCGCCCTCGGCCCAACCGACCACGGTGAAATGCGCAGTCACAAGCCAAAATAGTGACCAAACTTGCATTCCGATTATCTGTTGTGATCAATGGAAACGACCAGTTTGGGCGACAAACCATGGATGAAACCGATTATCGGCTGTTGTCGGTTCTGCGCGGCGAGGGACGCGCGTCCATTTCGCAGCTCGCCGCGCAGCTTGGGATCACCCGCGCGACGGTGCGCGCGCGCCTGTCCCGCCTTGAGGCGAGCGGCGAGATATTGGGATACTCGGTCGTGCTGCGCGGCGATGTCGAGGAACGCGGCGTGCGCGGCGTGACGATGATCGAGATCGAGGGCAAGGGGAAGGACCGCATCGTCGAAACGCTCGGCGGATTTCCCGAGATTCATGCCGTCCACACGACCAATGGCCGCTGGGATCTCGTCGTCGAATTGGCCGCCGACACGCTGTCGGATGTCGATGCGGTGCTCAACCGCATCCGGCTGGTCGACGGCATCGCCAATTCGCAGACCAGCCTCTACCTGTCGACCCGCCGCGCCAGGCGCGCCGCGCCCCGCTGAGGCGGCGCAACGGCCATGGACGCCGCTTGGCCGCGATGCGATGATAACGCCTTCGCCCCAGAAAGCCGGCAACCCGCACAAGCACACCGATGCGCCAGAGCACCATCGACAAGATAGACCGCATAAGACAGACGCTGACCCGGCGGATCGAAGCGGCCGAACCAGGCGAAAAACTGCCGACGGTCAAGACGCTGATGCGCACCCACCGTACGGCGCAACGCACCGTCGAACAGGCGCTCAGGCCGCTTCTCGACGAAGGCCGCCTGCGCGCCCAGCCCGGCCTGGGCCTGATTGTCGCCGATCCCGACACGGGCGAGGCCGAACAGTGGGAGGGCGACCTTCTCGTTCTCTACCGGATTTCCGACAGCCGGCTTGCCCGGTCGGTGCTGCAGGAGATGGAACAGCGGCTCAAGGCGCGCGGGCACTCGGTGCTGCAGATCGGCTATTCGAGCGAGGAGCAGGCGGTCGCATTGCTCGGGCGTCTGGGGCGCTTCAAGGCTTGCCTCATCCAGATCCATTTCGAGGTCATGTCGATCGAGCTTCTGGCCGAATTGCAGCGCCATGCGCGCGCCATCATCGTCGACGGCGTGTCGGCGACCGGCATCGATGCCGACGCCATCGGCACCAACTGGCGCGAGGCGCTGTCGATCGCCTTCCGCACGCTTCAGGACAAGGGTCATGAGCGGATCGGCTTTCTCACCTCCGGTCATGAGGCCCGCCAGATCGCGATGGCGCGGCGCGAATTCGAGCTTCTGTGCCGCTGGCTGCCGGACCCCGATGCCGGCCGGTTGATCGCCATGGACAAACTTCCCGGCGCCACCCAGATCGGTGACATCACCGCGGCCCTCGGCCCGCTGCGCGACGAGAACGGCAAGCTGCCCTTCACCGCGCTGATCGCCTGGGGGATCGTCGAGGGCTTCATGCTGGAGCGCGCGCTGACCGATCTGGGCCAGACGATCGGCGACGAACTCAGCGTACTCTTGCTCGGCAGCACCGATTTTCCGTCCGAGCATGTGCGCCGCTTCGACGTGATCGGCAATTCGCACCGTGAAAAGCTCGACCTGTTCGAAAGGATCATCACCGAACGGATCGCCATGTCCGGCTCGGCGCCGACCGTGCACTATCTGCCGATCGGCCACATCGTCCATGGCAGTGTCGTGCCGCCGGACGCCGATTGAGTATAGGGCACATTGTAGCCATTCCTGTACTCAAATAACGTGCCGCCATTCAGACCAATTGCGGACGCGCGGCGTGCTTCACACCCCACAACAGCAACATCAGATCGGCGTGACGATCATCGGGGCGGGCGAACGCGGCGCCTATTACATCGGCGCGCGCATGGCCGAAATCGCCGCCGAGACCGGTTTCAGGATCGTCTCGGTGCATGATGCGCTGCCCGACCGTGCGCGCCACGCCGCCGACCACCTGACCGCGATCTATGCCGACAAGGGCATCGCCCACACCGTCATGCCCGAAGACGGGATGGAAGCGGCCATCACCGATCCATCGGTCGGTCTCGTCCTCGTCACCACCCACACCGACGCTCATCGCGAGCCGGTCGAGATCGCCGCCAGAGCCGGCAAACGGATCTATCTGGACAAGCCGATTTCGGTCACGCTCGCCGACGCCGAGGCGATCCTGCGTGCCGAGGCGGCTTCGAGCCCGGTCATGATGGGGTTCACCCGCCGCTACGAGAAGCCCTGGATCGAGGCCGTCGATCTGGCCCACAAGGGCCGCATCGGCGATCCGCAGATGATCCTGCTGCGCTCGGTCATCCCCTACACGCGCTATCTTCAGCTCTGGCACCGCAACCAGTCCAAGTCCGGCGGGGCGATCAACGACAAGTGCTCGCACCATTTCGACGTGCTCAACTGGATCGCCGGCGCCCGCCCGGTCTCGGTGTCGGCCATCGGCGGGCGCAGCGGCATCTTCGCGCCCGACCCCGACGCGCCGCCGCGGTGCAGCCAGTGCGAGCGTGTCTGCCCCTATCGCCGGCACCAGACGCTGGTCGACAAGTTCGAGGGTGTCGGCCGCGTCGCCAATGACAGCTGGACCCATGCGCACCGCATCGAGGACCGCAACGACAATTGCGTCTTCCTGCCCGGCGCCGACATTGACGACCACGCGATCATCTCGGTCGCCTATGAGAACGGCATGACGGCCTGCCTGTTCTTCACCATTTTCGGCCCGTGGGCGGCCGATCAGGAAACGCTGGAGATCGTCGGCGCGTCGGGCCGGCTGCGCATGGAACGCCATTCGGGCAGCATCGACATCGTCTCCGCCCACGGCCACAAGGCCGAGACGGTGACCTTCACCGATCCGGAACGCCAGTCCACCCATTTCGGCGCCGACCTCGAACTGGTGCGCACCATGCGCGCCTTCTGCGCCGGCGCCACGCCGCCGGTCGGTCCCGGCGACGGGCTTTCCTCGCTGCGCATGGTCCATGCGGCCCTGTGGTCCTTGCGCAATGGCGGCCAGCCGATCGATCCCGCCAGGGTGGAGGACGCGCCATGACAGCGCCCTTGCCCGACCGGCTCGCGCCCCTTGCCGCCGCGCGCGGTGTGCGCGCCTATTTCGGCGACATCCACAATCACTGCGCCTTGTCCTACGGCCATGGCAGCCTCGACGGCGCGCTCGACCGCGCGGCCCTCCAGCTCGATTTTGTCTCGATCACCGGCCATGCCCATTGGCCCGACATGCCGGTCGACGACCCTGCCGTCGCCCACATTGTCGACTTCCACGAAAAGGGTTTCGCCAAGCTGCGTGCCGGCTGGAAGGACCATTTCGAGACGCTCTCCCGCCACAATGACGAGAACGGCTTCTGGGTCTTTCCCGGATATGAAATCCACTCATGTGCCGATGGCGACTACACGATCGTCTATGCCGATCTCGAGCCGGACCCGATCGTGCTGGCCGACACGCCGGCAGAGCTGAGGACAAGGCTTGCCGCCGACAAGGGTGGCCGGGCGCTGGCTTTCCCGCACCATATCGGTTACCGGCAGGGCGCACGCGGCATCAATTGGGACACGTTCGATCCTGCCCTGTCGCCCTTTGTCGAGATGTTTTCGATGCATGGCTGCGCCGAGGCATCGGAAACCTCGCGCGGCTATCTGCATTCCATGGGTCCCGTCGACGGTCGCTCGACCATGGCCGAGGGGCTGCGGCGCGGCGCCCGGTTCGGCATTGTCGGCAACACCGACCATCACAGCGGCTTTCCCGGCTCGTGGGGCCATGGCCGGATGGCGGCCTATGGCGCGATCGACGGCGGCGGGCGCGAGGCGATCTGGGCGGCCATGCGCGGCCGGCACACCAACGCGCTGACCGGCGACACGACCCATCTCCTCATCGCAGCGGGCGACGCGATCCAGGGTGACGTTGCCGCGCCGGCGCCGCGCGCCACACTGCAGATAGAGGCCGTTGCCGGCGGGTTCATCGACACGATCGACATCGTCCGCAATGGCGAGCTCTTCACGCGCATCTCGCCCGATCTGGCACCGGCGCCGATCAGCCGTTCGGCCGCCGGCACCGTCGAGACCGTTCTTTATGTCGAACTGGGCTGGGGCGCACGGCGCACCAGCCACCACTGGACCGGCACCGTCCGGCTCGAAAACGGCGCCATCGATGCCGTCGAACCGCGCTTTCGCGGCCCCGAAGTGGTCTCGCCGCTGGAGGGCGGCGACAATGCCCATCCGCTGCCGTATCTGGGCCGGGACGGCGAAACGGTGCGCTTTGCCGTGACCGCCGAAGCCAACCCCAACAATGTCACCTCGGCGACGCAGGGCTTCGCGCTGCGCCTGACCGCCCGCGCCGATGCCGTCATCCATGCCGAACTGGACGAAACGTCGATCTCCGTTCCGCTGACGCGCCTGATGGAAGGCGCCTTGAGCGGCAATCTGGGGCCGATCGATTCGCCCGCCTTCCGCTTTCACATGCTGCCGCAGCCGCACCAGTGGCAATGGGCCGGCACCCTCGATCTGGGCGCGGCCGAGCCCGGCGAAACCGTCTATGCGCGCCTTTGTCAGCGCGATGGCCAGATGGCCTGGACTTCACCGATCTTTTTTGGAGACGCAGCTCAATGAACCGTCTCCGCAAACCGCCGACCGTTTCACCAACCAGGGAGGAATTCCGATGAAACGACATCTTCAATTCATGACCGCGCTGGCCGGCGCCACGCTTCTTGCGGGCACCGCCATCGCGGCCGAACTCAACATCGTGCATGGCTCGGTGGGCCGCGACCAGGAGATCCTGCGCGCCCAGCTCGACAAGTTCGAGGCCGAGACCGGTCACACCGTGACCATCGTCTCCATGCCCGAATCGACCACCGACCAGTTCGCCCAGTACAAATTGTGGCTGGCGGCCCAGTCGTCCGACATCGACGTCTACCGGCTCGACGTGATCTGGGCACCGCAGATCGAGACCCACTTCATCGACCTGATGCCGCATGTCGAAGACATTATCGGCGACTTCGTGCCCGGTGCCGTCGAAAGCCAGATGGTCGGCGACAAGCTGGTGGCGCTTCCCATGTTCCTGGGCGCGCCGGCGCTCTACTACCGCTCGGACCTTCTGGAAAAGCACGGCAAGGCGGTGCCGGAGACTTGGCAGGAGATGACCGAGACCGCCCGCGCGATCATGGAAGCCGAGCGGGCCGAGGGCAATGCCGACATGTGGGGCTTTGTCTTCCAGGGTGCCGCCTATGAGGGTCTGACCTGCAATGCGCAGGAATGGATCGTCAGCTTCGGCGGCGGACGCATCGTCGAAAACGACGGCACCATCGGCATCAACAATCCGCAGGCCGCCGAGGCGCTGACCATGGCCGCATCCTGGGTCGGCGACATCGCGCCCGATGGCGTGCTCAACTACAAGGAAGAGGATGCGCGCGGCGTGTTCCAGTCGGGCAATGCGGTCTTCATGCGCAACTGGAACTATGCCTATGCGCTGGGCAATGGCGACGACAGCCCGATCAAGGGCAATTTCGGCGTCCGCACCCTGCCGACGGGCGGCGAAGGCAAGCCGTCGGCGCACACGCTTGGCGGCTGGCATCTGGGTGTGTCGAAATACTCCGAAAACCAGGAGGAAGCGATCGAACTCGTCCGGTTCCTGAACAATTATGAGAACCAGAAAGAGCGCGCCATCGTCACCTCGCGCCCGCCGACCCTGACCGCCGTCTATGAAGACGCCGAGGTCGCCGCCGAGCAGGAATTCATCCCGCTTTGGAAGCCGGTCGTGGACGGTGCACTGCCGCGCCCGTCGGCCGCCACCAAGCGCCAGTACAATGAGGTCTCCTCTGAGTTCTGGACCGCCGTGCACGACACGATGAGCGGCAACGGCACCGCCGAAGAGAACCTGGCCAAGCTCGAAGCGCGCCTCAAGCGCTTGAAGGGCGCCGGCTGGTAGGCTTTCCTCCCCGCGCGCGGGCCGTTCGCGGCCCGTGCGCAAACCCTCTCGGAACCGACCATGAGTGCTGCACCGGACATCTCCCCGGCCACCGCAAGGGCCAGCGCCAGGACCTCGCGCTTGTCGCGCGAGCGCATCCGGTCGGCATGGCTTTTCCTGGCGCCGATGCTGATCGTCCTCGCCGGCGTCGCGCTCTATCCGCTTTACCGGACGATCTGGTTTTCCTTCACCGACGCCTCGCTCGACCTTCTGGGCGAAGCGCGCTTCATCGGCTGGCGCAACTATCTTGAATATGTCGATTACGGAAACGGCGACGGCGAATGGTTCGGCCTGCTCGCCGATTCGCGCTGGTGGCGCTCGGTCTGGAACACGGTCTGGTTCGCGATCGTCTCGGTGTCGCTGGAGACCCTGTTCGGCCTCGTCATCGCGCTCGTCCTGCACAAGAAGTTTCCCGGCCGCGTCTGGGTGCAGGCCGCCGTCCTGATCCCCTGGGCGATCCCGACGATCGTCTCGGCCCGCATGTGGGCCTGGATGCTGCATGACCAGTTCGGCATCGTGAACGACATGCTGCAGCGCATCGGCCTGATCGATGCGCCCGTCGCCTGGACCGCGTCGCCCGAGACCGCGATGATCGCCGTCATCATGGTCGATGTGTGGAAGACGACGCCCTTCATGGCGCTTCTGATCCTCGCCGGCCTGCAAATGGTGCCCAGGGACATGTATGAGGCGGCCAGGCTCGACGGCGTGCCGCCGTTCCGCCTGTTCCGCAGGGTGACGCTGCCGCTGATCATGCCGGCGCTTCTGGTCGCCATCGTCTTCCGCGCGCTCGATGCGCTGCGGGTCTTCGACATCGTCTATGTGATGACGCCCAACACGGACGCCACGCGCACCATGAGCGTCTACGCCCGCGAGAACCTGTTCGACTTCGACCGCTTCGCCTACGGCTCGGCCGCATCGACCCTTCTGTTCTTCATCATCGCGCTGATCACCATCGGCTTCATCTACGCGACCCGCATGAACCTTGAGGGAGACGAGCGATGACCGCGCCGGCCTGGCTCAAGACGACAGGCTTCTACACCCTGGTCGCGATCATCGTCATTCAGGCGCTGTTCCCGTTCTACTATGCGGTCCTGACGTCGCTGGAAGACGGCCAGGCGCTGTTCGATGTCAACTATCTGCCGGCCGTGTTCGACCTGTCCAACTACCGCTCCATGCTGTCGGACGGGGTTTTCGGAAAGCAGATCCTCAACTCGGTTTTCGTGGCGACGGTAACGGTCATCATTTCGCTGTTTCTCGCGATCACCGCCTCGTTCGCCCTCGCCCGCATCCGCTTTCGCGGGCGCGGCCTTCTGCTGCTCACCATCCTGTCGGTGTCCATGTTCCCGCAGATCGCGGTCCTGTCCGGGCTGTTCGAACTTGTCCGCGCCTTTGGCCTGTTCAACTCGCTCTGGTCGCTGGTCTTTTCGTACATGATCTTCACCCTGCCCTTCACGGTCTGGGTGCTGACCACCTTCATGCGCGCATTGCCGGTCGAGATCGAGGAGGCAGCGATCATGGACGGCGCCTCCTCCTTCACCATCATCAGGCGCATCTTCGTGCCGCTTCTGTGGCCCGCCATGGTGACGACCGGCCTTCTCGCCTTCATCCAGGCCTGGAACGAGTTCCTGTTCGCGCTCACCTTCCTGTCCACCGATGCCCAGCGCACGGTGCCCGTCGCCATCGCGCTGATTTCCGGGCGCAGCGAATTCGAAGTGCCCTGGGGCAACATCATGGCCGCCTCGGTCGTGGTCACGCTGCCGCTGGTGGTGCTCGTTCTCATTTTCCAACGCAGGATCGTCTCCGGCCTGACCGCCGGCGCGGTCAAGGGGTAACCACATGGCCTCGGTCGAACTGAAAAACGTCTGCAAGTCGTTCGGCACCGTCGAGGTGCTGCGCGACGTCAATCTGGCGCTCGAGGGCGGCGAGTTCGTCGTTTTCGTCGGCCCGTCGGGCTGCGGAAAGTCCACCCTTCTGCGCCTGATC
Organism: Oceaniradius stylonematis; assembly: GCF_965223445.1. Classification (NCBI taxonomy): domain Bacteria; kingdom Pseudomonadati; phylum Pseudomonadota; class Alphaproteobacteria; order Hyphomicrobiales; family Ahrensiaceae; genus Oceaniradius; species Oceaniradius stylonematis. The sequence goes on from NZ_OZ244994.1 coordinate 1,421,925, forward strand.
GCCGGGCTCGAGGACATCTCCGACGGCGACCTGATGATCGATGGCCAGCGCATGAACGATGTGCTGCCGGCCAAGCGCGGCATCTCGATGGTGTTCCAGTCCTACGCGCTCTATCCGCACATGACCGTGTTCGAGAACATGGCCTTCGGGCTTGAACAGGCCAAGCTGTCGTCCGACGAGATCAAGGCCCGGATCGCCCAGGCCGCCGACATGCTGCAGATCAGCGACTACATGGAGCGCAAGCCGCGGCAACTGTCCGGCGGCCAGCGCCAGCGCGTCGCCATCGGCCGGGCCATCACCCGGCAGCCGCGCGTCTTCCTGTTCGACGAGCCGCTTTCCAATCTCGACGCGGCGCTTCGCGTCGATACGCGCCTTGAGATTGCCGCCCTGCACAAGCGGCTTGCGGACACGACCATGATCTATGTCACCCACGACCAGGTCGAGGCGATGACACTGGCCGACCGGATCGTCGTCCTCAACGCGGGCAATGTCGAGCAGGTCGGTACCCCGCTCGAACTTTATGCCAGGCCCGCCTCGCAGTTCGTCGCCGGCTTCATCGGCTCGCCGCGCATGAACTTCATCGTTGGCGAGGTCGCTGCCGGCCATGGCGCCGCCACCTTCGGCATCCGGCCCGAACATGTCGACCTGTCGCGCGACAAGGGCCTGTGGAAGGGCACCGTCCGGCTGACCGAAGCGCTCGGCTCGGACACATTCGCCCATGTCGACACCGAGACGGCCGGCATGGTCAATGTGCGCCTCGCCGGCGCCGAACCGATTGGCGAAGGCGAGATGGTGTTCCTGACCCCGCAACCGGACGCCATTCACCTGTTCGATGCATCGGGCCGTCCGGTGCATGGTGCCAGGGCAGCCTGACATGGCGGCCCGACCGATCCTTGTCGTCGGCAACGCCAATCTGGACGTGATCATTGGCCATCTTGACCAGTGGCCCGAGCGGGGAACCGAATCCTTCTTCGCGCATGGCGACCTGCGCGTCGGCGGTTCTGCGGCCAACACCGCGCTCGTGCTGCAGCGGCTGGGCGCCAGATCCGGCCTTGTTTCGGCGCGCGGCGACGATTTTGCCGGCGAAGCCATCGGACGCGCCTTCGACGGACCGCTCGACCGCGTGGCCATGCGCGCCGGCGCCACCGGCTTCACAATCGGCCTTCTGCACCCCGACAGCGAGCGCACGTTCCTGTCCTCGCTCGGACATCTGGGTGATCTCGACGCCGATTTCTTCTGCACCGAACTGGACGGCCTGCCGCTGGACGGTACGCTCGTCATGCTCAGCGGCGGATTTGCGATGCCCGCGCTCATGAAAGGTCACCGTGCGCTGCAGGACTGGCTGCGCGCACGCGGCGCGGAGATTGCCATCGATCCGGGTTGGCCGGACGGCGACTGGACGCCGGATGAACGAACCCTGGCGCGCGACTGGATCGCCGGCTGCGACCACCTTCTGGTCAATGACAAGGAGGCCGCCGCGCTGGCCGGCACCGACGATGCCGAGAGCGCCACCGCGACGCTTGCGCCTTGGTTGGACGCCGAGGCGACGCTTGTCATCAAGCGAGGCGCCAAGGGCGCCACCGGCCACAGCAATGGCCGGACGCTTCACGCGAGCGCGGTCCCCGCGCAACCGGTCGATACGGTCGGCGCCGGCGACAGCTTCAATGCCGGCTATCTCGACGCGCTGGCACGTGGCATGCCCTTGCATGAGCGCCTCAAGCACGCCGTTGCCGTCGCCGGCGAAGTGATCGCCGAGTTCCCGCGCACATCGTCGCCGCTCGGCACCACTCCCGAAAGCGTCCCCGCATGAGCCGCAACATCCTGATGATGATCGCCGACGATCTGGGCCGCATGGCGGGCTGCTACGGCGAACCGACGATCGCGACGCCCAACATCGATCGGCTCGCCGGCCAGGGCACACGCTTTGACATGGCCTTCACGTCGACGGCATCCTGCTCTGCCAGCCGTTCGGTGATCTACACAGGCCTGCACACGCACCAGAACGGCCAATACGGCCTGCATCACGACCATCACCATTTCATGACCTTCCATCATGTCGAGACCGCGCCGGCCCTTCTGAATGCGCGCGGCTATCTGACCGGCATCGTCGGCAAGGTTCATGTCGGCCCGCCCGAGACCTATCCATGGGCGGTGCGCGAGGAGAGCGGCACGCGCGACATCGCCTGGGTCGTCGGACAGGCGCGCGCCTTTCTCGATGCCGCCCGCAACGCCGAAAAGCCCTTCTTCCTGACGGTCGGCTTCGTCGATCCGCATCGCGACATGACGCGCTCGGGTTTCGGCAACAGCAATTTCGAAGACGACCCCAATGAGCGCGTCTTTTCACCCGCCGAGGTCTCGGTGCCGCCCTTCCTCAGCGACCTGCCGGAAGTGCGGCTCGAACTGGCCGAATACTACCGTTCGGTCCACCGGCTCGACCGGGGCGTCGGGCTTCTTCTCGATGCGCTCGAAGAGGCCGGCCATGCGGACGACACGCTGGTGGTCTTTCTCAGCGACAATGGCGCGCCGTTCCTCAATTCCAAGACGACGCTCTACGATGCCGGCGTCCATCTGCCGCTGATCATGCGAAAGCCCGGCGCGCGCGCCGGCCTGAGCAATCCGAACCTCGTCTCCTTTGTCGACATCCTGCCGACCCTGCTCGACTGGGCCGGCGCCGCGCAGGCCAGCGACACGAGATCGGGGCGCTCGCTGCTGCCGATCCTCGAAGACGAGACGCTGCACGATGACTGGCAGATCGTCTTCGGCTCGCACACCTTCCACGAGATCACCAATTACTGGCCGACCCGCTTCGCCCGCACGCCGCGCTACAAATACCATCGCAATGTCGCATGGCAGCTCGACTTTCCGTTCTCCGGCGATCTCTACGGCTCGCTCTCCTGGGAGGGCATGCGCAATGCCGACCCGGCCATGATCGGCAAGCGCACCGTCAGGGACTATGTTCGCCGCCCGCCCGAAGAGTTGTACGACCTCGATGCCGATCCGTTCGAGGTGGACAATCTGGCCGGCCATCCCGACCATCGGGAAACGCTCGAACGGCTGCGCGCGGCGACCGAGGACTGGCAACGCGCCACCGACGATCCCTGGCTTTATCGCGACGGGGTGTCGGTGCGGGCCGTGCGCCATCATCTCGACGCCGGGCTCCAACTGCCCGACCGTTTCGATTTCGATTGCGACGATCCGGGCAGCCGCTGACCGGCAAGCCAAATTTTCGATCAGCGTTTGACGCTCGCACGGTCATTGCGGCAGGACCGCGCGCGGACCTTCGTCGGCCATGGTCTGGACAAGCGACCGCATCCGGCTTGTGAACCAGTCGGCATCCGACAGCGTGCCGAAGACCTCACGCAGATCGAGCACCGCATTGGCATGGCGTACCGGATCGGCATGACGGGCGGCGAGCGCCGAAAACCGGCCGGCCATCGGATCGTCGACCGGACCTTGCCGAAGAAAGGCGATCCAGGCCGCCACGCCGCTTGCCAGGCCATCCCACGGCTTGCCCGCGGCATGTGCGTCGGCGATCGTGCCGAGCAGCCGCTGCGGGATCTTCTGGCTGCCGTCCATGGCGATCTGCGCGGTCCTGTGCTTCAGCGCCGGGTTGCGGAACCGGGTCCGCAGCGCGGTCCCGTAGCGCGCAAGGTCGGAGGCCGGAAGATCGAGCGTCGCGGCAGCCTCGCCCATCACCTGCGCGATGAGCCGCGCAAGCGCGTCATCCGCCATGGCATCGGCCACCGTCTCGTGCCCGAGAAGCTGGCTGAAATAGGCCAGCGTCGAATGGGCGCCATTGAGCATGCGCAGCTTCATGCGCTCGAAGGGTTCCACATCGGTCACCAGTTCGGCGCCGGCCGCGGCGAGATCGGGCCGGCCTGCTGGAAAAATGTCCTCGATGACCCATTGCGTGAAGGGCTCGGTGACGACCGGCCAGGCATCTTCGAGACCGATCAAGGCCTCGACCTCAGCCCGGTCCGCATCGCTCGTCGCCGGCACGATCCGGTCGACCATGCTGGACGGAAAGGCGACATGGCCGGCGATCCATTCACAAAGAGCGTTGTCGGCAAGCGCGGCGTACTGGCCGACGATCCGGCCCAGCGTTTTGCCGTTGGACGGAAGGTTGTCGCAGGACAGAACGGTGAAAGGGGCGACACCGGCCCGTCGCCGCCGGCGCAGCGCTTCGACCAGAAGCCCCGGCACCGTTGCCGGTCGACCGGGGCGGGCCAGATCGGCCTTGATGCCGGCATTTTCCGGATCAAGATCGCCGGTCGCCGGATCGCGGCAATAGCCCTTCTCCGTCACCGTCAGGCTGACGATCCGCGTCGCCGGATCGGTCAACGCGGCCAGCACCGGCTCGACACCCTCGGTCGCGACCAGCACATCGAGGATCGACCCGACGATGCGGGCTTCGGTGGACGCGCCGTCCTTGACTGCCAGCGTGTAGAGACCATCCTGCGGCGCTAGTGCATCGCGCATGTCGGGCCGGCGCATCGATACGCCGCGAATGCCCCACGTTCCGTCCGACGCCAGGCAATCGTCGATAAAAACGGCCTGATGAGCGCGATGGAAATTGCCGACGCCCAGATGCACGATGCCGGGCGTAACCCTTGCGCGGTCATAGCCGGGCCGGCGCGCGGCGGCTCGATCGAGGGTTTCGTTGGTCAGGCGGATCGGTTCATTCCTCGACGGTCGTTCAGTCCGGGCGGTCGAACTTGTAGGCATTGCGCGGCAGGTCCACCGTCAGTTCGCGTGCCAGCTCGAACGCCTCGTCCTCGCGCAGGCGGTGATCGCACACGAGCCGCGCAAGGAACGCACAATCGACCCGCCGGGCGATGTCGTGGCGCGCCGGGATCGAAGGGAAGGCGCGTGTGTCGTCATTGAAGCCGACCGTGTTGTAGAAGCCCGCCGTCTCCGTCGTCATCTCGCGAAAGCGCCGCATGCCCTCCGGGCTGTCATGGAACCACCAGGCCGGTCCCAGCTTCAGCGATGGGTAGACGCCGGCGAGCGGCGCCAGTTCGCGCGCATAGCTGGTCTCGTCCAGCGTGAAGACGATCACCGACAGGCCGGGCTCCATGCCCACCGCGTCGAGCATCGGCCGCAGCGCGTGGACGTAGTCGATGGCGGCCGGAATGTCGAAACCCTTGTCGCGGCCGTAGGTCTCGAACACGCCGCCATGATGGTTGCGCACCGAGCCGGGGTGGATCTGCATCACCATCCCGTCCTCGACGCTCATCTTCGCCATCTCGGTCAGCATCTGCGCACGAAACAGGTCGGCATCGCCCTCGCCCGCCCGTCCCGACCGGATACGGTCGAACAATGCTTGTGCGTCGGCACCCGACAGGTTGGCGGTCCGAGCCGATTGGAGCCCGTGGTCGGTGGCCGTCGCGCCATGGTCGCGGAAAAAGGCGCGGCGGACACGATGGGCATCCAGATAACCCTGCCAGCGTCCTGTATCGCAGCCCGTCATCTCGCCGAACGCATCGAGCGCGCCGGAAAAGCCTTCATGGTCGGGATCGATCACCGCATCGGGCCGGTAGGTCGTCACCACACGGCCCTGCCAGTCGCTTTCTGCGATCGCCCGGTGATGATCGAGCGGATCGAGCGCGCCCTCGGTGGTGCTGATCACCTCGATGTTGAACCGCTCGAAAAGCGCGCGCGGCCGGAATTCGTCGCGCTTGAGGCAGGCGTCAATCTGCTCGTAGGCCTCAGTTGCGGTCGCGGCGCTCAGCGGCTCGGTCAGCCCGAACAGCTTCTCGAACGTATAGTCCAGCCACAGCCGCGTCGGCGTGCCGCGGAACAGATGCCAGTTCTCGGCGAAACGCTGCCAGATCGCGCGCGGATCGGTCTCGACCGGTGCACCGTCCATACGGGCAATACCGAGATCGTCAAGCCGCACGCCCTGGCTGACCAACATCCGGAATACGTAATGGTCGGGCACGACCAACAGGTGCGCCGGATCGGGAAACGGCTCGTTCAGCGCAAACCAGGCCGGGTCCGTATGGCCGTGCGGGCTGATGATCGGCAGATCGCAGACGGTGCGGTAGAGCGCGCGCGCCAGACCGGCCTGCCTGCCCTCGTCGCCCAACAGCAGATTGTCCGAACTCAAAGCGCCCAATGACACCACCCTTTGCCGGTTCCCTCACCGCCCCATGTCAAAAGCCTTCGGCCGGTGCGGTCAACCGAAACCACACGTCGGCAACCGTCGCCGTGCTTGAGTGGCATGTTGCAGCCCGGTGCGGGCCGTGCGAAGAAAGTCCAAGGCCCGATGGATCGACGCCGATGCCGGAGGATTGAAAGCGGCAGCGAGCGCGATGCGTCTTCGCCGCTTGGGGAGGAAAACGGCGCATGCTCGAAGTGCGCGACGTTCATTTGTCGTTCGGCGGAATCAAGGCGCTGCAAGGCGTCAGCTTCGCCGCAAAACCCGGCGAGATCACCGGCGTCATCGGCCCGAACGGCGCCGGCAAGACAAGCCTGTTCAACGCCATTTCCGGCTTTTACCAGCCCGATCGCGGCCAGGTCTTCTTTGGCGGCAACGATATCTCCCATCTGTCGCCAGACCGGCGCGCCGAGATGGGCATCGCGCGAACCTTCCAGAACATCGCGCTGTTCCGCGGCATGACGGTGCTCGACAACATCAAGCTGGGCGGCCACACGCGGCTGCGGACCGGGCTTTGGTCGGCACTGAGCTATTTCGGGCCGGCCCGGCGCGAGGAGCTCGAACTGCGCCGCGAGATCGAGGAGAAGGTCATCGACTTCCTCGAGATCGACCACATCCGCAAATACCCGATCACCATCCTGCCCTACGGCCTGCAAAAGCGCGTCGAGCTCGGCCGTGCGCTGGCCATGCAGCCCAGGGTGCTGCTGCTCGACGAGCCGGTTGCCGGCATGAACCGCGAGGAGACGGCCGACATGGCGCGCTTCATCCTCGACGTGCAGGAGCAGTTCGGCATCACCGTCCTTCTGGTCGAACATGACATGCACATGGTCATGGACATCTGTTCGCATATCGTGGTGCTGAACTTCGGCCAGCAGATCGCGTCCGGCACGCCGGCGGAAGTCTCCGGCGACCCCGGCGTCATCGAAGCCTATCTCGGCGCGGCAGCGTAGGGGGCCTGGCGATGGGAGAGTTCATACAGTTTACGCTGAACGGGCTGATGTCCGGCGCCATCTATGCGCTGATCGCCGTCGGCATCGTCTCGGTCTTCAAGGCGACCAAGGTGGTCAATTTCGCCCATGGCTACATCATCATGTTCGGCGCCTATTTCTATTTCACCTTCTCGGTGATCGTGCCGGGCGCGGCTTGGGCGCCCGACTGGCTGCAGAGCTGGGAGCCCGCATGGATGGTGGCCATGAAGGCCGATCTGCCCATGTTCTCGCCCATGGGCGCGGTGCTCGACTGGCTGTCCAACCTGCCGCGCATCATTTTGGGTCTCGCCGGCGCCGTCATCTGCAACGCGCTTCTGGGCCTTCTGATCGAGCGCACCCTGATGCGGCCGCTGATCGGCCAGTCGACCTTTGCGATGATCATGATCACAGTCGGGCTGATCTCGGTCCTGTCGGGCACCAAGGGGCTGATCTGGACGGCCGATGCCGAATTCGTGCCGCACATCGCGCCCAACACGCCGATCCGGCTGAACCTTTTCGACACGCCGATCTTCCTGTTCGGCGCCGATCTGGTCAACGTCGCCGTCGCGCTGCTGCTGTTCGGCGCCATTGTCGCCATGGTGCGTTACACAAAGAGCGGCGTTGCGATCCGCGCCACCGCCGAGGATCAGTCGACGGCCTATTCGATGGGCATCTCCGTGCCGCGCGTCTTTTCGCGGGCATGGGTGCTGGCGGCGACGACCGGCGCGATCGCCGGCGCGATCCTTGCGACCCGAAACGGCGTATCGCCCTCGCTGGGCCTGTTCGGCTTTTCGGTGCTGGCCATCGTCCTGATGGGCGGGCTCGACAGCTATGTCGGCGTTTTCATCGCGGCGTTGACGGTCGGCTTCCTGGAAGCCATGGCCCAGTGGCAATTCGGCGGCGAGTTCGCCGAGGTCGTGCCCTACATCGCTGTCCTGGTCGTCATCCTGATCCGGCCACACGGCCTGTTCGGCCAAAAGGAGGTCGAGCGCATATGATCACCGGCGACCTCAAGGCGACTTACGCGGCCGACGAGCGCGTTCTCAACAATGGCTACAAGCAGGCCTTCGTTCTGGCGATGGCGGCGCTGTGTGCGCTGATGCCCTTCATCGCCAACGACTACATCATCCTCGTCGCCTCGCAGATGGGCATCATGCTGATCGCCGTCGTCGGCGTGAACGTCGTCATCGGCTATACCGGCCTCCTGTCGCTCGGCCATGCCGCCTTCATGGCGATCGGCGCCTATTCGGTACCGATCCTCCACCGCCTGATGGACAATATCGGATTGCCGGACGGCATCATGCCGTTCATCGCAATCCCCGGCGCGATCGCCATCTCCGCGATCGTCGGCATCATTGTCGGCCTGCCGTCGCTGCGGGTCAAAGGCCTCTATCTGGCGGTCGCAACGCTCAGCGCCAACTTCATCATCATCTTCCTGATCGAGCTCGAGGCGCTGGCGCCATGGACCGGCGGCCTTGTCGGCCTCAACACGCCCGATCCCAACATTCTGGGATGGGTGTTCGACACGCAGCGCGAAATGTTCGCGCTGATCGCAGCCCTCGCCTTCGTCACCATTCTGGCCATCCAGAACCTCTTCCGCACACGGGTCGGCCGCGCCTTCATCGCCATTCGCGAACGCGACTATTCCGCCGAGATTCTGGGCATATCCCTGTTCCGCTACAAGCTGATGAGCTTTGCGATCTCGGCTGCCTGCTGCGGTCTGGCGGGAGCGCTGTTCGCCTATTTCTACGCCCGCATCCTGCCCGAACAGTTCGAACTGGCCCTGTCGCTTCAACTGGTCGCCGCCTTGATTGTCGGCGGCATGGGCCGCACCATGGGGCCGGTGTTCGGCGTGATGATCATTGTCATGGTGCCGGAAGTATTGAAGTTCACCTTCGGTATGGTCGCGGGAGGAGCGGCCGAAGTGGCGCAGTTGCGCGCGCCGGTTCAGGAGATCGTCTTCGGTCTTCTGATCATCTTTTTCTTGATGTTCGAACCTTTGGGCATCAACCAACTGGTCGACAGGGGCATTCGGGCCCTCAACCGCTGGCCGTTCGCCCGCGGCTGACCGATCAAACCGTCTCAGGGAGGAGACCGACATGAAACAGACCCGCCGTACCTTTATCGCCACCGGTGCCGCCGCGACCGCCGCGCTGGGCATGCCGACCATCCTGCGCGCGCAGCCGTCCGAATATGTCATCGGCGCCTCGCTGCCGCTGACCGGCCCGTTCGCCACCGCGGGCCAACTGGTCGCGCCGGCCTTCACCCTCGCCCAGAAGCTGATCAATGATGAGGGCGGCATCGGCGGCACGCCGATCCGCTTCGTCACCGAGGATTCGGGCTATATCCCGCAAAACGCGCTGGCCAACTATCAGCGCGCGCTCGCAACAGAAGGCGATGCGCTGGTCGCCTATTTCGGCGACTCGACCGGCTTCATGAAACTGGTCGCGCCCGAACTGACCGGCGACCAGGCCCGGCTGATGGGCTCGACCTCGTTTGCCTCCGAACTCGCCAACCCGGCCACCAACCCCTACCAGTACCTCGCCGGGCCGTCCTATCAGGACCAGTTCGACATCCTGTTGCAGAACATCAAGGATGCCGGTGGCTCGAACGTCGCCTTCATCTTCTCGAACACCGAGTTCGGCCGCGATCCGATCGAGCATGGCAAGATGCGCGCCGAGGAACTGGGCATCGAAGTGGTTCTGGAAGAATCGACCAAGCCGCAGGGCGCGGACATTCCGACCCATGTGACCAAGCTGGCCCAGTCGGGCGCCGAATATGCGATCCTTCAGGGCTATGTGACCGGCGTCTGGCCGCAACTGATCGGCGGCGCCCGCCAGTTCGGCCTGCCCACCCAGTTCATGGGAACCTTCTGGGGCATGGAAAAGCTGATCGCCGACCGCGTGACCGCCGAGGCCGGCCCGTTCCTCGATGGCTATCAGGGCGTCATGCCCTATCGCTATTTCTACGACCGCGAGGACGCGCCGCGTTACCAGCTGTTCGCCGAAGCCGCCAAGGAGATGTTCGCCGGCACGCCGCTCGAAAACTACATGTCGACCTGGACGCTGCAGACCATGTGCGCGCTCGAAATCGCCATAAAGGCGCTGCGCGACACGGTCGAAGGCGGCAAGGAACCGACGCCGGACAACCTCGCCGAGGCCCTGTCGGGGATCACCGATTGGGATACGGGCGGTTTCTTCGGCGGCCGCGTATCGATGGTCGACAACAAGATCGGCACCGGCCGGGTGTACCAGTATTCGACGGAGTCGGGCCTGTTCACGCCGACATCCGACTGGTTCACGGTCTGACCCTGACGCCCGGGCTTCGGTCCGGGCGCAAGCCGGCTGCGCGTTCATGCTCACCATCGAGAACATCGAGGTCACCTATCACCACACGCTGCAGGCCCTGCGGGGCCTGTCGCTCGAGGTGCCGGAGGGCAAGATCGTGACGCTTCTGGGCACCAATGGCGCCGGCAAGACGACGACGCTCAAGGCGGCCTCGAACCTGTTGCAACTCGAAAACGGCCAGATCGGCGACGGACGCATCATCTTTCGCGGCCAGTCCACAAAGGGCGTGCCGCCGGACAAGCTCGTCCAGCGCGGCATGTTCCACGTCCGCGAGGGGCGGCACATCTTCACCGAGATGACCGTCGACGACAATCTGATCGCCGCCTCCTATGCGCTGGACGGGTCGAGCCGGAAGCCCGACTATGACAAGGTTTACGACTTCTTCCCGCGGCTGCGTGAGCGGCGCGGCCAGATCGCCGGCTATCTGTCCGGCGGCGAACAGCAGATGCTGGCATTCGGGCGCGCGATGATCGCCCAGCCGCGCCTGATCCTGATGGACGAACCCTCGCTCGGGCTTGCGCCGAAGATCGTCGAGGAGATCTTTTCGACCATCAGGCGCCTCAATGAAGAGGACGGCGCATCGATCCTGCTGGTCGAACAAAATGCCGGCGTCGCCTTCCAGGTCGCCGACTATGGCTACATCATGGAAAGCGGGCAGATCGTGCTCGAGGGCCCGGTCGCCAAGCTGAAGGAAGACCCCGACATTCGCAGCTTCTATCTGGGCGTTGCCGAGCGGGGCACCGGGCGCCAGAGCTTTCGCGAAGTCAAACACTACAAGCGCCGCAAACGCTGGCTGAGCTGAGGACGAAGCGATGCGCTACGACGTCTCCACATTCGCCGACAAGGGCTTCCGGCCGCTGGTTGCCATCGTGTCCGAACATGCCCGGTCCCACGCGGACGCCGTCGCCATGCGCCAGAAGCGCCACGGCATCTGGAACGAGATGACATGGGCCGGCCTTGAAACGACGATGCACGCCATGGCTGCGGCGCTGATCGATCTGGGTGTCGGCAACGGCACCCATGTCGGCATCCTGTCGGAGAACCGCCGCGAATGGGTGCTGGCGCAATTGGGCATCAACGCCGCAGGCGGCACCGTCGTCGGCATGTATCCGACGAGCCCCGCCGCCGAGATCGAGCATCTGGTAAACGCGTCGGACACCGAGATCCTGTTCATCGAGGATCAGGAACAGCTCGACAAGATCATCGAACTGCGCGGCAAGCTGCCAAGACTGCGCAAGCTCGTCATCTTCGAACCCAAGGGCACGCAGCACGAGACCGAACTGGGCCTGATCAGCTTCGACGCGCTTCTGGAAGCCGGCCATGCCTCGATCGCCGACCATGGCGCCGAGATCGATGCCCGCAAGGCGTCGATCCGGCCCGACCAGACCGCCATGATGGTCTTCACGTCCGGCTCGACGGGCCTGCCCAAGGCGGCCGAGATCAGCCACAGCAACCTTTATGTGGCCAGCACGCAGGCGGCCAAGATCTTTGCCGGCTTCTCGCCGGGCACCAACATTTTGAGCTATCTGCCGCTGTGCCACATCGCCGAGCAAAACATGACGGTGATCAACGCGCTTACCGGCCAGTTCGTCATGAATTTCGGCGAATCCCTGCGCACGATCACGCTCGATCTGCGCGATGTCGCCCCGCAGATCTTTTTCGGCGTGCCGCGCATCTGGGAGAAGATGCAGGCGGGCGTGATGGTCCAGGCCAACACGTCCGGCCGGGTCCGCCGGGCGCTCACGATGGCGGCGCTGGCCTCGGCGAAAAAGCGCGGCGACACGCCGCGCCGCGACTGGTCGTTGGGCCAGCGCCTGGAGAACGCCTTCTGGGACGTGCTCGTCTACCGCCACATCCGCAGCTATCTCGGCCTCAGCCGCTGCCGTTTCGCGATCACCGCGGCAGCGCCCATCTCGGTCGATCTCGTGCATTTCCTGCGCGGCATCGGCGTCAATGTGCGCGAGATCTGGGGCATGACGGAAACCACCGGCGCGGCCAGCGTCCAGCCCGACTGGGGCGGCAGCGAAGGCCGCGTCGGCTTCTTCCTGCCGGAGGTGCAATGGCAGATCGCCGACGATGGCGAACTGCTGGTCAAGTCGGGCCTCGTCTTCAAGGGCTATTACAACAATCCCGAGGCAACGTCGGAGACCATCACCGATGGCTGGCTGCACACGGGCGATGTCGCGGAAGCCGCGCCCGACGGCTCGATCTCCATCGTCGACCGCAAGAAGGACATCATGATCAACGCGGCGGGCAAGAACTTGGCGCCGTCGCTGATCGAGAACACGATGAAGGCCTCACCCTTCATCAAGGAATGCATCGTCATCGCAGACCGGCGGCCCTATGCCGTCGCGCTGATCCAGCTCGACATGGACACGGTGCGCCTGTGGGCTGAATCGAAAGGCATCGCTTACACAACGTTCCGTTCGCTGGCTGAAAACGCCGACGTCAAGGCGCTGATCGACCGCGAAGTCGACAAGCAGAACCAGCTTCTGGCGCGCGTCGAGCAGGTCAAGAAGGTCTGGCTTTTGCCCAAGGAACTGGACCATGACGATGGCGAGGTGACGGCCACCATGAAGGTCCGCCGCGCCAAGATCTACGATTTCTACGGCACCGAGATCGAGGCGCTCTACGACAAGGCGCCGGCGAACTGAGCGCCAGCGTCGTGCATTGCGCGCCGGCTCATGGCATTCCCCCGGGCGGGTCCGGGTCGGTCGCGGTCACGCGGCGTCGGGCTGGTTGGGCGGCGCGGCTTTGCGGAAAGCATCGATTGCGTCAAGCCGCTCGAAGATCGCGGAGATCGTCGGCCACCGGGCGGTGTCGATCGCAAAACGCCTGTTGTTCCAGACCTGCGCGTAAAGGCAGATGTCCGCCATGCCCGGCGTGTCGCCATGGCAGAGCGGACCGGTCGCCGGATCGCCCGCGAGCATCGCCTCCAGCGGTTCGAACGTGGTCGTCACCCAATGGGTGAACCAGGCTTTCTGACCGGCCTCATCGGCGCCGAAACGGTCGGCGAGATGGTTGAGGACACGCAGATTGTTGAGCGGATGCACCTCGCAGGCGATCATGTAGGAGAGCGCGCGCACGCGCGCACGCCCGTCCGCATCGGGAGGCAGCAGCGCCGGCCCGGGATGCGTTTCATCGAGCCATTCGATGATCGCCAGCGACTGGGTCAGCACCGTACCGTCGTCGCGTTCGAGCGCCGGCACGAGGCCCTGCGGGTTGAGGGCCAGAAAGCGCGGCGAATAGTTCTCCTTGGCGCGCAGGGCGTAGGAGACATAGTCATAGTCCACGCCCTTGAGATTGAGCGCCGCGCGCAGCCGGGTCGATGTGGATGAGCGAAAATAATTGTGCAGTTTGAGGGTCATTGGCTTATCCGCGCGGTCCGATCGTGGTCGTGATTTCGCCGAGCCCCTCGATGGAGACCACGCAGACATCGCCTGCGGCCAGAGGGCCGACACCGGCGGGCGTGCCGGTCATGATCAGGTCTCCGGGCCGCAGGGCAATCGAGTGCGACAGGATCGAGACGACTTCCGGCACCGACCAGATCATTTCGGACAGGTCGGCATCCTGCCGGGTCTCGCCATTGACCGTCAACCGGATGAAGCCCTTGTCCGGATGGCCGACCCTGGATGCCGGATGCGCCGGCCCGATCACCGCCGATCGGTCGAACCCTTTGGCCATGTCCCAGGGGCGGCCCAGTTCACGTGCCGCCGACTGCAGATCGCGCCGGGTCAGATCGTTGCCCGCCGCATAGCCCCAGACATGGGACAGGGCGTCGGCTTCGGCGATGTCGCGCCCGCCGGTGCCGACGACGATCACCAGTTCGGCTTCATGATGCAAGTTTTCGGTTTCCGGCGGATAGGCCACCGTCTCGCCGTCCATGACGACCGCATCGGCCGGCTTGGTGAAGAAGAAGGGCGGCTCGCGATCGGGATCACGGCCCATTTCGCGCGCGTGGGCGGCATAGTTGCGGCCGACGCAGAAGATGCGGCGCACGGGGACCAGGTCGTCGCTGTCAGCCACCGCGATTGTCGGGACCGGCGCCGGTTCGAAGACATACGACATGCAGGCTTCCTTCAATTGAACATGGTCTTGGCCGGGTGGCCCTGGCAGACGCTTATCATTGCCCGGTCCCGCCCGCCATGGCGGGCAGCATCGAGGCGCAAGTCGCCCCAAACATCGATAACGGTCATGGCAGCCGGTATCGCTGCATGTGCACATCGAGCGTTCGGACAATTTCGGAGTTGAAGCCGGCCGGCAACCGGACTAGCGTGGACGCGATGGTTCTTGCGGGCCGAGCGCGTCCGCGGGATGAAAAGGGAACACGGTGAGGAGGAGCCTCAAGGGCGCCAAAACCGTGACTGCCCCCGCAACTGTGAGCGGAGAGCGACCCCCACCAATGCCACTGGCCGGCATCGTCCGTCCGGGAAGGCGCGGGGAAGCGAGGAACCGCAAGTCAGGAGACCTGCCATCATCATTTCACTCGAACCGGACGGGGATGTCCGGAGGAGAGACACATGATGAGACGATCTGGCGCCTTGCGCCGCACATCACGGTCTTTGCCCTCCGCCCCGCGGAGCAGCGGATGGTCGATCGATCCAACCACAAGATAACCGTATGCGTTTCGTGCCGTCACAAGAGAGGTGAGCCCGACGACCAGTGCCGGCCCGGCATTGAGCTGATCGCGCGCCTTCGGAAGGCCATGACCCTTGCCGGCGATGCCATCGGCGCGGACTTCGCAATCTCGGGGACGGTCTGCATGGCCGGCTGCGACCGGCCCTGCACGGTTGCCTATTTCGGTTCGCACAAGGCCACCTATCTGTTCGGCGACATCGACGCCGACGCGAACATTGACGATCTGGTCGCGTTTGCCCGCCAGTATGCATCGCTCGACGATGGCTGGTGCTCGTCCACATCGCGGCCGCCGGGCCTGTCCGGCAAGACGCTGGCACGGATTCCCGCCGCGCTCCTGGTGGCCGAAGCGGGCGTATCGGTCCAATGACCCGCCAGACCGCCGCTCTCGACCTACGCGATGTCGGCTACTGGCCGAGCGGACGAAGCCCCGCCGACGCGCTGGTCTCAGCCATCAGCTTTTCCGTCGGCGCCGGCGAGTGCGTCGCTCTGGTTGGCCCGAACGGCGCCGGCAAGACCACGCTCGTCCGGATGATCGCCGGCCTTGCATCGCCCGGCACGGGCACGATCATGATCGATGGCAAGTCCATATCGGCGATGAGCTTTGCCGAGCGGGCACGGCGCATCGCCTATGTCGGCCAGTCCGACGAAGCCGACGGGCGGCTGAGCGTTGCCGACTATGTCGCGCTCGGCCTGTTGCCCCATGCGCGGCTGTTCGCCGGCGGCACAGGGCGGGACGAGGCCCGCCGGGCCTGCGAAACGGTCGGGCTTGGCGACCTTGCCGAAAGGCGGCTCGACCAGCTTTCGGGCGGCGAGCGGCAGCGGGCCAGGATTGCGCGCGCCATGTGTCAAAAGCCGTCGCTTCTGGTCCTGGACGAACCGACCAATCATCTCGACCCCCTGGCTCGCGGCGAACAGCTTGCCATCGTCGCATCGATGGGCGTTCCGATCGTCGCCGCGCTTCACGATCTCACCCTGATCGATGCCTTTGCCGACAAGGTCGCAATCCTCGCCGATGGGCGCCTGCGCGCCTTCGGGCCTCCGGGCGAGACGCTGTCGACCGCCAATGTCCGCGACGTGTTCGGGGTCGACATGCACCGGCTCAAACACCCCGAACACGATTACCATCTGCCGACGCTGGATATCCGGCTTCCAATGCCGACGACACACTCCACGACGCCATGCTGAAAGATGGAGACGTTCCGATGAAACGATTGCTCACCACCCTTCTGTTGGCCGCGCTGGCCTCGCCCGCCATGGCGTGCCCGGTCACCGTTGACAGTTGCGGCACGCTCGTCACCTTCGAGGCGGCGCCCGGGCGCATGGTCGTTCACGACATCAACATGGCCGACATGGCGTTCGCACTGGGCCTGCAGGACCGCATGGTCGGCGTGACCGGCATCTCGGGCTGGTACAAGACAAGCGCCGAGTTCGACGAGCGTCGGGGCGACATTCCCGAACTCGCACCCAAATATCCGACCATGGAGAACCTTGTCGCCGCCGAGCCCGACCTCTTCTTCGCCGGCTGGTATTATGGCATGCGCCCGGGCGGCGAAGTGACGCCGGAAACACTGGAAGCGCAGGGCATCAAGACGCTGGTTCTGACGGAAAGCTGCATTCACCTGGACCAGGATCGGCCCGCGGCATCGATGGACCTTCTGTTTGACGACACGCTGCGCCTTGGCAAAGTGTTCGGCAAGGAAGCCGAGGCAAGGGCCCTTGTCGATGACTGGACATCCAAGCTCGAAGCCATCCGGCAATCGGTGCCGGAAGGCGAAGCCACGCGCGTGTTTCTTTATGATTCCGGCGAAGATCAGCCCTTCACGGCAGGCAAATACGCCATCACCACCGCCATGATCGAGGCGGCTGGAGGGACCAACGTGACCGGCGACATGGAGACAAGCTGGGGACGCACATCCTGGGAGGCCGTTGCGGCCGCCAATCCCGAATTTCTCATCCTTCTCGACTATCAGGGCGGCGATGGCGCCGAGGGCCTCCTGGCATTCCTGAAAGCGCACCCCGTCATGTCGCAGACCGATGCGGTGAAGAACGAGCGCTACGTGACCCTGCGCTATGAGGAACTCACCCCGGGACCGGCGAACATCGACGCGATCGGGAAGATCGCCAAGGCGATCCAGGGCGGCGCGTCCTAGGCGATGCAGCAATCAACGGCGTGGCTCCTGCCGGCACTGGGGCTGCTTGCAGCTCTGGTCGTGGTCGCCATTGCGGTCGGCTCCACGCCGATTCCGGCCAGTGTCGTTGTTGAGGCGCTGTCACGCTCGCTCACCGGGGCCTATGGCGAGGCCGGCCCGACGCCGATCGACCGGATCGTCGTCGATCTCAGGCTGCCGCGCGCGCTGCTTGCGGTCATGGTCGGGGCAGGGCTTGGCGTGGTTGGCTGCCTCCTGCAAACCGTGACGCGAAACGATCTCGCCGATCCGTTCCTGTTCGGCCTTTCCTCGGGCGCCGCGGCCGGCGCCGTGCTCGTCATCACCGTGACGGGCGATGTGCTTGGCATATGGACTCTGCCCATCGCCGCCTTTGTCGGCGGCATGCTCGCCTCGGCCATCGTACTGGTTCTGGTCGCGCGTCTGCGCGATCAGGGACCGGCACGGCTGATCCTCGCCGGTCTGGCGGTATCGTTCCTGTTCATGGCGGTGACCAACTATCTCGTCTTTGCCGGCGATCAGCGGGCAGCGCATTCGGTCCTGTTCTGGACGCTCGGCGGGCTGGGTCTCGCCCGCTGGGATCTGCTCCCCATCGCGCTTGCCGGCGCGGTCGTGATCTTCGTCTTCGCGCAGGTCAGCTATCGCCGGCTCGACGCGCTGCTCGCCGGTGACGACACGGCCAGGACGTTGGGCGTGAACGTCGACGCGATGCGCCGGATCACCTTTCTCGTCTGCGCCTTTGCGACCGCCGCCTTCGTCTCGATCACCGGCGTGATCGGATTTGTGGGCCTGATGGTTCCACACCTCGCACGCGGGTTCGTGGGCCCGATGCACAAAGGGCTGATCATCATGTCGGCGATTATCGGCGCCTGTCTGCTGCTCGCCAGCGACATAGCCGCGCGCACCCTGTTGATGCCGCAGGAACTGCCGATCGGCATTGTCACGACCGCCCTGGGCGCGGTCTTCGTTCTGGGGCTGCTGCGGCGGCTGTAGTCTTCCTCCTTCGCGGTGTGGCGACGGACAGGAACGGTAAACCCTATGCCGGACGGCATCCCGCGCACAAGCCGCGCAGTTCGACCGTCGACTTCTCCAGAACGAAGTCGGCGTCCTGGGCCAACCCTTTCAGGCGCCCGGCCAGCGCATTGTCGGCGATCTCGATCACGCTTCCGCAATCATCGCATATCATGAAGGCCGTGAATTGGTGGCCGTCGCATCCCGGGTGGCGGCACGCCACGAACGCATTGAGGCTTTCCAGCCGGTGGACGAGCCCGAACTCGACCAGCTTGTCCAGCGCGCGATAGACCTGCAGCGGCGCACGAAGACCGTCATCGCGCAACCGGTCCAGGATCGTGTAGGCGCTCAGCGGGCCGCCCGCGTTGGACAGGGCGCCCATCACAAGGGCCTGATTCTTCGTCAGGGCGTCGGAAGCATGGCCGTGCTGCATCCCGATTATCCTTTCGCACCGTGGCGCGGCTCGGTCGCCGGACGATCACGTCCACGGGTCAAACGCCGCCCGGTCGGCACAAGCGACAGCAGGAAGAAGCCCAGTGACGCCACGACGATGCTCGGGCCGGACGGCGTGTCCCATTCGAGCGATCCGAAAAGGCCGGCGACGACCGACGCTGCGCCGATGAGCGCGGCGAGAACAGCCATCTGCTCGGGCCCGGCGGCGAAGCGGCGGGCGGTTGCGGCCGGAATGATCAGCATGGCCGTGATCAAAAGCACGCCAACGATCTTCATGGCGATCGCGATCACAGCGGCCATCAACAGCATGAAGATGATATTGGCGCGGGCTGGGTTCATGCCCTCGGCCTCGGCCAGTTCGCTGTTGACGGTCGCCGCGAACAGCGGACGCCAGATGGCGGCCAGAATGCCGAGAACCACCGCGCCGCCGAGCCAGATGGTGGCCAGATCCGATTTGGAGACGGCCAGTATATCGCCGAACAAAAGCCCCATCAGATCGAAACGCACCCAGGTCAGGAAGGCCAGAACGACCATCCCGAGCGCCAGCGACGCGTGCGCCAAAAGACCGAGAAGGGCATCGGCGGACAGTGTCGCGCCGCGCTGGAGCAGCAAAAGGGCGATCGACACGCAGGCCGACACCGCAAAGACCGCGGCGGTGATGTTCACCTCGAACAGGAATGCCAGCGCGACGCCCAGAAGGGCCGCGTGGGACAGCGTGTCGCCGAAATAGGCCAGCCGGCGCCAGACAATGAAACAGCCCAGCGGACCGGCGACCAGAGCGACGCCGATGCCGGCGATGAGCGCGCGCATGAAGAAATCATCGAACATCGCCATCACCCTTGTTGTGGAGCGCGTCTGGGCCGGGATGGTGTCCGTCGCCGGGGTGACAATGGTTCGTGATCGTGCCGTCGGCATGCTGCACGCGCCCGTCCGGCAGGTGCGTGTGGTCGTGACTGTGCTCATAGACGGCCAGCGTCGAAGCCGCGCGGGCGCCGAACAACGCCTTGTATTCCGCGCTCGATGCGACGGCCGTCGGCGTGCCCGAACAGCACACATGGCCGTTAAGACAGATCACGCGGTCCGTCGCCGCCATGACGACGTGCAGGTCATGGGAGATCAGCAGGACGCCGCAATTGAGCCGGTCCCGGATGGACTTGATCAGTTCGTAGAGCGCGATCTCACCGGTGAAATCGACGCCCTGAACCGGTTCGTCCAGCACCAGAAGATCGGGCTTGCGCGCAATGGCGCGAGCCAGAAGCACGCGCTGGAATTCGCCGCCGGACAGGGTGCGCACCTCGGCACGGGCCAGATGGCGGACCCCGGTGGCCGCCAGCGCATCGGCAGCCTCGGCCTTGCCGATCGGGCCGGTCAGCCGAAGGAAGCGGTCGACAGCCAGGGGCAGCGTCCAGTCGATGGCCAGCGATTGCGGCACATAGGCGATCCGCAGACCGTCGCGGCGTTTCGCCGAGCCCTCGTCGGGCTTCAATATGCCGAGCGCCATCTTCGCCGTCGTCGACTTGCCCGATCCGTTGGGGCCGATCAGCGTGACGATTTCTCCGGGGTCGACCGTGCAGCTGACCCCGCGCACCAGCCACCGGCCGTCGCGGCAGATGCCCGCGCCATCGAGCGTCACAAGTGGGTCGGGTCGTTTCAACATCGGTTCGAGATATCAAGCTCGCATGGTCGCGGCAATCGGTGCAAAACCGGTTGCGACGGTATCGCACACGTTATATCATTACGCAATCACGTTGTGAGGGATCGCCCTCGCCACACCGGTGCAAACAGGGAGAACAATATGCGCCTTGCGAAATCAACCCTTCTGGCCTCGACATTGCTGACCGCGTCGGCCGTCGCCGCTCAGGCCGAGATCAATGTGGTCGCCTCGATCAAGCCGATCCATTCGCTTGTGGCCGGGGTCATGGAAGGCGTCGGTGAGCCGGGCCTGATCGTTCAGGGTGCCGGCTCCCCGCACACCTACGCGATGCGCCCTTCCGAAGCGACGATGCTGCAGTCCGCCGGCGTCGTCTTCTGGGTCGGCCAAGAGCTGGAAGCCTTCCTGGAAGGCGCGCTTGAAAGCGTCGCGGCGGATGCGACGATCGTGGAGCTGATGGATGCCCACGATCTGGTCAAGCTGGAGTTCCGTGAGGGCGGCGCCTTTGACGCGCACGATCATGGGGACGATGACGAGCAGGCCCACGACCATGGACACGACCACGATCATGATCACGACAAGGAGACCGCAGAAGCCGGGCATGATCACGATCACGAGAAAGAGGATATGGCGGAAGCCGGGCATGATCACGACCATGGGCACGGCCATGATGGCGCCGACCCCCATATCTGGCTCGATCCGATGAACGCCAAGGCGCTTGTCCACGAGATCCGGCAAGCGCTTGTCGAAGCCGATCCGGCCAATGCCGCAACCTATGAGGCCAATGCCGGGGCGCTTGAAGCCAGGCTCGATGCGCTGATCGCCGACGTGGAGACCGAACTTGCCGGGCTTTCGGGCCGGGGCTTCATCGTCTTCCACGACGGGTACCACTATTTCGAAAACCGTTTCGGCCTGGAAGCCGCCGGCTCGATCACGGTGTCGCCCGAGGTGATGCCGGGCGCGGAACGCATCGCAGAGCTGCGCGAGACCGTCCGGGATGCCGGGGCCGCCTGCGTGTTCTCGGAGCCGCAGTTCGAGCCGCAACTGGTCTCGACGGTGATCGAGGGAACAGCGGCGAAGTCCGGTGTGCTCGACCCGCTCGGTGCGGAACTGGAAAAGGGCCCGGACCTCTATTTCGAGCTGATCCGCAACATGACGACGTCGTTCAAGGACTGCCTGACGCCGGAAAGCTGATCGCCAGCCCACGACCGGCGGGCGGCAGGTGCCGCCCGCTGCTTTCCGCCCACGGATGCGATGCGATCACGCATCACCGGTCATCGACTGCCGCTGACGGTCGAATTGGACACTCAGGCGGTCTGCCCTGAAGCATCGAAGCCGCTTGGAGCGTTCTGTCGAGAGATCGAACCAAACCTGCCCGGCGGAACGGTTCGATCTCACAACAGAACGCTCCACCCTCGGCGATTGTCCGGACGCATCATCGCCTGTCCGTTTCGACCAAGGCCGCCAGAATCCGCGCGCCGGTGGGCAGGATGGCGTCATTGAAGTCATAGGTCGGCGTGTGCAGCGCACCGAAACTTGCGACCGGGCCGTTGCCCAACCAGAGATAGGCGCCCGCCACTTGCTCCAGCATGAAGGCGAAGTCCTCCGACGCCATCGACGGGTTCTGATCGTCGTGAACGAGCGTGTCGCCGACAATCGTTCTTGCCACGTCCGCCGCCATCTGCTGGCTTCGCAGATGATTGATGGTCGGCGGATAGACCGGTTTGTAGTCGAGCGAGACCGAGACACCATGCTGCACTTCGATTCCGGTGCAGATCTGCCTCATGCGCGTTTTCAACCGGTTCTTCACCGCGGTGTCGAAGAAACGCGTACAGCCGGCCAGTCGAACGGCTTGGGGAATGACGTTGTATGCATCTCCCGCGTGGACTTGCGTGATGCTCAGAACGGCGGCCGATTGCGGATCAAGCGAACGTGAGACAATCGATTGAAGCGCACCGATCAGCTGTCCGGACGCGACGACGGCATCGGTGCCTTCCTGGGGCATTGCCGCGTGACTGCCGCGCCCTGTGATCGTGATGTCAAACGTGTCAAAACCCGCCATCTGGGGACCGGCGCGGACCGAAACCTCCCCGGCGGCGAGACCGGGCCAATTGTGCAGGGCAAAGACTTCGTCCACCGGATGATCGGCAAAGAGGCCGTCCTCGATCATCCGTCGAGCGCCGGCCTCGCATTCCTCGGCCGGCTGGAAAATGAACGTGGCGGTGCCCTGGAATCGTCTGGTGCGCGCAAGATACTCTGCGGCCGCCAGCAGCATGGTTGTATGCCCATCGTGCCCGCATGCATGCATCACGCCATCATTGACGGATCTGTAATCCTGCCGACCCTCCTCGACAATCGGCAAGGCGTCCATGTCGGCCCGCAATCCGATGTTGGGACCGTCGCCCGTCTTCAAAACCCCGACCAGACCCGTGCCTGCATATCCGCGCTGCACCGCGATCCCCATGTCTGTCAGCCGTTGGGCGACGAATTCCGACGTCCTGTGCTCCTGGTAGGCCAGCTCCGGATATCGGTGCAGGTTTCTGCGCCAGCCTGTCCAGACCGGATGTCGCGAGGTGAAAAAGCCGGCGTCCGCCGGAACAGAGCCCACGGGGCCGATCGGGTTCGCCGTTGTCCGCGCGTTCGCTTGCGTCACGAAACATAACCAAAGGCGATTTTCGGTATTTCGCCGCTGTCGAGCCAGATGCTCTTCGGACTGGTGTATTCCATCAGCGCGTCGGTCCCGCTGGAACGGCCAAACCCGGACTCGCGCGATCCGCCGAACGGCGATGAAACATGAATGGCCTTGTAGCTGTTGATCCAGAACGTACCCGCGCGCACCGCTTGCGATACGCGATGCGCCCGTCCCACGTCGGACGTCCAGACGGCGCCTGCCAGGCCGAACTCCGTGGAATTGGCAATCTCGATGGCCTCGGCCTCGTTCGCAAACGGAATTGCCGTCACGACAGGTCCGAAGATCTCGGTCTGCGCGGCTTTTGCCTGATGGCTCAATCCATCAAGCACGGTGGGCGGGACGAAAAAGCCGCTCTGCGGTCGCGTCGACCGGGTGCGTACGGTTGCGCCACCCTGTTTTGCGTCTGCAATCATGGCACCGACGAACTCGTACTGGCGGGCGTTGCTGATCGGACCGATCTCGGTCGCATCATCCAGCGGATCGCCCAACGTGATGTCGTTCATGCCGGACGCGATCATGTCGATCAGCCGGCTGTGGATATCCTTGTGGACCAGCAATCGTGAGCCGGCCACGCAGCTTTGTCCGGCGCTGGAAAAGATGGCTGCCTGCGCGCCCAACGCCGCATGTTGGAGATTGGCATCGTCAAACACGATGTTGGCGGACTTTCCGCCAAGCTCAAGAACGACAGGCTTCAGCGCTGCGCCCGCTGCTTCGGCCACCCGCCGACCCGTGGCGGGCGAACCGACGAAGACAACTTTGCCGACCGCCTTGTGGGCAATCGCAGCTGCACCTGCCGTCGGACCGAGACCGGCAAGGACATTGACCAGGCCCTTCGGCAACCCCGCCTCTTCGGCAAGCCTGACCAGAGCGATGGTTGTGACGGGCGTCAACTCGCTCGGTTTGATCACCACGCCATTGCCGCAGGCAATCGCCGGGGCGATCTGCCAGCCGGCCGTAAAGATCGGCGCGTTCCAGGGGGTGATCTGAAAGACGACGCCAATCGCCTCTCGCAGGGTGTAGTTGAGGTGACCCGACGGAACCGGAATGACCTCGCCGTGCAGCTTGTCTGCCCAGCCGGCATAATAGCGGAACATCTCAACGACTTTGGCCACCTCGATCCGGCAGTCGCGAATTGGCTTGCCCGCCACAAGAGCCTCGAGCTTTGCCAGGGTCTCGGTCCGCGCCTCGATTGCAGAGGCAACGCTCTGCATGACGTTGCCGCGTGCAGCCGGCGTGAAATCGCCAATCCAAGTGCGTTGCGCGGTTTCCGCGCAATCGCAAGCGCGGTTTGCGATTGCGCCGGCGCAATCCGCATAGACGGCGAGAGTCGACAGGCTGAACGGATCTTGCAAGGTGATCATCGCCCCTGCCCCATCCACAAGCTCTCCGCCGACAATGCTTTGGGGTCGTTGGCCAAGCCCGAGTTCCTCGCACAGCGTCTGAAACATGGCGGCACGATCAGTCATGGCTTTTCTCGTACTTGAAAATCTCGTTGAAATCGGCGCTGTCGCTGAGCCTGTCGCGGCTTTCTTCCCAAATGTCGGCGATGGCTTTCATCGCAGGCAGATCGAGGCCGAATTTGTCCGCCAGATCGCGCGCCAGGCCGATATCCTTACGCATCAGCCCCATGGTGAAGCCCGAATCGTAGCTGCCGTTCAAAATCCAGCGTGGAAAATTCACCTCACTGACGCCGCTTCGCCCGGAACCGGCATTGACGCCCGCCAGCAGGTCTGCGGCCGAAACCTCGGCGCGCGCGGCCAGATGCACCATTTCGCTGACCAGAGCCAGATTGGCGGCGCACAGCAGGTTGTTGGCAATTTTGGCGACGTTGCCCGCACCCGACGGACCAATGTGCAAGAGCTTTGACGTCAAATCCTTCAGCACCGGCTTCGCCTTTTCCAGCGCTGCGCCATCGCCGCCAACGATCATGGTCATGGCGCCGGACCGGGCGGCCGCAGGCCCGCCGCTGACCGGCGCGTCGAGAAACGCATAACCGTGCCCGGCCCCTTTCATCGCGTGAGCTCGGCTGGTTTCCGGCTCGGAGGTTGTCGTGTCCAGCACGACCGCCCCCTTGCACAGATGCGGCCCCACATCCGACATCACGTCATCGACGAACTGCGCCTTGGGCAGCGACAGGATCAGCACATCGACTGCCTTGGCCACCGCCGCTGGATGATCGGCAATGACCGCTCCGACGCGCGCCGCCCGTTCCCGCGCTTCTGGCAGAGCGTCGTACCCGACGACTTCGTGCCCCGTTTCCAGCAGCCGTGCCGCCATGCTGCCGCCCATGGCACCGAGACCGATCAAACCGACTGGTTGCGACATCAGAGCGCTTCCTCCAAATTCCTCGTTTCGATCTGAACGCGCGGGGCGGTGTTCAACAAATGCCTGGTGTATTCGTGCTCAGGCGCATCAAAAAGCGCTTCGGACTCGCGCAGTTCAACGATCTTGCCGCGCTGCATGACCGCGACGCGATCCGAGACCTGGCGCACGACGGCAAGGTCGTGGCTGACGAAGAGCATCGTCAGCCCCAGACTGCGTCTGAGCTCCATGAGCAGAGCCAGCATTTCCGCCTGGATCGAGACATCGAGCGCCGATGTCGGCTCGTCACATAGAAGGAACCGTGGACGCACGGCGAGTGCACGCGCGATGCAGATCCTCTGGCGCTGACCGCCCGAGAATTGATGCGGGTACTTCCGGCCGTCTGCCGCCTTCAATCCCACCCGTTCAAGAAGGGCGCCGACGAGCCTTGGTGTCTGCGCCCGGCTTGCGAGCCCGTGGAACCTGATCGGCTCGGACAGGATATGATCCACGCGGAGTCGGCTGTTCAGAGAAGAATAGGGGTCCTGGAAGACAACCTGGACATCGCGCCGGAACCTCTTGCGCTGCGCGGCTTGGCGCAGGGCTGAAATGTCGCCATGGTCGGTGTAGGTCACCGCCCCTTCGGTGATGGGCAGCAGCCCCGTCAAGAGCCGTCCGAGCGTGGACTTGCCCGAACCGCTCTCACCAACCAGCCCCAGAACCTCGCCCCGTGCGATCTCGAGCGGGGGGACGTCAACGGCCCGGAATGCCGGAGGCCGGATCCTGAATGAAGCCCCCTTGGCGGGAAACTCCTTCACCAGCGCCGAACTCCTGAGGAAGGCGCCATTTTCCTCGCGGTCATGCGCCTGCAGCAGCCAGGCGTCGATCTCTCCGGTGCGCCTGGCGGGGTTGCGGAACCGCTCCTCGCGTTCGGTGATACTGGGAATCGCCGCTATCAGCTGCTTGGTGTACTCCGCCTTGGGGCTGCCCAGGACATCGGCCGTCACGCCCGTTTCCACCAATTTTCCGTGGCGCATCACGCAGACCCGGTCTGCGGTTTCAGCGATGACGCCCATGTCGTGCGTTACAAGGATCACGCCAAGCTGGCGTTGCCTGCAGATGCTCCGGATCAGGTCGAGCACCTGCTTTTGCACAGATACATCGAGCGCTGTCGTCGGCTCGTCGGCAATCAACAGATCCGGGTCGCCTGCAAGCGCCAGCGCGATCACGACTCGCTGGCGCATCCCGCCCGAAAACTCGTGCGGATACTGGTGCATCCGGGTATCGGCGTCCGGGATGCCGACATCCCCGAGGCGCTTGGCGGCCTCGATGCGCGCTTCTGACAGGGACTTGTTCTGCAGGATCGAAATCGATTCCGCCAACTGCGCCCCAACGGTCATCAGCGGATTGAGCGATGTCATCGGATCCTGAAATATCATGCCGATGCGGCGGCCCCGCAGAACCTCCATCTGTTTGGCAGAAAGTGCGGCGAGGTCCTGGTCTTGCAGAACGATGCGCCCCGCGGTGATCCGGCCCGGATGGCTGAGAAGGCCGATCACGGCGTTTCCGACCGTCGACTTGCCGGCGCCGCTCTCTCCGATCAGGCCAACGATTTCTCCCTTGTTCAGGTCCATGGTGAAGCCGTCCACGGCGACGAAATCGCCGAGGCGGTGCGGAAATCCGACGCAGAGCGCTTCTATGCTGAGCAGGGGAGCGGTCATCGCAGCCTCGGATTGAGATAGTCGCGAAACCAATCGGCCACGAGATTGAAGGCGATCACCATCGCCAGCAGCATGAGGCCGGGAAAGATGACCACCCACCAGATGCCGGAGAACAGGAACTGGCTGCCGGCCTGGATGAGCGCCCCAAGGGACGGTTCGGTCAGGGGTGTGCCCAGGCCGAGAAAGGACAGGGTTGCCTCGGTTACGATAGCCACAGCGATCTGCAACATGGCCAGCACGAGAACGGGCCCCAGCACGTTCGGCAGGATGTGGCGCAAGATGACCGTATGGTTCGGCAGTCCGATCGCGTGACAAGCCGTGACGTAATCCTGGTCGCGCTGAACCATCGTCGAGGCACGCACGATCCGCGCGAACTGCACCCATCCCGCCAGGCCGATCGCCAGAATCATGATGGGCACGGCGGCCGTGGCGAACACATCCGCAGGAAGCGCGGTCTTCAGGATACCGTTCAACAGCAGTGCGATCAGGATTGGCGGAAACGCGAACTGGACCTCGGCGACCCGCATGAGCACCGTGTCCGTGATGCCACCGAAAAAGCCGGCAAGCAGCCCGACGACCAGGCCGATCAGGGTGGACAGGGCGACCGCCCCCAGCCCCACCAGCAACGAAATCCGGCCGCCATAGAGCATCGCCGAGAGCACGTCGCGTCCCTGCATGTCGGTCCCCAGAACAAATCGAGGGTCGGAGCCATCTTCCCAGGCCGGTGGCAGATTGTTGTCGAGGATCGAGATCGTGCTCGGATCAAACGGCGTGTGCGGCGCGATCCAGGGGGCAAATGCGCAGGCCAGAACCAGAACGATGATGGTCAAGGCCGAGATGACGGTAACCGGAGACGACAGCAGTTCGTACCAGAAGTCCGACTTTATCCTGTTCAGCATGGCTCAACCGCCTCCATGCCGAATGCGCGGATCGATCAGCGCATAAAGGGCATCGACGACAAGGTTGGAAACGGTGAAGACCAGCCCGACGAAGATGAGGTAGGCGGCCAAAAGCGGGATGTCGCTTTGTTCGATCGCATGCAGCAGCAGCGATCCCATTCCGGGCCACTGGAAGACGCGCTCGGTGATGATCGAGAAGGCGAACAGAGCACTCAGTTGCAGACCGATCGCCGTTATCACCGGGACCAGCGTGTTCTTGAGTGCGTGATGCAGATACACGGAACGCGCCGGCAAACCGCGAGCCCATGCAAAGCGGATATAGTCGGTGCGCAGAACCTCCAGCATCTCCGCGCGGACCAGCCGCAGGATGACGCCCATCTGGAACAGGCACAGCACGGCGGCGGGCATCAAGGCGTGACTCAAGCCATCGAGCGTGAAGAGGCTTGACCGGAAGCCGAACGCCCCTGCCACATCGCCGCGGCCGAAAGACGGGAGCCAGTTGAGCCACACCGAAAAGACGAGGATCATCAGGATGCCGAGCAGGAAGGAGGGAATCGAGACACCGATGACGGACAGGGCCATCAGGGCCTGCGCCCAGCCGCCCTTGCGGTTGATGCCCGTGTAGATGCCCGCGGGAATCGCGATCACCAGCGCGAGAAGACCGGACAGCAATACAAGCTCGATCGTCGCGGGCAGACGTTCGGCGATCATCTCGGAGACGTCTCGGTTGAAGCTGTACGAGATCCCCAAATCACCCTGCAACGCGTCGCCGACAAAGCGGGCGTACTGGACCAGAATCGGATCGTTGAGGCCAAGGCTCTCGCGGAGCGCCTCACGATCCGCGATCGAGGTTTCCTGTCCGACAAGCGCCAGCACCGGATCGCCGACGAACTGGAACACCAGGAATCCGACCAGAGCGACGCAAAGCATGACCAGACAGGCCTGCAAGAGGCGAGCTATCACATGGACCATTTGAAGAGCGTCTCGGCTTGGCGGGTGGCCTGGTCACAACCAGGCCACACAGCGTGCATCAGTTCACGTTGAAGTGTTCCAGGGGGAACTCGAACGTGGGGTGTTGTACGACGTCGATGTTTTGGGCAACGCCCCAGACCAGTTGCTGCACATGCAGCGGCACCAGACAGACATTGTCCACCATCAGCGCCATCGCGTCCTGCAGCAGCTTCTCACGCGCATCCGCGTCCATCATGGTGGCAGCCTCCGCTGCCAGCGCATCAGCTTCCGGGACCGAACAACCGGAGATGTTCCAGGCGCCCCGCCCATTGTCCAGGTCGCGCGTGCCCAGCACGTTCTGGAAGACGTTGAGGCTGTCCATCGTCGACGGCGTCCAGCTCAGCAGGAAGAACGAGGTGCCGAAGTCCGGCGAGACGACCTTGGGAAAGAACTGTGCCTTCGGCTGCGCCAGCAGGTTCACCTTGATGCCGACCTGCGCCAGCAGGCTGACTGTTGCCTGACAAATCTGACCGTCATTCACATAGCGGTCGGTCGAACAGTCCATCGTCAGCTCGAAACCGTCTGGATAGCCGGCTTCCGCCAACAGCGATTTGGCCTTCTCGGGATCGTAGGGCAGACGGGTCAGGTCCGGATTGTAGCCATTCACCTTGTCCATCACATATTGCGTGGCCAGTGTCGCCTGACCCTGCATCACGCGATCAATGATTGCCTCCGCATTGATGGCGTGTGCGAATGCCTGACGCACACGAAGGTCCAGGAACGGGTTGCCTTCGACAGGGCTCTCAATGATCTGGTCACGCCACTGGTCCATGCCGATATACATGGTGCGTGCCTCGGGACTGGAGACCACCTTGACGCCATCGGCCGATTCGACGCGCGGAATGTCCTGAAGCGGAAGCGGCATGACAACATCGACTTCACCGGACAACAGGGCCGACACCAGCGTCGAGGCGTTGTTGATCGGAGTGAAGACGACTTCGGTCACATTTCCCCTCTCACCCCAATAATTCGGGTTGGCCGCCAACTCCGTCTTCTCGCCTTGAGTCCGGCTGACCACGCGGAACGGACCCGTACCGTTGGCATTGGTTGCGGAGAAGGCCTTCTCCTCGGCCTGGAGATTGATCGGCTCTTCCGACCCGTTGGCTTCTGCCCACTGCTTGTCCACGATCATCAGGTCCAGGAAATCGTTCAGCAGGATCGGGTTGGGAGCCTTGGTCACGATCTCGACGGTCCGGTCGTCGATGGCGGTGAAGCTGTCGACGGAAGCCAGCACGTGCTTGAAGTTGGAGGTGTCCGCAAGGGCCCGGTTCATCGAGAAGATCACATCGTCGGCCGCAAAGGCCGACCCGTCGTGAAACGTGACGCCGGATCGAAGGTTGAACCTCCATGTGGTCGCATCAACCTGTTCCCAGCTTTCGGCAAGCTGGCCGGCAATGTTGAAATTCTTGTCGCGGCCGACGAGCCCCTCGTAGACGTTCGCGAGAAAGTAGTTCGTGAAACTCTCATTGTGGCTGTGCGGATCAAGGCTCGTTGCGTCGCCTTGCGAGGCAAGACGCAGGGTTTCTGCCGAGGCAGCCTGGCCCAAAGCCACCGCAATGGCCAAACCAGCCGTCGCGGAAAAAAGTTTCTTCAAGATCATGGAACTCACCTCCCTTGGCGCATCGTTGCCGGCGAGACAATAGGCATGATGTGCGAGCCGTAAATTGCATGGGATAGAGTTTTATGTTGCATTGGGCGCAACGTTCGGCACTTGGATTTTGCGCCTGAACGCCAGCATTGCGCGCGCTGCATGGGTCGCAAGGCGTGACGCAGCCTCGGGCAACCGCCGTCCTGTCCTGACAAGGATTGTCGCCTCGCCCTTTTGCAACTCGGGAATATCGAGAGGCACGGTCACGACATGGCCGTCCGCCAACTCGCGCGCGACGACAAAGGCTGGCAGGATCGTCGCGCCGATGTCTTCGCGCACGAAGTTCCGCAGCACGGCCAGTGAGTCTGTCTCGACCAGCCCCGACAGCCGCACGCCATAGGTGGCCTCAGTCTCTCGCAGCAGTGTTCCGATGCCAAAATCGGGCCTGGGAAGCGCGAGGGGAATCTCGGTCAGTTGAGACATCGACATGGCGACGCCGGATCCGGCATGTTTCGACTGGGGGCTGAGCAGCACTTCCAATGGTTGGCGCACGCGCTCGATCACACGCAAGGCCTGTTCGCGGTCTGGATTGAACGCGAACCCGAAATGCGCGACGTCCTCGCGCACGAGCTTCGCAACTTTCTCGGTCGAGCCGCTGAGCAGTTGAAACGAAATGCCGGGGAGTGCGGCCCGAAAACTGGGAAGCGCATTGGCCATGAAATCGCTGATAAAGCCGTCGCCAATGGCGATCACGATCTCGCCGCGCTGCATGCCACGCAGCGCGTCAAAGTCCGACAGCAACGCTTCATTGTCGGCGCGCTGCCGCCGCAGATGGTCCAGCAAAAGCCGTCCGGCCTCTGTCGGAACGACCCCCTTGCGGCTCCGTTCGAGAAGGGGCAGGCCGAGCTGTGTTTCCAGTGTGTTGATTTGGCGGCTCACGGATGAGGGCTCGAGGTCGAGGCTGTAGGCCGCGGCCCTCAGCGTTCGCTCCTGGCATACGTATAAAAATGTCCGTGCGAGCTTGCTGTCGAATTCGATCATATGTTGCACCAACTGCACCCAAATGACGGAAAAGATGCCGGCAGTGCAAATCGATGTAAAGCGGTCGGTCAAACCGACGTGCTACGGCACGCTGCCGGCACCAGCAAATGGTCACGGCCAGTTGGCGCGGGAGATGCAACCGGCGATATCAATGGTTTTTTCTTTGGGACCAAGGCTTGAGATGAAGCCATGGCGTCCGGCCGATGTGTTGGCGAAGCGGCGAACGGCACGGCCTGCCGAGCCTTTTCCCGGCGACCCTCCATCACGCCCGAAACCCGGCTTGGCAAGCCCGACTTGGCAAGCCCGGCGGACGCGACTGTTATCCGCCGGGCCACGCGATGTACCGAGGCTTCCGGGATGCGATGCGCTATCGGACCCGGCCGCTCGAACCGGGTTGCGCCGCTAAAGACGGACCATCCCGGCATCGACATTGACGCATTGACCGGTCATCCAGCCGGCATCGTCGGAGACGAGGAACGCAACGACCTTGGCGATATCCTCTGGCTGACCCTTGCCGGGCATCGCCTGAAGCATCTCGACAAAGCCGAAGGCTTCATTATGAGGGCTGGCCTTCACCCCGTCGGACTCGGTCAGACCCGGCATCACCGCGTTGACCCTGATCCCGTCCTTTCCAAGTTCAGTGGCCAGGGCACGGGTAAAGCCGACCACGCCGCCCTTGGCTGCGACATAGGCGGACATGTTGGGCGTGCCCGCATAAAAGGCGTTGGAGCCGATATTGAGCACCGTGCCCTTGCGCCCGGCCGCGCGCATCATGTCGGTGGCCTTGCGGCTGGCGATGAAGACGCTGGTCAGGTTGGTGTCCACGATCTGCCGCCAATGGGCGAGATCCACATCGTCCCATGCGATGAAGGGAACGATGGAGGCGTTGTTGACGAGGATGTCGATCGCACCATCCTCGGCGGCGTCCTCCAGCATCGTGTTGACCTGTTCTACGTCGGTGACATCGCAGGCCACACCCTTGGCGCCATGCCCGATCTCGGCTGCCGCCGACTTTGCGCCTTCGCCATTGATGTCGGAGATCACCACCTTCGCCCCGGCCTCCGCAAGCGCCCTGGCGATTGCCTTGCCGATACCCTGTGCGGCACCGGTCACGACGGCGGTCTTGCCCTTAAGACTTGTACTCATCTCGCATTCCTTTCCCTGTTTGCCGTCACCGGCATCATTGATCGATTGCCGCGTCCCAGACGGCCTGCGCCGCCGCCAGTCCCGCCGGCACGTCCACCTGCGCGCCCGCGGACTTCAGCGCCCCGCCTATCGCGGCGATCGCGACCAAG
Organism: Oceaniradius stylonematis; assembly: GCF_965223445.1. Lineage (NCBI taxonomy): Bacteria > Pseudomonadati > Pseudomonadota > Alphaproteobacteria > Hyphomicrobiales > Ahrensiaceae > Oceaniradius > Oceaniradius stylonematis. Next base: position 1,454,866 of record NZ_OZ244994.1, read on the forward strand.
GCGTAGACCGGCTGGGCGGTGGGCCCCATATGGCCGATCCGCACCAGTTTCCCGAGCGTTTCGGAACGGCCCGCGGACATGGACACGCCGTAGCGCGCACGCGCTGCCGCCAGCACCGTGCCGGCGTCGATGCCTTCGGGCATCCGAACCGCCGTGGTTGTGGGCGAAGCGATCTCTTCACGTATCGGCCAAAGCTCGATGCCCATGGCCTTGATCCCTTCACGGCAGATCCGGGCGGTAAGCGCATGACGCGCCCATACCGCTTCCGGTCCTTCCTCAAGGTAGCGATCGAGGGCCGCGTCCAGTCCGTTGATCTCCGACACCGATGGCGTGAAGGGAAACGGTTCGGTCTTCTTCCACGCATGCCTCCAGTCGGTGAAGCTGAGCATTGAGGCGAAGGGAGCGTCGGGATTTGCCTCGATCTTGGCCCAGGCAGCGTCCGAGACCGCGACCAGCGACAGCGCGGGCGGGCAGCCGAGGCACTTGTTCGGTCCGGTGACATAAACCGCAGCCTGGCTGGCGGCCGCGCTTGTGGGCATACCGGCCCAGGAGGAAACCGCATCGACAAGCAGCAATGCGCCCGCCTCCGCCGCGATCGCGCCAATCGCTTCGATGTCGTTCAGCGTGCCCGATGGCGTGTCGTGGTGACAGACGCAGACAACCGCGATCTCCGGATGCGCCTTGAGGAAGGCACGCACCTGTTCGGGATCGATGGCACTGTCATAGGGCACCTCGATCTCTTCGACCTTCTTGGCATAGCGTGCCGCCCAATAGCCAAAACCCTTGCCGTAGACCCCGGAGGCCAGGTTGAGAACCACATCCTCCCTGGCGATGAGAGAGGCGGCAGCGCCTTCGAGCGCCATCACCGGCTCGCCCTGCAGTATCAGCGGCGGAGCGCCGGTCCTCATCGCCTTTTGCGCCTTCAGCGCAACGTTCTCATAGAACGCCTGGAACGCCGGATCGTAGTCGTACAGCACCGTCCGTCCGAGCGCGCGCAATACTTCCGGGTAGGCGTCCACGGGCCCGGACGTCAGTGTGAAGACTGGCGCCCTTGACTCATCATACATCATGCAATTCCCCTCCTCAGCCGTAGAAATTCACGCCGGTCCGATATTCCTTGAAGCTCTCCGGATCGTGGCTGAACAGCACCTCGGCGTTCTTGTCCTCTTCGATCTTTTTGAGACGGCGCATCGATTCCACGCCCGCCACAGGGTCGATGTGGAACCCGGCATTGATGTCGTTTTCATAGTTCTTGCGGGTATAGGCGGCATCGAGCGTCAGCAGCAGCGGACGGCGCGTGTCGAACTCGACCAGCAGGGAATAATGCCCGACCGTGTGGCCCGGCGTGTAAATCAGCGTCACCCCCGGCGCGAGTTCCACATCGCCCTCGACGAACTCGAAACTGGTGTTGCCGGCTGTCTGGCCGGCATCGAGCTGATCGGTCATGCCGCGCGCTTCGGCCACCTCGGTGGAGAAAGCCAGATCGGAATAGCCGAGCACTTCGAAGGACTGGCAGTTGGCCGCCTGCGGCATCTCATCCTTGTGGCAGATCTTCTTGACGTCGGGGAAAAACTTGTTGCCGCCCACATGGTCGAAATGGAAATGCGAATTGAACAGGACGTCGATGTCCTTGGGCTCCAATCCGAGCAGTTTGAGCGCGCCGGGGATGGTCTGCTGCTCTGTCTGCTGCGGCTTCTCGAACGGCAGCACCTTCTGCACATGGTCGTAGTCGTAGCCGGTGTCGATCAGGAACTTGCCTTGCGGATGATCGACGAGCACCGAATAGACGGGGAAGCGAACCTCTCCTCCCGGTCCCTTGTTCCACCAGATGTGAAACCCGTCCAGCACCAGCGTGCCGCCATCAAGCAGGTAGACCTTGGTATCTGGCATGTGACTTCTCCTTCCTGTTGTCCGGCACGTTTTGCGCGCACCGGGATGGTTCGGTGCCCGCTAGCGAGCGCCGCGTTCGTAAGATACGGCGAGTGCCGACGGCAGTTTCGCCCGGCGCCCGAAGAGGACGAGGACCAGCATCACGGCCGCAAAGGGCAGCATCTGGATCACCTCGGTGGGCATGGTCGATCCGGCAACCTGCAAAGCGGTGGTCAGCGAAAGCGCCGCGCCGAAGATCAGCGCGCCGATCAGAACCCAGAGCGGACGCCCCCGCGCCAGCATGGCCAGCACGATGCCGATAAAGCCGGCCCCGCCCGTCATAAAGGGGATGAACAAGCCCGCTGCGATGTTGGCGAGGTAAGCGCCACCCAGGCCAGCCATCGCGCCGGTGAAGAGCACGGCAGCCAGCCGGATGCCGACAACGTTGCCTCCGGCCACGTCCAGGGCAGCGGGCCGTTCGCCGGCCGCCCGCAGGGTCATGCCGAGATTGGTGCGCCGGTACAAAAGGGCCAGAACCACGACGGCAAGCAGGGCGAAATAGACGATCGGATGACGCCCGAAGAGCGACGGCCCGATCACCGGCAGATCCGTCAGGCCCGGGATGTCGAGACGCTCGGGCGCGGGCAGCCGGGGATAGCTGCGCGAGAACTGGAAATGGTGCAGCAGCGCCGTCAGGCCCTCGGCACCCAAAGTCAGTCCGATGCCGATGACGATCTGGTTCAGACCCATCCGCACGCACAGGATCGCCATGACCAGAGCCGTCAGCAAGCCGCCAAGGATTCCGCCCAGGAACCCCAGCCAAAGCGAACTGGTCTGGAAGGCCACGAGGAAACCCGTATAGGCCCCCATTAGCATCATGCCCTCGATCCCGACATTGAGTACGCCGGCCTTTTCCGACATCTGCTCGCCGAGCCCGGCCAGCAGGATCGGGACTGCGGCGACGATGGCCCCGGTCAGAAGCGACGAAAGGAACGCCTCGGTCAGCAATCCGCCCATCTCAGCGCTCCTGCTTCTGCTTGCGATAGTCGATGTATTCCCCAAGACCCAGGCAGATCAGCAGGCTGGCCACCAGCACGAGCGTGAAGTCTTGCGGCACGCCCAGGCGGCGCGCGGCGCTTTCGCTGCCGATCAGCAGGGCCGAATAAAAGAACACCAGCACGATCGATCCGACGCCATGGAAGCGCGCGAGAAAGACGAGCGGTATCACCATCAGACCGTAGGCCGGATTCCAGTCGGCGCGCACATTGCCTGCCACGCCCAGAATCTCGGAGGCGCCTGAAAGGCCGGCAAAACCTGCCGAAAGCGCGAACGTGGCCATGGTCAGGAGCGGCACCGACAGGCCCGCATGGCTGGCGGCGGCAGGATTGGCGCCAACCATCCGGAGCTTCATGCCGAAGGCCGTGCGGGTCATCATCAGATGAACGGCGAGTACAGCGACCAGCCCCCAGATCAGCCCGCTTGAGATCGACGTGTCAAACAGTCGCGGCAGCCTGTCTTCGACCGGCAATGTGCGGGTTTGCGGCACGGTGGTTTCAGGGTCGCGAAAGACCAGCTTGACGAGCGTTGACGCCAGCAGCACGCCAAGAAAGGACATCATGAGCGTGGTGATGATCTCGTTGACGCCCTGATAGGCCTTCAGGAGCGCCGGAACGATCGACCACAGGCCGCCGGCGATCATCGCCAGCACGAATCCCGTCAGCAGCACCGCCCAGCCCGGCAGTACGCTCACCAGGAGCGGCGCGATGGCGGCCGCGACGACCGCACCGAGCAGAAACTGGCCGTCGGTGCCCAGGTTCCATATCCCCGCGCGGAACGCGACGATCAGACTGGCGCAAAGGAATAACAGTGGCGCCATTCGCGTCGCCGTCTGCTCCAACCCCAGTCCGGAGAAGAGCGACCGCTCGAGAATGTATCCGTAATAGGTCAACGGGTTGACGCCCACCAGAAGCAGAATGACCGCCGACAGGACGAAAGCCGCAACGATGGGTCCGGCGGTCAGCGTCAGGAACCGCTTCATGGAACCGCGCCACGCCAATGGCGCGGCTCGGGCCGCTTCGGCGTCCGGGTTCTCGGCGGCGGGGGTCGCATCGTCCACCATGCTTACTCCATTGTCTCCATGTGCTCTTCGGCGCCCGCCATCATCCTGCCGATGCGCAGGCGCAGCGCTTCGCCGCCACCATCATTGTCGACGACGCCGCGAATGCGGCCGCCCTCGATGACCGCGATGCGATCCGACAGAGCCATCAACTCATCGAGGTCGGTGGAAATCAGCACCACCCCCATGCCCTGTGCCGCGATCTCGGAGATGCGCTGGCGTGAGGCATCGATGTTTTGAAGGTCAAGCCCGTATGTCGGCTTGTTGAAGACCACCGCGCGCGCTTCGCCCGAAAGCTCGCGGCCAAGCAGGACCTTCTGGATGTTGCCGCCGGAAAGGCGGCCGATCGGCGTGGTTTCGCTCGGGGTGTAAACCGAAAATCTGGCGATCAGGTCGCGCGCGTGCTGTGCAATGCGTGCCGGTCGCTCGATGCCGTTCACCCAGAAGGGCGGGCGGCCCACGTCCTTGAGTACCGTGTTCTCGGAGACCGGGAATGCACCGACCGAGCCTTCCTCGAGACGATCGTCCGTCAGGTATCGCAGCCCGATCTCGCGCCGCTGCGCGACGGTGGCGCGCGTAATGTCGATGCCGTCGAATTCCACGCGCCCCGCTGAAACGGGGCGTTGGCCTGCCACCGCCTCCGCCAGTTGTTTTTGTCCGTTGCCGTCAATCCCCGCGATGCCGAGAATTTCACCCGCTTTCAGCGCCAGCGACACGTTCTCAAGGCCCACCACGTCGGCGTCACCTTCGGTCGCCAGTTGCTCGATCCGGAGCAGCGTCTCCGCCCGTGCGGTGCTCTGCCGATGCTCGGTCGAGGTTGCGCCATCCTCGCGGCCGAACATCAGGCGCACGATCTCGTCCACCGCCTGCTTCTCTGTCATGGATTTGAGTTGTTCGGGGCCCATTTCTCCGGCCAGCGCGCCCTGCTTGAGGACGGAAATCCGGTCGCCGAACTGGTAGGCCTCGGCGAGCTTGTGGGTGATGAAGATCACCGCCAGACCGCCCTTCACCAGTTTCTGCATCCTGGCGCCAAGCTCTTGCGCGCCCTGCGGGGTGAGCATTGAGGTCGCTTCGTCAAGAATCAGCACCTTGCTGTCACGCAAGAGTGCGCGGGCGATCTCGATCTGCTGCTGCTGACCCAGCGACAGGTCGCCCGTGACGGCGTCGAGCGGCAGGGACAGCGAAAACTCGCGCTTCAGTTCGGCCATGCGCGCTTCGATGCGCGCACGCGGCGGCCGCTCATACCAGGGCGCTCCCAGCGTGAGATTTTCCAGCACCGTCAGGGTCGGCACGAGCATCGAATGCTGGAACACCGTGCTGATCCCGGCGTTCAGGCTGGCCGAAGGACTGGCGAGCCGCGTCCGATTGCCATCGACGGAGAGATAGCCTTCGTCCGGCTCCTGCAGACCCGCAAGAATGCCCACCAGCGTGGACTTGCCCGCACCGTTCTCGCCCAGCAGGACATGCACTTCGCCGGGGTGAATCGTGAGCGATACATCATCGACCGCAGTCACGCCGGGGAAACGCTTGGTTACCCGATGCACGCCGATCACACCTGCCCCCGGTACCGGGGGCAGGTCGTTTGCGGTTTCCGTTGCCATTGCCACGGATGTGCTCATTCGGCCACCGTGACCATCGCGCGCACATCCTCCGCATCGAACATCGCTTCAACCGTGATGTCGCCGGACAGGATCTGATCGCGCAGCTCCATCACCGCATTCCACGCCTCATCGTCCACCTGCGGGGTCTTGAGCAGCTTGACGGAATCATCGGCCAGGCTGATCGAGTAGCTGCGGGTGCCGAACGTGTCGTTCTTCAGGTCCTCGATCATCGCGGAATAGACCGGGGTCATGTCCCAGACGACCGACGTCAGCAGGTGGCCGGTGTCGAGTTCGGACTTGTCGCCGATCACGTCGATGAACAGCACGTCCGACCCGTCAGTGGCCTGGTTCGATTCGACCGCCTGGATCATGCCGAAGCTCGACCCGTTGCCCTGCCCGAAGATGATGTCGGCGCCCGCGGCGATGACCGAAGTGGTCACGCGGTTGCCGCCGGCAGCATCGGAATAGGCCGCCGGTCCGATCACCGAATAGAGGATGTTGACGTCAGGGTTCTCCGCGCGCACGCCTGCCGCGAAGCCTGCGGACTGCGAGTTCCACGATGGCGGCTCGCCCGAAACGACGATGCCGACGGTGCCCGTCGTCGTCATCTTGGCCGCCAGCCGTCCAGCCAGGTAAGCGCCTTCATGGCCGGACAGCGTGTAGTCGGCCACAAGACCGGCCTTCAGCGCGTCGGGGCTGTCGACGATCGCCACCGGGACGCCCGTCTCTTCTGCGATCTCGGGGCCTGCTGTGTTGTATCCGCTGGCATGGGCGATCAACAGATCGGCACCATCGGCCGCCAGTTCGCGCATCGGCGCGCGGACATCGCCATAGCCGAGCCCTTCGGCGACGATGATCTCGACACCGGCGGCCGCCGCGGCGGCCCGCGCGGCGTCGACGCCTTGTTGGTTCCAGCCGAAGTCGCTGCCCTGTTCCGGCGTCAGGACCGCTATGGTATCGACGTCGGCAGCATTGGCCGCCGAGGTGACGAGCGCCAAGCCGAGCGCGGTAGAAAAGAATAGGTTCCTCATGATGATACTCCCTGAGTGGATTGCGTTGTTCCGTCTGGCGACGGGCATCGTTAAGAGCGGTCTTGTCCTCCTTGCTTTGGTTGGTGGGTTCTCAACGCTCCCGGCAGCGGCCGGCAGCGGCACTTACGTGCCTTACTCGGGCATTGTTCGGGGCACCGAAGGGGCCGACCCGGTCGAGGTGTCTGTTGCCAACGAAACCGGCGCTCCGATCGATTGCCAGGCGTCGCTGGCACACTGGTATTCCGATGAACTCGGCCGCATAGCCCCGGGCGGTGAACTGACGCTGACGCTGTGGCACGACAGGCAGACGGGCGCTCTCAACCTTCTCAACACGATCGGAGACCGGATGCCGGTGGAAGCGGTTTGGTGTGCCAGCGGCACTGCCCGCACGCGGCTCAAACTGCCGATGGCGGCGGGCGGGTCGCAGGCAGCGTTTCACTTCGCCTGCCATGCCCGCGATGACCAGGGACTGCGTTGCGACGCGCTGGACGGTTAGACGGGTCACTCGCCCCGGACCTCCTTGAGCCTTGCCGCAATCCGGTCGCGCACCTCGGCCACATCCGGCTGACTGTCGATGATTTCATTGCCGACCCTGGCGAAGGTCTCCTGAAGCTCGGCCTTCTCGTCAGCCGGCAGCATGTGGATCGTGCCGCCGTTCTCCAGCCAGGCGCCATTTGCGCGTTCGACATTGGCAACGCCCCAGGGAAAGACGGTTTCCTCGGCGGCGCGTCCCGCTTCCAGGATCGCCGTCTTCACATCGTCGGATTGCGATTGGAACCAGGTCTCGTTGACGACGGTCACCGACACGATCTGGCTCATGTTGATGTCCGTGACGTTCACGGCCGTGTCGTAGAACTTGAAGGCCGTAAGGATCGGCATTCCGGCCAGCATGCCGTCTATCCCGCCGGACTGAAGCTGCGGGATCACTTCGGACAATGCCAGCGGCGTCGGGTTGGCGCCGATCGCAGACATCGGTTGCATCTGCAGCGGCGAGGCAAAGGTCCGGACCTTGAGGCCGTCGAACCCGTCGAGCGTGGTGACCGGCTCCCGGCTCAGCATCAGGACGGGCGAGTTGTAGATCGCCCCGACAATGCGCAGGCCCTTGTCCAGAAAGAGCGTCTCCAAATAGTCGCGGAACTCGGGATCGTGGATCACCGCGCTCACTTCATCGGCATCGCTGAACAGTCCGGGCATATCGAATGCCTGGAAGCGCGGATCAACATTGGTGACAAAGGCCGTCGGCGTGGTGAAGGCCTCGATCGTGCCCAGAAGAACGCCTTCGGCCATGCGCGGGATCGCGCCGAGCTGCGAGGCGGGGTAGATCTCCACCGTCAGCGCATCGCCGACGCGGGCTTCCATCTCTTTCTGGAACTCCTTCTGCCACTCATGCTGGACATCGTTGATCGTGGCGGAAGCCAGCTTCATCGTGTCCTGTGCCTGTGCCGTTCCAGCCAGAGGCAGGGAAAGCGCAAGCGCGGCGCCGGCGAGACATCCCATCAGGTTTCGGCGTGCTGTTTGAACGGTCATTGTCCGGTTACTCCTCTGTTTCGATCGACTTGGTCATGGTGGGTTGCTTCCAATCGGGTTCACGCGGTCAGGACATGCTGTCGACCAGCCAGAGCGACAGGCCGGGGATGAGGGTGATGAAGGCGAGTGCGCAGATCTGGACCGCGACGAACGGCAAAACGCCGCGATAAATGTCGGCCGTGCGTGCTCCCAGAACGGACTGCGCGACGAAGATGTTCAACCCGAAGGGCGGCGTGAACATGCCGATGGCCAGGTTGACGGTCATCACCACGCCGAAATGGATGGGATCGATGCCCAGCGAGATGGCGATCGGCACCAGCAGCGGCGACAAGACGAGAATCGCCGAAGTGGGGTCGAGCACGCAGCCGATCGCCAGCAGCAACAGATTGACGATCAGCAGGAAGCCCAACGGCGACAGCCCGGCATCGGCGGTCGCCTGAATGAGCGCCTGCGGTATGCCCTCGACGGTGAGAATCCAGCTGATGACCCCGGCGGCAGCCACCACCATCATGATTCGCGACGTCATCATGGCCGAGCGGACCGCGGCCTCCAGCATCGCTGGGAAGGTGATGGTCCGGTAGACGACAAAGCCCAGGAACAGCGCATAGGCGCAGGCAAAACCACCCGCTTCGGTGGGCGAAAACAGGCCGGCATAGATCCCCACCAGTACGAAGACCGGCATGGTGAGGGCCCAGAAGGCCTGCCGGAAAGCGACGAATGCCGCTTGGGCCTGAAAGCGCGCCTGCCGGGGTATGCGCGCGATCGCGGCGGAGGTTGATATGTAGCCCGCCATCAGCAGCGCGATGACCAGGCCCGGCACGATGCCGGCGATGAAGAGCTTCGGGATCGACTGCTCGGCGGACGCACCGTACAGGATCATGGCGATCGAAGGCGGGATGACGATGTCGATCGCGCCGCTCGAGGTTATGATACCGGCCGCCCGCTGTTTGCCGTAGCCATTGTCGATGAGCTGCGGATGAATGTTGCGCCCCACCGCGGCGACTGCCGCAGCCGACGAGCCGCAGATCGTGCCGATCAGGGTCGAGCCGCCCAGTGCCGCAAGGCCCAGCGATCCGGGAACCCGGCCGAACAAGGCCCGAACCAACCCGATCAACCGATTGGCGATGCCGCTGATCGCCATCAATTCGCCCGCAAAGACGAAGAACGGGACCGACAACAGAGCGTAGGCATCGAGCCCGCCGAAGATCGTCTGGTGCAGCGCAATCAGCGGCGGACCGGGAAACAGCAAAAGCGCCAGCGACGCTCCGGCGAGCAGCGCCACGAAGATCGGCGCGCCAAGCGCGGTCAGGATTGCGATGGCGATGCTCAAAACCCATGTCAATCGGACACCTCTTCGGCGCTGGCAAAGCGAGCAATATCGAGAGCCGTCAACACGGCGGTCACCGCGGCGATGCCGCCGAAACCCACGAGAATGGCCGAGTGCGGAACGACCATCGGGATGCCCAGTCCCATGCTTGCCTGGTTGAGGCTGGCGATGCGTTGGACAAAATCAAAACTCTGCCAGGCCACGAAGGCGCAGACGGCGACGGTCACCAGGCCGATACCGATTTGCAGTGCCGTGGCGGATCGTCCCGACACCGCCGAAGGCAGCAGGTTGATCGACAGGTGGCTGCGATCCCGCGCGGCCAGGATGGCGCCCAGCATGACGATCCAGATCATGCCGTAGACCAGCAGTTCGTCGGCGCCGACCAGCGCGAACAGACCGCTATAGCGTCCCACCGCGTTGGCGACGTTGACCGCGACCATGACGATCATGCCGAGGCCGAGCAGCATCCCGATGAGCCGGACGGCCAGGGCTTCAAGCCGAAAGATGCCGTTTGCGCTCATGTGCCGTTCTCCCGGACATGACACCGGACCAATCCGCTCGCGCAGGCGGCCATTACGGTTCGGCACTGTGTCGGATGAGCGGCCATGATCTTAGCCGTCCTCCTCGATGATGCGGCGGATCGCGACCAGCTTGCGTGCACGCTCACGTTGAAGTTCGGCAATGCGTTCGGGAGTGTAGGCGTAAATCCCCTCGCCCGACTTGATGCCAAGCTTGCCGTCGGCGATCTGCCTTGCAACGAGCGGCGCCACGTCCTTGCGGTCGGCGAGGTCTTCGTTGAGAAAGGAAGAGACCGAGTGATAGATGTCCATGCCGGCCATATCGAGCAACGCCATCGGCCCGATCACCGCCAGCTTGTAGCCGATGCCCCACGACACGCAGGTGTCGATATCCTCGGGCTCGATCACGCCGCGTTCGACAAGGTCCACGACCTCGCGCAGCAGCGCATACAGAACCCGGTTTTCGACAAAGCCGGGTACGTCCTTTTTGACCAGAACCGGCAGCAGTCCCAGCGACCGGATGAAGTCCCTGATGGTCTTAACGGTTTCCGGCGCCGTCTGTTCGCCGCCGATGACCTCGATCATCGGAATGATATGCGGCGGGTTGGACCAGTGCATGCCCACCATGCGCGCCGGATTGGAGATATGCGCCTGTAGCTTGGTGATGGGAATGCCCGACGTGTCCGAGGCGACAATCGTGTCCTGCCCGATCAGGCCGTCGATCGTGCGATAGACGTCTGCCTTGACGGCGGTGCTTTCCGGCACATTCTCGATGACCAGATCGGCATCCGCCACGGCACTCTCTATCGTTTCGACAAAGCGGACCGTGGCGCTCCCATCCGTCGACGGCATGCCCAGCGCGTCCAGAACGGTCTCTGCGGCTTTCAGCATCACGCCCGCGCGCTCGATCGCCTCGGGTGCAATGTCGTGAGCCGTCACCGCGATGCCGCCCCTTGCGAGACGCGCGGCCATGCCGGGCCCCATGGTTCCAAGACCGATGATCGCTACATGCTTGATCATGCCGCTATCCTGCTTGTCTGTTCCGTCGAGATGAGGTCGGCGGCCTTCTCGGCGATCATGATGACCGCGGCATTGATGTTTCCGCAGACCAGATCGGGCATCACGGACGCATCGACGACCCGCAATCCATCGACGCCGCGGACGCGCAGGGCCGGATCGACAACCGAGGCCGGATCGCTGCCCATCCGGCAGGTGCCGGCCGGGTGATGCACGGTGATGCAGGTCTGGCGAATGTGCTCGTCGATCTCGTCATCGCTCTGGCAATCGGGTCCGGGAAAGAATTCCGCCTCGATGAAGGGCTCCATGGCGGGCTGTGCCGCGAGGTTCCTTGCCACGCGAAAACCCGCGCGAAGCGATTGCCAGTCGTCGGGATGGGCCAGAAAGTTCTGGTGGATCAGGGGCGCGGCAAGCGGATCGGACGAGGCGAGCCTGACCGAGCCCCGGCTCTTGGGCTGCGTTGCCACGATGCGCGTCGCGAACCCGTCCTGGAACGGCTGCTTGAACGGCTTGAGATAAGGCCATGCGGCAAGCGGCGCTGCCGTGAAAAGCAGTTGCACGTCCGGCAGTGGCCGATCCGGACCGCTCCTGAGGAATGCGGCCACACCGCCTGGGACGTCCGAGGAGAAGCCGCGACCGGTGAGGTAGGTCTTGACGAAATCCAGTGCGATCCGGTCCGCCCGCATGTTTCGGAGGAATGGGCCGGGGGTCCGGCGCCTGTACATGACAATGACCGACACATGGTCCTGCAGGTTCTTGCCCACCGCCGGCAGATCGACCTGCGTCGCAATCCCTTGCGCCGAAAGTTCGTCCGGCGCGCCGACACCGGACAGCATGAGCAGTTGTGGCGTGTTGATCACGCCGCCCGCCAGCAATACTTCCTTGCGGGCCACGGCCGTTCTTTGCGTCCCGCGATGGAGCATCTGCACGCCGGTGGCCCGCCCGTCCTTCAAAAGGATTTTCGTGGCCGTCGCTTCGGTCAGCACGGTCAGGTTGGAACGTTTCAGGACAGGGCGAAGATAGGCCGAGGCTGTGGAAGAGCGCCGACCCTTCGAGATGGTCATCTGAAGGCGGCCAAAACCCTCCTGGGTCTCGCCATTATAGTCGTCTGTCTGCGGATAGCCCGCCTGTCGACTGGCCTGCGCAAACGCCTCCACGAGCGGGTCCCGATAGCGGCAGAACTGGGTGCTGACGGGCCCGGCGCCGCCGCGGTACCGGCTCTCGCCGCCTTCCCAGCGTTCCTGCTTCCGGAAATAGGGAAGCACCCGGTCGTATGACCAATCCTCAAGCCCGTTGGCGGCCCAGCGATCATAGTCCCCGCGATTGCCCCGAACATAGGCCATCGCATTGGTCGACGACGAGCCGCCGATCACCTTTCCGCGCGCGCACTCGACGCTGCGTCCGCCCACATTCTGCTCGGGTTCGCAAAAGTACATCCAGTCGTGGCGGCGCTCCGTCAGGATCTTTCCCCATCCGAGCGGGATGTGGATCATGGGATCGCGATCCCAGCCGCCTGCCTCGAGCAGCAGCACCGAAAGGTTCGGGTCGGCACTCAGGCGGTTCGCGAGCACGCAACCCGCTGACCCGGCGCCAACAATGATGTAGTCGTAGTTTCCTGCATTCGGCATGTTTTCGCTGCCTTCATCTGGCGCCACTGCGCCAGGAAACTATTGCGTGTGACGCCAGCCCTTTTCGGCGGGCGGCGGGTTTTCCTGCCAAGCCGCAGGCATTAGATCAGCCCCGCCTGCGCGAGGCGCTTGGACCAGTGGTCCCATCCGCGATCGATCTGGGCACCGACGAGTTTCCCCGCCGTCCTGACCTCTCCCGGTGAGAGATATTTGATTGTTCCGATCTGCAGTCCTGCCGTCTGCGCTGCGGCATTCTGTTCGGTGTAGAAGGCCCGAAACACAACTTCCCTGACCGAACTGCCGACATTGACGACACCATGGCGCGCCATCAGGACCACCGCCTGGTCACCCAGGCTCTCGGCAATATCACGACAAACATCGGGACTGCCGCCGAACAGGTCCGTATCGTCGCCCTGCTTGTCGCGTATCTCGTAAACGGGAACCGTTTCGCCCAGAAACGCCCCCATATGGGTCACCGGCCGCAAGGGCTGATCGACGAAGCAATAGGGCAGCACGGCGGGCGAGTGGCTGTGCAGCACGCACTGAACATCCGGCCGCGCCTTGTAGATCTCGCTATGAATGTAGCGCTCCAGATAAGATGGCCGGTTGTCCGACGTTTCACCGTCCAGATTGAAGCGCTGAATGTCGTCCACCGTGATGAGGCTCGGAGCCAGCTTTTGCGCCAGGAAAAAGGCGTCGGGGTCTTCGGGATCACGCGCGCTGATGTGGCCGAACGTGTCGAGAATGCCCTCGTTCAGCAGGATCTTCGTCGCGGTGACCAGTTCCTCGAAAACTGTCTGGCGCGTCTCGCTGCCGTTTGCCATTTTCGAACCCTCCCATGACATGAGCCCCGACGAGCGCTCCGTGCCGCTCGCCGGGACCTTGACGTTCACTTGTTCTCGTAAAGGCCGACGATGCGGTTCTGCTCGATGATGTTGCCGGCGTAGGTGTCGAGGAACGCTTCGCGGGTCGGCGTTCCCTCTACATTTGTGTCCAGGGCGTAGACCCAGAAGTAGTAATGGTGCTCGCCATGGCCGGCGGGCGGCTGGGGTCCGTAATACTGGTGGTCGCCGGCACCGTTGGGGCCGACCCGAAATCTCTCCTGGGCGTCGGATAGATCGGTGGTCGACGGATCGATGCCGAAAACGACCCAGTGCGTGAAGCCGTGCGGAAGGGGCGCATCGGGATCATGGCAGATGACCGCCAGTTCCCTGGTGCCCTCCGGAACGCCGCTCACCTGCAGTTTCGGCAAGACGTTGCCCTTGTCGCCGGCATGCTCGTCGCGCAGCTTTCCAAGCGGTTGGAAATCGGTCGAGGTGATTTTCAGGTCTTTGATGTTGAGAGGCATTGGATGCGTCCTTTAATCGGTCGAATTCGGGCTAAACGGCTGCTTTGAGTTCGGCGACGGTCTTGCCGCCGACGCGCTGGTGCACGCGCGGTCCGGTGGCCGCGGCAATGCAGACAAGGATCTCATCGGGGCGCGGACCGTCCGGCACACAGAAGGTGATGGCGTCGTAATGGGAGCGGATGTAGAGTTCATCCTTGTGGGCGAGCGGAATGTCGATGGACGTGCCCGCGCTGCCGACCTTGCTGGCCGAGGATATCCAGGCGTTGCCGCCGCCGACCTGCTCGCGCAGTGGATCCCCGAAAACGGTGGTGACGCAGGCCACCACATGCTCCTGCTCGCCGGCCACGCCGGCGATGCCGCCCTTGCCATAGCTTTCGACCGGCCTGCCGCCCAGCAGCGCAACCGCCCGCTCGCCAAGCGCATGGCCTATGGCCGCGCTCGGCCCGGTCAATCGCGACAGATCGGACACGAACTTGCCGGCATAGGGGTTCTTGATGATCACGCCCACCGCCGCTTTGACGAGCGCATCGCCGGGCTGCCCGCCATCATGGCGGATCTCGTGGACGGTCGAGTACCAGCCACGCACCTCATAGTGCTTTTCGACTGCGGCCGAATTATCCATTCTTGTCTCCCGAAAAGCGCGCAACGGATGCGCCGGCTGTCAAGTTTGCGGCAGGCAGTGCCTTCACTGCGGCCATGAAAAAACGCCTCGCAGCGGATCATAGCTGGCGGATTCAAGGGCCGCCGGGGTGAACATGTTCCCCTTGGAGAGCGAGCGATTGGCCGCATATTCGCCCGACAGGGCCTGGCAGCGGTCCGTGATCGGGCGGACGCGCTTTTCCCATGCGGCAAGCGAATCCTCGACCGACGACCCCCGCTCCAAATCCTGGGAAAGGCTGAATGCGTTGACCATTGCGCACCCTGCGCCCTGCGCGAGGGCCGGACACATGGCGTTTGCGGCATCGCCCACGAGGGCCACCTTGCCTTTCGACCACGCATCAAGCTTGGTCGTTGCATATTTGTCGTAGCGGGCGGTCTCCAGCTTGGCTGCCTCGATCAGGCACGGCTCCAGGAAGGGGAACATTTCGACCCAGACTTCGAGATCGAGCGGAACACGCGATCCGCGAGGATCGGCCGCCGGCGCCATCAGGCCCAGATAGAGTTCGTTCTCGTTGCACGGCGAATAGAGAATGCGCTGTACGCGCGGCCAGAAGTTCCACATGTCGATGGTGTTGTCCCACTCGCCATGGCCGAGCTCTTTTTTCATCCGGGGCACGATCAGCCTGATGATCCCGTCGGTGGAAACCCAGCGGTCCTGCTCGAAGCCCACCGAGTCCCTGACCTTCGAGCCGACACCGTCCGCTCCGACGATCAGGTCGGCTTCGAGCACCTCTCCGGACTGGAGGGTCAGACGACCGTCAGGATCGGCGGCTACGGCTTCCGAGCCGGTGCGGATTTCGACCCCGACCTCCTTGGCGCGCTTGACCAGCGCATCATGCAGATGCGCGCGGGTCATGATGCGCCAAGGCAATCCGTTGAAGGTCTCCCGGGAAACGGACTTGTTGTGCAGCCAGGTCTCGTAGACCGGAGGCGTATGCGAGCCCGCCAGAACGTCCTCCAGCGCGCCCACGCCTTCGAGGACACGCAAACCATTGTACCAAAGGTAGATGCCCGCGCCGAACGCCCGCAGTTCGGATCCCTTTTCGTGCAGTTGGACATCCCATCCGCACTGCCTGAGCGCGATGGCGGCCGTCAGCCCGGCAAAGCCGCCGCCAGCAACCTCGGCGCGACGCGTTTTTCCGGTTGAGTTGTTGATATTGGCCATGCTTTGGGTCCTCTTGCGCACTCGTTGGCAGCGTTTGCACTGTCAGGCATCGATGAAATTTGTGATGGCTTTCAACGTGATGTCGGGAGACACCTCGTTGACGTAATGATCGGCGTCGGGAACGACGACCACGGGAAGGTCCGGGCGCAGCTGGCTTGTCTTGGCCAGCGCAGCAGCCGAAACCAGCTTGCTGCGCCCGCCGCGAACGATCAGAACCGGACGGTTCACGTCGCGATAGGCCTGGGTCAGGTCCGAGCGAAGTCCCGTGACGGTCTGAGCCATGGCGACGGGCGATGCCAGCGGCACCAGACCCGCGTCGACCGGGTGAAATCCGCTTTCGGCCCTGATCTTCACGGCGGCCGCGGGCAGGTTCGGATAGCGGGCCTGCAAATAGGCCTCCACGGCGTCCAGATTCTCGAAGACCCGGCTCCCGGCATTCACACGCGCCTCCAGCGCATCGAGCGCTTCAGCCTCGATGTATGGCGTGAAGTCGATCGCCACGACCGAGCGCACCAGGTCCGGATATCGTGCCGCGGCGGTCACCGCATTGCGCGATCCGAGGGAATGCCCCACCAGAATTGCCGGCCCCCGATCGAAAGCGCGGATCAAGCCGGCGATGTCCCGGGAATAGGAATCGGCGTCGTAACCGCTATCCGGCTTGTCACTGCGGCCGTGCCCTCTCTGGTCGACGGCGATGGTCGTGAATCGATTGGAAAGCCGGGCCATCAGCGGCGCGAAGACGGCCGAATTGGCCGTGATGCCGTGGAAGAAGAGCATCAGCGGCCCGCTCCCGGCTTCACGGACATTCAATGCAATGCCGCCTGCCTCGATGCGTCGCGAGTGCATGCCATCCAAGTGCGTGTCCGCCACCATGTACCAGTTCTCATCACCGCTGCCTGTCACACGAAAGGGAACACAAAACCCGATGAGGCGTCAACCCAATTGTCTGACATTCTTTCAATCTTGCAAATTGACGGTCTGGCCATTTATGGTGTCATCGTCTATGCAGTGCCATCTGCTATTCGTCGGATCGCTTCCGCTGTTGATGAGACCTAAACAATGCCACCAGAAATAAATCTTCGGATTTTACCGCGAACGGTGCAGCAGGAGACAGTCGACAAACTACGACTGGCCATCTTCTCGGGCATGTTTGAGCCCGGGAGCCGCCTGGTCGAAAGTCATCTTTGCGCAGAACTCGGTATCAGCCGTCCTTCACTGCGAGAGGCGCTGCGAAGTCTGCAGGCCGAACGGCTTATCGACATCGTGCCCAACCGCGGACCGTCGATCCCCGCGCTCACCCTGGAGGAGATGACGGCGATCTATGAAGTGCGCGAATTGTTGGAACTGGAAGCGGTGGGGCGGTGCTCCCAGCGGATATCGAAAGACCAGTTGCATGAACTCGAAAAGTCGCTCTCGGCCTTCGAGGAAGCGGCTTCGAGCAACGACAGTCTGGCGCGCGTCAAGACGGCCGCTGACTTCTATTCGATCATACTCGCCAATTGCGGAAATCCGATTTTGGAGGAGGTGCACCGCGGTCTGGTCGCGAGGATCAGCTTCTTTCGCGCGCGATCGATGTCGCTGAAAGGGCGCGCGCAGAGCAGTTTGGCGGAGATGCGGGAAATATTCGAAGCCATCGCCGCCGGCGATGAAAAGGCCGCCCGCAAGGCCTCCAAGAAACACATCGCGAAGGCAAAGGCGGCGGCGAAGCTCTCCATGGAAACCGGAACCTAGGGTCCTGAACCTGGTCTTTGGCGTTTGCTCAGACGTGCAGCCGGCAGTCATGCACCATCCGCCGACACGCAGAATGCCCGGCGGCTCGCCGCGGTGTCGGGGGTTGAATCGATCGACCCTGAAAAGCCCGGACGCAGGCGACGTGCGCACCAAACGGAGTGGCTATGGACAACGCGTTTGACGGCGTGAGGCCTGCCGCCGATGTCGCGATCATAGGTGGCGGCTCGGCTGGCACGCTTCTGGCAGCGCGGTTGAGCGAAGAGCCGGACCGCAATGTCCTTCTGGTCGAAGCCGGCGAAGAAGCAACGGACCCGGACATCCGGCATCCCGCTGCGTGGCCGGCGCTCCAGGGCCGCAGCTATGATTGGGACTATCGAACCGAACCGCAAACGAGAACGGCCGGCCGGGTCCATCACTGGGCACGGGGCCGGGCGATCGGCGGTTCAAGCTGCCTGCACGCCATGGGTTACATGCGCGGTCATCCCCAGGACTACCAGGCCTGGGTCGATGCAACCGGCGATACCCGATGGGGTTGGGATGAGTTGCAGCCAGCCTTCCGGGCCATTGAAAACCGCCTGCCGGATGACGATGGCGCACCTCGGCAAACCGGTCCAATGCCTGTCTACGTGCCCGGCGAGGAGCTCAGCGCCCTCACCCGCGCCTTTATCGAAGCGGGCGCATCGCTTGGCCTGCCACGCCTGAAGAGCCACAATGACGGAGAGATGGTTGGCGTTACGCCGAATGCCCTGAACATACGCGACGGGCGCCGTGTGACCACCGCCGATGCCTGGCTGACGCCAGCCGTTCGCAGCCGCAACAACCTGACCATTGTCACGGGTTCACTGGTGCGACGGCTCATCGTCGATGGCACCCGGGTCCGCGGTTTCGAGCTTGTCGGACCCGACGGTGCGATCGACGTCCGTGCCGGGCAGGTCGTGCTGAGTGCAGGCGCGCTGGAAAGCCCGGCACTGCTGATGCGCTCTGGCATCGGGCCGCAGGAATGGCTCGCCGCCGCCGGCGTTCGATGCCTTTTCGACATGCCCGATATCGGCCGCAACCTTCAGGACCATCTGCTGGGCGCCGGCAACATGTACGCAACACGAAAGCTCCTCCCCCCGTCGCGCCTCCAGCACTCCGAGTCGATGGCCTACATGCGGTCGGACGCCTTCACGGCCACCGGACGGCCCGACATCGTCGTCGGTTGCGGCGTGGCGCCGATCGTGTCGGAACGTTTTGTGGCGCCCGAACCCGGCAGCGCCTATTCACTGCTCTTTGGCGTCACCCATCCCACGAGCCGCGGAAGCCTCCGCATCAGCGGATCGGAGCCGGGCAACCCCCTGATCATCGATCCGGCCTATCTGCAGACCGGCCGCGACCGGGTCCTGTTTCGACAGGCGCTTGAAGCCGCGCGAACGATCGGACATCGGAACGAGCTATCGGAGTGGCGGGAGCGCGAACTGCTTCCCGGCCCCCTGAACAGCGTGTCCGAAATCGACGAATTCATCGAGAACGCGGTCATCACCCATCATCATCCATGCGGCACCTGCAGGATGGGCAAGGACGCCCAGGCCGTCGTCGATGCCGATCTCAGGCTGAAATCGCTCGACAATCTCTTCGTGGTGGATGCTTCGGTTGTTCCAAGCCTCACCGCGGGACCGATTCACGCTGCCGTTCTGGCAATCGCCGAGACATTCGCCCGGTCGATGAGCACAAGGGAACGACCAGCGGGCAGGCACAACCATCGGAGCGGCGATGGGCCCGCAAGACCGGTCAGACACGGACCCGCGCCAAGGCCACAGACCACGAGAAAGGAGTTGCGACATGACCAACAAACGCCCCGAGCTTGAGGGGGAGCGGTTCGAGAAAGGCTTGCGGATTCGCCGCCAGGTTCTGGGCGATGCATATGTCGACCGGTCGATCGCCGCAGCGGACGATGTCTCGGCTCCGCTGCAGAAGCTGATCACCGAATGGTGCTGGGGCGAGATCTGGAGCCGGCCGGGCCTCGAGCGTCGGATGCGAAGCGTTCTGAACCTGGGTATGACCATGGCCCTCAACCGATCGGCCGAATTCAGGCTCCATGTACGCGGCGCCCTCAACAACGGCCTGACGAGAGAGGAAATCGTCGAAATCATTCTCCAGGGCGCGATCTATTGCGGCGTCCCCGCCTCTCTCGACGCCATGCGGTCGGCCCGGGCGGTTTTCGCCGAACTCGACGAGGAAGCGGACGCCGGCTGAACCGGCCCGTCTTGCGGGTTGGATGCCGTTGCCGGTCCGCCAGCCGGTCCATGTGCGACCCGGCATGTTCCCGGCCGCTTTCGGAAAGCCGCCCCACAATACGAAGTCAGCGAGGTGAAGCTCGTTTCACCGAAACGACATGGCGCCAAAACGCAAAAAGCCCGCAAAAAGGGCAGGCTAGAACATTGTTCTGCATCAATGGCTTGAGTGGCTGCCGAGACTCGCGGCCAACGAATTCCACATTCACCGGCGGCAAACGTGTGGATTTCAGGCGCAGTCCAGCGACATCGAGCGCAAGCGGTGCGATTGATGTCGACAGGCCGCCGTGTGGCGCCGCCTTGGCCATTTGATCGCGCGATGCGGCTGCATTGAAATTCACCCGAACCCGGCGCTTTCTCGTCTTTGAAACTTCTCAGATCCTGACACCCAGCATTTCAGGCTCTGGCGCTGCTGGCGCCATCGGGGCACCGTCAAAAAGAGCCGAGCCCACCGAAACCGGCAAGACTGCCGGGATCACGTTCTGTGAACCAGCGCGTTCGCATACTCGATGAGATAGTCGATGAAGATGCGCACGGCCGGGACGCTCGACCGGCGCGGTGGAAAGACAGCAAAAATCTCCACCGCTGGGGCTTCATGGCCGGGCAGGACAGGCACGACATCACCGCGCCGCACCTGCATATCGCCATAAAGCGCCGGCAGCAAAGTGACGCCCGCACCCGATCGCACCAGACCCAGTGCAACGGAGGGATCTCCGGCAAAGACGGATGGCGTTTTGTCAAATCTCACCGGGACGCCGTCTTGGCCGGTCAGGGTCCACTCGTGAGATGTCCCTGGAACGTCGACGCAAACGCGGATCAGTTCGGTAACCGCTTGAGGATCATCGACGGGATGAGATGCGGCGAAGTCCGGACCGCAATAGAGCTTCATCGGTGTGCCGATGATCCGGCGCGCGATAAGGTAGGGCTCCTGCGGCCGCCCCAGTTGCAGGACCAGGTCAAGATCCTCGGCAAGCGGATCTGGGCCATCGGCGGTCACCTTGATGTGCGCGGTGACCAACGGATAATCTGCGGTCAACCGCGCCAGCACCGGGCTGACAAGATATTGTGCGCTCAGGGCACTTGCAGCCACACGCAGGGCGCCCTGCGGTTCCTCGATGACCGTCCGCAGAACGTTTTCGGCCGAACTTCCCGCCTCGGTGGCCTGGCGCGCTGCGTCCATAAGCGCCTCGCCAGCCTGGGTGAGTTGAAGACCAGTGCTCAGACGGTCGAAAAGCGGCCCCTTGGCCTGATCTTCAAGCCTGGTAATAGCCCGCGAGAGCGTTGCCTTGGATATGTCGAAGCGCCGTGCGGCGGCACTGACGCCGCCTGCTTCGGCAATGAGAAAGAAATGCCGCAGATCATCAAGGCCTATGGGTGATTGCATCGGCATGGCGGTCCTTTCACGAGCGTGTGCAGGCCATTATTGCCCGCGATCTCTGCGATAACATCGAAAAACGGCATCGGGCGTTTCGAATATGAAACACGTCGTTTTAGTTCGTTCGGTTCTCCCGCCCCACCCCTTGGCTCATTGTGGTGTGGAAAGGAGAGACCATGTTCGGACCGTTCGACATTGCACTGATTGCCGGCCTCGTCCTCATGGCGGGCTTTGGCTGGAGCCTGGGCGCAATCCATGCCCTCGGCTCCGCGTTGGCCTTGGTTGCTGCCGTCGCTGCTGCGGCGGTAACGCCGCTTCCTGTGCCGGCCGCCCTTGCAGCCTTTGCGGTCGTCATTTTGGCCGGCGCGCTCGCGGCGCGGCGCGCTCGCACAAGGAAGCCGAGTTCGTCGTCGCGCCTTGTCGGCGCGGCCGTGGCCATTGTTCCAGCCGCTGCGATTGCGGTCGCCCTCGCCGGCGCGCTCAATGTCCGCCTCGATGACAACAGTGTGGTCCGCACCGCATGGAGCTATCCGGGCATTCAACTGATCGGCGAGCGGATGATGGCACGAGGCGACCTTGCCCTCGCCATTGCCTTTCCCGAACCGATTGCGGACGAACCCGAAGACGAGGCAGGCGACCAAACGGCACCGGCCCGCCCGGTCGACTGGGCGCGCGTTGCACCGTTTGACAGAGGCATTTCCCGCATCCTGACCGGCAGTGTTGTCGCCGCGGACCGCGCACCCCTATCGTTCGAGGTGACCGGCACCCTTTCATCCGTCAACGTCGAGATCGGCGACCGCTTTTCAACGGACGACGTTCTGGCGGAGCTCGAACCGACGGCATTGCGGATCGCGCTGGATGAACGCCGCGCGGCACTGATCGAAGCCGAAGCGCGCGCGACCGAAGCCCGGCTGATGCTGGAACGACAGCAAGAGCTGTCCGCCAGCCGGGTTATCAGTGAAGCAGCACTCGAGTCGGCTGTGGCGGTCTCCGAGAGCGCGCAAAGCCGCCTGGCCATGGCCGAGGCGGGCGTGCGCCAAGCGGAAGACCGTCTGGATGACGCGGTGCTGCGTGCGCCTTACGAGGGGATCGTTGCCGCGCGCCTGGTCGAGCCGGCGCAAACGTTGCAGGCAGGCGCGCCGGCCTTCGAAATCCAGAACGCGAACGCAGGCTTTCAGATCGAGATCACGGTGCCGGACGCGCTGATCGCGCAAATCGTCCCAGGTTCCGATCACGGGGCTGTCATACTCGATGGCACCGCGACCGCCGTTACGGCGCGCGTTCATGAGATCGGCAGCCGCGCCAACGCGACGACCGGCTTTCCCGTCACGCTCGATATTCTCAATGCCGATCACGGCGTTCGCGCCGGCATGACGGCCGAGGTCCATCTGGACTTGAGGTCGGACCCGCGCACCGCTGGCGCAAGCGACGTTCTCGGCATCCCCTACACGGCGATCCTGCCGGGTGACGGTGACCGCCATGTCGCCTTCGTCTTTCAGTCGGACACGCAGACGCTTGAAAAGCGCCGTGTAACCGTCGCTGGGCGCGAAGGCACGACGGCGCTCATCTCCGAAGGACTGGAGGACGGAGACATCCTCGCAACACGAGGCCTGCCCTTCCTCCATGACGGCCAGCGCGTCGCCCTGCGGGGCGTCGGAATCGTACGGTACGACGACTGAGGAAAGCAGCAATGTTGACGCAACTTGCATATCGCAATCAGCGCATCGTCTACGCCATCGTTGCGATCTTGATGGCATTTGGCGCCTGGAGCTACTTCAACCTGCCCGCCCAGGAAGACCCTGCGATTACGATCCGCCAGGCCATCGTGCAGACAGCTTATCCGGGACTCAGCCCCGAACGGGTCGAAGAGCTTGTGACCAAGCCGCTGGAGCGCGCCATCCGCCAACTGCCGGAGGTGGAGGAAATACGCTCCAGTTCGGTGTCGGGCCTGTCGATCATTCATGTCGAGGTCTTCGATCGTTACTTCGAGCTCGATCAGATCTGGGACGATCTGCGCGCTGAAGTGCAGACCGCCGCCGCAAGCCTGCCTGACGGCACACGTCCGCCGGTCGTCCTGGACGATACCGGAGATGTCGCCGTGGTTACCGCGGCCCTTCGCTCGCCGGATCATTCCATGGCCGAACTCGGCGACATGGCGACCTATGTGCGCGACCAGCTCTATGCCGTCGACGGGGTGAAGAGCATCGACATCGTCGGCGCCCAACCCGAGCGCATCTACATCGAAAGCCGCAACGCGCGACTGACCCAATTGGGGATCAGCCCTGAAGCGATTGCCCAGACACTGGCCGGCCAGAACATCATTCGGCCGGGCGGCCAGATCGATCTCGGCGAGCGCAGCGTGCTGATCGAGCCGACAGGCGACTTTCGCGACATCGAGGCGATCCGCAACACGCTGATCGAGATTCCCGGCAGTGGTGAGACGATCGCTCTGCGCGACATCGCCGAAGTCAGCCGCAACCTCATCGACCCGGCGCCGCAGACCGTGTTCTACCAGGGCGATCCCGCGATCATGTTCGCCATCGCGCAGCAGGACGGCCGCAACGTGCTTGAGTTCGGCCCTGCCGTTGCGACCGCCCTGGAGGAAATCGAGGCCACGCTGCCTGTCGGGTTCACCATCGATATCGTCACCTTCCAGGCCGATCAGGTCGAGCAGGCGGTCTACGGCGTGTCGTTCAACGTGGTGCAGACCCTGGCGCTCGTCTTGGGCGTCGTCGTCCTTCTCCTGGGGGTGCAGACCGGACTTATCGTCGGCGCCATCATTCCGGTCATCACGCTGGCGACGCTGGCGGTGATGGGCATTTTGGGTATGCCGCTGGAGCGCATGAGCCTTGCCACGCTGGTGATCGCGCTCGGCATCCTTGTCGATAACGGCATCGTTGTCGCCGAGGACTACAAACGTCGCATCGGCGAGGGCGAAGATCGGGACAGTGCCATGAAGAGCATTGGCAGCACGCTGGCCTTGCCGTTGTTCGTTTCGACATCGGTGACGATCCTGGTGTTCCTGCCACTGATGCTGGCGGAACATGTGGCCGGCGAATACACCCGCTCCATCAGCCTGGTCATGGCGATCACGCTCTCGGTTTCGTGGCTGGTTGCGATGATGGTGACCCCACTTCTGTCGCACCGGTTTGCCGCGCCGCCGGAACCGGGCGGCAAGCGCCCGTTCTATGAACGCGCCTTCGATCCGCTGATCGCGGCGTATGAGGTCGGCATTCGGTGGGCGTTGCGCAACCGGTTCGTTTTCCTGGCCGGAATGGTGATCGCGCTGGTCGCCGGCGCCGCCGCGATCGCAACGGCGCCGCAGCGCTTTTTCCCCGGCTCCGACCGGGCGCAGATCATCACCTATTTCGACCTTCCCGCCGACGTGACGACCAATGCCACGCGCGACGAGATCGAGGCCATGCTGCCGACCCTGAACGATGAGCGCTTCGATTGGCTGGTCGATCATGTCGCCTACGTCGGCTTTGGCGGACCGCGTTTCGTCTTGTCGCTGACCCCCGTCGATCCGGCGCCGAACCGTGCCGTGCTGGTGATCAACGTCGACAGCCCGGAGAACATGGACAGGGCTGTGACGGAACTGCGCGATCACCTCGACAATGAGTTCGCGCACATCTCCAATCGGGTCACGCGCATGTTCCTCGGACCGTCGGATAGCTCGGTTCTCGAAGTCCAGGTCATCGGCCCGGACCGCGACTACATCTACGCGACCGCGCGCCAGGTCGAGGCGATCCTCGCCGAAGAAATCCCCGCCTCTCGCGACATCAGGCAGAACTGGGAGAACCGCGTCGCCCGCGTCGTCGTCGAGGTCGACCAGGCCCGCGCCCGCCGCGCCGGAGTCACGTCGGCCGATGTCGCCCGCTCCATGTCGGCCTATTTCAGCGGACGGCCGGTTTCCGAGTACCGCGAGGGCGACGATGTCGTGCCCATTGTCGCGCGCGCGACGGCCGGCGAGCGCACAAGCCTCGACCACATCCGTACCCTGTCAATCTTTGGTGCGGGCGGTGCGGTCGTCCCGCTTGCACAGGTCGCCGACGTTGATTTCGTCAATGGCTACAGCCGCATTGAACGGGAAAATCTGGCCCGTACCGTAACCATTGAAGCACGCTCGGACCTGATTGGAGCCGAGGACATGGTGCCCCTCATCGAGGAAAGGCTCGCTGAGCTCGAAGCCTCCATGCCGCCGGGCCACTCGATTGAATTCGACGGCATCATCACGCAGTCCTCGGAAGGGCGCGCGGCGCTTCTTGCCAACATGCCGCTCAGCTTCGGGATCATCGCGCTTCTGCTGATTTTGCAGTTCAACTCGTTCCGCAGGCCGCTGATCCTCATCATGACGATTCCCCTGATCGTCGTCGGTGTCGCCATTGGCCTGCGCGGATTCGGCGCCGATTTCGGCTTCATGCCCATCCTCGGCATGCTGTCGCTGGCCGGGATCGTGATGTGCAACGCCATCGTGCTCATCGACCGGATCGAGATCGAACGGTCTGAAGGCCACTCCGGGATGGAGCCCATCGTCCGGGCCGGCATGCGCCGGCTGAGGCCGATCTTGATGACAACCATCACGACCGTCCTGGGACTTATGCCGCTGATCGTGTCGGTCGATCCGCTGTTCTTCGGCATGGCGACCGTCATGGCCGCAGGACTGACGGTTGGCGCGATGCTGACCCTCGGTTTCGTGCCTGTTGTCTACTCACTGTTCTTCCGCAAGGAACTGGCGGAAGCGCAGGCCGACAGCCCCCGGTGGGAGGCCGCAGCATGAGCGCTCGCTGACGCCGCAACGTAGCGGGCGAACGCGTTCCGCCAGCAAGACATCACTTCAAGAACCGGCCCGGAATCGACCGAGCGGGCGGCCCGTCTTCCGGGCCGGATGGCCGCCCATTGCCACACCTGGCCAAAAAAAGGAGACCAACCATGACTGATGTGTCCTGGGACATGAACGACAGAACGATCGTGCGAAAGATCCCCGATGAACCCCGTCAGAAGACGCTGCCTGACCCGTCACTGGAAAAGGTCAGGCAGGGC
The DNA here is from genome assembly GCF_965223445.1 of Oceaniradius stylonematis. Taxonomy (NCBI): domain Bacteria; kingdom Pseudomonadati; phylum Pseudomonadota; class Alphaproteobacteria; order Hyphomicrobiales; family Ahrensiaceae; genus Oceaniradius; species Oceaniradius stylonematis. The sequence goes on from NZ_OZ244994.1 coordinate 1,481,095, forward strand.
GAACGGATGCGCTTCGATGCCCATGTCAACGTGGAGTCCATGCCGGAAGGCAAACATCTCAAGAAGGTGACGGTCTTCTCCAACGTCCCCGATGGGGGGACATGGGAACTGATTTCCGACGAAGGCACGGCCGTTGGCGGCCGCGGCACGGCGCCGTCGCCGCTGATGTACTTCGCCGCCGGCCTCGGTCTGTGTCTGATGAGCCATGTGGAGATGCTCGCCAAGAGCCGCGATTTCGAAATCTCCGCGGCGCGTCTTGAGCAGCGCAGCACATGGACGACCACAATGGATCTGGGTGCCGTCGCGCCTGCCGACATCTACGGCAAGGGCGAGCTGATGCAGCTCAATCTCATCATTGAAAGCCCTGAATCGACACCGAAGATCTCCGAGTTCATCAGATATTGCCGACAAGCGTGCATGGCACTTCAGACCGTTACGGCGGCAACACCTGTCGCCACAGGCCTTTATCTGAACGGCAACCATATCGGCGATGTCGGCGGCACGGGGCCGTTTCCCAAAGCGGCATGACCTTCAAGGCCACATGCCGGCTCGAGCGATGGTACGGCCTTGGTCGGGCCGGCAGGACCCCTTGCCTCGGTTCGCAGCTTCAGCGGTGCTGTAGCCAACGCGATCTCGGGCGTCGGCGGCATACTTATCCAGTTTCCCTTCTATGCCGGCGGGATGGGCATGATGGTCGGCTCCGGCCTGGCGGCCGGATGGACGACGCTGTTCGTCGACCGGGCGGACGCGACCTTCTTGCCGGCACTTGCCTTCCTGAGCGCAGGGCTCGTGAACGTGCTGATGCCCTCCGGCGGTGGGCAGTGGGCGGTCCAGGGGCCCATCATGATCCCGGCCGCGGCGGCCTTGGGCGCCGATCTGCCGCGCGTGGTGATGGCGGTCGCCTGGGGCGATGCCTGGACGGACATGATCCAGCCCTTCTGGGCGCTGCCGGCATTGGCGATCGCGGGCCTGTCCGCACGCGATATCATGGGCTTTTGCCTTGTCACGCTTTTGGTATCGGACGCGATCCTGCTGCTCGGTTCGACCTTTTTGCCCTGACCGGCAGGCGGCGGCCTCCACCGCCGCCCAACCTGGCGTTTCGCCTGCGGAACGCCAGGTTCCAGTCAGGCCTGTTCCAGATCCGCCCGTCTCTTGGCGATACTCACGTCATTGGAACCGAAGGAGGAATGACATGGCCTACACGGATAACATCGATCAGCCGAAGTGGAAGAACCGGGTCGCCTGGGGCGCGCAGGGTCTGCTTGCATTGGCGTTTCTTGCCGCTGGCTCTCAAAAAATCATCGGCACCGAGCCCATGCTGCAGATGTTCGCTGCGATCGGCCTCGGTCCCTTGTTTCAATATGTGACGGGCAGTCTGGAAATCACCGGAGCCGTCATGCTGCTGATCCCGGCCACAGCGTTCTGGGGCGCGGCCCTGGTCTCATGCATCATGGTCGGCGCCATCTACACGCATCTGGCCGTCATCGGCGGCAGCTTCGTGCCGGCGCTGATGCTGCTTCTGCTGGCCTGCATCGTGCTTTGGGTGCGCAATCCCGGGCGCACGCAAAGCAAAAGTCCGGCCGCCGGCGCCAAGACCACAACACCGGCAGGCCGCATTCGGCTTTGAACGGAAAACAGCCGGCAACCGCGCAGCGTGCGCCTGAGCAAATCGAGGGCTCCGCGCACCCTGCGCGCGTCAGAACCGAACCACCGAGATAGCCAACCCGGAGACGATCCAAGTGAGCGAGGCAGCCAAACGGCTCAGGTCACGCCCTGTGGAGAATTCGACACCCTGCTCGCTTTTGCTGCACCAACAACCGGAAGTGCGGCGCCGCAACCAACCACATCAGCGGCTTTGGCCATCGTCCGGAAGCCGCCATTCGTTCAGCCGAACCATCCTTGCGCGGCCCTCGACAGATCGCGGACAACCGGCGGTCCTTGTGGAACCCAAGCGATTTCAATGACCGGTTTGGCGGCGTTTGCTCAAATTTTTTGCACTGCAATATTTAATTGCGAAATGCAATTGACAAGCTAGTTTTTTGCAAACTATCGTTGCGATCGACGGCCGAGCCAAGGAAATCGCTCCTAAGAAACGCGCAACGTATCCTGTTCCGGCGCGGACCGGTTTTCGCAACGGGACGCGGGCAAAGACCCGGGCGGGTGCGTCGAAAGAAGCCGGGGAGCGGCAGGATCCCGGCGGGTGCCGCCCGCCGACGACCGTCCCGCGATGCCATGCGGTTGACCGAGGAAGATGGAGGAAACGACACGGCCACGCGGCCAGGAGCGGTCGAAACACGTCTGCAATCAGAAGGACCAGATCGATGTATGCCGATGCAAAGACCGAATCCCAGTCGATTGAATTCATCGGAAAACGATCGTCGGATTATCGGAATGCCCTGTCGCACTACGCCGACGCATGGCGGCCGGACATCGCCTGCATGAAGCGGTTTCTTCAACCCGCGCAAGGCGAGCGCATTCTCGAAGTCGGGGCCGGGAACGGATATTTCAGTGTCGCCATCGCCGATTGCCTGGGGCCGGACGGGCTCCTTGTGGCAAGCGATCCTTCAACCGATCAGTTGGCCGGTATCGAAGCCGAAAGCAGGCACGGCAACATCCGGGTTGTGCCGGCATCGGCCGACACGCTCGCCATCGATTTCCACGGGTTCGACGCGATCTGGAGCCGTGGCGCAATCCATCACGTCACCGACAAGACCGCCGCGTTCACCCGGTTTGCCGAGCTGGCGCGGCCCGGCGCGCGCTTGGCTGTCGCGGACGTCTTCTCCGGAACGGTGCTTGCCAGATATTTCGACAGCTTCATCGCGCGAAGCTGCAGCACGGGCCACGAGGTGGCATTCTTGTCGCGCGAGTTCGCCGAGAGCCTTTGCGCGCTCACGGGCTGGGGAGAGCCCGTCTTTCATGAAGTCGTCACACCCTGGGAGTTCAAGAAGCGCGAGGACATCGGCTGTTTTCTGCAGCTCTTGTTTTCCGCCAAACCCGGCTACAGCGCCGAAGACTGCCTTGAAGCTGCGGACCGGCACCTGAGCGTGAGCCAGACGACGTCCGGCTGGGCGCTCATGTGGCCCATGACCGTGATGACATCGGTCCGGCCGGCACATGGTTGACGGGCAATCTTTGAGGATCCGCGCCATGCGCCGACCCCGGAAGCTGAAAGGACATGGCGACAGACAAGGCGTGCGCCGCAAGCGCTCCCTCTCGCAGGGCCGCCGCAAACCCGATTTGCGGGTTGCTCGCCGATACGGCCATGATACGGGCCGGGGCACGTCGTCACCTCGCCGGGAGTATCCCGCGCTCGGGCGACATGGCGATGCTGCTTGTGGCGGCCTCCGGGCGGCGTCCGCGATGCCCGAAAGTCGAGTGGCGCCGAATGTCGCCATCTATCACGGCAGCGTCGGCGCGTTCGCTCATATCGCCTGCGAAAGCGCCTTCCCCGACGCCAGAAGCATTGCCGGTGACAGTTTGCTCGACGTCGTCGATGCGGTGCGAAGCGGCGCGGCAGACGTCGCCGTCTTGCCGTGTGAGAACGTTCTTGCCGGCCGGGTGCCGGACATTCACATGCTCTTGCCGGAAGCCGGTCTTTCGATTGTCGGCGAGATCTTCCTGCCGATCGAGCTTCATCTGGTTGCCCCGGAAGGCTGGTCGCTTGCGGAGATAAGGCGGGTGCATTCCCATCCGGTCGCGCTGCGGCAGGTGCAGCGCTTTCTGAGGTCAAACGGCCTCTTCGCCGTTGCACAGAGCGATACCGCCACCGCGGCGGCGCTGATCAAACAGAAGGGCGATCGTGCGGACGCCGCCATTGCCTCGAATCTCGCCGCACAGACCTATGGCCTCCAAGTCCTGAAGCCGAACATACAGGACGATCCCTTCAACATGACCCGCTTCTATGTGCTGGCGGCAAAGCCGATCGTTCCGGCGGCGGATCGGCCAGACGTCCTGACCTGCCTGATGTTTGAAGTCCGCAATACGCCCGGAGCCCTGTTTCGGGCGGTCGGCGGCTTTGCCGAAAACGGCATCAACCTCACCAGGCTGGAGAGTTATCTGGTCGGCGGCCAATTCGTGGCAACCCGTTTCCTGTGCGAGTTCGAGGGCCATCCGGACGGCCCGCCGGTTCGCCGGGCGCTTCATACACTTCGGCACTTCACGACCAGTCAGACCATCATGGGCGTGTTTCCAATGCACAGCGCCGGGTCGAGAACCCGTGCCGACCGCGACCTGCCGACCAACGAGCGCAGGTCGAAACCGGGGCTTTCCCGATGTCAGCCTTGAACTCACCTCGCACCGACGAGAACGATCCGCTGGCAGATGTGGTGTCGGCGCTCAAAGCGATGCTGGGCGACCGCCTGTCCACCTCTGCGGCCGTGCGCCAGCACCATGGTCAGGACGCCAGCTACCTGCCGCCTTATCCGCCGGATGCGGTTGCCTTCCCCGAAGACGCAGCCGAGGTCGCCGCCATCGTCGCCTTGTGCCACGACCACGATGTTCCAGTGATCGCCTTCGGTACGGGGACTTCGTGCGAGGGGCATGTCGCGGCTCTGCACGGCGGTATTTGCCTGGACATGTCGCAAATGGATGCGATCGGCCCGGTGAGCACCGCCGACATGACGTGCGTCGTCCAGCCGGGAGTGACCAGAAAAAAGCTGAACGCCCATCTGCGCGACTGTGGCCTGTTCTTTCCGGTGGACCCGGGCGCCGACGCTTCCATCGGCGGAATGATATCGACCCGTGCCTCCGGTACGATGGCCGTGCGGTACGGCACCATGAAGGACCAAATCGTCTCCCTGGATGTCGTCCTCGCCGACGGGACGCAGATGCGGACGTCAAGTTCGGCGCGCAAATCGTCGTCCGGATACGATCTGACCCGGCTTTTCGTCGGTGCCGAAGGCACCCTTGGCGTTATCGTCTCCGCCACATTGCGGCTTCATCCCGTTCCCGAAGCTGTCGAGACCCTGTTGATCGCTTTTCCGTCTCACACCGGAGCGATCGACTGCGCGATCGAGATCATGGGTGCGGGCATCCCTGTCGCCCGGATCGAATATCTCGATGACGTCCAGATCCGCGCCATCCAAGCCCATTCCGACCTCGGGCTGACCTCCGGCGAGACACTGATCGTGGAATGCGCCGGTGAACCTGACAGCGTTTCGCGCCAGACCGCGTGGATTGCCGAAATCGCCGCCGAACATGCGGCGGCGCGGATCGACACGGCCCGTCTTCCCGAAGAACGCGCGCGCATCTGGCGGGCCCGGCACGACGCATGGTGGGCCGCACTGGCGCTGCGGCCGGGCGCCAAGGGCATTCCAACCGACAGTTGCGTTCCCGTCTCCCGGCTGGCGGAAGCCATCGCCCTCGCCAAACAGGACTGCGCGCAGCTCGGGCTCACGGCACCGATCTGCGGTCATGTCGGCGACGGCAATTTCCACATGTGCGTCATCTTCGATCCGGACGCGCCGTCCGAACGCGAAAAGGTCGACGAGCTTCTGCGGCGCTTGTCGCGGCGCGCCATCGCCCTTGGCGGAACGATCACCGGCGAACATGGGATCGGATATGGCAAGCGGGCTTATCTTGCCGAAGAACATGGCGCTGCCGGCGTGCGCGCGATGGCGGCCATCAAGCGGGCGCTTGACCCGCGCGGCATTCTCAATCCCGGAAAAATCGTGGAAGCCGGCGATCTGCCGCCTTTTGAGTAAGAGGCATCGGTCCGATGATACATCGCCAACACTCCATTGCCGATTTTCGCGAAACAGCCCGCCGGCGGCTTCCCCGCTTCGTCTTCGACTTCATCGACGGCGGAAGCGGAACGGAAAACACTTTGGCCGAAAACCGGACAGCGCTTGACCGGGTCCGTCTCGTCGGCTCTGCGCCAACCGACATCAGCTCGTGTTCGCAGTCGGTGAGCCTTTTCGGTCAGCGCTATGACCGTCCGATCATCATCGGTCCGACAGGACTGGCCGGCGCCGCATGGCCACGCGGGGACGTCGATTTGGCCCGCGCCGCGGCCGCCCACAACATTCCATTTGTCATGAGCACGGCCGCGACGGCCACCATGGAAGCGGTCGCCGCCGCCGGCAATGGCGCCAAATGGTTCCAGCTTTACATCTTCAAGGATCGGGCGGTCAGCAAGCGGCTTGTCGCCAAGGCACGCGATCTCGGTTTCGGCGCGCTCGAGGTGACGGTCGACAATGCCATTCCCGGACGCCGTCTGCGCGATGCGAAGAACGGCTTTTCTTTGCCGTTCCGCTGGTCACCGGCAAAGCTGGCGAGTCTTGCCGCCCATCCCGGCTGGAGCCTGCGGACGGCGCGCGCCGGCCCGCCAAGACTGGAGGTCATGGCGGCCGAACTCGGCCTGGAGAAGGCCGACACGATCGCAGAACTCATGCAGGCCCAGCTCGATCCTTCCGTTGATTGGGAAGACATCAAATGGGTGCGCGACGCCTGGGACGGTCCGCTGGTCGTCAAAGGCATGCTCGATCCCGGCCAGGTTGCCAAGGCATTGGAGATCGGCGTCGACGGGCTGGTCATATCCAACCATGGCGGGCGCCAACTCGATGGCGCGATCGCCACGATCGACATACTGCCCGAGTTCCGGGCCGAGTGCGGATCGAGGCTCACCCTTCTCGTCGACAGCGGCTTCCGGACGGGCTCGGACATTGCCCGTGCACTCTGTCTTGGTGCCGATGCCGTCCAGGTCGGCCGCGCAACGCTCTACGCCCTTGCGTGTGGAGGCGAGGAAAGCGTCAGTCATGCGCTGTCCATCCTCGGAAGCGAGCTCAACGTCGCTCAGATGCTGATGGGCGCGCGGACGGTCAAGGACTTCGACCAGTCCATGGTGCGTTGCCGCTTGGCACCCGAAAACCCCGAACCGATGGCGACAGCCGCCGCCGCGCCGCGGCAGTCGGGCCTCCTGTCGACGGTTGCCGAAAACACCCATGGCGCCCTGCCCTACCCCGCGCCTCAAGCTTCGCGGAAACGCGAGTTCCAAGCGTCCAGCAAAACAAACAGCGAAAGGATCATCTGATATGTTTCGAAAGAAAGCAGCAAGCTTCGCCGCGGCGGCACTGATCTCGGCGGCATGTTCGGTTGCCTCGGCAACCGAGATGACCCAGGTCGCGATCACCTACATCATCGATCATCCTGCGATCGACGCGGCGCGCATGGGCATCGTCGATGAATTGAAAGCCCACGGGTTCAAGGAGGGCGAAACGCTCGAACTGCGTGTCCAGAGCGCTCAGGGCAGCATGCCCACGCAGCTCCAGATCGCAAAAGAGTTCGCGGGACTGGAACCCGATCTGCTCGTCGCCATCAGCACACCTTCGGCCCAGGCGCTTCAAAGCACGGCCGGCGACATCCCGCTTCTCTTCGCGGCCGTCACCGATCCGGTCGGCGCCAAGCTGGTCGAAAGCATCGAGGCACCGGGCGGAAACATCACCGGCACGACCGACAAACAACCCTTCGGACCGACATTGGCGCTGATCAAGACGCTTGTCCCCGACGCAAAGAGGATCGGGGTCATCTACAATGCCGGCGAAGCCAATTCCGTGTCCCAGGTCGCCGCACTGAAGGTTGAATTGGAGGCGCATGGCCTCGAGATCGAGGAGAGCACCGCCTCCCAGACGGCGATGGTCGCCGATGCGGCCCTCAGCCTGGCCGGGCGTGCCGACGCCATCCTCATCCCCACCGACAGCACCATTGTGGCAGCGGTGGAGAGCGTCGTGAACGTTGGCGAGAGGGCGAAGATCCCGGTCTTCGCCAGCGACACGGATTCCGTCGAGCGCGGTGCGCTGGCTGCCCTCGGTTTCGACTATTACAAGCTCGGGCGCCTGACCGGCGAGATGGCAGTGCGTGTGTTGAACGGGGAGAGCCCGGCGGCGATCCCGGTGGGAGCGCTGGACACGCAGGACCTTTACCTGAACACAAGCGCCGCAGCCGCAATGGGCGTGACACTTCCCGATGACATTCTGGAGCAAGCCACGAAAGTGATCCAGTAAGGTGAGCGCGCTAGCCGTCGCCGGCGCCATTGAAGCCGGCCTTCTCTTCTCCCTTGTGGCGCTCGGGGTTTATCTCTCCTTTCGCGTCCTCAACTTTCCCGACCTGACGGTCGATGGCAGCTTCCCACTCGGGGCTGCCGCGACCGCTGTCGCGATCATTCATGGCGTCAATCCGTTCCTTGCGACGGTCATAGGTACGTTCGCCGGCTGTTGCGCTGGCTTCGTGTCGGCCTTTTTGAACGTCCGGTTCCGGATTCTCAATCTGTTGGCCGGCATCCTGACCATGGTGGCCCTCTACTCGATCAATCTGCGGGTGATGGGACGACCGAACATCTCGCTTTACGGCGAGAACACGATCTTCACCGCGTTCGAGGGGGTGATCGATCTCGGGATCTGGACGACCAGCGCGATCCTTCTGGTTTTCGCAATTGCCATGAAACTGCTCGTCGACTGGTTCCTGGGAACACAGGTCGGCCTGGCGCTCAGGGCCAGCGGAGAGAACCCGGCCATGGCTCGCGCACAATCGGTCAGCAACGGACGCATGACGATCATCGGCATGTCGGTGAGCAACGCCCTTGTCGGGCTGGCCGGCTCCCTCTTCGCCCAGAGCCAGGGCGTCGCCGACGTTTCGCTGGGCATCGGTACGATTGTGACCGGCCTTGCCGCATTGATCATCGGCGAAACCCTTCTGGGCTCGACAAAGGTCTTCTGGGCGACGCTTGGCTGTCTCATCGGCGCGCTTCTCTATCGCCTGTTCATCGCCGCCGCCCTCAGCGCGGGATTTCTCGGCATTCAGGCGCAGGACCTCAATCTCGTCACGGCCGTTGTTGTCGCGATCGCCGTCATTCTTTCCCAAGCCAGGCGAAACAGCCGTTTCAAGTTCTGGCCAAAGATGCGGAGCCTGCTGATGGATACGCAGCCGCAGAAAGGGTGAATTCGTGCTCAGTGTTTGCGATGCCTTTTTGACGTTCAACCCGGGAACGCCGCTGGCGGTTCCGGCACTGCGCGGTGTGGATCTCGACGTGGAGGAAGGCCAGTTCGTCACGGTCATCGGCACCAACGGCGCCGGCAAGTCCACGCTTTTGTCAGCCATCGCCGGAGATGTCCGTCTCGACAAGGGCGGCATCTATATCGACGGTCAGGAAGTCACCAATTGGCGCACGGAGCAGCGGGCCAGCATGATCGGGCGGGTTTTCCAGGAACCGCGCGCCGGCACCTGCAGCGGCCTGACCGTGGAGGAAAACCTCGCCCTTGCGGCAAGCCGCGGCAGCAGGCGAAGCCTGCGCAATGCGCTGGGCCGGGGCGGCCAGAGGCGCCGGCTGGCCGACCAGCTCTCACGGCTCGACATGGGGATGGAAGACAGGCTCGGTGCGATGGCCGGAACGCTTTCGGGAGGACAGAGGCAGGCACTCAGCCTGCTGATGGCGACCCTGCTGCCGATGAAGATCCTCATTCTGGACGAACACACCGCCGCGCTTGATCCGGGCGCCGCAGCGACGGTCCTCGATCTGTCGGCGGAAATCACCGGAGAGCAGAAACTGACAACTCTCATGGTGACGCACAGTATGCGCAACTCGCTCGATTACGGCGACCGCACCATCATGATGAACGGCGGCCGCATCCTGCTCGATGTTCATGGTGACGCGCGGAAGGGCTACGACGTTCCGGACCTGCTCGATCTTTTCAAGAAGACCACCGGCACCGAGGTCGAAGACGACCAGCTCATCTTGTCCTGACCGCGCCGGCCCCGTGGCGCGGCCCGGAAACCGGATGCCCCCGAAGTGCCGCGCGCTCACGCGCCAGTTCTTTCATCAGCAGGCCGGGCGGGTTTTCTGGGACCATCTGGCGAAAACGGCTGATCCTCAACTCCGAAAACAACCCCGCCCGCGAATAGGGTTCGGCATCCAGAAACGCCTCGACAGCCTCGCGCGTGTCGTAGGACAGCACCATCAGACTGCCGATCACCTTCGACCCATCCTCGTTCTGCAACGGGCCGCCAAATGCCACCCGCTCATTGTGCGCGATCATGTATTCAAGGTGTTCGGCACGCGTGCGCCGGCGAAGGTCTCCGGCATCCTGCCGGTCGATGCAATGGACGACAAATGGCATGTCCGATCCTTTTCGATCTGGCGTTTCCCGTTCCGCAAAAGCACGTCACCTCTTGGTCATCGGTCTTTGACGGATTAAGCCGTTGCCCGAGCGGATTAAAAAGGATACGCTTGCATTATGCAATTAATTAGCACTCAAAAATCGAAAATGGACGACGGCCAGAGCCCGATCGATCCGGATGCGACACTTCAGCTGGAAGCCTGGCTCCCCTACCGGCTTTTCCGCATTTCCGCCCGCGTTGCGGATGTCCTCAACGCGTTTTACGGACCCAGGTTCGGCCTGTCCCGGTCCGCATGGCGCACGATGGCGATCATCGCGAACCGGCCCGGCGTCAGTGCCAAGGAAATCTGTCAGGCTGGCGGCCTTGACCAGTTCGCGGTGTCGCGCGCGGTCAAGCAATTGGTGGAACTGGGCTTCGCCCAACGCCAGACTGGCCGCTCCGACCGGCGATATGCCGCAATCGAGCTCTCGGAGACCGGCTGGGCCGCCTTCAGCGAGATCTCCGGACTTGCGGAACGTCTCGAAACCGAGCTGGTCCATGCGGTCTCGCAGGAGGAGCTGGACGTCTTGAACGGCATACTGGCCAAACTTGACGACGCCAGCGCGGGAATTCTGGCGCGCGGATGGCGTGGCGTCAGGGAAGCGCCCGAGGCGCAAGAGCCGAAATCCGAAGCTTGAGCAGGCCATCCCGAACGCAAAGACGTTCCGTCCGCGTGCCATGGCCTGCCGGGACGAAGGAGGAGCATGAGCGCGTTTCTTTTTGTTGCGATGGCGGTTCTGTGGGGGAGCAGTGCCATCGTGACCGGTCATCAGGCAATCTCCGGCGCTCCTGAGGTTTCGGTTGGATACCGAATGGCGCTCGTCAGCCTTGTCATGTTCGGCTGGAGCATCGCGCGCGGCGAGAAGATCGGGCTGCGGCCAATCGATCAGCCTTGGGTTGTGGTCCAGGGGGTCCTGTTTTTCGGCCTGGCCTTCATCACCTTCTATCATTCAACGACGCTGATCACCTCCGGCATTTCGGCGCTGGTTCTTTCGACATCCTCCCTGTTCGCGGCCGTCGTGGGTTGGCTGTTCCTGTCGGCGCCGGTCACCATGCGCATGCTTTTCGGCATCATGTCCGGCATCGCCGGCCTTGCCGTCATTGCGATGCCGCAGCTTCTGGCGGTGTCGTCCGGCCCTCAAACGATGGCTGGCGTTGCACTTGCCCTGGCGGCGGCGGCATGCACCGGATGCGGCACCGTCGTTGCCATGCGAAACCAGCAAGCCGGGATACCCATATCAGTGCTCATGAGCTGGGCAGCGCTTTTTGGCGCCCTGTTTTCGTTCGCGCTGGCGCTGTTCGGTGACATGAGCTTCAAGGTCGACATATCCGCGGCATATCTTGCCGGGCTGGCCTACTTGGCGATCATCGCGTCCTGCGTGACGTTCTTCATGTATTTCAGCCTCGTCCAACGTATCGGCCCGGCCAGCGCGTCCTACACGCTGGCGCTCGTGCCGGTGGTTGCGCTGCTTCTGTCGGCCCTGTTCGAGAATCTGACGATCGACGGCTATGTGATCGCTGGCGGCATCGCGGTTCTCTTCGGCAACATTCTCGTCCTCAGCGCTCCGGCAAGACAGCCCGCGCCTGCAAAAGTTGTTCAGGGAAAGGAGAAACCCTTGTGAACAAGCAAGTCTTCGGCGTTCATCCCGTGGTCCCGCTCTCCTCGGCCGTCAGGGCGGGCGACTTCATCTTCCTGTCCGGCCAGGTGCCCTTCGGCCCTGACGGCGCGCTCGTCGGCGGAGACATCGAAACGCAGACCCGCCAGGTGCTCGACAACATCGCCGCCGCGCTTGAGCAGGCCGGCGCGTCTTTGGATGATGTCGTGAAGACCACCATCTGGCTGACGGACCGGAACGATTTCGTGCGCTTCAATGCGGTTTATGCGCAGTACTTCCCGCATTTGCCTCCGGCGCGGTCCTGCGTCGGCGCGCCTTTGATGGTCGACGCGAATGTGGAGATCGAGGTGGTGGCCTACCGCCCGGCCCCCTCATAGGGGCCCGCCGCCAAGTGGCGTCTGCGACGCCATGACTCAAGACCGGGTTTTCACGCGTTGGATTGGGGGACGCCCGTCGCGGGACATGTTTCCGATGTGAACTGCATGTGAAGCTCCTCGGTTTGCCGCATGCACAGACCGATACGGCCTCAAACCGTTGCAAGGTCAACAGCGAAAAAACCGCACCCCTCTCCCTTGACCTTCCAGTCGTTGGAAGCCCTATCTTGCTGTGCGAGCGACATGTTGAAGGGAAGGAAAGGCGATGAATGCGCCGGCAGAAAAACACTCGCAAGACAAAGTGAGTTTCCCGATCGAGGGGATGAGTTGCGCTTCCTGTGTCGGCCGTGTCGAGGCAGCGTTGAAGGCGGTCCCCGGCGTCGAACAAGCAAGCGTCAATCTCGCAACAGAACGAGCCGAGATCGTGCTGGCTGCCCCGGTCGCACGGGATGTGCTGGCCGATGCAGTGCGGGATGTCGGCTACGACGTTCCGGCTGGCTCGGCCGAATTGTCGATTTCCGGCATGACGTGCGCGTCATGTGTCGGCCAGGTCGAAAAGGCGCTGAAGGCCGTGCCGGGCGTGACCGGTGCCGTGGTAAACCTTGCAACCGAGCGAGCGAGTGTCACGGGCAACGCTGATATGAGCGCGTTGGTCGAGGCCGTGGCCCATGCCGGCTATGACGCCAAACCGATTGACCGCAGCGGCGATGAGCACGCCGAGACCGTCGCCCGCAAGGACGCCGAGGAAGCTGCGCTCAAGCGCAGCGTGATCCTTGCAGCGCTGCTCACGGCACCGGTTTTCATCCTGGAGATGGGCCGTCATGTCATTCCCGGCATGCATGAACTGATCATGACGACGATCGGCATGCAGGCGAATTGGTACATTCAGTTCGGCTTCACCGCACTCGTCCTGTTCGTCCCCGGCATCCGTTTTTACACCCACGGCTTCCCGGCCCTGCTTCGCGGCGCGCCCGACATGAACAGCCTTGTTGCCGTCGGCACGTCGGCGGCCTTTCTCTATTCGGTTGTCGCGACCTTTGCGCCAGCATTGCTGCCGGCCGGAACGGTGAACGTCTATTTCGAGGCCGCCGCCGTCATCGTCACGCTGATCCTGCTCGGTCGATATCTCGAAGCGCGCGCCAAGGGACGCACATCCGAGGCGATCAAGCGTCTCGTCGGACTTCAAGCCAAGACGGCACGTGTTCGGCGCGATGGCAAAACCACCGAAATCGCGGTGGCCGATGTCGCACCGGGCGACATCGTCGAGGTGCGGCCAGGCGAACGCGTGCCAGTCGATGGCGCGGTGATCGAAGGCGAGAGCTATATCGATGAATCGATGATCACCGGAGAGCCGGTTCCGGTCGCCAAGTCGAACGGCGCCGAGGTTGTCGGCGGCACGGTCAACCAGACAGGCGCGCTGGCCTTCAAGGCGACCGCCGTCGGTGCCGATACCATGCTTGCCCAGATCATCCGCATGGTGGAAGAAGCGCAGGGATCGAAATTGCCGATCCAGGCGCTGGTCGACCGGGTAACGCTGTGGTTCGTCCCGGCAGTCATGATTATCGCGGCGCTGACCTTTGTCGTCTGGCTGACGTTCGGGCCGGAACCGGCGCTGACATTCGGACTGGTCAATGCCGTGGCTGTTCTGATCATCGCATGCCCTTGCGCCATGGGTCTGGCCACGCCGACCTCGATCATGGTCGGCACCGGACGCGGCGCGGAAATGGGCGTTCTGTTCCGAAAGGGCGAAGCGCTTCAACTCCTCAAGGAGGCAAAGGCAGTCGCGCTCGACAAGACCGGGACGCTGACGGAAGGCAAGCCGGCTTTGACCGACCTCGAACTGGCCGAAGGCTTTGAACGCGATGACGTGCTGGCGCGGATTGCCGCGGTGGAATCCAGGTCCGAGCACCCGATCGCCCGGGCCATCGTCGAAGCGGCCGAGACCGAAGGGCTCGATCTGCCGAAGGTGACAGGCTTTGACTCCGTGACCGGTTTCGGCGTGAAAGCGGAGGTGAATGGCGCGCGCGTCGAGATCGGCGCTGACCGGTTCATGACCAGACTTGGCCTCGATACGGCCCTCTTCACTGAAACCGCCGACCGGCTCGCCGACGAGGGCAAGACGCCGCTCTATGCGGCTATCGGCGGAAGGCTTGCCGCCATCGTGGCGGTGGCCGACCCGATCAAGCAGACCACACCCGAGGCGATCAAGGCACTGCACGATCTGGGCCTGAAGGTGGCGATGATCACCGGCGACAATCGCCGCACGGCAGACGCCATCGCGCGCCGTCTGGGCATCGACGAAGTGGTGGCCGAGGTGTTGCCCGACGGCAAGGTGGAAGCGGTCAAGCGCTTGAAAGCCGAGCATGGCAGACTGGCCTTCGTCGGCGATGGCATCAACGATGCGCCTGCGTTGGCGGAGGCCGATGTCGGGCTTGCCATCGGCACTGGAACCGATGTTGCCATCGAAGCGGCCGACGTCGTGCTTATGTCCGGCAGCCTGAAAGGCGTGCCGAACGCGATCGCGATCAGCCAGGCGACGATCCGCAACATCAAGCAGAACCTGTTCTGGGCGTTTGCCTACAACACGGCTCTGATCCCGGTTGCAGCGGGCGTGCTCTACCCCGCCTTCGGCTTGCTTCTGTCGCCGATCTTCGCCGCCGGTGCCATGGCGCTGTCCAGCGTCTTCGTTCTCGGCAATGCGCTGCGATTGCGCGGGTTCAACGCCCCCATGGAAGCGGACGCGCCTGCCAGTGCACCAGCGCCAAGCCCCCGCCTCGCCCCGGCGCAATAGCCAAGGCGCAGCGCACGGGTCATGCAAGTGACGCGGGTGCCGAGGACATTGAGGATATTGACGTCCGGAAGACTCGCACGGCCGGACCGCCGACGATGATCGACGCCATAATGGAAGCGACCGGCGCGGCAGGACGATCTGCACACCGACGTCTTTTGCACGCCCGAGGACGATGACGCGAGAATACCCGGACGACACAGGAGGCAAGCATGAACATCGGACAAGCGGCCGACGCGTCAGGCGTTTCAGCCAAGATGATCCGCTACTATGAGCAGAACGGCCTGATCCCGCCGGCTGCCCGAACCGAGGCCGGCTACCGTGTCTATTCCGAGCAGGACGTGCACATGCTGCGGTTCATCCGGCGTGCGCGCGATCTGGGGTTCTCGGTCGATGCCATAGGCGGTCTGCTTGACCTGTGGCGCGATCAGTCCCGTCAAAGCGCCGACGTCAAACGACTGGCGCTGGAGCATGTTCGAAGCCTTCGTCGGAAAATTGGCGAACTGGAAGCCATGGCCGACACGCTGGAAGACCTGGCGGCGAACTGTTCCGGCGATCACCGACCGGACTGCCCGATCCTCAACGATCTTGAACGTCCCAAAGAAGGCCGCACGAACACGACCTCTGAACCGCGCAAGGGGGCCATCGGACTCAACATACTCAGCAGTCAGCGGTGAGATCGCAGGCCGAACGGCGCGCGTGATTCCGAATGCAGTCTCTGGGGTCGGGACCCTAGGCTTCCGTCGGACCGGGATCGGAAACCAGCGGCAAGCTTATCGCGGCTGTCAGCCCGCCTTCTGGCCGGTTGGCCAATTCGATGTTGCCGCCGTGACCCTGAATGATCGTGCGCGCGATTGCCAGGCCCAAGCCTGCCCCGCCGGTCTCACGGGAACGGGACGTTTCGATGCGTACGAAAGGATCGAAAACGCGTTCGACATCTTCCTGGGGTATGCCCGGACCATCATCGGCAACGGTGATTTCAGCGTTGTCTCCGCTGGGTGCCAGCGAAACCCGTGCGCTGCCACCATAACGAACGGCGTTGTCGATGATGTTGCGCAAGGCGCGCCTTAACGCCGTCGGACGCAGCCGTGCCCATAAATCAGGTTCTGCCGACAGCTCCACATCTTGTCCGGTTTCGGCCAAGTCGCTGCAAAGATCGCGCAGAAATGCCGAAAGCTCATGCGTCTCGTAGGCTTCAGCGTTGGCCATGCCGCGAGCGAAAGCGAGAGTCTCGTCGACCATCTGCTGCATCTCGCCGATCGTCGCAATCAGCCGCTCCCGGGTCTCCTGATCCTCGACCATTTCGGCCCGGACACGCATCGCAGTCAGCGGAGACCGCAAATCGTGGCCAAGCGCACCCAGGAGCCGGGTGCGGTCAGATACGAAGCGCGTCAGCCGCGCCTGCATCTGATTGAACGCTTCGGTCAGTTCTTGAACCTCCGAAGGACCTGCCGGGGCAAGTTCCGCAACGTGTTCGCCCCGGCCCAAGCGATCGGCCGCTCCTGCCAGACGGCTCAGCGGCCCGGTGAGACGAGAGAGCATGAACCACAACGCGGCTGCCAGGATCAATGCGGCAGTCAGTCCGAAGCTGAGAGCTGTGAGCCAGGTCCATTGTAGTGGCGGCCGTTGAAACCGGGTACCGACGTTCAGCCATTCACCGGAGCCCAGCGCGATGGAAAGGTTCATCTCTATCGCCGACATCCGGCCGTGCATCATGCGGCTATGCATCCGGGCCATGCCGTCCGGGACGCCGGCGATCGCTGGAAATCCTGCTTCGATTTCCCGCAGGTCAAGCCGGATTTCCCTGTCACCGGCCGCACCCAGCAAACCTCTAATCCGTTCGACGACGGGTCCGCTGGTGTTGTGGTCGTGGACTTGGACGTTCGGCATTGGACCGACGTCAAAGCGGACCAGCGGCGAATCGGCGGCCCGCAAGATCGATGCATGAAGCGATGGCGGCGCCTCTTCGATCAGCCTTACGACGTTGGCGGCGCGCCCGGCAGCTTCCATTCCGAGGGCCGCCCGTACGGCCAGACTGCGTTCGTCGACGAACAGGAACAGGCTGACAATCTGAGCGACAACCAGCGCGCCAAGAATCAGGATGACCAGTTGGGTACGCAGACTGATGGCGGCCAGACGCCGCATCACGATCCGACCTCGACATCTGCGGTCAGGCTATAACCGTCACCGCGAACCGTCGATATGATCTGGGGTCGTGACGGATCCTGTTCGATCTTGCGCCGAAGCCGGCTGACCTGGTTGTCGATTGTACGATCGAGCGGGGGGGCGGCACGTCCCGCAGTCAAATCCAAAAGCTGATCGCGGCTGAGAACCATGCGCGGACGCTCGAGAAAGACGGTCAGAAGCTTGAACTCGGAGCTTGTCAGATCGATTTCATTGCCGTTGTCGGCGCATAGCCGACGGCTGTCTGTGTCGAGCGTCCAGCCGGAAAATGCGACCAGCCTGCCCGACAGTTCGCCCGCGCTGCTTTCGCGTCTCTCGGCGCGCCTGAGAATAGCCTTGATGCGCGCAAGCAATTCCCGCGGATTGAAGGGCTTGGACAAATAGTCGTCGGCACCGAGCTCAAGCCCGACAATGCGATCAGTCTCTTCGGCCAGGGCCGTCAGGAACAGGATTGGCACGTCGCTCTCGGCCGAGAGACGCCGGCACACCGACAGGCCGTCTTCGCCCGGCATCATGATATCGAGCACAATCAGATCGAAGCGGCCCGACTTGAGCTTGTTGTCCATCTCGACCGCATCGCGCGCCGTGGTCGCTCGCATCCCGTTCTTTTCCAGATAGCGGCTGACAGCATCGCGGATCTCGCGATGGTCATCGACGACCAGGATGTGCGGCTGCTCATTCATGTCCTCTTCATAGCGTGCGGTGACGGCATTTCAGATCAAAATTGTCCGCAAAAGTAACGAGGACCGGCGCAGTTACAGACCGATACAATCCCGCTCTGCGCGGCTATGGCGTTTTGTCTCCCATTGCTCACATGGTTGGCATCGAAACCGATTTCCAATGTGAGGTGATGTCATGAAACGCAAATCGATAATCGCTCTGAGCGCCGTTGCGGCCCTCGGCACCGCTGCCGCCTTTCCGGCCTTCGCCCAGGCCTCGATGGGAGGCCACCATCCCGGCGGACAATGGGGCGGTCCAGGTTTCGGCATAATGGGCGGCATGGCAGGTCAAGGCATGCGACCAGGACAAGCCGGTGGCATGATGGGAAACCAGCAAGACATGATGCCCATGATGATGCAGATGCATCGGCAAATGATGAGCGGTTCGGGGCCCATGGGTGGCATGATGACGGGCATGGGTCCCATGGCATTGATGATGGATGGGTTTGACGCCGACGAGGATGGGTTCGTCAGCGCGGACGAAATGCGTATGGGTCTCGCAGGCCAGCTTGAGGCGTACGACGAAGACGGCAGTGGAACTCTGTCCATCGACGAGTTCGAGACACTCCACAATGCCACATTTCGCGCGCGCATGGTGGACCGGTTTCAGGCGCTCGACGAAGATGGTGACGGTAAGGTGACTGACGCCGAATTCACGGCACCGGCCCGGATGATCGAGCGCATGGAGCAGATGCGCGCCGTGATGATGCAGCCGGGCAGTGGCACGATGGACGATGATGATCGCCCAATGATGGACGACAACTGACGCCCCAAGACATTTGATCAAGTGCGAGAAGTCCGATGAGCTACACCATGACCCGTTTGATTGCCGACGGTGATTTCGAGACGGTCGATGCGAAAGTTCGCGATGCCCTTGCCGACAAAGGTTTTGGCATCCTGACCGAGATCGACGTCAAAGCAACAATGAAGAAAAAGATCGGCAAGGAGATGCCGTCCTACCGGATCCTGGGGGCCTGCAATCCGGAAATGGCCTGGGAAGCGATCGCGATCGAGCCACGTGTCGGTGCCATGTTGCCGTGCAACGTCATCATCAGACAAACCCGGGATGGAGTCGAAGTCAGCGCGGTCGATCCTGTGGCCTCGATGAAGGCCATCGACAATGACGACCTGGTTCAGGTGGCCGGCGAAGTCCGGGACATGTTGTCAGAGGTTGTCGCATCGGTGTGACGCGCGAGCCGACAAGCGTTCCGGTTTTCGGCTTGTTGTTCTGATCGGCGCGGTTTCGGTCGTGGCAATGTTTTTTTGCCTTCGAGCAGAGAGGTCCAACCAGGGCTCAAAATAGGAACAAGCAATTGACACCCGATAGCATTGCGCGCGACACGGACATGACGGCGCAGGTGTGGATCATCGGCGGTTACGGCGACGTCGGCCGCAAGCTTGCCGGCATGCTTGCACGGGATTGCAGGCTTTCCGTCGTCATCGCGGGCCGGGATGGCAGCAAGGCCGACGCCGCGGCGGCCGCGATCGGGCCGCAGATCCGTGGTGTGGGTCTTGATGTCACATATGCCGATGCCGAAAAACTGCCGCCTGCGGCTTACGTCAACCTTGTCGAAGCGACACCTCCCGATCTCGTTGCAGCGCTGGTTTCCCGGGGAGCGCGCATGATCGAATCTTCAGCAACACCAACCTACCTCAAGGCATTGGAATACGCAGTGAAAGAACGCCCGGGGCCGGGCCTCCTGGCCCTCAATGCCGGCGTTTCACCTGGATTGACCAACGTGATGGCGGCAGCCCTCAAGCGCCGCTTCCCGGATACGCGCAGCGCCGATATCGTGATCGAGATCGGCATGGGCCGGCATCATGGCAACGCGGCGACCCGGTGGACCTTCGCCAGCATGGGCGCGGATTATCCGGCCTGGCATGAGGGTAACGAGACCCGCGTTCGGCCCGGCGCACTCAGCCGAAAGGTGCGTTTTGAAGGCGACCGGTCCGCACGCCTTGCTCTTGGCTTCGGTTTTTCCGATCAGATTGCAATCGGCCGGCAACTAAATCTCGACGGTGCTTGGACTTTTCTTGCCGTCGATCCGCCTTGGGTGACCCGGGCGATTCTAGCGACGCTTCGTGCCGGGCTCGGAGCGGTTCTGGCAGGTCAGGCCGGGCGGTTGACGGACCTGTTCGCGCGCGGGCCGACCATGGGCCGCTCGGGAACACGTCTCCTTGTCGAAGGCCACGATGACGCCGGGAGTGTATCGGGGCGGATCGAGATACATACGGGTAGTCAGGCGGCGGCGACGGCCGCCATGCTCGCACTGGCCGTGCGCTCGGTTTTGGAGATTGACGCCTCCGGCATCGGCCAGTTCAACGATCTGGTGACGCTCGGCGATGCCGTGGCGGCTTTGAAGACGGCTGCGCCCGAAACGCGTGTTTTTGGCCGCGGCGACTGACTTCGTTGGTATCGCTTCGTCCATTTGACGCTAGATACACGCCAACAACAGAAATCACGGCGCCG
The DNA here is from genome assembly GCF_965223445.1 of Oceaniradius stylonematis. Classification (NCBI taxonomy): domain Bacteria; kingdom Pseudomonadati; phylum Pseudomonadota; class Alphaproteobacteria; order Hyphomicrobiales; family Ahrensiaceae; genus Oceaniradius; species Oceaniradius stylonematis. The sequence continues at coordinate 1,501,395 of NZ_OZ244994.1, forward strand.
GCGATCGTGATTGTCGTTATCGTCTCACCAAAATACGCCCAGCCGACGGTCAGGCCGATGATCGGCACCACAAAGCTGAACGAGACTGCCTGCGAGACAGAAAGGTGTGCCAGCGTGATCTGCCACATCCAGAACGCAAGTGCGGTGCCGGGCAGAGCGAGGCCAAGAAGCGAAACAAGGAACCTGCCGCTCCAGTTGACCTGTGTCGGATCTTCGAGCGCCATTGCGAGAATGGCCAGAAGCATGGCTCCGATGATCAACTGCAATCCCATCGCCATGACAGGCGCTACGCGCAAACCAAGCTGTCGAATGGCGATGTTGCCCGCGGCAACGCCCAATGTGGCCAGCAAGACATAGCCAAAGCCGACCGAACTTGTGCTTGAGGATCCTGCGCTGAAATTCGGTGTCGCGATCACGACGATTCCGGAAAAACCGATCATCAGTCCGGTCCAGCCCATCAGCCCGGCACGCTCTGCCAGAAAGGCTGCGGCGAGCAGTCCGGCAATCAGGGGCTGAGTGTTGGATATAACGGTTGCCAGACCCGGCGCAACGAACTCGGCTCCGTGAAACATGCCGAAGTAGCCGATGCCTGTCATGCCGACGCCCGCCAGCACGATCCAGCCCCACTCGATCCTCTGTTTGGGCCAGCTCGCGCCGGTGGCCAGCGCAACCAGCATCAGGGCCGCGCCGCCGATCAGGGCGCGCAAGGCGGCAAACGTCAGATGCGGGGCATCATCGAGCGCCAGTGCAATCAGCGGATAACACGATGCCCAAAGCGCCATGACGGCAATCGCCAACAATCGTGGTTTGGGGCCAGGGCCCAATAATCCGGCGGCAACGCACCTGGCCCTAGCTGCCATCGTCCGGGCGACATGCGTTGACACGGACCAAGAGCAACAATTGATCGGCGACAATGCTCATCCGCCCGCTAGCGCTGACCGGTCCGCGCTTTGTGATGTTGCTGTGCCTGCCCCGTTCCGGTGCTTCTTGAGCGTCAACAACTGCGCGTTGACCGCGCAAATGACCGTGCTGGCCGACATGAAGATTGCACCGATTGCGGGGCTGAGGACGAGACCCCAGGGAAAAAACACCCCGGCGGCGGCGGGTATCGCAAACGCGTTGTAACCTGTCGCCCAAGCAAGGTTCTGGATCATCTTGCCGTAGGTCGCCCGGGCCAGGCCGAGGATAGCGGCAACATCGCCGGGATCGGACCGCACCAGAATGATGTCGGCCGTTTCGATCGCGACGTCGGTCCCTGCGCCGACGGCGATACCCACATTGGCCTGTGCCAGGGCGGGAGCATCGTTGACGCCGTCGCCGGTCATCGCAACGATCAATCCACGGCTCTGTATCTCCTTGACTGTATCTGCTTTCTGCTGTGGCAGAACCTCGGCGATCACTTCATCAAGACCGATCTCCTCGCCGACCCAACTGGCAACCTGCTGATTGTCGCCGGTGAGCATGATGCAGCGTATGCCCATGGCCTGCAGATCGGCGATCGCTTGTCTGGATTCCGGCCGGATGATGTCGGCAAGCGCGATAGCGCCAGCAAGTTCATCATCGATGAGCACAAAGACCACGGTCTTGCCTTGCGCGCTCAGTTCTTCAAAACGCGGATCATCAATTGATATTCCCCGCGAGCGCACAAACCCGGGACTGACCACCTTTACGTCACGATCCTTGACCTTGCCCTCGGCACCCTTGCCGGCAATCGCCCTGAAATGGTCGACGGTCCAGATGTCTTCCGCATCGTTGACGATACCCTTTGCGATCGGATGTTCGGACTGCATTTCGACGGCCGCCGCATAGGAGACGATGTCACGCGCACCGAAGGCTTCGTCGAAGACCAGAGTATCGGTGATGCCGAACTCGCCCTTGGTCAGCGTGCCGGTTTTATCGAAGATGATTGCCTCGGTGTTTCGCGCTTCCTCGAACGCGGTCCGGTCGCGAATGAGCAGACCGTTGGAAGCTGCGATCGCGGTCGAGCGCGCGACGACAAGCGGAACGGCGAGGCCAAGCGCATGCGGACAGGCTATGACCATAACGGTGACGGCGCGTTCCATGGCGAAAGCGAAGTCTTGGCCGGTGAGAAGTGTCCAGAAAAGAACCGTGACAAGCCCGCCTCCAAGGGCGATGAAAGTCAGCCAGCGCGCCGCATTGTTCGCCAGATCCTGGGTTTTCGACTTGCTGGCTTGCGCCTCTTCGACCAGTTTGATGACGCTTGACAGAAAACTGTCTTCACCCGTCTTGGCGACTCTGATCGTCAATGCTCCTTCGCCATTGATCGATCCGCCGATCACCTCGGCGTCGGGCGCCTTGTGAATCGGCTTGGACTCCCCGGTGAGCATGGATTCGTTCAAAGACGATTCGCCCTTCACGATGACCGCGTCGGCGGGAACCTTCTCACCCGGTTTGACAAGAAGCGTCTCGCCGCCTTGCAGTTCTGAAACGGCGATTTCGCGAACGCTGCCATCGGCTTCGACCAGATGTGCCGTGTCCGGCATCAAGCTGGCAAGTTTCTCCAGGGCCTTGCCCGCACCCATGACCGACTTCATCTCGATCCAGTGCCCAAGCAGCATGATCGCAATCAGCGTCGCGAGCTCCCAGAAGAAGGTCTCCTCGCTGCCGATCACGACCATGGCCATGGAATAGGCATAGGCGGCAGTGATGGCGACTGCGATCAGCGTCATCATTCCGGTGCGGCCGGAGCGGACCTCGGACCAAAGGCCGGTCAGAAAGGGCCAGCCTCCGTAGAAGTAGACAAGCGTCGACAGCGCTGCGAGCACATAGCTGTCGCCTCCAAATTCGAGGGCTTCTTCAAGGCCGAGCCATCCCTGGATCATCGGCGCAAGCGCGAGGATCGGGACGGTGGCGGCGAGCGTGGCCCAAAAGCGCTTTCTAAAATCGGCAATCATCGCCGCATGATCGTGTCCGCCATGCCCACCATGGCCGCGATGACCGCTCGCCTTGCCGCGAGAGTGATGAGTGTGGCGATTATGATGATTCAGAGTCTGTCCCATGGGTCCTTCTCAAGAGGCCTTCTTTTCCGATGGACTGTCGCCTTTTGGCTTTGGCGCCGACGCAAACGCCGATGGCTCCAGCCGGAACCGCCGGTGACAGACAGCCGAGCAGAAGAAATACTCCCATCCTTCGTGTTCCGCGCTTGCATAGACCTCGTCCAGGTCAATGTGACGTCCGCAAACCGGGTCCTTAACCTTCATGGCTGGCTCCATTAGCTGACCGACAGTTGCAGCGAGCGAAGAAACCTCCACACGCTGGTCAACGAGATCGATCCGGCCGTTCCTTTAACGGACGCAGCAGGCGTCAAAGCGTTACACATCGAACAGGTCGGGCGGTGCCCGATCGGGTGCATCGCTTTTTGAACGGCGCTGGACGGCGCCATTGCGCCCCGATCCTTGAGCCGGCCGTCCGGACAGTGATTTGCATCGCGGCCAATTGTAACCCGGCCGGACGGCCGGCGTCCTTTTTCCTGCCAACCAATGCTCTAATGTCGAGACATCACGCGTTGCGGACCGGCGGGAAAGGAGGATGTGCGTGGCAATTGGTGCAAAGCTGCTGGATCGCCTGCTGAAACGACAGATCCAGATCGGGCGTCTTGACCTGACATATCCGGACGGCGGCAAGATCATATACGGTCAGCGGACTGCGGTGCCGGTGCGCGCCCAAATCAAAGACGCGCGCTGGATCGGGCGCATCCTGCGCAATCCCGAACTGCGAGTCGGCGAGGCCTACATGGACGGCGCGCTGACACTTTGTGACCGGTCGATTTACCACCTGCTCGATCTCGTCTGGACCAATATCTATGGTGATGACGGCACGGCTCAAAACAGAGGTTCGGCCTGGTTGTCACGGATGATGCAGGGCCCCAATCCGCCGTCCCGGGCTCGTCGCAACGTCGCGCACCACTACGACCTGGGCGATGCGCTCTACCGACTGTTTCTCGATGACGACATGCAGTATTCGTGTGCCTACTTCGCCCGGCCCGACATGTCGTTGGACGAGGCGCAGGCCGCCAAGAAAGCGCACATTGCCCGCAAGCTTGCGATCAAGCCGGGTCACCGGGTTCTCGACATCGGCTCGGGCTGGGGCGGATTGGCGCTTGGCCTGGCCCGGCTCGGAGCGTCGGATGTTCTTGGCATCACGCTGTCATCGGAACAGCTTGCCACAGCCCGCAAGCGCGCGACCGAACAGGGGTTGGGCAACCAAGTCCATTTCGAACTTGCCGATTACCGCTCGCTTGACGGCCAGTTCGACCGCATCGTCTCGGTCGGCATGCTCGAACATGTCGGCGCACGGCATTACTCCGAATACTTCGCTCGGATCGCCAGGCTCTTGTCCGATGACGGCGTTGCGCTCATTCATACCATCGGGCGGACGACGCCGCCGGGCGTGACAAATCCGTGGATCGACAAATACATCTTCCCCGGCGGCTACATCCCGGCGCTTTCCGAACTCATGCGGCACATCGAGCAACTTCGGCTTCATGTGCTGGATATCGAGGTCTTGCGACTGCACTATGCCGAAACGCTCAGGGCCTGGCGCAAGCGGTTCCTCGATAATGCTGATCAGGCTGCCGCGCTCTATGATGAGCGCTTCGTGCGCATGTGGGATTTCTACCTGTCCGGCAGCGAATTGTCGTTCCGCCACGGCGATCATGTCGTCTTCCAACTCCAATTGGGCCGCCGTCAGGACGCGGTCCCTCTGGTCCGCGACTACCTCTACCTCCGATCCCCTCAAGACGCGGCGACAGCGGCAAACAACGCTGCAACGCAAAGGGTTTGACGCATCTGCCGTCGAGCCATCGACGCGGTGTTGGCAACGCGCGGCCATCTGGCACGGAAGATAGATGTCTTCTTAAGCAATTTTGCTGACACTTTGGCTGTCAGGCGACATGACTTGGTCACATTCGGTGCCTAACAGCGCCTTCGACAACGGCACAGGATTCGTCGATTCGATGCGGATTGCGCACCGGCAGAAAAGGCTCATCGCGACATGGTTTTCCATGTTCGCCGTCCTGATGCTGTTTCTGGCAGGTGGCACGTTTGCGCATGCAGATGCGGTGAAGACACCGGCGTCTGACTGTTATTCGAGTTCCAAGTCGCCATCGGTCCACGCCGCTGGAGCGCATGAAACCAGCGGATGCAAGTCCAGTACGCCATCGCAATCCCTGCATTGTGGCGCCCATATTCTGTTGGCGCCGGCCGTCGCCGACTTGTCCGACACGACCGCAGATCACACGCCAATCGACTGGCCCGTCAAAGCTCTGACCGGTCGCTCGAACGCGCTGGATCCGCCCCCGCCCAGATATCCTTCTTCCTTGATCTGATAAGCAATCCCGGCGACCGTGAACGCCGCCGGCCCCAGTCCATTGAACGCTCATTGCCATGGTCGCACGATTGTCGGCCTGATGCCGATGACGGCGCAACGCGCAGCGTTGGACAAGGAAGAAAGAGGATACCAAGCATGAAGAAATCCATTGTGGCGCTTGCGGCGCTGCTGCTTGCAGCAACACCCGCCCTGTCCCATTCCGAAATGAACATGACCGAGCCTGCGGACGGAGCGACGCTCGATGCCGTCCCCGAAACGATCCAGCTGAAGTTCACGGCACCCGCGCGTGTGATGAAAGTGGAGATGATGCACACGAACGGCGCAGCCAGTCACACCAAGGCGATCGAAATACCGACATTCGCAATGGTTGATGCGATCAGCCTGACGCCTGAGTTCATGGGCGCTGGTCGATACGAGGTGAACTGGCGTGCTCTCGGGGAAGACGGCCATGTCATGACTGGCTCGTTTTCCTTCACCGTCGAAGGAGAATGAACCTTGGGCGATGTCTTCATGATTTGGAGCTTGCTTGCTGCCGCAAGCAAGCTGATTATCTACGTGGCGAGCTTCCTGGCGGTCGGCACGCTCTTGTTCCGCCTCGGTTTGCCGCGCGCCGGCGATGAAGTGGCGGATGCGCTGCGGCCGCTGGCGATCGCTGCCACGCTGATCGCCATAGCGGCGACACTGTTCCGTGTGCTGGTGCAAGCTGGACGGCTGATGGACGATTGGGGCGGCATGGTCGATCCCAACATCGTCATGATCAGTTTGCAGGGCCCCTTGGGTGAGTCCACCTACGTCCGCCTCGGAGGTTTGGCGCTGATCCTGCTCGCGGCGCTGTTCCGTCCAGTGCGGGCGCCGGCGACGTTGTTCGGCGCGATTATGGTCGCTGCTTCGTTTGCCCTGACCGGCCACGCCACCCGCGAACCGCAATGGCTGCTCGGTGGGCTGATCACGTTTCATTTGTTGGCGGTGGCCTATTGGTTTGGTGCGTTGGCCCCGCTGTACCGCTTGACCTTGTTCGATGGCGGTGCATCCCACGCCGCCGAGATCGCCGACCGGTTCGGCCGGCAAGCAAGTATCATCGTGCCCATGCTGATCCTCGCGGGAGGCACTTTTGCCTATGTTCTGCTTGGCGGTATCGAGCCGCTTTGGGCATCCGACTATGGGCGGGTTCTGATCGGCAAGCTGGTGCTCGTATCGATCGTGCTCGGTATCGCCGCGCTCAACAAATGGCGTTTCGTGCCGGCGCTGGCGGTTGATGCCGAGCGCGCGGCGCCGCGTTTCCGAAGATCGCTGCGATACGAAACCATGGCTTTTCTGCTGATCTTCACGGCAACCGCCTTGCTGACCACATCCTTCACCGTTCCAGTTTCTTGAGGTTCATGATGCACATCACACGCCGACATTTTGTGGGCGGGGCAGGTCTTGCTGCGCTCGCCGTCCAGTTTCCATCGCTCGCGCTCGCCCGCCAGGGCAGCTTCATCGATCTGGTTGCTGGTCCCTCCCAGCAAGCCATTTTCCAGCCGGATGGGCCGGCATCCGACCTATGGACGTACAACGGCTCGGCGCCCGGGCCAGAAATACGTGTGCGACGCGACGAGCGGGTACGGGTCCGTTTGGCCAACAACCTTGAAGAGCCAACATCCCTGCACTGGCATGGCATTCGTATCGACAACGCCATGGATGGCGTTGCCGGGCTGACACAGGAGCCGATCGAACCCGGCGAGAGCTTCGAGTATGACTTCGTCGCGCCCGATGCGGGTACCTATTGGTATCACGCCCACAACAAGAGCTGGAACCAGGTCGCGCGCGGCCTTTACGGACCGCTGATCGTCGACGAAGACGAGGTTCCCTTTGATCGGGCGCATGATCTGACGCTGGTCATCGACGATTGGCGGCTGGCCGGCGAAGGCACGCTGGATGTGGCAAGCCTCGGCTCGCTGATGGACTGGAGCCATGACGGGCGTTTGGGCAATTGGCTGACGGTCAATGGCCGGGCCATGCCGGTCAATATGTTGAATGCGGGTGAGCCTTACAGGCTTCGCCTGATCAACGCCTCCAACGCTCGAATCCTCGAAATCGATCCGAACCGTTTCGATGCAAAAGTGATCGCCTATGACGGGCAGGCTCTGCCCGAGCCGGTGCGCCTGACCTACGCGCCGCTCATGGTCGGTCCGGCGCAACGCGTCGACCTGCTGATCGTACCGCAAGCGGGATCGGATTTCGTCATCGAAGAGCTGTCGGGCGACACGCCATTTGCCTTTGCCGGGTTTGAAGTCCGGGGCGAAACGGCGGACGGGCCGGGTGTGCCGTCATTGCCGGTCAACGATCTGCCCGAACCTGAATTGGCTGGCGCACGGACGGTTCGCGTCGAGATGACGGGCGGTGCGATGGGCAACATCGGACGCGTTACCTACAATGGCAAAGTGCTCGAAGGCTCCGACTTCCGCGACACCGGCCAGGTCTGGGCGTTCAACGGTATCGCCAATCTTCCCGAGACGCCGCTATATTCGGCGCAACGCGGCGAAACGATCGTCATCGAGACCGTCAACAATACAGCGTTCGTTCACGCCATGCATGTCCACGGCCACCATTTCCGCGTCATCGAACGCTCGGGCAGCGAGATCGATGTTGGTCAGCCATGGCGGGATACGTTTCTCGTCGGGCCGCAACAGACAACCAGGATCGCCTTCGTTGCCGACAATCCCGGCAAGTGGCTCTATCACTGCCACATGCTCGAACACGCCGCGGGCGGCATGAACACATGGTTCGAGGTGACCTGAGCCAACGGCCAAGTGCAAGACATGCAATAGCGGTAGCAGACGATGGGCCGCCGTCTCGCATATTGTCCGCCTTCAAGCGGCCCGAACTGGTTTGGCGGGACAGCCGGCCTCCTCCAGCACCGCCACCAGATCCTCGACTGGTGCATTGGACGTCGCCCAATCTTGGCGACGTTTTTTCCTTCCGGCGTTCTCCGCTTCATCACTGGTGTTGAGTCATCGAACGGCTTGCCGCCGATCGCTTGGTCCGGATCATTTATCTGCGTTGCGATGAGCCGGCTCTGGCCATGACGGCCTGCGCCGAACCCGGCAGCCGGCCAGCGGAGTCGCGATACGCGCTGACGGAACAAGGTTCCCGTCGCATCGAGATGAGGCGCAATGGATCCCAAACTGTAACGAACGCTTCTTTCGAGCGTCCCTATTGGCGATCCCGCCGCGCCTGTCGCGGCGAGTTGGCCGACCGTGGGATACCGGAATGATAGACCCAGACAGAACCCGAACCCCGGCGTCCTTGACATTCGCATTTGGCCTGGCCCTTCCGGTCTTTCTGGCTGCCGCCGGCGTTCGCCTTTGGCACGTGAAACCAGCAAGCGACAATGGCGTCACCGAAAACGATTTAGGCAAGCGGATGACCGACCCGCAAGCGATGGAGGAACAAATGGCTGAAAACGACAGCACAAGAGTGGCCGTGAATGGCTATGGCGTCATCGGCAAACGCGTGGCCGATGCGATCGCCGCCCAGGATGACATGGAGTTGTCGGGGGTCGCCGACATCACCGGCGATTGGCGCGCTCATATCGTCAAACACAAGGGCTTCCAGCTTTACGCCGCGTCCGACGGCCATGCATCGCCAATGCAAGATGCTGGTCTCGAGATCGCTGGTGTTTTGGATGAATTGCTTGAACAATCGGACATCGTCGTCGACTGCACGCCAAAGCGGATCGCGGCGAAGAATGTCGAACTGTACCGCCGACACGGCATCAAATTCATCGTTCACGGCGGCGAAGCACATGATGTCACCGGCCATTCATTCGTGGCCGAAGCCAATTACGATAGCGCGGTTGATCGAAACAGCACCAGGGTCGTGTCGTGCAACACCACATCCATCGTGCGGACGTTGAGTGCCCTCAAAAGAGCAGGACTGCTGCGAAGAGCGCGCGGAACGCTCCTTCGCAGAGCGACCGATCCTTGGGAAAGTCATTTGGGCGGCATCATGAATACACTGGTTCCCGAGGCCACAATCCCAAGCCATCAAGGCCCGGATACGCAAAGCGTGGACCCCGATCTCGACGTGGTTACGATGGCCGTCAAGGTTCCCCAGACGCTGGCGCATTTGCACTATTGGACCGTTCAACTCACGCGAAACGTCGAGGAGGAGGAGGTGCTGAATGCCCTTCGGACGTCTTCGCGGATTGCGCTTGTGCGCGCCGGAGATGGGTTGAACGCCATCAATGCGATCAAAGAGATGATGGCCGACCTTTCCAGGCCTTACGACAGTCTCTACGAAGTTGCGGTGTGGGAAGACATGCTGAAGGTGCACGGCGACGAGTTGTTCTACGCTTACATGGTCGACAACCAGGCCATTGTGATCCCCGAAACCATCGACGCGATCAGAGCGCTTACCGGTACGATCAAGGATGGCCCTGAATCAATCGCCAAGACCGATGCGGCGCTGGATATCGGTCTGGCCGCGATTGGCGCACGGCTTGCCGCTCAAGGCAACCGCTAGAAAACTCCCGAGGCGGTCGAACCGGCGAAGACGCAGGAAGACGAAGGTCGTCGCCCTCGAGTTGACGATCTCATGGAGCCATACCATCTCGTGAAGAAGCCAGATGTGGAAAACCAAAAGAGATTGGTCTAAAACGGCAGCATGAAGCGCGTACTGAGCATGATCGTGATGCTGGCACTGGTGGCGGCAATGGCCGTCCCCGGCACGACGCTCGACGGAGCGTCGGGCTTCAAGGCGGATGCCGCCGGTCATGGCCAGTTGGCCGAGCTCAGCTTGGCGGACATGCTTGCCGATTGCTGCGGCGTCGAGGACAGCAAGATGCATCATGCCATGGGCGGTTGTGCCATGGATTGCGGCAACGCCGTGCCATCGATCATCGGCTTTCTCGCCGAAACGGACGCCGACCTCAGGATCACCCGTTCCGGAGCCGCGCCTGACGGCATAGCCCTACCCCAGTTTCGACCTCCGATTGCTGCCTGATTTCTCATAGCCGGCACCTTTCAGGGTGCCTTCGCGAAATCAGCCAATCGAGGTTTCTCATGATCACAAAGCGCACGTTTGTGCTGGGCGTTGCCGCCAGCGCATTTCTGCCTGGCTTGCCTGCCCGGGCCCATACGCCAACGCTCGACCCTAAATTCCTGCCGCAAAATGTCCGTATGTCGGGCTATGCGCCGGGCACTATCATCATCGACCCACGCAACCATTTTCTGTATCTGCAGCAAGGCGGCGGACAGGCACGGCGCTATGGCGTCGGCGTCGGCCGGGCAGGTCTGGCCTTCAAGGGCACGGCCGTCATCGGCCGCAAGGCCGAGTGGCCTCGCTGGACACCAACCCAAAACATGATCCGCCGCGAGCCGGAGAAGTACGCCCGCTATGCCGGCGGGGTCCCCGGCGGGCCGAACAATCCGCTCGGCGCGCGGGCGCTTTATCTCTACCGCAATGGCAGAGACACGCTCTACCGGATTCACGGCACCAACCAGCCGCAATCCATTGGGCAGTCGGTGTCCAATGGCTGTATTCGCATGATCAACGATCATGTGGTCGATCTGTATGAGCGCGTGCCGCTCGGCGCGAAGGTGGTGGTGCTATGAAGACGCCATACAATCCCTACCGGCGCTCCGTTCCGGCCATTCCGGCCAGCAAACAGTCGGGCAAAGAAACGGAACACTCGGTGTCCCATTGGCTGATGATGGCCTGTTGCGTGGCGATGGTCGCCGGCGTCGGGCTGATCGTTCTGGCGGCACCCGAAGGCCAACCCCTGACACAGCTGCTCTGGGCGGCCTCGCCGCTTCTGGCGTGTCTGGGCATGCATCTCGTGATGCACAAGCTGATCGGCACGAGTTGCCATTCCGAGAAATCGAAAAAGGATACCGAACAATGAAAAGGGCCATGATCGGGATCGCCGTTGCGGCCACCGTCGCAACACTTGCCTCAGCCTCCGCGCAAGAGGCCGATCCGGAAAAATCCATCCTCGTCTTCAAAACGCCGTGGTGCGGCTGCTGCCAGGTCTGGGCCGACAAGATGATCGAGGCCGGCTACACCGTCGAGACCCGCGACATGAACGATCTGTCGCTGATCAAGAAGCAGGGCGGAGTGACCGACCAATTGGCCGGCTGCCACACCTCGGTCATCGGCGGCGAACGCAAATACGTGCTCGAAGGTCACGTTCCAATTGCAGCCGTGGAAAAGCTGATGTCGGAGAAACCGGACGTTCGCGGCTTGGCCGTGCCTGGCATGCCGCAAGGGTCGCTGGGCATGGGATTCGATGACAACGCCCAATACAACGTTTATGCCTATTCGGATCGCAGCGGTGAACAGCCGGCAGTCTTCCTGCGGATGGGTCAATGACCCGACCCCGAATCTATCAGTCCTCGCCAGCCGGATCCTCGACATGAAGTCTCGGATCTGGCTTGGGGCAGGCGGAATTGCGGTTGCGGCGCTAGCCGCAGTGGCCGCGATCCGCCTGACAGGGGGCGGGGCGGATCCGGGCGGAGCCGAGCTCCTCCGCCCGGATCATGCGCCCACCGTGGCATTGGGCGAACCGCTCTATGAAGCCAATTGCGCGTCCTGCCATGGTGTCGACCTTAAAGGCGAGGTCGCCGATTGGCGCTCGCCCAAACCGGACGGATTGATGCCCGCGCCGCCGCATGATGAAACCGGCCACACCTGGCACCATCCCGATCAAGTGTTGTTCGACATCACCAAACTGGGTGTCGTGCGTGCAGCAAACCTCGAAAACTACCGGTCGGCCATGCCTGCCTATGAAGACATCCTGACCGACGACGAAATCATCGCGATCCTCAGCTACATCAAGAGCACGTGGCCCGCCGATGTTCGCGAACGCCATGACGAACTCAATCGCGTCTACTCTATGGAGCCTCGCTCGTGAGCGCTGATCAGGACGGAATGGAAAGCAACCATGCTGGTTCGGGCAAAGCGCGAACCGGCCACGGCGGACAGGGCCATGCCGGGCATCTGCCATCCAGCGGCCGGGCGCTGACTATCTCGGCCTGGTTGACCGGTGTCTATTTCGTTATCGAGTTGCTTGTCGGCCTGTGGACGGGTTCGGTGGCGGTGATCTCCGATGCCTTCCACACCTTCTCTGCCGTGGGCGGTGTGCTGGTTGCAATCGTTGCATCGCGGCTGGCTCGGAGACCTGCCGACCTGCGACGGACGTTCGGCTGGTATCGCGCCGAGATCATCGGCGCGCTGGTCAATGGCGCATTCCTGCTGGTCATGGCGCTGATTGTGATCGTGATGGGCGTCATGCGGTTGGGCGCGCCAATTCATCTGCCGACAGGGCCAATGTTGCTTGTCGCCAGTGGCGGTATCGTCACCGAAGTGATCGCGCTTTATCTGCTCTACCGCCAGCAGGGCCAGGACCTGAACATCCGCGGCGCCTATTGGCACATCATTCAGACCTTCGTCGGCAGCCTGATCATTATCGTCGCGGCGCTTGTCATCCAGTTCACCGGCTTCCTCGCCATCGATCCGCTGCTGGGTGTCGCGTTTGGCTTCGTTTTGCTGTGGGCGAGCTGGGGCATATTGCGAGATGCGGTCCACTTGTTGATGGACGGCACGCCGGACGACGTGTCGCTGTCCCGGGTCATCACGGCGCTGGAAGCTCTCGATGGCGTCTCCGATATCCACCATGTGCACGGCTGGGCGTTGACCAGCGGCCGCTACGTGTTCTCCGCTCACGTCCGCACAGCACCGGAATGGCACGGAGACGCCGGAGAATTGCTCCAGACGGCGCATGCGCTTCTGCGTGAACGCTTTGGCTTCTTCTTCGTGACGCTTCAGATCGAAACGGCATGTCTCGACGAAACCGCTTCGGACGCGATCGATGTGACACGCCGGACAGATCACGCAGCCCGGAAACCGCATGGCTGAACGGAAGCGAAGCCGCGAGATGATCGTTTCGATGATCGGAACGGCACACCGGCCAATCGACAAGGAAGGCAAAAGGAAATGATGGGTAATGGAATGATGGACAGTGCTTGGGGTATGGGCGGCATGGGCCTGATCGGTCTTCTGGTGCTGGTGTTTCTCGTGCTCGGCGTCGCCGCCCTCATCAAATATCTGATGCGATGAGTACCGGCACCCGCCCAACCCGGCCCGATCGCTCGCTTTGGGCCGTGCCGGAGGTGACGGTCGCCTTCCTGTCGTTTGTCCTGCATTATGTCTGGGAATTCCTGCAGGTGCCGACCTATGCCGGCATGGCGGACCTTAACCATTGGGAAGGCATCAAGATCTGCACATCGGCGACCGTCGGCGATGTCGGCTTCGCGCTGACCGCCTTCTGGATTACCGCATTGGCCGCACGATCGCGGCACTGGATTTCCGGGCCGAAACGCTGGCAACTCGGATTGTTCGTTGCCGTCGGTATCGCGCTGACCGTCGGCTTTGAATACTACTACACCGAGGTGTCGCTGCGCTGGACCTATTCGGACCTCATGCCACGCGTGCCGCCCTTCGGCACCGGCCTTTCCCCGCTCGTTCAATGGATCGTCGTTCCGCTCCTGGTCGTGAGCCTTGGAAGGCGGGTGCTCGGTCCCCGACAAAGCTCTTGCCGGTTTTGGATCGCACTCGACCGTCCGCATCGACAGCTTTCAGCGGCCGCGCGGGAAACGAGTCGGCGGGATGTCCGGCTGTAATGTTTGGAGGCTCGATCCGTCTAAAGCACCAGGTCGAGCCGTTGGGTGCGTCGTTTTCATCCAACCATTCGGAGATTGGAGCACAACGATGGCCAGACATTGGAGGAAAGCAATGACGGAAACCCGTTACACCACTTCGCTCGATCCGGCTGACAATCTGTCGATGCGCTACGCAACATCGCGACGGATACCGATCTTCGCATTGGGCATGAGCCTGGGAGTGTTTTTGGCCCTGACCTTCACCCTGTGTGTTGTTTTCGACCTGCTTGTTCCCGGACAGGCCATGTATCAGACTTGGCTGCGGCTGCTCCCGGGCTTCACATGGCTGAGCTGGCGGAGCTTCTTGTTGGGGCTGGCGGAGACTTTCGCCTATGGCTGGTATGTGGCCGTCATATTCGGGCCCCTTTACAACTTCTTTGCGGTGCGCGGGCAGCAGCCGGGGCGGTCATGAGCGACGCCAACAGCGACGACGATTCGCCGCCGCAAATCGAACGGCGCGATTTCCTGTTTGTTTCGACGGGCATGATGGCGGCTGTCGGAACGGCCGTCGCGGTGTGGCCATTCATCGACGCCATGAACCCGTCGGCTGATGTGCAAGCGCTTGCGACGACCGAAGTCGATTTGGAGCCAATCGCCGCCGGTCAGCGCATAACTGTGATCTGGCGCAGCCAACCGGTGTTCATCGAACGTCGGACGCCCGAGCAGGTTGCTCAAGCCAAGGCCGACGACGACAGTCCAGACCTGATCGACCCGGCCACCGATGCTTCCCGGGTAAAGTCCGAAGAATGGCTCGTTGTCGTCGGCGTTTGCACCCACTTGGGCTGCGTTCCCCTGGGCCAGCGAGAAGGTGATGAACGGGGTGAATGGGGCGGCTGGTTCTGCCCTTGCCACGGATCGCACTACGACACCTCCGGCAGGATTCGCAGGGGGCCGGCTCCGAGGAACCTCGTGGTGCCGCCTTATGAGTTGCGCGACGACGGTACGGTCCTGATCGGCTGAGAGGCATCATGGGCGACCGGCTTCGCGCCAGCCCCGTTCGCAGCAAAATCGTCACTGTCGACAGGCCGCCTGAAGATTGCCACCATGCGCGTGCTTGATCGCACCGGCGTACGGTCTCGCGTTCAAACCCTGAGCGATCGTAACCCAAGACGGCGATCAGATGCTGACAGGCCTGGTGAAGAAAAGGACGAAATGGAACCCTGCTCCGTTTTATCGGCGGTGGGGTATCGTTGTCCTCGTCTTGGTGGCGTCGATCGCATCGACCTATCCGGCGCTGGCCGCCCCGCTTGATGCGGAACCGGCGTGTTCACAAGCGCGGCTGTCTGATATCGCCAATGACACCGGACAAGGTGAAGGCACCAGCGCCTGTTGCCGCCCGGCCGGCGTTTGCTCTTTCGGGGTCCCTTCATCGGCGTTCGCCTTTATCGTCAGGCCGGCCAAAGCGACATGGCGCTTTGATCGCGCCGGTCCTGCACTGCCGACACTGACCTATTCTTACTTCCGGCCTCCCCGTCTCCCAGCCGCTTGACGACAAACGCCACGCGGGCACGACCAGTGATCGTGTCCGCATGGTCCAAATGGCTGACCTGTGGAGACCCTCGATGCACGCACCCGTTCGACAGAACGTGCCGAAGCCGCACGACAATCCAATTCACGACCGCTTGCTGGAATGCAGGCGCGAATTTCTCAATTATTTCCGCCGCCGCCTTAATCGACCGGAGGATGCTGAAGACGCCTTTCAAGACTTCTGTCTCAAGGTCATTCGGTCGGCGGAAAAGCTGGATGACGCAGCAAGGACCGACGCGTGGCTCCGCTGCATCCTTCGTAACACGCTCATCGATCACTATCGACGCCGCGCTGCTCGCCTGAGATGCGACGAGGCTTACAAGCGCGAACCGCAGCCGACCGCTCTTGATCCAGATCCGATCAATGACGTGGCCATATCGTGTCGCTGCGTTCGAGACGGTCTGACCACGCTGAGATGCGACTACGCGGAGATTTTGAAGCGAGCCGATCTCGACCAGGAACCACGCAGCCAAATTGCCGAAGATCTGGGTCTGACCGCGAACAATGTCGGCGTCCGCCTCCACCGCGCCCGCCGAGCCTTGAAGGCGAGCATCAAGCAATACTGTCCGATCTGCGCCGATGGGCGGTTCGCCGAGTGCGACTGCTGAGCAATCCTCGGACTCGCCCTACAGACCGATATCGCGGCGTGGCGCAGCGCACCCGTTTGCGGATCCGGCCTGGCCAATACCGAGGTGTAAAAAACCGCAAACCGGTGCGTCAAACTTACCTGGAGGATTGCAGTCTTGAGAAGCGGACCAAGTGAAGCCCTGCCCATCGATAATGAAGCATCATCCGATGCGCTTCACACTCCAGATGCTGCGGTGCGACGTGCGCTCGAAGAGAGCCACCGTCAGTTCTTTGGCTTTCTATGCCGTCGTATGGGCTCGGTTGAAGAAGCCGAAGACGTGCTGCAGGCGTTTATGCTCCGCGCTATCGAGCGGTCGGCCCAATTGCAGGATGTCAGGTCCGTGCGCGGGTGGCTCAGCCGCGTACTCGCAACGACCATCATCGACCATCAGCGTCGAGCGGCTCGTCGGCGGCAACGGGAGACCGTCATGGATCCTTTGGATATCCAGGAGCTTTCGACTGAGACGGATTTCGAGATCGACGAAGCAATCTGCAATTGCCTTTACAAGCTTCTGCCCACTCTGAAGCACGAATATGCCGAAATTCTCTGGCGGATCGACCTTCTCGAAGAGCCGCGCCAACGCGTGGCCAAAGCACTCGGTCTAAGCCTCAACAACCTGAATGTCCGGCTGCACCGGGGCCGCCAGGCCCTGAAAAAACGCCTCGAGGAGATGTGTCTGACTTGTCCCGTACACGGCTTCATGGACTGCAATTGCGATGCTGCCGCGCGAAACCGGCGGACGGGAGGAGGACCGGATCGTTCGTGATGCCGGGTCGCCCATGGGCGATGGGCCGCTCAGTTCCTGTCCGAAAACACCACGGGGCAATCGGGATGACCTTACGGCGGATGGAAGCGTTATCGATCAGTTTTGGACCATGACAAATCAAAAGAAGACGGATTCTTGGACCGCCGTCTTGACGGACGTGCCGAGGTCAAGACGTTCGAAGAATTTCGCCGGCGCGCGCTCGCGCTCAGCTTCTTGGAGAACGAGGTCGACGCCATGGCGGAGCGCTATGGCTGGGACAAGCGAGGCGAACCAGCGCGGACCGACCCATCCTCCGCGCGGCTGTCAGCCAAGTGTATGGACGACCGTCTTCGGCGGCCGGCCTGGCTCGCTACAGGATGCCGTCCGGATCGTGCATGGCCCGCCCGTCGGCAACCGTGAGCCGGGCCGTGATCGATGCCAGATCGTCCACCGAACATGAGAGGGGATCGCGGTCCAACAGCGCGAAATCGGCCGCCATGCCGGTATGCAGCGTCCCGCGCCAGGCATCGTGTCCCATGGCGATGGCACCGCCACTCGTATAGGCGTGAATGGCCTGGCGCACCGACAGGGCCTCGTGCGGGCCGCTGGGTTGGCCGCTCGCGGCGCGCCGCGTGACGAAGGATTGAATCCCCGCCCATGGCGACAGTTCGCCGGTCGGTGCATCGGAACTGCCGGCCAGGCACAGACCGGCTTCGATAAGGGACAGGGCGGGAAAGCAGCGGTGATGCCGATCGCCCAGTGCGATGGGCCAGGAGTCGCCCATGCGTGAGATGAAGCTTGGCTGGGTCGCCACCAGGACCCCAAGGTCGGCGGCGCGCCGGAAGGCCGAGGGGTCGGGAAGGCCGAAATGCTCGATGCGGTGGCGCAAGCCGTTGCGAGACCGGCCGGACTGCGCCGCGGAGATCGCGTCCATGATGGCATCGATGGCAAGATCGCCGATCGCGTGAGCGGCAATTTGCCAGCCCTGATCGTGGCCTGCCTGAACGAACTTTCGGATTTCGGCCGGCTCATGCATCAGATAGCCGCTGCCATCGGTGTCGTGATAGCGCCGGCTCATGGCCGCGGTGCGCGCCCCGATAATGCCGTCGACGAAGATCTTCAGGGTACACAATTGCCACCATGGATCGCGGACGGGCGCAAGCGACAGTGCTTTTGCGGTGGCCGGATCGATCTGTGCCATGAACCCGAGCCGAAGCGGCAGGTCCCCTTCGTCGTGCAAGAGCTGCCAGAAATTCCACTCCGGTTCGAATCCGAACGTGAAGCCGACGGCGGCATCCACGGCAGCGGTGACCCCCAACCGGGACAGGTCGTTGATCACCTGCCGCGTCGCCCGAGCGATCTGGCGGTCCGGAGGGCGGGGCGCGGCGCGGAACACGAACTCGGCCGCACGTTCCCTTGCGATGCCCGTCGGCGCGCCGCCGTCGCGGTCAAAGTCTACCCCCGCTGTGCCGGCGGACTCAGCATTCAGATTCAGCGCCTGGAGGGCCGCCGAGTTGAGCATCGCGACATGGCCGCAAAAGCGGCGCAGCAAGACGGGGCGATCCGGCACGGCAGCGTCGAGGGCCGCGCGATCCGGCATCCGCTTCTCCGGCCACAGCTGTTCGTTGACATCGCCGCCGAAGAGCCAGGCGCCGGCGGGCATGCCCTGCGATGTGGACGTGAGGCGCTGCAAATAGTCGTCGCGCGAGCGAATGTCCGGCGCGATCGCCGAGACCTGCTGCCGCGCCTGTCCGACGGCCAGCAAATGCACATGCGCATCGGTCATCCCGGGCAGGACGGTGCCGCCGCCCAGATCGATCACGCGATCCGCCGCCGGCGCCTCTCCCCGCGCGCCAGACCAGGATATCCGCCCGTTGTCGACCAGCATGGCCTCCGCCGGACGGTCGTCCCATGCATGGCGGTAGATCGTCCCACACGTCAGCAGATACCGTCCGGCAGAGCCGACGGAACGCGACCTGACAGCACCATTCGCCATCAGGGATCAGCTCGACGGCAGGGCCGCCACGGCCTTGATCTCGATCACGAGACCAGGGCGTGCCAGGCCGGCGACTTCGAGAATGGTCCACGTTGGATGCGGTTCAGGGACGAACCGCTTCTTGATCTCGACGAACTGCGAAAGATGGCCCTGCAAGCCGACATGATAGGACACCAGTTCGACGAGATGCTCCATGCCGCATCCCGCGCTCCGGAGCACGAGTTCAAGCCGTTCGAATGCGCGGACGATCTGCCCCTCGTCATCGTCCGGTACCGTTCCATCGGGATTGAGACCGATCTGTCCGGCGACGAAGACGTGATCGCCGGACCGCACGGCCGCCGAGTAGCCGAACTTGGCAAAGATCGTCGAGCCGTCGGGCGTCGCAAAGGCGGGGTCTTCGGGGTTGAATGTTGTCTTGGTCATGGCGTGCCTCTTGCTGGGGTTTCGTGTGTTGGCGAGGGCCGGTGTCGATCCACGGCCCCAAAGATGCTCAAAGGCGAGCGCCGGCGGGCAGATCCAGCCCCAGCAGCAAGCGGCCATAGGCCTCACCGATCGGGTCGGGCTGCAACAGGAAATGGCTGCTCATCGCATGGAGGTCGCGGAACTGCCGTTCGATCCGGGTTCCTTCCGGCAGCAGGCTGCCTCCCACACCGGCAAACAGTTCTTGTGCGACCGACAGGCCTTTGCGCGCGGCGATGGCGATCTTCATCCGCAGGAGTGCGCGATCCTCCAAGCTTAGCGTCTGACCGCGTTCGACTTTGCGCTCGATCGCTTCGACCTCTGTGATCAGGACGTTGCGCAGCATGTCCATCGTCGCGATGCCGGCGGCGAGATCGACATGGGAGGACCTGTCGGCGACCTGCTTCCCCTGACCGTTCGACTGCACGCGCTGGCTGACGATCGCGGCATATTCCTCCGCCACCGCCGAGGCGACGCCGAGCGTCGGCGCGATCACCGACATGGCGAGGAGCGCGTTCAGCGGAAACCGATAGGCCGGCTCGTCGTTGGGACAGGAGGCATGCTTCTCGCCAACCTGAAGAGCCGCCCAGTCCATCATCCGGTGGTGCGGCACGAACGCGCTTTCCAGGACGATGTTCTTGCTGCCCGTGCCACGCATGCCGATGACATGCCAACTGTCATGGTCAATCGTGAACGCGTCCGCCGGCACGAGAACCAGAACGGGCTCGGCGCGACCGTCCGTCGGCGCGGGGTTCACGAGAAGGCCGACCCAGGAGGCGAGATCGATGCCGGAGGCATAGCGCCACTTGCCCGAGAGCATGATGCCGTCATCGCGCGTTTCGATCTTGATGTCGTGACCGACACCGCCGGTCAACAAGGGCACGACGGGTGAACTGTCGGGTGCAAAGACCTCTTGTTGCGCCGCTTCGGAGAAGCGCCCGACGACCAGCAGATTGGCGCAGGTCAGCCCCGAGATCCACGCGCAGGACGCGCAACCGCGCGCGATCTCGAAAACCGCCCGCCACATCAGGCTCGGCGATGCGCCCATCCCGCCGAAACGCCTTGGCTGGGCCAGCCTGAAAATGCCGGTTTCGATCAGTGCCGCCGCGACGTCGTCCGGGATCGTCCGGTCGCGGTCCACACGGCCCGCTTGGTCCAGCAGCCATGGAACGGCGGACGCTGCCTTGGCGACAACCTCTTCGCCTGCGGTCCAATCGTCGCCGTCCGCGTCGTGCGTTTGGAGAGTTTGCAGAGCCATTCCGACGTTTCCCTCGCTCGTTCGATGTGTGCTAGGGAACCATATGTGCAGTATGATCGTCGGCGCTGTATCGCCGGATACTGTCAGCGTTCGGTTCCCGCAGGCAGGCAATGAAGATGACCGGTAAGCCGGAAGCCACGTGGCGCATGCCGAACCAGTTGGCTTCGATGATCTCGGAGCTGCGACATCTGGTGCGGGAAAAGACGTTCCGGGCCGGCGAGCAGATCTATGCGCAGGGCGAACCGAGCAACAGCTTCTATTTCGTCGTCAGCGGGCTCGTTCAGATATCGATTTTCCGCATCGACGGCGTCGAGATCGTGCTTGAAAAAATGGGCCCCGACACGATCTGCGGCGAGGCGACGGCTTTTGCGGGTTTACCCAGCTTCTCGTCCGCGGTGGCGACCGAGCCGACCACGGTCCTCGAGTTCGAGGCGCGCAGGCTGCCCGATCTGTTTCGCGAGCACCCCGAGTTCGCGTTGATCTTGTTGCGGCTGACGAGCTTGAAGCAGCGTGTGTTGGCGCTTCGCCTCGAGCAAATGGTCTCGAACAAGCCCGAGGAGCGCGTGCTCGAATTGTTGACGCGGCTCGGCGAGATGTTCGGCACGCGTCACGCCAAGGGCAATATGGTGCGCACGAGACTGACTCACGAAATGATCGCCGCCATGACCGGCGTTTCGCGTGTGACCGTCACGCGGACCCTCAAACGCATGCGCGAGAGCGGGACCCTCTATCTCGATGACGGCTATTTCGTCATTTCGCCGGCCCATGCCGAACGGCTGGATGTCGGCTAGCCGGTCCACCAGAAGCTGACGGGTTCGACCGGTTCCGGCGCCTCGCCGGGCCAGGGGAGCGCGGCGTAACCGCCACCGTGATAAAGAAGAGGAGTCCCGGGGGTTTCCGGTCCGGCCATGTCGGTGACCCGGCCGACGATGATGGCGTGATCTCCTGCGGCGTGAACCCGTTCCAGCCGGCACACGAAGGTCGCATTGGCGCCCTCCAGTCGGACCGTCTCGTCAAAGGCGTGCCATGTCCAGTCCGGCTTGTCGCCCGGCTCGCCGGCATAGTGCCGCGAGACCGCCTCCTGCTCGGCGGTCAGGATGTTGACGGAGAACGCACCAGTCTCTTGGATGTGGCCGGCGGTTCGACTGCCGTTCCGCGCGCAGAACAGCAAGAGCATCGGGTCGAGGCTGACCGCCGTCAGCGAGTTTACCGTCGCGCCGACCGGGCCGTCGCCGCCGGCGACACCGACCACTGCCACCCCGGTCGTGAAGCGGCGGAACAGGGTTCGGAACGTGAGCGACATGTTTGCTTTGTCCGCCATCGGTGGGGCCCCTCAGTTCTGCATCGTCAACGGCAAGGCGATCGCCATGTAAGGTATGAAGACGAGAAGCACGAGCCGAACGATATCGACAGCCCAGAAGGGCGTGATGCCCCTGAAGATCGTTCCCGTCGCCACGTCGCCGATGACGCCTTTCAGGACGTAGACGTTGAGCCCAACCGGCGGCGTGATGAGGCTGATTTCGGTTGCCACCACCACGAAGATGCCGAACCAGATCAGCGAGAGTTCCTCGCCCATCGCGCCATATTGGGAGAACAGGCCCAGTCCCGCGACGACCGGCGCGAACACGGGCACCGTCAACAGCATCATCGACAGGCTTTCAAACACGCAGCCGAGCAGGAAGTAGACAAGCAGGATCATGAAGATGACGGCAAGCGGGCCGACATCGAGTGCGGTGACGACCTCGAGCAGCGCTTCCGGCAGACCGGCGCGAACGACGAAGCGCTGAAAGATCACCGCTCCTATGAGCACCGCGAACAGCGAAGCCGTCGTTTGCAGGGTCTCGATCAGGGCATCGAGCAACGCTCTGCCGCCGAGCTTGCGACGCACGAGCGCGATCACCAGTGCTCCGGCCGCACCGATTCCTGCCGCCTCGGTCGTGGTATAGATGCCCAGATAGATGCCGCCCAGCACCGCGGTGAAGAGCAGCACGATCGGCCAGACGTTCCGCACCGCTGCGGCGCGCGCGTGCCAATCCGAACGTGCCCCCGAAGGTCCGAAATGGGGGCGGCGCCAGACGATGAACCGGACGGCGGCCAGATAGAGAAGGATGCCCACCAGCCCCGGTATCACGCCGGCCAGGAAGAGCTTTTCGATGCTCTGTTCGGTCATCACGCCATAGATGATCAGGATGACGGACGGCGGTATCAGAATGCCGAGCGTGCCGCCGGCGGCGATCGACGCGGTGGCGAGCTGGTCGTCATAGCCGTACCGGCGCATCTCCGGCATGGCCACCTTGGACATCGTCGCCGCCGTGGCAAGTGACGATCCGGATATCGCGGAAAATCCGCCGCAGGCGATGACCGTCGCCATCGCCAGGCCGCCACGCCTGTGTCCCAGAAAGGCGTTGGAGGCGCGGTAGAGTTCGCTCGCAAGCCCGGCCTGACTGACCAGCAGCCCCATCAAGATGAACAGCGGCAGGACCGAAAGCGTTTCGGTCTGCACCGAATCCAGCACCGTACCTGCCGCGGGCGACAAGGCCGCCGTCCATTTCCAATCGTTCAACCAACCAAATCCGACGACGCCGACCAGCCCCATCGCAAAGGCGATCGGAACCCGCAGGAAGGCCAGTACGATGACGGCCACAAAGCCGAGAAGCGAGATCGTCATAACGGTGTCCTCGAGCTAGACCCGGGGCGGCATCGGATCGCCACCGCGGGCGTGCGGCTTGGCGACGGGGCCGAGCACCGCCTTGACGAGCAGAACGCAGCCGGTGACCGCGACCATGAGCGCAATGAAGGACGCCACCGGATAGAGCGGCAGGTGAAGGAAATCGCTGACATAGCCCCATTTCATCAGCCGTTCGGCCCGGAACATGACCCACCAGGCGAGGATCAGGGTCGACACGCCGCAAACGGCGTTGATTGCCGCATCCCGCAGGCGCGCCTGATGCGGACCGAACAGGCCGTCGAACAGATCGACCGTGATGTGCTGGTCGCGTGCCGACACAACAGGCAGCGCCAGCGCGATCATCGTCCCCATCATCAGCCGGGTCAGTTCCGTCTTGCCGTTCACCGGCGCATCCAGGATGTAGCGGCCGAAAACATCGACCACCGTCAGACCGAGGATCACCAGAAGCATCAGGGCGCCCGCGTAGAGCGGCAACCGCGCGACCCAGCGCAAAGCGGTCCGGTTCCCGTTCGACCGGACGCCGCCGTTGGCGCGGTCGCTCACTGGCGGTAGGTCCGCATCGTTTCTTCGATCAGTTCGAGCGCGGCGGCGGCGTTGACGCCGCGGCCGGCGGCCGCATCGACCGTCTGCCGGCGAATCTCGGCGGCGATTTCGGCGAAGGCGTTCTGGTCCGCTTCGGAGAAGGTGTGCATAGCGGTCACCTCCTCCACCAGTTCGAGACCGGCGACATCGGCTCTGGCCCAAGCCGCGCCGGCCATCGCCGCGAGCCGCTCACCTGTGGTGGACAGGACCGCCTCACGGTCCTCCTCGCTCAGGCGCGCGAGAAAGGCCTCGCTCAGGATCAGCGCGAAGGAGCCGCGAGAGAAGCCGCCGGGCATGATGTAGGTCTGCGGTGCCACCTCGTACAGCCGCAGGGCCTTGTTGGTGTCGATCGGCATCATCACGCCGTCTGCGACACCGCCGGCGAGCGTTTCATAGACTTGTGGCGCGGGCACCTGGACACCCACCATGCCAAGGCCTTCCGCGACGTCGGCCGAAACGCCGCCCCCGATGCGTATCTTGGCACCGCTGAGCGCCTCCAGACCGTCATGGACCGTTCGCATGTAGAGTTGGCCCGGCCCATGCGTCATCATCGCCGCGACCACGACCCCGTCATGTTCGCCGGCGGCGCTCAGATGTGCTTCGTAGGCGCGCTGGTGGGCAACGGAACTCGCCTCGGCGTCGCCGGACAGGCCGGGAAGCTCGATGAGCTTCGTCGTGACAAAGCGACCGGGATTGTAGCCATGGAAGATCCAGGCTGCGTCCGCCGCGCCATCGGTGACGATGTCGATCTGGTTGGGCGGCGAGGCCAGGTCATATTCGATCGTTCCCGTGACGCGGCCGTCGGTGGCCTCTTCGATCCATTCGATCCAGGTGGGAAAGATCTCGGTGTTCACATGGCTCGGCGGCAACCAACTCGATATCCGCATGATCTCTTCCGAGCGGGCATCCGAAGCGAACGACGAGATGGAAAGCGCGACGGCAGTTACCGTCGCCAGAGCTGTCTGTTTCATGTTGACGTTTCCTCCTTGGATCGACCGTACGGCAAGAGCCGCCACGCGATGTTGCCGATCATTGAAGGTCGACGCCGAGCGCGCTGTATCGGGGTATACAAGCCTGCCGAATTTGCTCGTTTTGGCGAGCCGCGGCGCATTGCGCCGATGTCCGATTCATGGAGGAGAGCCCTCGATTGCGGGTCGACTGTCGCCAGAACTGAAGGACGGCGAATCCGAATGGTCCAAGGCCAACCGCATGTTTCTGATTGAAGGGGACGTGCTGCGCACTTGGTTTTCCGATGACAAGCGTGTCGGCCCCAACCTCACAGGTGGTCCTCGCAAGCGTGTCCGCCACGCGGTCCGCCCGGATCACCGATCCCCACCGCATGATCCAAGGTCTCGGGCGGTGCTCCGCGCTGCCTCTATGCGTGTCCGTCGCCGGATGATTGGGGACACGACGGGCTGAGCGGGAGCGGAGGCTCTGGCTCGTTGGCGGTTCGGTCTATGCCGCCGTCTGACCATGCAGCAAGCGGCGTGTCCCGATCGTCTTTGCCTTGATCTCCTTGCGTTGCCCGAGGATGGATTCCGCCCTGCCGAAGTAGACGCCTGCGGGGGTGAGGCTGCCGAGGCGCTCCTGGTAGCGCCGATGGTTGTAGTGACCGACGAAAGCGGCGCTCGTTTCCTCGAGCGCCCCGGGCAAGGGGTGGTTCTCGAGCACGATCCGGTGCTTCGGCGTCAGGCGCCAGCGCTCGACCTTGCCTTGGCTCTGCGGATGCTTGGCGCGCCGCGGACGTGGTCGATGCCCTCGGTTTCGAGCCAGACGGCGAGGTCTCCCGGGATATAGGACGATCCGTTCTCCGTGAGCAGCCGCGGGCGGTCGGCGACGACGGCGCTGTCATATCCGGAGGCAGCCGGGGCATCCTCCGGGATCGCGGTCATGTCTCCGGCGCGCATCGCCTTAAAAGACCGCCAGGCGATGATGTGCCGGCTGTGGTCGTCGAGGATGGTGGAGAGGTAGAGCCAGCCCCGGCCGACCACCTTGAGTTCGGTGAAGTCGGTTTGCCAGAGCTGGTTCGGGCGGGTCAGGCTTCTGCGGCCGGAAATTCGTGAATTGACGGAATTTGGCAAAAGATATGCACTGACACATGCGCTTAAGCCTCCAAAGCCTGATCCTAACGATGTCCATTTGGCTGCTGCTGACGGCTGCTTTGCGCGCAGAGACAATTCAGGTCGATGCCGAACTCGTGCTCGCCGTCGATGTCTCGCGCTCCATGTCTCCGGCAGAACTCGACATCCAGCGTCGCGGCTATGCGCAAGCCCTGGTCAGCGATGAGGTGATTGACGCAATAAGCGACGGCCTGCTCGGCCGCGTGGCGATCCAGTACGTCGAGTGGGCGGGCCAGTACGATCAGAGGATCCTGGTGGACTGGACGCTGATCGAGGAGCGCGCAGACGCACAGGCGTTCGCCGAACAACTGCTTGCCCACGCCTCATTGTCCATGAGCCGCACGTCCATTTCCGGCGGGATCAATTTTGCGGTCAGCGCAATAGACACCAACGCCTATTCCGGCAGCCGGCGGATCATCGACATTTCCGGCGACGGGCCAAACAATCAGGGGCCATATGTCGTCCGGGCCCGCGATGAAGCGCTTTCGTCCGGCATTGTCATCAACGGCCTACCACTGATGACGCGCGACGGCATCTACAGCCAGTTCGACATTGAGCGGCTGGACCTTTACTACCGGGATTGCGTCATTGGCGGCCCCGGTGCGTTCCTGATACCGGTCCTGTCATGGGACGAATTTCCCGAAGCCGTGCGACGCAAGATCGTTCTCGAATTGGCAGGCGGACCCTCATCACCAGCCCGCATCATACCCACGAGCGGCAGCATTCTGGATCTGCCCGGCGGCGAACAGGACTGCCGCATCGGTGAAAAGATCTGGGAGCAGAACAGGTGGATGTGGACTGATCCGTAAGGTGCGGGCCAAAGCGTGTTTCGCCTCGCCGCTCACTGCGCATCGAGCAGGTCCATCGAAAGCTTTTCGTCGATTGGCCGATTGGAAGAGCGCACTTGCTCGGCCGGTTGTGTTCGCAACAGGCATTTTGCGGCCCGTGGCCAAATCGGTTCTCGACGGTCATCCGATTGCGCAAGCGCGGCACCCTCAGCAAGCCAATCGTCTTTCGGTTTCGATCAGGCCGCGAACGCTTGCATCAATCGGTGCATCAATTTGAAGCGCGCTGCACACAAAACAGGCCAACCGGTCGACGCCTGAGCGCCATTTGCGCCCAATGCTGCCCCGATATGCGTTTGGCACGCGGCTTGCTTTTTGTTCCTGTGTGCAGCGGGTGCCTAGGGTTCCGATCCTCTTTTTTGAAGGGTGCAGGTCCGAGAGGTACCATCCGGCCGGTGAAGGTCGGAAACACGGCGGGGCAAAATCCCGGGAGATATCTGCACAGGTTTGCGCACGCGAGCCTCCTCCCGGTCTGCGTGCTCGAACCTCTTTCAACAGGTGGCCACACCATGTGGCCAAGCCGAACGAGCGGAGAGGCGAGACCATGATGATCAAGACACTCAAAGCGGCGGCGTGGGCGTCGGCGGCCATGTTGGCACTGGCAGTCGGTCAACCGGCCAATGCCATGGAGAAAACCGAGTTCAGCGTTTGCTGGTCGATCTATGTCGGCTGGATGCCCTGGGGCTATCTTGAAGAATCCGGCATCATGGACAAATGGGCCGACAAGTACGGAATCGATGTCGAGATCGTACAGATCAACGATTATGTCGAGTCGATCAACCAGTACACGGCGGGCCAGTACGACGGCTGCTCCATGACAAACATGGATGCGCTTTCCATTCCGGCCGGCGGTGGCGTCGACACCACGGCGCTTATCGTCGGTGATTTCTCGAACGGCAACGACGGCATTGTCCTCAAGGAGGGTGACAGCGTCGAAGCCTTGGCCGGCCAGAATGTCAACTTGGTGGAACTGTCCGTTTCGCACTATTTGCTGGCGCGCGCGCTCGATGGTGCCGGACTCTCCGAGCGCGACCTAACCGTTGTCAACACATCCGATGCGGACATGATTGCCGCCTACGCGACAGACGACGTCACGGCTGTGGTGACATGGAATCCGCTGCTTTCGGAAATCGAAGCGACACCGGGTTCGACCAAGGTGTTTGACTCCTCCAACATCCCCGGCGAGATCATCGATATCATGATGGTCAATACCGAAACGCTGGCGGCCAATCCGGATTTTGGCAAGGCCCTGACCGGCGCATGGTATGAAGTGATGGGCCTGATGGCGGCTGGCGATGAGGCAGCGCTGACGGCCATGGCCGATGCCTCGGGAACCGATCTGGCGGGATACAACGCACAGCTTGCAACGACGAAAATGTTCTACGAGCCGGCCGCGGCGGTGGAGTTCACGCAATCGCCGGAGCTGCCGCAGACCATGCAGTTCGTTGCCGAGTTTCTGTTCGACAAGGGCATTCTCGGCGAAGGCGCGCCATCGCCTGAGTTTGTCGGCGTCGAGTTCCCCGACGGCTCCGTTTTCGGTGACGAAGGCAACGTGAAACTGCGGTTCGACACCAGCTACATGGAAATGGCGGCGAACGGCGAACTCTGATCGCCTCGATCTGAACCGTCCATGCGTTTGATCAACCGTACACCCGGCCGGGTTCTGGGGCTGGCATTGGCTGCGACACCGTTCGCGGCAACCATTGTGATCTATGCCGTGGCCAGCCATTTCCGACGGCTGGAAAATCCCGCCGACAAGTTGCTGCCGTCGATCGAGCAGATGGCAGCAACGTTCTGGCGCCTGGCCGCAGTTCCAGACCGCAGAACCGGAGATCTCGTTCTCTGGGTCGATACATTCGACAGCCTGTGGCGGCTTGGATTTGGTATGGCTGTTGCAACTGCATTCGCGTTGATCACAGGCATTCTCATCGGGTTCGTTCCGCACATACGGGCAGCACTCGCGCCCTACATTTCGGCGATTTCACTGATCCCCCCGATCACCGTTCTGCCTATCCTTTTCATTGTGGTCGGCTTGGGAGAAGCGTCCAAGGTGATGCTGGTCGCGCTTGGCACCGCCCCGGTGATGACAAGGGCGACGGCGCAGGCCGTGATGGAAATTCCCGGCGAACTGGTCATCAAGGCACAGACGCTTGGCGCCAACACCTGGCAAATGATGACCAGGCTTGTGCTTCCGCAGGTTCTGCCAAGGCTGATCACGGCCTTGCGTCTGGGTCTTGTGCCTGGCTGGATCTTCCTGATTTCGGCCGAAGCCATCGCGTCCACATCGGGGCTCGGATACCGGATTTTTCTCGTGCGCCGGTTTCTCGCGATGGATGTCATCCTGCCTTACGTCATCTGGATCACCCTGCTGGCTTATGTGATCGACAGGCTGTTGCTGCTGCTGTCGATGCGTGCCTTCCGCTGGGCGCACTTGCAGGGGGGAAGCCTGTGACCCGGAACGTCGGCAATACCAAAATCAGCGTGCGCAACGTGACCAAGTCCTATGGCGACACGATCGTTCTGGAGCGCGTCAGCATCGATATAGCACGAGGCAGCTTCTGCACGATTGTTGGTGCGTCAGGCTGCGGCAAATCCACTTTTCTGCGCATGTTGCTGTCTCAGGAGCATCCCAGTGGCGGCGACATTTTGATCGACGGCGAACCGTTGCCGCGCGAGCCGACACCGCAACGCGGGATCGTCTTCCAGAAATACTCGGTTTTCCCGCATCTGACGGTGGAAGACAATTTGATCCTCGCCGAGGAATTCGAATGCAGTGCTTTGACCGCGCGCAGCTTCGGCGCCGCGCGACGCAAGGCCCGCGAACGGGTGACCGAGACGCTGGACAAGATCGGACTGGCTGCGGCGCGAAAACGATACCCCGCGCAACTCTCCGGCGGGATGCAACAGCGCCTTGCCATAGCCCAGGCGCTTCTGAAGAAGCCCGATGTGCTCTTGCTCGACGAGCCGTTCGGCGCGCTGGATCCGGGAATTCGTCTGGACATGCACGAGCTTCTGCTCGAACTCTGGAAGGAGCGCGGCATGACGGTTTTCATGGTGACACACGACATTCATGAAGCGTTCAAGCTGGGCACGCGTTTGTTGGTTTTCGACAAGACACGGCACGATCCCCATGCACCGGAACGCTACGGCGCGACGATCACCTACGATCTTCCGATCGATTCCGCCTCACGCGCAGATGTGCCTGAAGCCAACGAACTGATCCAACAACCGCCGAATAATCACATCGGAGCCAACCATGCGCACATCAACTGAATTTGGGCCCTCACGGTCAGGGCAAAAAGCCGGCGGTATCGGCTGCCCGGCTCCGCAGCGCTTTCATCACCCCGACTTCGACAAGCTGCAAATGCGTGGCTGGAAAGCGGCGGAAAAAGAAGGCGAGTTGCCCTCGGCCGCCTGGCAGCAAGAGCGCGCGTGGGCGTTGCGCATGGGGCTGACAGGATCCGACAGCCTGGAAGACAAGTCGATCCCGACCTTTGCGCGCGGCGAGTTGCCCCATTACGCGGGCATCAACACGTTCCTCAAGGCGCCATACATCGAAGACGCGACCAAGGTCGGTGCTTACGACGCGGCAATCATCGGCATTCCGTTTGATGGCGGCACGACCTATCGCCCCGGCACCCGCTTTGGACCGCAGGGCGTGCGCAAGATTTCCGCCCTTTACACGCCCTATAATTATGAGATGGGCATCGATTTGCGCGAACAAATGACTCTGTGCGATGTCGGCGATGTCTTTACGATTCCCGCCAACATCGAAAAGACCTTTGACCAGATCACCCGCGCGGTCAGCCATGTGGCGTCATCGGGTGCGCTTCCGATCATGATCGGCGGCGATCACTCGATTGGTTTTCCATGCGTGCGCGGCATCGCGCAATGCACGTCCAAACGCATCGGTATCGTCCATTTCGACCGCCACATCGACATCCAGGAAAAGGATCTGGATGAGCGGATGCACACCACCCCATGGTTCCACGCGACTGATCTCGCCAATGTCCCGGCGGTGAACCTTGTCCAGGTCGGGATTGGCGGCTGGCAGGTGCCCCGCGAAGGCGTGATGGAGGCGCGCAAGCGCAACACCAACATCTTCACCATGCGCGACGTGGAGGAACTGGGTCTTGCCGAGACGGCGGCCCGAGCGCTTGAGCTTGCTTGGAAGGATGCTGACGCAGTCTACGTTTCATTCGACATCGATAGCGTCGACTGCGGCTTTGTACCCGGTACCGGCTGGCCGGAGCCCGGCGGCTTTCTTCCGCGCGAGGCGCTGGAGCTGGTCTCGCTGGTTGCCAAGGAAGGCATTTGCGGCCTCGAAGTCGTAGAGGTTTCTCCGCCTTACGACACGTCCGACATCACAGCGCTGCTGGCAACACGTGTGATCGTCGATGTTCTTGGAACGCTTGTCAGCCACGGCAAGCTTGGTTCCCACAAGGGCATCATCGACAAGCCCGTGAGTGTTCCGCCCGGCCCCGATGTTGAAGGCGGACAAGGTTGGGAGCTCACATGATGTCTGGCGACCACGATCATGGCCACGGTGTCGGGCACAATCACGCCCATGACCACATGCACAGCCACGTGCACGTCGATCCGGACAAGGAGCGTGACGATCGGCTGCAGTCGCTGGCCGCATCGTTCATTGACGGGTTTCGCAAGTCTGACGACAAGCCTGCATTTCTGGAGCTTGCCGGTATCCCGACAAGCCGGACGGGAGCCGATGGCTTGCGGATGCATCTTGTCGATGTCTCTATCGAAACAAGATGGCAGATGGGGACCGCGTCGCCGGCGTTCGCGTCCCGCGAACTGGTGCACCTGCCCTACCCCTCGGCAATGGTCAGTGCACGCGAGACGATCACCTTTGTCTATGTCTCGCTGACCGAACGGGCGGACATAGATCTTGTCGAAATGCTGGCCGAGCGTGGCTGATCCTTGAGAGCGGAAAATTCTCCGGCGCCGAGATGCCGGCAGCGGATGCTGCCGGCCGGAAGCCACCGTAAGATTGTTCATAAGCTCATGCCCGCAACCGGCGGCAATGTATGGGCCGACTGCGTTTCGCAAGAGAGGATTTGGCTCGATAGCGGAAGCCGCTGATATACAGCCGGCCCTTGCATCGACGCGCGGATCGCGGCCCTGATGGGCATGCGCACGCGCTTTTCATCTGATTGGCGGAAGTTGCCGTTTGGGCCATTTGCCGCCTCGGATTCCGGGGGCGCCGTTCTTCGACGCCGCGCCATGCGCGGCTTCATCCCCGCGGCTACCAGTCAGGGTGCCGCTTATCGATCGCGTTGGGCAGCGTCACGGTCACCAGCTTCTTCAGCGCTGACGTCAGGCGGATTGCCATCGTGATCTTTGCAGGGCTTCCATCTTCGGGCTCATACCCGATCAGCCGGCGCGTTTCGCTGATGTCCCAGCGCATGCCGGGATTGTCCGACATCAGGTTCAGCACCGCGAAGTCGACATCGGCCGCTTCGATCGCGGCCTGCATTCCGCTCAGGAAATCCCGGTCGCTCAGCCACATCTCCTGGCCCCATCGCCCCATCGCCATGTGTGGGCCCGGACGGTTGTCGTGGGTCCACTGGGTCCAGCCGATCCTCAGGCAGACGACCGACAGACCGTGGTGCTCGGCAAAATAAGCGCCGGTCCGTTCGCAGAAGAGCTTCGACATGCCGTAGGCGTTGATCGGACCGGGCGGCGTTGTTGAATCCAGCCGATCGCCGGTGAAGCGCTTGTCGCCGTGAAGCCAGTTCGAGCTGGCAAGGACGACCCGCTTCACGCCCCTGGCCGCGGCGTGGTGATAGAGCGTGAGCGTTGCATCCATGTTGTTCTTGATCGCCGACGGCCAGGTGGCGCCCGGCTCGCGGTCGCCGGCAAGGTGCACGATAACGTCCACACCCTCGAACAGGTCCGCCCAGACCGGCTCGGACGACAGGTCGGCGGTGTGGATCCGCGGATGGTCCGTGGGGCGAATGTCGATGCCGCTGACGGCGTAACCGGGCTTGGCCTCGAGCGCGTCGAAGAGCTTGCGGCCGAGGTGGCCGCCAGCGCCCGTAATCAGAACATGCATGTGATCAACTCCTGATCAGACGGCCCAAGGCCGATGTCACCGGGCACCTGATCGCCTGACCAGATCCGGAAGGTCTGGCGGAACGACATCGCCTCTCCACGTCCAAGCGTCTTGGCCGGGGAGTGCCATTCCGTTTCGCAGTAGGCATAGTCGCCCGAGTTGAAGACTTCGAACGGATGGCCGTGGGCCCAGGCATCGGCCTCTTCCTGAGGGTCGGTCGCACACAGAAGCCAGGTGTCGCCGTCGCCGAACCGGATCAGCGTGCGACCATCGGGGTTCGGCAGGCCGACCTTGAACTCCTGCCGCTCCGCACACGTGCACACAATGCCCGCGTCGGCCGGCTGGACAAGCGTTCCGGCGTTCCCGAAGACGGGCTCGATCGTTGGCGCGGAGGTCGCCACACCGATCGATGCGCGATGGTCGATCATCATCACGGACCAGATGCCCACATGGCGGGCCGCTGCGCCCTTGTTCGTGATCTGATGCTCGATCGACCATTCGGTTTCCGACGCAAGCGTGATGCGCCGCTGGACGGAAAGCGATGTCAGCGGGCAGTTCTCACTGGCCATCGCGATCCGGTCGCATGTCTGTGATTCAACGCCATAGGGTCCGGAATCGAGCATCGGGAAGGGCGCGCCGCCGATCCAGGCCGAATCCGGTGCGATCCAGGTTTTCTCGCCGCCCCAAAGCGGAAAGCCGAACTGCGGTGAGCGCGTCGGCAGCTCTCCGAGCGCGTTCAGATCGACGGCACGGCCAATGAGGTCCGGGTTCTGAAACAGAAGCGATCGGCCACGAAAGACAATGTCCCAGAGCCGTCCGCCGATGCCCGGCAGAAGCTTGAGTTCGAGGTCGCCTTTTTCGAGCGACAGGACGGTCCAGATCCCGGACATGAAAGGAACGTATCAGAACCGGCGCAACGATGGTTGCGCCGGTTCTTGTCGTCAGGCGTGTTTGAACTGGGCGACGTTGTCCGCCGTGATCGGCATCACGCCGGTGTCGACGCTCTCCGGGAGCGGGTTGATCCCGGCGGCCTTCCAGTCCGGAACGACCTTGATGCCGTCCGTGTTCTGCCAATGCAGCATGTGCACCGCAAGGAAGGCCTCGATGTAGGATTTCTGAGCCACGGCTCCGTGAATCGTGCCGTCCTCGATATAGGGCAGCATGTCGTCGTTGCGGTCCATGGCGACGATCTTGATGTCCCCGGCCCGGCCGGCTTCATTTACCGCGATCGCGGCACCCTTGCCGCTGTCGCCGTCGGTGCCGCCAATGCCGACAATGTCGGGATTGGCCTGGATGGCCTGAAGGTAGGCCGTCGGCGCATAGGACGGATCGGCCTTGTCGTTGACAACGTCTACGACCTCGATGCCGGGGTATTTTTCGGCGAAGATGGCCTTGTAGCCTTCCACACGCTCCAGCACGGACGGGGCCGGGAACGTACCGAGGATCACCTTGCCTTCGCCGCCTATCGCTTGGGCGAGCATTTCGCCGCCGATCTTGCCGGCGTTGAACCCGTTGATCCCCAGAAAGACGGATCGCTTGCTCTGTGGCACGTCACCGGTGCAGCAGGCGACGGGAATGCCCGCTTCGACCGCCCGGTCGATACCGGGCGCCATCGCCGCCGCATCGCCCGGAAAGATCAGCAGGCCGGCAGGCCGGCGCGCAATCAACTCGTCGAGCTGGCGCGCCTGCGCGGCGGTGTCGAAATCAAGCGGGCCGGTAAAACTGGTCTTCACACCCAGGGCATCGGCTGCATCCTCGAGCGCGGCGCGGTGGTCGACCCAGAAAGGCACCTGCGTCACGACAGACAGGAAAACGTATTCCATCCCGGCGCCCTGGGCGAACGCCTGCTTCGACAGCATTGGCAGGCCGAAGGCAGATGCCAGCCCGGCGGCCGCGCCGGCAGTGAGCAGGTTGCGGCGGTTTAATTTCAGATCAGTCATCGTGGTCTCCCTGTTGGATCAGTGGTCGTGGATTGCGGTTGCCGGAATTGAAGCGGGCATCAGGCCCGCTTGCTTCGGATCAGCATGTCGAGCGCAACGGCGCAGACGAGGACGGTGCCGATGACGATCATCTGCCAGTAGATCGACACGGCCAGCATGGTCATGGTGTTGTTGATCAGTGCGACGAACACGACGCCAAGGAACGCCCCGAGGATCGTTCCTTCCCCGCCGCGGAGCGACGCGCCGCCGATGACGGCCGCGGCCAGCACCTGAAGCTCCAGGCCGTTGCCGGCCGTGGGCGTGCCGCTCATCAGGCGCGAGGCGAGCAGCACACCGGCAAACGCCGCCAGGACGCCGGTCAGCGCATAGGCGATGATCCGCACGCGGTTGACGTTGATGCCCGAGAGCATTGCGGCTTTCTCGTTGGCGCCGATGAAATAGACCTGGCGGAAGAAGCGCGTGTGCCGGACGGCGAGGTCGAAAACGACCACGAGCAGGATCGTCACGATGACGATGACGGGAAAGCCGCCAAGATCGGCCTTGCCGATCCAGCCGAAGGCTGCGGGCAGGCTCGAGACGGAAAAGCCCTCCGTCAGGACCAGCGCGATGCCGCGCGCGATCGACATGGTACCGAGCGTCGCGATCAGCGGGTTGATTCCAAGCCCGGTCACAAGCAGGCCGTTGACCACTCCCACGACGGCGCCGAGAAGAAGGCCGCAGATCACGGCGAC
Source organism: Oceaniradius stylonematis (assembly GCF_965223445.1). Taxonomy (NCBI): domain Bacteria; kingdom Pseudomonadati; phylum Pseudomonadota; class Alphaproteobacteria; order Hyphomicrobiales; family Ahrensiaceae; genus Oceaniradius; species Oceaniradius stylonematis. The sequence continues at coordinate 1,537,039 of NZ_OZ244994.1, forward strand.
CGGAATCGGCAGGCCGGCCAGAAGAAGCATGGCGACAACCGTCGACGACAGCGCCATGACCGATCCGACGGAGAGGTCGAAGCCGCCCGAGGCCAGAAGGATCGCCATGCCGATTACGATGACCGCCGTGGGAGCCATGCCCACGGCAACGGCCCGGAAGTTCGAGAAACTCAAGAAGTACGGGCTCACATTCGCCATGACGATGATGATCGCGGCGATCAGGACGATGAGCGTCAGTTCGCGGACGTCGATGAACGCCTGCAGGACCCGGCGGAAGAGCGGCTTGCGCTCAGGTTCATCGGCCTGAAGAGTGATGGTCACGAGGCGGCTCCTGTGTGTACGGGATCGGGCGTCGCAATGGATGCGCGTTGACCGGCGGCCATCTGAAGGAGCGCGTCTTCGGTGGCATCATGAGCGGCGACATCACCCATGAGCCGGCCCTCGTGGATCACCAGGATCCGGTTGGACAGCGAGACGAGCTCGGGAAAATCCGACGAGACGATGATGATCGCCATGCCGTTGGCAGCGCAGCGCATCAGTTCGGTATGGATCTGGAACTTTGCCCCAACGTCGACGCCCTTGGTCGGCTCCTCGACGACAAGCAGGTCGGGTGCGCGCTTGAGCCACTTGGCCAGCATCACCTTTTGCTGGTTGCCGCCGGAAAGCGCGCCGATGCGTTCGCCGACGCCGCGCGTCTTGACGCTGAACGCGTCGATGGCTGAGCGGCTGGCCTGGCGAATGGATTCGGGGCGCATGATCCCGAATGAGGCATGGTCGGAAAGGCTGGCCGCGACAAGATTGTCGCTCAGCGATTGATCGAGAAACAGGCCCTCGGTCTTGCGTTCCTCGGGCACGAAGCCGACGCCGGCGTCCATCGCGTCGCGGAGAGAAGGAAACCGGACAGGCTGCCCCTTGAGCAGCACCTGCCCCGTCGCGCCGTGCATGAGCCCGACGATCGAACGGACGATCTCGCTGCGCCGGGCACCCATCAGGCCGGCAAGCCCGACGATCTCGCCGGCCTTCACCGAAAACGAGATGTCCTCGAAATGGCCGGATTGGGAAAGCGCCTCCAGCCGCAGCACCTCGCGGTGCGACGCGGTTCCGGAGCGTTGGACATCGCCGGGATGAGCGCTGCCGATCATTTCCGCGACGACCTGCTCCTGCGAGGTTTCGGAGGCGGGCCGGGTGCTGATCCGGCGACCGTCGCGCAGCACGGTCACCCGATCGGCAATGCGGAAGATCTCCGACATGTGATGGCTGACGTAGACGATGCCGATCCCCTTTTGGGTGAGACCGCGCAGGACGTGGAACAGCGCGTCCACTTCGTCCGGCGCGAGCGCCGACGTCGGCTCGTCGAGCAGCAGAATTCGGGAATTCAGCGAAAGCGCCTTGGCGATCTCGATGATCTGGCGCGAACTGATGGGGAGGCTGTCGACGGGCCGCGACACGTCGATGTCGAGGCCGAATTCGGACAACAGGGTTTCAGCGCGCCGGCGGAGCTCTCGCCAGTCGACGATGCCCATCCGCGAAGGCGCGCGCCCTGCATAGATGTTCTCGGCAACTGACAGCGCGCCGGCAAGACTGAGTTCCTGGAAGACGCATCCGATCCCGAGCGCCTGGGCGTGCGATGGGCTCTCGATCCGCATCTCCTCGCCATCCCGGTAGATCTTGCCCGCATTGGGCTGATGCAGACCGTAGAAAAGACCGAGACATGTGGATTTGCCGGCGCCGTTTTCGCCGCAAAGTGCGTGAATCTCACCGGGGCGCAACGCGAAATCGATGCCGTCGAGCACGGTGTTTGAACCGAAGCTCTTGCGAACCGAATCCAAGCGGATCAGAGGTTGGACCGCCTGCGCGGCCTGCCCGACACTTGACGACAAGATGCTTCCTCCCAACTGAAATATGACATCTGATATCTCAGATGTCAATCAGTCAGGAGGCATCGCGGAGTCAGGGATTCCGTCCGTGGTTCCGCCAGAAGGGTTGCAGGCGCCTCACAATGGCAACGCCCGTTCAATTCAGCCAGCAGGGAGCGGTCAGGCGACGGCCGTGCCTTCGAGGACGATCGTGGCGCTCTTGTAGGCCTGACGGGTTCGGTCGATGTGCTCGGCAAGGAGCTTCCGGATCACATCCATATTGCCGGTTCGGACCGCGGCCGCGATCTTGCGGTGCTCCTGGAACGACAACTCGGTGTGCTGCGGCAGTTTGGCGAGATGGGTACGCAAGGCCGCGATCTTGCCGACATACCGCGTGTAGCTCGCGGTCAGATAGTCGTTGCCCGCGTGCTCGAAGATGATCTGGTGAAAGGTGGTATCGAGTTTGAGATAGGCTTTCTCATTGCCCTTGGCACGCTCATCTTCCATCGCGTCGACGACCTTGGTCATTTCCCCGGCCAGCCCGTCGGGATCGCGGGCGAGCGCAAGTTCGAAGGCGGCCGTCTCGATCGCCTGGCGGAAATCGCAAATCTGGGTCACTTCCGCTTCGCTCAGGGTGAAGACGCGGGCCCCCTTTTGCGGCTCGATGCTGACCAGTCCTTCATCACGGAGTTGCGCCAACGCTTCCCGCACGGGAGACTTGGAAACGCTTAGCTCTTCGGAGATGCCGCGCTCCGACAAGGTCTGCCCCATCTTCAGCGTGCCGTCGATGATTCGGTTGCGAAGATACTCAAGGGCGAGTTCGCGCAGGGACTTGGGTCTCGCGAGGGCCATCGGCGGTCTCTCAAAAAAAGTGTTGCGGTCTGCAAAATATCTGATACACCAGATAATACAAGCTGGTATATTAGATATCAGTACGATCTCTGGGAGGAAGGTCGTCCATGCAAGCGCAATTGGTCGTTGACTGCAGGAACCAGCACGGGGAGGGGGTCTTCTGGAGCCCGTCAGACGGCATGGTTTGGTGGACGGACATCGAAGGTCGCGCGCTTTGGTCCTACGAGCCCTCTTCCGGCGACACCGCACGGCATGAAATGGCCGAACGCGTGTGCTGTTTTGCGCCGCGCGCCCGGGGCGGACTGATCGTGGCGTTTGCCGATCGGGTGTCGCTCGTCGATCTGGCGACAGGCGAGGAAACGCTGATCACGCATTTCGAACGTGGCAATCCCGAAACGCGCCTGAACGACGGTCGGACCGACCGGGTCGGACGGCTGATCGTCGGTGGTATGAATGAAGGGTCCGGCGCGGCCAATTCCTCGGTTCTTTCGATCGATACCGACCTTAAGGTGCGCACACTGTTCGACGGTGTGTCGTGCGCCAATTCGACGTGCTTCTCGCCGGACGGGTCGGTGATGTACTTCGCCGACACGCCCGACCGTGAGATCGTTGCGTTCGACTATGACCAGGCGACAGGCACGGTCTCCAATCGGCGGCTCCATTGTTCGTTTGCCGCCGAGCCCGGCTTGCCGGACGGCTCGTGCGTCGATGCCGAGGGCGGCGTCTGGAACGCGGAATGGGAAGGCCGCCGCGTCGTCCGCGTGGCGCCCGACGGCAGCATCGACCGCGTGATCGACGTGCCCGTCTGGAAGCCGACCTGCTGCGCTTTCGGCGGTCCGGACCTCGATACGCTCTTCATAACCACGTCGCGACTCATGAGCGGCGAGGAAGCTCTCAGAAAAGAACCGGAATCCGGCGGGCTTTTTGCCGTCAAACCCGGCGTACGTGGAGTGATTGACGCTCCCTTCAACGGATAAGCCAACCCACCTCAGGAGGAGACTGACATGCTGAAATCCGCAACAAAGGCGACCCTTGCCGTGAGCCTTGCCGCTCTCGCAACGGTCGCGCTCGCCCAAGACTACCCGGCGCCCGTACCGCTGGCCGAGGGCGCCCAGGCGCCGATCGACGCGATTGCTCCAAAGAACGAGCCGTTCCGGATCGCCTACATGCCGCCGGCGACGGAGTTCAACTACTACATCGCCATCGGCGAAGGCATCAAGGCCGTCGCGGAAGAGGAAGGCGCAGAGGTGTTCATGCTGGCTCCGCAGAGCGGCGCGGACATCAACGGCCAGATGGGCATGATCCAGGACGTTCTTACTCAGGACGTCGACGCGATCATCTTCGGCACGCACGACGAGTTTGCCGCCGCACCGCTTCTCAAGCAGGCGGTCGACAAAGGCATGGCCGTCGTGATGATCAACTCCGACATCCCGAACTTTCCGACCCCGATCCATGGCGTTGTGGGCTACTCGCAGCGCAATGGCACGCACAAGATCGCCGACTGGGCGATCGAGAACTATGGCAGCGAGCCGCTGAAGGTCGGCATCATCGAGGGGCAGCCGGGCTACCACTCGACCGAGCGCGTCGGTGGCTTCCTCGACGGCATTGAAGGCAATGAGAACTTCGAGGTCGTCGTCTCGATCGATGGCAAGTGGAACGTCGAGGGCGGCAACACCGCCGGCATGGACATCCTGCAGGCGCATCCCGATCTCGACATGATCTTCGCGGCCAACGACTACATGATCATTGGCGCGTCATACGCGGCCAAGGCACTCGGCCGGTCGGACATCGTGCTGCTCGGCAATGACGGCGATACGTCCGGTCTCGAGGAGATCGCTGCCGGCAACGTGACGGCGACGGTGAACACCTCTCCCTTCCTGATGGGCAAGGCGGCGATGCATGCCACGCTCGACGCCCTTGAAGGGACTTATCCCGGCGGCTGGATCGAAACGCCGACGACGATCGAGGACAGTGAAGGTGCACTGGCGGTCCTGCAGGAGCCCGAGAAGCTCTTCCCGCAGCCGTCCAAAGAGTACTGAGAACCTCCCTGTTCCCCGGTGGCGTGTGCGCATGCCGCCGGGGGGCGAAACGCCGCCCTACGGCCCTTCTGGTGAGAACAAGGCGATGACCGCACCGATCCCGCTTTGGGAATTTGTCGACGTCAGCAAGGCCTATCCGGGCGTCCTGGCCAATGACCGTGTCTGCATCAAGCTGCTCGCCGGTTCCATTCACGGCCTTCTGGGCGAGAATGGCTGCGGCAAGTCCACGCTGATCAAGACGTTGTCGGGCGTGCAGCAGCCCGACAGCGGCCAGATTCTGTTCAACGGCCAGCCGGTTGTCATCTCCGATCCCCAAGCCGCGCGCCAACTTGGCATTGCAACCGTCTTCCAGGAATTCTCGATCGTCCCGACCCTTTCGGTCGGTGAGAACATCTTTTTGGGCAACATGCCGCGATCCCGTTTCGGCGTCATCGACTGGAAGAAGGTTCACGCCGACGCCGCTGCGGTTCTGGCCGAACTGGAAGTCGATATTCCGACCGAGGCGATCACAGGCAGCTTGTCGGTCGGCGAGCAGCAGCTTGTCGAGATCGCGAAGGCGGTCGCGATGGATGCGCGGATGATCATCCTCGACGAGCCGACCGCGGCGCTCGGCGAAGACGAGATCGAGCGCCTGCACGGACTTCTGCGCAAGATGCGCGATCGTGGCGTTGCGATCCTTTATGTCTCCCACCGTCTCGACGAGGTGGAGCGGATCGTCGATGAGGTGACGATCCTGCGCAACGGCCGCGTCGTGCGCGCCAGCGGCGAAACCAAGATCAATGTCTCCGAGATCGTCAGCGCGATGGTCGGCGAAGACATCGCAGAGCACTACCCGAAAGAGCGTAACGCCACGCAGGAAGTCGTTTTCGAAGCCCGCGGGCTAGCGACGAACGCAGGCGTCACCGACGTATCGTTCACCCTTCATCGCGGCGAGGTCTTGGGCCTTGGCGGCGTTCTCGGCAGCGGGCGGACCGAAATTGCGCGCGCGCTCTTCGGCACTGACGATTTGACCGCCGGTGAAGTCCGGCTGAACGGTCGCAAGGTGAAGTTCCGGGCGGAGACCGACGCCATTCGGGCCGGCCTGGCGCTCGTGCCGGAGAACCGCAAGTTCGACGGGCTCTTCTTCAATTTCCGGGCCAGCGGCAACATCACCGCCGCCTCGCTCGGCGGCTTGGCCCGTTTCGGTGTGCTCGATCTGAAAGCCGAGGAAAAGGGGACCCGTGACCTCATTCGCGATTTGGAGATCTCGTCCCAGGCGGAAGAAAAAACCGTCAACTTCCTGTCGGGCGGAAACCAGCAAAAGATCGTTATCGCGCGCTGGCTGTTCTCCGACGCACAGGTGCTGATCCTCGACGAGCCCACGCAGGGCATCGACATCGGCGCGAAGATCGCGGTCTACAAGCTGATCAACAAGCTCACACGCGCCGGCAAGTCGATCATTCTGATCAGTTCGGATCACGATGAGCTTTTGGCCATGAGCGATCGCATCGCAATCGTCCAGCACGGCGCGATCAAGCGCACCGTGAATGCGGCGGAACTGTCCCACGACGACCTCGTCCGGGCGTCCGCCGATCCCATCGACCATAATCATCGTCATCCGGAGGAGGCTCTCGCATGAGGCGGGTATTCGATACGCAACTGATCGGCCCGTTCGCCGCGATGGTGATCGTGGCCCTGATTGTCGCCCTGACAACCGATCGCTTCCTGAACCCGGGCAATCTGTCCAACCTGTCCCTGCAGGTCAGCATCGTGGCATTGATCGCCATCGGCTCGACCATCGTGATCTTTGCGGCGGGCATCGACCTGAGTTCGGGGTCGATGGTGGCACTGCTGACGATGATCCTTGCGCAGATGCTCAAATTCATGGATTTGCCGCTTGCGTTGGCGATTCCGCTGATCCTGATCATCGGCGCATCGCTCGGCCTGCTGCTCGGTTTGATCACCGCCTATGGGCGAATACCGTCGTTCATCACCACGCTCGCCGCGCTTATCGCCTTCCGGGGGCTGGCGCTGACGTTCAACAACGGCTCGCCCATCTTCTCGCTCGACCCCGCGCTTGAGCCGATCTTCTACGGCAAGCTGATCGGCATTCCGCTGCCCTTTTTCTACCTCGTCTTCTTCTACGGCCTTGCCGCCTTCACGATGAATTTCACCAAGCTCGGGCGTGAGATCTACGCCGTCGGCGGCAACCCCGCCGCAGCCGTCCTGACCGGCATCAACGTCAGGAAGGTCCAGGCGACAACCTTCGTCATTGCGGGTTTCATGACGGCTGTGGGCGCCGTCCTTATGGCCGCGCGCCTCAACTCCGGATCGCCCAACTACGGCCAGACGCTGGAACTGCAGGCCATCGCGGCCGCGGTCGTGGGCGGTGCCAGCCTTGCGGGCGGCCGGGGCAACATCCTTGCGACCCTGATGGGCGCCATGACGATCGTCATTGTCCAGAACGGCCTCAACCTGAACGCGGCGCCGTCCTCGGTCCAGAACATCGTTCTTGGCGTGATCATCCTGCTCGCAGTCGGCATCGACATGTGGCGCGCCGAGATCTCGGCGCTGATGGCGCGCATCTTCAGACGCACGCCAAAGGCACAGACAGCCAGCGAGAAGAAGGCCGCCTGACATGGATCTCGGTCTGAAAGGAAAGCTCGTCCTCGTCACCGGCTCCGGGTCGGGTATCGGCAAGGCCACGGCCGCCACCTATCTGCAGGAGGGCGCCCGGGTGATCGTGCACGGGCTGACCGATGAAGAAGTTTCGGCTTGCGTGCAGGATCTGTCCGCGAGCGGAGACGTGAGCGGCAAGTCGGGCGATCTGACCAACAGCGATGATGCCGATGCGCTTTGCGCCTTCGCGCAGGAACTCGGTGAGCTCGACATCCTCGTCAACAATGTCGGCATCTTCTCGGTCAAGCCGTTCGAGGATCTGACCGACGACGACTGGATGCGGTACTTCGACATCAACGTCATGTCGGCGGTGCGCATGAGCCGGGTGTTCCTGCCCGCCATGCTGAAACGCGGCACCGGTTCGATCGTCAACATGGCCAGCGAAGCCGGTGTCAAGCCGCTGCCGCAGATGGTCCACTATTCGGTGACCAAGACAGCCATGCTCGGGCTGACCCGCGGCATGGCGGAATTGACCAAGGGCACCGGCGTCCGCGTCAACTCGATCCTGCCCGGTCCGACATGGACCGAAGGGGTTGCCGCCTATTTCGACGGGCTTGCCGCGCAGAAGGGCGAGCCGCTCGAAACCATCGTCGACAACTATTTCACATCGGACGAGCCGACATCGCTCATCCAGCGCTTCGTCCAGCCGGATGAAGTGGCGCGCATGATTGTCACGATTTCCGCCAGCACAGCCTCGAACGGTGCAGCCCACCGGATAGAGGGCGGCATCGTCCGCAGCATTCTCTGACACACGAAAAAAGGAGTCCCCCATGGCCGCGCTCACATTCTCGCACATCGGCATCACCGTTCCCGACCTCGAAAAGGCGGTGGAGTTCTATTCGAAGGCTTTCGGCATGTACGTCATCATGGGCCCGACCGAGATCCAGCACGACGACAGCGCCATCGGCCAGATGTGCGACGATGTGTTCGGCGAAGGCTGGGGTTCGTTCCGCATCGCCCATCTGTCGCTGGGCGATGGCGTCGGGATCGAACTGTTCGAGTTCCCCAACACGATCGAGGAAGAGCGTCCCTTCGAGTATTGGCGGCGCGGCCTGTTCCACTTCTGCATCCAGGACGAGGATGTCGAAGGGCGGGTCAAGCTTATCGAGAAACTCGGCGGCCGGCAGCGCATGGAGCAGGTGCGCAAGTACTATCCGGGCGAGAAGCCCTACCGCATGGTCTACATGGAAGATCCGTTCGGCAACATTTTCGAACTCTACAGCCATTCCTACGAGCTGACCTATTCGGCGGGCGCCTATGTCTAGGCATGACGCCTTTCGACCTCGAACCGACCGCCCGAAGGTCGTGATCACGGACTACGACTACGGTGATGTCAGTGTGGAGCGCGAGATCCTGGAAGCAGTGGGCGCGGAGGTGATTGCGCTGCAGGCAAAGCACGAAGACGACCTTTTCGATGCGGCTCCGCACTGCGCCGCGATGATGAACCAGTATGCGCGCATCGGCCGGGACACCATTTCCAGGATGCGCAAGTGCGAGGTCATCGCCCGCTACGGCGTCGGCGTTGACATTGTCGATGTCGAGGCGGCATCCGAAAGGGGGATTCTCGTCACCAACGTGCAGAACTATTGCACCGAGGAAGTCGCCGACCACGCCATTTCCTTGTGGCTGGCACTGGCACGCAAGCTGCCCGACTATGATCGTGCGACGCATGCCGGTGTCTGGCGCTGGCAAAGCGGTCAGCCGGTCTACCGCCTGCGGGGCCGGACCATGGGCGTCGTGTCCTTTGGCAAGATCGGACAGGCGATCGCGACCCGCGCCAGGGCATTTGGTGTCGAGATCATTGCCTATGATCCATTCTTGCCGGCCGCAGTGGCCGCGCAGCACGGAGTCGAACTGGTGTCGAAATCCGAACTGCTTGCGCGGTCGGACTATGTGCTGATGCAGGCGCCGATGACCCCGGACACGCGCCATTTCCTTTCCGATCCGGAGTTCGCGACCATGAAAGAGGGCTCCATCCTTGTGAATACGGGTCGCGGACCGACCGTCGACAACAAGGCTCTGTTTCGCGCGCTCACCGATGGCAGACTGGCAGCGGCGGGCCTGGATGATCCAGAGGAAGAGCCCGCCAAGCGCGCGCGATGGTCGCCCGCCGACAATCCCCTCTTCACGCTGCCCAACGTGCTGATCACACCGCACGTTGCCTACTATTCCGAGGAATCCATCCGCGCCGCGCGGGTCACGGCAGCGACGCAGGTGGCAAAGGTGCTGACGGGCCAGCAGCCCGACTATCCGGTCAATGCCGAGGCATTGGTCGCCCACGCTCACTAACGGAGATAGAAATGCTCAAGGTGTTCAACGAGTTCGAGCGCAAGCCCGACCTTCTGGCGAAGTTCGACAAGGTCCTGACCTGCTATTCCGCTACCGCGGTCTTCGCCGACGTGCAGTATCGCACCGGCGTGATGGACAGCGGCATCAAGCCCGCCTTCCGTGCCAAGGTCACCGGTCAGGCCGTGACCGTCCAACTGTCAAAGGGAGACCTTGTCGATCCGCTCAAGGCGCTTGAGATGGGCCAGCCGGGTGACGTGATCGTCGTCGACGCCGGCGGCGATCCGAACACATCGGTCTGTGGCGGCCTGATGGGCGGCTTGGCGCAGAACCGCGGCATCCGCGGCATGATCGTGGACGGCGCCGGTCGCGACACGGACGAGCTGGAAGACATTGGCTGGCCGATCTGGACGCGCGCGATCACGCCGCGCGGCACTCACACCATGTTTTCCGGCCGCAAGGAAGAACTGTCGATCAATGTCACGATCCAGTGCGGCGGCGTCGTTGTGAACCCCGGCGATTTCGTCGTCGCCGATTTGATGGGCGTCACGGTGGTCCCGCTGGAAAAGGCCGAGGAAGTCGTCGCGCTCGCCCAGGAGCAGGCCGACCGCGAAGAAGAGACCCGCAAATGGGTTGCTAAGGGCAAGACGGTCGAGGACTTGCTGAATGAATTCGGCCGTATCTGAGCCCGTGCTCATCGGGATCGACTGGGGAACCTCCTCGCTCCGCGCATTTCTGATCGGCGCGGGCGGAGAAGTGCTCGACAGCGTATCCTCGCCGGAAGGCATCATGCATGTCCCCGACGGGGACTTCGAACGTGTGTTTGCCAATCTTGTCGGACAATGGATGACCAAGGCCAGGCTGCCGGTTCTGGCTTCCGGAATGATCACCAGCCGGAACGGCTGGGTCGAAACGCCATACGAAACCGTGCCGCTCGGTGCCGACGACCTGGCCCGCGCGCTCGTCCCGCACCGTACAGCCTGCGGCGTCGAGCTTTCCTTCATTACCGGCGTGACCACCGAGCATGAATCCGGCCCCGATGTCATGCGTGGTGAGGAGACCCAGATCATCGGTGCCTCGGCGCTCGGCATGTCCGACGGCGTCTTTGTCATGCCGGGCACGCACAGCAAGTGGATTCGCGTGGTTGACGGGCGGATCGAGGACTATGCCACCTACATGACGGGCGAAATCTTCAGCGCGTTGAGGGGACACACAATCCTGGGAGCACTGATCGAAGATGGGCCGTTCAGCGCCGAGGGTTTCAAGCAAGGCGTGACGGCCGGCCTGAAAGAGCGGTCGAGCCTGCTGCACGACCTTTTCCATGTCCGCACGCTGCCTCTGATGGGCAAGATCGCGCCCACCATGGTGGCGGATTATCTGTCCGGCCTGCTGATCGGTGCGGAGATTTCCGCCGGCGCCGACCGTGGCAACAAGGATGGTCGGGTCACCATCATCGGGCGAAACGACCTTGCGGACCGCTACGAAACCGCGCTGGGCATCGCCGGTGTCGACAGCCGGCGCGCGCCCGACGACATCGTCGCCATGGGCCACTTCCTGATTGCCCGGTCGGCCGGGCTGCTCCTGTGAATACGCTCAGATCGGCACTTGACGCCGTCCCCCTCATCGCCATCTTGCGCGGCCTCGAGCCCTCGATGGCAGTGCCGGTCACGGACGTGCTCGTCGAAGCCGGATTCAGGATCATCGAGGTTCCGCTGAATTCGCCCGACCCGCTCGAATCGATCCGGCGGATCTCCGACCGGCATGGCGGCCGGGCCATCATCGGCGCCGGTACCGTGCTGACATGTGCCGACGTCGATGCGGTCGCCGATGCGGGAGGGCGCATCATCGTTGCGCCAAACATGAACCCGGCGGTTGGCACGCATGCTTTGGCGCGCGGCCTTTGGTGGTGTCCGGGCGTTTGCACGCCGACCGAGGCATTCGCCGCGCTCGATGCCGGGGCGTCTTTGCTGAAGCTCTTTCCCGCCGAGATGGTATCGCCGACCAGCATCGCAGCCATGCGCGCCGTCCTGCCGAAGGATGCAATTCTCGCCGCCGTCGGCGGCATCACGCCAACATCGATGGCCGACTTCCGATCGGTTGGTATCGACGGGTTCGGTCTGGGATCGGCGCTGTTCAAGCCGAGCTACACCGTGGACGACATTGCCAGACGCGCGCGCGCCTTCGTCGATGCACTGGAGCCATGCGGATGACCGGCTGCCGCCGGTTTCGTTGCAGCAGCGTCGACCGTGACATGGCACCCATACCGCCTGTCCGGTTCGTCCCACTGCCATCCATGATCTTGTCTCGGCCCCGTTAAAACTCTGCCGTTTTTTGCTCTGCCGAAAGGGGAGTATGGAACTCACCCCGTTTCTGGTCCGCGCCTCATGCGACCTTTCGGGTTTCGTTCAGCCGGGCCGCAAATTCGCTCGGCGTCAAGTTTCCAAGCCCGGAACGCGGACTGGTTTCGCTCTGGTAAGTTCTCCGGTCGTTGATCCGGGCACCGGCATCGTCCACCGACAGCAACCACGACGCGCTCAGCCCTCGATCCCCGGCAACGCCTCACAGGCCGCACCAATCCGGCCGCGCAGCCCGCGATGGCTCGGCTCGTTGGTGCGATTGGCTTTCCAGATCATCTCGACCCGCCGGTGAGCGAACTCGAACGGCATCGGGCAAAGCTTGAAGCCGATGGAAGCGAACCGCTTTCAGATGACGCCGCCCGGCAGCATCGCCATCAGGTCGGACGTCGCCAGCATGCGCGGGAACAGCACAACGTCATCGAACGCTTGTTCGGAAGGCTGAAGGGCTGGCGACCCGTCGCAACCCGCTGCGACAGCTGCGCCCACAGGTTCATGAGCGCCATCTGCATCGCCGCAACCGTCATCTTCCGGCTTTGAGCCCTGATCCTGGATTGAAGAATTCCAGAATCCGATTGTCATAAAGTCTATTCAGATGTAGCGTACAGGAAATACAGAATAAATTTGAGCCGTCGGCAAACAAGTATCGCGTCGTGTTGGCATTTTTTTGACCTGATCGTTTATCGATTTCGGGAGGGGTTGATTTATGTTTGAAGTCTCCGGGGCCGACAGGGCCGTGATTGCTGCTGCCATCGACAAGACCAAAGACAATGTGCCGCGAACGCTTGATCCCGCGGACAAGGAGGACGCGGCGGCAATTGCGTCCTTCCTGAAACTGACGGGGAAAACCAGGCAATCGCATCCCGCCCTGTTCGACGATCTCGACGCCGCGGCGAAGTCGGGCGCCGGCAAGGACGACGACACGCAGGCACTCCAGATCGTCGATGCGGGTCAGGACGCGCAGGGCCGGGCGACATGCCGGGCGTGGCATGTGGACAAGCGCGGTGCACTGATGAGCGGGAGCCTTGCGCTGGCGCTCGATTCTGACACGGGCGATATCGCGGCAATGGGCCACGCCAACCGCGTCGGTGGCGGCTACGCGCCGGCGGCAACACGCTCGGCGACCGCCAAGGCCGCGCCGGCGAACATGACGAGCGTCGGCTTCTACCACTCGCAAGCCGCGCCGGGCACGCCGCCTCGGTTCGGCATGGTCGCGAACACACAGGCGATTGAGCTGAACGCGCAGGCGGTGGCCGCCGATGTGACCGATCCGGTTATCAAGGTGAGCGGACACACCGAGATCGAGATCGGTCTCGGCCGTCCGCAGACCGGCCTTGATCTTGATTACTTCTACAATCAGGACACGTCGAACACACCGATCCTGCTCGTGCCGTTCACGGGGACGGTCAACGTCCAGCAGCCGCTCAATTACGTCGATCCGAACACCCACCAGTTCACGCAAGGGCTGAGCGTGACGACCCAACTCTACTCGGTCAGCGCCCAGCACAAGATCGACCATCAAAGCAGCCAAGGCCTGCTGACCCAGATCACCGGTGACACGAGCACGAACGTGGTGACGTGGAGCTATCCGTTCGATGCCGCCAGCCAGATGGAATCATTGCAGTTTCCGCCCTACGGGCCAGCGCGCGATACGCTGTCGGGCTTCTACTTCCAGTTCAACATTCCGGTGAACAACCCGGTGGCTCCGACATTCACGTTCAACGTGTGCAGCTATGATTGGCCCGACCAGCCGTCGGTCAACTGCATACAGATCCCGAACATCAAATTCTGGTGGCATTGCATCGCCGCCGAGGCGTCGGTCACGATGGCGGACGGCGCCGAGCGGGTGCTCGAAGAGGTCGACAACACGGCCCGCGTCCGGACCGTGCATGGCGGGTCGCTGGGTGTGGAGGCTACCACCCGGGCGCTCCACAATGCCGGCGCCACGCCGCATCCGGTCGACCTGGTGTTCGAACTGATGACGAAGAGCGGACTCTCGGTGATCTTGACGGGCGGCCACCCGGTCGTCACGCCGGACGGCCTTGCGCATGCCTGTGACCTGAAGCCGGGTGACGCGGTGCTGACACGGGACGGGACCGACAGCGTGGCAAGCTGCGAGGAGTCCCGCTACGACGGCATTTTCTGCAACCTGAAGCTGGTGGACGAGACGGACCGGGAGGCTGGTCGAAGTCTTGAGGTTGGCACGTTTTACGCCAACGGAATCGCGGTCGGCGATTTCAACGCCATGGCACAGCTGCACCGCAACAACACGCGTTCGCTCGAATACATGCGGGCGCGCCTGCCTGAGCGCTATCACACCGACTACGCCAGCACGCTGGAAATGATCGCGCACGACAACGTCAAGTATGGCGGAAACTTCTGACCATGCCGTGCCCGCCGGTGACCGGTTCCCGGCGCGGAGGGTCTTTGGCGGCAGCGTTTGCGGGTTTGGGCCCGTGCGTCCGTCGCCGGTTGGTGCACGGGCGTAGACAGCAGGCGGTGCATGCCGCGGGGATGCAGACATGAGCGGCGAAACGATCGATCCGGCGACCACCTTCTCCTCCATTCAGTATGTGGATCCGTTCGCGCCGCTCCCGCTGGCCAGCACGCAGGCCGGGGTGACCGCCAATCTGAACACGACGGGCGTGACGGGCGGTTACGTCGCCTATGCCCGGCTTCTGGAGAACAACCTGCCCATCGGCTATGGCACTGGGTCGACGGCCAACACCGTGCGAGTGCTCAACGCGATGCCGCTTGCAGCCGGGCCGTCCTACATCATTCAGGTCCAGTTCGGGGGAAGCGGGCAAAACCCGGCCGATCTGGACTGGTCGAACACCGCCAACATCGCGTCCGCACCCGTCGTTACGCAGCAGGCGCGTGTCCGCGTGCTTTCCGTGTTGGCGTCCAGCATCGATTTTACCTGGGAGATCCCCAGCGGCGCGCAGATCGGTGGTATCTATCTGCAGTTGATCGACGATTCCAGCGGCAGTCTGACGGGCGACTATTACCTGGGCAGTGATGCTGAAGCCACCATCGCCAATCTGAGCCTTGACCCGCAGCAGACCTATTCGGTCCGGATATCGGCCGTCCAGCCTGTCGTCGGAGCGACGGCTGGCGGCTTCAGCGCACCCTTCACGACAGGCCCGGTGAGCGCGCAGCAGATCGTCCCGACCGCATCGCCGGCCATCTCCGCGATCCGTTTCGACGGCGGACAGGCGAGCGCCGTCTGGAGCCTGCCCGCATTGCCGACCGGCGAGGTGGTGGCCGCCCCGCGCTATGAAATCCTGCTGTTGTCGGGCACCGACACTGTTGCGGCAGCCGAAGCCGGCGACAAGGGCGGGCAATTGGTCACCGGCGCGCTGGACACACTCTCCTCGCCTGCGGTCGCCGGGCGCGTGATCTACGGAGCTTTCGTGGGTCCCCCTGGCGCGGCGGTGGCGATCGAGCCGCAACCGCCGCAGATCGTCGATGCGACGGTGACGCTGGCGAGCGGAAAGAACACGATCGCGGCGACCTTCGTCACTCCGGGCGCGCTTTCCACCGACCGGGAACTGAGCGCGGTGCTTTACACCAACGGCGTCGCCGGCACCGCCAAAACCGCGACGGCCACCCCTGCCGCCATTACATGGGACAACATCACGCCGGCGGGCAATACCGTCTACGAAATCGAAGCAACAATCATCAACACCACGGGCGGCAAGACCAGCCAGGGGCCGAAATCGCAACGGCTGACCGTACCGCTCGGCGCCGCGCAGATCAGGTCGGCATCCTATGACGGCAAGACGATCACGATCGATGTCGACTTCGATCCGGGCTGTCCGGTCGATGGCTACACCGTCACGCTCGACAATGGCGGAACGCCGGCCACCGTGTCGGCCGGCCCGACCATGCCGATCTCCATCCCGTATGATCTGGATCTGTCCAAGACGTGGACGGCAACTGTCACGCCCGTGATGGGGATCATCACCGGCGTCGTCTCGGCTGGTGAAGCAATCACCTTGCCAACGATCGCCGCGCCGGTTCTGAAGTCGGTCATCTATGACGGCTCGGTGCTGCATCTGCAGTGGACCGCGGCGGTGCTGCCCTATTTGACCGGCTACCAGGTGACGGTGACCCCTTCCAGCGGCAGCCCGATCGTCCTGTCCGCCGGTCCGGAAACCAGCCTGTCCTTTCCACTCGATCCGGCGACGGCAGTCGGCGCCACGGTGGCGCTGGTCGGCGTCTCGCCGCTTCGCAACACCGCTGCCTCCACCGCAGTCAATATTCTGACCGATGCCGTCGAAATGGGCGCGGTGAGCGTTTCCGGATCGACCGTGACAGCGGCCTGGACCGTCTCGGGTTCGCCCACCGTCCAAGCCGAACTGCTGACGGGAGACACGACGACTTCGGTTCTCGCCAATGCCTCGACGACGGGCGTCAGCTTTGCCGTGCCGAGCGATACTTCCCAGCCCTACCGCCTGCAGGCGCGCATGGTCAGCACCGATGGCGTCGCGATGGGCCCGGTCTCGGCGCGGGCGGATCTCCTTTTGACGGCACCGCAGCTTCTGTCCGGGCGCCTTGGCGAAGGCCGCGCCGATCTGGTCTGGGAGTTGGGCGGCCCGTTCGCGGCCGACAGCTTTGTCGTCACCGCAACGCCGACGTCCGGCTCGGCCGCCAGCCTGACCGTTGCCGGGTCCGCCTATGACGGGCCGGCGCCGGACGCGTTCTTCGAAGCCGGGGCGCTGACGATCGCAGCGCGCAACGCCTTCTGCACGGGGCCGGCGGTGAGCGTTCCGATCAAGGGGGCCGCCGTGGTCACCGGCGGTGACTACGAGGACGGCACGCTGTCGGTGAACGTCACGCTTGGCACCGAGACGAGCGGGGACATCTACTGGCTCGACGTTCTGGCCGATGGCGGGCTTCTGGCACGCGAGGTGTTCACGGCGACCGGGACCGCGTTCACCCAACCCTTCACCATCGACGTCGGCGTGCCCGATGGCGCCAACGTGGCCGTGGTAATGGCCGGCGTCGGTCCCAAGAGCCTGACACCGGCGAGCGCGCGCATGTCTGTGCCGTCGGGTGTGCCGGTGCTTGACGAAGCGGCCTATGAAGGCACGAAACTGCATGTGAACTGGCAGCCTGGACCCGGTCCCGGCATCGGCGGCTATCTCGTCTCGGTGGCCGGCGGCAGCCCCGCCATCGCCGATACGTTCGTCGCCGGCGGCGACAGCGAGATGGCGACAATCGATGTGGGCGCGAGCATTTCCTATCCCTTCGGCGCCGGTGTCGCGGTCAGCGTGCGTGCCGCGTCCGGCAAGACGTCGGGCGCCGCTTCGGTCAGCGGCGAGCCCGGAGCGTCCAGGCCGCCGGTGCTTGCCGGTTACGCCTATGGCGCCGGCGTGCCAGCGGCGGGCGATCCGCCTTATGTGTTCCGGCGCGGCGCCTATCAGGCGCTGGCCGACGTGCACGGCAATGCGATCGAGCTCTATCTGCCCTCGCCGTTCACCACCGGCACGCCGACCGTGCCGTCGAGCGCTTCGCCGACCTTCAAGCTCGAGCCGGCGCCCAGCGGCTCGACGCTGCCCTACAAGCTGACCCTGAGCGACGATGTCTGGACCACTTTGGGATCGAGCGGTGTGCGCGCCGCATTGCGCACCGACTATGTCTCGTTTCTCAACGATGTCGAGGATACCGGCGTCTTCCCCTGGGCAATCGCCCTGATCCGGCAGATCATCGCGCAGGCCATGCCGCAGACCTTCGAAGAAGTGCTCTACTACCGCTACGGCCTGTGGCGCGACGACAGCATCCGTGTCGCCGACCTGACGCCGGGAACACGGCTGCAACTGTCGAACGCGCTCTATCAGGCGGTGGTCGGCGGCAGCAGCGAGAAGAACGGCTTCCTCGCACTCGGAACCGAAATGTTCGATCTCGCCGATGTGATCCCGCAAGGCGGCGGCGGCGCGCTGGCGACGGGTGCCGCGCGCAGCCTTTCGGTCGATGCGTTCCTGTCCCTTGTCTATCCGGGTGGCGGCAACGCCAACAATGGCCGGCCTGTCGCCGCCGGCGCGATCGACTTTTTCGACGACCAGAACCGCCAGGCCTATTACCGCCTTTTCTATCCGGCGCAGTTCACCGGTTCGGGCAGCAATGGTTCGACGTCGCTGACCAGCAACGTCACGCTGATCGGCACGACCAGCTGGAAGACGCTGTCGACGATCACCGACCAGTATGCCTCGACCGGCACGTTCCCGACCGGCACCGACTATTTTGCGACCTATTTCCGGGGCCGTTCGGCCGTCACACCGCTGGTCGCCTTCGCGGTGCAGGGTGAAAACCGGTGGGCGCCGCTTGGCACGACGGTGCGGCAGGCGCTTGCGACGCAAGGGCTCGCCGCGTTCGCCGGCGGTGAGAGCGGGAGCGCCCTGACGATGAGCCGCGCGACGGCAAACCTTTTTGCCTATCCCGTTGCCGCTCCGGGCCTTTCCCTCGATCCCGTCGATCTGACCGACACGGCCCTGGGCGGCGTGGTGCCGTCAATGTGGCCATTGGACATGCCGGTCGTCGGCGGAGACCAAGTGTCGCTGAGGCAGTCCTGAACCGGGTCGGTCTCCGGCGCGGCTCTTCCGCGGCCGGCGATGCTGCCGACCGGGGCGGCGAGCAACGAGCGAGAGACGTGTGACCAACGCCCAATTCACACAATCGGCCAACGAACCCCGGCTTTACTGGCTCGATGGCGGCACGTGGGAGACGGCGGGTGCGTTCGGCATGGTGCTGTTCGGCGATCCGGCATCCGTGCCCGCTTCGCTGTCGCTCGCCGACACGTGGCTGACCCATCGCGGGTTCTACGTGACGGTCACGATCAAGCCCGACGCAAGCAAAGAGACGGCCTTCACCGATGCCGTGCTCGCGCTGGCCGAGCGCCTCGGCGGCGGGGCCCGCTTCGTCTGGCTGGAGACGTCCGATGCCGGCGTCCGCGGCTGGGGCGAACGGGTGCTCTACGTCACGCAGGCGGACGGGGCGACCGACGGCACGATCAACCGGCCGAGCGTCTTCGCTCTCGGCGCCTACCGTTTCACGGTTTCGGGCGGGCAGACAATCGGCCAATGGGGCGATGGTTTTTCCTTCGATAGCCCGGCGCCGCCCGCGTTCCAACTGGTGACCGATGCCAAGGCGTGGCCCCTGGCTCCTGTCTCGCAGGGCGCCGTTGTCCTGTCGGTCGACGGAGCGACAGCCGGAACGTTCCGCGTCGACGGCAGCCTCGATGGCGGCGTTGCCGATCTCGACCTGCTCGATGTCGGGTTTCGCTACGGCGTGCCGGACCAGAGCGACCCGAACGGCTTTCATCTGGTTTCGCTGCGCTATCCGTTGTTCAAGGGCACCGGTGCGGCGATCCCGATCTCGTTCCTGTGCGATCCGGCCGGGGTTCTCGACCCGGCGCGCACCCAGCTTTCCTATCGCGGGAGTTCGATCCCCGCCCACGACACGCACTACACATCGCAGCTTGGCTATGGCATCACGCTGACCCCCAACGGCATCGACGCGGCGACCGGCCTTCCGGCCGGATTTGCCTTTCACAGGCGGCCCGGTTCACGCACCGCGCTCGATGCGGACGACCCGCTCTATCTGGCACCGATCGGCGCCTTCACCATGGATGTCGGCACGCCGCCCGGCGGCGCAGCGACCCCCGCCGCGCGGCTTACCGGCGGCATTTCCGGGATCGAATATTTCGGCTTTTCGGACGCTGGTTCGGTGCCGGTTTCGTTTCATCCGGCCAAGCCCGCCTTCGCCCCCGATTTCCCGCCGCAGAAGACGGACGAAGCCACTGGCGCGCCGGTGGTGCCGGAAGATACGCCGCTGTCGCACCGCGCCACCACGGCCAACGCGGTCGTTGCGCCGCCGTCCGGCGGCGAGGCCTGGTATTATGCGCAGCCCAGCGATGGCGCGTTCTTTCATATCCGGCCCGATGGGGGAGGACCGCCCGCCGATGCGCTGTTGCCCTATCTGACGTTTCTTGAACTGGTGACCAAGGATGTCGGCGCAAGCCAGCCCGATGCATATCCGCTGGTGCCCTATGCCGGCGTCGAGGAAGACGATCTGGCGACCGTCCAGGCGCTGGAAGCGCAGATTCTGAGCCCGCTGCGCCGGGCCGCACTCGGCGTTCAGGCGCATCAGGCGCCATTGGCCGCGCACCCCGAGGCAATGCTGGCGCAAACCGACTTCGAGGCGGTGACGCCGCAGGGCATTCTCGCGCAGTTCCAGTCGGGCACGATGACGTCGCTGATTCTCAGCAAGGCGCCGGTGGCCGGGCAGTTGCCGCAGCTCGCGTTCAACCAGCCCAGCGATACGTTTCGCGGCGCACTCCAGAGCAACCAGCTCTTCATGGTCGCCTGCGACGGCGCCCTGTTGCTGCAGAACATCGATCTGAACTACTGGATCACCGAGGATGTGCTCGGCGACCTGACCCGGCTGAGCGGCGCGGAGGCCGTGCCGGCCGATGTGGTCACGCTGCTTCAGCAGCAGGGCCGCACGCCGCAGACCTCGCTGAGCGCGTTCACGGCCATGCTGCAGGGCATCCTGACCGGCGGCAATGCGCAGTACATTCCGACCGTGACGAAATACTCGGTCTATTGCCAGCTCGACGTGGAGGGCTGGCGCTTCCGACTGTCGCCGACGCTTTGGGCCGACCAGCAAGCCCATCCGCCGATCATGATCTTCAAGTTCGCCGCCGGCAGTCTGTATGACTTCGTGCAGAACACCGATGCATGGGCATGGCCGGACGTGGGCAAGCTGAACGGGTCACTTGCGAACACGAAAGAGCTGCTCAATCGCATCATTTCCGACGCCGTCGCCGACGTTGAAACCAATGGCGGCGCCAGCATGCTGTCGAACTTCGTCACCGGCATCGTCAACAATCCGGGATGGATGGGCGTTCTGTTCCTGAACGCCAACGTGCCGTTCAGTTCGGTTCCTCCGGAACTGTCGGGTTTGGCCGCCGGCATTTCGCCAGAGGAGTTCCGCGCCCACCATGTCGGCATCTCTGTAACGCCGATCGATATCGATGCCGGCAACCGCACGCTTTCGCAGGGCGACAGCGCCGTCTTCGGGCTCATCGACTACGACCAGCCCGAGGACATCGCCCATATCGAGGGCGATTTCGACTTCAAGGTGCTGTTGCTGCAGGTGCTGTTTATCAACTCGGCGATCGCCAATTTTGCCGGGCGGATCGAACTGTTCGTCAACCGGCTCTTCAGCCAACTTGTGACGCTCTACGAAAGCGAGCATTACAACAACATCCTGCTCGAAGGCAGCTATCAGCGCCAGGGCACGTCCGGGCACTATGTCTTCGCCACCGGTGCCGCCAACGTCTTCGGCGCCGACAGCGTGGGGCAAGGCGGATCGGACAACAGTTCGGTTCTGACGCAAACCGAATTCGACCAGGCGCAATTCGTCACCGCGACCGCCGATACGGCGACCAGCGCGACGACGCGCACCCGTTTTCTGCTGCAGGGCAAGCTGCGGTTCGCCGATCTGCCGCGTTTCGATGCGTTCTCGTTCGGGCCGGTGCTCGACCGCAACGGCGTTCGGGTGGCCGACGGATATCTGTCCTTTTCGGGCGTTTCCGTCGACATGGATTTTCCGGTCAGTGCGCCCGACCAGCGCACGTTCCGGTTCAATCTCGGTGAAATCTCCTTCGATCCCGCATCGAGCAAGGCGCGGCCGACCAGCTTCTTCCAGCGCTTCCCGCTGCAGGTCGGCGGGCTGATCGAGGGGCAGCCCGGCAGCAAGCCCAGGGATCTGGGCTATCTGGGGCTCGAAACGCCGCTGTCGCAGCCCGGGTTCAGCGGCGCCTGGTATGGTCTGGTCTTCAATGTCGATCTGGGCACTTTGGGCGCCCTGTCGTCGGCGCCGGCGCTCGGTGCCGGCATACTCGTGGCCTGGTCGCCGACCGCGACGGGCGCCGATGTCAATGTCGGCCTGAAGCTGCCGGGGGTCGAGAGCGTCAAGTCGCTGATGCCGATCCAGGGGGTGATCGATCTGGGGTTCAACGCGATTGATGTGACGGCGGACGGCGCGACGGCCGATCCGCCCGATCCGGCCTATGTGCTGCGGTTCCGCGACTTCTATCTGCGCTTTCTGGGCTGGAAGTTCCCGCCCGGCCAGAACACGATCGCCCTTTTCGGCAATCCCGATGCCGCCACCCAGGATATCGCCACCGACCGGGGGGCGCTGGGCTGGTATGCCGCTTACGCCAAGAAGGAATAGGCGATGCCGAGCGTCAAGGTGTGTCTGTGGAACATCCAGAATTTCGGCCAGAACTCGGAGAAGTACAACGGTTACGACGTGACCGATCGTGCCAACACGATGCGCAATGCGTTCGTCGCGCGTTTCGTTCACGCCAACGCCATCGATGTCCTGCTGATCCAGGAGGTGAGCAGTTCGGCAACGGCCGCGCTCACCGACCTGCAGGGCCAGCTCAACGCGCTGAACGCGGGCGGGACGCAGGACTGGTGCTTCAGCTGGTGCGGATCGGCGATCGCCCGCGGCAATGTGGACGAGGTCCAGCAGCCCCGGCAGGTCGCATTCCGGACCGGTGCGCGCACCGAGGGCTATGCCGTTCTGTGGCGCAATGCGCAGGCTGCGCGCTTCACCATGATCCGCGGTCTTTACGACATTGCCGCCGGCACGAACGGGCCGGGCGGCGCGGCGGTGGCATCGCCGCTGAACATGAGCCAGCGCGGCCGGCCGACCGGGGAAACGGACGGTGAATTCGGTGCGACCGGCGGCTTCATGACCCACCAGAAGTACCCGTATCAGCCGCGCGATCCGCCGCCTGGTTACGACTTGATGGACAACTGGCCCAGGCTCAGCTACCCGCCGACGGCGCGCGCCGACCGGCTTGGCATCCAATGGGCGAAAGCTCGGCGTCCGGTCTATGTGGTGCTCAAGCTTGCCGACGCCGAAACGCTGCTCTGCCCGGTGTGCGTCTATCACGCACCGAGCAAGCAGACGCGCGCGTCGTGGGGCGCGTACATGTCAGGTCTCGCCCGCGAGATCTATGCGATCAACACGGTCGACGGCGCGGATGCGCCGGAGGCTGACGATCTGGTCTACGTCCGCAAGGGCGTCTTCGGCGGCGACTTCAACCTGTCGGTGAACCAGGACGATTGGCCGGGCGATTACCAGTACTTCACCGCACCGTTCTCAAGGTCCTATGACGGCGGCGCCAGCCGCAGGGCTGCGCCGCGCGAGACCGAAGGCGACAATGCCCGGCGCACGACGATCCAGATTCTCGGTGACAATCACCGCACGCCGATCGACAGCGCCGACCCCAACGCCTACCTGAAATGGAAGATCGACCTGATCTTTTATACGTCCGCAACCGGAGTGCGGGCGGAACGCGTCAACCTCCTGACCGAGCTGATCGACGATGCGGCGGACGGCACCTATTCCGATCCGTTGGAGTCGGTGGCCGATTACATGGATGAGGTCGAGGACGGCATTGACGATGCGCCCGACGATCGGCCGGAACGGCTTCATGCCGAGACGGGGCCGCAGGTCCAGGTCACCAAGAGACGCAAGAAGAAGAGGGTTCAGGTCTGGGTGCCGATCATCTCGGGCGCCTGGGGCGGCACGTTCACCGATTGGGACGAAAGCAAGACCCAGTTCGCCGCGGGCGACGTGACCGATGCACGGCGCGCCGCCGAATATCTGCACATCTTTGTCAGCGACCATCTGCCGTTGGTCGCGACGGTCCCGACCTAGGAGACCGCGCGATGCCAAACGTCAAAGTCTGTCTGTGGAACATCCAGAATTACGGCCAGGAATCGGGGCGGTACAATGGCGCGGGCCTTGCTGTGGGCAATGCGTTGCGCAACCGGTTCATCGCCCGGTTCGTGCACGCCAATGCGATTGACGTTCTCTTGATTCAGGAGGTGAACCAAGCACCGGAAACGGCGCTCAAGGATCTGCGCACGCAGCTCAATGCGCTCTATGCCGCCGGCCAGCGCGACTGGCGGGTGAGCTGGTGCGGATCGGCCATCGCCCACCGCGATACCGACGAGGCGACAACCGCCGCCGATATCATCTACCGGACCGGTGCACGCACCGAGGGCTATGCCGTGGTGTGGCGGGCGGCCCGCGCCACTTTCCGGATGATAAGGGGGCTTTATCCTATTGCGGACGGCACGACGCCCTCCAACGTCCGCTCTCCCTTGAACATCAGTCAGCGCGGCCGGCCGACCGGCAACAATCGCATCGGCGGCGGCCGCGAGAAGTTCAGCGCAACCGGCGGTTTTCGCCGCGTCCATACGCTCCCCTACGACTATGACGATGGCACCGACGATTACCAACTCATGGCGGCATGGCCGAAGCTGAACTATCCGGCGACTTCGAAGTACGACGCCATGGGGATCCAGTGGGAGAAGGCGCGGCGTCCCGCCTATGTGGTGCTCAAACTCGCCGATGCGCACGACACGCTGTGCCCGGTCGGGGTCTATCACGCGCCGAGCAACCAGGTCCGGTCGTCATGGGGCGCGTTCATGAGCGGGCTGGCGCGCGAGCTCTATGCGGTCAACGGCATTGACGCACACAACCTCCCGGAAGCCGACCAACTCGTTGCGTTGACCAAATGTGTCTTCGGTGGCGATTTTAACTGGTCGCAATCTCAGGCGAGTTGGCCTGGTGAGTACGAGTACTTCACGCGAGACCGCAACCGCAACTACCGCGGTGGCGCCCAGTGCTCCGAGAGGCCGCTTCACACCGCAGGCGACGCCGCGCGGCGCACCACCGTTCAGATCGTCGAAGGTGTCGCGCACGACCAGCCGATCACCGGGCCGAACACGGCTGACTATCTGCGCCACAAGATCGATCTGGTCTTCTACCCGACCGGCTCGGGGATCACCGCGCAGCGGATCGATCTGCTGAACGAGCTCCTGGTCGACGGCGCGCGGCTGCCGGCGAACCGGGTCTACAGCGATCCGCTGGAGCAAACCGACGCGTACCTCGCCCACATGGAGGCCCAGGTCGCCAATCCGTTCAACTATTGGCCGCAGCGGATGGCGGCGACGGGACCCGAGCAACATGTCGAGTTCAAGCCCAGGCACCGGCCAAAGTACAAGAAGTGGCTTCCCGTCATCACAGGCGCCTGGGGCGGCACGTTCACCAATTGGGCGACCACGCGCGCGCAGTTCGGAGCGGGGGCGGTGACGGACGCCCGGCGCGCCGCCGAATTCACACACATCTTCATCAGCGACCACCTGCCGCTGGTCGCGACGATTCCGACGTGAGGGCGGCATGAACATCCAACAGCTCTTTGCCGATCTTCAGCAGTTCCAGGACACGGGCGCCGGCACGCTGACGATCCCCGTCGCGTCGATCTCGAACCCGTCCGGCCTCGATTGGCCGGACATTGCGACCCTGTTCAACAAGGTTCTGGCGAGCGACACGCTCACGCTCACCGGCATAACGAGCTTTCCGTCGCAGCCGAGCGCCAACATCATCCGCTATCAGGGAAATGCGACGCTGTTTCCCTGGTCGGGATCGGGCCAGCAGACTGTCCTGCCGGTGACCGCCAGTTTCTCGGTCGATTCCAGCGGCAGTCCTCAACTCTACATCCGCGCGGAGGTTCCATCCCCGGCGGGAGGCTGGACGCTCGGCAACAGCCTGCACGGTCTCGAGGGCACGGACCTTGCCGGTGTCGCGTTCGAGAACGGGTTCTTCCTGCTGACCAGTGCGGCGGTGTCGATCAGCGACTATCCGGGGACCGCCGAACCCTTCGCCAACTTCAAGGGTCAGTTGTCGGCGACGGGTCCGTTTGCGGTGGGGGCGACGCTGTTGCCGACACCGGACAGCCGCACGGTGGCGGGAACGATCGACCTGTCGGAAGGCGACATGCCGGTCATCGCGCTCGCGCCGGCCGGCGCCGCGCCGATCACCCTTGCGGGCATTGCACTCGAATTCGGCGCTTCGCTTGCAAGCTTCTACGAGGAACTGCCCTATTACGACCCCGCCAACCCGTCGGAAACGACGATCAAGCGGCCGTTCTCGCGGGCGGACCTGATCGCCACGCTCGCCTTTGGCGGCCAGACGCTCGACCTGTCGCTGACGCTGCTGCCGGCCAGCGAGTTCCATACGCTTTCGGTGGGCGAACTGACGGTGCCGCTCGCCTCCTGGAACGAGCTCGACAGCCTGACCGGCGGCATCGATCTTGGCACCCTGGTTCCCGACACCGTGCCGGCGGCCACATCGCTGGTGCTCAAGCAGTTGAGCTTTTCGCTCTATTTCCCCGACAGCGCCGCCCTTCCCACGGTCGACGCGATCTTCTTCAACGTGGCGATGGATGTCGGCTCTTGGCCGCTGCTGCCCAACGACATTCTGACGGTCTCGGAGATCGGCAGCCTGATGACGCTGAGCTTCGGCGACGGCTTGGTGCCGGCGGCGCAGGGCTCGCTCTACACCGCCTTCGACATCGTCGAAGAAGTGCCGATGCTGGCCGAACTGTCGATCCCGACGCTGAACCTGTCGACCCATTTGCAGCCGGGCGTGACGGTTTCGGTCTCGGCGCTGATGGCTTCGGTGATGGAGAAGCTGACCGGCAAGCGCTACGAGCCGCCCATCGAGATGGACATTTCGCGGCTCGAATTCTCCGCCGACATCCTCAATCGCACCTTCGGCTTCGGCACCGACATCCTGACCGACTGGAGCATCGATCTTGGCAGCGCCAATGGCGGTTCACTGATCTCGCTGGGCTTTGACGGCATCAGTTTCGACATCGACTATGACGGCCAGCTTCTGCAGGCCGACCTGACCGCCTTCACCCATATAAACGAGGCGATGCTGTACTTCTCCGGTTCTTCGCCGGGCAACGATACCGGCTGGGGGTTCAGCGGCGGGCTGATGAGCGGCAGCACGCTGAGCGTCACCAATCTCCTGACCGCCTTCATGTACCCGGACGGCAACATTCCCGGCGGCAGCTACGGCGTTCCGCAGCTCCAGATCGACCTCCTGCAGGCGACGCTGGCCACCGACACGTCCAACAATCCCGTCGAGTTCACCTTCAAGGGCGGCATGTCGCTCGCCTGGGACTTCAAGGTCTTCGACGGTCAGGGCAGCCCGACCTTCAAATTGACGGCGACCCTTTCTCTGAAAGGGACCAAAGGCATCGGTCAGGCCGTCCAACCGAGGCAGCTCGCCGGCCCGGGCGTGCATGGCGGTCTGCATCTTCCGGCGAGACGACCGGTCGTCGAGGCGGGCAAGAATGCCGCCGGCGAGTGGGTGATCTCCGGCGACGTGCAGGGCACGTTCAGCCTGTTCAACCTTCTGATCTCGGCTGGTTACGAGTTCTCGCCCGACAATTCGGCGCTCAGCTTCGGCATCTGGTACAAGGAGCGCGGCATCCAGGCGACGGTGACGCAGAAGACGGTCGCCGGCAGCGCGGACAAGCAGACCATCCTGACCGTGCGGCTGGGCGATCTGTCGTTCGGCGAGATCCTCGAATATCTGATCAATCTGGCGCTGCCGGGCGAGAACCGGCGCCTCGGCGCGCCGTGGGACATTCTCTACCAGATCAATTTCAAGAACCTCGAACTGGAGGTGAACCTGACGACGTCCGACGTGGCCGTCGCCTACCGGCTCGATCTCGATCTGAAGTTTGCCCGCTTCGACAAGATCGGCCTGATCTACAAGAGCGTGAATGGCGAGGGACGCGTCTTTGTCGAACTCGAAGGCGAGTTCCTGGGCCAGAGTTTCGGCGACGACGACGAGCCACTGGCCTGGGACGTGCTCAACGACGACGCGCCCGAAGTGCCCGGCAAAGGCCCGCAACTGATCGATCTGCGGTTCGTCGGCATGGGCCAGCATATCGCGCTGTCGGTGCCGGTCGCCGATCTCGACACCGTCGAAAAGGTCATCACCGCGCTGAAGGCGTCGATGAAGCCGGTATCCGGCAGCGGCAATCCGTTGACCGATCCGGCGGCGGCGAGCCTGCGCTATGACGGCAACAGCAATTGGATGTTCGGGCTCGACGCCACGCTTCTGAGCACGTTCTCCCTGTCGGCGGTGTTCTTCGATCCGGTCATCTATGGCGGTTTGATCGCGGTCTCCGGCGAGCGCGGCGGCGCGCTCAACGGGCTGCGCTTCGAACTCCTCTACCGCAAGATCAGCGACGATATCGGCGAACTGTCGGTCGATTTGCGCATACCCGACATGTTCCGCCATCTCGAGTTCGGCGAGGTGAGCGTCACGCTCGGCATGATCCATGTCGACATCTTCACCAACGGCAATTTCCGGGTCGATCTGGGCTTTCCGCACAATGAGGATTTTTCGGTCTCGTTCGCCGTCGAGGTGTTTCCGTTCATCGGCGAGGGCGGGCTCTATTTCGCCTATTTGACCGGCGCCACTTCCGACCGGGTCCCGCAGATCACCAATGGCGATTTCGACCCGGTGATCGAGGCCGGCATCGGCCTGTCGGTCGGTCTGGGCAAGGACTTTCAGGCAGGGCCCCTGAAGGCCGGGCTCAAGGTCGAGGTCTACGGCATATTCGAGGGCGTGTTTGCGCCGTTCGAACCCTATGACAAGGCCGTCGAGCCGGGTTTCTACTTCTGGGTGCAGGGCACGGCGGGGATCGTCGGCACGCTATATGGCTCGGTCGATTTCGTCGTCATCAAGGCGTCGGTCAGCATCGTGGCGCGAGCGAGCGCGACACTGGTTCTGGAGGCGCACAAGCCGACGGAAGTCGAGCTGAAGGTCGATGTCACCGCCAAGGCGAGCGTCAAGATCCTGTTCGTTCGGGTGCATTTCAGCTTCAGCCTGACGATCGAGGAGAGCTTCACCATCGGTTCGGCGACGGCGACGCCGTGGATCGAGGGCAGCAACAGCGAAAAGCGTGTGCCGCACGCCCATATGAGCGCGATGATCGCCGAGACGCGCCTTGCCATGATCGGACCGGCGGACGGCGGAATTCAGCCCTTTTTGCGCCAGCAGCGCGGCCAGCGGCCGCAAACGCGCCTGACCCGGTTGCGCCATGCCCGCCATCACCTGCCGTCCCTGACAGCCCACCCCGACCATCGCAGCCTGCATGTGACGCGGATGGCCGAGATGCGCGCGCTGCATCCGGCCGTGGTCCGATTGGACCAGACACCGCAAAGCTGGCCGCCGATCCCGGTCTTCGGTTCGGGCACGCCGGAAAGCGCGCGACTGCAGTTCCTGCCGATGTTCTCGGTCGCCGATCCGGCGAGCCTTTACGGCGCAACCGGCAGCGGCAGTGGCAACCAGACCCAGCTCGTTCTGGGGTTCATGGCCGAGAACACGGTCGATCCCGAGGCGAACGGCCATGCCGAACGCGCGGTCCCGACGGCGGACCATGTGCACCATGTCAATGCCGCCGGCGATCCGCCGCTTGCCACGATGGCCGAGGCGTTCTTCCGTTGGGCGGCGGCGGCCGGCGCCGGCAAGACGGGGACCGACCGGCTGACGCGCCTGCAGCTCGAAGACCTGTTGAACGAAATGGCCGACCCGGCGTTCCAGCAGGCAACGTTCGGTTACGACAATCTGTCGAACTTCCTGCATGAGAGCCTGCATTTCGAGATCGCCGCCTATCCGCAGGGCACGCCGCCGTCGCAGATCGACACCACCAGCGGCACCTTCGTGCCCGTTTGTCCGGCCATCTCCGCGCAGATCGTCCAGGGGTCTGACACCACCAACCGGGACTATGCCGGCTACAACCCGGTCAGCGCCGCCTACGCCACCAACCTTGCCGCCTATTTCCAGCAATTGCTGACCAATGCGACACGCGACGTGGCCAGCATGCCGACGACGACGGCGCAGCAGGTGAACAACACACCGTCCGCACCCGGCGGCACGGCCAGCCTGGCGGAACTGATCTTCGGCGAATACTTCCTGCTGATGACGCAAGCCGCCGTACAGGGCGCGCTCGCGCTTCTGCAGAACTACCCCTACACCTATCCGGCGACCGGCGGGCCGAGCCTCGACACGCTGGCCGGCCAGTTCCCGGTCCTGACCGCCCGGCACACGCTGGCGCGCGGGCAAACGCTGTTCGATCTGGCACTGCAGACCGGCCACCATCCGCGCCATCTGGCCGCCGCCAACCCGCTGGCGGCGCGCGGCGACAGCCGCGACGTGGACGTGCCGGTCGGCGTTACGGCCCTGTCGATCGCCGAGGACAATCCCGCCGCGCCGCTCGCGACCGATCTGTCGATCGCCATGCCGGCGCTCGCCTACCAGGTCCGGTCCGGCCAGTCGCTCGACGAGATCGCGGCGGCGATCCCTTTTGTCGATGCGTCGACGCCGCTCACCGGCCTTGCCATCGGCACGGCCAGCCAGCACCTCAAAAGCCTGCTGCGGCAGGGCACGACGCTGTCGATCCCGGCTTTCACCTATTCGCCGGTCGCCGGCGATACGCAGAACTTCCTGACCGCGTTCTTCAAGGTGCGCAACGAGGGGATCGAGGGCGCCCCGAATCTCGACTGGTACGAGCAGGCGATCTCGACGCTCAATCCGTCCGTCGACTGGTCGCAGATCGGCCCCTCCTCGCCCCCGATCGGCGTGCCGACCGCCTATCTGAATTCCACCGCCGCCAGCGCGACCTACACGATCCACACCGGCGACAGCCTGGCAACGATCGCGGCAACCTTCGCCCGCTATCAGGCGATGGACAATTCCAACGATCCGCCGGTCACCGCGCCAACGCCGATCCCGGCGATGGACCACACCATCACCTCGACCGACACGTTCGCGGCACTGGCCGGCACCGTCTTTCCGGGACTGGCGCCCGATGCGCTGATCACGGCCAACACCGACAAGGACGTTTTGACACCGCTGACCGCGCTGCACATCGCGCCGTTCACCGCGAAGATCCCGTCCGGTCAGTCGCTTCAATCGTTGGCGTCGGCTTACGATCTCGGCATGGCCGATCTCGTCGACATTGTCGCCGGGATCGATGCGATCTTCGTAGGTGGAACCGATCTGACCATCCGCGACGTGCCCGCCTTGCCGGTCGACCAGTTCGTCACCGACCTCAAGGCGACGGCGCAACTGAACACGATCGCCACCCAGGTCTCGAATTTCCTGGCGCACGGACTGCGCGCGCCGGCACCCGACGACACCAGCTTCACCGGGCTGACGCCGGCGCAGGTGCTGGCGGGCGACTTCACCGGTACCCTCTACGGAATCGCCGACCTGACCGGTCAGCAGTTCCCATGGACCGATCCGCAGACCACGCCGATCGACGTGACGCTGAGCCATGCGGCGGTGAGCTGGCTGAGCTTCACCGATGCGACCGTCGCCGGAGCGCTCGACGGCGCCGAACTTGCCGTGCACGCACCGCGCAATCCGCGCCTCTTCGCGAACGCCGCGCCGTCGCCGGGCCTGCTGCTGGCGACCAATACGATCACCGACATCACGCTGACGGTCGATCAGGCGACCTTCGGGACCGCGCTGCCCTCGGCCACGGTGACTCTCAATGCGCAGGCGCCTGCGGTGCTTTCGAACTTCGAAGACACGCCGGTGCACTACAACATGCAGGTCACCCAGCACTGGCAGGCCGGCGCGCGCCCGGCGCTGCCGGCTGCCGCCTCCAACGCAGGCGGCGCGCCCGGTGAACCGAGCCTCTGGCCGTTGCCGTCCAACCTGCAGAAGCTGGCCGATGCGGGTGGCGACAAGCCCTTCGCGCTCAAGGGCGTCGCGCTGACGGCGCCGCCGGACGCCGAGGGCGATCCGCTGGTCTCCTATGCGTGGGCCATCCAGCTTCCGATCGTCTTGCACCGTGTTGCCAACCCGACGCCTGCCGCCGCCGAGGACACGCCCGGCGGTGGCTCGGAACTGGGCAGTGACTGGGTGGACGGGCTCTATCTGTGCAAGGGCACCGATGCGGGCGACATCGAGCGGCTCTACGATCTTTGGACCTATCTGGCGCAGGCCGTCCAGGCCGGCAGCGACTCGGGCGCGCTTTATCTGCTTTATCCGCCCAACGCGACGGGCGCGACGCCGAAGGGCTATGCGTCCGATGCGGTCGACACGACCAAGACCGTGCTGCTGAAGACGAACCTGTCGACCGTCACCCGCGATCCGATGCTGACGATGGACGTCTTTGTCGAGGGCATCGAACTCGATGAGGACGATCCGCCGAGCGCGGCCACCTACAGCGCGCCCCTTTCGCAGGCGACCGATTTCCTGACGCTTCTCTGGGAGGCCTCCGTCGTCGTCGAGGGCGGCTTTTACCTGCACTATGACGCCGACGGCGCCGGTCTGCCCGACTTCGTCTTCGACGAGAACGGGCGCGGCACCATCCAAATCGTCTGTCTTCTGAACAGCCAGACGAGCGGTGCCACCTCGGGTGGGCCGCTGCTGGCGCTCAACAACATTGCCGTCGTCGGCGACAATGTCGATGCCAGCGCCACCCAGATCTATGCCGAACAGACCGGCGCCGGCGCGCCAACGACGCGGCTCGCCACCATTCCGCCGGGCACCGCCGGTTTCACCATCGAACGCACCGATCCGTCACCGCTGCCCGGGACCGATCCGACGCCCGCGCAGCTCTCGGGCATGCTCTATGGGCTGATCGGCTACAAGATCGGCGCCGGCTCCGGCTTCACCGGCAGCAACGAAGCGGTGCCGCAGGGGCCGGCGCCGACCGATGACGACGTGCACGGCACCGGCGATGACGTCCTCTACAAGCAGGTGCTCAGCCTTTTTCCCCGCGCCGAGCCGGCCGGGCGGATCGCGCAAAACAATCCCTGGCTGCCGGCCGCGGCCGAGGACCCCTATGCGGGCGTTTCGGCGAGTTCGGGCGCGGCGCTGAGCTTTGCCGCGCATGACATTTTCGGCAACAAGGCGACCGTTTCCGATCCGCTGTCGGACGTCACGCTGGCCGACCGCTACACCGACCGCATGTCCGCCATTGGCGACTGGCCGGGAACGAGCTGGTCCTACACGCTCAGCGGCGCGTCGCCGGCGGCGATGATCGAGATCGACGGTGCCTTGCAGATCAATTCCTACCTGCCGGCACCGGATCTGCCGTCGGAAAAGGCGGTCAGTTCGGCCAGCGCCCATGCGCTCAAGTTCGCCGGTGCCTTCTACCAGATCAGCCGGCCCGGCATTACGGTCAGCATCGAGACGAGCCTCGCGAGCGGTGCGCTGAGCCCGCCGCTCGCGCCGCTGATCGCCTATGTGTCGGCGTCCTACATCTTCACCAGCCAGATCGCCGCGCTGCCCATCGCAACCCACTCGGTGACATCGGGGCAGACATTGTCGGACGTGACCGGCGCGCATTCCGTCCCCGCCGACGATCTTCTGCGCGACAATATCGACCGCCCGGCAACGGCCTTGTTCCCGGGCCCGGTCACCGTGCCGACCTTTGCGCAGGTCAAGCACAATGAAACGCTCAACGCCTTCGCAACGCGCGTCGGCGTCAGCGCGCACGATCTTCTGACGCAGTGGCACAATGCCGATACCGCCATCGTTCCCGCGCAAACCAATCTTATCATCGCCCCGGTCACGGGCACGTTGAGCGCCGGCAAGACGCTGGCCGCCTATGCCGCCGAATCGCAGTGCACGGCCGGTGACATCGGTCGGGCCAACCAGGACGTTCCGGGGCTGATCGCCGACAATCTGACGCTTGCCGCCGGCGGCGTCTCCATCAACACGAACGGCTCGACCTTCGTTTCGCTGGTCGCCGATTTCGCCAATGCGGGCGTGACCACGACGCCCGAGGCGATCGCCGTCGCCAACCAGTCGATCGTCGATCTCTTCGCGGTCGGCGGCACGATCACCACCTATGCAGTGGACCGGCGCCTGACGGCCGAGGCGGCGACCGTCGCGCAGACCGTCACGGCGGTGTTTGGCGGCGACGTCGACAGCCTGATCACGCTGAACGGCGCCCTTCCGGGCCTGATCACTCAGAATACGCGGATGCAGACCGGAAGCTCCAGCGAACCGGTGCCGGACGGCGAGAGCCTGCGCCGCTTCCTCGGCCATTTGTCGGGCATCACGATCGCCGATTTTGCCGCGGCCAATCAGCAAACGGCGATGACCACGGGGTCGGTGCTTCTCTTGCCGGCGCTTCTGGACCCCTCGCCGCTTGCCGCGGTGGCCTACGGCATCCAGCCAGGCGTGACACTGGACGATGTGGCCACGCTGTTTGCGACGACCGCCGACACGCTCGGCACGCAGAACCAGGACATTCCCGGCATCTTCGTTCCGGGCCAGACGGTGACGGTCTCCGGATCGGGCAGCGTGACGACTGATGCTGAGGACTCCATCGCGAGCCTTCGGCTGAAATTCCCGGCCCAGAGCCGGCCGGACCTGGCGGCGCTGATCGCCGCCATCGGCGATCAGCAGGGCCTGTTGCTTGCCGGTGCGGTGCTGATCTGCCCGGCGCCTGCGGCATCGGCCGGCTCGACCGGCGCGGTGGCACCGAACGCGGTCGCCACCGCCTTCCTGAGCACGTCGCAGAGCGACGCCTTGCGCCTGTGCAAGGCCAATGCCGCCCTTTCGGGGTTCCTGAAAGCGGGCGCGCAGTTCACCGTCGACGGCCACACTTTCACGGTCGGCCCGTCGCAGACGCTTGCCAACTCTCTCGCGCCGGTCAATGCAGTGCTTGATGCGCCGCTCGCCTATGACGATTTCCTCAAGGCCCTGCTGACACAGCCCATCATCGATCCGGCGGCGAGGATTATCCTGCCGCCGCCCGACGTCGTCTTCGGTGCCGCCCTGCCGGCAGCGCCGGCGGTCACCAACACGATCACGCAGCTTTCAGCGAGCGTCACACTCGCGCGTCCAACGAACGAGATCGACACGAACTTTGCGGGCGTGCCCGAGGTGCAGCGCGCCACCAGCCCGGTGCCGCCCCGTTCGAGCGGCGTGCCTGCCACGCTCGCCGCGTTCGGCTCGGCATTGGCGACGGCCTATTCCGGTGCGCTCTGGGGCGGCACGGGACCCGCCGAGCGCACGCTCTCCAACCTCGGCAACCAGCGCCAGTATGGCGTCCGGTTCGACGCGCCGGGGCAGTCGCCCGGCACCAATGCGATCCGCAAGGTGGAGATCGGCCAGTCGGCCACCGCGCCGAGCTATCTGGCGCTGCCGCCGCTCGCCAACGCGCTGGTCTCGCGCGAAGCCAGTGTGCGCACCTACCAGTCGGGAGCGTCGCCGCCCTTTTCGGAAACAGCACCGACCATGTTCCAGGCGGTCGACGTGATGGACTGGGCCGTCGATTTCCTGGCGACGGTCGACATGGTGCTGTCGCCCAACTATGCCGCGCCTGCCTATCAGGCGACTTCGGCCGCCGGCGGCGGCTCGGCCGATTTCGACCGGTTGGTGGCGGCCAAGGAAAGTCTCGCCGAGAAAATCGCCGCGCAACTGACGCCGATCGAAAAGTCGGACAATGCGATCGACCTGACCGAGGCGCAGACCCTGCTTGGTCAGCAATTGCGGCAGAACCTGTCGCAGGGTTTCGGCACCGATGCGGTCGTCCAGGTTCCGACCGATGTCGAGGCGGACTTCGCCAGCACGGGAAGCGATGCGGGCGGCCACCGGCTGACCGGCAAGACCAATGCGCCCGGCAAAAGCCTGTCGACCACCACGACGCTTCAGGCGCTGGCCACCGGCTTTGGCATTTCCGTCGTCGGCGTCATCGAACTGGTGGCCGCCACGCCGAACATTCTGGCGACCGACACGACGCTGACGCTGAACAATCATGACTGGCAGATCGGTGCGCACGACACGCTGGCGACCGGCATCGATACGCTGCAGACGACGCCAGAAGGCTTTGCCGAAGCGTTTGCGACACAGGCCCCGCTGTTCCGCGACGATGTCAAGCTGACCATCGATGGTTACTCCGCCATTGCCGGTTTCGGCGACACGCTGACCACCATGGCGGACGCGCTCGATGTGAGCCTGCGCTATCTGGCGATTGCCAACATGGATGTGGACGGTCTTCTGACCGGCACCGTCTATCTCAAGGGCCGGGCCGTCACGGTGACGCCGCAGACATCGAGCCTGTCGAAACTGGCCGCCGCGGAATCGCTGACGGTGGAAGAACTGGCCGGCATGATTGCCGAACAGGCGGTGCTGGCCGATGGCGCCGTGATGCACACGGCGCGCTGGGTGCCCGAATACAGCCTGACACCGGGCAAGATCGATCTCGTCTCCGGCGACGGTGCGCTGACCATGCTGCTGAGCGTCAAGAACCGGGCCCACTACCGGCGCCTGTTCCTCAATCTGGCGTTCGACATCACCGCGCTGGAATTCGCCGTCGAGCAGGCCGCCTATGTCGACGGCTATGAGACCTCCAAATGGCTGCACTTTCTCGACCCGCTTCCGGAGACGCCTGCGGATTTGGGCGGGGCGGTGATCAGCACCGATATCGGACAGTTGGACATACCGATCCCGCTCAGGGCCTATCCGTCCAGTCCCCGGCTGGTGAACCAGCGTGCGGTTGCCACCTACACGCCCGGCGATGTCGATCCGAACCTGCCGGTTGACGAGCAGATCACCAAGGCCAAGGCTTGGTCCTACTATGCTTCGTTGGAGATGCAGCTCGCCGCGCAAGATACGGCGAACATCACGATTGGCCTCAACTTCCGCCGTCCGCCAATGATGGCAATGTTCGATGTCGGTCCGCCCGACCCGTTCCAAGCGCTCGCAGAATTTGCGACCAATGCAGCGGCGATCAAGGCGGACCTCGCAACGCTTTTGACGGATGGCGGCGCGGCCGCGGCGCCCGCCCGGTCGGCGGTGGCGGCCATCGCCGACATCGCCAAGAACGTCGCCGACAATTGGGGCTTTGTGCAGAACGATGGCAGCGGCGGATCGGGTGCCGGAGACGGTCTGGTCCCGGACGAGAGCTACCGTTTCCGCCTGCAGAAGCGGACGCGCTCGGGCGCCGACGGCGAATCGCTGCTCGATGCGATCGTTCTGATCCGCGCGCCCGGCACAAACACATGGGGACCGGGCGGGCAGATACCGTCGCTCGGCTATATCGATACGGACGGGAAGGTAAAGCCGCTGCAGCCGCAAACGTCCGGTTCGGGCACGCCGCAGGACATCTTCTACAATTTCCAGGAGCCCGTGCCGGATCGTGGCCGGCGCACCTATGTGATCTGGTATGACGATCTCGATGTGAGTGTTTACCAGAATGCCCGCGCCAGCCTGTCGATCCGGCGCAACCAGAATCTGGTTCCGGGCAAGGAGACAGCCGACGCCTTCGTCTACAGCACGCCGGAGTTGAACTTCACCAATCTGGCCGTGCCGGAACTGACCTGGGATCGCTCGATCCTGTTCGGCACCGGCACCACGGCGCAACTGCCGGCAGGATTGACGACCCTGTTTACCGATGTGCTGGGAAAGCCGCCGACGGGCGCGGAGACCCAGCAGAAGCTGTCGGGCCGCTATGGCTATCGGCTGGCGGCCGCCAACGGCCCGTCGAGCCCTCTGTCGCCGGACGACATCGTGTCGCTGGTGCCGATGTTCTATCGTCCGCTGTTCGCCTATGCCGGCACGATCCCGTCGGACACCGGCAATGCGGTCGATGACTGGTTCTCGACCCATTCGCCACAGCCGGCCAACACGGCGCTTCTGAGCTTCTCGCTGCAGCTTTTCTCCGACATCATGCCGGACCGGCGGCAGCCACTGATCGCACTGAACCGGCTCGACTACCAGCTCAGCTAAAGAACGGCGGGAATGAGGTCGGCCAGCGTCTGGCGAACGCCGGGGTCGGCCTTTGCGTCGGTCACCAGCCAGTCAATGTTGCCGACTTCGCTCATCAGCACGCGGCTGGTGCGGTCGAGCTTGCTGCTGTCTGCAAGGATCGCCACCTTGCTGGTCTTGGCGCCCATGGCGCGCGCCACCTCCGCCTCATGCAACTCATAATACATCACACCGTGTTTGGGGTGGACGGCGGTGGGCGAGAGGATCGCCAGGTCGGCCATGAAACGGCCGATCTCGGCCAGCGTCAGTTCACCGAAGGTGGCCGGCACATCGCTCAAGATCGTGCCGCCCACCAGGATGCTGTGCCGCCTCAGCGTCTGGGCCACGTCGACCGAATTGGTGATCACCTGCACATCGGGGCCGTCTCGCAGCGCGCGGGCAAACGCCATGGTTGTCGTGCCCGCATCCACGAAGACCGTCATCCCCGGCTCGACCAGTTGCAGCGCCTTGCGTCCGATCTCGCTTTTTTCCGCCCAGTTGAGTGTCTTGCGCTTCTGAAAATCGGCCTCGGATTCCTGGTCCGCCGTAATGGCGCCGCCATGAACGCGTGCCAGCAGCCCCTCATCCTGCATGGCCAACAGGTCACGCCGAATGGTCTCGCGCGAAACGCCCAGTTCCTCGGCGATGGCGGCGGTGCGCGCATTGGCCGATTCCCGCAGAATCGCGAGAATCTTTGCGCGCCTTTGAGTATGCCACAAAACTGCAATTCCTTTCTGCAACTTGCCCGATAATTGGGCATTTGGCGCGGTTGCATAACCCACATACCACAAACAGGGGTCCGCGTTGCGCAGATTTTCACAGGCCAGTGCTGTGTTTTTTTGCACCGATTAGTCGGGTTTGGCGGCGATTCAAAGCCGAAACTGAAGGCCGTGCTGATTTTTGTTGACCAAGTGGATTTTTGTGGCAATTGTGGAATAACGAGTGTTTTAGGAGATGCGGTCGTGACGATGACGGCGGGAAAGTCGGCAGGCAGGGCAATGGAGGCCGATCTCACGCTGCTGGACGACATGGCAGACGCCGCGCGCGCCATCGCGCTTCGCTACTTTCGAAAAGACATCGGCTTGACGATGAAAAGCGACGCTTCTCCCGTCACGCGGGCTGACCGGGAGATCGAAGACCATCTGCGCCGGATGCTTGCCCTGCACGCGCCCGACGATGGCGTCTTCGGCGAGGAAATGCCGCCGACGGGTCTCGACCGGCCTCGCCTGTGGGTCATCGATCCCATCGACGGCACGGGCGCTTTTGCCACCGGATCACCGCTTTTCGGTACGCTCTTCGGGTTGCTGAACGAAGGTGTTCCGTCGATCGGCGCCATCGAGGCAAGCGCTACCGGCGAGCGCTGGATCGGGTGCGCGGGCGGCGAAGCCTGGCTCAACGAAAGACCTTGCCGGACAAGCGGGTGCACGCGTCTTGCACGGGCGTCGATCGGCGCCACGGCGATCAATGCCTATGCGCCCGAGGCGCGCGCGGCCTTTGACCGGTTGGCGGCAAGAGCCGCCATCACCCGGCTGGGCGGAGATTGCTACTCATACGGACTGGTCGCAGCCGGCCATCTCGATGCGGTGATCGAAACCGGTCTGAAGCCATATGATTTCGTACCCATCGTGCCGATCATCGAAGCGGCCGGAGGCGTGATGACCGACTGGCAGGGAGCGCCGCTGACGCTGCATTCCGAGGGTCACGTGGTGGCCGCCGCCAGCACCGAACTGCACGAGGAGATCTGCGCTTTGTTGCGCGCGCCGTAAGGCACCAACCCATGATGAGCGCCGAACGGCGCAGATGCCATCCAGCACCCCAGAAACGGACAAATGACAGGAGGCTACAACATGATTAAGCGCAGAACTTTCTTGGCAGGCGCGGGGGCGCTTGCCGGTTTCCAACAGCTCAACCCGGACTTCTTCATCTCTTCGGCCTTCGCCCAGACCGGCAAGCCGATCACGTTCCTGTCGGCGGAAAACATCACCGGCAACTGGGACCCGACCGCGCACACGACCCTGTCGCAAAAGATCATCGAGGGGTTCGTGATGGGCTTTTTGGCCCGTGCGCCGATGCGGCCCGACGATCCGGGCGAGATGGTCTATGAATTGGCCGAATCCATGGAACTGCTGGACGGCAGCAGGCTTCAGATCAAGCTGCGCGACGGCGTGACCTTCCATGACGGTCACCCGTTCACGTCCGCCGACGTGAAGGCCACCTTCGAATATGGCGCACAGCCCGACCGTCCGGCGCAGTGGTATCCCGGCCCCACCGACAGTTTCGAGGTAACGACGCCCGACGATCTGACGGTCATCGTCGACACGAGCAAGGGCGGCTATTCGGCCAGCCTCTTCATTTTCCTGGCCGCATATCTGCCGATGATATCGGCCAAGGACATCGCCGAAGGCCCCAGTGGCGCGCTGACCCAGCGCCTCAACGGCACCGGCCCGTTCCGCTTTTCCGAGCAGAGCGGCAACGATACGGTGCTGACCGCCTTTGACGGCTACTTCAAGGGCGCGCCCAAGGTTCCGGGCGTCACCATTTCCTTCGTCGGCGACGCCACCACCCGGCTCTTGTCGATGATGAACGGCCAGGCCTCGATCATCGAGCGGCTCGAGCCCGAGCAAATCGAAACGCTGTCGGGCCGTGACGACATCCGCATCTCCAAGCTCGTCTCGGTCGAGAACAAATATCTTTGGTTCCGTTGCTCCAAACCGCCCTTCGACAATCCGCTTCTGCGGCGCGCGGCCTGCCACGCGATCGATCGCGAACTGATCTACGAGGTGCTGGGCGAATCGGGCCATCCGTCGGCCAACTTCATCTCGCCGATCAAGTTCGGCTATATCGATCTGGACAACTATCCCGAGTATGACCCCGATGAGTGCCAGCGCCTGCTGGCCGAGGCGGGCTTCCCGGGCGGTCAGGGCCTGCCAGATCTCGAATACATCACCTCTGTGGGCTTCTATCCCAAGACCAAGGAGTATGGCGAGGTCATCACGGCGATGCTTCAGGCCCAGGGCTTCCCCGTGACCCTGAACGTCATGGAAGTGGCCGCTTGGAACGAGAACCTCTACGACCGCCCCGGCGGCGGCCCCGGCCACATGATCGACTGTGGCTGGTCGACCGGTTCGCCGGAGCCTGACCTGGTGCTGCGCACGCACTTCCATTCGGGCTCCAAACGGATCACCGGCATAGTCGACGCCGAGATCGATGAGGCGCTGGATAGGCAACGTTCGGCATCCTCGCTGGAAGAGCGCGAGCGGCTGCTCCAGACCGAGCTGACGCCGATGTTGGCGGACAAGGCGCCGGCGCTGTCACTGTTCACATCGGTGATGGTGCATGCGATCAGTGCCGATCTGGATGGCCTTTTCCTCTACCCGGACGGCAGCATGGACGCCTCTGTGGCGACCATCTGACCGGCGGCGTCGGCCCCCGTACATCACCCGTCGAGGGTCGGCGCTGTTTCCTTCTGATGCCATTGCCAACGCCACGGAGTCGCGTCTTTGTTTCTATTGGGCTTTCTGACCCGGCGCCTGGCGCAGGGAGCGGTCATCGTCCTGCTGGTGACCTTCCTGATTTTCACGCTTCTGCGCGTGATCCCGGGCGACCCGGTGCGGCTCATGGTCGGCGGCATGGCGCCCGACACGCTCGTCGAGCAAATTGCCGAGGAGATGGGGTTGCGCGACCCCATCCCCGTGCAGTTCGCCCGCTATATGTCAGGCGTGGTTCAAGGCGATCTGGGGCAGTCCTTCGTGCGCCCGGCCAGCGGCGCGGCGGTTGGCGGCGCAGCGTTCGATGACGCGACCCGCGGCGAACGCGCACAGGTCTTGACGCTGATCGCGGAAACCGCGCCCTACACGATCCAACTGGCTCTTTTGGCCATGGCGCTGGCGCTCCTGGTGGCCGTCCCCATCGGGGTCTTTGCCGGCCTCAGTCCGGGGCGATGGCCGGATCGCGTGGCGCTTTATCTGGGATCGGTCTTCGTCTCGGTTCCCAACTTCTGGCTGGGCATTGTTCTGGCGCTGGTCTTCTCGGTGCAGCTCGGATGGCTGCCGGCCATCGGCTACGAGAATTTCGCCTATACGATCCTGCCCGCCATCGTGCTCGCCGTGGAGATCGCGCCGTTCATCATACGCACGCTCTCGGTCTCGGTCGCACAGGTCATGCGCGAAAGCTACATTGGCGCGGCGGCGGTGCGCGGGCTCGGTCAGACGCGGATCATCATGGCCCACGCGCTCAAGAACGCTTCGGTGCCGCTGCTGAACCTTCTCGGCGTCCAATTCAGCCTTCTTTTGGGCGGTGTCCTGGTGGTCGAGTTCATCTTTGACTATCCGGGGCTGGGCCTGCTGACGATCAATGCCGTCCTGCAACGCGATTTCCCGCTCATCCAGGGCATCGCCATCGTCACCAGCGTGGCGTTCGTGATGATCAACATCTTTGTCGACCTGCTGGCAACGATGATCGATCCGAGGCTCGAATACTGATGACAGACCAGACTACCTCGCTCGCTGCCGTCACGACGCCGGATGCCGAAAACAGCGTCTCGCAGCGCATCCTCTCGGGCGCCTGGAGCTCGGCGGAGTTCCGGATCGGCTTCTTCGTCTTCGTGTTCATGGTTCTGATCGCGCTGTTCTATCCGCTGTTCAGTTCCATTGACCC
The DNA here is from genome assembly GCF_965223445.1 of Oceaniradius stylonematis. Lineage (NCBI taxonomy): Bacteria > Pseudomonadati > Pseudomonadota > Alphaproteobacteria > Hyphomicrobiales > Ahrensiaceae > Oceaniradius > Oceaniradius stylonematis. The sequence goes on from NZ_OZ244994.1 coordinate 1,579,417, forward strand.
GATCGCGATGGATGTGCGCGCACGGATGACGCCGCCCCTGTTCCTGGGCGAAGGGTGGAGTTGGCGCCACCCGCTGGGCACCGACCAGCTGGGCCGCGACATGTTGATGCGCTGCCTTGTGGGCCTGCGCTATTCCCTGCTGATCGGTCTGGCGACGGTGCTGCTGATGCTGGCAGTTGGCTGTATGGTCGGCCTGTTCGCCGGCTATCGCGGCGGACTGACCGACACGGTTCTGATGCGCATCACCGACGCGCAGCTTTCGATCCCCATGATCATTCTTGCCATCGCCATTCTGGGAGTCGCACGGCCGACGATCCCGGCGATCATCCTGGTGCTGGGGCTGTCCGGCTGGCCGGTTTATGCCCGGGTGATGCGCAGCGTCATCCTCGCCGAGCGAAACAAGGAGTATGTGCGCGGCGCCACCGTGCTCGGCGCGTCGGATCTGCGCATCATGTTCCTGCTGCTGCTGCCGATCTGTCTGCCGCCCATCGTCTTCGTCGCGGTGCTCGACGTCGCACGGATGATGATCTTCGAGGCGGTTCTCGGCTTTCTGGGTCTTGGCGTTCAGCCGCCCACGCCGACCTTCGGCAACATCATCGCCGACGGCCGCAAATATCTGGTCAACGCGTGGTGGATCGCGACCATGCCGGGCATCTTCCTGCTCGTCACGCTTTTGAGCCTCAATCTGATGGGAGCGGCACTCGAGCGGGCGCGCAACCGCATCTACGGAGGTCTGGAATGACCGAAACACCGCTTCTGGACGTCCGTGGACTGACGGTGGAGGCTGGCCGAGCCGAGGCCGCTCCTCGAATTCTTGATGATGTGTCCTTCAGCCTTCAGGCCAAACGCATTCTCGGTGTCATCGGTCCCGGCGGTTCCGGCAAGACCACGCTGGCGCACGCGCTCGTCAACTGGCTGCGCCCGCCGCTCGAGGTGACCTCCGGCGAAATCCGGTTTCGCGGCGAGGACATCTTGGCGATGCCGTCCGATCGCTCGGCCCGACTGCGCGGCAAGACGATTGCCTATGTGGGCGGCGACCCGCAGGGCGCAATGAACCCGACAATGCATGTCGGCGAGCAGATCGTCGAGAAACTGCGCGCGGTCGAACCTGGCGTGTCCTACAAGGAAGCAAGGGAGCGCGCCGTCGCGCTTTTGGGCGCCGTGCGCATCCCCTCGCCCGAGCAGCGCTTCGGCGAATATCCTTTCCAATATTCGGGAGGCATGATGCAGCGTGCGATGATCGTCGATGCGCTGATCGCCAATCCGGAGCTCTTGATCGCCGACAGCATCACGCAGCCGCTCGACGTGACCGTTGGCGCGCAGATCCTCAAACTCATGCGCGAACTGTCCGAACGCTTCGACACCGCGATCCTGTTCATCAGCGCATCATTGCCGACCGTTGCGGACGTGGCCGACGAGATTCTGGTGCTGGAGGGCGGCCGCGTGGCCGAATTCGCGGCGGTCGACGACGTGATCTCCCGTCCGCGCCACGCAGCCACCCGGAAACTGATCGATGAACTGCCGAAGCTGTGGCACCGCGACGGCATGACGACCGCTGCCGCAACCGACAAGGCGCAAACCGTGCTCTCGGTGCAAAATGTCAGCCGCGTCTACCCGATCAAGAGCAAGTCGGGTCTGGGCAAGCCGAAGCTGCTGCAGGCGGTGCGGGATGTCAGCTTCGACATTCATGCGGGCGAGAATTTCGGTGTGGTGGGCGAGTCCGGTTGCGGCAAGTCCACGCTCATGCGCCTTCTGACGGCGCTCGAAAAGCCTGACACCGGCCATATCGTCTTCGATGGTGAGGACATATTCGGCCGCGGGCGTGCCGGCACACGGCGCTTTCGGCGCGAGGTGCAACTTGTCCTTCAGGACCCTTTCGGTTCCCTGCCGCCGCAGAGTTCAATCGGTGAGATCATTTCCGAGCCGCTGGTGATCCATAACGAGGGCGACCGCCGGCAGCGCCGCACCCGCGCGCTCGACATGATGGGCGAAGTCGGCCTCGACAGGTCGCTCTACGAATCGCTGCCCACCAGACTGACGGCCGGCCAGCGCCAGCGCGTGAACGTGGCGCGTGCGATGATACTCGAACCGCGCCTGATGATAATGGACGAGACGCTGTCTGCGCTCGACCAGACCGAGCAGAGCCGGCTGATCGATCTGTTCGAGCGGCTGCAGGCACAGCATGGCTTCACCTATCTGTTCATCTCACACGACATCGCGCTGGTGCGGCGCGTGTGCGCGCGCATCGCCGTGATGTATCTGGGCGAAGTGGTCGAGCTCGCCGCCAACGAGCGCCTGTTCTTCAATCCCGGTCACCCCTACTCCAAGGCGCTGTTGAGCGCGGCACCGACGCTGGAAGACCGCCGATACCGCCCGGAAGACTGCCTGCTGGAGGGCGAACCGCCCAGTCCCATCGACCTGCCGCCGGGCTGCGCATTCGCTTCACGCTGCCCCTCGGCCTTTGACCGCTGCCGCAAGATCAACCCCCAGCCTGTCTATCGCGGCGACCATGACCGCGCCGCATGCCATCTGCTTCAACCGGAACCCGTCGCCTCATGACCCAAACGCTTGCCAATGACCGCCTTGCCGTCGACCGCCCCTGGCTCGATGCCATGATGGAAGAGGTTTCCGCATTCGGGGCCACCGGCGAACCGGGCGCGCTCAACCGCATGGCCGCCACCACCGAGCATGGAAAGGCGCGCGACTGGCTGTGTTCGCTGATGGAACGCCGCGGGTACGAGGTGCGTGTCGATCCGGTCGGCAACGTGTTCGGCGTGCTCGAAACGGCCGGTCCGGACGCGCCGCTGGTCCTGGTCGGCTCGCATCTGGACAGCCAGCCCAATGGCGGGCGTTTCGACGGCGCCTATGGCGTCGTCGCCGCCCTTGCCGCCATCGAAGCGGTACGCGCCCATCTCGACGCGCGCGGCGAAGCGCCCGGCTGCAATTTCGCGGTGGTCGACTGGACCAATGAAGAGGGGGCGCGCTTCCAGCCCAGCCTTCTGGGTTCGGGCGTCTATGCGGGGGAACTCGATCTTGATTTCGCGCTCGCCCGCGAGGACGGCGACGGCGTCTCGGTGGGAGCGGAACTGGCCCGCATCGGCTATGCCGGCACCGATGCCGCGCCCAGGGCCGATTGCTACATCGAGTTCCATGTCGAAGGCGATACGGCGCTCGAGCAAAGCGGGCGCCATATCGGCCCGTTCGAACACTATTGGGGCGCGCTGAAGGTGCGGGCCGCCATGCTGGGTGAGCGCGCCCATACCGGGCCGACCGTCATGGCCGAACGCAAGGACGCCGGTCTCGGCGCTGCCTACGTGATGGCCGGACTGCGGGCCATGTCGGACAAGCGCGACGGGGCGCTCTACACGTCGGTGGGCCGCCTGGTGGTCGAACCCAATTCGCCCAACATGGTGCCCGAGCGCGCCACCATGTTCATCGAGCTGCGCGCGCCCGAACAGCCCATGCTCGAAGAGGCCGAAGCGGAGTTGATGGTGCTCCTCGAGGAAAGCGCGGCACGCGCGAGCGTCGGCCACGAGGTGATTTCGATCGACCGCCGTCAGGCGGGCCGGTTCGACCCGCGTCTTGTGGCACTGTGCGAAGCCGAAGCGGCGGCACAGGGGCTCGAGACGATGCGCCTGGAAACGATCGGCGGCCACGACGCGGTGCCACTAAGCCGGTATTGTCCGGGCATCGTGATCGCCGTGCCGAGTGTCGGCGGCATCCTGCATCATCCGGACGAATACACGACGCCAGAGGATTGCGAGCGCGGCGCGAACGTGCTGGCTGCGATGCTGTGGCGGCTGCACGAAGCCGAAGGGGATCTCGACGCTGCAACCGCCCGGTCGGAAGGAAGGGGTGCCACATGACCGCATTGGGACGCGCAAGGACCGACGAGGAGGCGGCGGTCGAGGCGCTGATCGCGCAGGTGCCGCAATGGGCAACGTCTGCCTCCGCCTATGCGCAGCTGTGCCCCGATGTCGTATCGCCGATGCATCGCGGGGTGGCGGGCGCGCTTTGGCTGGTCGAGCCTGAGGGTGGTGCCTCCGGCGTGCTGAAAGTGCCTCGTCCGGACATGGACGGATTGTTCGATCGTGCTGCGGGTGCCACCGGCGCGCAACTCGCCGGCGAGACCGGCGCGGGGCCAGGCATCATCTGGGCCGATGCAGACGGCGGTGCCGTCGCGATGGAACATCTCGGAAAGGGCTGGCGCACCGCCAGTCTGGCCGACCTGCAGGAGGCGCGGGTGATGAAAGCGGCCCTGGACGCCGCACGCGCGTTTCAGGCCGGTGCCGCATTGCCCGTGCGTTTTGACGTCTTCGCCGAAATTCGCGCGCTTGAGACCCGGCTCATAGCCGCCAATATTGCATTGCCCGCCGATGGCTGGTGGATGCTGGAACAGGGCAGCGCCATCGAGAAGGCGATCGCGGCCGCCGGCCATGATCTGGTTCCCTGTCGCAATGACGGGGTGTCGTCCAACATCATGATCGGGCCGGAAGGCGCGGTGAAGCTTCTCGACTATGACCGTGCCGGCATGAACGATCCGGCATACGATCTGGCCGTGCTTCTGACCGAAGTCTGCGCCTTTGCCAGCGAACGCGAACCCTATGTCGAGCACTGGGCCGGCCGGGCCGACACCGCGCTGCTCAACCGGACCGTGGTCTATGGCGCGGCCGACGATTTGATGTGGGCTCTCTGGGCGATGCTGAGCGCCGAAACCTCGCCGCGCGTGCATGTCGAATTCCGCAAATATGCCGAGTGGCGGCTTCTGCGCTGCCGGCAGGCAATGCTGCAGCCGCAGTTCGAAGAACGTCTGCGCAAACTCTGACCGGTTCGGAGGCAGGAGGCTTTTCATGACCGACAAGACGCCCGGCCAAGCTGCCAGCGAGGCGGAACACACGCTCGAAGCCGCGCTGGCGCGCGCCGCCCTGTTCCAGGGCAAGACGCTGAGCTACCGGCCCGTTGCGGGCGGCATCAGCAACCCCAATTTCCGCGTCACCACGGCGGAGGACGGCAAGCATTACTTCGTCAAGATACCGGGCGCCGGCACCGAGATGTTCATCGACCGGGCGGCCGCCTTTGACGCCAGCCGCAAGGCGGCCGCGCAAGGCGTGGGACCGCGCGTCTATGACGATCTTTACGAGGATGGAATCGAGATCAACGACTTCATGTCCGACCGGCGCTCCTGCACCAACACCGATTTCGGACAGCCCGGCCCGCGGCTGGCGGCGATTGAGGCCTATCGTGCCTTCCACGCGGTGGCGCCGCTATCCCTGACCAAGACTGTCTTCGACATGATCGAGGAGCACGATCGTCAGATCACCGAGCTCGGCGGCTGGCGCCCGCCGGACTATCCCTGGCTGATGGACCAGTACCGCATGGCGCGACGGGCGCTGGAGGCTTCCGGGCTTGATCTGGTGCCGTGCTTCAACGATCCAATGGCCGGCAACTTCATGATCGGTTCCGACGGCTCGATCATGCTGATCGACTACGAATATGCCTCCATGAACGATCGATGCTACGATTTCGGCATCTGGTTCGGCGAGATGTTCTTCTCCCGCGAGATCGAGATGGAGCTGCTCGAGGCCTATTTCGGTTCGGTGAGCGAACAGACCTATGCGCGCGTCATCGTCCACAAGGCGTTGGCGGACATCAAATGGGCCTTCTGGTCCTATGTGCAGCAGCGCGTTTCGCAGCTCGACTTCGATTTCTTCAAGTACGGCGCGTGGAAGCTGCTCCGCGGCCGCGCGATCATGCACGATCCGCGCTGGGTCGAACATCTTTCAAGGGTCTAGAAGAAATGGGGGCGACCGCCCTGCTGCACGGCGCTGCAATGCCCGAACCGGAATCCGTGCCATCATGATCGAAGCACACGACAGCGGCGAGCCGACGGATGACCGAGGCGTTTTGGCCGCCAATGGCGGCGCAAGGCCGACGGTGTCACCGTTTCTGGCCGATTTCGAGAGGCCGGCGGCACGGGTGTACAATGCCGGCGGGCGGGCGCCGATCGTCTTCGTTTGCGACCATGCGAGCCGCTTCATCCCCTCAGCTTTGGATGGCTTGGGGATCAGCGCGGACGTGGCGCGCTCGCATGCGGCTTGGGACATTGGCGCGTTCGATCTGGCGCTGGAGTTGAGCGCGGCTTTCGACGCGCCCCTTGTGGCCTCACGCATTTCGCGCCTCGTCTACGACTGCAACCGCCCGCCACATGCGCCCGATGCCATGCCTGCCCGCAGCGAGGTTTTCGATGTTCCGGGCAATCGTGACCTGAGTGAAGCAGACCGCGAGGCTCGCATACGCGCGGTTTACGAGCCCTTCCGTGATTGCCTGTCGGGCGCGCTCGATGCCCAAACGGACAAGCTGGCGGGCGCCCCGGTTGCGCTGGTCACGGTTCACAGCTTCACGCCGATCTATCACGGCGAGCCGCGGCGCGTAGAACTGGGGCTGTTGCATGACGCCGACCCTACCTTGGCTCGGGCAATGCTGACGGAAGCGGCCGGCACATTGACGCTGAACGCGCAGCTCAACGCGCCATATGACGCGTCCGACGGGGTCACGCATACGCTCAAGCGACATGCTATACCGCGTGGCCTGCCAAACGTGATGCTGGAATTGCGCAACGATCTGCTCGCCATGCCCGCGGGCGTTGCACGCACGGCGCACGGTCTTGCGCGGCCGCTTGCGCGCGGACTGGACAGGGTCGGAATCGGGTTGGCTGGACGTGCCGATGCGCGATAGCCGCCAAGACCAGGTACGGCCGACTCGATGCAGTCAGCATCGCCCTGTGTGCCGTTGCCTGGCATCGGCCGAGGCGGCGCGAAGACCGATGCCAAGCCAGGCCATTGGACGGGATATCAGCATGAGAGGGGATGGCAGTGAGCGGTAATCTGAGTTTCGAGGCACTGAAAGCCGAGGTCGCCGGCGGCACAATCGATACGGTGCTTGTTTGCCTGGTGGACATGCAGGGGCGGTTGATGGGCAAGCGCTTCCACGCGACCCATTTCGTCGAAAAGGCACATTCGGAGACCCATTGCTGCAATTACCTGCTGGCCACCGATCTGGAGATGGCGACGCCCGACGGATATGCCGCAACGAGCTGGCGTCAGGGCTATGGCGATTACATGATGCGCCCGGATCTGGCGACACTGCGTCGAGTGGACTGGCTCGAAGGAACGGCTTTGGTGCTGTGCGACGTGCTGGACCATCACGGCCACACACCGGTACCCCACGACCCTCGCACCATTCTCAAGACGCAGATCGAACGGGCAGAGGCGATGGGCTTTGTGCCGATGATGGCCACGGAGCTCGAATTCTTCCTGTTCGCCAAGAGCTATGACGAGATCCGAAAATCCGGCTTTCGCGATCTGGAGCCGATCTCCGGCTACAATGAGGATTACCACATTCTTCAGACCACCAAGGAGGAGCCGGTGATGCGGCCGGTGCGCAATCATCTGGTCGCCTCCGGTATCCCGGTGGAAAACTCCAAGGGCGAGGCGGAGACCGGCCAGCAAGAGCTGAACATCCGGTATGCCGATGCGCTGAGCTGTGCCGATCACCACACCATCGCCAAACATGCCGTCAAGGAAATCGCCTGGATGCTTGGCCGGGCGGCCTCGTTCCTGCCCAAATGGCATCATGACAAGGTCGGCAGCGCCAGCCATGTGCACATGTCGCTGTGGCATGACGGCAAGCCGCTTTTCTTCGAGCAGGGCGCGCAGCACGGCATGTCGATGCCGATGCGCCAGTTCCTCGCCGGCCAGATCAAATATGCCGGCGACTGCACAGTGTTCCTCGCGCCTTACGTCAACAGCTACAAGCGCTTCGTGAAGGGCAGCTTTGCTCCGACCAAGACCGGCTGGTCCGTCGACAACCGCACGGCCGGCTTCCGTCTGTGTGGCGAAGACACGCCTGCCGCGCGCATCGAGTGCCGGATCGGCGGCTCCGATCTCAATCCCTACCTTGCCGAGGCGGCACTGCTTGCGGCCGGATTGCGCGGCATCGAGGAGGGGCTGGACCTTGGCCCGGCAACAAAGGGCGATCTCTACGAAGCGGGCGACGACGATCACATTCCGCGCACCCTGCGTCATGCGACCGAGGCTCTGCGCGGCTCGGCCATGTTGCGCACGGCCATGGGTGACGAGGTGATCGACCATTACGTGCGCTGCGCCGAATGGGAGCAGGAAGAGTTCGACCGGGTGGTGACCGATTGGGAGATCGCCCGCGGGTTCGAGCGGGCATGAGCGCTCCGGCGCTGATGCCGGAACTGCCACCTCCACACCATTGAGGGACCTAGCGTGTCAGCGACAGTAAGCCTGATTTCCCCGATCGACGGATCGGTCTATCTCGAGCGCCCGGTGATGGCGGCCGATCTTGCCCATGCGGCCGCTTCGCGCGCGCGCGCCGCCCAGCCGGCATGGGCCGCGCGCCCGCTCGACAAACGGATCGCGCTTGTGCTTGCGGCAGTTGCAGAGGTGGGCAAGACCACCGATCGCATGGCGGTGGAACTTGCGAACCAGATGGGCCGCCCGGTGCGCTACGGCGGCGAATTCGGCGGGTTTGCCGAGCGGGCCGGGAAGATGGCCGAACTGGCCGAAGAAGGGCTTGCGCCACTGGTCATTGAGGACAGCGACAGCTTCCTGCGCCAGATTCTGCGCGAGCCGCAAGGCGTGGTCTTCGTCGTTGCACCGTGGAACTACCCCTATATGACCGCAATCAACACGATTGCGCCCGCGCTGATCGCCGGCAACACCGTGGTGCTCAAGCACGCCGCCCAGACTCTTCTGGTCGGCGAGCGGCTTGCCGAGGCGTTTCATGCCGTTGGTGTGCCGGCCGACGTCTTCCAGAACCTCGTTCTCGACCATGACACGACGGCGCAGCTGATCGCGGCACGGGCCTTCGAGGTCGTCAACTTCACCGGCTCGGTGGGCGGCGGCCGGGCCATGGAGCGGGCCGCGGCAGGCACGTTCTCGCAGGTGGCAACGGAACTCGGCGGCAAGGATCCGGGCTATGTTCGCGCCGATGCCGATCTCGACGCGGCCGTGGACACGCTGATCGACGGGGCGATGTTCAATTCGGGCCAGTGCTGCTGCGGGATCGAACGGATCTACGTGCATGACAGCCTGTACGACGCCTTTGTCGACAAGGCTGTCGCGCTGGTGAAGGGTTACAGGCTTGGCAACCCGCTCGATGAGGAGACGACGATCGGCCCGATGGCGCATGTGCGCTTTGCCGCCGAGGCGCGGGCCCAGATCAGCGAGGCGGTTGCCGCTGGTGCCATGGCCCATATCGCGCCGTTTCCCGAGGATGACGGTGCCGCCTATCTGACCCCGCAGATCCTGACGGCAGTGACCCATGACATGCGCGTCATGCGCGATGAGACCTTCGGTCCCGTTGTCGGCATCATGGCCGTCAAGGACGATGCCGAAGCGATCCAACGCATCAATGACAGCGATTTCGGCCTGACCGTTTCGCTGTGGACGCGCGATGTGCAGGCAGCATTGGACATCGGCGCCAAGGTGCAGACCGGCACCGTCTTCATGAACCGTTGCGACTATCTGGACCCGGCGCTGTGCTGGACAGGCTGCAAGGACACCGGTCGCGGCACGGGCCTGTCGGTTCTGGCCTATCACGCATTGACACGCCCCAAATCCTACCATCTGAAGAAGGTCTGACCCGATGCAACTCAACGGTAACTGGTCCTATCCCACGACCATCCGCTTCGGCGCGGGCCGGATCGCTGAAATTGGCGAGGCGTGCCAGACGGCGGGGATCTCGCGGCCGCTTCTGGTGACCGACCGGGGGCTCGCCGAGCTCGACATCACGCATGCCACGCGCCAACACATGGCAGATGCCGGGCTTGGCGACGCGCTCTTTTCCGCCGTCGACCCCAATCCGACCGGCGAGAATCTCGATGAAGCGCTCGAAACCTATCGCGCGGGCGGGTTCGACGGCGTGGTGGCCTTTGGCGGCGGCTCCGGGCTCGATCTGGGCAAGGTGCTGGCGTTCATGGCGGGCCAGAGCCGACACGTCTGGGATTTCGAGGATGTCGGCGACTGGTGGACGCGTGCCGACCCGTGCAGCATCCATCCGATCGTGGCGGTTCCGACCACGGCGGGCACCGGCTCCGAGGTTGGCCGCGCCGGCGTGCTGACCAACACGGCCACCAGGGAAAAGAAGATCATCTTCCATCCCAAAATGCTGCCGGCCGTTGTGATCTGCGATCCCGAACTGACCGTCGGACTGCCACCGCACGTGACCGCAGGCACCGGGCTCGATGCGTTCGCCCATTGTCTGGAGGCCTATTGTTCGCCGCACTACCATCCGATGAGCCAGGGCATCGCGCTCGAGGGCATGCGGCTGGTCAAGGACTATCTGCCGCGCGCCTATGCCGATGGCACCGATATCGAAGCGCGGAGCCACATGATGGCCGCCGCGGCCATGGGCGCGACCGCATTTCAGAAGGGTCTGGGCGCCATTCATGCGCTGAGCCACCCGATCGGCGCCCACCATCACACCCATCATGGAACGACGAACGCCGTGGTGATGCCGGCGGTGCTGCGCTTCAACTGTGAAGCGGTCGCTGAACCGCTTGCCCGCGCCGCGGCCTATATGGGCATTGCGGGCGGCTATGAGGGCTTCTGCGATTTCGTCTCGGCGCAAAACACCGCGTTGGGCATCCCGGCGACGCTCACCGAATTGGGCGTCACCGCCCCCGATCTCGACACGCTGACCGCCGCGGCGCTCGAAGATCCGAGCGTCGGCGGCAACCCGGTCAAGATGACAGCGGAAAACACCCGCAAGCTATTCGAAGAGTGCTTGTGAGACCGTCTGGCGGCGATCGTATCTCACGGTTGCTGAGCCCCCAATGGCTTGGACATGTCCGAATGTGAGCAACCGAACGTCGACAGAAGCGCGATGCTCGGGCCCCGATTGAACGGCATGGCCTCGCGGAGAGCCGAGCGCGCCAATTGGCGAACCTTTGTCGGTCTGTCTTTCAGCGCCACCAACCGGATCGTGACGACGCTGTCCTGTGCAGGAAGTTGCGCGGATCGGCCGATGCGCGTGGTCGGCTCGCCTATTGGCGGCTTGGTATCCTGTTCGCCGGAAAAGGCGTTCGGGGGCCGTGTCGCCGGGTACCGATCAGAGCTAACGAAGCGTTCATCTTGGTGCGGCGTTGCGGAAACTTCGGAACGCGCCTTGCGTGTTTGACGGCCCGATCAATGGCGAATGCTTCCGGGCCTGGGTCGAACAGCATCTGGTGCCCACCCTTCATGCAGGTGACATCGTCGTTATGGACAATCTGGGCAGTCACCAATCAAAGGCCGTCCGCGCGGCCATCAACGCCGCTGACGCGCGGCTGTGTTTCCTGCCGCCATATTCGACGGACCTCAACCCGATCGAGCAGAGCTTCTCCAAGATCAAGCACTGGATGCGCACGGCACAAAAACGATCCGTTGAAGACAAATGGCGTCATGTTGGCCGGTTGGTCCCAACCCCGTCACCGCACGAATGCACCGACTGCTTCAAAAACGCCGGATATGAACCAACCTGAACCAGACGTGCTCTAGACACCCCCGAAGCGGATGCAAGCCGCTCTGCCACAAAAGAAAAATGCCGGGGGGGGGGACTAAGACTTGCTGAGTGTGCGGAACGACGTCTGCGAAGACACAAGCATAGAGGAAACACGCATGCCAAACTCCGTACAGCCGCAACTCAGAGCCGAAACCCAGAAGCTTGGCGATATCGACGCGCCGGAGCCCACAAATGTTCTGCTTGGCTAATAAAGAGCGGCTCCGGCCGTCAAATTCAGCCAAGGGCGTCAGCAGGGTCGATGGTTGCCAACATCACGCCCTATGTCGCGAACGGCAGCCTAAGATGCATCTCGAAGCGATCATGCAACGCCTCGTGCAGCACCCGGTTCGGCTCAATCTTCCTGGTTGAGACCGGCACAGCGCCCAAGATGCTTTTGGCGTTTGTCGGGTCCAGTGCGGCTGCAGCCATGCGGGCTGCGCCCAAACATGCGGCGAGTTCGCCTTGTCTAGGCACCGCCAAGGTTGTTTCGAGCAAGGTGGCTATGAGGCCGGTCCAGAATACGGAACGCGTTCCGCCGCCCACTGCCTGGATTGATGCAATGGGGACTTTCGACGCGCGTTGCGCGCGATAGGCGGCGAGAAACTGCATCGCCACGCCCTCCATGATGCTGTAGGCGAGTTCGGCTTTGCTGTGCCCTCCTCTAAGCCCGCCGATGAATCCGGATGCGTCTGGCCGGTTGTCCGGCGTCCGGACCCCGGTGATCGATGCTCGGGATACCGGGCAACGCTCGATCTCATGCGGCGTCAGCTGTGCGGCCAGCCCCGCCAACTCCCCAGCGGGCGTACCGGTGAGCCGCGCCAGCCAGTCCAGCGCCTGGGTCGCCGCCATCACCACACCCATGGACAAGAACGTACCATCCACCGCATGGGGCGTCGTAAGGATCGCCTTGTCCGGCGCCGGATGGAAACTGCCATCGACGGCGCTCAGGACACCCGACGTGCCTATGCTCAAGGCGGCACGGCCGGGAACTGCCGCCCCCACGCCCAAAGCGCCAGCGTAATTGTCGCCGCTTCCCGCAGCGAACATAACGGTGTTCGGTGTCCCCCAACGCGCACAAAGCTCGGAGCGAAGCTGGCCTGCATAGTCGCAGGATTTCAGAAGCGGTGGCAGTCGTGTGCGATCCCAGCCCACAACCGCCAGCAACTGATCATCCCAACTGCTCGATGCGCAGTCGAGTAGCATCGTTCCAGACGCATCAGTGACTTCCGTTGCCCGCTCTCCTGTCAAATGCAGGCGAACATAGTCCTTGGGCAGCATAAGCGTGTCTGCGGTCCGCAACGCGTCAGGTTTATGTTTGGCCAGCCACAGCAACTTTGGCGCAGTTAGCCCCGGATCGGGCTGACCATTGGTGCGCCAACCTATATCGGGTACGCGCTCCAGCAGCTCAGCGCATTCAGCGGTCGACCGTTGATCGTTCCAGAGAATACAAGGCGTTGTGGGGCTGTCGCTTGTATCGAGAAGCACCTGACCGAGCATGTGACCGGACAGCGATACGGCTCGCAGACGCGCCATCAACGGCCCATGATCCGTGGCCAGCTCATCAAGGATTTCAAAGGTAAGCCGCACCCATTGATCAGGGTGCTGCTGGCTCCATCCCGGGTGGGGTGCGTCCACCGGAGAGGGACGGCTCGCGCTTGCGACGCACGTTCCGCCCTCATCAACCAAGGCTACCTTAATACCGGAAGTGCCCAGATCAATGCCGGCGACAATCACCGGACAGGCTCCAGCAGGCACAACGCCGCGCGTTCATCGATAACAAGATGATTGACGCAGCCACGCTTCAAGATTGCGCGGATTATCGGAACTTTGTTGATCCCGCCGGCGGCGACGATCACGTTGGGCAAGTCATTAAGATCCTCAATGTCGAGACCGAGGATACGTTGATTGATCTCGTGGTCGATCGGTTGGCCGTACTGGTCGAGAAAATAGCCCATGATGTCGCCCACCGCCCCCGCTTCCACCAGCTCGGCGATCGTCACATCATCAGGCAGACCATCTGCGAGTAGCAGGGAGTTCGCCATGTCGCCGGCGGCCAGAGCAAGACCGTCTGCCGCGCGGATTTTCTCGATTGAGCGGCGGAACTCCTGCTGGGCCCGCAGAATGTTCCGGCTTTCGAGGCTCGCAGTGTAGACCGGCGCGGTGAAGTAGCTGTGAGCCGCGTTGCACAGGTCGGCGAGACGCGTGGTGATTTCGTAGCTGTTGACGTCAGAGCCTTTGGCAAGGCCGCCCATCACCGATGTGATTTCCAGATCAGGGCGGTCCAGAGGCTCAATGAAGCGGGTGGCCATGTTCAAGGTGTTACCCCATGACATACCGAACAGGCATACCTCCTCGCGCGCCAGAAACCGGGTCAGAAACTGCCCAAGCGCGGAACCCAAAATGGTATGAATATTGAAGTTCTCGCCGGCGACAGGTGCAACGGTCGCGCTGTCGAGATCGAAAGCATCGCACAGTTCGTGTTCCAGCTCGACACATGCGCCGAGCGGAGAGTTGATCGACACCCGGACCAGGCCGCGTTCCCGCGCCTCCGCAAGGGCCTTGTTGACCCGAAGGCGTGTAATCCCGAAGGTTTCGGCAGCCTGCCCCTGTGTCAGACCCTGCACTTCGCAGGCGTAGGCAAGGCGGACAAGCAACTGTTCCTCGGCATCGAGAATTTCAGTTTTCGGCTTCCGGGACACGTTTGATCCTCACTTCACGGCGCCCATCGTGAGGCCTCGGACAAGCTGCTTGGAAGCAATGAGCGCAAAGATCAAGACGGGGATCACGATGAGGGTCGACGTCGCCATGATCTTCCCATAAGGCAGGTTGTAGCCCTCCATGAAGGACACCGCCATCGCTGGCGCGGTTTTGGCGTCGGTTCGCGTCAGCACCAGGCCAAACATCAACTCGTTCCATGAGAAGATGAACGAAAAGATTGCGGATACCGCCACGCCGGGCATGGCGAGCGGCAGGCAGATTTTGCTCATGATTGTGAACTGTGACGCACCTTCCATACGGGCGGCTTCATCGAGTTCAATGGGTATTCCGCGAAACTGATCGGTGACGATCCAAATGACAATGGGCAGGTTGAACGTCAGATAGATCAGGATAAGCGTGATGTGCCGATCGAGCAGGTTGAGATTGCGGGCGATCAGAAAGAATGGAAGCGCCAGTACAATGGGCGAGATCATCCGGTTTGTAATGAACCAAAACCAGAGGTCCTTTTTGCCGCGGAACTCAAACCGGGCCAGCGCGAAGGCAGCCGGTATCCCGAGCACCAACGCCAGCGCGGTGGTTGAAATCGCGATGATCAACGAGTTGATCAGCGTTTGCAAAACGCCGTCCTCGAACAGCGCCTCGCGGTAATTGTCGAGCGTCGGCTCGAAGAGCCAGACAGGTGGCGCTTCAAGCGCGACAACCTGCGTTTTCAGCGACGTGGTCACCATCCAGTAAAAGGGGAATACGCACACGAGGATGATTGCGAACAACAGCAACAGCTGAATGAAAGCGGAGCGCTGAGACAAATTCATTACCTCAGACCTCCTTGTAGAAGACGCGGATGTAGATCTGCGCCAGAATGATGGTGATGATCAGAAGGATAATTGCCTGCGCCGATGCAAGGCCCTGATCAAAAGCGCGGAAGCCGACACGCTGGATCATCAGGGAAATGAACTCGGTCGATGCGCCCGGGCCGCCTCGGGTGAGCGTGAAAACCATGTCGAACAGCTTCAGCGTATCGGCGGTACGCAGAATGAGTACCGCCACAAGTCCCGGGATCAGGAAGGGGAGTTGCACGTAACGGAGAATGGTGAACCACTTCTTCGTTTCGAGCTTTGCCGCCTCCTCGATCTCTCCGGGCACCATGCTGAGGCCGGCGAGCAGCACCAGTGCCACAAAGGGCGTCCACTGCCAAACGTCCCAGAAGACGATCATGATGAATGCATTGGTCGGATCGCCGATCCAGTTGATGTCCGCGCCGCCCATCAGCTGATTCACCACGCCAAAGCGCTGGTTGAACATGACTTGGCCAAGCAGGCCGACAACTGCATAGGTCGTGGCCATCGGGAGCACGAGACTCAACCGGCACAGCGTCTTGACGAGGCTAAGGCCCGGCTGATGAAGCACAAGGGCAATGCCCAGACCCAATGCGATCTGTAGAGGCAGGGATGTGACCAGAAGGAAAAACGTGCGGCCCATGGCCTGCCAGAACACCGGATCGGTCAGTACGGTTCCGTAGTTTTCAAGGCCCACAAATCGAAGCTGGCGAAGGCGCGTCAGATTGAAGAAATGCAGGGAGGTCCAGGCGGCGTAGAGGAGCGGCGCAATGCCGATGACGGCAAGCGCGATGACTGCGGGGCCGACAAACCCAAAGATCGTCTTGCGGGAAGCCTTGCCGCGCATAGGCGTTGGTCCTCAGAAAGGCGAATGCGACAATCGGGGCGGCGCGAGGCCGCCCCGACAAGCTCAGATGATAGATCGGTTACTGCGCGAGCGGTTTGTCGCCGCTGTAGTAGCCGGCCGATTCCAGGATGTCTTCCATCCGGGTGCCGATCTCGGCGGCGCCTTCCTCAACGGAGACCTCACCAAGCATCATCCGGGTACCCCACTCCTGAACGACTTCGGAGATTTCTGGCCATTCGGCGAAGCGTGGGCGGAACTCCGGCACGCCATCCTGCCAGCTTTCCACCAGCGCGGGGATGAATGTGTAGGTCTCGGCCAGCGCCGGATCAGCATAGGCCGACTGGCGAGCAGGAACACCGCCACGCTCAAGGTACTCGACCGCATTCGCTGCGGAGGTTGCCCACTGGATGAAAAGCCAAGCTGCCGCTTTCTCGTTTTCGTCGGCCTGAGAGGCGACGGCCAGCGAGAAGCCGCCAAGGGCTGGCTTACGGCCCGCCGGTCCCATCGGCTCCGGCGCGATTCCGACGCAATCAGCAACACGCGACGTGTCAGGGTCGACAACTGTCGAGTAGAATGCCGACCATTCGGTGATCATGGCGACCTCGCCTTGGGCGAACGCGTTCACCGTCTCTGCATGGTCAAAGGCGACGATGCCGTCTGGCATGTACTGCATCAGTTCCTGGCGGAACTGAAGACCGGCCTGGCTCTCTTCACTCAGCAAGTTCGAGCGGAAGTCGGCGTCAAGGAACGAGCCGCCGAAAGGCCACAGCATGCGGGCGAAGCTGTCTGCGGACTGGGTCTCATTGCGCTTGGACTGCAGCGCGTAGGCGTATTGATCACCGGTGGTCAGAGCCGGGCCATAATCATCCATCAGCTGCTGCCAGGTCTCGGGAGGGCCATCGAAACCAGCCTCTTCAAGCATGCAGCGATTATAGAACATCAGGCCGGAGTAATTGTCGAAAGGCAGGCCATAGATGGTGTCGTTCCAGCCGCCGAACGCGTTCAGCACGAGCGGGAAGAAGTCGTCCATGTTGAGTTCCGGATCGATGATGTCCGGATAGGTCTCCATGATTTCATCGACGGAGACGACCCACTCATTTTCGACGAAGTTGCCGATCCAAACGAGATCGATCAGGGCGATATCGAGATCACCACCGGCAACAAAATCACGCACCTGCTCACCGAGCGCGTTCTCATAGGGATGTTTGATGATATTCACATCAATGCCGGTGGCTTCCTCGAAGGCCGGCAACATCGCTTCGATGGCCTCGTAGCCCGGGCGCAGCAGGAAAACGACATCAACGGTCGTTCCAGCATAGGGGGCGGCGGCCTCCTCCAGGCTCCAGGCGCCTGCGATGGTGGGTGATGCGATGCCAGCGCACAGCGCGGTGGTCGCAAGAAGGCTCTTCAGTTTCATGGTTGTCTCCTCCCTTGGTGACTCATTGAGGCGATATTTTTGTCGCTCTGTCTATACAAATGTAAAAACAGTTGTATCTGTCAACATAAAAATGTATGGGCGTTTGGAGGGGCATCTCTGGCCGTGAAGCGGGGGATCAGGAATTCGTGGCGACTGTGCATCTTGAAACGATCGACAAGTTCTATGGATCGCTGCAGGCATTGTCGGGCGTTTCGCTCGACATTTCCGATGGCGCTTTTGTTGTTTTTGTGGGCCCCTCGGGATGCGGAAAGTCGACGCTTCTGCGCTGCATCGCTGGGCTGGAGGGTGTGGACCGCGGCACGATCACTATCGATGGACGCGACGTAACGGACCTCAATCCGGCAGACCGCGACCTCTCCATGGTCTTCCAGTCCTACGCGCTTTATCCCCATATGACGGTTCGGGCGAACATTGAATTCGGCATGAAGGTCAACGGCATACCAGCCGATGAGCGAGCGCGCAGAGTTCAGGACGCCGCACGCATTCTCCAGCTGTCCGAGTTGCTTGATCGGAAGCCGGGACAGCTGTCTGGCGGCCAGCGCCAGCGCGTTGCCATTGGGCGATCAATCGTCAAACACCCCAAGGTTTTTCTTTTCGACGAACCGCTTTCCAACCTCGATGCGAAGCTGCGGGTGCAGATGCGCATCGAGCTTGAGTCGCTGCACACGGAACTCGGTGCAACGATGATCTACGTCACCCACGATCAGGTCGAAGCGATGACAATGGCCGACCAGATCGTGGTGCTCAACGGCGGTAAGGTTGAGCAGGTTGGTGCGCCTCTGGAGTTGTACAACAAGCCCGCAAGCGAGTTCGTCGCCGGCTTTATCGGATCGCCCGCGATGAACATCATGGCGGCGCAGAGCAAGCTCGGCGAGGTCGTCGGCGGTGCGGGAGCAGCCAAGATCGGCATTCGGCCCGAGCATGTGCGCATCGCCGAAACAGGACTGCCTGTGCAGGTGACGGTGAAGGAACAGCTTGGCGGAGAGAGCTATCTTTACGCTCGCTCCGAAGATGGCGAGCAAATCGTCATCAAGACCGATGGCGAAGATGCGGTGAACCAGGGAGATCAAGTACGACTCGCGTTTCCACCCGAGCGCCTTCATCGGTTCGGTGCCGATGGGCAAGCACTCTGACGAAGGCATGTGAACTTTGACCAGTTGGTCCGCACAGATCACCGAACTCATCGACCCGGCAGTGGCCAGATCGAAGGTCACGCATGAAGTGATCATCGGTCACGGTGCGCTTGCCGAGACCGGCCAGGTCGTCAGGCGCGCAATGGCAACGGTTGGAGGCGCATCGCGCGTGCTGGTAATGGCGGACGATGCCGGCTTCGCTGCTGCCGGTGCCCCGGTGGTGGAGACACTGCAATCCAGTGGCTTTGACGTGGAGACGCTGGTTTTGCCAAGCGACCCGCTCCCCGTCGCTTCAGTCGAGGAGGCAGAGCCTTTCAGGGCGCGTCTCGCCTCTGATTCGAGCATGTTTCCAGTTTCCGTTGGTTCTGGCGTCATCAATGATCTGGTCAAGTGGGCGGCGAAGGAAACCGATCGCCCCTATGTGACCGTGGCGACAGCGGCTTCAATGGATGGCTACACCAGCGCGGGAGCGCCGTTGGCGCGGGACGGCTTCAAGGTGACCATCCCGACACGCGCACCAATCGCAATGGTGGCTGATCTGGAGGTGATTGCGGCGGCGCCCGCAGAAATGAACGGTTGGGGCTATGGCGACCTGGCTGGAAAGGTGCCGGCAGGCGGCGATTGGCTGCTTGCCGACGCACTGGGCGTTGAACCGATTGACGATCTGGCCTGGCCACTCGTTCAAGATCATTTGCGCTTCTGGCTTACGGGCTCTCAGGGAATCGCGGCCAGCGACCCCGATGCGGTTGCCCGTCTTTTTGTCGGGTTGACCGCCGTGGGCTTCGCGATGGAATTCCATGGCTCGTCACGACCGGCGTCAGGTGCAGACCACCAGATTGCCCACATGTGGGAAATGGAAGGCCACACGTATGAAGGCAGGAAAGTCAGCCATGGTGCAGCGGTTTCGGTAGGCTGCGTTGCGGTGCTCGCACTGTTCGACTGGCTTCTCGATCAGGATCTGACGGGCCTTGATGTTGACGCGGTGCTTGCATCATCATCCAATCTTTCAGGAAAGCACGTGGCCGCAAGACAGGCTATCGCCGATCCCTCCATCGCCAACAAGGCGATGGTGGAGGTTGCTGCGAAACACATTGGCCAACCGCAGCAACGAGAACGTCTTCTTCACATCATAGCAACATGGCCAGCCCTGCGCACGCGACTGAGGGATCATCTGCTTCGCGCTGATACAATGGTCACCATGCTGCAACGAGCTGGTGCTCCAACACACGGGGCGCATATCGGCGTCGATGCCGGTCATCTGATGCGAACGATGCGCGCGGCCGCCTTCATCCGGCGCCGCTACACGATCTTCGATTTTCTAGAGGACACCGGTCTGACCGACGCGGCTCTCGCTGCAGTCATGCCAAAGCTCACTTATGGCAACCAGCAGGCGGCGGAATGATCGGACAGGAAACCGCCAGACAGGCCTTGTTCGAAGTGGGAGACGTGCTGGATGCGGCGCTCCCCGACCAATTGCACGTCATGGCCGGTCCCATCGAGCAGACAAAGCGCATCGCTCTGTACGGTGTCGGACGCGAGGGGCTGATGATGAAGTCTCTAGCCATGCGGCTGTTTCATCTCGGCCTCGATGCCCATGTCGTTGGCGACATGACAACGCCGCCGATAGGCGCAGGCGATCTGCTGATCGTCAGCGCTGGACCTGGCGATTTTTCGACGGTTTCAGCGCTTCTATCGGCCGCAAAGAGTGCCGGCGCGGCGACCATGTGCGTGACCGCGGAACCAGCTGGTGCAGCGCCGCAGTCGGCTGATCACCTCGTTCATCTGCCAGCCCAGACCATGGCCAACGATCGGGGCGCACCGACATCCATCTTGCCCATGGGTTCGCTGTTCGAAGCGACCCAGTTCATTTTCTTCGAACTGCTCATCCTGCATTTGCGTGACAAGCTAAGGATCCCGCCGGACACGATGCGCGCCAATCACACAAATCTGGAGTGAACCGGTGAGCTGGAAGGATCGCTTTTCAATCTCCGGCAAGACGGCACTGGTCACCGGCGCGTCCTCGGGCATCGGTGCTGAGATTGTCTCGGTGTTCACCGAAGCGGGCGCGAAGGTCATAGGAGCGGGCCAATCCGCAGAGCGCCTGGACGCACTTGCCGACAGGACGGGCTGCCGCACCATCGTCGCCGACCTTGCAAGCGTTGAAGGGTGCCGACTGTTGGCGCGTGAGGCGCTGGCGATCCACCCGTGCATCGATATCCTCGTCAACTCTGCCGGCGTCGCCCTTGTTGGCCCCGCTCTTGCCTTCTCCGCCGAGGATTGGGACCGCACGATGGCCATCAATTTGCGGGCACCGTTTCTGCTCGCGCAGTCGCTCGCGCCACCTATGATCGCGCAAGGGGCAGGCAAGATCATCAACATCTCCTCGCAGACGGGTGTTATCGCGCTGGCCGACCATGCAGCCTACGCTTCGTCCA
This sequence comes from Oceaniradius stylonematis, assembly GCF_965223445.1. Lineage (NCBI taxonomy): Bacteria > Pseudomonadati > Pseudomonadota > Alphaproteobacteria > Hyphomicrobiales > Ahrensiaceae > Oceaniradius > Oceaniradius stylonematis. The sequence goes on from NZ_OZ244994.1 coordinate 1,600,392, forward strand.
AGGGTGGGCTGAACGCGCTGACGAAATCGCTGATGACTGAGTTGGCGCCGCACAACATTCAGGTGAACGCGATCTGCCCAACCGTTGTGATGACCGAAATGGGCAAAAAGGTCTGGAGCCCACCGGAAAAATCTGGCCCCATGATCGCGGCGACACCGCTTGGCAGATTCGGCGAGCCGGTCGAAATCGCCGACATGGCGCTCTATCTCGCCTCGCCCGCCTCCGACCTCGTCAATGGGGCCTTGATGATGATTGAAGGCGGATATTCAAGCGTATGATCGGGGCTAACCGTGACACACCGATGGCGGCCCTGCTGCGCGGCTGGGAGGGCATCGCCCCAACGCTCATCTGCGAAAACCACCGGTCCGATGACCCCAAATCGGATCGGCATCGCCCCCTCTGATGACCTACGCCCAGACGCTTTCAGCTGCGGCGGCCATTGACCGCTACGAACAGATACGCCATCGGCTACCAAGCGCGACATTCCCGCAAACAACCCAGGCGTGCGCTGGCCTGCTGGAGATCGCGGACCAGTTCGATGCGTTTCTGCTCGACAGCTTTGGCGTCCTGAATGTGGGCGAGACCGCGATCGACGGAGCGGTGGCGTGTCTGTCTTCGCTCAGGGCTGCGGGCAAGAAGCTCATCGTGCTGACCAATGCGGCGAGCTACACGCTCGCGACAGCGGTCGAGCGCTACCGCCGCCTTGGATTTGATTTCGAAGCGGATGAGGTCATCTCGAGCCGCGATGTGGCCGCGCGGCGCCTTGGCGCGTTCTTGCCCGATGGTCGTTGGGGTGCACTCGCATCGCCCGATGATCGCTTTGAGGATTTTGATGTGGCCATCGACCATTGGCGCGGCCAGGACGTCGATGGGTTTGTGTTTCTCTCAAGCGTGTCACTGACCGATCAGCACGTACAGGCGCTTCGCGAGGCCTTGGACGACCGACCTCGCCCACTCATTGTTGCCAACCCGGACCTGGTGGCACCGCGCGAGAATGGCCTGAGCCAAGAACCGGGATATTACGCGCATCAAATCGCCGATGCGGTTGGCAACAGCCCGGTCTTGTTTGGCAAGCCGTTCGACGATGCGTTCAACGATGCCATGGATCGGCTTGGAACCATTGAGCCCCGCCGTATCGCCATGGTCGGCGACACGCTTCACACCGACATTTTGGGTGGCAGGGCGGCAGGTACCCGCACCGTATTGGTGCGCGATCATGGATTGTTTGCAGGGCTTGATACGGAAAGGTTCATCTCTCGCAGCGGCATCGTGCCTGACTTCTCCTGCCCGTCGATTTAGACAGGGCCAACGGTCCCGAGCGTCGCAAGACAACCGACAGATGTCCGCTTCTGCACAAGCCTAAGATTTTGTTTTTGCAGCCTTATATGGCAATCGCACCAATAAAGGTGAATCCCTGATCCGCGCTTTCCGCGAGAATTGGGCATGGAACCCAACTCCTCCGTCCTGTCAGGTTTGAAGCGGAAGCGTTGCGAAGCCCTTGGCGCCTTCCGGACCTGTGAAGCGCAGATCGTGCAGGCGCGCACCCGACCACGAGCCGAACGCTGCGCCTCGCGGTCATAGTTGACATCCATTCGCTGACGCTCGCGGTCCCCTTGATCAGCTCCAATTAGTATTTCAAATACCGCTTATTGCTGCTAAGCTACGCAAGGCCCAAAAAACCTGATTACGGAAGACAACTTTTAACATGCGCCTGACCAGCTTCACCGATTTCGGCCTGCGCGCGCTGATGCGTATGGCCAGCGAGCCTGACCGCGCGCACTCGACCGCCGAGATCGCGGCCGAGTTCGGCATCTCGCGCCACCATCTGACCAAGGCCGTTCAGGCACTGGCCGCCGCGGGAATTGTCGAGACACGGCGAGGCACCGGTGGCGGTGCCGTCCTTGCTTCTGCCCCAGAGCAATTGCGTTTGGGCGACATCGTTGCGGTTCTGGAACGCAAGTCGGCACTGGTGGAGTGCTTCCAGGCCGATGGTGGCGCCTGCGTCATCACACCGAGCTGTCGCCTGAAAGGCATTCTGGCCGATGCGCGTTCGCGGTTCCTGGACGATCTGAACGCCCACACCCTGGCCGACTGCGCGCTTTCGCCGCGTGCGCCGTTCAGCTTTCCGACTTTGGGAGATGCCAGATGATCGTGGAGATTGATGACGGCGACGTAACCGTGTCGGTCGACTTATTCGCCGGCCACTTCGGCATAGACCCCAAGGATGTGCAACCGCTCATGCGCGCCGGCGAGATAACCGGTCGGGTTGAGAAAGGCGCCGGGGAAGACGAGGGACGCTATCGGCTCACTTTTTGGCACGCCGGACGGCAGGTTCGACTGACCTGCGATGCGGCAGGACGCGTCATCAACACCAGCCGCACGATTCTTGCCGACCGCACACGGGTGCTGCCATGAATGCGGTCGGCACCATGGAACGGTCCCGCGCCTGGCGGGGCCCAGCAATATTGAGCTACGGGTTCAGGCCGTTTTTCCTCGGCGGCGCGATCTGGGCGGCGCTTGCCATGGTGTTGTGGCTGGCGATGCTGGCGGGGGCCGTGGAGCTCCCGACGCGGCTGGATCCGATATCGTGGCACGCCCATGAGTTCCTCTTCGGCTATCTCGGCGCCATAATCGCCGGGTTCCTTCTGACCGCCGTGCCCAACTGGACGGGCCGTCTGCCAATCGCCGGCTGGCCGCTCGGCGGGCTTTTCCTGCTGTGGCTCTCGGGTCGCGTGGCGATCGCGACGTCGGCATTCTGGTCGCCGGCCACGGTCGCCTTCGTCGATCTGGCCTTTCCGGTCCTGTTTGCGCTGGTCATCGCACGTGAGATCGTCGCCGGTAAGAACCGGCGCAACCTGATGGTGCTCGGGCTGTTCGCCGCCCTGGTCGCGGGCAACGGCACCTTCCACTGGGAGGCCGCGCGGGGTGATTTTGCAGCGCAAGGTTACGGCCTGCGTATCGGCCTGGCGACGGCCATTATGCTGATTGGCTTGATCGGCGGGCGCATCGTTCCCTCGTACACGCGAAACTGGCTGGTCAAGCGCGGCGCAGGGCAGCTGCCATCGCCGCCCATGGGGCGTTTCGACAAAGTGGCGCTACTGACGCTTCTGGCGGCGCTCCTGGTATGGATCGCGCGACCGGATTCCTCGGTCGCCGGCTCTTTGCTGCTTCTGGCCGGGTTGGCGCATGCGGCGCGCCTCGTCCGTTGGGCTGGCTTCCGCACCGGCGCCGAACCGCTGGTCTGGGTGCTGCACGCCGGTTATGCCTTTGTGCCCCTGGGCGCCATCGTCGTCGGTTTTTCCGTTCTTTCCACCAATCTGGCTGGCGTGACGGCTGCGCAACATCTGTGGATGGCGGGCGGGATCGGGCTGATGACGCTCGCCGTTATGACGCGCGCCACGCTTGGCCACACCGGCCAGGAACTCACCGCAGGCCCCGCCACGACGGCGATCTACCTGCTGGTCGTTGCGGCGACGCTGGTGCGCCTCACCTCGGGCGCCTTTGCCGATGTGGCCGCCATCCTTCATCTGGTTTCCGGGCTGGCCTGGTTCTGCGCCTTCTTCGGGTTCGCCCTGATCTATGGCCGGCTGCTGATCGCGCCACGGTCAAGGTCATGAGCCATGGGCTGGACCGAATTCGCCGCCGCCGCCGGCTTCTTCTTTGTGTCTCATTCGGTGCCGGTGAGAAGACCGATCCGGGAGCGCATCGCCGGATGGATCGGCGGCCGCGGCTTCATCCTCGCCTATTCCGCGCTGTCGCTGGCCGCCCTCGGATGGCTGATCGTCGCGGCCGATCGCGCACCCTATCTGCAGCTCTGGCCCTGGGCGCCGTGGCAACCCTACGTCCCGCTGATCGTCATGGCGCCGGTGTGCCTGATCGTCGCGCTCTCCGTTGCCCGTCCGAACCCGTTCTGCTTCGGTGGCGCGAACAACGACGCATTCGATCCGGCGCGCCCCGGCATTGTCGGATGGACCCGCCATCCGCTCCTCATGGCGCTCGGCTTGTGGGCGGGCGCCCATATCGTGCCCAATGGCGATCTGGCCCATGTCCTCCTTTTCGGAACCTTCGCGGTTTTTGCGCTGGCTGGACAACGCCTCGTCGATCGCCGCAAGCGGCGTGAACTCGGAGCGCGATGGGATGAACTCGATCACGCCCGGCGGCACGGCCGATCGCTCGACTTCAGGCGTTTTGGTCCTCGTTTCGCCGCGCGCCTTTTGATCGCAATGGTTCTCTACCTGGTTTTTGTCGCAATCCACCCAGTCCTTTTCGGCGTCAGCCCGCTGCCGTGACCGATGAGCGAACGTGCCCGTCGCAAATGCCTGATTATGTCGAGTTTGCGATCGCACAACGTTGCGTCCGCTTTCCGAATTAGGCTTGTCGTTCCAGGTCAAGGCAATTGCGATGTCACATCCTATTGAAAACCCCGATCTGCCACTTGACGAGCTGATGACGCGATGGCCCGAAACCATTCGGGTCTTTCTCGACTATCGGCTGCTCTGCGTTGGTTGCCTCATCGCGCCCTTTCATACGGTCATCGACGCCTGCAGGGAGCACGGTGTCGATGAGCAATCATTTCGCGCCGACCTGCACCGGGCCATCGGGGCTCAGCTTCGCCCTTCGCTCAACAGAACCAGCTGATGCGGTTCCCTGACGATGATGCGGCGGCGGCCGCTCTTGACCCAACCCTTCTTTTCCCAGGCGCTCAGCAGACGGCTCACCGTATGCAGGGTCGAGCCGGTCATTTCCGAAAGATCCTGTCTCGTCACGGGCATGGCGATCTCGATCCCATCGGCTGACTTGCGGCCGGCCTGATTGACCAGGCGCAGGACCATGTGCGCGATGCGCTGTTCGACCTGCAGCGTCGCCATCTCCACGACCCGCTCGTTGAACTCCTTGACCCGCAGGCCGATCGTCTTCATCGCCGCGCCCGCAAAGCCCGGATAGTCTTCGACGAGGACGTTCCAGAACGACACCGGCCAGGCAAGCGCCACGCATTCGCTGGCGGCGACGGCGGTGGCCGGATAGGTGTCGCGGTCAAAGGCCTGGGCGATCCCGATCAACTGCCCGCTGGGAATGTGCAGCATGATCACCTGTTCGCCGTCTTTTGTCTGACGCACGACGCGCACATAGCCGTCCAGCAGCAGGTAGAACCGGTCGGCGACCGCACCCTCCTCGAAAATCTGCGCCCCCTGCTCAAAACGACTGGAAACGGCACGATCGAGGATTTGGCGGCGTTCGGCGGCGGTCAGCCTCGCAAACGGTCCGACCTGATCCAGCAGGCTCTCGTCAAGTCTCCGCGCGTGTTTTGCTCTTTCGACCGCTCGCACCCGAGACGCCCCCTTGTCAGGTTTTGTGGCGACGACGCCTCCTCCTTGTCGGTCGGTTCGCCGTTCCTTGAAGAGCCCGTGATTTGTTTGTGGCAGCACAACGTTTCGGCTGCGCTCGCCGATAAGGTCGCATCAAACAAGGGCAAGTCAAGAAAGGAATGACAGATGGTGCGCGTGATGACAGCCGCTCTGGCTATTGGCGTGGCGATGGCCGGATCGGCCTTTGCTGAAATGCATGAAGTCCAGATGCTCAACCGGGGGGAAGCCGGCGCGATGGTTTTCGAGCCGGATCTTCTTCGGATCGAACCCGGCGACACGGTCAAGTTCATCGCGACCGATCCCGCTCACAACGCAGAATCCATTCTCGAAATGATCCCCGAAGGGGCCGAGCCCTTCAAGGGCAAGATCAACGAGGAGATCGAGATCACCTTCGACGCCGAAGGCCTGTACGGCATCAAGTGCCTGCCGCACTACGCCATGGGCATGGTCATGACGCTGGCCGTCGGCGAGGTGAGCGAGGCGCCGCAGAACTATCTCGAAGGGCGCATTCCGCCACGCGCGCGCAAGCGCTTCGAAGCCCAACTCTCAAACCTGTGATCGCGGATCGGCGCGGCACCTGAACCCGCCGCGTCACGCACGCACTAGCCAAGGAGGCTGCAATGAAAAAATCCATCAACGCCGAAAAAGTCGTCACGAGCCGCCGTAACGTCTTACGCGGCACGGCGCTTGCCGGAGCGGCGGCCCTGACGGGCGGCGTCGCTCATGCGTCGATGATGCCGCGTCCGGTGCCATCCGTGCCACGGATGCACCGCTCGAGCCCGGTGATTACGGTGGAATCGGCGTCGGGCGAAATGGCCGAGGCCGCGCCCGCCGATCTGTCCGGTCTCGAGCGGGTTCGCCAGGAACTGGTTGACCCGCCCTTCGCGCCCGAGCACGAGCAGGTCGCCAGCGGCCCGCCGAAGATCGTCGAGATCGAAATGGTGACCCATGAGCGGCTGATGACGATCGACGAGGATACCGGCGCGAGCATCTGGGCGCTGACCTACAACGGTTCGGTTCCCGGTCCGCTGATCATCGTCCATCAGGACGATTACGTGGAACTGACGCTGCGCAATCCGGTCGAAAGCGCGATGGAGCACAATATCGACTTCCATGCCTCCACAGGCGCGCTCGGTGGAGGCGGGCTGACCCACATCTATCCGGGTGAGGAAACGGTACTGCGCTGGAAGGCGACCAAGACGGGTTGCTTCACCTATCACTGCGCGCCTGGCGGCGCGATGATCCCCTACCATGTCTGCCACGGCATGAACGGCGCCATCATGGTTCTGCCGCGCGACGGCCTCAAGGATGCCGAGGGCAATCCTCTGCGCTATGACTCGATCGCCTATTTCGGTGAACAGGACTACTACCTCCCGCGCGACGAGAATGGGGACTTCAAGCTCTATGATACCGCCGGCGACGATTATGCCGACAGCCTTGAGGCGATGGCGACGCTCGTTCCCACGCACCAGGTCTTCAACGGTGCGGTCGGCGCGCTGACCGGTGCAAACGCCCTCAAAGCGCAGGTCGGCCAGACAGTGCTCATGGTGCACAACTCCTGCAATGTGGACAGCCGCCCACACCTGATCGGCGGGCACGGCAACTTCGTCTGGGAGACCTCGTTCACCGATCCGCCCCTGACGGGCGTCGAGACATGGTTTGTCCGCGGCGGCTGCGCGGCGGCGGCGATGTATACTTTCGAACAGCCGGGCGTTTACGCCTACGTCAACCACAATCTGATCATCGCGGCGCTCAAGGGCGCGACGGCCCACTTCGTGGTCGAGGGTCCCTGGGACAACGATCTGATGGAGCAGGTCGTGGCGCCAAGGCCGTTCGAGGGCTGACGGCGGAGACATGAGCAATGATGGCGATGTCACGATCGGAGCGGCTTGGAACGGCTTCCCTTTTGCTGCTGGCTGTGTGCGTCGTCATCGTCGCCGCATTGGTGACCGGGCGCGGTCCGAATATGGACTACGTCCCGCAGATGGCGGAAAGGCCAGTGATCTCCGAAAGCGGTGGACCACTCTACGTTCAAGCCCATGAAGTCACCATCGCCGAATGGAACCGGTGTCACGCCGATGGCGCGTGTACGCTTTTGCTGAGGCCACCTCGGGGCGGTGAAGCGGAACAATGGCCGGCGACGGGCCTGAACTGGCTCGATGTGAACGAATATCTGAACTGGATCAACCGCGTGTCCCGACACCGCTTCCGGCTGCCCACCGCTCGGGAATGGTACGCGATGGCAGAACCCGTGCTGCCGGAAGAACCCGACCCGATCTTCACCGATCCGTCCCTGTCATGGGCGTCGGACTATCTGCTGGAGCAACGGACGGGGCGTCGTCTCCAACCCAGCGGTTCATGGTCGACAACCGAAGAGGGAATCGCCGACCTGAACGGCAGTGTCTGGGAATGGACGCAGGATTGCTACATCGACGATTCGGACACCGCCAAGACACCGATGTGTCCTGCCTACCATGTCGGCGGTGAACACGAGGCGGTAATCCCGTTCCTCGTGCGCGATCCGGCGCGCGGCGGCTGCGCGGTCGGCGCCCCGCCCCCGCATCTGGGCATGCGGCTGGTGACCGAAAATGCTTTGCCTGCAATCCATTCAAGCGAACCGGGCTAACTGGCGAGCAGGCTGCGACAATTCATTCCCCACAAGGAACGTGACCAAATGCGGCTTGAACAAATATCTTGTAGTTCAACGACCGTCTCGCCATCCCTTTTGCATGCGGATGGTCGAACGACAGGTGCTTCTCAGTTCCGCCGCATGAGACATAACCCCCGGAGGTTCCGGTTCGGTGCGATCCAAAAAGGGAAGCACTTCAAAACCTGAACAGAGCTAACCTATCAGCGCGGACTCAAAGGGGAGCGGGTCAGATTCACCGTGGCGACATGGTGGCGACATGCGCCAAAACGCAAAAAGCCCGCCGAAAGGGCGGGCCGAAATATCATTCAAATTCAATGACTTGTTTGGTTGCGGGGGCACGCAACCAACGATATCAGCAGTTTCTTTTTCAGACAGCGGCTTGAGATGTGTTCACACCATCGCAACGATGCGCTGCCGCTCCAACAAAGAATTCCGACCATGAAATCCGTGCTGATTGAGTGTTGAACAGCGTTTCGGCAGTATCCCCAGAGCGGTCGTTAGCGGCATCGCGGCATATGCACGAAATGAGCGGAAAGCAGACGTTCGTAGGTCATGTTGACAAACTGGATTCCCAAATCAGCTTTGATCTGATTCAAGGTAGCTTTTGCGGAGGCTACCGTGGCGCGATTGCTGATGGAGGACGCCGAGTGGGCGTTCTTCGAACCTTTTCTGATTGCCGTTCGTGGTCGCGGAGGCCGGCCAGCTTCCGATCATCGCCGGGTCTTGGACGCCATCTTCTGGATTGCGAGAACGGGTTCCCCATGGCGTGATTTGCCTGAAAAGTTCGGCAAATGGTCATCGGTTTACCGGCAGTTCCGACGTTGGACGCTGGCGGGTTTGTGGGACCTGGTCCTGGACGCGCTCAATGATAGCGGGGCCAGTCCCGGTCAGGTTCAGATGATCGATAGCACCATCATCCGCGCCCACCATCTGGCAGCCGGCGCAAAAGGGGGACTCAGAAGGAAGGTTTTGGCCGCTCAAAGGGTGGCTTCACGACCAAGATCCACCTCATTGCCAACGCTCACGGATTGCCTGTCCGGGCGGAGATAAGCGGTGGCGAAGTCTCAGACTTCAAAGGCTTCGATGCGCTCGTGGATGACGATCTTCCCGAAGCCAAAGTGTTCATTGCCGACCGGGGCTACGACAGCGATCACATCCGCCGTGTCATCGAAAAGCGCAGTGGCGCGCCGGTCATCCCCGGCAAGATCAATCGCAGAGAACCAATCCTCGTCGATGCCATCACCTACGCCCTGAGGAACCGGGTCGAGCGCTGCTTCAACAAGCTCAAATGCTCCCGCCGTTTGGCGACCCGCTACGACAAAACCGCCGCCAGCTATCTCGGCTTCGTTCACATCGCCGCCGCACGCCTATGGCTGCGCAGTTTGTCAACATGACCTAACAAACTCATCAATAAACAGCTTTAGATGCAGTTCGATGGAATGCCGCGCGTTGTAGAGAATCGGCATCACGAGCGTGTCACGCTGCGCGTACTTCTTCCCTTTGACAATCAGCGTCGCAAGCTCAAGTGCGGCTTCGATGTAGCCTTCCGCATAGAAAACCCGCTCCCCCTGCTCGCCGATGAGGGCGTTCCATTCGGAGTTTGGCGGTAATGAAAAGAAGGGGTCATCTTCCATCTATTCACCTTCCTCTTGGCCCGCCGCTTGCTTGATGATGGCTTGAATGTGCTCTGCACGCTTGCCGATGATTTCAATCACCTTCTTCAAAACCGGATGGTAGATGCCATCTTCTTTCAGTTCGCTGGGCAGCTCGTCCGATTGAGCAAGGACGCTTTCGGATAGTTCCTGGAGGTCTTTAGTCAGCAGGCGCTGCGCCGCTCTCGTGTCCGGCACCAAAGTCAACCAGTGCTTGAGGTGGATCGTATCGGCAATGCCGCGACCGCCAATAGGCATGGCCAGTTTCTTGGCGAGGTTCGGATAGGCCGCCGTGCAGATCACATCGTAAAGCGGCGCGAGGTCCGGCGTGTCTTCCCGATAGAGCAGCGCGTAGTTTTTTGCGTGCGCATCGGCATTGCCAACAAGGAAATGGAAAATCACCATGCGCAGAAAAGCCAGACGGTCAGCGGCGGGTCTACGTGTATGTTTGGCAATCAGGTCCTGCGATGCAGCGATGCCCGGTCCGCCTTCTTCTTCGTATTTGAGCTCTGGCGGTACGCTTAGCGCCTGACAGAAATCTTCCTGATGCAGACGTCTGATGGTGCCGTCATTGTTCGTCACGCGGTCATAGCGCTCGATGAGAAAATAGTCGGTTTCTCCCGCGGCGCCCTTGGCGACTTTTGGGGCGGGAAGGCCAACCCGCTCAGCCAGCCTCATGCAGAAAATCTCGTTCTCGACCGTGCCGTCCAGTCCTTCGATGTATGGTTTTATGATATGCGTCGTCGGATAGTTGGCTTTCGCCAATGCCACTTCACCATCCACGAGACACACCGGCAGTTTGTCCTGCGCACCCGCCAGTGACAGGCGTACGCCTTCCTCGCCGCCGAGCAGCGGCCGGAAGCGCAGCAGGTCCAGAATTTCGGCAAGGCGCTTTTCTGAAAGCGGCTCTGGCGGATGCGCGTCCGCCTCGGGAAGAGGCTCACCCTCCGGCAGCAGGCTGAGCGCCCCGGCGCATTCACCGCCGATAATCTCCAGCAGGCCGAACGCATTGCCTTCCGACACGCCAAGGGCCGAGGCCAGTCTTCGCCGCGCCCGTTCGTCCGGTAGCAGCCCGGAAAAATAGGGCCGGGCGATTTTGTCCGGATAGGCTTCTTCCCGCAGCGGCATCGAAACCGAAATGACCGGAGCGTCGTCGCCTACCAGATAATCTGGCAAGTAGGCGAAGTCGAGAGTGCCGTCCTCGTCTTGCGTCAGACGACCTGCTTTCTTCTCATGCAGCCAGACATCGAGCACGCGGGTCATGCCAGCCTCTCACCGCGTCCATAGACGGCGATCGAAAGACCGAGCGTCTGCATGACCTGGATGGCCAGACCGATCCGGCAGCTTTCCTTCCCATGCTCAAGCTCGCGGATGAAGCGCACGCCGACCCCAGCCAGCGCAGCCAGTTCCTCCTGCGTCAGTTTCTGGCTTTTGCGTTCTTTGCGGATCAGTTCGCCCAGCGCCTTGTTATTTTGAATGGTTTGCATAATCATCCCTTTCGGGACGATTATAGCACGATTCATCCGATTTGCACGAAAAAGTACCGAACGGGATGATTCGAGCCTGTGGGTCTCGTTGAGAGCTAAAACGACCCGAGCGGGATGATTTCTTATGGATAAAGATAGTCATTTATGATAAAAAACATCATAGGGGCTCGGAGTTCCCTGCCCTTATAATCGTTTTGGACAGGATTAATATTTCGGCCGAAAGAAGATGCTCAATGTATGATTAACTTCAAGCCAATCTCGAATAAAAAACATTGGGCAGGTGATGATTGGACGATCACTGATGAAGATCAGCTTGCCAGGTTGGTGGCAAAAGTAGCGCTTGGACAAGCGCGCCACGTCGTAAAGATACTTCAGGAAACAGATTGCGCTGATTATGCACCATCAGCTACGGCGGTAGATGGCGCGATCCGTTTATTAACGGCTGCTGATCCGGAAAAGCCATGGCATCGAGATGGATGGCTATTTCAGGTTCTTGCGTGGATTGCAGCCCATTTGCACAGCCCCGATACACTCAAAGCCGCTCCCCATATGATTCATGCCCATAAAGGTTTTGATGGCGTACATCTGAAGCTTGATGGCAGTGACGGCACTGTCATCTCCGTTGTTATCTGCGAACAAAAAGCCACGGGTAATCCAAGGAAACTGATCACCAGCCAAGTTTGGCCGGAGTTCCAATCATTGGAGACTGGCCGCCGCGACAACGAGCTCGTCGCAGAGGTTGCGACCATTCTGGAGAGGAATGGGCACGTGGATGTTGACCAAGCAGTTAGCACGATAATTTGGCAAAATTCTCGATCCTATTGCGTTGCGATAACGGTTGGAGACGATGAGCATTCCGATGATGGCCGCAAAGCTCTGTTCAAAGGCTACAAGAAAAGGGTGCCCACCCGTGATGTGGCGGTGACATGCTCCCCTTAGATGTCCCCGTTTTTGGGTTAGCCTGTTCCCCAACGAAGGAGACAGGGCATGAAGCGATCACGGTTTTCGGAAGAGCAGATCATCGGCATTTTGAAGGAGCATCAGGCGGGCATGACACCGGCTGAGCTGTGTCGCAAGCACGGCATCAGTGACGCGACGTTCTACACGTGGCGCAAGAAGTATGGTGGCATGGACGTATCGGACGCCAAGCGGCTGAAGGCGCTTGAAGAAGAGAACGCGAAGCTGAAGAGGCTTCTGGCGGAGCAGATGATGGATGTATCGACGCTTCGTGAGATGCTGACAAAAAACTTCTGACGCCCGGCTCCAGGAGAAAAGCCGTGAGTTGGGCAATCGAGATGAAGGACTATTCGCAGCGGCGGGCCTGTGCCCTGGTCGGCATTGCGCCGCGCGTCTTCCGTTACCAGTCGAGCAGGCCGGACGATGCCGGTCTGCGACAGCGCTTGCGGGACCTGTCATCGGAACGGCGACGGTTCGGCTATCGCCGCCTGCACCTGCTGTTGAAGCGCGAAGGCGTGGCGGTGAACTGGAAGAAGCTCTACCGGATTTACAGGGAAGAGCGTCTGACGGTTCGAAAACGCGGCGGCAGGAAACGAGCCTTGGGTACGCGAGCGCCAATGGCCATTCCACAGGATCCAAACCAGAGATGGTCACTCGACTTCATGTCGGACACGCTGGTCGATGGACGCCGCTTCCGCATCCTGTGTGTCATCGACGACTTCAGCCGGGAATGCCTGGCGACCGTCGTGGACAACTCGATCTCGGGCGAACGTGCCGCTCGCGAACTGGATGCGATCGCCGAAAGGCGCGGCTATCCCTGCATGGTCGTCTCCGACAATGGCACCGAACTCACCTCGAATGCCATGCTCGCCTGGCAGCAGAACCGCAACGTCGAATGGCATTACATTGCGCCCGGAAAACCGATGCAGAACGGCCTCGTGGAAAGCTTCAACGGCAGGCTGAGGGACGAGTGCTTGAACGAGCATCTGTTCCGCAGCTACCGCCATGCCCGGCAGATCATCGAAAAATGGAGGATCGACTACAATCTCAACCGGCCACACACGAGCCTCGACGGGCTCACACCGAACGAGTTTGCAACCCGGTCCGCAATGGACCACAACGTGAACAGGGCTAACCTATGAATGGGTACATTCAGGGGAGCAGGTCAGGATTTGTGTAAGAAGTGTGAAAGGCTAATCGAGGCATCCTGAAAAATCAAATGCCGCAATAAATATATGATTTAGTTGATAGTTTTGGTTGCGGGGGTAGGATTTGAACCTACGACCTTCAGGTTATGAGCCTGACGAGCTACCGGGCTGCTCCACCCCGCGCCAAAGATGTACCGGTTCCAAGAAGACCCGGCTGGCAGCCGGCCGACCATCGCAAAACCAGCGTATGGGGCGGACGGCATACGCCTCCGTGCGGAGAAAGGCAGGGAAGCGAAGAAACATCGTGATCGAGAAGCTGTTTTGCGTTTGGCAGACCTGGCAGCGACCTACTCTCCCGCGTCTTAAGACGAAGTACCATCGGCGCTGGGGCGTTTCACGGCCGTGTTCGGAATGGGAACGGGTGCAGCCGCCCCGCAATAACCACCAGGTCGGCCAAACGCAAAACAGATGAGAAGCTGGCGCCAAGCCACGGCGTGAGCCATGGACATGAGCAATGAGAACGAATCAAGCCGATCGAGCTATTAGTACTGGTAAGCTTCATGCGTTGCCGCACTTCCACACCCAGCCTATCAACGTGGTCGTCTTCCACGACTCTCAGGGAATACTCGTTTTTTGGCCGGTTTCCCGCTTAGATGCCTTCAGCGGTTATCCGTTCCACACATAGCTACCCTGCAATGCCCTTGGCAGGACAACAGGTCCACCAGCGGTGTGTCCATCCCGGTCCTCTCGTACTAGGGACAGATCCAATCAATATTCCTACACCCACGGCAGATAGGGACCGAACTGTCTCACGACGTTCTGAACCCAACTCACGTACCGCTTTAAATGGCGAACAGCCATACCCTTGGGACCTGCTCCAGCCCCAGGATGCGATGAGTCGACATCGAGGTGCCAAACAACCCCGTCGATATGGACTCTTGGGGGTCATCAGCCTGTTATCCCCGGCGTACCTTTTATCCGTTGAGCGATGGCCCTTCCACGCGGGACCACCGGATCACTATGACCGACTTTCGTCTCTGCTCGACTTGTCAGTCTCGCAGTCAGGCAGGCTTATGCCATTGCACTCAGCGAACGATTTCCGACCGTTCTGAGCCCACCATCGCGCGCCTCCGTTACTCTTTAGGAGGCGACCGCCCCAGTCAAACTACCCACCACACACGGTCCCGGACCCGGATAACGGGCCGCGGTTAGATATCCACGAAGATAAGGGTGGTATTTCAAGGGTGGCTCCACCCGAGCTGGCGCCCGGGTTTCAAAGCCTACCACCTATCCTACACATGCCTTGGCGAATACCAGTGTGAAGCTATAGTAAAGGTGCACGGGGTCTTTCCGTCTAACCGCAGGAACCCCGCATCTTCACGGGGAATTCAATTTCACTGAGTCTATGTTGGAGACAGCGGGGAAGTCGTTACGCCATTCGTGCAGGTCGGAACTTACCCGACAAGGAATTTCGCTACCTTAGGACCGTTATAGTTACGGCCGCCGTTTACCGGGGCTTCAATTCAAGGCTTGCACCTCTCCTCTTAACCTTCCGGCACCGGGCAGGCGTCAGACCCTATACGTCGTCTTGCGACTTCGCAGAGCCCTGTGTTTTTGATAAACAGTCGCTACCCCCTGGTCTGTGCCACCCTCCCGCGGTTGCCCGCAAAAGGGTCACGCTTCTTCCGAAGTTACGCGTGCAATTTGCCGAGTTCCTTCAACATAGTTCTCTCAAGCGCCTTGGTATACTCTACCTGTCCACCTGTGTCGGTTTCGGGTACGGTCCGTACGGAGGAGCTATTTCCCGGAACACCATCACCGCCATCCCAATCCGATAAGGGATGACGATTTACGGCATTCGTCACTACCTCCGGGTGCAGGAATATTAACCTGCTTCCCATCGACTACGCCTTTCGGCCTCGCCTTAGGGGCCGACTAACCCTGCTCAGATTAACTTTAAGCAGGAACCCTTGGACTTTCGGCGAGGGGGTCTCTCACCCCCTTTATCGTTACTCATGTCAACATTCGCACTTCCGGTATCTCCAGGATCCCTCGCGGGTATCCCTTCACTGACTTGCGGAACGCTCTGCTACCGCTCTTGCGAGCCCGCGACTTCGGTGTATGGCTTTAGCCCCGTTACATTTTCGGCGCAGAAACCCTTATTTAGACCAGTGAGCTGTTACGCTTTCTTTAAATGATGGCTGCTTCTAAGCCAACATCCTGGTTGTTTTGGGATTTCCACTTCCTTTCCCACTTAGCCATAACTTGGGGACCTTAATCGGCGGTCAGGGTTGTTTCCCTCTCCACGACGGACGTTAGCACCCGCCGTGTGTCTGCCAGCTATTACTTCCCGGTATTCGGAGTTTGGTTAGGATCAGTAAGACGGTGAGTCCCCATTACCCATCCAGTGCTCTACCCCCGGGAGTATTCGGCTGACGCTCTACCTAAATAGATTTCGCAGAGAACCAGCTATTTCCGAGTTTGATTGGCCTTTCACCCCTAGCCACAAGTCATCCCAATCTATTGCAACAGATACGGGTTCGGCCCTTCAGTTGGTGTTACCCAACCTTCAGCCTGCTCATGGCTAGATCACTCGGTTTCGGGTCTAATGCGACGAACTGAACGCCCTGTTCAGACTCGCTTTCGCTGCGCCTACACCTATCGGTTTAAGCTTGCTCGCCACATTAAGTCGTTGACCCATTATACAAAAGGTACGCCGTCACGCTTGCGCGCTCCGACTGTTTGTAGGCATCCGGTTTCAGGTACTCTTTCACTCCCCTTGTCGGGGTGCTTTTCACCTTTCCCTCACGGTACTGGTTCGCTATCGGTCATGCACGAGTACTTAGGCTTGGAGGGTGGTCCCCCCACGTTCAGACAGGATTTCACGTGTCCCGCCTTACTCGAGGACGATTGGTTGCATTACGCGTACGGGGCTGTCACCCACTATGGCCATCCTTTCCAGAATGTTCCGCTTGTCTCCCAATCGCCACTGGCCTGGTCCGCGTTCGCTCGCCGCTACTGACGGAGTCTCGGTTGATGTCCTTTCCTACGGGTACTTAGATGTTTCAGTTCCCCGCGTTCCCTTCTTATCCCTATGTATTCAGGATAAGATACCTTGTCTCGATACTTGGAAACCAAACAGGCCCGAGGGCATGAATGGTCAAGCCGTACGGCTTGTTTGAATTTCCAAGTATCTAAGGTGGGTTTCCCCATTCGGATATCCATGGATCAAAGCGTATTCGCAGCTCCCCATGGCTTTTCGCAGCGTATCACGTCCTTCATCGGCTGTGCATGCCAAGGCATCCACCAAATGCCCTTAAGACACTTGATCGTTCTCATTGCCAATGCCCATGCTGGCGCACGGACTTGGCAGAAAAGACCAGCTTCTCGAGACCTGTCCGATGGCGCGGTTAGGCGACCAATCATGGTGACGGCCATTGGAGCATGGCCGCCGACGCTTCACGGTGTGAAGCCCGGACAAATCTTCTCTTTACGATGTATGCAAAACAAGCAGCTTGCGCGGAGCGCAAACCGCAAACCTTATTCCTTCGGCAGATGACAGCGCGTCGCCTCAAAAGGCGCCTGCGCAACGGGCGGGGTTGGTTGGCCGGCCGCCCGGAATTGTTGATTTGGTGGAGCGTATCGGGATCGAACCGATGACCCCCTGCTTGCAAAGCAGGTGCTCTCCCAGCTGAGCTAACGCCCCAAGTCGTTTCGCCTGGCAAAACGACGTTGGTGTCGGCAGGCAATTGCACAGCAAATGCCGAGAGACACCTGTAATCCTGATCACCGCTCATCTCGCACGCGCCTTGCGCGCAAACCGCTTTCGCGAGCCGCGTTTCGGCGGAG